>NZ_AP024907.1:115000-1411209 GCF_024347135.1 Vibrio spartinae | reverse complement strand
TTTATCCGCCATGATCGCTTCCAACCGGAATCCTGAAATCATTAAGTTGCCGGATGGCAGGCTGCGCTATATTGATCGGCTTCTCACAGAGACCGATACACTGTCACACACATTGAAAAATTCACTGCACTGGTATCAGGGTGATGTCTATTTGTTTGGCCGTCATTATCAAACGCCCAGACTTCAGTGTTGGTACGGTGATAAAGCCTATACGTATTCTCAGGTTCGCTTGGCGCCAACCCCATGGCCACCGTTACTCAACCAACTCAAGGCGATTGTTGAAGAGGCTTCAGGGCATGCATTTAACTCCGTGCTGGGCAACTGGTATCAACACGGACAACACAATATGGGGATGCATGCTGATAATGAACCCGAATTAGGAAAAAACCCTGTCGTCGCGATGCTCACCTTTGGTATAGCCAGGCCCTTGCAATTCAGACACCGGAACGGTGAGCACCGATTCACCATCACCCCCACCGATGGTTCATTGCTGGTTATGGAAGGTCCGATTCAGCATTACTGGCGACATGGAATCAACAAAAGCAAAAAGGTTACCGGGCAACGGATCAGTCTGACGTTTCGTCAGATCTTATAGACAGGTATTCGAACATGGGTCGGGGATGGTCGAAAAACCAGAGACAGTCGAAAACATAGTTGTCAATTTATTGGTTGCCACCCGACTTTTTTTACATGTATCGTTTTGCTATTCAATCCGACAAAAGAACGTTTCCAATGCAGAAACATGGACAGCCAATTACCAATCCGCAACAGATCAATCGTTATTATCAAGCGCTTGTGGAAAAAGATCCGCGTTACGTCGGGATTTTCTATGCCGGTGTCAAAACCACATCCATCTTCTGCATTGCCACATGCCGGGCCCGAAAGCCGAAACAAGAAAACGTTGATTTTTATCCCACATTAAAAGCAGCACTGGATGCGGGGTTTCGTCCCTGCAAGATTTGTAAACCGACTGAAAACGCCAGTGAAGCGCCCTCGCCTGTTGCACAGGCTATAGAATTGGTACGCCGACACCCGAAAGAAAAAATCTCTGACAGTCGGTTGAGACAACACCAGATACAACCGGAAATGGTACGCCGCTGGTTTAAAAAACACTATGGCATTACCTTTCACACCTTTCAGCGAATGTATCGAATCAATCATGCGCTGGTCGAACTTAAAGAAGGAAAGAAACTCATGGACACAGCCTACGATATGGGATATGAATCCTTGAGTGGATTCGGATATACGTTTAAGAAAGTTATGGGAAAATCACCAAACCAAAGTACCGACAGTCAAGTTATCTTGATCAATCGCTTTACCACGCCATTGGGCCCGATGTTCGTCTGTGCAACCGATGAAGGCATCTGTTTACTGGAGTTTGTCGAACGACGAATGCTGGAAACCGAATTCCGGGATTTACAACGCTTGCTGAAAGCCACCATTATCAATGGGGAAAATGACCACATTCGCCAGGCCAAACAAGAGATTGGCGAATACTTCGCCGGGACACGCAAACAGTTTGACGTGAGCATTCACTCACCGGGAACCCCCTTCCAAAAAGAGGTCTGGCAAGCTTTACAGCAGATAGAATATGGCTCGACAGCATCTTACCAACAACAGGCAGAAGCCATCCATAAACCCACCGCAGTCCGGGCAGTTGCTTCAGCCAACGGGCATAACCGCATCGCCATCATCATCCCGTGTCATCGGGTCATCGGCAAGAACGGCAAACTGGTCGGTTATGCCGGAGGGCTGGAACGCAAACGCTGGCTGCTTGAACATGAAAAAGCCAACTGCTGATTCCCAACTGCTGATTCAATATAGGAGTCCCGGCACTGCGGCCAGTCTCAAAATTTATCCATAAAAAAACACCGAAGCAATCGGTGTTTTTTTCAGTAGCATCCACTGGCAGCATTCAATCACTGGACACGTTTGATCCATCTGTCTGATTGAAACCATTTGGTGTAAATCCGCTCATAAGTCCCATCACCATGAATCTGTTTTAAATAGTTATTCAGGAAATTAACAAATTCAGTGTCTCCCTGACGCACAGCCCAGCCCAGCGGTTCGAAAGTGAATGCGTCATCAAGATGAACTACCTGCTTGGGATGCTGCGCTGCATACATAGCGTTGTAAGGTAAATCGTAGACAAAAGCATCGGCCCGGCCATTGGCAACCTGCAACACTGCATCGGCAGAGGTATCGTAGAGATCAACGTTTGCTTTTGACAAATATTTCTTCGCCGCCTGTGCTCCCGTCGTTCCCATCTGGGTTGTAACGGTATATTTGGCATCATTCAAATCACGATAACTATGAATCTTTCCTACCAGCGTCGGTGACAGTAAAACCGTCTGACCAATCTGCATATAAGCATCGGCAAAGGACACTTTCAGATTGCGTTTCGGCGTCACCGTCATCCCTCCGATAAAATCACACTTACCCGTCTGTAATGCCGGAATAATCCCATCCCACGCGGTATTGACCGGCACAAATTTAACATCGATCGAATGGGCCATATGCTTCGCAATATCAATATCAAACCCGATGAACCGCCCATCTTTACTGGTCATCTCAAAAGGTACATACCCAGCTTCAAAACAAAATTTCAGCTCACCTGATTTTAAAATCCCCTCAATCGTGGATGCGGTTGCGAATGTCGTTGTAGCAGAGAAAGCGGCTGTACCAATGACCAAACCGGTCAACAACCGACGCATTCCTTTTTTCACTCGATGAATTGTCATGATGAATCGTTCCGTAACTTGTTGTGCTTTAAGTAATATTATTATTTAAATCAATAGTGAACATCATACCATCAGGCTATTCTTGGAATCATGTCATAGATATGATGAACCCCACATCATCAACGAAAAACGTCATAATTTCAATCCATTATCATTATATCTTATGCTCAAATATCCCCGCCTCGACATTCATAAACGCTCTCCCAAAGATCCTCAGTTCAATGCACTTCACTACTCTGACGAGTCATCTATAGTCTATAATTTGCACAGTACTCTGATATCATATGCTCTGTGTTTTGTCGCTCCTCTGGCACGTATTTTATTGCCAAAAACAACGTCAAAAATAATTATCCAAACAGATGAACAGGTGAAAATATGTTTAGGAACTTAAGGCTGGGTTTAAAAATTGGGGCGGGATTCGCTACTGTACTGATTTTATTATCAATTGTTTTGGGTGCGAGCATCTACTCATTACAGTCAGTCAGTGATGGGATCAGCAAGTATAGAGATTTAGCCCGAGAGACCAATCTTTCAGGTCGATTACAAACGAACATGCTAATGGTTCGCATGAATGTCAAAGATTTTCTAATTACCAGAGACACTGACGACATCACCAGCTATCAAAAATATCTTGCCAAAATGAAGGGTTTCTTGAATGAGGCAAAACAATCGGTTCACTCGCCAGAAAGAAAAGACCTGATTGAGCAAGTGGACCAGTCAATTAACACTTACAATACGACCTTTAATCAAGTCGTTGAATTAGTCAGACAACGCAATGCGCTTGAAAAACAACTTGGTATCTATGGTCAAGAAATGCGCGAATCCATTGCTCAAATTATCCAATCAGCCTATCAAGAAGGCAATGCAACACTCACCTACAATGCCAGCCAGGCACAGCGAGCAATGCTCGTTGGACGCCTGTTCGTCGTAAAATTTCTGCAGAGCAGTCAAGAGGAAGATTTCACCATCGCGATCACCAATATGGATGCAGGGCTACAAGATGAATTGTCGGTCCTGAAACAGGATCTGCAAGGAACACCGCAGCAAAAACTATTGAACACGTTTCTGAAAGCACATCAAGACTATCTGAAAGATATGCGTGATATTAACAGTCTGATTTCACAAGCGAATGGGATGATTAACCATACACTGGATGAACTCGGTCCTCAGATCGCGGCTGATGTTGAGAAAGTCACACAGTCAGTGATGCAAGAGCAGGATACGCTTGGTCCTCAGTTAAAAGACAGTACCACCAGAAGTATCGAAGTCACCATACTGCTGTCCGTGCTGGCCATTTTATTAGGGATTGTAGCATCCTACTTACTGACCATCGTCATTACCAAACCGGTTCAGAAAGCGGTGAAGGCGGCCAACCAACTGGCAGATGGTGATCTAACCGTTAATGTCGGAAAAACCAGTAAAGACGAAACCGGGTTACTGCTTGCTGCCATTCAAAATACGGCTGTCAATCTGAAACAGATGATCACCACCATTTCCGGAGCCAGTACCGAACTTGCCTCAGCATCGACTGAGTTGGCAACCGTCACCGAACAAAGTAGTCAGAGTATCATCAGGCAAGAATCAGAAACGGAGATGGTTGCGACGGCCATGAATGAGATGACCGTGACCGTGCATGATGTTGCCAACAGTGCATCTCAGGCGGCCGGTGCGGCAGATCAAGCCAATCAGGAAGCTGAATCAGGCGCCGGGGTTGTACAACGAACCATCACGGCAATCCACTCACTCTCGGAAAGTGTCACCCAATCTTCGGAAAGACTCAGCGAAGTAGAGCAGGAAGTCCACAATATCAGTACCATTCTGGACGTCATCAGAGGGATTGCCGAACAGACCAACCTTCTCGCCCTGAACGCAGCAATCGAAGCGGCACGGGCCGGAGAGCAAGGCCGGGGATTTGCGGTCGTTGCCGACGAAGTTCGCTCGCTGGCATCCAGAACACAGGATTCCACCCAAGAGATCCAGAATATTATTGAACAGCTCCAACAAGGCACGCAGAGTACCGTCGCTGCCATGAATCAAGGAAAAAAACAAGCAACCGATTGTGTTAAACAGGCCGATGAAACCAATGAGACGTTGCAAGCAATTATTCACGCCATCAGTGTCATCAATGACATGAATATGCAAATTGCCAGCGCTTCTGAGCAACAGAGCACTGTTGCTGAAAGTATCAACGAAAACATCGTTAATGTCCGTCAAATCGCGGAAGAAAATGCCGTTGCCTCAGATGAAACCCGTCAGTCCAGTGGCGAAATTGCACGGCTGGCGGAACAACTGAATCAGTTGGTTGCCCGCTTCAAGATTTAATTGAGGGTTCATGCACCATAATAATAAAGGGAGACGTTGTGAGTCTCCCTTTATTGATGCCATCCCATGATTTGTTCCACCCACGACCTGTTCCCGTCCACATCGGTTGTCATCAGCACCGCTCACAACCCGATAGCGTCATTCGTGTGGCTTATCTTCTGGTGGCTCAGCCCTCGCGACCTGCTCATTGTTACGAATAAACATGAGATGCTGATGATAAAATTCATGACCAGCAGCGCCATGTTGTCGTGCTTTTTTATAGATTGACGCAACAAAGATATCCGCAAGGCTGAAATTGTGACCAATGACATACCCCGAGTCGTGACAAATCGACGCACTTAATTTATCGAGGCAATGCGTAATCCACTCTCCCCGCAATTGTCGTTTCGAGCTGTCATCAAGATCAGGGCGAAAAAATTTAAGTACCGTTTTGTTTTGAGGTGAATGAATACTGCCATTCACGTATTCACAAACCCGACGGATATGCGTCTTTTCATTGAGATTGTTACCGAGTAAAGGAATATCGGTAAACCGCTCTTCAAGATACTCGACAATCGCCATTGACTCAGAAAACACCAAGCCATCGACCGATAGTGACGGCACATAACCAAACGGATTCACGGTGAGATAACTCGATCCCAACTCTTGTGAACTCACTTCAATCCTTTGATAAGGAATCCGCTTAAAGTTAAGTACCCACTGCACTCTTTCCGAACAATTGGAACCCTTCGCGCTATACAGTAAAACATCCATATTCTCTCCTGAAAACACCAATGATCAGCATCGTCCGGTGCGTAAACATTGAACCCAGTCTGTGCGGCCCCGTTGCTGAGCCGCATCGATAGCTTGCGACACATCGTAACTGACCCGATGAAACGCTATATCCCATTTATCTCCAACATGTCTCTCACCGCCAATATGTTTGGACAAGGTGACATAGGATGCTTGAGACGAATAGTTTTGCATGGCATGTATCACAGGTTCTTCATCGCGATACGCTTGCAATCCGACGCTACCGGGATTAATCACCATTTGACCGGTCGATAGTTCAACACATCTTGGCATATGGGTATGACCACAAAGAATCATTGGGGATGAGATGCCCCCCAATAATGCTATGATTTCCTGATCCGCCCGGACTTCAGGTTTCCCTGATTCAATATTGTCTAATAAATAAACCAGATCGCTCGTTGGCGTCCCATGACACGCATAAATGTCATTGGTGATCTGTAAATCAAATGGTAACTGTTTCATCCATTCCAGCGGGGCTTGACCCAACTCATCGAGTATGAATGCCATGGTGGGATTTGATTCAATTTCTTCTGGAGTGGCCTGATAGATCTGCCGATCCTGATTCCCCGATATGGTTATCGCATTCAACGTGAATAAATATTGATAAGTCTCTTTGGGCGCAATCGGCCCATACAAAATATCCCCAAGATTAATAAACTGGGTCACGCCCTGTGATTTGGCATGATTAACCACCGCGTCAAGGGCAAAAACATTGCTATGAATATCAGATAACACTGCAAATTTTGTCACTAGATTTCCTTGTGTTTATTGCGACCGATTCAGTTGATGGTCAAATCAGGCGCTCGAAACCGCTCCGATACATCATCATGATTCATCAACCCTGTCCAATGCCATCAGAATATCCACCATCCCGTTTCTATTCCTGATCTTGATACCCATCATGTCCTCAACTAACGTCAATACAGTTCATCAGTACAGTGAACTATCATGACGCTTGTTCATGATTGACCAACTCAGGACGCTGTTTAGTTATCAACTTTTTGACACCGAAATTGACTGCGAGGAAAAGCAAAAAATGCAGTGGTATGGTGATGAGAAAACCAATCAATAAAAAGTTAAGGGGAATATGACTGACCAACATGGTTGGAATACCTAATAAGATCGTCGTAATCACATCGCCAAGCAGCGCCAGCAAAATTAAATGCCACTTCTCACGACTTTCGATGAGTCGTTCATTTTTATTTGTATAGGTGTAGAAAATCCAATATGAGATACCGAATAATATCGGTGTATTCAAACTGCTTGCGTTTTCCATTCCCAGAAATCCCGCTGCCACACCCGCGATAGCCATAACCACGATATAGGCGGCCGTAAAACGGATAAAGAATCCTATCTTTGTCATCACCTCTCCTTCAACATCAACCTAGCCAATATGAGATACTCAATTATTGACTCATTCATATAAATCACACCCAAACATCATTGTCAGCCGTCAATTCACTCGCTGAATCGCCGGTATTAACCACGCCTTTAGGCTCAACAATCATGATCTTGCATTCACTTTTGGCAACAGGCCGATGCTCAACACCTTTCGGAATAACAAACATTTCTCCTGAATTTAAGGTGACGACCCCCTCCCGGAATTCGATATTGAGGATACCGTCCAACACGATGAAGACTTCATCGGTATCCGGATGATCATGCCAAACAAACTCGCCTTCAACCTTGACTAACTTAAATTGATAATCGTTCATTTCCGCCACAACACGCGGAGACCAGTGTTCTGAAAATTTTGAGAATTTATCTTTAAAATTGATCGCACTAAAATTCATTCTGACTCCATCGTTTCATGCTGCTTACCCGCCCAACATTACTGTTTACTGAATACGATTTTTCCTGCCAAGCCAATCAGCAAAGCACCGGAAAATCCCTCAATGATCCGTGAATAACGATTGGCTTTGGCACTTTTCAGTAACCAACTACCGACGAACGCATAAATCATATTGCACAATGTCGCCAATCCACTAAAACACAATCCCAAGATGAATAATTGCATATTAACTGAGTTTGCCGAGGTATCAATAAACTGCGGCAGAAAAGACAAGAAGAATAACGCCACTTTCGGATTGAGCACACTGACAATGATACCTTGCTTAAAGACATCCGGTCACGGGATTAAATTGATGGATAGACATGCAACTACGAATAGTAAGATTGGATGTAATTCCATTAACTGGCGCCTCCGTCTGTTAAAAATTCACTGCATATTTAGATGAAAGATTGAATCACTCGCACAGAACGTTTTCTTATTGGCAAAAGGTCTCGACATACAAAGCTTCAACCTTTTCTCTTGCCCACTGCGTTCTACGCAAAAATTTCAATGACGACTTGATTGATGGGTTGTTGTAGAAACAGTTAATTTGGATTTTTGCATCTAATCCTTCCCAACCATAGTGCGCTTGTAAGCGCACTAGGATCTTTTCTAAAGTCAGACCGTGCAACGGATTATTGGGTTGTTCTTGGTTCATATCGGGTGTATTCCTGAGGTTCACTTATTGAAGCGCTGAGTTGATTCATACACTATTAATTTACTGTTTTTCGTTCCAAAAGTATGATTTTTTTCATACTCAATTAAAAAATATCGAGTCTTCTCCCGCACCATTCCCGTCAAATATCTATGGCTGAAATATCTGGCATTATCAGACGTTGTCGGTTGGTTATCGTGAAGCGCCATCGAGTAAAGACTGGTATTCACTCGGACGAATAGCGCAGCACCGAAAACTCAACTTGGTCTCTTGAGCCGGCCTGATCGATTAACGTGAGTTGATAATGACCGGTGTTTAAATCTTTCAATGTGATCTTGCTTTGCTGATTCGATAATAAAACACCGTTTAAAAGCCAGTAATAAGGGGCTTCGCCACCCTCAGCGGAGATTGTGATGGTTTGGCTTTGTTGTTTCGGTAACTGGAACGCATCGTGATTCGCCAGCCCATGGATATGCACGGCAGATTGGCGAATAATATTGCCTGTCGATTGGCATCTCGGGTCCCAGCCCGGAATGCGGGCAGCTCTGCGTTGTTCGGGCTTGAGCCAATTGTCCAGCGGTGCGGGCCAAACCGTCACCTTGTGACGCTGTGCTTTAATCTGACAGCGAATATTGACGCGTAACTTGGAGTCATTCGCTTGCCAGAAATGAAATTCGGATTGATTGAATGGTTGTTGCCGCTCAGCGATATTGTACCAAGTCTTCGGAATGGTGCCGTCAACAATATAAGCGCGATGGCGCTCCTCGCAGTCTGACTGAACCATATCTCCCTGTGGCCAGCAGATATTGACTTGAGAGACGCTGTCAGGCATCAAAGGATCCGGGCGTTGATCATTGAGTCGTTGATAAATACTGTTGATTAACGGTACCGCGGTGACTTGCCCGTAATGGCCGGGCATCGGAACGCCATCGGGTCGGCCAATCCAGACCCCGATGGTGTAATGCTGGCTAACACCAATAGCCCAGGCATCCCGGAAGCCATAGCTGGTACCGGTCTTCACCGCCAAACCTGCCACTGCGTTCGGGTTATCTAACAGTATTTTTCGGATCACCCAAGCGGCACCGTCGCTTAAAAGTGGTTGCTGGGCTTGTTTGTCTGCCGTGCTAAAGCGAAGATGCTGCGCTTGTCCTTGATGACCCAAACTGGTGTATGCGTAAACTAAGTCTTCTAAATCGGCCCCCACCCCGCCGAGCGCAATGGCCAGATTAGGCTGCGCCCCCGTCGGTAGTTTTAATCCTATCCCTGCTTTTTTCATCTTTAAGAAAAAATAAATCGGCTTTAACTGCTCTAGCACCTGAACGGCCGGAACATTCAGGCTTTTCTGCAAGGCCTCTGAGACCGACACCGGGCCGCTGAAGCCACTGTTGAAGTTGTCGGGTTGATAGTCTCCAAATTTGAGGGGCACATCCATCAATAAGCTTTCACTGTGTATCAGCCCTTCATCCAATGCCATGCCGTAAACAAAAGGTTTGAGGGTTGAGCCCGGGGAGCGAGTTGCCCGGACCATATCCACATAAGCAAAACGGCTGCTGTCGTTGAAGTCGGCTGATCCGGCGTAGACTTTGACCTGACCCGTCTCATTTTCGACCACCAAGGCCGCTGCGGAAACATTCTGTCCAATGCCATGAACATAATTTCTGAGCAGGTTACTGACCTGACTCTGCCACTGCGCATGAATAAAGGTTTGAATCTGAGGCGCTTGGCTGTGTGTGACAAGTCTGCGGGCAAGTAAAGGCGCAGATTGATAGCCCGCTTTGGTCGCGTTCGTAATGCCTTCGATTAACGCATCGTCTAACCTTTCTTGCGACCATGCGTGTTGCGTGACCAAACGGTGCATCAATTTGTCCCGGGCTTGTCGGGCGCGTTCGCGATGTCTGTCCGGGCGGTAATCACTGGGGGCTTGTGGCAGAACCGCCAATAAGGCCGCTTGAGCGTCCGTCAGTTGCTGCACCGAATGACCGAAATAACCTAATGAGGCGGCTTGAACGCCTTCATAAGTGCCACCAAAAGGGGCATGGTTCAGATAATAAGTAAGGATGTCGGCTTTACTAAAATGCCATTCTAATTGCAGCGCGCGGATGATTTCCTTGAATTTTCCCCATACCGTTCTGGGCTCAGGATAACGGATGCGAGCCACTTGCATAGTTAACGTTGAACCACCGGACACGATGTGTCCTGTGCTTATCCATTGCCACGCGGCACGCATGAGCGCAAAGACATTGATCCCCGGATGGTCGTAAAAATATTGGTCTTCGTAGGTGATCAGCGCGGTGAGATAGTTGGGCGAGACGTCGTCTAAAGTCACAGGAAAGCGCCAGACGCCGTTTTCATCGGCAAAGTTCCGTAAAACAGAACCATCCTCAGCGAGAACGGTTTGACTCAGAGAGCGGGATGCTAAATCGACCGGTACGATCCAGTCGTATAATAAGAAAGACAAAAATAACAATATCCCGGCGATGGGCAACGCAGCCCATAACCGGGGTTGTTTATTCAAGACAGCCATTAGCGAGGCTGTATTTGTAGCGTCTTGATCGATGAACCAACAGCGCGATAATGAGGACGATACATATCTTCTACAAATGGCGGTGCGACTTGGTAAGTCCCCGGCGTGACCGCGCGCGCCAGATAATAGAGCGTCGTCACAGAACGGTTGTTCAGGCTGACAGAGGCCACAAAGCGATCATCTCGATATTCCTGATACAACACGTTATTTTCACGGAAATAGCGACCCAGTGGTTTCTCGTCAATCATAATGCTATCCAGATCGACACTGGCATTGCTTAGGTTTGGGTTTTCTAACGCCAAACCGGCCGGCAAAAGGTCAACCACTAACGCATCCGGGATGCGTAAGTCATCATCAACAGTCGCAAGACTTAATGCCACAATGACCAGATCGCCACTGGTGAGCGTGGTCGGTGTGGTGGGTTGCCCTGCGAGGTCATAATACTGCCGGCGAATGCGTAACCCTTCGCTATACGGTTGCGGAATGTCTCTCGGCGCCCCTTGATATTGCAGGCTGGCATATAACTTCTGGTTAGGTGCGGTAATCCCTTTGAGCTGACGCAACTTGTCGGCATCAAACACCGCATTGAACGCCTGTGTTCTCACCAGCGACTGTTCACTCGATGGTAACTGGATAGTGGCATCCCATCGACTGTTTTGGTTCGCATATTGACGCGCGACTTTTAACAGAGCAATCCGCTCTTGGGTACTGAACCAACGCTTGTTTTGCATGCCATTGATCATTTTATCCGCTAGCGAGCCGTCATCTAGCCCGAGTTCCAAGGCAACGGCAAGACTTAACGCTTGATCGCGCACAATCGAGCCATAATCCCGGTAATAAGCATCAGGTTTACGGTCAGTCTTGAGGGCCAGTTCAAGTGCTTTTTGGGCTCTGCCGGTGTCATTTAATTGCTGCAATGCACCCGCTAAGTGCATCCAGGCAAGACCCGATTGATCGAGCTTGATTGGTTGGGCATCCTCTCCGCCTTCGTGATTGGTCATCACCTGACTGTAGAGCCGACGCACGAAACCTAAGCTAATCGCATCAGCTTTTGCTAAGACAAAGGCGGCGTAAGCGCGATAAGAGAACTGGTAGTAGCCCGGGCTTTCGCTCCACATCTCGCTGTTAGGGTCATTGTTAACAAAGAAGGTTAACCGTTTGATCGCGCGCTTTAGCATATCATCATCGATAACAATACCTTGTTTCCGTGCATCGATTAACAACTCCGTCGCGTAAACCGTTCCCCAGCGAGACTCCCAGCTACTGGCATTCCAATAGCCAAAACCACCCTGACTGAGCTGTTTCGCCTTGAGCTTTTCAATCCCTTTCTGAATTTGTTCCTGACGAAACGCTTCGTTAAACGGCTGATTAAACTGTTGTTCAATACTGTGATTCAAATCGAGCTTTTTGACCATCGCTTCGTCGAGTAATAGCCAAGGATAGGTCGAGCTGATCGTTTGCTCTAAACAACCATAGGGGTATTGCAATAGGTTTTCGAATTGGCTTGTGAAATTGATCGCAGGACGATTAGAAATCGTCAGCATGGCTTGAACACTACTGTCTCGCAATTCACTGAGATCAACATCCGGCTGCCACTGTGTACCGGGCTCAATGGTTGCCCGTAATTGATGGGTTGCCCAAGGATAAGGGCTCCGGACACCCAGTCGCCATGTTCGTGTGATATGGATGTCATCACCATTGCTGACATTCAGTTGAATGACACCTTGACCTTCAATGTCTGCCCCTGCGACTGGAATCGTGAGGACCGTTTTTTCTTTATCGGCAAGTACGAGCGTCTGCTGCAAACCTTCACTCGTGACAGCACCCGCGACGTCTACACTGACCTCAAGCGTTTGGTCAGTATCGGAAAGATTATGCAGATCAATACTCACTTGGCTGTGATCGCCCATCGCAAGGAAGCGAGGCATGGCCATTTGAGAGACAAGCTTATCCGCAACAATCATCTCTTGGTGGGCACTGCCGTAACTGTGGTCGCCATAAACCACAACCATCCATTCCAATTTGCCATTGAAACTTGGCAATTCAAAGCTGACATCGGCTTCGCCATTCGCCAAAGCGACCGGCTCACTCAAGAACGACACAATTTGCACATCGGATTTCGGTTTTTTGCCGCCCCGGCTGAGTGCTGCATCCGACTCATCAAAAGCATCTCCCCCGAATTTCTGGCGGATCATGTCATACCCTAAATTATTGATGATCTTGCCGTATATATCGAAATATTCTGATTCGAATCGGCGCGGTGCATAGAAATACTGCTCAGGTCGAGGAGGTTGATAACGCGTAATATTCAATACGCCTTGATCAACAAGGGCGACAGTTGCATACAGTTGTTGATCCCCGAGTTTGGATAAATTCGTGACATGGATATGTGCATTAACCGCTTTGTTGGGTTGCGTTTTATCCTTTGTGGTCAGTTCAACGGTCGCAATGGCATCCGGACGGACTATCGATAGATGTGTGATGCCCAATGCACGTTTCGGCGCAATTTCCGTCACTTGGTCGGCTGGGGTTAATACCATTGCCGTGACATACAAATCGTGTCGGTTCCAATCTCTTTGAATATCAATACTGACGTCATTGTCGCCTTTCTGGATCGGTTGATGCAGGCTGTATTGCACGCCATTGGTCGATTCCACATTGATAATGCCATCGCCGGCAATGGGGCTCGTCAAACGAAGTTTTGCGTTGTCGCCCGGCGCATAGCGATCTTTGTCTAAGGCCATTTGCAGCATATCAGGTTTTAAATTGCTGCTGTTTTGGTTGCCCCAACTCCACTCGGTCTCAAACTCAAACGTCGTCTTCGCCCCCGAGGCAGAGGTAACTTCTAAAATATAAGTCCCCCATTGCACAGGAAA
The DNA here is from genome assembly GCF_024347135.1 of Vibrio spartinae. Taxonomy (NCBI): domain Bacteria; kingdom Pseudomonadati; phylum Pseudomonadota; class Gammaproteobacteria; order Vibrionales; family Vibrionaceae; genus Vibrio; species Vibrio spartinae. The sequence continues at coordinate 1,397,468 of NZ_AP024907.1, read as the reverse complement.
ATCGACCGTGACCGAATCCCCCTTCACATCAACCTTTTCGCTGCCGACGGCATAAATATGGCTTTTATAATTCCAGTACCAGCCGCGGGACTCGTTATACTCCCAGAAGTACTCTCGATACTTGCGAGACATACGAACATTGAGTTGGTCGGAAACGGGTTTTCCCTGTTGATTGACACTTAACAGCTTGAATTGCACCGTGTCATCGGATGCAGGCCGGCCTTTAAATAACGGTTGAACCCCAACCAGTTTATCGTAGTCCGGCAACTGGATAACCTGTTGATTGCGGGTCACCGGACGGCCGCCACTTTCGTAAACACTGGCACTGATAAGGTATCGTAATGGCACTGCAATTTTGGACCAGTTCGCAGGCACCGAGATGGCGCCCTTTCCGGCTTGATCCAACTGTATTGCCGGCGTTTTCAAGGTTCGATGACTGATTTTTTCTTTGGCATGACCAAAGTAAAAATCCTTGAGTGCCGGAAATGGTGACGTGGCAGGCGAAACCGTAATCACGGCATCGGCATGATTACCTGCTGCGGGCGCACCATAGAGATAATCAGCTTGTATCGGCACCTCAAAACTGCCGCTGACGGGCGCATAGTGCGTTTGATTCGGTACCCCATCGTAAAAGGAAAGCGTCAGTGTTTCCGGTAAAAACTCTTCGACTTGGAACCAATAGGTATTGACATAGTCATCGTTAATGCTGACTTCAAGACGCCACTTCCCTGTGGGAGCATTGTCGTCTAACTGGAAGCCAGTTTGATATAGATTGGTGCTTGCCGGTTGCCAGGTGAACTGTTTCTTACGCTCACCACGGGCATCATAAAGCTTGGCTGTGAGTGGCAATCCGGCGACTTTCTGACCGTCAAAGTCGCGTAGGAGTAGATTGATCGAGACGGCTTCACCGGGGCGATACAAATCACGAGGCCCATACATAAACATCTGATACTGACGATGCAGGCTCGGCACATTGGGGTAGGCAGAGAGATCCAACTCACCTTGGTCTAATTTGAGAAAGGAAATACTGTCGCCATGACGCGCAACCACCACTTTGGGCAGATCATTGGTCGCCAACTGATAGCTGCCGTCAAGGGCCGTTTTGCCCGTTTGGTCGTGCGCGGCTTGTTTGTTGGTCTTTGGCCACAAAAAACGCAAATCAACATTGCCTATCGGCTTTGCAGTCGCAATGGAATGGCTGTAAACCACTAAAGAATCTTGGTACTTTCTGACATGCAGGCCGATGTCAGTAATCGTGAACACTGCCGTGTCATAGGCATAGGCATAGTCACCGGCTTTACGGATGACCGCGATATAAATCCCCGGAGAATTCTTGTCTAAGACCGGGTCTAAATTTAAATTGTAGGTCTTACGCTGATTGGGTTTTGCATCATTTTCATAGCGCGCTGTGTGGACTAAATCGGCATATTTTTTTAATCGCTGGAGCCGATAATAATTATTCATGCCTTGAAAGGATGTCTCGTGAATAAAGCGGTCTAAAGCCTCATCACGAACACGAAAGACATCTAAGTCCAGCGATTGCTGATTAATGACGGTAACAGGAATACCATTTTGAATATTACCGACCAAGAAAGACCCTTTGTCTGAGAAATTGGCTCCAGGGACAATTTTACGGGTTGTGACGGTTCGCTCAAAGTGATGCACCTGACCTTCGCTGTCTTTCTCAGAGACGGTGACGCCACCAACCGATTTAAGCTGATGATCGACTTTGATGGTGTACTCTGTGCTGGGCTCGACAAATGGGAGCACCCATTGGCGGCCATTATTTTGCGGGATCCAGATATTGCCGGTCGTAGGGTTTGGTGTGACCGCAACTGATTTGCTGAGGTCAGTTTGCGGATCGACAGGACTGGTAAAACGAATCACTAAGGCCGGTGCGTCATCTTGGGTGGTTTCGCTGATATCAGAGACATAAAAATCAGCGGCCTGAAGAGTACTGGAAAGCAATAATAAACTCATCCAGAGGCGGTGAAATCTTAATAAAGAAGACCACACAGTAAGCATTCCTTTTACGCAGGTTTAGGCTACCGATAGTATAAGAGGCATCTATATTTATCAATTTTTTAAGATGGCGTTGTTATGTGTCGTTTTGTTTAAAAATCCATGATTTTTTATAGCATCCATTTTCTTTCAGAGAACACCATATGGAAACGCCCAAAGTGATTCACCTTGGGTGTTTCTTCTCGCAAATGTCGTGATGATAAACCGAGTGTTAAAGCATCATATGCAGAATAGGAAAGGGTTTGCACATCGAATTTAGGTCATATCTCAATCATTTCCCAGTGACTCTCGGGAAAATCTTTCCTTAACCCCTTGGTAAGATTAGTGTAGTGTGGGGGAATAGATTTGTTATCAAACAGTTTAATGATAAGCAGGCACCAATGACTCCTACCGAAACTCTCAATACTTTAAACCACAGCTACCTCGCAATTCATCGCAAGAAAGAGGACCTGTTCTGGTCAACCTATATGGGGACCAGTGATGCCCACGACCAATCCGCCCAAGCACAGACCGAATGGACCAATTATCTCAGTAACCCACAGAAAATTGCTGACATAAAACAAGCGATTACTGAAGCGGAAAAGCTGCCTGACCCGCAGGAACGAGAATCAACACTAATCGGGTTGCAGGGCTGGCTGGCGACGTTTCAGGCGCACGCTATCGAAACGCCGGAAGGCAATCAACTGAAAGAAAAACTCATCAATTTTGAAGCAGACCTGTTTGAGAAAAAACAGCAACATGTCATGACTTATCACGATGAAAAGGGCAATGAGGTTGAAGGGTCATTGCCTGTACTCAGTTCCGTGATCCGTACGAATAACAATGAGTCAGTCCGTCAGTCTGCGCATCAGGCGCTAATGGATCTGGAACAGTGGCTACTACATAACGGATTGCTGGATCTGGTGAAACTGAGAAATCAATTTGCCCGCTCTCTCGGCTTTGATTCTTTCTTTGATTACTCTGTGGTAAAAACTGAGCAGATGACTTCCGAGCAGTTGTTTACCATTCTGGATGATTTTGAACAGCGTACCCGACAAAGCCACCAGAACAGTCTGGATAACCTTGCTAAAGAGAAAGGCGAACAGGCATTGCAGGCATATAATTTCCCGTTTTCTTTTGCCGGCGATGTCATGCGGCAATTGGACCCTTATGTCCCCTTTTCTCAGTCACTTCGTCGTTGGGTGGAATCATTTGGTCGCCTGAATATTGACTATTCCGGTGCGGAGTTAACCCTTGACCTGCTCGATCGTAAAGGAAAATACCAGAATGGCTTCTGCCACGGTCCAATTCCATCCTTTGTCGATCAGGGGAACTGGATTGCGGCAAAGGTGAATTTTACCAGTAACGCCAAACCGGATCAGGTCGGTAGCGGTTATGACGGCATAAATACCCTGTTCCACGAAGGCGGCCACGCCGCCCATTTTGCCAATGTGAAAATGAACGCGCCCTGCTTTTCTCAGGAATTTGCCCCGACCTCCATGGCTTATGCTGAAACTCAGTCGATGTTCTGTGACAGTTTGCTGACCGATGCCGACTGGTTAAAACAGTATGCGAAAAACGCCGCTGGCGAGGCAGTACCGGATACCATCATCAAACAGATGATTGATAGCCGTCAGCCGTTTAAAGCCTACACAGAACGAAGCATTCTGGTTGTCCCCTACTTTGAACGGGCACTGTATCAGTTAAGTGATGACGAACTAACGCCTGAAGCAGTGACCAAACTGGCGCGTGAGATGGAACAGCGCATTTTAGGATTGGCATGCAGTCCCAGACCATTAATGGCAATCCCACATCTTTTATCTGATGAGTCAGCATGTTCGTATCAGGGCTATTTGCTGGCACACATGGCGGTGTATCAGACCCGAGCATATTTTACCCGAACCTTGGGTTACTTGACTGATAATACGGAAATTGGTCCCTTACTTGCGCAACACTACTGGTCTCAAGGCAATCATCTTTCACATAATCAGACCATTGAGAGCCTGACTGGAGAAGGGTTTAATGCCAAATATCTCGCCGACGCATGTAACCTTTCAGCAGAAGACGCATGGAAAATAGAGCAACAGAAAATTGCCAACTTATCTTCCCGGAAGCGCTCTGACGTCGCGCCGCTCAATGCCAGAATAAAAGTCGTGGATGGTGAGACAGTAATCAGTGACAACCTGGTATCTGACGAAGATTTGTTTAGTCGGTTTGAAACTTATATTGCTGAGGAATACGGTTGTTAGTGCATTGAATCTGGCTAAGTTTTCTGTCAAACAATAGGAAAATAGGCCGGTAAACGGTGGATACCTTCCCCTTCATCCATCTGGCCGATTTTTTGTTTGAGATGATATATTCAAGCCGACGAATATTCGTCGGCTTTCATTTAGGTCGTATTATTGAGAAATCATCAGCTCATAATTTCTTCAATCGTAATATAGTCGCCAACACGACCGGCCATTTGTTCTGCGTCTGTGTTTACCGGTAATGTTTTTTTACCGGGACGCCATCCAGCAGGGCAAACCTCTCCCGTTTTTGTTGCATGTTGCCACGCTTCAACCTGACGTAAAAATTCATTCACATTACGTCCCACTGAATCTGCCTGTACTTCTTGAGCAACACAGATGCCATCAGGGTTAAACAGGAATCGCCCGCGTAATGCCACGCCTTCTTCTTCGACCAAAACGCCAAACATTCTGCTGACATCCTGGTTTGAATCTGCACCAATGGTGAGTTTTAATCCTTTTAGTAATGGCTCGGTTTCAACAAAACGTTTGTGAGAGAATTTTGAATCGACGGAAACAGCCAGAATCTCCGTATTCAACGCCTGAAATTCGTCATATTTAGCATTCATCGCTGCAATTTCAGTTGGGCAAACAAAAGTAAAATCAGCAGGATAAAAACAGACTACGACCCATTTCCCCGTGTAGTCAGAATTAGAAACCGAAGTGAAATGTCCAGTCTTCGCATCAAAGGCGTCCATTGTAAATTCAGGCATTTCACGACGTACCATTGTTGAACTCATACTTAATTTCTCCTTAGATAATTCTTCAGAAACATTTTGCTCAGTCTTTTTACTTTTTATGGGGGTTAACCCTGTATCACAACCCATAGGAATTCACTCCTTTCTGCAACCCGTTCGTTTGTAAATTAATTAGCATATGCCACATACTATTACTCTATAACAGTTTGCTTTGTTTAAAAACCACTTGTCGTATTAGGAATACACTTTGGCATATTGACTACTTAAAACGTCATTCAGATCAGAGTACATTAGCTTTAACTAATGGTCATACCTCACACATAAAAAATGACTCACGATAAAGCGTGTTAACTCGTGTAATGGATAGATCTTCATGACAATTTGGAGTTGGTGCGATGTTGCGACAACCTGACAAATGAAAGGGTTTGATATGAAAGACTTATCCATAAACCAACCATCCTCTGCGAAGAAAGAAAGCCGATTAATACATTTCCCTATTTCAATGTTCTCTATCGTGATGGGGCTAAGCGGGTTTTCAATCGCATGGCAAAAGGCTCTGGGGATGTCCTTTCCTGCGGTGACAACATTGAGTAGTGCTTTAGCAAGTATTGTCATGATACTTGTAAGTAGCCTTTATTTGATGAAACTCATTCAGTTTCCAAATGCGGTCATTGCAGAAACGAAACACCCAATCAAGATTAATTTCTTTGCCGCTTTCTCGATCAGCCTATTACTTCTTTCCGTCGTTTGGCACAGATTTGAATCACTTTCCTGTTTTTTATGGGGTATTGGAGCAATCGTTCAGTTATCGTTAACTTTATTGGTTATGCATAGCTGGATACACCACGATCACTACCGACTAGAGCACGCTAACCCGAGTTGGTTTATCCCGGTTGTCGGTAACATCATTGCTCCGATTACAGGCGCTAAGCTGGGCTTTATTGAGATAAGCTGGTTCTTTTTCGGCGTTGGTATTGTTTTCTGGATGGTTCTATTAACCATCATTACCAACCGTTTGATTTTCCATGAAACGTTACCAGCACGTTTTAAACCTATGCTGTTTATATTGTTAGCGCCACCATCTATTGGGTTTGCCTCCTATAGTACACTGGTACCAGAATTGACTGGTTTTTCCAGAATACTCATCTCTGTTGCACTATTCACCGCTATTTTGCTCGTGCTCAATATAAATCAATTTCGAAAAAGCGAGTTTTATCTTTCTTCATGGGCGTTTTCATTCCCGGTAGCTGCCTTCAACGTCGCCCTATTCAGATACGCAGAATTAACTCAGTCATCAACATGCTTCTACATTGGTATGGCACTAATAGGATGTTTGACACTGCTAATTCTGTGGCTTTCGTTTCATACACTCAAAGCAATAAAGGCCGGCGAAATATGCAAGCCTGAGTAAATAAAATTCAAAGAGATCAGTGAGGTAAAATTATGAATAAAAATTATACAGATATTAATCAGCAACAGCGCAAATTGGGTTCCGCTTTTAGAAAAGAGAGCCCTGATACGCTTAACGCTTTCTTAAGCCTTCACAAAGCGGCTTTTGCGCCCGGTGCAATGGAAACCAAGTATAAAGAACTGATTGCTGTTGCTATTGCTATCAATGTTCGCTGTGATGGCTGTATCGGTTCCCACGTTGAAGCCGCGGTAAAAGCAGGCGCCAACAGAGAAGAGCTTGTTGAGACCATTAATGTCGCTATTTTGATGGGAGGTGGCCCTGCCGTTATTTATGGAACACAAGCTCTCGCTGCCGTGGACGAGTTTTACCCATAAAAATTGTTCCAGCTTTAAATAAACCTGACATGATTCGCCCCAGCATCCAGACGCTCAGAGGCAATGACCAAGGCGACCAAGCTGGACGTTCCGGTTCCTCTTGCATCTTTGCAAGAGGAACCGGCGCACAGAACACCGATATCTTTGAACCTCTGAAACCGAAAAACTGACTGTACGTCATATTTTGGAGCCGGAATCACGCATACACACTCACCTCAATCAAGTTTGAATCCGGGTCCAAGAAATAAACAGATTGAATCGGTCCACTCGCCCCTGATTTTTCTACCGGCCCCTCTACAATTTCAATATTTTCACTGGCTAAGTGGTTGACGACATCACCCAGAGGCCAGTCCGAGATTAAACATAAATCACCAGAACCAACCTGTGCTGCGTTTCTCGTTTCTTGGCCTAAGATTTGAAAATTGATTTTTTGACAACCAAATTTAACGGCCTTGCGCCCATTGGCAAACGTGACTTCTTCCATGTGTAACACACGTTGATAGAACGCGACCGACCGTTCAATATCCGAAACCGTCAAAACGATATGATCAATATGACTAATCAAAATATATCTCCTGTCTTCCTTGTGTTCAGCGAACACGCTTAGAGAGTAACGTCCGGCAACCGAGGGAGCTCTCGCATTGGGTCAGTCGAGATAACGACACATGATATGCGATTGGTCTTGAAAGCCGAGTTGCTGATAAAACTGCTGCGCAGATTGATTAAAGGCCATAACCTCCAGTCTGATTTGCGCGGCACCTTGTGATGTTGCCCACTGTGCACAAGCATCCATCAATTGTGTACCGATACCGGCAGCACGATGTGCCTCATCAACGACGATGGTTCCAACCCGACAGATCGGACAACTGACGATAAATGGAATCGTGTCATTGATCGTGATGGTCGCAGTCAGAAAGCCGACAACCAGATTTTCTGACTCTGCCAGCAAAAAAAGCGTTGATTCATCATTTAACAGACTCAGCCAGAATGGTTTATCCGCGGCTGAAGGTTGTTTAAATGTGAGCGGTGCATTTTCAAAGTGTAGCCTCCCAATTTGCTCACTTAAAACCAACAACGCATTTAAATCTGTTATTTCGGCGGTTCGAATTGTCATCATTTCCGTTGATCTCATTGTATTCGGCAAATACGCGTCGACAGCATCTGCATCACTGGTTTGAACACTTGACGTCCTTTGAACTACATTACCCTGTGTGCAAACTTGTTTTCAACGATCCGGCCAAAGAAAATCAGCCAAAGAAAAAGGCCCCGACGATACGAGTATCATCGGGGCCTTCTCAAATAACTGGCGCGCCCTGCAGGATTCGAACCTGCGACCACATGCTTAGAAGGCACGTGCTCTATCCTACTGAGCTAAGGGCGCGTTACGGGTGGGAATTATACGAGTTCATCTGAGTAAATCAATGAGTTTCTCTAATTGAATGTTTTAAATGGCTAAAAAATTACCAGCTTGGGAAAAGACTCAGAAAACAGACCAGAAGCAAACGTTTGCTTATAGATGTTCTGCAAAATATCTGCGACAATGCGCGCAAAAATTTTGCTATTCTTTTGTTTCGCGATTCATGAAGGTAAGCCATGACTGCTCAAAATATTGATGGAACCCTAATTTCCAAAACCGTTCGTGCTGAAGTTTCTGCACGGGTGAAAGCAAGAACCGATGCCGGACTTCGAGCACCGGGACTTGCCGTGGTTCTTGTCGGGGAAGATCCAGCTTCCCATGTCTATGTCGGGAGTAAACGTCGGGCTTGTGAAGAAGTCGGCTTTATTTCAAAATCGTTCGATTTACCCGCCAATACCACCCAACAAGCCTTACTTGAGTTAGTTGATCAGCTCAATGCAGACCCGAGTATTGATGGCATTTTGGTGCAGCTTCCCCTTCCTGCCGGTCTTGATGCAACGCAGGTTCTGGAAAGAATTCTGCCGGATAAAGATGTCGATGGTTTCCACCCTTATAATGTCGGCCGTCTTGCACAACGAATTCCGACACTCCGTTCATGTACACCAAAAGGGATCATGACCCTGCTTGAACGCTACAACATTGACCCACGCGGCAAACATGCGGTTGTCGTCGGTGCATCTAATATTGTCGGTCGCCCGATGACCCTCGAATTACTACTGGCTGGTTGTACAACCACGACATGTCACCGCTTTACCAAAGATCTGGAACAATTCGTGCGTCAGGCAGAAATTCTGGTCGTCGCTGTCGGTAAACCGCATTTTATTCCCGGTGAGTGGATCAAAAAAGGCGCCGTGGTGATTGATGTGGGTATCAATCGCATGGATGACGGCAAATTAGTGGGTGATGTCGAGTATCACGTTGCCAAGGAGAAGGCCAACTATATCACGCCGGTTCCGGGTGGTGTCGGGCCGATGACCGTCGCAACACTGATTGAGAATACCATGCTCGCTTGTGAACAGTTCCACACCGATGCTTAATCAGGCATGAAACGCGCCAGTATCATCATGATAGGTGATGCTGATTTTACGCGTATGACAGATGTAAAAAAGGCGCTGTGAAGGCGCCTTTTTTTACTTTGACCGATAACTTTTAGCTACTGGTAATCATTACTGGTAACCTTTTATTTACGGGTCGGTTCATTCATAATAATTCGATCGGCAAGGTGGCTGACCGCAAGCGCAAAATAATAAGAGCGGTTCCACTTCATCAGCACGTTATAGTTGTTATACACCAGATAGACGCGACCCTGTTCATCATCAGGCGCGATTAGCCAAGCTTCGATATCTTGTTTCAGTTTCGGCAGCGGGCTACCATCATAACGAGTCACGCCCAGCTCGCTCCACTGATGAAGCATTTGCCCCTGACCTTTACCCCGGCCACTCAGACGCATATCGAATCCACGCGGTAAATGTACCTGACGTCCCCAAATCATGTGTTCATTCCAACCGGACTGACTCAGATAATTCGCCGTTGATGCGAACACATCCGCTTTTGTCCCCCAGATATCTTTTTTCCCATCACCGTTACCATCGGCAGCAAAGGCAAGGAAAGAACTCGGCATGAACTGGCATTGCCCCATCGCCCCAGCCCATGAACCTTTCATCGCCTGTGGTGTGATATGGCGCTGTTCAAGGATTTTCAGGGCGGCCATCATTTCGTTGCGGAAGAAACGTTCACGACGCCCGTCATAGGCTAATGTTGCCAAAGCATCGACAACGTTGTATCCACCGGTGAGTGAACCAAAGTTACTCTCTACGCCCCACAGGGCAACGATATATCGGGGTTGCACACCATACTGTTTGCCGATTCTCACCAGCTCATCATAGTGTTCCTGATAGAGTTTTTTCGCCTTCGCGACTTTCCAGTCCGGCACCGCGCGAGGAATATATTCGTCTAAGGTGAGCTTTTTCTCCGGTTGATTGTTATCGGCAACAATCGCTCTGGGACGGTATGTGACGTTTGCAAAAGCCGCTTGAATGGTTGCTTGGCTAATCCCTTCCTGCTGTGCTTGTTGTTTGAGGTCATCGACATACTGTTCGAAACGCTGTGTATTGGCGATGCTTTCTGCATTGACATAGAGGGGACAACTCAGAATCAATCCCAATCCAACTGACCATAATTTTTTCATTTTATCTCCTCTCATCCTGATAAGTATTCGCTACTGCTGCTGTCGAGCGGCTTTCCTTGCTTTATAGCTTTCTAATAAATTTTCCGGTGGCGGTGGTAACTGTAAGAAAAAACCGTCATCTTTGAGCGCGACTTGCACTTTTTCAATATCAACGCTTGCCAGCGTCTTGCCTGCCAGACTCATCGTCATCACTAAAACCGGTCGTCCGAACATCTGTAACAGTGTTTCCGGAACTTGCGAGAAATCGTCTTTTTTCTCAACATATAAATAGGTGCCTTCTTTTTTAGGACTTTTATAAATAGAACAAAGCATTAGTGTGCCTTTTGTATATTTCCCGACCAGTATGTCAAGACTTACGATCCCAACACATAAAGTTAACCTAGTTTTGAGGTTAAAAGCGTCAATTAAAAGTAAGATATCTTGCTGAGTTTGAGCTGTGACTATAACATGACAGCCCTACTTTCAGGCAATGCCCTTTCTACAGTGTTTTATGAGTTGAGGCCCAAATTACCTATGTCAATCACACCTGATCTTAAAGGTAGTAGTTTTACACTCTCCGTGTTACATATTGCGGACAGTGAAATCTCAAAGTCCGTCGAGTTTTTGAAAGAAAAAGTGACTCAGGCGCCGGCATTTTTCACCGCTGCCCCCATTGTGCTCAACATTGCCCAAGTTGAAGGTGAACTTGATTTTCACCAGTTGAAACTCGGAATTCATGAGACCGGCATGGTGCCTGTCGGTGTCACCGGTGCCCGGGATAAACGCACGCAAAATCTTGCATCTGAAGCCGGTTTGGCCGTTCTCACTGCCAGCAAGTCCCCAAGTCAGGCACCCGCAGCCATCGCACCGACGAAGACTATCACCACACCGATTCGTTCGGGCCAACAGGTCTACGCGAAAAATTCTGACTTAGTCATTCTCAATCATGTGAGCGCCGGTGCAGAAGTGATTGCCGATGGTTCAATTCATATTTACGGTAGCTTACGCGGCAGAGCCATTGCCGGAGCCAGCGGACAACAGCAAGCGAAAATATTTTGTCACGATTTACAGGCTGAATTAATTTCTATCGCGGGTAATTATTGGCTCAGTGATCAAATTTCGAGTGAACACTGGCAGACAAAAGCGATGCTCAGTTATCATGACGGCACGCTCCACATTGAGCCAATCACTATTTAAATCCTACTCAAAGGAAACTTAAGTTAAATTTAAGGGAAACAAATGGCACGCATTATTGTTGTTACATCAGGTAAAGGCGGTGTTGGGAAAACGACATCGAGTGCAGCAATTGCCTCAGGTTTGGCAATCAAAGGTATGAAAACCGCAGTCATCGATTTCGACATCGGCTTACGCAACCTAGACCTCATTATGGGGTGCGAGCGCCGGGTGGTGTATGACTTCGTGAATGTCATTCAGGGCGAAGCAACGCTCAATCAGGCGCTGATCAAAGATAAACGCTCCGACAATCTCTTTATTTTGCCTGCCTCTCAAACCCGGGATAAAGAAGCGCTGACGCATGATGGTGTCAGACGCGTGTTTGATGAATTAGACAGCATGGGCTTTGATTTTATTATCTGCGACTCTCCGGCAGGGATAGAACAAGGCGCACTCATGGCACTTTACTTCGCTGATGAAGCCATTATCACCACCAACCCGGAAGTCTCTTCCGTGCGCGACTCTGACCGAATTCTTGGTATTCTCGATTCGAAATCACGTCGCGCCGAACAAGGTCTTGAACCGATCAAACAACACCTCTTACTCACCCGCTACAACCCCACCCGAGTGACTCTGGGAGAAATGCTGAGTGTCGAAGATGTTGAAGAGATTCTGCACATTAAATTGCTGGGTGTCATTCCTGAAAGTCAGGCGGTGCTCAATGCTTCCAATAAAGGGGTGCCGGTGATTTTTGATGATCAGTCAGATGCCGGACAGGCTTATCATGACGCGGTCGAGCGCCTGACAGGCAGTGAACTGGAATTCCGTTTTCTGTCCGAGCAGAAGAAAGGCATTTTTCAACGATTATTTGGAGGTTAAGAACGTATGTCATTACTGGAGTTTTTCCGCCCGAAGAAGCAAACCTCCGCGAGTCTTGCGAAAGAACGGTTGCAGATTATCGTTGCCGAACGCCGGAGCCAGAACGATCCGGCGCCAAACTATCTGCCGCAGTTGAAAGAAGATATTCTGAAAGTGATCGCCAAATATGTTGCCATTGATCCTGATATGGTTGAACTGACTTTCGAACACAAAGGCGATGATCTGTCCGTACTGGAATTGAACGTCAAATTGCCGGAAGAAGAGAAGTAATCGCGGTTCTCGCCGTCCGCTATATAACCGGAACTGACGCCGGTTATATAGCGAATTCACGTGGCATGTCACGCAAAGGATAAGTACCGCTGCTTTCCATTTACCTTGAGCGCATGACCACCTCACCCGATGACATCGGGTTACAAAGCAGACACCATCTCATATAAACGCTCACCCAGCGCTTCTTTCCGCCATCCCTGCATCAGATCCGGTACATATTGCGGGTCGGTCTGCGTCTTCCATATCCAGCCCAGTAATTGATTCAACTGCTTCCGGGAAGCAAGAAACTCCGGTGATAAACCCAGCTTTTCAGACTGCACATTGACTTGATCTTTGAGTTGTTTGAAGAGCTGTTTGTATCCGGGATAATCTGAAACAGGAATAATGCGCGCTGGGTAATCAGACTCGCTGACTGCCTGCCCTTCCTTCACCAGTTGGCTGATTTTTGCACCGTGCCGTTTCACCGAGCGAGGATCAATACCTTCCGCTTCCATCCGCTTGAAATTGACTAATTCCAACCGGGCAATGGTCAACAGGTCTTGCTCTTTGATGACAAAATTCAGTGCCAAATTCCGCTTTACGGCTTCTTCGTAGCGCCAGGTCGCGAGGCATTTTAAGATCGCCAGCTGTTTCGGTGTCAGTTGCCATGCCCCTTTGATATCGAGATAAGCATCTGCTGGCTGATAATTTCGGGTCCGCTTTTCAACCTGTAGCCGGGACTCTTCCAATGCAGCATCCCACCAGCCTTTCTGTTGAATTTTTTCAAATAATTGCCGATAAACCGGCATCAGATAAAAAACATCCGCAGCAGCATAGTCCAATTGCTTCTGACTCAACGGCCTTGCCATCCAATCGGTCCGGGATTCACTTTTATCGAGCTCAACCGCCGTGAAATCCGCGACCAGCGCGGCAAAGCCTGTAGACAGACCATACCCGATAAATGCTGCCAGAATCTGCGTATCCACAAACGGTGCCGGTGCACACTCAAATTGATGGTAGAACACTTCTAAATCTTCACCGGCGGCATGAAGCACTTTGAGTACCTGCGGTGCCTTTAGCAGATTGACGAAGGATGTCATATCTTCAATGGTTGTCGGGTCAATCAACGCGACGGATTCTCCGTCATAAAGCTGGATTAATCCCAGTTGGGCATGAAATGTCCGGGTCCGGACAAATTCCGTATCCAGCATCACCACCGGACACTGCAATGCTTTGCGGCACACCGCTTCAAGCTCATCTGAGCTGGTAATCATTTGATAGTTCAAAATTACTCACTTTTATCATTTATTGTCAGGCACCCGACCATCATTTGACAATCAGTGACAGGAAACAAGAAAAAAATGCCGACATCAATGTCGGCATTTCCCCGTACGTCTCAATCATAGATGACTAGGCTTGTTCCATACTCAACATCACCTGATTTTCATCTTTCAATGCACGGCGCAATATTTTACCGACATTAGTTTTCGGCAGCTCTTCTCGGAATTCTATCAGTTTTGGGATCTTATATCCGGTCAGATATTGGCGACAGTGAGCAATGATTTCCTCTTTTGTCAGCGACGTATCTTTCTTCACGACAAACAATTTCACCACTTCACCACTGACATCATGTGGCTGCCCGATGGCTGCGGCTTCCAGCACTTTATCATGCATGGAAACAATATCTTCAATTTCATTTGGATAGACGTTAAAACCAGAGACCAGAATCATATCTTTTTTCCGATCGACAATATATAACATACCTTGGTCATCCATCCGAACAATATCACCGGTCGATAACCAACCATCGTCGGTCAGCACTTCTCGGGTTGCATCTTCCCGTTGCCAGTACCCACGCATGACCTGTGGTCCGCGAACCTGTAATTCACCGGTCTGATCAAACCCAATGACTTGACCATGTTCATCAACAATCCGCACATCCGTCGATGGTACCGGCAAGCCAATCGCGCCACTGTAATCACTCAAATCATAAGGGTTACCGGCCACCAAAGGTGAACATTCCGTTAAACCATATCCTTCAAGCAGATGTATACCCGTCACTTTTTTCCACTCATCGGCAACCGCCCGTTGGACAGCCGTTCCGCCACCGACAGACAAATGTAGCTGTGAAAAATCCATATGACGGAACGATTCATTGTGAACCAAGGCATTAAACAGCGTATTCACCCCTGTAATTGCCGTGACAGGGTAGCGTTGCAACTCTTTCACAAATCCCGGAATATCTCTCGGATTGGTAATCAGCAGATTTTGCCCGCCCAGTTCAACAAATAGCAAACAGTTCACACTCAGCGCAAACACATGGTACAGAGGCAAGGCAGTCACCACCAGCTCACGCCCTTCCGTCAAAATCGGCCCATAAGCCGCTTTAGCCTGTAAGACGTTGGCAACCATGTTCCGGTGAGAAAGGATCGCACCTTTGGCTATCCCCGTGGTTCCACCGGTGTACTGTAAAAAAGCCGTATCATCGCTTTCAATCACAGGCTTGATGTACTGCATATGACGACCACGTTTCAAGGCTGTGCGCATCGAAACCGCATCGGGTAAATGGTAATGTGGTACCATTTTTTTGATATATTTCACGACAAAGTCGACCACGGTACCTTTTGCCCGCGGTAACATCTGCCCCAGACTGGTCAAAATGACATGTTTCACCGCTGTCCGTTGCACAATTTTCTGCAAGGTTCCGGCAAAATTCGAGACGATCACAATCGTGGTGATACCCGCATCATTGAGCTGGTGTTCCAGCTCTCGGGGCGTATACAACGGATTGACATTGACCGCCACCAAACCAGCCCGCAACACACCAAATAACGCGACCGGATATTGCAACAGGTTCGGCATCATCAGAGCAACGCGATCGCCTTTTTTCAGTTGTAGCTCGTTTTGTAAATAAGCGGCAAAAGCGCGACTACGCTCTTCCAGCTTACGGAAGGTCATCACCGTTCCCATATTGACAAAAGCAGGCTGATCAGCGTATTTCGTGATCGACTGTTCAAACATCTCAACCAGAGATGAATAAACATCTGGATTAATAGTTTCAGGCACATCATTTGGGTAACGTGCAAGCCATGGATGCTCCACAGGGATACTCCTCGTGCTGGCAGGTCAGTGCCCTGCCTTATTATATGTGTTAATTATTTGTTAAATTCTAATTTTTTTAAAGTATAGACTCTAATTCAAGAAAGTGGTGTTTCATCGATTTTCATTACAAACTGTGATATTAGCTGACCAATGTGATCAGGATGTTCTAAGTGACAATGATGACCGCCCTCTACATGCTGAATCTCAATTTGCTCTGGTAACGAATCTGGGGAATATGATTTTAAAGATGGGTAACCTTTGTTCCCTAAAACGACTTGCATGGGAGATCGAATTGCAGCCAGAATCGCTTCAGCATGCACATTCGACATTCGGTATAACGACTGAGCAGACAATTTCGGATCCGCACGCCACACCCACTGCCCGTCTAGGACTTCGAGACCTCGCGCCACAATCGGCTCAATGAGCGCTTTTGGTAATTCCGAATGTGCTGCCCGCACTTGTAGAGCCACATCATAATGGTCATAGGCTCTGCGAAATTTGTGTCGCATGCGGGTGCGATTTTTTACGCCATCGCGTAACCGCCGTACACTCAGTTCTGCTCGTTCGGTCAAAGGTCCGAGGCTCTCAATCAAAAAAAGTCCATCGACATATTCAGGAAAGGCGGCACTATAGCAACTCGCAATCATTCCACCAAGTGAATGGCCAACTAAAACCTTTTTTTTCGCTGGTAATTTCATTAAAAATTGATGAATGTCATCGATATAGTCATGAAATGCATAAAAGTTGTCATCCGACTTATGGCTTGACAGACCGTGTCCCGGTAAATCAATCGCACAGAGATGAATCTGGGGGGAAATCTGATGCATGAGAAAGTCCATCACAGACATAAAGCTACCAGCGTTATCCAGCCAGCCATGCAGGAAAACGACGGAACATGTTGCAGTTTGACGATTGTCAGTTTCAATCGCAGCAATGTTCCGTTCGAAAATAGAATAAGTGTGTTGTACGAACATAGAAAATCATTTGACCTCAGGTATCACTTTACCGGTCTTCGAGCCGAAACTCTCCCGACAGCGCCAGTGATCACAATCATGTAGAAATGAGTCCGGTTCATGAATAACGATACGCTCAGTCACCCGCCATAGATGGTAAGCCGATGCCGACAAGACCGGAAATTCAGCCCGGTATTCACCAACCTGACTTTTTTCTGGCGCGATTGCGCTACCAAGCACCGTCAGTAAACGGCCTTTTGCATAAGTCACCGGATCAAGGAATCGATTAACATAAACAATGAAGCGTCCATGAGGCTCCTGCCGAATATCGGGTTTACCATCAGAGCCGATCGGCAAGTTGACCATTTCCAGCCGAGTCCGTTGCGGCAGGTTCTTAATATCAGCAATCACCCCTCCCAACCGGACGTAGGGTGCCTGAGTCCCATGCAATGCTGCAAATGTTTGATAATCTTGAATCACTGTCGCACCATCAGGTACAGATAACTCATTCGGCAGTGAAGCACAGGCGCTAAGCACCAGACAGGCAAAGGGGATTACCATGCCTTTGATACGACGATAGAAATGATACCGAGCCATTATGTTTCCCTCATCTTAAATATAAATATCGACTCCCAGCATCTGAGCAAGTTCCTCTCGCCGGGCTTGATTCATCACGCCAAAATACTCTTCCAGAGCTTTACGTGCCCGCCCCTCCGGTAAGTCATATTGCAGGTTTTCCTGAAAACGCTCAGTCTCTTTCATCGCACGCATCGAGTGCGTGACAGCATTGGCAACGGGGGTCGGTTCATACGTGCCAGAGGCCGCACCTGAAGTATCACCCTGCCGCTTTGCTTTTGCTGACTTCGATGACTTTCCCGTTCCCGGTATCCGCGAAGGTGGTAATCCCTGAATCGAAACCATAATGTTCCTCACCTATCTTCGTGTATCGGTGGTGACGCATCACCGCCCGCTGGTTCATGCTGACCGATCCGGCTCGCGAAATGCTGCTATCCACGACCCGGAATTTTCTTCCAGGCGACCTGATCACGTAAGTAAATCGGGCTGGCTTCTTCTGCCGGTACCGTTTTACCGTTCTCAAACGCAATCTTGGCTAAAAATACAATATCTTCGGCATCGGGATAAAGCACATCACCCGATGCAACCTGAAGCGGTAATTGGGCAAGTTCTTCATGATAAGCCGCCCAGCCCGTTCCGGCACAGCGCCATGTATTTGAGTCTGACTCAAGTTGTTGTGCCAGAGTCTGAGGCGGGATCACACATTCATTATCCACAATCTGCCAAGCGCCATTATCCTGACGGGTAAAACGCCCCCAGTACACTTCGCTCATCCGGGCATCAATGGCAGTTGCCACATGGTTGATACCGTATAAACGATAACTTCCTTGCGCCATTGCTTCCAGCGTCGAAACAGGAACCGTCGGCAATCCGGCGCCAAACGCCAGTCCTTGAGCAATCCCGATACAAATACGGACACCGGTAAAACTGCCGGGGCCCCGGCCAAATGCCAACGCATCTAAATCAGCCAGTTGAATATTCGCTTCATGTAACACGTCATCAACCATCGGCAGGATTTTTTTTGCATGGTCCCGCGGTGCAATGTCACGCCGGACAAAACATTGGTTATCAACCATCAAAGCAACAGAACAGTTTTCTGTTGAGGTATCAATTGCAAGAATTCTTGGACTCATTTAACTCTCTGTATTCACTTCATCACTTTCCGAGTGAGACGGCTCCGATATATCGCGGAGAAATATTCGTATCTGTTCTAAATCACGGGTGCGCGGGATCGGGGGTAAACTTGCAAGAAACACGCCGCCATAATCTCGGGTCACCAACCGATTGTCACAAATGATCAGCGCCCCTTTATCGCTTGCATCGCGAATCAGCCGCCCCACCCCTTGCTTTAGGGTTATCACCGCTTCGGGCAATTGAACCTGTTGAAATGGTTCTCCGCCTTGCAGACGACAGTCTTCAATTCTGGCTTTCAGCAACGGGTCATCCGGTGCAGTAAACGGTAATTTGTCAATAATAACACAGCTCAGGGCATCGCCTCTAACATCAATCCCTTCCCAGAAAGCACCGGTTGCAACCAGCAAAGCATTCCCGAGCGACATAAACTCAGAGAGCGTTTTCTGCTTGCTGGTTTCGCCCTGTAATAGTACCGGCAGTTCGAGACGTTGGCGAAATCGTTCGCCTAAATCCCGCATCATCTGATGTGACGTACACAGGAAAAAACAGCGCCCTTGATTCTGCTCGATAACAGGCGTCAGCATAGTAACCAACTTGTCGGCCATACCCGGTGAGTTCGGTTCGGGCAGATAACGCGGGACACACAGCCGCGCCTGTTGTTCATAATCAAACGGGCTCGGCAGGGAAAACTGTTGTTCAGGAATCAACCCCAGACGATGGCTGAAATGGCTAAAGTCATGATTCACCGCCAGGGTTGCCGAGGTAAAAATCCATGTCCCCGGCTTCAATTTGATCTGTTCCTGAAACTTATCTGCGACAGAAAGCGGTGTAATATGCAAACCGAAATGACGGGGGGTGGTATCAAACCAGTAAGAATACCCGGTAATTGAAACATCACAGACACGTTTCAGACGCGCCAGAATGGTATTGGTCCGCTCAAAAGCCGTATCAAGCAGTTGGCTTCTTCCCAGAACGAGTTTCAGGACATCTAATGCAAATTCAAGGCTGTCCGTCAAACGTTCAATCGCCTGAGTCATTTTGGGCTGGCGGACGACTTCGCGCCAGTTGCCCCGATAACCGGGCTCGCCCAACGCCATTCTGACATCCATCGCGGTTTGAACCAGCTTGTCGCTGATTTTTTGCAACTGACGCATATCTTTCGCTTCGGTGCGATAGCCAATTTCGATATCTTTCGCCAGTTCCTGAATCTGGCGGCTGCTCAGCGACTGTCCGAAATACTGACTCGCGATATCCGGTAGCTGATGGGCTTCATCAAAAATAAACACTTCGGCTTCCGGGATCAGCTCGCCAAACCCAGTCTCTTTAATCGCCAGATCAGCCAGAAACAGGTGATGATTCACCACCACAATATCCGCATCCATCGCTTTTCGACGCGCTTTCGAGACAAAACAATCCTGAAAATCCGGGCAGTCTTTACCCAGACAATTGTCATTGGTGGATGTAATAGTCGGAATAATCAGGCTATCTTCCGGTAACGTTTCACACTCACCGAGGTCGCCGGTTTTAGTCTCCGACGCCCAGCGACGGATCTGGAACAACTGTGCAAAATGCTGCGAATCCGTTTCATTGCCGTGACTCTCAATCATCTGTCGGTTGAGACGTTCCAGACATAAATAATTCGCACGCCCTTTGAGTAAGGCTATCTGGCCGAAGAATTCGAGTGCTTTGACAATCAGGGGTAAATCACGATGGAATAACTGCTCTTGCAGGTTTTTCGAGCCCGTGCTGATGACCACTTTCTTACCGCTCATCAACGCTGGCACTAAATAGGCAAATGTTTTCCCGGTTCCCGTTCCTGCTTCAACCACCAGTTGTGACTGATTACGGATAGCGGATTCAATCGCTCTGCCCATATCGAGTTGGGCCTGACGTGGCTGAAATCCGGGGATGGCTTTCCCTAAAGCACCATGGGCTGAAAAAGTCTGTTCGATCATCGCATAGAGGATTTTAAAATATGATGTGCGATTATGTCAGGTTTGATGAAGCAGCGCGAACCTTTCTCTGACGATTCACGCTGCCAAACACGCGATGAAGGCGTTATTTACGGTTCAGATATCGTTGTAACCAAGAGGCAGCTTCCAGTACGTTGGTCGGCTGCTCCAGCATCACTCTGGCAGCATCCGCAGGAGAGGCTTTACTTTCCCACATTGCATTCAGGACGATCTCATCGATTTCATGTGTTCCGATTAACTCGTGGACACGCTCAACATACAATTTACGAGCCAGTAATTCCTTATCCATAAACACCACCTTCATGAAAAATGTGATACACAATGATTGTCCGAAATAAAGACCAACGAAGTAAGCCGAGGAAAATTACTTTTGTTATTGGGTTGAAACTCTATTGAGAATAGATTAATTATAGCCGCAGTATTGTGGAACTCATCACCGTTTTGGGTACTCTGAAATAGTTTTTTCATTCAAAAAAATCATCGGAAGTCATCATTGATGGAAAAGAAAACGCTCCTCACACATTGCACTGATAAACCAGGCTTGATCGCCAAAGTTACCAATATCTGTTACAAGCATCAGCTCAATATCATTCACAACAATGAATATGTCGATAATACCAGCGGCCATTTTTTTATGCGCACCGAGCTGGAAGGCTATTTTAACGACGCAACCCTGAAGGCTGATTTAGATCAAGCCCTCCCCGAAAGGGCCAAATATCAATTGATCGGTTCTTCACGCAAGAAAATCGTGATTCTGGTCACCAAAGAGGCACACTGTCTGGGCGATATTCTGATCAAAAGCTACGACGGCAGTCTCGATGTCGATATTGCAGCAGTCATCGGCAACTACGATAAATTACAAACGCTGACGGAACGATTTGATATCCCTTATCACTGTGTTTCTCATGAAGGTCTCAATCGTCAGGAACATGAACAGAAAATGCAGGAAGTCGTCGAGCAGTATCAGCCGGATTATATTGTGCTGGCAAAATATATGCGTGTTCTGACCCCATCTTTTGTTGAAAAATACCATCACCGTATTATCAATATTCACCACAGTTTCCTGCCGGCATTCATTGGTGCTAAGCCTTATCAGCAAGCCTATGAACGGGGTGTCAAAATCATCGGTGCGACCGCTCACTTCGTCACGAATGATCTCGATGAAGGGCCGATCATCAAACAAGATGTTATTCCTGTCGATCACACATTCAGCGCTCAGGATATGGCACAAGCAGGGCGTGATGTCGAAAAGAATGTCTTGAGCAAAGCGCTGGCAAATGTGTTAAACGACAAAGTGTTTGTCTACGGCAATAAAACCGTCATTCTGTAAACGCCAAGCCAATCATTCACCCCAACGGACTGGTGTTTGTTGGGGGATTGGATAGCAACATTGTCTGACCTGAAAGCGCGATCGCTGACCCCACCCAATCAACCGCACTGATTCCCCGCACCTGATTTCCCGCACACCATCATCAACTTGTCCCATCATTGAATAGTTGTCCCTCTCTGGGTTATCACGTAGGATCATATCACCATACACCGTGTACCATCGGGTTTATCAACCCCTGGTGCCTAATCAGCCACGATGTTAAAGCGATTATGAAAACAATACTAAAAGCCATCGGTATGATCTTTCGGTTTATCTGGAAAACGATCACCCTGTTCCGCCTTCTCGTCACGAACCTGTTGTTTCTGTTCACGATTGCCGTTATTTACATCCTGTATACGCAATCAGCACCAGAGGAAACAAACATTCAGATTCATCAGCCTTCGGCACTGGTTCTGAATTTATCCGGCCCGATTCGTGAACAAGCCACTTATGCTCAATCCGTTGATTCAGTTGCGACGTCACTCCTCGGTGACTCGCTGCCGAAAGACAACATTCTATTTGATATCGTCGATACCATTCGTCATGCCAAAGATGATGAACAGATTTCAGGGCTGGTACTCTCACTCGGAGAGATGTCGGAGACGAATCTGACGAAGTTACGTTATATCGCAAAAGCGATTAATGAATTTAAAGCCAGTGGCAAACCGGTGTTTGCGGTCGGCAATCTGTACACCCAAAGCCAGTATTATCTGGCCAGTTACGCTGACAAAATTTTAATGTCTCCCGACGGGCTGGTGATGCTGAAAGGCTATAGTGCTTACGGTTTATATTACAAAAATCTACTGGACAAACTCGATGTCACCACCCATATCTTCCGCGTCGGCACTTACAAATCTGCGGTAGAACCGTTTATGCGTAATGATATGTCGGATGCAGCAAAAACATCGAACAAGCGCTGGCTACAACAGCTCTGGGATGCCTATCTGACCGACGTTGCAGCCAACAGAAACATCACGCCAGAAAAGCTACGCTTATCGATGGATGATTTTCTGACACAACTGAAGCGTGTTCACGGTGACATTGCCAAACTGTCACTCGATCTTGGTCTGGTTGATGAACTGGTATCCCGGCCACAAATGCGTGCGGAACTGACCGATACGTTTGGTAGTGATGGTCAAGACGGTTATCGTTCGATTGGTTACTACGACTATCTCGACTCTCTCGACTCACAGTTGAAACCAAGCCTGACTGCGAACAACGAAATCGCTGTAATTGTCGCGGCAGGAACCATCATGGATGGCAATCAACCTCGCAGTGAAGCGATTGGCTCAGAGAATATCAGTGTCCTGCTGAGAGAAGCTCGCAATGACCCACATATTAAAGCGGTCGTGTTACGGGTTGACAGCCCCGGAGGCAGTGCCTCCGCTTCTGAAGTTATCCGTAGCGAAATTGATGCGCTGAAAGCCTCAGGCAAACCGGTTGTGGTCTCGATGTCCAGCCTCGCCGCGTCAGGCGGATACTGGCTATCAACCAGTGCTGACCAAATTGTGGCGCAGCCCACGACGCTCACCGGTTCAATTGGCATATTCAGTGTGCTGACCACCTTTGAGCACAGTCTGGATCGTATCGGTGTGTCTACCGATGGTGTGGGAACAACACCATTTTCCGGTCAGGGGATCACCACCGGGCTGTCTGACGGTTCCAAACAGGCATTGCAGTTAACCATCGAACACGGATACCAGCGCTTTATTTCGTTGGTTGCAGAGCATCGCAACCTGTCGTTGCAAGACGTCGATAAAGTAGCACAAGGCCACGTCTGGACGGGTCAGGATGCGCTCAAATTCGGTTTGGTCGATAAAATGGGTGATTTTGATGATGCGGTTGCTCTGGCGGCCAAACTTGCCAAAGTGGATGACTATCAACTCAACTGGCTGGAAGAACCGATGTCAACCATGCAGAAATTACTGATCGGGCTATTTTCGGAAGCCCGGGTATCGCTGGGGCTGGATGTTACAGCACTCCTTCCCGAGAGCCTGCGTTCCACAACCCAGAAAATACTCAGTGATGCAACGCTACTCAACCAGTTGAACGACCCCAAAGGACAGTATGCATTCTGTCTCAATTGCGAGGTCGAATAAAGCATTTACGGGGTCTAATAAAGCATTAAACGTGATCAAGGGCGACAGTGTCGCCCTTTTTATTACGTATGATTCCGCTATAATCGCACTCCCTAACCTGATAGAAGAGTAAATTTCAGTCATGGCAAGAAAACATATCTATATTGCCTACACGGGCGGCACGATTGGGATGCAAAAATCATCACACGGTTATGTTCCGGTGGCTGGTTTTATGGAAAAGCAACTCGCGGGGATGCCCGAGTTTCATCGTCCGGAAATGCCTGAATACACCATTCACGAATACGATCCGCTGATCGATTCATCAGATATGACGCCTGAAGACTGGCAACTCATCGCTGGTGATATTCGCAACAACTACGATCAATATGACGGCTTTGTCATTCTACATGGCACGGACACAATGGCTTATACCGCTTCAGCGCTGTCGTTCATGCTAGAAAACTTGGGTAAACCGGTCATTGTCACTGGCTCGCAAATTCCATTGGCCGAACTGCGTTCTGATGGACAAGCCAACTTGCTCAACGCGCTGCACATCGCTGCAAACTATCCCATCAATGAAGTCACGCTGTTTTTCAACAACCAACTGATGAGAGGAAACCGCAGCACGAAGTCACATGCAGACGGCTTTAACGCATTTACTTCACCGAACTTATCGCCACTTCTGGAAGCGGGTATCAATATCTCAGTGAGTAGTCATGTGACCGTCGGCAAACAGCCCCATGGCCCCTTTCAGGTCAGTGATATTACGCCACAACCCATCGGGGTGATCACCATGTATCCGGGCATCTCCCATGAGGTGATCCGCAATACATTACTGCAACCCGTGAACGCTATGATTCTTCTGACCTTCGGTGTCGGCAATGCACCACAGAATCGAGAGTTGCTCGCACAACTCAAAGCGGCTTCAGAACGGGGGGTTATTGTAGTTAACCTCACTCAATGTCTTGCCGGTAAAGTCAATATGGGCGGTTATGCAACCGGCAGTGCATTGGCGGAAGCCGGGGTTATCAGCGGGTTCGACATGACACCGGAAGCGGCACTGGCAAAACTACATTATCTTTTGAGTAAAGGGCTTGACTACGAAACCGTCAAATCAGAGATGCAAAAAGTTCTGCGGGGAGAAATGAGCCTGTAAAACAGCACTGTTTGCCAAAACAAACTTGCCAAAACAAACGGTTTTACGGGTAACCACCTATTTTAATATCCAATTCAGAAAGTCTCCTTAATCGTCATCCGTGATGCACTCCCGGCCAACACTGGGAGTGCCACTTCAGCACTCACCTCTGTTCATCAGCAGATTGATCACTCAGCTTGATTAGGATTGACCCGCAAAATATCTTCTTCTGCCTGCGCTGTCTGGAACTGTTTTTTCAACTCAGACTTCGATTTGAGACAAACTTCTCCGCCTGCGGCAACTGTCATATGTTCCGGCTGTGCATTATGCTTAGATTGGTACAACATCACAGCCTGAATACATGAGTCTCGCTGTTGTGCAGAAAGTATCGTACCTTCAGGCCACTTACCCGTTTCAACAGCATAAAGTAAACGCTGGTAAGCCTCAGGTGTAATCACATCAATGAGTTGTTGAGTATCCATTGCATATCCCGGATGGTTAGTTGTACGAACAATTCAACATAATGAAGTTTCAGCCGCTAACGTCAAGATATGTCGTAGAAATAATTGTATATGATCACAGGCTATCGTTATATGCAGCAACCAATAAAGTATATTAGTCTTGCTATCACTGTTCTCTTGTTGAACGGTTGCTTTGAAAATACGAGAAACACAGACAAACTCTGTCTGGATCACCCCGAGCTTCTTTGTGAAGAACTGAACATTAATGACGGGCAATGCCGTATCACCAGAACCGATCTCATCTGGCATCGTTTCGAAGTCTCCAAAAATCCCACTGACCTCAATAAAATTACTGAGTATCAGCTCACGCAGCAATATAGAAAATGTCTGAGCGTTGCCGCTCAGATTCAACCGATTGATCAAGCCGGTCTCAAGAGAAGACGCTTCAATGCATTACTCAATTCCGGGAAGAATATGGAACGCCTGGAAAAAGAGCTTATGGAATTTAATACCCCCTCTTCACTCTATTTTTTATGGAGTCAGGCGGGTGATACACAAGCTCGCCGGCAATTTTTACAGTTGGAAGGCAAACCCGAGATGGAAACAGCGGCACTGCAATATGCGCTGGCGACGTTTTACATCGACAGAGACAGAGAAAAAACCATCAAACTACTCAATCATGCACTGGAACTCTCTGATCCGGATTCACTCAATACCAGCATTTTTGAATCCTTAGCCAGTTTGAATCAACTGCTTCACCATCAAGAAGTCTCTTACATTTGGGCAATGGTCGGCAAACACTTCGGTGTACCGATTGCATCCCCCCAAAATATACAGCTGATGTACGGCTTCAGTGATGAAAAATTCAGTGCGTTAGATAATGTCGCCGATATGATTATTGATGCTGTAGAAAAGCAAGAATATCACTCATCTATGATGCCTGAGTTTAAAAAATAGCCATTTTGTACAAATCATACAAAAATGATCAGAAAATCCTTACTATTGATCATTTTTGTTGAAAATTAACGACACCGAATTGACACAGTAACGTTCACCGGTCGTTTGCGGGCCATCATTGAAAACATGGCCGAGATGACTATCACAAGCAGCGCAGCGAATTTCAATCCGGCTCATCCCATGACTATCATCCTGTAAATATCGAACTGCATTGGCACTGATCGGGGCATCAAAACTTGGCCAGCCACATCCAGAATCATACTGACTCGCAGAGGAAAACAACGGGGTCTGACAACAAGTGCAAGTATAAATTCCGGTCTCTTTATTATGCAGTAGCTTCCCCGAGAACGGCATCTCGGTACCCTGCTGGCGACAAACACGAAATTGCTCATCTGTAAGCACTTGACGCCACTCTGATTCTGATTTATTAACCTGTTTCATATCCTCACAACTCATCTTAGGAACTTTACTTTTACCTGCTCGGTTTTATCATGTTTTTTTCATGAAAAACTTGCACACTCACGGTGTTGTAGCACATACTTCAACACCTTAACATCATTCGTTGAGATTTTTTAGAATGCCATGGATGCTTCGGTATTCTAGATCAACTGGTGACTGACAGAGATCAGATTGTAGAATAAATGTAACCGTAAGAAAGAAAGATTCACTTTTTTGATTTTAAACAATTAAAGTAGGATTATCGGTTGCAGAGACGAATCGGTTTCTGTAATTTTACTACCAGTATCTTTCATCAAGAAATTAAATTGTGGAGCAACTACAATGACTATCAAAGTAGGTATTAACGGTTTTGGCCGTATCGGCCGTTTTGTTTTCCGTGCAGCACAAGAGCGTAACGACATCGAAGTTGTTGGTATTAACGATCTGATCGACGTAGATTACATGGCATACATGTTAAAATACGATTCAACTCATGGTCGTTTCAACGGAACTGTAGAAGTTGAAGGCGGCAACCTGATCGTTAACGGTAAGACTGTACGTGTTACAGCAGAGCGTAACCCGGAAGATCTGAAATGGGATGCAATCGGTGTTGACGTTGTTGCTGAAGCAACCGGCATCTTCCTGACTGACGAAACAGCACGTAAGCACATCACTGCTGGTGCGAAAAAAGTTGTTTTGACTGGTCCTTCTAAAGACGCGACACCAATGTTCGTTAATGGTGTTAACTTCGACACTTACGCTGGCCAAGACATCGTTTCTAACGCATCTTGTACAACAAACTGTCTGGCACCTGTCGCTAAAGTGCTGAACGACAAATTTGGTATCGAATCAGGTCTGATGACAACAGTTCACGCAACAACTGCAACTCAGAAAACTGTTGACGGTCCTTCTTCAAAAGACTGGCGTGGTGGCCGTGGTGCTTCTCAGAACATCATCCCATCATCAACTGGTGCAGCAAAAGCAGTTGGCGTTGTACTTCCTGAAGTCAACGGCAAACTGACTGGTATGGCTTTCCGCGTACCAACAACAAACGTTTCTGTCGTTGATCTGACCGTTAACCTTGTAAACGGTGCTTCTTACGCAGACATTTGTAAAGCAATGAAAGAAGCGTCTGAAGGCGAACTGAAAGGTATACTGGGTTACACTGAAGATGCAGTTGTATCTCAAGACTTCAACGGTGAAACTTGTACTTCAGTATTCGATGCTAAAGCTGGTATTGCACTGACTGACAAATTCGTTAAAGTTGTATCTTGGTACGACAACGAAATCGGTTACTCAAACAAAGTTCTTGATCTGATTGCTCATATCTCTAAGTAATCCAGATTCAATCTGAACTTGTTCAAAAGGCGGCTTTCAGCCGCCTTTTATATTTTCAGACCGATCACATGTTGACCCCAATCTCTGGATGACACCAAAATGCGAGGATGAAAAAATGGACTTACATGCTTTACCCACCCTGACCAATCTTTCTAACTGTGTCTCAATCGTCGAACAAGAGAACACGAAAATCGTGCGTGTCATACACGAGAAGGCAACCGCTGGCATTGCTTTATACGGTGGACATGTAATTTCCTTTCAACCAAGCGGCAAAGCCGATTTAATCTGGATGAGTGACAGCGCCAAATTTGATGGTACAACCCCTTTGCGTGGTGGCATTCCTGTTTGCTGGCCTTGGTTTGCCCGAATTGGTTCACCGTCCCACGGTTTTGCCCGCACCCAAGAGTGGACACTGGTTGAACACCGCGAAAGTGAAGCGGGTGTCATCGTGACCCTCGGCCTGACAGCCAATTCTGAAACACTGTCAATCTGGCCATATCAATTCAGCCTCAAGTTGCACGTTGCCATTAGCGACACACTTGAAGTCACACTGGAAATAACCAACGAAGACGACAGAGCCTGGCACTTCTCCGGGGCACTCCATACCTATTTGAATGTCGGAGATATCCGGCAGACCACCACAACGGGAATGGGCAACGAATATATTGATAGCCTGCAAAATAATCAGGTGTGTCAGGGCGATGACGAATTACAACTGACTGACACCATTGACCGTATTTACACCAAGCCGGCACCACAGATTCACTTGCACGACCCGGTGCTGAAACGGACAATTCAGGTTGAAAACACAGGCCACAATTGTGCAGTCCTATGGAATCCCTGGTCACAGGGCGCCCAGTCAATGGCAGATATGAACGACGAAGGCTATCAAACCATGCTGTGTATTGAATCCACCGTTCATGCCCCCTGTATTTCTACCGGGATTACTTTGCAGCCGGGCGAACAACATCAATTGACAACGCACCTCTCCGCTACGGATTAACCCGTCTGTCGTGAGCGCTTGTCTCTTTACATGACGATCAGCCTGACAAGCGCTTTTTATTTGTGGCGGAACCCGATACACTGCCCGCCTCCAATCGATACGAAATACAAGGCTGATTATGTCTTATCAATGTCCATTGTGTGACGCTCCGCTTCAGCAAGAATCCGGTACATTCCGTTGTATGAACCGCCATCAGTTTGATATTGCCAAAGAAGGGTATGTTAATCTCATGCCCGTTCAGCATAAACGCTCCAAAGATCCCGGTGACAACAAAGCGATGATGCAAGCCAGACGTCATTTTCTGGAACAGGGTTACTATACTGCCATGCGTGATAAAGCCGCTCAGCTCTGCGCACAGTTTATGTCACAGCCCGCCGCGTTACTGTTGGATATTGGCTGCGGTGAAGGCTACTACACCACGCATGTTGCGCAAATCCTACACACGGACAGCCCCGATTTGAAGGTCTACGGTCTGGATATATCCAAGCCCGCAATTCGCTATGCTGCCAAACGCTACCCCAATTGTCAGTTTTGTATTGCATCAAGTCATCGACTACCTTTTGCCGCACAAAGTATCGATGCCATCTTGCGTATCTACGCACCATGCAAATCAGAAGAGCTACAACGTTGCCTGAAAGCCGACGGCATTGTGGTGACCGTCACGCCAGCGGCACGTCATCTGTATCAGTTAAAAGCACTGATTTATCAAGATGTTCGCCTGCATGACCCACAAGCAGAATCGATTGCAGGATTTGTCCCGGTGCATGAAGAACAGTTACATTACCCAATGCAGATGAGTGGCACAGACGCATTCAACTTACTTCAAATGACCCCTTTTGCCTGGCGTGCCAGTGACGCAGTCAAAACAGCATTACCACAACAAGACACCTTTCACTGCGAAGCAGACTTTACGCTACGGGTTTATCGAAAAGTATCAACACCACACTAATTCGGGCATATTTCTTGCTGTTTTATGTACAGGAAGAATTTTGAGAAAAAATGACTCAAGTTTTTCCTTCAACCTCCGTTAACATATAAGGAGATGGGCAGGAGAATGTTATGGACCCAGTAAAAGCAACAGGATCTACAACTTTGTATTCACCTCAGTCGGTTAAAGCAAAACAAATTGCACCGACATCTCAGGGTGCGCCAAATAAAACCGATGAAGCGACAAAAGTTGAGCAGAACAAAGTCATTTTATCCGACGAAGGGAAAGCTTTACTTGCCGCGCTGAAAGAAATCGACCAAGAAAACAAAGCCGCTGAAGATAAAAGTGTGGGTGATAAAGTCGAATCGTTTACTTATGGTGCTCTGGGAATGGAACATCCTAAAACATTAGAAGAGGAAGACGACGGCTCATACTCTGCGGGGCAATATCTTTCCGCAGCGGCAACAGTTGGCAGTATTCTGTTAGCAATCGTTTGATCAGCCATCATGTCTGAACCGTTAAAAACTGCTTTCTTTTTTCCTCCCTTCAGATGATCCGTCTCTGAAGGGATATTTTTATCACATCTGCCATTTTGTCAGGGACCCCGAGCGGCCCCTCGCTTCAATTCACGCCATGCTCACGAAAACATTCAACGTATTGTTTATCTTCTTTCTGAATATGTAACGTTAACCAATCTTCAAGGAACGACATCAGCTCCATGCCGATGTTTTCGCCATTTTCGACGCGCTTTTGGAAATCAAGCACCTGATCGACTAAACGATGGTGAGCCCCGACGTGCTCATGCTCATTCACATAGCCGAACTGTTCAAACAGCGTTTCCTCATACTGAAAGTGATTCGCTGTATAATCGATCAAGCTTTGTACAACCCGTTTAATCGAAGGCAGTCCATAACCATTATTCAATAAATGATTCAGCTCATTAATCAGGTGGACTAACGTCTGATGCTGTCGGTTAATTTCCTTAATATTTAAATCAAGCGATGGCCCCCACTCGATTAACTTATTTCTTTGCTTATCTTCAGTTTCTAGTTGGCGACTATCAGTGGCAAAGCGGTGCAAGAGTGAATTGATTTCACCGGATATATTTTGCACCGTGACACTCGCCATCAATGTTTCTTGTGTTGCTCTGACGTTCTCTTTTGCCACGACAGAGATTTCCGACAAACAGTGTTCTAAATCCACCGTCGCATTGACCTGCTCATCCAGAGAAGTCGTGATTTGACGACTTTGCCCTTTAATATCTGCGATCTTCTCTAACAACTGCGAGAAAGATTGGCTGGTCTGCTCGACAACCCCCATGGACTCATGCATACATTCACTGTTCCTCGCCATCGCTTCGACCACCGTATTAATACTGGTACGCAATGCCTCGATCCGCACATGAATATCATGGGTTGCCGTTTGCGTTCGTGTTGCGAGAGTCCGAACTTCATCGGCAACAACGGCAAAGCCACGTCCTTGCTCCCCAGCCCGGGCGGCTTCTATCGCTGCATTCAATGCCAGCAAGTTGGTCTGCTCCGCGATCTCACTAATGGTGCCGATCACCTGACCAATACTGACACTCTCCGATTCCAGCGTGTTAATATGCTGATGCGATGTTTCAATCTGCTCACTGGCTGTCTGTAATGCATGTTCCAGTTGTGCCATCCCGCGACAGCCTTCATCAGCCTGTATTTTTGCTTCATTGGCATAACCGGACGAAATCTCGGTAAAGTGAGCAACTTGCCGGGTCGTCTCAACCAGATGCCCGACGATTTCTGCCGCCTGTTCAATATCATTCCTTTGCTGTAAAGCGCCGGTTTTCGACACTTGTGAATCTTTTTTTACCGATTCAGCAACATTGAGCAATGCAGCAGAGGTCGCGCCTAGTGCCCCAACCGTTCTTGAAACATCTTCACCAATTCGATTGAAAGAACGATAAAGCGGATGCGCACCTTCGCGCTCAGTTTTAATTCTGACCCGCAAGTCACCTTCAGACAGCTCAATCGCAGCACTCTGGGTTATCGTCAGTAAACGATGAAATGACTGTAACGTCAGAAATACAACGGCACTGAACAAGATTTGCCCGCCGCTCCACCACCATAGTTGCTGTGAAATAAAATAGGCCAAGAAAGGCAATTGCAGAATAAATAGGATGAGATTCCATTGTCGCGCGCTCAACTGACTCAATTTCTTTACGTTGTTATCATTCATAAAAAACTCTCAAGGGGGTAATACTCTATTGTTATATTGATTTTTTGATTTCCCCAAGTGACTGTACGATACGACTCAGAAAACCATTTGAAAACATTCTGACCCCAGTACCTCAAGACCGCTTGGGCTAATTTCATACAATTACTTAACAAAATCATAAGAAAAGATTGATAAGTTTCCAGAGAATGTAACAAAAAGAAAGAGGAAGCATTCGAAAATTTGATCGCGTAACGATAAACATAAAAATACAGTGAGCTACCTCATTCATTCTTGAATTCAAATGATAAATAAGACAATTATCAGTCTGACTGAAGAATGACAGAACAGAGCTACACCGAACACTTATCGATTTGTGCAGCTCGTCGGTTTGTGCAGCTCGTCGGTTTGTCCAGCCCATCGATTTGTCCAGACTATCGGTTTGTCCAGCCCATCGATTTATTCAGACTATCAGTTTGTGCAGACAATACACCGTTTATTCATCCAACAAATTCAGTGGACGGGGACGAGACAGCAAAAAAGCTTCACAGCGCTCAACCGGCTCAGGACGACAAAAGTAATGCCCCTGAATCTCATCACATTGGTGCTGATGCAAGAAAGCCAGTTGCCGCTCATCTTCAACCCCCTCGGCGATGACATTCAACCCTAAGTTATGGCCTAACGCAATTACCGCTTGTGCAATGCTGCATCCTTCAGGATCGTCCGGCAGATCCGTAACAAAAGCACGATCAATTTTCAGGCGATGAACCGGAAAATTTTTCAACGCACTGAGACTGGAATAACCGGTCCCAAAATCGTCAATCGAAAGCTGAACCCCCATCCGGTTGATTTTTCCCATGATTTCAACGGCTTCTTGCGGGTTTTGCATCACCACACTTTCCGTAATTTCCAGTTCCAGATAACAGGCTTCTAACCCACTCATTTCTAAAGCGGCAGCCACACGCTCCGGTAAGTCTTGCTCATGGAATTGACGCGCTGAGACATTCACTGCCACGCAGAGCCCCTCAATACCGGCATCCTGCCAAGCTTTATTCTGTTTACACGCGGTCTGCAACACCCAATCTCCGATCGGAACAATCAGCCCTGTCGTTTCAGCCAACTGGATAAAACGCATCGGTGGAACCATGCCGAATTCAGGATGCTGCCAGCGCAATAGCGCTTCAACCCCAACGATCCGCTGCGTACGAAAACAATACTGAGGCTGATAGTGCAGAATGAATTCTTGATTATCCAATGCATGGCGGAGATTTTCCTGAAGCACCATACGTTCCTGAAGCTCATTCCCCATATCAAGGCTATAATGCTGAAAACTATTACGTCCCTGTTCTTTCACATGATACATAGCAACATCGGCATTTCTTAACAGGGCTTCCGCAGTCTCACCATCATCAGGATAGTTAGCAAACCCGATACTACCAGTTATGCGGATTTCGTGATCGGCAATGTTTATGGGTTGGGTAATCGCCTCTTTCATCCGATTGAAGACCAGATCAATCGGGTTGGCGTCATACAAAATCAAAGCAAATTCATCGCCCCCCAAACGAGCCAACGTATCCGTTTTCCTGATACAGGCCGCCATGCGCTTCGCAATCATTTGTAATAATGCATCACCGCAACTGTGGCCTAAACTGTCATTAATCATTTTGAAATGGTCTAAATCAATCAGAACAACCGAGACCTTCCGGCCATAGCGCTGCGCCCATAACAGCCCTTGATTTAAACGGTCATCTAATAATGTGCGATTCGGTAATGCTGTTAAGGTATCGTGATGTGCCAGATATTGAATCTGCTCTTCGTTATATTGGCGCTCAATCGCGATACCCGCAATCCGAGTCACCATTTCAACAAACGTCATATCCACCTGACCCATCTGGTATTTTTCAAGAAAATAAAGTGTCAGTGTGCCTAAAATAACGCCCTGTGAGGTGACCATCGGTATGCTATAACAGGCCTGAATCCCAAACTGATCCAATAACGAGCCATAGGCTTCCCATCCGGGGGGCGGTGCCAGTGCAGCCTCGCACCAAACGGCCTGTTCCCGCATGACTGATTCGCTATTCGGACTGGATGATTCAGTCATAAGTTCGCCTTCGGGAAATAATGTTTCATAGTGCGCGGCGAACATTTCCGGTAGTCCTGGCGCGGTGTGCAACGTTAACCGATCGTGGTTTTTCAAAAATATCGCGCCTAACGTCGCCACCTGATGCGCTTCAATCAACTGGATCAGACGGTTGAGAATATCATCCAGTGCCGAGCCGGTGACCATCATTTCAAACAGTTGTCCTTGACCGATACTTAGTGCCTCCGTCCGTTTACGCTGATCAATATCATGAATGACTAGAATTTCCCCCTTAGAGAGATCGGCCCGATCAATCGCGGTCAGGATCGTTTCTCCCCAGAAACATCGGCCATCGCGACACTGATAGCGGATATCCAAAACATACTCACCTTGCTGAACGAGTGACTGATGTGCGGCTTGATGAATGCAATCATCATGATATTCAGCCGAATAAAGCGATTCGAGTGGCAGATCACTCAAAGCATCAAGCTCTTGATCAAACAGGGTCGCAAATTTTTGATTGCATCTGACAATCCGTCGCTGCTGTAAGAACGCAATCCCGACCCCGGAATGTTCCAGTAAACGTTGCTGTTCTTGTAGAGTTTGATTCAGTGCCTCTTGCGCTTGTTGGCGAATTTGGCTTTCTTCCACCAATTGCTGGTTTTTTTCAGTTAACCGCTGCTGCATATCACACAGGGACAAGTGAAGTTTAATCCGAGACACCACTTCTTCGATCTGAAAAGGCTTGGTAATATAATCCACACCGCCGACTTCAAACCCCGTCACTTTGTCCGTCACATCACTCAAAGCCGTCATAAAAATCACCGGGATCCGGCGCGTCTTGTCGTTCTGTTTCAACAAAGTACAGACTTCAAAACCATTCATCCCCGGCATCATCACATCCAGTAAGATCAAGTCCGGAACCACATAATCAGCCCGTTGTAATCCCTCTTCTCCGTCTTCCGCTATCAAAACCTGAAAATGCCGGCCATCGAGTTCATCCACTAACACACCCAAGTTGGCGGGTGTATCATCAATGATCAAGATGGCTTGAGCTTGCTGTTTCAATGCCGAATTCTCTACGATACTCATATAGCAGGTTTCCTTTCCAACAACTCATTGACCAATAACAAGATCGCCCGAGATTGGAACGACTTCGTCATATCAATCAAATGGGTAGCAAAAGCGTGATAGCGAGGGTCTTCAGTCTGCAAATCCTCAGCCCAATCGCGGAGATGACGCATATTGCCGATCAATGCCAAATGATGAAGTTCCTCTAATTGCGTTCTTGGTGGCACCACCCATTCTGAAGTATCGGACACCTTTGATGATGCTTCCAATTCTGATGTCTGTTCATCAACGATCCATGTGAGATCCAACAGCTCACCGATCTGAATCAGTAACTGGTGTCTATCAATCGGTTTACTCACAAAACCACTGGCCCCGGCCTCTTTTCCCTGTGTGAACTCGGTTTGCGACGCGCTGGCAGAAACAATCAATATCGGTGTTGCTTCCAGCGCTGGCATGAGTCGGATATGCCGCGTCGCTTCCAACCCGTCCATCACCGGCATCACAATATCCATCAGAATCAAATCCGGCCGCTTCGCAGACGCTTGCTCAATCCCCGCCTGCCCCTCGGTGGCTTCACAGGTCTCAAATCCAATATCACTCAATAAATCAACCAGTAACATGCGATTCTCCAGCACATCATCAACAATCAGAATTTGCTTACGGCTGCCTTCATACCCAATAATCTGTGCTTGGCCGGAACGGACGTCCTGCTCACGCTTCTCCGTCACCACCGGCAAATCCAGCGTAAAGAAAAACTGGCTCCCCATCCCGGCCTGGCTTTTGACCTGAATCTCACCGCCCATCTGCTTAACCAGTTGCTGGCTAATCGCAAGGCCAAGCCCCGTCCCGATGATCCGGCGTTTTTTATCACCGACCCGTTCAAAAGGACGAAAAATAACGTCCTGCATCTCAGGGTCAATCCCAACCCCACTATCTTCGACCGAGAAAGTGACCCGGACAGACGCGCCCATATCAATGGATTCAGCGCGCACATTGAGGTCGATATGGCCCGTATCGGTATACTTCACCGCATTGCCTAACAAATTCAGCAATACCTGACGCAGACGTTTTTCATCCAGAAAAACCCAAGGCAGTGTTTGAGGCATAACCTGAAGTTTGAGCGTTAAACCTTTCTCCGCGGCTTTGATCCGAATAATCTCAAGTACACTTTGAAAACACCGCGACAAATCAATGGCCTCCGGAGTCATTTCCATCCGCCCGGCTTCAATCTTCGACAAATCCAACAGGTCATTAATCAGAGTCAGTAAATGATGACCACTCTGGAGAATGGTATTCAGTCCCTCTTTTTGCTGCTCGTTTAATTCAGGTGCCCGGTAGATCAATTGCGCATAACCGAGAATGGCATTTAAAGGTGTTCTCAGTTCATGACTCATATTCGCCAGAAAAACTGATTTAGAATGAGTGGCCGCTTCAGCCTGAATGCGCGCGCGATCCAGTTCACGCGCTTGGGCTTCCAACTGTTCAGTTTTATGCTGTAAGTCTTCCGTCCGTTCCACAACCCGCTGCTCCAGTTGTGCCATAATCTGTTGTCGTTCCGATTCTGCTTCCGCTTCCATTGCCCGGACTTTCACCGCATTTTCCTGAAAGACTTTCACCGCACGAGACATGGTGCCGACTTCATCCTGACGCCCCACCCCCGTGATATTAACGTCAAGCTCACCTGCTGCTAACTGACGCATCACTGCGGACAGTGAAATAATCGGGCGGGCAATTAAACGAGAGGTTGACCAGGCAATAAACAGTGCTGTCAATGCTGTGATCCCGCCAACAATCGTCCCTGATAACTCACCCCATGCATTATGCTTGTCCGCTGTGACTTGCTGTTCTTTGGCAAACTGGGAGACCAGTGATGATGTCCGGTCTGCTTCATCACGAACTTTCATGTGAACCCGGGACAACGCATAGCTTGCCTGTCGAAACCGAATAAACGCATCCCGGTAACCATCGATCAAAGCATTGACAGTCACCGCAGTGTTCTGGGATGACTCCGAAATATTCACCGAGGGCAAAATACGTGAGTAATGACTCAGTTGATCCAATATTTCATGGACGAGAGCCGCCTCGTCATCTGTTGAGCGCAGCAGAAAAGCCAATGTTTTGGCTTCCAAATAGGCCACCCGCTCCGTGAACCGTCTGGAAACATTAACGGCGTTTTGCTGTAATCCCAGCTCGGTTCGAAGGTGATCCATCATCTGATCCAGCTCCCCCTCTCGTGCAGACACTCGACTCTCAAGCTGATTGATCAGTTGTTCAATGGTTTTAAGATGAACCAGCATCTGCGTATAAACACCACGGCGCTCTGATGGGGTTCCCTTCAGTGCCTTAACATCTTCTCGGGTGAGAATAAGCGCCTGTTCCAGTTGTTTGATCGCACTGAACCACTGCTCTTGAGCATAGTTTCCTTTGAGCATATTGACGACCGGAAACATTGCTTGCAAAGCCTGCCTGATGTCTTTGAGCGGCGGCTCAATGTTCCCGACCGTATCCGGCAACAACACCGATGACATTTTATGCAGCCCCCCACGCAGACTCTGGATAATCTGGTGGGCCCGGAGCATCTCATCGGTGCCTTCATCCTGCAAATGCATCCGTCGCTCAAGCTGCTCTCGTCGTTGTGTCAGATCAGTTTCAATCGCAGTGGCGACGTTTTGCAACTGCGTCTGCTGGCGAGTCATATTGCTGGTTTCGGTATTCATCATGTCAGTCGCTAACCCTAAGATATCGACCGTATTGGAGAAGTAGCGCATCCGTCTTTTCAGTGCGGAGACCTCTTCCGCATGAACGCTATCCACTTCACTCAAATCCAGATGAGCGAGCGTTTTTACATTTTCTTCAATCATCGTTTTGACTTCATCCAGGCGGGCGGGATCATGGGAAGAAATAAAGTGTTCAACCCGTTCCGCTGCATCATTGACCGAAGCCATCACCGCTGAAGCGTAACTGATCATCTCCACTGATTTTTTCAACTGAGTCAGACTATAGAAGTGAACCGCCGAGACGCCGATATTGAGGAAGACCAACAAAATCACCGATACGGTAATCTTGGTGGTAATTGACCAATGCTCAAATGACCTGATTTTCAGCATAAAAACATATCCACACGCTTACTGATGCAATGGTGCATCAATCATTTTGACCACATCTTGCTGAGAATATGGCGGGTTTGCCGCGCCACCGACAGGCATTTTCTCAAGCCATGCATCCAACTCGTCACTGTGAATCATCACTAAAGGGACGTGAACCACCTTCGGAACGTCTTTTCCGGCTAAAATTTGCTGCGCCACCCAAAAACCGACTTGTGAAATGCTGGGGCTTGCGGAAATAGAGAACGTCTCATAACCATGTTTATCCCGCTCTTGCTTCCAGAATGCCAATTCATTCTGGCGGTTGCCCATGACAATAATCGGCAAAGGCCGACCAGCCTCTTTAAAAGCCATCGCGGCCCCATAACCATCACCGCCCTGATCCACCACCGCATCGATTTCCGGTAATGTCGGCAAAGCTAAGGCAACTTCTTTCTTCGCCACTGAATTGGTCCATTGACCATAAACGGTATGGACGATTTTCAGATCCGGATACTGTTGCGCGGCTTTATGCAGCCCGGCACTGATATCATCATCGGTCGCATCTCCGGCAATGCCCCGAATTTCCAATAAATTACCTTTTCCTTGCAGGCGCTTGGCAACATACTCGATCTCTGCCTGTCCCATTTGATCCCAGTCGTAGTTCACCTCGTAAACACATGGGTCATTGACTTTGCTGGCAAGAATGACAACCACCACCCCCGCCTGACAGGCATCATGAACCAAGCCTCTTAATGCCGTATCTGAACCGGCCAGAATCACGATGGCATCATAACCGTCCATGATCATATTCTGGATTTGCTGTGCCTGCTCTGCGACTGAATTATTTGCACTGATCACCGGTGCTTCTTTGATCAACCGCTTTTGCCGCGCCTCAGATGCAACTTCTTTCCAGTTCTGAATCATGACTTTACGAAAATCACTGCCAGCATAGGAGTTACTCAATATAATCCTTTTGCTACCGGTATCACTGTGCACAATTCCATCGGCTTGAATGACCGGCACATAGAAAAGCAAGACCAACGGACAAATCATCGCGAGCAAGCCTTGTGATCGTCTCAACCAACGTCGGCTAAGAGAAAGTGGATTAACACACATGGAATTCATCTCCTTGATAAGGGGGCTCGGATTTCAGGGAGAAAATACCACGCACGTCTCGGGTCAGGATTCAACAGCGCAACCATGGAATACACATCGGCGCATCCTCTCATCATCAGGCTGAAACAAAACGTTTGGCGAGAAATCTCCCCCGAAATATTTCCCCAAACATAGGAAAAATATGGTCAGAAGGCGTGTTAAACACAAAAATTAATCATAAATTACGTGAAATGATACTCATATTATTGATACAACTGGCAATCCGTTACCCACAACATTGACAAATCGCCGGATCATCGCCAACCGAACTCAGAGACAGGGCAATCCCTATCATCAGACGCCACGGGAAGCCTTATGGGCAATTGCTCTGGCATTGGGGGATATTTTATTGGGTGGTGCGCCACGGCTGACGGCTTCTCTCCAGCGCCGAAAGCTCAGGCATTACCTGAGCTTTCTTGTGTCGTCGGCCCAGAGATCTTTACACTCCGGTGTGCCCTGATGGTGGAATATGTCCGACAGGGACAGACTCGATGGAATTCGAGAGTTTTGATGTTATTTTGCAGTCCACCTCGAAAGATTCACAACACATGCTCTGTCCGGGCGATAATATCATCCTGAGTCTCCGGAGATAACGCAGTGAAAAAAGCAGAGTAACCTGCCACTCGGACCACCAGATCCCGATGCTGCTCCGGATGTTTTTTAGCTTCAATTAAGGTATTGCGGGAAACGACGTTATACTGAATATGCCAGCCACGGTGGATATCGAAGAATGTCCGCAACAGAGACATCAGTTTATGTCGGTCACTGTCATCGTCCAACATTGATGGATTTAGTTTCTGATTCAGTAATACCCCTCCCAGAATAGAGCCTGTTGGCAGTGCACTGACGGAGTTCATCACCGCCGTCGGTCCCAGATGATCGGTACCGGATGCAGGACTTGCACCTTCAGCCAATGGCATTCCGGCTTTGCGTCCGTCCGGTGTCGCCATCGTTGCAGCGCCAAACGGTACATTCGCTGAAATGGATGAAGTTCCGGCGTAATAATTACCACCGACAGGCCCTCGTCCATAGCGAGGGTTATGGTATTGTTTGAGTTCATCGATATAACTCTGATATGCACGAACCAATAACTGATCAACAGATTCATCATCATTGCCATACTTCGGTGCCCGGTTAACCAGACGCTGACGAAGCTGTTCATGTGTCAGTCCGGAAAAATCGTCAGATAGTGCCTGAGCCAGTTCCTGCTGACGAACCAAACCCTGTTCAAAAATCAATGTCTTTACCGCTGCCAGACTATTCCCCAGATTCGCAATCCCGACCTGTAGTCCGGAGACCCAGTCATACTTTGCACCGCCCTGTTTAATCGTTCTTGCCCGCTCAATACAGTCGTCAACCAGAGAAGAGCACAGAAGGTCATGTGCATTTTCTTCCAGCATGGTATCGACCACATATTCGATCTCAATTGATTTTCTGGTGTAGTAACGAATTTGCCGATCCCAGGCCAGCATCACGTCATCAAATGAAGAGAAGTTGCCTTGAGAGAGTGCCTGTTCCTGTGGCAGAAAGATCTGCCCCGATGTAGCATCCTGTCCCCCTTCCAGTGCCGCTAACATCACTCTGGCAAAATTGATGAAGCTCATCCCGGTGCAGCGATAGCCCCATTTCCCGGCAACCGCCGTTTCAATACAGCCGACAGCGGCATACTCATAAGCATCTTCAGGCGTCACTCCCAGACGAATAAATTCGGGAATAACGATTTCATCATTATTAAATGCCGGCATACCAAAACCGCAGCGAATCACTTGCACACAGGCATCTAAGAAATCATCACTCATTCCGGCATGATAGCGAACACTCAGATTTGGCTGAGTCGAACGTAACCGTCCGCAGGACTCAAGGATGGCATAAGATAACGAGTTCACCGCATCAACCGCCTGTCCTTCTATCAGCTTCTGTCCGCCAATCGTAACATTCTGATAAAGAGGGCTCCCCGCCGAGGCTTTTGAATGAGTCCCTGACCGAATCTTGTTGACCTCCAGCAGCTTTAACCAACAACATTGTAAAAGTTCAATCGCATCTTCCCGGCTCAGGGTTTTCTCTTGTTCAACATCTTGGTGATATAACGGATATAAGAACTGATCCATCCGCCCGAAAGAGACTGAATGACCATTTGACTCGATTTGCAGAAACAGTTGGATAAAATAAGCCAACTGCACTCCCTGCCAGAATGTTTGCGGAGGTTGATGAGCAATGACGTCACAGTTTTCAGCAATTGCCAGCAGTTCCCCCCTTCTCTGCTCTGTCCCAGCCTTTGCTGCTTCCCGGCGAGCCAGTTCTGCATAGCGATGGATATGCTGACTGACTGCGGCAAGCGTTATCGCTACGGCTCTGAGAAACTGATTACCATGCAGATCATCCAACACGGTCAGATTTATTCGGGCTTGACGCTGAGTGACCTTGTCACGTAACCAGTCCAGACCTTTCTCAAGCAACAGCGCATAATCAACCGCCAGATGGGCGTCTCCCGACGTCATATTTCCTTCGGCTTTAATCATCCCGGTTGCCAGAATATCTTTATGCTCCTGAGAAAAAATACCATAACAGCGATCCTGGACGGTCTGACCCTGCCACCAGGGAAGCACCCGGTGAATCGTATCTTTATTTTCCTGAGTCACGGAAAAACCGGCTCCGGGTCGCTCAGCCAATTCATCGATTTCCGCCAGAATCCAGTTCACCGTATACTCAGGAAAAACAGGAGCGGCGCGAACCTGACTGGCCTGATTACCAATAATCATTTCATCGTGTTTGATCCAGATCGTTCTCTGTTCAAGGTGATGAGCCAATGCCAACGCCCGGCGTACCGATACAGGTTTATCTGCATGCTGTTGATAGCTCTCGGTGTAATGAACGGCCCGCTCTGTGCACACTGCAGGCTGAACAATATGAATCAGTGCGTTTTTATGTGCCTGAATTCTCTCACTGGCCTGCTTCAGATTCAGTGTCACCATTATTTTATCCTCTCAAGGTTACTCTCAGACCATTGGCCTGAGCATAGTCCCGGGCAAAATCCAACAGTTCCGGAGCATCTAATCTTGTGGTACGAGCCAGATAAGGAAGCCCTAGCAACTGATATTTCTGTTTTCCCAGCGTGTGGTAAGGCAGAAAATGAATTTCTTTTCCCGACAGTTCCGCCGTCACAAAGTCAATAATCGCTTTAACCGATGACTCATCCGCATTAAAATCAGGAATCAGCGGAACCCGAATAATCACCGTTTTCCCTCGCTGGGAAAGCTTCTTCAGGTTAGTCATAACCTGTTTGGCGCTCCCGCGGGTCCAGCGTCTGAATATTTGTGGTTCGACATGTTTCAGATCCGCCAGAAACAGGTCAACATCAGCCAATGACGGTTCGATATATTTCCAGGGAACATGCAGGCAAGTTTCCACAGCGGTATGAATCCCTTCCTGATGGCACCGTGCAAGCAACTCTCCACTCAGTTCAGGCGCCATAAACGGCTCGCCACCGGACAAAGTCACACCACCGCCACTCCGATCATAAAAGGATC
The DNA here is from genome assembly GCF_024347135.1 of Vibrio spartinae. NCBI lineage: Bacteria > Pseudomonadati > Pseudomonadota > Gammaproteobacteria > Vibrionales > Vibrionaceae > Vibrio > Vibrio spartinae. The sequence continues at coordinate 1,354,257 of NZ_AP024907.1, read as the reverse complement.
TATCTCTGCGAATAGTCTGCATGATCGTGTCAACGTCCAGCGCTTCACCACAGACAGTCAAAGCCTGTGCCGGGCAGAGCTGTTCTAAAACTGTCAAATGTTCTTCCTGTAGTTGTGCCCGATCGATGCACAGCTGCTCTCCGCTCTGTCGGATCACATCCGGAACGGCATCACAACACAATGTACACCCGGCCAGACACAAACTCGGGTCGAACAGAAGCTCTCGCCCACATTGGTGACTTTCCGGGTTCTGGCACCATCGGCATCGTAACGGGCAGCCTTTCATAAACACGACCGTTCGGATTCCCGGACCATCATGTGTTGAATAACGCTGAATATTAAAAATCATATTACACACCAGAAAATATTCGTACGGTCATTACAATACTTTCTAACGAAAATTTATTTGATATCGATCATAACAAGCTACAAAGATCAATCTATAATGGGCAGTATTAAAAATTCCGAGGAGCCAGCCATCAATGGAAATTTATCTGGATACCGCCGATATTGATGCGATCCGACACTTTCAACGTATCTTGCCACTCGCTGGTGTGACGACCAATCCAACAATCGTGGCTGCCTCCGGCAAGAAAATTCATGAGTTGCTCAGACAATTACGTGAAGTACTCGGAGAATCACCCCGGCTATTCGCTCAGGTGCTTGCCAGACAAGCAGAGGGCATGGTGGAAGAAGCCCGTTATCTGCGGAGTATCGATGAGAATATGGTCGTCAAAGTCCCGGTGACGGTTGAAGGGCTAGCCGCCATGAACCAACTGAAACAGGAAGGGGTTCCGCTACTTGGCACAGCGGTATATAGCGCCAGTCAGGGACTGCTTGCGGCCACAGCCGGTGCTCAATATATTGCGCCGTATGTTAATCGACTGGATGCATTGTCCGGTAATGGCACTGAGACCGTGATCACCCTGAGCCGATTGTTACAATTACACGCTCCGCAAACCAAAATACTGGCAGCCAGCTTTAAAAACTGCCGTCAGGTAATAGATTGCCTAATCGCCGGAGCCCAAGCCGTTACAGTTCCAGTGGATGTTGCCGGGCAGTTAATCGCCTCACCGGCAACGGATAGTGCCCTCACTCAGTTTGAGAAAGACTGGTGCAAAACTTATCAATCATTGCATTTTTGAATAGGTTCGGGGAAAACAAACTCATAACGTCTTTCATTTCATTGTGAAGCTTGTCAGTTCCTATTTTATGCCCATCTAAAGCAACAATTTCACCGGCTTTAAACTGCTTACAACTGTCCATCTTCAAATAAGATGAATTCATGGCTTTAAGCTTCGTGTATTCCTGAAAGGTGTATGTCCTTCTAACTTACTTTCCTTCTAACTTAAGGTAATATAGAAACAATCCCTACCTAACAGAACCATGTAATGAATCAAAGACAGCAGAGCATTCTTCAGCTTGTAGCGGAGAAAAAGAAAATCAGTGTGAACGAACTCGCAGACATTACTGGGGTGTCGGTTGTCACAGTCCGGCATGACCTAAATTTTCTTGAACAGGGGAAATTCCTCAAACGGGTTCACGGGTTCGCGGTTGCAATCAACAGCGAAGACACCGAAACCCGACTGATGACGAATTACTCGCAGAAGCAGGCACTCGCTGAATATGCCGCATCACTGGTACATGACGGAGAAACAGTTTTTATTGAAAGCGGCAGTACCAATGCACTGTTGGCCCGTCTGCTTGGAAAAAAACGTAATATGACCCTGATAACAGTCAGCAATTATATTGCCCACCTGCTACGGGACAGTGAATGTGAAGTCATCTTGCTTGGCGGCATATACCAGAAACGCAGTGAAAGTATGGTGGGGCCGCTGACCCGGCAGAATCTACAACAGGTTCATTTCAGTAAATTGTTTATTGGTGTTGACGGCTATCATCCGGAAACAGGATTTACCGGTAGAGACATGATGCGCACCGATATCGTCAATGCGGCCTTACAAAAATGTTCTGAAAACATTGTGTTAACTGATAGTACTAAATTCGGTGTAATTCATCCTCATCCAATCGGACCGGCTCATTTTATCCATCGGGTCATCACTGATCAGCAATTAGAGCCAAACTATCAGGCGAGCTTATCAGAACACCAAATCAACATGGCTTTGGTATAATTTTTAGCTCACCTTCAAGTCGTATGATGAATCACGGGACATCACCGATGGATCACTATTTTAGCCATTCACCGTAATGGACCGGCTGAATCGCTTGAGCAGAATCATCTTCCGGATGATACAGGGACGCAAGGTTCTGGCTGACTCAATGTGCAGCAAGATAAATACTCACTTCCCGCTGCTGACCAAATTTAAGCGATTGTCTTGGTTCACCGCTTTCATGCAGACAATATTCCCAAATTACCTCAAATGCATTCTATCTGGTATGATCACCAGCCAAATTAACCCATTGGTATTAATACTGATTATATCATTTCAGGAATAGTGACCTCTTCAGAGTTATATGAAACAGGGAGAATCATATCAGATGAATCAACAGACCAACCCTCATCGTCAGGCGCATCGGGAAGCCTTATGGGCAATTGCTCTGGCATTGGGATATTTTATCTGGTGGTACGCCACAGCTTACGGCTTCTCTCCAGCGCCTGAATCTCAGGCATTACCTGAGCTTTATTGGGGAATGCCGTTATGGTTTCTACTTTCTTGTGTTGTCGGCCCGGTACTCTTTACACTCTTGTGTGCCCTGATGGTGAAATATGTCTACCGTAATTTCTCTCTATCCACAGAAGAAGACGTTTTGGAACCCGCCCCTCACACACTGAATTCATCTCAGACCAACACCTCACAACAGAACGAAGATCATGAATAGTCAACTGATTATCCCTTTACTCATCTATCTTGCCGCAGTCTTTGCACTCGCCATGCTAACCCGACGGCATCATCGGCCGGGCCAGTTTCTCAGTGAATATTTTATCGGCAGTCGTAGCCTCGGCGGGTTTGTCCTCGCGATGACACTGGCAGCAACGTATGCCAGTGCCAGCAGTTTTATCGGTGGGCCGGGTGCTGCCTATAAAATGGGGCTGGGCTGGGTATTACTGGCGATGATTCAATTGCCCGCAACTTGGCTGACCTTAGGTGTGCTGGGGAAAAAGTTTGCGATGGAAGCCAGACGCCACAATGCGGTGACTCTCAATGACATTTTGTTTGCCCGTTTTCAGAGTCGCACCGTGGTTATCATTGCTTCACTCACGCTGCTGCTCGCCTTTTTCGGCACCATGGTGGTTCAGTTCGTCGGTGGAGCGCGATTACTCCAGACCGTCACCGGATTGTCTTATCACCAAGGTCTGTTTCTGTTTGCCTGTACTGTCGGGTTATATACCACCATCGGTGGCTTCCGGGCTGTCGTCCTGACCGATACCGTTCAGGGCATCATGATGCTGATCGGGACATTCGTCTTGCTTTGGGGTGTGATCCATGCCGGCAACGGTATCGGTGAATTAATCACCCGGCTACATCACATTGACCCGGCGTTAGTCACCCCATACGGGCCGGACCATTTTCTCAATCAGCCATTTATTCTCAGTTTCTGGGTATTAGTCTGTTTCGGGGTGATCGGCTTGCCTCACGCAGCAATTCGCTGTATGTCTTACAAAGACAGCGCTTCATTACATAAAGGCATTGTCATCAGTACCATTATGATGGCGTTACTGATGTTCGGCACCCATCTGGCCGGTGCGCTGGGCCGAGCAATTGTACCGGAAGTTGCCAGCCCTGATCTCATCATGCCAACACTGATGATGACAGTGTTGCCACCGATGGTTGCGGGGATTTTTCTCGCCGGCCCCATGGCTGCGATCATGTCCACGATTGACTCACAACTGATTCAGGCTTCTGCAACCCTGCTGAAAGACCTTTATCTCAACTATATTAATCCCCAGATGCTGAACGAAGATCAGGGAGAGCGAAAACTCAGCCGGCTTTCCGTCTGGGTGACCGCGATTTTTGCGCTGCTGGTCTTTTTGGCCGCCACCCACCCGCCAGATATGATTATCTGGCTGAATCTGATGGCTTTAGGTGGTTTGCAAGCTGTCTTTCTCTGGCCGTTAGTGCTGGGGTTATATTGGTCGAAAGCATCGGCAACAGGCGCGCTGAGCAGCATGATAGTCGGCTTGGCCAGTTATATTTCGTTGGCGCTCTTCAAGCCTGATCTCAGCGGGATTCATCCGATTGTGCCGACTTTGATCCTCGGTTTGGTGGCCTTTATTGTCGGTAGTTATCTTAAGCCCTCAGCCGCTTCAGCGGTTGTGGCGGCTGAATGATGATGCAGGTGTTTGGGACGCAATCACATTCATTGATTTCATTAGCATTGTCGAATGCGCCCCAGTTCCTTTTGATGGATGTCAAAAGGAACCAAAAGCATCTTTTTTGGGTTCAGTACGCGTTATCAGGGTCGGATTGATTCGCATCCTGCTCAAGATTTTTTGTTAGGGGATAATTGAAAAATCCTCCATGATTTTTCACCCTGAGTCTCGTGACCAATCCAGCTTTTGCTATGTTTCACCCAATTCAAACAAACCACCCAACCAAGAAAACCATTCACGGATGAATGGTTAGACTTTTCCGGGCAGGACGCCCGTAAAGCCGGTTCTGGACAACGTGCGACGCCGTCAAACAAAAAAGATTTTCTGGTTCGTCTTTCATCTCTGAAAGATGAACTGGCGCACAGAGCACCGAAGCCTCTGAAACCGAAAAACGTCATTGTGCGTCAAACTGCAACGCCGATGGCTGGAAACGTAAAAGGATGATGCTGAGTTTGGGACGCAATCACTTTCCTCGATTTCATTAGCATCTCCGAAAGCGCCCCAGAGACTTTTGCCCAGCAGCAAAAGTCCCCAAAAATGCCTTGAGTTTAAGTTCAGCACACGCAATCAGGGTCGGATTGATTCGCATCCTGCTCAAGATTTTTTGTTAGGGGATAATTGAAAAATCCTCCATGATTTTTCACCCTGAGTCTCGTGACCAATCCAGCTTTTGCTATGTTTCACCCAATTCAAACAAACCACCCAACCAAGAAAACCATTCACGGATGAATGGTTAGGCTTTTCCGGGCAGGACGCCCGTAAAAGCCGGTTCTGGACAACACGCAACTCAGCCAAACAAAAAAGATTTTCTGGTTCGTCTTTCATCTCTGAAAGATGAACTGGCGCACAGAGCACCGAAGCCTCTGAAACCGAAAAACGAGATTGTGCGTCAAAATTTGGGGCCGAAGGCTGGGGAGATGAACATTGTGGCTCTGTTGTTTGAGGCGCAATGAGTTTATTAATTTCTGCGACATCTGATGCACGCGCCCCAGATACTTTTGGCGTTCCAAAAGTACCCAAAAGAACGTTTTAGTTCGTGGTCGCTGCCCGGGTCGCTTTTATTCGCTCCTGCTCACGAAAAGCTTAAAATTCATCCATGAATTTTTACCCTGAGTGCATCGTTCAAGTCGGCTCTTAAAATGTTTCTCTCAATTCAAATAAGCCACTAAACCAAGAAAACCATTCACAGGAGAATGGTTAGGCAGAATCAATCCGCGCGAAACAAACCCGTTCAACGACCGCTTTTAACTGCAACACTCTCCCTTCGAGATAAGCCAGCTCTTCTTCAGTGATTTCGTAATGTTCAGAGTAACGCGCTTCGATATAAGCCCGTTGTAGGCGGCGGAAACTGCGACGGTGCAATTTGCTGTCGAGCGGGAAAATCGTCGCAAAATCAGGGGCGATTTGTGAACAAAGTTTACCCAGCTTTTCAATATCGTGAGATTTGGGTAGGTAATTGGTGCAGACGAGTAACGTTCCGGCAAGAAACCGTTCTGTCGATTGATGAAGGAGAAAAGCTGCTTGTTTCAACTTGCCGCGATTTTTATCAAATTGATAAGTCACCAGAAAATCCGAAGCACTCTCAAACCACTGCTCATAATGCTTACGGGCGATTTCCCGTTTTTCTGCCTCGGTTAAATCCCCCGGCTCTACCAGCTGTTTCGGTGTGGCGGCAAACAGCTCAATCCCTTCTTCGCGAATATCTTTAAAGAAATAATGCCCCTGTTGCAGTCGATTATTCACTTCGTTTAAATCATGCACAATCAAACCCAGCGGAGCAGAGGTGACTTTCCGGTCAATCTGCTCTTTGGCGCGTTGCCAGACGACATCTTCCTCAACCATTGCTGCTTTATTCACAATCACCAGAATATCGTAATCACTAATATAACCATTAACCGGATCCTTGACCCAATTCCCTTTCGCATGGCTGCCAAACAGGATGATTTTCAGAATACGGAACTCACTCTTACTCCCCGCTTTACCTTGCAGATAATCGTCTAACGTGTCGCGCAGAATAGTTGAAATCGTCGCCAGCTCACGCTGTTTATATTCGGGCAGATGGTCAAGTGCTGTTTTCATAATCGCGGCATAGGGTTGGTGGTGGATGAATGGCGTTAGCATAAAAGAAGCGTTCAACAAAAAACACCGTTTATCATAGTTTTATCGGTGTTGCGGGGAAAAATGCGACGGATTTCTTGCTTTAATCTTTTTGTGAGTGGTGGTGAAGTGTCCAAAACAAAGGCAGGAGCATGCTCCAAGGAGGGGGCTCGCAAATACGTGTCGTTTTGTACATGGCAATGATGTCTGCGTTGCAACCCATCCAGTTTTTAAGGCTACTTATCAGCGCCTTTTAGCTGTTGGAAAACCCAAGAAAGTGGCAATCATTACCTGCATCGGAAAAATGGTTGTTATCCTCAATTCGATGCTCAGAGACGGAAGCAAATGGGACGCTAATATGGGTAAAAATTCATTATTGACGGCATAGCCTCTGGTTATGCCAAAAATTTAGGTTAACAGCAGTCCCAGTAAAAATAAGCATTCTCAAATTTTTCTGCTTTTAGATCTTCAGGGTTAATGAAAATATGTCCAATTCCGCTATCGCCAAACATAATATAATCATCGACGTCTATTTGAAGCAACTGAACATCATTTCTTTGTTCTTTACTGTAATCTCGAGGATCGCCCTGGGTAAAATCAGCGTAGCCTCCAATTTTATGCCCTGTTGAAGAGAAGTAGTTATCAAACTCCGCTTTACCAGCATCATTTAAGCCTTCTTCGAAGTCCCAATAATCTTTAGAACCAAACATAAAGGAGAATTGTGAATCTTCACTACAGCCTGTATCTATAGCCTTCTTGAATATCATCTCATGAATTCTATTGATCGGTAGCTCTTCATAAAGTTTCTCATTAATAAATGAAAAATCAGTGACCGCACTTTTTTCAAGATCACTCTCTTTATGGAAGATTATTTTTCCTGAATCCATATCCCACCAGTCATCGGTAGGGAAGAAAAGCTGTAACAAGCCAGAAGATGGAAAGCCTTCTAGACTAGGAGTTTCTGAAAAATTTATTTGAGCTAGCAAAACCATTGGGTTACCAGCCTTATCCATTGGGTATTCAGAATCAATTGGATAAAAAGGAAAACCAAGAAACTTGCTTCTAGTTAGATTCAACGGGTCGGCTGAAAGGCCGGTATTTAATGCTTTAGCTTCAACTGAGATATATTCACGTTGTAGCTTTTTAAGGTCATCTTCAAACTCTTTAAGAACTGAAGGAACTACGATTTTATCTTCACTTGAATTCATTAATATGTTCCTTGGTTGGAAGGGTATAACGCCGCGTTAAGTAGTGAGCGACACCTCCACTTAACCTAAATCATTGTGCCGTAAACACTAAATTCAAAGCAAACCGAAAATGCCATGCGTTGCGAATCTGCCTTAAACGCCTTGTTATAACACGCCTCAACATTTGCGCTTACAAGTTAATGCTGTCTTTTGGGTGATGAATACCATCGTAAATTTTGACTGGCTCCAAATCATAAGGATTAACACCTTCAAGACACGCAACATTAATTGCGAATTGATGTGGATTGGAGCGCCTTTGGTGATGAGTGTATATGCCGCAAGTTTTACAAAAGTAGTGCTTCGCCGTCATGGTATTAAATTGATAAAGGGTCAAGTTATCTTCACCTTTTACAATTTTGAGGTTTTCAAGCAAGACTGATGCAGCAATTGCTCCGCGCTTCCTACACATAGAACAAGAGCAACGACGAGGGTCTTCTAGTCCATTTGGCATCGTTAGTTCCAATTCAACTGCACCACAATGACATTGTGCATTGTGTACTCTTTTTATGTCCATATTATTGCCTCCATGCTGACACTCCGGAAAGTGTTATAACAGTTTATTATACAGAGCCACTCTATAGGGATACTTCTGTATAACTTACTGACACTCAATGAAACTTCTGTCCTAAACGCATGAAAATACAGACAAAATGCCAGTAAAAAATGTCATTACATCAGAAATCACAGTACAACGCTATCTAATTTGCTCACAAATGATTGACTAACATTCCCACCACCATATATACATCTCGTATCATTACCATGCGTTTGCGAATAATCATCAAAACACCCTACATAGCATTGAATATGTTACTGAAAATCGCCAGTAAAAATTGACATAAACATGACATTTTTGACATCAATAAGGTTTGTACGAAATTGCAGCGTTTTAATCATCAGGAGATTGGCTTTTAAAAATGTTGCGCCCAACGTCAAATCAACCACTCAACCAAGAAAACCATTCCGGGAGAATGATTAGGCTTTTTCCGGGCAGGACGCCCGTAAAAGCCGGTTCTGGACAACACGCAACTCAGCCAAACAAAAAAGATTTTCTGGTTCGTCTTTCATCTCTGAAAGATGAACTGGCGCACAGAGCTCAGAAGCCTCTGAAATTGAGTAACGCAATTGTGCGTCAAAATTCGGTGCCAATGGCTGGGGAGATGAACATTGTGGCTCTGTTGTTTGAGGCGCAATGAGTTTATTAATTTCTGCGACATCTGATGCACGCGCCCCAGATACTTTTGGCGTTCCAAAAGTACCCAAAAGAACGTTTTAGTTCGTGGTCGCTGCCCGGGTCGCTTTTATTCGCTCCTGCTCACGAAAAGCTTAAAATTCATCCATGAATTTTTACCCTGAGCCCATCGATCCAATTGCCTTTTAGAATGTTTCACTGAATTCAAATAAATCTACAAACCAAGAAAACCATTCAAGGAAGAATGGTTAAGCTTTTCCGGGCAGGACGCCCGTAAAAGCCGGTTCTGGACAACGTGCGACGCCGTCAAACAAAAAAAGATTTTCTGGTTCGTCTTTCATCTCTGAAAGATGAACTGTCGCACAGAGTGCCAATGCCTCTGAAATTGAGTAACGCAATGGTGCGTCAAAATTTGGGGCCAATGGCTGGGGAATATAAAAATTGAGGTGCAGCGGTTTGGTGCGCAATCACTTTCCTCAATTTTATCCCTAAAGGGACAGTCGGTTCATTTATGTATTGGAAGCGTTACCGTGAAAGTACTACCTTTGCCAATTTCACTCTCAACTCTAATTTCACCACCATGGTTTTGAATAATGCCATAGCTGATAGAAAGTCCAAGACCCGTTCCTTTACCAACATCCTTTGTGGTATAAAAAGGTTCAAATATCCGGGCCAAATCTTTTGGTAAAATTCCACCACCGGTATCGGTAATAGATACATTAATATTTTTTTCATCACACCAAGTGCGCACCGTGATTGTTCCCTGGTCCTTGATTGCTTGGGCCGCATTGACCAGAAGATTAAGAAAAACTTGGTTCAACTGCTGTGGATAACAGTTAATTTTAGGGATATTTCCGAACTCATGTTCGAGAGTGGCTACATATTTGATCTCGTTCCAAGCAATATTCATTGTAGTCTTTATTGTCTCGTTCAGATCGATTAATGTGTAATCGGCTTGATCTATCCTGGAAAAAGTCTTTAACTCCTGAACAATGTGCTTTACTCGTTCAGCGCCGTCCAGACTCTCAACTATGAGCTCTTTTACATCCTCCGATATATAATCGATCTTGAGTTTTTCCCTGATTTCAGCCAACTGGAAGTCGTTGGGAATGTCCGCAAGGGCTATCGCCTGATCCTCCACAGTAATGAATTCAGTCAGACACTCAATATATTTCCTGAGGCTGGAAAGGTTGCTTATGATAAATCCCATCGGGTTGTTTATTTCGTGCGCCACACCTGCTGCCAGTTGCCCGATGGACGCCATTTTCTCCTGATGAATTATATATGTCTGTGTTTGTTTTAATTCTTTTTCAGCTTTTTTTCTTTCAGTAATATCTTGGAGAATGACAACTTTGCCTGTGTACTTAAAACTAATATCCTCCATGGGATGAAAACGCGCCAACACCTGGCATTCATCCTTGTCCGGCAATTCAATTAAATACTCGTATTCTTTTTCATCGCCTGTCTCATAAAAACGAGACAACTCATCTTCCAACCATGGAAAAGGTATTCTGTCATCAGGATGTGAATAATAGTGTCCACCCGATTTAGCTGTGGGATCGATCATCTGTGCCCCAGAAAAATTCATATGAACGATACGTCTTTTATCATCCAGTAGAAAAACTGCCGTCGGCATACTTTCGAAAATGGTAAGAAACTTGTTCTTCTCATTGGTGATCCGGCGGTTGGTTTCCTGCAGTTCTCCAATAGCCCGGTTCATTGTATCGCTCCTGCCCCATTCGGCACAAAAAGCTATTTCGATCCGATCAAAAACCCGCTCAATAAAATGGGAATACTTCTCTCTATCATTATTGACTTCGTTTAGAGGTTCCTCTTTAGATACCTGCCCTATAGGGTAGGACTTTCGGAGCAAATCAAGGTATGTTTGTCGGTAATACTTCATCAAACCCAGGAACATCTCAAGCGTAACTCCGCGGGATCTATGCTTCTGAGCCTCAAGAACTCCGAAAGCTGCAATGGGGTCGGAAATGTAGGTATCTTCGGGGGACAATTCCCAAGGATCTTCCGAAATAGTAAGTGCCGATATGATGGAGTCTGTCAACCCAACAATTGAAATCCTCCAAGCTTCTTCTAAAGTCGAAGTATAACGGCTGTAATCTCTTTCCACGGCATAATCACGGATACGACGCATTAACCACAATTCATTTTTTCTGAGAAGTTGTTCTAATGGATGCATTGCGAAGTCTCCATTTGATTTTGGCGAGTCAAAATCAGCAATTTTCCTATTCTTGAAATGCGAACAGTTTATTATAGAACCACTCTATAGGAATACTTCTGTATAACTTACTGACACTCGATGAAATTTCTGTCCTAATCGCATGAAAATACAGACAAAATTCCAGTAAAAAATATCACTACGTCAGAAACCACAGCACAACGCTGTCTAACTCACTCACAAATGATTGACTAACGTTCCCACCCTTAGACACATCTCGGATAAGCCCCATTTGTTCGCGAGTGAGCCTCAAAACACTGTATATAGCATTGGAGATCTTGCAGAAAATCGCCAGAAAGAATTGGCACTAATGTGATATTTTTTGATGCCGGTAGGTTTTTGTACAAAATTGCAGCGTTTTGATCATCAGGGAATTGGCTTTTAAAAATGTTGCGCCCAACTTCAAATCAACCACTCAACCAAGAAAACCATTCACGGATGAATGGTTAGGCTTTTCCGGGCAGGACGCCCGTAAAAGCTGGTTCTGGACAATATGCGACGCCGTCAAACAAAAAAAGATTTTCTGGTTCGTCTTTCATCTCTGAAAGATGAACTGGCGCACAGAACACCGATGCATCTGAAATTGAGTAACGCAATGGTGCGTCAAAATTTGGGGCCGGAGGCTGGGGAGATGAACATTGTGGCTCTGTTGTTTGAGGCGCAATGAGTTTATTAATTTCTGCGACATCTGATGCACGCGCCCCAGATACTTTTGGCGTTCCAAAAGTACCCAAAAGAACGTTTTAGTTCGTGGTCGCGGCCCGGGTCGCTTTTATTCGCTCCTGCTCAGTCTTTTTGTTAAGGGATAGCTTAAAATTCATCCATGAATTTTTACCCTGAGCCCATCGATCCAATTGCCTTTTAGAATGTTTCACTGAATTCAAATAAATCTACAAACCAAGAAAACCATTCAAGGAAGAATGATTAGGCTTTTCCGGGCAGGACGCCCGTAAAAGCGGGTTCTGGACAACCCGCAACTCAGCCAAATAAAAAAGATTTCCTAGTTCGTCTTTCATCTCTGAAAGATGAACTGGCGCACAGAGCACCAATCCCCCTGAAACCGAAAAACGAGATTGTGCGTCAAATTGAGGAGCCAAAGACCGGAAATTAAAAAGACTGAATCAATCCTTAAAGCATGGTAATCCTTGTTCGGCATACCATCGTTTCAACTCTTGAATAACACCTTCGGGAGAATCTTCTTGGTGTGATTTTGGATGAGTTAATAGAGCGCTTTTCTCTGGATGGCGTACGATCTGATTGAACTGATAGACAAATTCATCTTCTTCCGAACCTTCACCATCCCAGAACCATTCCAAAGTAATGAGAAACTCATTTTCTGTATAATCTTGTAAGCTATCTTTTAATTTCATTTTGTTATTTCCTATGAATATTTATATGACTTTTAGGCGTCATAACTCTCATATTATCAACATCATAGACTTTACCACCATGCTGAATTTCTTCTACATGATGAATTTCATATCGACTTCTTTTACCAACATGTTCTTGAGGTAAAGCAAAAGGTGAACGTCCTTTTTTGATTAATCGTTGGTTCTTTGACGCAAACTGCGATAACAAATTTCCGTCTTCACTCACTGTCAACCAAAAGCTTTCCCTGAACTTGTCAAAGCTTTCGAACTTCTGTCCTCTGAGCTGATCCGCAATTTGCGACGGCACCGGAGAGCCTAGCTCTTTCTCGGCGGCTTCTAACCACAGGCCGGTGATATCTTCAGCAAATGGGCGGTGTATTCTGTGAGCGCCAAGCACAGGTATTTAAGCCCTATTATAAGCTTGCTGTTAACCAAACCACCGGAGCGGTGAAAACCAGCCAATATTGTGATAACGAATTGGTCAGGGCTTTAAAAGGGGTGATAACTGCCGGACGTGAATTCATCACCCGTGTCTTTGCGTGGCAGATAGAGTCCGGCTTAGCACCTTCTTTTAACTTGGAGTTCTGTGAATAAGTGTATTTTGTGTTAATTAATAATAGCGATTAGTGAAAACATATATTGAACAGATGATGTAAAATTAATTATTCATAGATATTGTGAGCAAAATGACACACAAACAAGATTGACATATCTGAAAAAATTAATAACCTCTGTGCCTATGTAATTAATGGGATATTCATTATTAGGCTAGTTTGTATATGGCTAATCAAAAGAACAACAAAATTGTAATTGCATCTGATCAAGAAATCGCACACTTAAATGAGACATTGAAAAATATAGACTCTGATATTGCTATGGGAATGTCTTATGTAAAAAGAATACAAGGAATTACTTTTAATGAATTGCAAAAACGATTTAGAGGACTTAGCGGAGAAACTTTGAAAAAATATATGCAACAAAGTTATTTATCAATGAGACCAATTCATTTTGTTGCTGCCTATTCATGGGTCACAATGGTTCCTTCAACCAGCTTTTACTATGGCTTAAAGGTAAAAGAGCAATTCCGTGGAATGGATGATAGTGCTATAAAAGCATTGATATATATTGGTAGGTTATCGTCTAAACAATTTAATTCCATTCTTGACGTGGTCTATATGTTACTTGATAACGATTCAAAACAGAGTTTTTTAATCTTCAAAAATAATGTAAAAGATAATTTTTACAGTAAAAAAGAATATGACCAACTGTTCCCACCCAGTGTATTAGATTTACAAGCTTTTGCGATTGATTATTATCGCTCTGTCGCCATTATGATGAAGAGGTTTCGACTCGAAAATGGTATATCACCTAACATCATGGCGAGAGTCTTAGGGCTATCAAAATATCAGTACGATGTCTTGGAAAATGAGCGTAAAACGGTCCCGTTCTCCATATCAATTGGTGCTAGGGTTCGCCTTGGTTTTAATACAAACTCTCATGCTGATTTTACAAGTGAGATGAAGCAGTTTTATGCCTTCCACCAACTGAGACGATATCAGCATTATAGAGATATTCTGATTGTAGAAGCCTTCCGTCGGCTCAACCTTCATCAAAAACATGAAGTGATTCAATTAATATCCCAATTATCAATAAAAGAGTATAATTTTAAGTTGACTTGATATGTGCTAAAAAACTAGAATCGTATGCATTCCTTGGTAAGAAAAAACAACTATAAAAATTGATATCTTAACTATCTGATTATTTTCTATATTTAATTAATGCATGTGTATTATATTTTTGATGATTTTTTTAAAATTAATTCTATCAATATCTCAAAAAATATTTCGTCTTTCATCTGAAAATTTAGATATATTCTGTTTTATAGCTTTTGCTATCGCTTTATTTCTTGGGATATCAGGATGATCTGACATTAAAGTCTGTGTAAATACTCTTGCAAAGAACCTAATAGAAGTATCACATACTCATCAGATTGTTCATTCCGATATAAAGCATATCTGAATAGATTTTCATTGAGAATAATTTGATTGATTTCCATTGTGTTTCTCCTTTTAGAAATGGAGAGCAAAATATAAATCATTCATATAAATAAGAATAAACAGAAGCGGTTGCATTGCGTCATCGCTCATTTGTTACACACGATGTTGGTAGGCTTATGAAACAAGATAAATCATCTCACTCTCTGCTTGATGCTGATCAACCTGTCAGAGAGTTTATTGCATCCCTTTATGAAACCTTCAGCGCTCAGCTAAAACAGCAAGATGACCCACGAGTCAAAATTGAATACTTTGGTGGGGTAATCGAAGTTCAGCTGGTCTCTTTTGACGGGATCTATGAACGACCAAAAGCTGAGAAGTAGCATCAACGTGATTACTATTCATCAATAAGGCAGTAAATCCCCCTATTTATGGAATGTAAACCATATTAACCATCTGATTCTATTGATAATGGATCATCTTTTATGACGCTGTTGTACAATACTTCTCCTATATCGATATGAACTGAATTCATACAGACACAACGTCAAATGAACTATCAAACCATTCAAATCTACAACCTAATGAGGTATGAATTTGCTCAGGTTGAAGGGGATTTTTCATCCCTGCACGAATCGGATATCAAATCCGTGACGCCTGCCGGAATACGCTGTTCTGATTTTCTCGAACAGCTACGCAGCGGCCATCAAGTCTTACTCACTGATACACCATCCATCCCCTTATTGATTCGGGATCGGGATGAATGGGGCAATCGATACTGGCGAGTCAATCCCGAGGTTGAGCCTCAGCTCGACTGGCTGGCATACAAGGCCTATACCGCACGGGTTGAGCTGGTTAATCACGGCATTGGTTCGACTTATTCCGGCAGTGTGAATGCCTCGGTGTATACCGAGCCTTATGTTGAACGTGAACCTGTGAAACTCACTTTAGCCGAGCGGCTGGCAAAACAGCGTCAGGAACGAATACAGGAATTAGATAATATTCAACTGCCCCCGTTATCATGGCAAGACTCGTTTAACAAGTCACCGCTCAAACCCTCACGTTTTGCCAAATCTGCCCTTGTGCCGAGAGGAACGTGTGATATCGGTACACAAAGAGAGCAACTCTCTTCTCTGGGTGAGTATGCTACCTATACGCTGGCGATTGGTCAGGGGATTGGGACGGCAGCGACTGAAGACGCTTTTTTAACGCGTATTGGTGGTGCAGCACTGGCAGAGCTGCCGAACCTGACGATGAAAATTGTCGGTCGGGCTGGCATTCTGGCCGCATTTCTGCCCAGCCAGTTTGGTGACGGCACGCTGTACAATGAAAATGACCTGATGGATAAAACCACGGTTGAAACCAATATCCGCTTAGGGTTCAATGCTGATAATCGGATTTACGGCTATCACGTCAATGGGGCAGATATTCCCAAGCGTGAAGTGACTCGGGTCGGTGATAAATTTGTCGTTGCGTTAGAGCCGGATGTCACTATTGAATGGATACCGATGAGCGGCGATTTTGGCGGTAAACCGATTCTGGTTAATCCGATTCCTGACCTGAAAACTTACAATATCTGGGTGTATCCGGAGGCTGAGCAAGGCCAAGAATTTGATAACACCTACATCACGCCAATTGCTGATGCGGATTTACAAGACTATATTCTGACCTTTCCGGCCGATACCGGATTACCACCACTGTATGTGGTCTATAGTCATCAAATCCGTCAACCGAATGGTCAGTTTGGTGCGAGCAAGTACCCGAAACCAAACCTTGACCGGACAACGTTGAGGGCTGATACCAAACGGCAGATTGAAGCAGAGGCTTTAAGAGATGAAAATGGTAACTTCACGGATAAAAAAGGCAAAGTCTTAACCGACTGGCATTATGGACATAAAAAAGGCTTGGAAAACCGACGGATACTCAGAGCGGCTGATGAGATGAGTATGACTCAGGAAGAATTGAATGATTTTGTGAATTCACACCCTGACTATTTTCTGATTGAGGATGCCAAGACCAACCTTAGTCATGTCAATGAGAAACCGGGCAGTGATGAATTAGAGGATATTTTGGAAGACATGAAAGACTTTTTAAGTGACAGGAGATCACAATGAATAATGTAGATAATCAACCTTACTCAGCTATAGTTCGTGGTGACATTGAAACTGTGAAAAGATCAATTGCAAACGGCAAGGACATTCATCGAATCACGGCTAATGATAAATGGACATATTTACATTACGCATTCAAATCGGTAACTAGAAAAACTCCACCGGTATCTATCCAATATCTGATTGACCAAGGGCTGGATGTCAACGCAATTGATAGCTATGGCTATACGCCACTGATATATGCCGTTCGCCAACGCAACGTTGAGGGGATCCGGCTCTTGTTGGAAAACGGTGCGGATAAGATGATCGAACATCAAGATGCTGATGGTATTAGTGCGTTGAGAATGGCTTTTGATCGAATGCCAATTCCTTATGAGGTTGTGAAAATATTGCTTGAATATGGTGCTAACCCTGATGAAAAAGATGATGGCTGTTCCGTTCGTGAATTGATTCATAAAATCGTAGGTGTTGATCCTAAAATCATTGAATTAGTCAGTCATTACTAAATAAAGCCCAACTATAAGTAAAGCTGTTATTTAAAACGGAAGCCATTCAGAGCCGCATAATGTTGTGGCTCTTTTTGTATCAGCCCTTTTCCTGCAAAATCAGGACTTGCAAAGATAGTCAATATGTTTAAAAATCAAGCAAACCTTAAATTAGGTACTTCATTGTTGTTCATGTAAGTCTATGATTATTCAAAACAATTGCGTGTAGCAATGCGTGTATAAAATCGGTTTTTTAATAAGCAAAATTTTAATTAATTTCAATAAAATCATTTGGTTATAAACAAAAATAAAAAGTTCGTCCTGATTTTTCCCCCTGAGAGCAGCGACCAAATCGACTTTCTTTAGATTTCACTCAATTCAAATCAACCACCCAACCAAGAAAACCATTCCGGGAGAATGGTTAGGCTTTTCCGGGCAGGACGTCCGTAAAAGTCGGTTCTGGACAACGTGCGACGCCGTCAAACAAAAAAGATTTTCTGGTTCGTCTTTCATCTCTGAAAGATGAACTGGCGCACAGAGTGCCAATGCCTCTGAAACCGAAAAACGAGATTGTGCGTCAAAATTTGGGGCCAATGGCTGGGGAATATAAAAATTGAGGTGCAGCGGTTTGGTGCGCGATTATTTTTGCCGATTTCAATGACATCTCCGACAGCGCCCCAGTTCCTTTTGATGATGCAAAAGGAACCAAAAGCATCTTTTTAGGTTCAGTACGCGTTATCAGGGTCGGATTGATTCGCATCCTGCTCAAGCAATCCTGAAAAATCCATCCGGGATTTTTCCCCCTGAGAGCAGCGACCAAATCGACTTTCTTTAGATTTCACTCAATTCAAATCAACCACCCAACCAAGAAAATCATTCACGGATGAATGGTTAGGCTTTTCCGGGCAGGACGTCCGTAAAAGTCGGTTCTGGACAACGTGCGACGCCGTCAAACAAAAAAGATTTTCTGGTTCGTCTTTCATCTCTGAAAGATGAACTGGCGCACAGAGTGCCAATGCCTCTGAAATCGCAAAACGTAATTGTCCGTCAAAATTCGGGGGGCCGAAGGCTGGGAAGAACCCATCTGACCTTTTTGATTCCTAAACTCATTCAGCCGGTCTGAAAGAACGAAGGATACGTATGCCGTCTTCAATAGAACCGTCCATCATGTCCATAAGTTGAGGTACCAATGATTGCATCCGGGGAGCGCCGAGATGAGCATCAAGCGCTGCGCGACTGATCCAGCGCTCGTAGATGATAAACACTCCAGGTTCACCCTCAACTTCATGTGCCTCATAGTCGATGTTGCCGGCGTCATGGCGCGATGCAGTAACTGCATTGGCTATAAAAGCCTTCATATCCGCTTCGCGGCCTGGTTTCGCCTTCGCTTCCCATAGAACCACAGTGACGGCAGTTTCGTTTTCGTTGATAGTCATATCTTTGTTCCTGTCTAATTTGTTTGTCGCCAGTAAAGATAACAATCTATCCTCTTTCAGTAAATTCGCATTTCATGCTCCTCGCTGCTAACGTCCTCAAGCCCCGTAAACAGCCTGTCCAGGCTCGATCGTCCTTCACGCTCGACATTCTGCACGTCGCCGCGATTCAGGGCTTGAAAAATCATGAAGGGATCCGTCAGCGCCCGCGTAATGGGTTGGTTTGTAGCGCCAGCGGAAAACCAGTCCCAATTGACGCGTTTGTTATGTGCCTTTGCGAATGGGGGACCAAAATTCATGACAGGTATTTTTGTCAATTGCTTCGATTTGTTAATTGCCCTTCACCAATACCAGTGCTAACATTTGTACACACAAAAAATTCAGGAGTTACTCATGGATACCAGAATTCAGTTTCGTGTTGATGAAGAAACAAAACGTTTAGCCCAACAAATGGCTGAAAGCCAAGGTCGAACTCTTAGTGACGCTTGCCGCGAACTCACTGAACAGCTAGCAGAACAACAACGTAAAGCATTATCCCACGATGGTTGGCTTACTGAACAAGTTAATCTCGCATTTGACAAATTTGATTCTGGCCGTGCTGTGTTTGTTGACCATGAGTCTGCCAAAAATCGCATGGCTGCACGCAAAGCTAAAATTCGTAATCGAGGTCAGTAATGATTTACTGGGAAGAAGAATCTTTAAATGACCGCGAAAAAATCTTTGAATTTCTATATGATTTTAACCCTGATGTCGCAGAAAGAACCGACGACATTATTGAAGCTAAAGTTGAAAACCTTAACGATCAACCATTAATGGGTGTTCAACGTGATGGAATTCGAGGTCGATTACTTATCATTTCTGAAGTATCAATGATCGTTTCGTACTTTGTCGATGATTCTAATATTCGTATTATGCGAGTTCTTCATCAAAAGCAAAAATTCCCAATTGAGTAGCTGAAGCTGATTAAGCAACTAACAATTATTAGGCAGCATCCTGCCGTATAACATCCTGTCATTGTTCTGTATCACTTACCACCGCCAGAAAAATTGATATACACATGATATTTTTTGATATCGATAAGGTTTGTACAAAATTGCAGCGTTTTAACAATCAGTGAAAATTGTGATGCAGTGGTTTGGTGCGCGATTACTTTCCATCTTCGAAAGCAACCAAGTCGGCTTTTAACATGTTTCACTCAACTCAAACAAACCACCGAACCAAGAAAACCATTCAAGGAAGAATGGTTAGGCTTTTCCGGGCAGGACGCCCGTAAAAGACGGTTCTGGACAACACCTGACTCAGCCAAACAAGAAGATTTTCTGGTTACGCTTGCATCTTGGCAAGAGTAACTGGCGCACTGAGTACCGATGTTACTGAAATCGAGAAACTAAATTGTGCGTCAAAATTCGGGGGCCGGAGGCTGGGCAGAAAAATATCTGACCATGCTTCACTTCATTCAAGTCAGCCGTGGCATCAACGCAAACACACCCCACCCCAAATACTCCCGCGTGTAGGCGGCATGGCGTACAGGCTCTGTACTCAGTTTGGCGCGGATCTCTTCAGCCAACTCATCGTTAGGGTTTTCTTCAAGCCAGCGGCGCATTGTGAGCCACTTGGCCGCTTCGTATCGGTCCCAACCATCTTGATTGGCGAGAACCATCTCAACCACGTCGTAACCGAGGTGACCAATCGACGCGAGCAACTCTGGCAGACTGAGAAAGTCGGAGATTGCGTTAGCAAGACACTTTTTGGCTATCTCTTCCGTTGGCGGCACCTGTCGCCAGTAAGGTTCACCAATCAGAATGATACCGCGAGGTCGCAAACTTTTTGCCAGAAGCTCGATGGTTCCGGCGACACCGCCACCAATCCATGTGGCACCGACACAAGCAGCGACATCGACTTGCTCGTCAGAGACGTAACCTGCGGCATCGTTGTGAATAAACTTAATTTGATGGGCAACGCCGAGTGCTTCAGCTCGCTGTTTTGCCTGTGTCGTAAACAACGGGCTCATGTCGATACCGGTGCCGACAATACCGTAGTCACGGGCCCAGGTACAAAGCATCTCACCCGAGCCACTGCCGAGATCCAGAATGCGGTCCTCCGGTGCAAGCCGTAACGCAGCACCGAGAGTCGCGAACTTGTCAGGCGTGAATGGATTGTGGATGCGGTGTGCACTTTCTGTAATATTGAAAATCCGTGGAATGTCCAATGCTTGAATTCCTTAAAAATTACGAATTGCTTGAGTCAAAGGACTCACAGCCCGTTTAACCCACCATTATCTGTATGATGCTGGTAGACACTACTGCTTTTACATTGATATTAATTCGTTTGATCTCACAGAACCGTATGAATAAGGTAGCATTGACAGATTAGGGCATCTTACCCCTATACAATGGGAAATGCCCTCAGCGTCGATGACGCAATGACGGAGAGGTCAATGTATCTAAAAAAACTTCACCGGCAGATAAAAATCCAACTCAAACTGTTCCTCAGGATGAAGAAAATGATTTTGCTGGTAGTGAACGTAAGCCGGTGTCGAACGCAGCTTAAACCCAGAAGTCGGTAACCACTGTTCCATAATCAGGCTGATATATGGCAACAGGTCACCATAGACGCCCTGTAAATGAAACACGGCATGTAAACCACCGGGGATCATCATTTGATTGACCACCCCCCGAAACGACAAGGGCCGGTCGATTTCAAGGCAGGCGACGTAACGGCATTTGTCCAGCGCGACCCAAGCGGGATTCGAATGATGCAACCCAAACTGAGTGGAAAAATCCCGCCCTTCGCTGTCCGCCCACGCTTGCAGCACTAACCACGCATGGCGAATCGAACGATTGTATCCCGTATGTCGCACGTAAGCAGCCATGCGCCCCGGCACATCGAGGATTTTCGCCGGTTGGAGCGGGCAAGTGGCGACGCGCTGGTATCCGGCCGCAATTTCAGGGTCTTTGAGATACGGTTTTTCTGCGACTTCCATATCATGCTGTCGCCACTGACCGGGATACAGATGAAAAGTTGCCTTAAACGCCCGACTAAACGAGGATGCCGAACTGAAACCACAGTTATTAGCAATTTCGGACACAGAAGATGTCGGATCAAACATCAGTTGATTGGCTGCATATTCCATCCGTGTGCGCCGGATATATTGATGAATTGACTCACCAACCGTTCGTTTAAACACTCGGTGGAAATGCTGCTCAGAATAAGCGGCCACCTCGGCGAGCGCCTTGGCTGACAGCTCTCTACTGATATCTTTGTGAATATAAAAAAGAATATCATTGATGCGGGAGATATGATGGGGGTTCACGGCAGAGAAATCGCATAAATGGACATATTGTTAAGCATAAATGGACATTTGCATTTAAGCAATCCCCTGTACTATTTCCTTCCAGAGGCTGTACTCCATCAGAAAACAGCCCGACACAATAAACACCAAACAGGAACAGACATGGAAATTGCGCATTCATTACAACAGACCCGTTCATCTTATATTCGGGAAATCCTCAGTGCCGCCACCAATAAAAATGTGATCTCGCTGGCCGGTGGCCTGCCAGACGAGCAGACGTTTCCGATTGCCCTGATGCAACCGATGCTCAAGCAACTGGCGCACATGCCAGAAGTCTTTCAATACGGCGCAACTGCGGGTTATGAACCGTTGCTCGACTACCTGCACAACTTGTATCAATTACCCGATACCCACGCTGCCATGATCTGTACCGGGTCACAACAGGGCTTGGATCTGATTGCCAGAGCTTACTTTAATCCCCAAGACACCATTGTGATGGAAGCCCCCAGTTATTTGGGTGCCATGCAGGTTTTCAATCTGGTTCAGGCCAATATTGTCACTGTGCCGCAAACCGAAGATGGTCCGGACATCAGGTTACTTGAACAGAGCTTCCAGCAACAAAAGCCAAAAGCCTTCTATGCCGTACCAGATTTCCACAACCCGACCGGCGTCTGCTGGACACTGGCAGTCCGCCAGCAAGTTGCGGCACTCTGCTCTCAATACAACGTGGTTTTCATTGAAGATGCGCCCTATCGCGAGCTACGCTTCAGCGGTGAAGCACTGCCGATGGTTTCTGATTTCTGTCCGAACCACGCCATTGTATTGCGTTCATTTTCAAAAATTGCCTCTCCGGGGCTGAGAATCGGTGTGGTGACAGGAAAGCACGGTGATCTAGAGCCATTGATTAAAGTCAAACAGGGCGCGGATCTCCATTCCAGTGTGCCGATGCAAGCGCTGCTGCTTGGACTACTGCAACACCCCGATTTTGATCAACATATTCAACAGATTCGTCGCTTATATCAGTCACGTTATGACTGTCTGTATACAGCGCTGCGTCAACAACTGCCAGAGCGTTGTCACCTCAAACCAATCGCCGGCGGCATGTTCATCTGGCTTTCATTACCGGATTGCGACACATTTGCGCTGGCAAAAACCATGTTGGAGCAAGGTGTGGCCGTCGTCCCAAGCCCGGTATTTTATCCGGATGGCGCGCCATTGCCTGCGGCATTGCGATTGAATTTTACCAATGCCAACCCGGAAGAACTGACCGAAGCCGTCAGACGTTTGGTCGATGGACTAAAAGCTTATCTGAACTAAACTCGCCTGCACCATTCACCATTCACCATTAATGGTACTCCGCGCGGCTATCTGCGCCCGCGGAGGTTCACTGTCAGGGTCGTGCGACCCGCCCGCCGACCCAAATATCAATTTTGGTGCTATTGTTAATGTGATAATACCAAAATGGACTCATATCCTGATTGAATCGGTATGACGTGATACCTGTCGCTCCAATGGATTGATCACCGACCCCGAATCAATCCATCACGTCACACTTTGGTGAGACTTTAAAATCAAGAACACTTCAAAAAATAAGTTCGCATGGAAAACGCCGGGTCATCGTTATAAGGAAATAGAAGGAAAGTTCGGTGCTTGATGAATTGGAAGAACGTTACAACAATGCCCGAGTGTTGATCATTGATGATGACCCAATGAATCTTGAGTTGCTCGATACCTGTCTGTCAGAAACATTTCAGACAGAACTGGTGCAAGATGGCCGGGAAGCAGTCAAACGAGCCAATGACAACATACCGGACCTGATCCTGCTGGATATCATGATGGAAGGCATAAGCGGTTGGGAGATCTGCCAACAGATGAAATCCTCTCCGCCACTGGCCCATATTCCGATTCTTTTCATCACGTCACATGATAATGACGATACGCAAATTCGCTGCTGGGAAGCCGGCTGTGCTGACTTTATTACCAAACCTTTCAATTTTGTCACTTTAGAGCACCGCGTAAAAATGCACATGCGGTATAAGCTCACCACCGAACTGCTGACCACCCTCTCAACCCGGGATGGCCTGACCCAGCTCTCCAACCGCCGCGCGTTAGATAACACCTATCCGATGCTCAAAGGTGTCTGTCAGCGCAATGGACATCCCCTTTCATTGCTGATGATCGACATCGATCATTTCAAGCAGTACAACGACCATTATGGTCATCTTCAGGGAGATAAGTGCCTGCAACAGGTCGCAAAGATTCTGAAAAGCACGATCAAACGCACTTCCGATCGAGTTTTTCGCTATGGCGGTGAAGAGTTTACGGCACTACTGCCGAATACCGACCGCGAAGGGGCACAAAAAATAACCGTAGTGCTGCTCAACACGATCTCCGGACAGCATATTGAACACCAATCAGCCCCACTCGGACATGTAACCGTCAGTATCGGTGTTACAACTTTCGACTGGGCGAAGCTCCCGCAACACCTCGACGAGGCGATAGAAGTGGCTGACCACGCCCTCTACGATGCAAAACAGGCGGGGAGAAACTGTTTCATCCTGACAGAAGTTAAACCGTGTCATCACTAGGATGAACATTTGCCAGAATTAACATGCTACGAATTGAAAGCCCCATCATCCGATGCAGTGAATTCGATTCGGGGTTAATCCGACAGGAAAGCATAAGACAATACGAGAAGGCTGGCTCATGGTCGCAAAATCATCCTACATCATCATATTTATCACCGTACTGATACTCGCAGGGGTCATCATCGTCAAATATAACGCCTATGCCACCAAGCAGATTGCGGCTGAAGCCAAAGCGGCACTCGTTGACGATACCATTTATGAAGTTAAAAAAATCGAAGCGGCAATTGCCAGTAAAATTGCACTGGTTAAATTTCTCCACAATACGCCCCCGATTTCAGGACTCACCCGTGCGCTTGAAAATAATGGCCTTGATCCGAAAGATTCAACCACAACAACACAATGGCTCAATCGACTTGCAGTCATTTTTCAAGCGCTGATCGAAAACCAGCCGGATATTAAGCAACTCCGGATTATTTCCGTGAACGATAAAGGAAAAGAGTTCCTCCGTGTTGATCGTGACGGGGGCAAAGTTGTCAGAGTCCCCGAGGCTTTTCTGCAACATAAATCTCAAGAAGACTACTATTCTGCCGCTTCCCGGCTTCAGCCGAATGAAATCCATGTTGCGCCAATCAATCTCAATATTGAACACGGAAAAATTGCCTATCCACTCCAGCCGACTTTACGCATTATCACCCCGATATTTTTTAGTCATCGGGAACGGTTCGGTTTTTTAATCATGAATATTGATGCAAGCAGTATTCTGGCCACCTTCACTAAAAACCAAGGGATCATTGACAGTATGTGGCTGGTCGATGCAGACGGCCATTTTATTTATCATCCGGATCCAGATTTACAATTCAGCAAGCAGCTTCATCCCGAAGCAACCCTCGCAAGCGAGTATCAGTTATCCGATATTGGTCAAAGCGGCTTACTCTCGGCTATCCGCAAAAATCGGACCCCAGAGACTTTGATTGTTGACAGACAGCGGGTTTATTCCGGATCCAGTTTTGATGAACACATCTATCTGTACGGCATATTCAAAAAAAGTAAGCTCCAGCAGAAAATTGCCACTCGTCATCAAGAACAGATGATACTGGTTGGATTAACGGTTGGTGCTCTCACCATCATCTTAATCATTTTCTATCGCACCTACAGCACCAGCCTGCGGCTGAATAAAGTCAACTCAACTTACCAGTCGATTGTCGGCAGTTCTCCGAATGCCATTATTGGTGTCAACAAGTATGGTCAAATCAAAACATGGAATCATGCCGCAACGACGCTGTTTGATATCCCCGAATATATTGTATTAAACCAGTCGTTAGATCAGTGCATCACCCTTAATCACCAAGACCTAATGGCTGCTTTTATCTCCGTCAGAACCTCTAATATTTCAGCGACATTCACCGATTCATGGCTCTATAAAAAAACCGGTGACACCAAATATCTGGAAATTACCATCAACCCGGTTATGGATTCGAACAATAAAGTCGATGCTTACACCATTCAGGTTCAGGATCGCACCCCTGAAGAAGAAGCCGCGCAGCAGCTTAAGTCCAGTAATACCGAGCTGGAGGAAAAAGTACAACAACGCACCGAACAGTTGACCCAATATACACAACAGTTGGAAATCGCCCATCAAAAAGCGATGGAAGCCAGTCAGGCCAAAAGTAATTTCATTTCTGTGATCAGTCATGAGATGCGCACCCCACTGAATGGGATGATCGGCACGCTCTCACTGGTGAAGCGCGATCCTTTAAGCACCAATCAACAACGTTACCTGAACATGGCAGAGCAGAGTATCAGTACCCTGTCCGTGCTGATTAATGACATTTTGGATCTATCGAAAATAGAGTCGGAAAAACTGGAAATCATTCACCAGTCATTTCATGTGGGTCAGCTTCTTGAAGATATGGTGCAATCCGCAGCCATCCGGGTTAAGGAAAAAAACCTTGAGTTGGTGCTTGATCTCAATCATCTGCAACACAATCAAATCACCACCGACCCGAACCGTCTAAAACAGATCATCAACAATCTTTTGACCAATGCCACCAAGTTTACTGACGAAGGAGAGATTATGGTTCGGGCATCTTCGCATAATCTACCGGAACAGCCCGAAGTCGTCCGCTTGTTCATTGAAGTTATCGACACGGGGATTGGCATTGCTCCCGAAAATCAAGGGAAGCTTTTCCAACCCTTTACTCAGGAAGACGCGACAACCTCGGTTAAATACGGGGGAACAGGACTGGGTTTATCGATTTGTCAAAAACTATGCGAATTGATGAATGGTGATATTGGTTTTGAATCCCGACAAGGCATTGGCAGTCGCTTCTACTTCTCGATCGATATGCCCGCCAAGGATTGCCAGACCGAAGCACTTGCCAATGAACTGACCAATCATCACGCCGTTCCTCATGAGATTGAGGAGACAACGACACCGAACGCACCGGATGCGGACTTATCTTTTGCCGGCATCAGAATTCTGATTGTTGAAGATAATAAAATCAATGTTGAGGTTGCCAAAGGTTATCTGTCTGATCTTCACTTTGAGTTTGACGTGGCAAACAATGGACAAGCAGCCATTGAGATTCTGACCCGAGCCACTCAGGAAGGACGCCCATTTCACTGTATTTTGATGGATTGTCAGATGCCGATCATGAATGGCTATGATTGTGCCCGGCAGATTCGATTTGAACATTCGGACATCGGCCATGAAAAAACACCGATCATTGCGATGACGGCCAATGCCTTCTCCGGTGAAAAAGAAAAATGTCTGGAAAGCGGCATGAGTGACTACATCACCAAACCACTCGATCAAGTGCTGTTACATCAGAAAGTCACGCAATGGACGCGACCGCATGCGCAATCTAATTTACCCACGTCGGTATCCGATTTGCCAACGTCGGGCTCCGTCAACCCACCGGCACAAACCGTCGAACATCATGAGGAGCCCGTCCCCTCCACAACACTGACGCCAGCAGAAAACACCGAGACAGTAGCAACCGAAGCGCACTCTGAAACAACATTGACACCAGCGCGTCCACCATCTCATACCACATCATTCGAGACTGAGCGTCAGCAGGATAATAAAATTCAGCAGAATAGTGACATTCAGCAGACGAATGAAATGACGTGGCATCACGAGCTTCGGTGGGATAAACAACAAGCACTCAGCCGAATGGGGGGAAAGCAAGCGTTATTCAATAAAGTGCTGCGTATGTCCAAAGAGACTATCTCCGAGGCAATGTCACAGCTTGCTGTGGCTATCGAGCAGCAAGATTCAGCACAGATACTCCACCATAGTCATAAATTGAAGGGGTCCTATGGCTCAATTGGTGCCGCGCGACTCCGTCAGATTATGTCAGATATAGAAAACCAGGCGATGTCAGAAGGGCACCTCCGAGAGGATAAGATCAAAGATTACTTTACGTTCGCGCTGTCAGAACAGACATTTCTGGCGCAAGCTATCGAACACTATCTTGTCACACTGGCTGATGACACGGATAGCAAGCGATAAATGAAAGCATCATCCGCTGAGTTTTATGACATCAACAGATCTGCGTCAATCGGAAAATATTGACTGGCCGCTTGCATCAACGTCACTGAGGTCAGCTCCGGGACACCATACACTTCAACCCATTTCTCTTTGTCGCCGGATAATTTTTTCACCAATACATCAAAATCACCATCTCCGGAAACCAGCACGACAATATCGACATCCGCGGCATACTCCATCGCATCGATGGTAATCCCGACATCCCAGTCCCCTTTCGCTGAACCATCAGCCCGTTGAATAAAGGGTTTCAGTTTGACCTCGAAACCGATCGCTCTCAGGATATTCTGAAATTCCTGTTGCTTCGGATCCCCGCGGTCAATCGCATAGGCAATCGCCTTGACCACTTGCCTGTTCTCAGTCGATTTCGCCCATAACTTGTTGTAATTCAGGTGACGTTGATAAGCTTGTCGGGTGGTGTAATACACGTTTTGTACATCAACAAGTAACAGCACTTTCTTCATCTGGATGGCCTTTGATTGCGGGTCGTGTTTCTGGAGGAGCAGTGTAATATGAAACGCAGCGCCAACCCAGAGAAAATCGTTGTGCTTCATTGATAGCGCGACCAAACACCAACATTTGATGAGCCCCACCCGACTGAAAGATACAATGAACTGACTTACTCGTATATTCACATAGTTGCATAAAATGATATTTTGCCATATCTCCCCTCTTATTTAAAAATGTCACAATGACAGATCATAAAAATTAAAACCATCAGTGATCACCATTCCAATTACATATAATATTTACTTACAACACACCCTAAATATTCTCTGGTAATTAAATAAAAAATCAATATAGGGTACGTTGTCTTATAATATTTACCAATTATAAATATCATATTAAAATACAAGACCTTAAATAAACAAAACCAAAAAACATAACAGAAAACAATAAAAAATAAATCAATAAAAATCAAACAGATAAAACAAACCACCAGATAATTAAAATTTTATTTCATTTTAATTTCACATCTAAAAAACACTGACCATTTACTTATTCAACACTCTTTATTTCGCGGATAACCTCACAATAAATAAAATAATTCACATTATTTTACCGCAATTTCTTGACGCTAGAATGAACGCCATCTAGAACCAAATAGTATAAGTATTTGTTGATTTTTTACTCTTATAAATAACATTTTAATCAGTAATCTAAAAAGAAATGCTTAATCAGGAGGATTGAGAAAATATGCATAAAACTAACCGTAGGAGGCTAGAAATGAGAAAAAGGCAGAAACAACTCCGGTTGTTACCGCTGGTGTTTGCACTGGGGGCGGCATTGTCGTCAGTCGGTGCACAAGCTGCATCCTGTTCGTATTCATTAACCAATGAATGGGATGGCGGATTTCAAGGTGCTGTCACCATCACGAATGACGAGAGTGCCGATATTAATGGCTGGCAAATCGGGATGAAATATCCAGCCGGCGTGGCGATTACACAATCTTGGAGTGGCGAACTTTCAGGGAATAACCCCTATTACATTGTGAACAAAGAGTGGAACGGAACCATTAAACAAGGCCAAAGTCTGGCGGTTAACTTCATGGGAAGCCGCAACGCGACCAGTGCTGCGAATGTTGAATTAATGGGTTCAACCTGTACTGGCGGCGACACTCCACCACCCAATAATTTACCTGACGCAGTTGCTGATGCGACACCGGTCTCCGGTATTGCACCACTCGAAGTCAGCTTCAGTGCCAGTGGCTCAAGCGATGCTGACGGAGATGCATTAACCTACGTCTGGGATTTCGGTGATGGTGAAACCGGTACAGGCAAAGATGTCCTGCATACCTACACTGAACCCGGTGAGTACACAGCGAAACTGACTGTCAGTGATGGCACTGGTGTTGATACGGCCAATGTGGTGATCAATGTCACGACCGAATCAGGTAATACCCCACCTGTGGCAGCGATGACTGTGACACCGGCATCCGGACAAGCGCCGTTACTGGTTAACTTTGATGCGTCTGCGTCAACCGATGCGGATAACGATGTTCTCACCTATATCTGGGACTTCGGTGATGGCGCAACCGGTTCAGGTGTCAGCACATCACACACGTATGCCGATCCTGGTAAATATACCGTCTCGTTAATTGTCAGCGACGGCATGGATACCAGCAAAATTGTCAAAACCGTCAATGTTACCGATGATGATGTCCCGCCAACCGTTGAACGAGTGGACAACCCATTCCGTGATGCAACTTGGTATGTCAACCCTGAGTGGTCGGCCAAAGCAGCAGCAGAACCGGGCGGTAGTGCAGTCGCTGACCAAAACACAGGTGTCTGGCTAGATCGCATCGGTGCGATTGAAGGAACAGACAGCAAAATGGGTCTGCGGGCACACTTAGATGAAGCTCTCGAACAAGGCGCGAACTTGTTCACTGTTGTGGTCTATGACTTACCAAACCGTGACTGTAAAGCTCTGGCATCGAATGGTGAGTTGCTCATTTCTAGAGGCGACATCGTTCGCTATAAAAATGAGTTTATCGACCCAATTGCAGAAATCTTTGCCGATCCGAAATATCAGAGCATCCGCATTGCTGCGGTTATCGAGATTGACTCGTTGCCAAACCTCGTCACCAATCTGGACATTCCAAAATGTGCAGAAGCAAATGGCCCTGGTGGCTATCGTGAAGGGATCACTTACGCACTGAATCAGTTCGCGCCAATCAAAAACGTGTATTCATACATTGATGCGGCTCACTCAGGTTGGCTAGGCTGGGATAGTAACTTTGATCCGGCAATTACACTGATTTCCAACGTGATCAAAGGTACCAATGCAAGCTGGGATAGTGTTGCTGGTTTCGTGACCAACACCGCCAACTACAGTCCGTTGGTTGAAACCTATCTTCCAAATCCAAACAAGAATGTCGGCGGCGGCCCGATTCGAAGTGCCGATTTCTATGAATGGAACCCGAACTTTGATGAGAAAGACTATGCGATTGAATTCCGTAAACGGATGATCACCAAAGGGGCACCAACCTCCATCGGGATGTTGATTGATACAGGTCGCAACGGCTGGGGTGGTCCTGACCGACCAACACATGTCAGTTCTTCATCGGATAAGAACACCTATGTCGATGAATCACGGATTGACCGTCGTTATCACCGTGGTAACTGGTGTAACCAACCTAGTGGTATCGGCTACAAACCATGGGCTGACCCTTATGCCGGCGTTGATGCTTTCGTTTGGGTGAAACCACCGGGTGAATCCGATGGTATGTCTGAACCAGACTTCCAGCCTGATCCGGATGACCCAGCGAAGCAATACGATGCAATGTGTGACCCAGACAAAATGAGCACGTCTGCACCACTCCCTACTGGGGCCATGGATAATGCGCCACACGCAGGTCGCTGGTACTCCGAAGGCTTCCAGTATCTGTTAGAAAATGCTTATCCATCGGTTGATCAGCCAGCAGGTCCACCAGCCGAGTAAGGTACGTTATCATTAACCATCTGACCCCCGGACGATGTTTCGGTCAGTCAGATTATCCCCCAACCGCCGGATCTGTCACAGGATCCGGCTTTTTATCCTCATCCATTTTGCAACACCAGCCATTGATGCTATATCGCCAACAAATTCTAAACGCTTTTTCTGTGGTAATGTCAAAGCGGGTGATCACTACCAAGTCACAGCAAATGCGGCCAGTGATACCAAACAGTTGATGCACCTTTGGCATTCAGCCGGCGACTTTGCGAACACTGACTACGCGGCCACATGGATTGCCATTGCGCATGGCGTATCAGCTTCAATGAAGATTAATGTGATATCAGCAGATAACTTTAACCAATAGACCTTATCTTGCATGATACAATCATCCCCTCTGCTTGATTAACATTTGTGTGTCTATGTCGATTAAAAACCTTATGTTTTGGCGTCAGTTCTCTTTTGTAAAAAAGATCAGCATCATTATCCTGTGCCTTGCATCACTCTCGATTACCGGCATGCTGATCAGTGCCAATACCAGTGAGAGCATTCAAGGGAATGCGCATATGATTAATCAAGTCGGTGCGATACGAATGCAAAGCTATCGACTATTAGCCTTAAGCAATGCGTTTCAACCAGCCATTACCGCGGATATATTGGTCCTTGAAAATATGTTAGAAGCTGCTTCTTTTAAGCGCTTTATCAAACATGAAAATTTCGAAAAGCCCTATTTAGATATCGTTCAACTTTGGTACTCAAAAATAAAGCCAACACTATTGAACTCTCAGGACGAAGATGAAAAATTACGCGCGGTACAATCTTTTATCATTCAACTGAACGTTTTAATCTCACAAATAGATAATCATACCGAACATACAATTGCCACCATTTCACAAACGCAGAATATATTTATCACGCTGACTATCATTTTTCTTTTCCTTGCCTTTAAAAGTTTACATAAGCGGTTATTTACCCCGTGGCGAGAGTTACTGACGATTGCCAATGCGATTCGTCATGGTGACTTTGAACAACGGTTCGATTCTCGTCATTATCGGGATGAAATGGCAGTCTTGGGTGAAACATTCAATGACATGTCCGTTGAATTGAAAGTGATGTACGACGACTTAGAAGAAATAGTCCACCAAAAAACATCCGAATTAAAACAGCAAAATGATTATCTGGATTTTCTCTATCGCAGCGGACAACGGTTTAACCGTCATCATTTAAATATCGACACACTATCACCTTTATTTAAAGAGTTAATTTTATTGCTAGATTTGCAAAGCGTGACATTCTGTCCAAGCGATAAGCTGCGTTATTTTATCGACCAACAAATGGATTACCATAGAACCACAAGCGAGCCGCTCAATCGTTCTTCGACGACACACAACTGGCCTGTTGGTGACGACTATCATGAATACGGTACCCTAAAGACAGTTTACCCCTATGACACGTTACCATCAGAAAAACAAAAACTTATCGAAACGTTTTGTGATCTCTTTACACAATACCTTGCGACACTGGTTCAGGAACAGCGGAAACATCAACTCCTTGTGATTGAAGAACGCCATACCATCGCGCGCGAGCTTCACGACTCTATCGCACAATCGCTGTCTTTTTTAAAAATAAAAAGTGGGATTTTGCGGATGCAAAGTGATAATTTCTCCCCGACACAACACACGTTACTTGAAGACATCAGTAAAGAGATTCGTTCGGCTTACCATCAATTAAGAGAATTACTGGTTACATTCAGACTAAAAGTCGATGACTCAGATTTATCAAATGCCATTCAAAATAGTATCGATGAATATAGTGAAAAAATGGGATTTACAATTCAGCTCAATAATCAGTGGCAAGATAACAGTATTACACCACACCACTTTATCCATATATTGCAGATTATCCGTGAAGCATTGAGTAATATTTACAAACACTCAAAAGCAACGGAAGTCACGATTAACTTAACTCAAAATAAAGATAAAATGTGCCACTTGGAGATTATAGATAATGGTGTCGGTATCGAACCACAACAACAGGCAATGGCGAATCATTACGGCTTAACCATCATCGCGGATCGAGTGAAAGCACTTGCCGGTCACTTGACGATTCATTCTACTCCCGATCAGGGAACAGCAATCGCAGTTCATTTCTATCCATAATTTAAGGGAGTCGATATGCATTCAACCAACTCAACGACTGTATCACCAGCAACTGTCATGCTAGTGGATGATCACCCGATGCTCCGGGAGGGACTCAAGCAACTTCTGCAATTGAATCCTCAAATAGACGTTGTCAAAGAGTGTAATAATGGTCAACAAGCCGTCAAACTTGCTCTCGATGACGAACCGGATGTAATTTTACTTGATATTAATATGCCTGATATCGATGGGATCCAAACGCTCAAATTACTCCGCGAAAATAATATCACCAGTCGTATCATCATTTTTACGGTTTCCAATTATGAGGAAGACTTAATCCGAGCTATACAAGCCGGTGCAGATGGCTATTTATTAAAAGATATGGAAGCGGAGGATTTATTACACGCAATTGAACAAATTTGTCTCGGCGAGTTAGTCGTGAGCCCCAAGCTTGCGAATCTGTTGGCGAAACAACTGCGCAATTCTCCCCATCAATCGCAAAGAGAAATCGATACGTTAACCGCACGAGAGTTGGATGTGCTTAAACTACTGGCACAAAGTTTGCCTAATAAGTTAATCGCGCGAAAACTGAATATTGCAGAAACAACCGTAAAAGTGCATGTCAAACATATCCTGAAAAAACTGCAATTGCGCTCTCGTGTTGAAGCAGCAGTCTGGGTTCATCAACAAGGCATTGATCAATAACATCGATGGCTAACGATGTAGCCATCGTATATTCATGGTCAGCGCCGGGCTCTGACCACTTGATAGCGGCGGCTGATATACTCTATCGGCACGCTCCAGATGTGCACCAGACGGCAGAACGGGAACGCAACAAATAAGCTCATGCCAAGCACAATATGGAGTTTAAATATCCATGCGACATCACTTAGATGCTCGGCTGCACCGCCATGAAAATAGACGATTGCTTGCGCCCATTCCATGAACTTCACCATTTCTGAACCGTCCATATGTTGTGCAGAAAATGGAATCGTTAACAATCCTAAACACACTTGAACAACTAATAACCCCAGAATAAAAATATCAGCAAATGATGAAGTGGCTCTGACTCTCGGATTGTACAAACGACGTTTCAGTAACAATGCACCACCAACCAGTGTCATTATCCCAAATGTTCCCCCGCCAAACATGGCGAGTTTTTGTTTCAATGCGATAGACAGAAAACCTTCATAGACCCAATGCGGCGTTAACATCCCGAATGCATGTCCACCAAGGACACCGAGAATACCGATATGGAACAGATTTGAGGCAAGCCGCATCCCTTTGTTGTCCATTAGTTGGCTCGAACCGGCACGCCAGGAATATTGGCCGTAGTCGTAACGCAGCCAGCTTCCGAGTAAAAACACAACAGCCGCGATATAAGGATAGACATCAAATAAAAATTGATTAAGAACGTCCATTATGCTTCTCCCCCAGTTTACTGATATCGAGATATTGCGGTTGAATGGTATGCGCAAAACGTCGTTGGTGTTGCTGAGTGCTGCTGTCACAACACGAACTGTTGTCCATAAATGTGACTTGCTCTTCTTCCCACACTTGATCGAGTGCTTCGACAGTGTCGTCCCGCACCTCTTGAGTGACTTTTTGCACAATTGAGGACACATTCAACCGGACGGCACTGAGAGAGAGCAACAGTGACATCAATGCTGCGTAGTCACTTTCTCTTTGCCGCAATCTTTCTGCCAGCAATGCCAAAATCGGTGCAATATCCTCTAACCCCTGAACGGCATCGTCTAAAGGTAATATCGATAAGTATTCAAGATACATCGGTAAGTAATCGGGTAGCTCTTTAGAATCGAGTTCTAACCCCTTGTTCTGATATTGTGTCATCAGATCGACCATCGCCTGACCACGTTCGCGCGATTGGCCATGCACATGTTCAAACAACAGCAGTGATAATGATCTGCCACGGTCAAAAAGCGCACAATATTGCGCCTGTACATCAAATAATCGCTGCTCGCAATATGAGCGGATCCATTGTTTTAACTCACTTTGTTGCTTAGCGTTTAATTCAGTACATTGATCTGTCGATGAAATCAGCTCGTTATACTGAGACCACAACATTTCTTGCGGGTAATCCAATAAGTGAGCAATGATTCGTAAACTCAGCATCATTTATCCCCCGTGGTTATATCTATTGCATCGATTCTCTGACTATTGAACAGATTAATGCGGTTGTCGCTACCCCCACAACCGTCACCAAAACTGAAACCACAACCATTTGATTCTGCGTAAGCATTATCCGCTTCTTGGCGCATACCGGACGGTACGACAAAGCGATCTTCGTAGTTGGCAATCGCCAGATAACGATACATTTCTTCCACTTGCAATTCAGTCAAACCAACGTCCTCAATCACGGTGGTATCAATGATGCCATCGACGGTCTCGCTGCGCTTATAATGACGCATCGCCATCAAGCGTTTGAGTGCCAGTTGTATCGGTTGAATGTCCCCCGCGGTCAGCAAATTCGCTAAATATTGCAAAGGAATACGCAGCATATCGATATCCGGTAGCCCGTTGCGCAGCGGCAGATATCCTGAATCTGCGGCGGATTGAATCGGCGATAGCGGCGGCACATACCAAACCATGGGTAACGTGCGGTATTCGGGATGTAACGGTAGCGCCAACTGCCATTCCACGGCCATTTTGTATACCGGAGACTGTTGTGCCGCATCTAACACGCTTTGACTGATTCCCTGCTCTTTCGCCTGACGAATCACTTCTGGATCATGCGGGTCAAGGAAAAGACTCAACTGACTTGAGTAGAGATCATGTTCACGTTCAACACTGGCTGCCTCTTGAATTCGATCAGCATCATAAAGCATGACCCCTAAATAACGGATTCTGCCGACACAAGACTCCGAACAAACGGTTGGCATTCCTGCCTCAATACGGGGATAGCAGAAGATGCATTTTTCGGATTTACCACTTTTCCAGTTGAAGTAAATTTTCTTATAAGGACACCCACTAATACACATCCGCCATCCGCGACACTTCTCTTGGTCGATCAGGACAATGCCATCCTCTTCTCGTTTATAAATCGTGCCGCTCGGACAACTGGCAACACAGGCAGGGTTCAGACAATGCTCACATAAACGCGGCAAATAGGTCATGAACGTGTTTTCAAATTCACCATACATCTGCTTTTGTATGTGATGAAAATTGTAGTCATTAGAACGTGTTGCAAACTCTCCGCCTAATGTATCTTCCCAGTTAGGACCCTGAGTGATTTTTTCCATTCTTTGCCCGGTAATCAGCGATCGCGGACGAGCAATGGGCTGATGACGTTGTTTCGGTGCCTTTTGCAGATGCTCATAATCAAAGGTAAACGGTTCATAGTAATCATCGATTTCCGGCATATGCGGATTGTTGAATAACTTCGACAACACCCCGATTTTATTGCCTTGACGCAGAGTAAGCTGACCTTTAATCCCGCGGATCCACCCGCCTTTCCAGCGATCCTGATTTTCCCAGTCCGTTGGGTACCCCACGCCCGGTTTTGTTTCTACATTATTAAACCACGCATATTCTACCCCCTCGCGACTCGTCCAGACATTTTTACAAGTGACAGAACAGGTATGACAGCCAATGCATTTATCTAGGTTGAGAACCATGGCAACTTGCGAACGAATTTTCATCCCTATTTCTCCTGCTGATTGATTGGCTGGGTGGGAACACGATGTGGTGAATGCTCATCATCCAACCAATCGACGCGATTCATCCGCCGAATCACGACAAATTCATCCCGGTTAGAACCGACAGTGCCGTAGTAATTAAATCCATATGCCTGTTGGGCATATCCGCCAATCATATGGGTTGGCTTAGGACAGATACGTGTCACGGAGTTATGAATACCGCCACGCTGCCCTGTCACTTCTGAACCGGGTAGGTTAATGAGCCGCTCTTGTGCGTGATACATCATCACCATCCCTTGCGGCACGCGTTGACTGACAACAGCTCGCGCAGTTAATGCGCCATTGGCGTTGTAGGCTTCAATCCAATCATTGTCTTGGATGTTCAGTGTTTGCGCATCGACTTCGCTGAGCCACACGATCGGGCCACCCCGCGAAAGCGTCAACATGAGTAAGTTGTCACTATAAGTTGAGTGAATGCCCCATTTTTGGTGCGGTGTAATGAAGTTTAAAGCCAGCTCCGGTTGACCGTTATGATGACGCTGCTCGATTTGCTGCACAGCACGGGTGTCAATCGGTGGCCGGTATACAACCAGACTTTCACCAAAATCTCGCATCCATTGATGGTCTTGATAGAGTTGCTGACGCCCGGTCAGTGTTCGCCACGGAATCAGCTCATGTACATTGGTATAACACGCATTGTATGACACATGTTCATCTTCAAGACCTGACCAAGTCGGGCTGGAAATGATCTTGCGTGGCTGAGCCTGAATATCACGAAAACGTATTTTTTCATCCGCTTTGCTCCGCGCTAAATGAGTATGATCCCGCCCTGTCACCTGACTTAACGCCTGCCATGCTTTGACCGCAACTTCACCATTGGTTTCAGGAGCAAGCGTGAGGATCATTTCTGCGGCATCAATCGCAGACACCAGTTTGGGTCGCCCTTTGGTCGCCCCGGATGGATGGACTTGATTTAATTGTTTGAGTAACGCTAATTCTGATTCGGTATTCCAAGAGATCCCTTTACCACCGTTACCTAATTCTTCAAGCTTCGGACCAATGGAAGAGAAACGGGCAGCAGTGTTGGGGTAATCACGCTCCACCGGAATAATTTTGGGCGCAGTTTTACCCGGAATCAGTTCACATTCACCATGACGCCAGTCTTTACCGCCAAATGCCTGAGCAATTTCACTGTCACTATCATGTTGATTCGCTAATGTGACAATATCGGTTTCAACCCCCAAATGCCCCGGACAAACTTGCGAGAAACTTTTGGCAATATCGCGATAAATATCCCAGTCTGATTTTGCCTCCCATGCGGGGTCAACAGCCTGAGAAAACGGATGAATGAATGGGTGCATGTCCGATGTATTCATGTCATTTTTTTCATACCATGTTGCTGTCGGTAACACGATATCGGAATACAAACAGGTACTCGACATTCTAAAATCTAAGGTCACCACTAAATCCAGTTTTCCTTCCGTCGATTGGTCTTCCCAATCCAGCTCTTGGGGTTTGGTCTTGGCGTAACTGCCTAAATCTTTCCCTTGAATGCCATGCTCTGTGCCTAACAGGTATTTCAACATGTACTCATGTCCTTTGCCTGATGACCCTAACAAGTTACTCCGCCAGATAAACATGTTGCGCGGATAATGTTGCTCCGGTTGCTCACAGGCAAACCGAATCGAGCCATTCTTTAACGCTGCAACTGTATAATCCACCGGATCCATATTTTGCTGCTTGGCTGTTTTGGCAATGGTTAATGGATTGACATTGAGTTGCGGGGCCGATGGTAACCACCCCATTCGTTCAGCTTTAATATTTAGATCAATGAGATGAGCGCTATAACGCTCTTTTTTCGCCAATGGGGACAATAGCGCATCGGTTTGCACGGTTTCATAGCGCCATTGACTCGAATGGTTATAAAAATAGGACGTGGTATTCATTTGGCGTGGGGGGCGTTGCCAGTCTAAGGCAAAACTAAGCGGTAACCATCCCGTTTGCGGGCGCAGTTTTTCTTGTCCGACATAGTGAGACCAGCCACCACCGCTTTGACCAACACAGCCACAAAAGACCAGCATATTGATCATCGCCCGATACGACATATCCATGTGATACCAGTGATTCACTCCGGCACCGACAATGATCATCGAACGGCCTCGCGTTTTTTCTGCATTGTGCGCAAACTCTCGTGCGATTTGAATAATACGGTGGCGTTCAACCCCCGTAATCGCTTCAGCCCATGCAGGAGAGTAGGCTTTCACATCATCGTAAGATGTTGCGCTAGACGCATCGTCCAACCCACGATCAACCCCATAGTTTGCCAACATGAGATCATAAACCGTCGTGACTTTGGCGATCTTGCCATTGGCTAATGTGACTGATTTAACGGGTAAGGAATGCTCAATAATGTCGGACAATGGCACAGAGTCAAAATGTGCAGATTCAATACCACCGAAATAAGGAAACTGAACACAGGCGTATTCATCAACATGGGGAATCCCCAGCGCCAAAGTTGTTTCTTGTTGGTGTTCGCCAACCACGGATTCTAAATTCCAACGCCCTTTTTCACCCCAGCGAAACCCAATCGAGCCCTGAGGTACAACCATTTGGTTGGTCGTGCTATCAATCGCGATAGTTTTCCATTCTGGATTGTTATGCTCCCCTAAATCATCGACCAGATCTGCGGCGCGTAAAAAGCGCCCGGCAGTGTACGAACCGGACTGGGTTTCTTCCAGCATCACCAGCATAGGCATATCTGAATAACGCCGTAGATATTCTTGGAAATATTCAACTTTTCGCTGCTGATGGCACTCGGTTAAAATCACATGACCCATTGCCAGTGCCAGTGCACTATCTGTGCCCTGTTTCGGATGAAGCCATTCATCACTCAACTTGGCGACTTCTGAATAATCCGGGCTCACGGCAACTGTTTTTGTCCCTTTGTAACGCACCTCGGTAAAGAAATGTGCATCTGGTGTGCGTGTTTGAGGAACATTCGACCCCCATGCCATGATATAGCCTGAGTTGTACCAATCCGCTGATTCCGGTACATCGGTCTGCTCTCCCCAAGTCATCGGAGATGCCGGCGGTAAATCACAATACCAGTCGTAGAAACTTAAGGTGGTTCCGCCAATCAATGATAAATAGCGCGCTCCGGAAGAATAGGACACCATCGACATGGCAGGAATCGGAGAAAACCCGACAATTCGATCAGGCCCATGCGTTTTGGTGGTGTAAACGTTTGCTGCCGCGATCAATTCGTTCAGCTCTTGCCAAGTTGAACGAATCATGCCGCCACGACCCCGGGCTTTCTTATAAAGTTCAGTTTGCTGTTTATCTTCAACAATCGATGCCCATGCATCGACAGGATCAGCATGCTTCGTTTTTGCCTGACGCCATAGCTCTAACAGTTCTTGACGTATCATGGGATACTTGACCCGATTGGCACTATAGAGATACCACGAATAACTGGCGCCACGCGGACACCCCCGCGGCTCATGATTGGGCATATCCGGGCGAGTACGGGGATAATCAGTTTGCTGCATTTCCCATGTTACTAACCCATTTTTCACAAAAATCTGCCAACTACACGATCCAGTGCAATTGACACCGTGAGTTGAACGGACAACCTTGTCGTGCTGCCACCGATTGCGATAAGCATGTTCCCAGTCACGATTGACGTCATATGACTGCCCATGCCCATCTGAAAAAGTTTCGCCTCGCTGTTTAAAATAACGGAAACGGTCCAGAAATTTACTCATTGAGCTTTCTCCTTTGCTTTCGATAGCTTGACGCTATCTCACATTGCGGTTTGGTCATTGCTTATTGGTATAGGGAGTCATTAAACTTTTGCTGCGGTCTTTTTCGTTGCTAATCGGTCAAGATTCCGGCCATAAACAAACCAAGTCATGAACACGCAACACACATAAAAAACCAAAAAGACTTTCATCGCCGTGAGAGGCGAACCGGTTAATGACAGCGAAAGACCAAACCCTCTTGGAATAAAGAATCCACCGATGGCGCCAATCGCTGAGATAAATCCCAAAGCGGCAGCCGTATCGGTAGAGGCTTTTCTGAGCGCAACATCTGGCGCCGCACCTTGCAAGGTTGCTTTATCTGTAGATATTTTGCGGAAAATCACCGCAATCATTTGGAAAGTAGACCCACTGCCTAATCCAGACGCGGCAAATAAGCCCATGAACATGGCAAAGAACAGATAGAATGAGCCTTGACTGGAGGCTGATGGCAGTGTGAAAAAAATCGCTCCCGTTAATAACCCCATGGCAATAAAGTTGATGAGCGTGACCCGAATGCCGCCTAACCGATCAGAAAGCGTCCCCCCTAAAGGACGGGCAAGCGCGCCAATCAAAGGACCAAAGAACATATAAGATAAGATGTCATGTGCCGGAAACTGGGTTTTAGAGAGCATGGAAAAACCAGCAGAGAACCCAATGAATGACCCGAATGTCGCCAAGTAGAGGATACTTAGTCCCCAGAGGTGTGGCTCTTTCAACACGGGTAATTGTGCTTTGATTGATGTTTGCGCAGTTTTCAGATCATTCATCCCAAACCATGCAACCAAAGATAACAGGCACAGGAAAGGAACCCAGATCAACGCAGCATTGGCAAGATAAAGCACCTTCCCGGAAGGCTGAATCACACCAGAAGAAAAACCGCCGAAGAGACCAACCGACACCACCAGCGGGACAACTAACTGCATCACACTCACACCGAGGTTGCCCAGCCCGCCGTTTAATCCAAGCGCTTTCCCCTGTTGCGCTTTCGGGTAAAAAAAGCTGATATTCGCCATACTTGACGCAAAATTAGCACCGGCGATACCGCAGAGCAGAGCAATCAAGACGAATTGTTCGAATGGGGTATCCGGATGCTCAACGGCATAAGCCAGCCATAAGCATGGAATCGTTAGAATTAACGTACTGAATACCGTCCACTTCCGTCCGCCGACAACCGGGACAATGAATGAATAAGGAATACGGCCAATCGCCCCCGATACAGCAGGTAAGGCTGTTAATAAAAACAGTTGGTCCGTTGAAAAATGAAAACCGACTTGATTGAGGTTGACCGCAACGGCAGAAAATAGCATCCACACACAAAATGAGAGTAATAAGCAGGGAATGGATATCCATAAATTTCGATTCGCAATGTTTTTGCCACTTTCAGCCCAAAATTGAGGATCTTCCGGATGCCATTGCGTGAGCATTTTCGATTTCACATCACAAGCGTTAGAGTTGGCATGAGACATGTTTACGTCCTTCATATTGATGAATAGGTGTTCACTTTTACCGATTTACGCAGATGTGCTTGTTGACCGACATCAATATCAAATAGGGACTTTATCAATAGAAAAGAGGGGCATACTCCCAAAGAAGTAGAATGAAAAACAAATAAAAACAATATTTAACAGCAAGTTAAATAACCATGCGATTAGTGTGGTGTAAATATCCCGCATCATGACTATTTAGGGGTACGCGTGCTCATCACGCATCATATGTCCGAAAAATCCGTAGCACCTCGTTATTTTTTAGTGGCCGGAGATACAGCCGACTCACCTGATTTGGCTGATTTGCAACATACTCACTGACCAGCATAATGTTCAGCGCTGAGAACTCGTCACGCACAATAAATAACAGCGACATTCAGTGTGAGGGGGAGAAGAAAAATTGCAGAGAAATTTATATTGAAATGCCAATCAGATACAGCATCCGAGAGGCTGTATCTGATGCAGATTGATATCAGGTTGCGACTATCTCAATGGTATGGTCAACAACACGGACAGAATAAGCGCGAATATTAAATTGTTCATCTTCCAAACAGCGGCCATCGCTGAGGTTAAAACGCTGCTTTTTCACCGGACTTGCCACCCAGAGCTCTGCATGGTGTTCACATATAATGCCACGGGATAATACGTTGGCTTGTGCAATCGGATCATAATTATCAACCGCAAATATCTGTTCATCCGTATAGGGACGAAATAGCGCCACTTGGGTTTGATTGACTAAAGCACAGACCCCAGTCCCGGGAATAATATCATTTACATTACACAGTTGCTGCCATTGGCTCATGACTCAACCTCCCGTTCAATATGTAAAATTTCACCCTTGATCTGTGGATGTTTCTCCAGATAAGTTGCAGGGCGGTGTTGCTGACGTTGTGACACAAACTGAACATTATCATCACGTAAATCACTATTAATGAAATGAGAGAATCGTTTTAATGAATGCGGATCATCAAGCGTCTGTTGCCATTCACAACGATAATTCTCAATCAGTCGCCTGATATCAGCTTCGAGTTGTGGGTTGATACCCAGTTTGTCATCAATGATGACCGCTTGCAGATATTCGATGCCACCTTCAAGATTATCCAGCCAGACAGAGGTGCGCTGTTGTTTGTCCGCGGTCCGAATATAAAACATCATAAAACGGTCAATATATTTGAATAAGGTTGGCTCATCTAAACCTGCTGCGAACAAATCTGCGTGTCTCGGCTTCATACCGCCGTTACCACAGACGTACATATTCCAGCCGGCATCGGTGGCAATAATCCCGAGATCTTTTCCCTGTGCTTCCGCGCACTCCCGAGTACAGCCAGAAACCCCCATTTTCATTTTATGTGGCGTCCGGATGCCCTTATAGCGATTTTCAATCCGTACCCCGAGTCCAAGACTGTCTTTAACACCGAAACGACACCAGGTACTACCGACACAACTTTTTACCATCCGTAACGATTTTGCGTACGCCTGACCAGTTTCAAACCCTGCTGCAATCAATCCTTGCCATATCGCCGGAAGATCATCTTTTTGCGCACCGAATAATGCGATACGCTGCGCACCGGTTATTTTCGTATAAAGGCCATATTGTTGAGCGACCGTTGCTAATGCTGCTAATCCCTGCGGTGTCACTTCACCTCCCGGCATTCTTGGAATGACCGAATAGGTGCCGTCTTTTTGCATATTGCCGAGAAAGTTGTCGTTGGTGTCATGTAACCCAACCAATTGAGGGTTTAAAATATGCTCCCCCCAACAAGACGCGAGAATAGACCCCACCGTCGGTTTACAGATCTCACACCCATAGCCACGACCATAAGTTTTGATTAATGCATCAAACGTTGTGATTTCGTGTGTTCTGATGAGGTGGAACAACTCCTGCCGTGAGTATGCAAAATGTTCACACAGATGATGGTTCACCGCCACACCCGCTTTTTTCAACGCAACATTGAGCACTGAACTGACTAGCGGAAGACATCCCCCACAACCATTACCGGCATTTGTGGCCGCCTTCACT
Organism: Vibrio spartinae; assembly: GCF_024347135.1. Lineage (NCBI taxonomy): Bacteria > Pseudomonadati > Pseudomonadota > Gammaproteobacteria > Vibrionales > Vibrionaceae > Vibrio > Vibrio spartinae. The sequence goes on along the minus strand of NZ_AP024907.1, from coordinate 1,309,799 downwards.
TCAGCCAAAGTATGGCAGCCCTCGCCAACCGCCTTGACGATTTGACCTTTCGTCACATCAAAACACGAGCAAATGACAGCCGAATCCGGCAGAGAGTCCGGGCCGAGAACCGGCTTTTTGGCCCCGGCATAAGCAGGCAGAATTAAGGTATCAGGATACTTCGGCAATTCGATATGATTCAGTTTGAGTTGTAGCAGATGGTCATAATCAGCGGTATCACCCACCAATACCGCACCCAGTAAGTATTTTTCATCATGCGATACAATCACACGTTTATAAATACCCTCAGCCTCGTTGAGATACACATAACTTTTACTGCCCGGAGTATCACCGTTTGCATCACCGATACTCCCGACATCGACCCCCAATAACTTCAATTTGGCACTCATATCGGCGCCCTCAAACTGACTCTTTTCTCCCAATAAGTGGTCAACGGCGACAGTCGCCATTTTATAACCCGGGGCGACGAGTCCAAAGAAATGTCCCTGCCATGAAGCACATTCGCCAATCGCATAAATATTTGAGTTTGAGGTCTGGCAATGATCATTAATCACGACACCACCGCGTGGCGCGACGGCCAGTCCGGCTTCTTTTGCCACACGGTCTTGCGGCCTGATACCGGTTGAGAAGACAATAAAATCAACGTCTAACGCTGTACCATCAGCAAAATTGAGCGTGTGACGCGCTGACGTGCCCGAATCGACAATTTCGCGTGTATTTTTACCGGTATGAACCTGAACACCAATCCTTGCTATTTTTTGCCGAAGTAGTTCGCCGCCCTGTTTATCCAGTTGTTCCGCCATTAACACCGGCGCAAACTCCACGACGTGGGTTTCAACACCCAATGCTTTTAATGCGCCTGCGGCTTCAAGGCCAAGCAGCCCCCCGCCAATCACAGCACCTTTTTTACTGTGGCCTGCACAAGCTTTGATCGCATCGAGATCATCGATTGTCCGATAAACAAAACAATCGGGGTTATCAGCACCTTGAATGGGCGGCACCCAAGGATAGGATCCGGTCGCAAGAATTAACGTGTCAAAAGCAATTTGTTTCCCGCTCTCAGCAACGACAAATTGCTTTTCACAATCAATCTTTACCGCCCGATCCCCCAACAATACCTGAACGTGATTCTCACGATAAAAACCCGGTGAGACCAACGTTAATGCATCTGAACTGTCATTTCCAAAGTAAGAAGACAAGTGAACACGGTCATAAGCAAGCCGCCGTTCTTCACTCAGAACCGTTATCTCGATATTCTCCGCACCCGCACCATCTCTGTTTATCAGGTCTTCAATCAATCGATGCCCGACCATCCCATTCCCAACGACCACCAATTTTTTCTTTTGCTGCATCAATATACTCTGCCTGTAATACGTCACTTATCGCCAGAGTCTAATGAAATCAATCCGGTCATTTTTTGATATAAAACAAGATTGGTATTCAGCTACTCCTAAGGGAGTAGCCTGTCAGAAAGCGGATTTTATACCTTTATTCGTTGTTATTTTTGAATAAAACGATGGTAAGGCCCCGCCTCTTTTGGTATCACGTTGTTGCTTCTGTCTAAATGCGAAGATGAGCATCCTCTCATTGTGAAAGCATGTGGGACTGAATACATGGGTAGCCCTGTTATTGATTCTGATAGCCGTCGCATTTAATCAAGGCTCAGGGGCAAATAAAGTAGAAAGTCGTCAAGCGCATAGTTAATGAAGCGTCACCTTGGTATAAGGGGCGGAACAGCCCCTTATACCCACTGGAACACAACACCAGCGACACCAATTGCTGAATGTCAGATGTACAGTCTACGCCGGCACAAGTCCGGGCATCCGGCAGATAACCAAATGATACTGCCTTGATACTGAATTGATCTCGACATCAGTTTAATGTTTCTGTTCATTTCAACAGAGGACGTTATTTATGGTATCAAAAGTAAAAACCTTGAATCGGACAGATTTGGCTGATGTGATTTTGGGGGCGCATTTTTATGCTTGTGGTGGTGGCGGTGCGCAGAAAAATGGAGAAGAATTACTCAAAGAAATTGACAAGCTCTTCGCGTCAACATCTGATGTTCAAGTACAGTACATTGATATCCATGAGGTTCAAGATACCGATCAGCTTCCGGTACTGGCTGCCATGGGGGCACCACAAAAGTTTCTCCAGAAAGGATATCGTTCTTCTCCCGTCACGGCATTTAATGATCTGGAGAAAACCAAAAACACGACATTTTCAACATTGTCACCCGTCGAAACCGGACCGATTGCCTACGGTATGAGTTTACTGGTGGCCGCAGACAGAAAGATTCCGATAATTAACGGTGACGGTGGCGGCCGGGCCTTCCCCTGTTTACAGTTATCGACGTTTGCGAATTTGGCATTAGAAAGCCCGATAGCGGTCTCACCCTGTGTACTCACATCAGAAAAATATCTAAAAGAAGATGGCGGCGTCATCGCGATTGGCTGTAAATCGAGTGCTGATGTTGACGCAATGACGAGAGGGATTATCAGTCAATCGAAAAGTTTTGATGACCGGGCCTCCCTTGCATCATTTGCAATGACTGGACGTCAATTAAAGCAAACCAATGCCGTTGTCCCGGGGATGTTATTGAAAGCAAAAGCCCTCGGTCAACATATCAGACAGTGTATTGAGGATCAGCTTTCCTGCTTTGATGTGATAGAAACGCTGGATGGCGCACAGTGTGTGATGAAAGGCAGACTGAATAACATTATCACGATGACCGGCAATGGTTTTGACTGGGTTGCACAAGAATATCAGCAAGATCACTCCGGTAAAAAATATTACGTCATTTCACAAAATGAAAATATGATTTTGTGGGCAGATGATTTAAGTATGCCCGTTGCAATGGCCCCTGATTTGATTTGCTGCCTGTCCAGTGATGCTTCACTAATGAGTAATGATGAAATCATTGATGCATGGAAAGCCGATCAAGACGATCCCCGGCTCAAAGAGATGGCAATATTTACTGTAGATGCTGCCCCTCAAATTAATCAGCCTTGGTTCCATGAGCATTTTTCAGAGATATTTAGACGATTCGGTTATTTTGGTAACTATCACCCACCAATTCAACATAAGATGAGAGGTTGATATGTCGATGAAGATGAAACTTAAAATTATTATTCCGGTAAATACCACAGAGTTTACTGAGCAAATCTCAAAAAGTGTGAATCGGTTCAGAAGTGATAAGGTGACGATTGATTTAGAGCATATTGATCATGGCACGCCATTTATTCAATCCCGGGTTGATCTGACAATCAATGCGCCGTATGTCTTAGATAAAGTGATTCAGGCAGAACAAGACGGATATCAGGGTGTATTTGTGACGGATATGGATATGTGTGGGGTTGAGGCTGCAAGACAAGCAGTCAAAATCCCCGTTGTCGGTGGCTTCAGACCAAACTTTTTTACTGCAATGTTATTGAGTCAAAAGGTTTCGATTCTGACTGTCCGTGATGTTGTTGATCTTCAGAACGAACATGTGCGGGCTTTTGGCGTCACCGAAAACCTTGCATCGATCTTGCCTTTGGATAAATGCGTTAATGAATTGAAAGCACCGTCTCCAGATGCGGAAGAAATAATTCTCACGGAGTTATTCGAGCTGGCCTGCAGGGCTATTGAACAAGATGGTGCCGACAGCATTATGTTTGGTTGTACCGGGTTTACCAGTTTCTCAGCACCTTTGAGTGAATTGCTCACTGCGAAGTATAAACAAAATGTGCCGGTAATGGATCCGAACTGTTGTGCCATGGGGTATTTAATCATGCTCGTGGAAAATGGTTTATCTCAAAGTGGGTTGAGTTATCCATATCGAGATAAAGTTAAGGTTTAGTTATTTGTTATTATATAAATCATAAGATAAACATTATTTTAAAAAAAGCAGCCAATATAAGGCTGCTTTTGTAGATTATAGTTAGAATTTTATTATTTAATTAATGGATAAATATTAATTTAAACATTCTCTAATTCCTTATTATCTGCTTTAACTTCTATAATATCAACAGTAAGCCCATCACGGTTTTTCTTTGCATTGCAAAAGATTTCTTTTTCACCATTCTGTTTACTAATTTTCAGTTGATCTTTTCTTGCAACAGCAAGAGCTTCATCAAACATCTCTGGAGTATGTCCAGTTAGGAATGCGCTTAATCGTTGTGCATTATGTTTTTTAGATTCGGTAGTTTTCCAGGAATGAATCGTTTTTTGCGCTGTAGATTCGTCATTTAATGACATTCTATTTGCGTACACTACACCAGATGTAGTTTCTTCATCCATGTATAATACTGTGCCATCATCATCTTCAGAACCCTGCACCACATAATAATAGCCTGTGTCTTTAGGTTGCAATGTAGTATAACGACAAAAAACAGTAGCATTTTCTTCTTTGTCTGTCGCTACAAATATTTTTTTCTGAGCAACTTCTCCAGCTTTATTTTGCTGAATTTTTAGGAATCCGTTAATTTCTTTTGCATTTTTATTATGCTCTGGTTTACATTTTACTTTAACTTTTACTTGGTCTACAAGTCGCATATTTTCCATCATTTTTCTCCATATTTCCCAGTTGAGATCGTTATTTTGAATAAAATTTAGAAGATGCTATGTCCATAATTTTGTGTAAGAGGATAGATAAATCCAGACAGCAACACGGTTAAACATGTACTTAATTCATAGCACCGACATAATTAAAATAACCCGTGGTTGAGAGTAGTTCTGTATCAAACCGGCATCATGTGTTAATCAGTCAGTATAATTTGGTATCAATTTTTTTATTTCATAATGAAAATCATGATTTTATGAGACCTATGCACTTGAATGTATAACGCTTTGAACTATGATAGTTCATCATATGGAAATGATGCTGGGTAAATAAAATGGCTGACACTATTTTTATTGATGGTCATAAATTAAGGCTATTGAGAGAAAAACTGGCTTTATCTCAGGAGGGGTTGGAGTACGCATGCAGTCAACAGAAGGGTTGCAGTGTATCAATTGCCACAATCAAACGAGCTGAACTTGGAAAATCATTGAGTAAAAGAACCGTTGCACGTCTTGCAAAGTTTTTTTCTGTCCCACTTGAGGAATTAATCAAGACAACATCATTGGCGTCAGAAAAAGAAAAATTTAAGCAAAGACTTGCTTTAACATTATGGGTTCAAGTCGATTCAAAAATAATATTAAATGAAATACGAATTCGGATTGACCAATTATCACCGTTGACCACTGAACATTTCGGTAACACCTTAGTGGTCGCCTTACCTTGTATCGACGATGAAAAAAAATTGTATTTGACGCTTCAACAATTTCTCTTAAGGCTTTCTCATCAAGCGACTCAACATTTCACAGCAATCATTTCAACGCAACTTCTGTCTAACCAAGATGAAGGTCATTGGCATCTTGACGAAGCTTATATTCATGAGATGTCAGACTTTGCTTTGCAGCTTGATGACGCCACAATACTGGTCTCAGATTTATTAATCGAAGCCAGCGATCAATATTTTTCTTACTGTGACCAAGCCTTCATATCTGGCTACAAAATGCTGATAAAAGGAGGGCAAGCTTCTTTCGGGGAGACCCAAGGAAGACATCATGAAATAGATTTATTTCAATATGTAATCGATGGCGCAATGCGTAAAAATGAACATTGTCTTCTAGCGATTCAAGGCGTGCAAGGGATAGGGAAAAGCCATATGCTGAACGTTCTCGCAAATTTGGCCGAAAAGCAGGGCTGGCAAACGGTTCGGCTGGATTTTCATCTCGCACTGGCACCCGAGGCATTGTTACTGAACGCATTGAAAGATCTTTTGCCAGATAACGGTGAATCACAAACCGATAAGGATAACGACTTTTCCAATACCGGCACAATTAGCTTGGCAAAAGCCATCGGCCGGATAGGGCCAGTTTTTTTGTCACTTGATAATTTCCATTTAATTGATGAAACCACACTAGCCACATTGCTTAAAATGATTACACAGTCTGAGAGTAAGTCTTTAGTGATCGGTGCGGCTTATCTGCCGACTAATGCTGCAAATCAACATGTAGATGCATTCAGTACCGTCCGAATGCCCGTGTTCAACATGACATTACAACCGCTTGAATATGACGATATGGTGCAGTTGCCAGCCTCCGATGTTACCTCTGATATGATGGCATTGAGTTTAGATGGTGCGAAAGGAAATCCTGCCCATTATTATCATCTGTTGATGTTATACGCTCACAACAAAATCCCATTCGAAGTGACGCTTTACTTAGAGAGTAAAATTGATGCACTTCCAGCAGAATTAAGCCGAGTGATGTCATTTATTGCTTTAGTGACTGATCATTTGACGCTAACGGAGCTTTGTGCGGCAGCGACCCCTCAATCAGGCGTCATTGACAAACTGATCGAAATGAGATTGATCAGGTTGTCACCAGAACAGGTTGTTTATGTAAATCATCCTTTTTTAACGCACGTGCTCCAACAGAAAATCAGCCACCAAGAGAAGCGAAAAGTTTACCTTTGCATGGCTAATTATTTGGCGTCTGGTGCGTCAAAACCGACACAAGAAACACAAAGACAAATGATTGATTACTATACGAAGGCTGAAGCTTGGCAAAAAGTCGCTCAAGCATTGCTTATGGTGGGAAGGCAATACATTGAGAAAGGGGAATATGCCGCTGCTAAAAAAGACCTTCATACTGCGCTTGAATGCTACAAGCGCCAACCAGCAACTGAACAGCAATTAGATTTGTTGTTTGAGATTTACCTACTTCAGGCAATCATAGAAAGGCAGACGAAAGGATGGGTCAGTCATAGCACTGTTGCAGCTTATCAGCGGTGTATTGTTCTTGCGAAACAAATGGGTTGCCCATTCCGCCATTGCATTTCTTTAAGTGGCTTATGGGTAAGGCAACTGATGGCGATGGACTTTGAACTGTCTGAAAATACGGCCAATGAAATGCTTTCTTTGGCTGAGCAATCCCAAAATGACCGCTGTAAATCACTCGCCCATAGTTGCTTATCAAATTCTCAATTTTGGCTCGCTAAACATCAGGATGCCATTCGTAATGCAAAAGCGTCGTTCCAATATTTTCAACATATTGAAGATCAGAATGTTTACTTGGCAGTGGGTATCAATCCATTGGCTTTAGCGGGCTGTTTTGGTGGTTTATCCTCCATATTAACTTGTCGTGATGAGGATGTTCAATTTTTTCAAAACCCTCAGTTTGAAACCTTGACTCAGAATGACCCTTTTAGTTATGCAATTGTTTTACAGGGGAAAATATGGTCAGCTTATCACCTGAAAGATTTTGACAACATCGTCATTCTTGCTGAACAATTGCTGGAGATTGCTGATTGGAACAACTTTCCATTCTATCGGGGGATTGCATTACTATTTAAAGGGTGGGCATTATCTTTCGTCGACACAGCCCCCAATGAAGAGCTGTCGTTAACGCTTGTTGAGGAGGGTTACAGTCATTGGCTGGCATCAAGTGGCGATCAGATTGCCCACTCGCTTTATTCACTGATTAAGGCTGAAGTTTATTGTAGATTTGGCTGTTTTGATGAAGCGAAGCGTATTTTAGAAAAGGGAATAGAACTTGCCCTGCAAAAAAAAGAGGTTTGTTACTTATCCCCTATGTATGCGCTGATGGGAGGTTTAGCCGATAATGATGGTGCCGATTATATCAATATGTCCCAGAAAATCGCTGATGAACAAGGCGCGCATCTATTTATGAAGCAATCGAGGTAAATGATACTCCCATGCGAGTATCAACGCTTCAACACCAAAGCATCAGACGTCCTTTTCATCATTGGTTTCTAATTCTTCTATACCTTGCCATACGTGTCACACTGATTATCTGCCTTATTATTATCAATAGTGATATTAATAGTTAATCCTTGTTTCTGAACAGATATCAAATAAAACGCAGATAAACTAAACATACCAACATTGAGTTGTTGAAAAATTGAACAACCCCTCTAGCTTTATAAAGGAACACATATGCACCAGAGCGCATTATTGACGGTGCCAATGTGATTGTTAAGGCTCAAAACACACAATGGAGTGATTATGAATGTTTTAACAAAATGTAAGCTAGCATTGGGAATCATAGTGATATTTTTTTCATTGCCAAGTTTTGCGGTACCGTGTTCAGACTGTTCAAATGGATTTGAACGAGGCCCAGTTCCTCGCGTTGATCAGTTAGAATCCAGTAGAGGACCTTATTCGGTAAAAACCATCAATGTTTCTAGACTCGCCAGAGGATTTGGTGGGGGCACGATTCATTACTCGACAGAATCGGGAGGACAGCAAGGCATCATTGCGGTCATTCCGGGCTATGTTTCTTACGAAAGTAGTATTAAATGGTGGGGACCGCGTTTGGCATCTTGGGGCTTTACTGTGATTACGATCGATACAAATACGATTTATGATCAACCTGATAATCGAGCAGGTCAGCTCAGTGCAGCAATCGATTATGTCATTGATAAAGGTAAGGATCGAACCTCTCCGATTTATGGATTAGTGGATCCAAATCGAGTCGGCGTCATTGGCTGGTCGATGGGCGGGGGCGGTGCCCTCAAACTGGCAACCGACAGAAAGATTGATGCGGTGATCCCTCAAGCGCCTTGGTATCTTGGATTAAACCGTTTTTCTAGTATTACTTCACCAACCATGATCATTGCGTGCCAAGCCGATGCTGTCGCGCCAGTGGACGTACATGCTTCTCGATTTTATAACAAAATCCCGGGAACCACGCCAAAAGCATTTTTTGAAATTGCGTTAGGCAGTCATTTCTGTGCCAATACAGGGTACCCTAACGAAGATATTTTAGGGCGAAATGGCGTGGCATGGATGAAGCGCTTCATTGATAAAGATAAACGCTATAATCAATTTTTATGTGGACAAAATTTTGATAGCAGTCTTAGAGTGAGTGAATACCGAGATAACTGTAATTACGATTAGTGATACATATAACTCATGGTCAATTAGCGATTTTTGTAAAGTCAGAGCAGATATGTTCTGACTTTTTTATGCGCTGAATAAGCCGGGTTTTAGTGCCTGCTGTTTTTGATAAATGATCTCCGAAAATCGAAGAACTCTAACTAAAATGGTATACTGCTAGTTTAGGGGGATGTTTACAGCTAAGGTGTTCAGAGTATGTTGAAAGTTTCTTTCACTCAATGAAAGTTGAAGCGATTCAATATGAACCGAACATGACGAGAGAGGAGATGCGCCAGACCATCTTTGAATACATAGAGATTGATTATAATCGGACAAGAAAACACAGTACTCTTGGGTATCTAAGCCCAGTTAACTTTGAAAATCGAAATGTCGCTTAATGAAGTGTCCAGTATTGCTGATGGAGATCACAAAATCACAGTACAGTTTTTTTAAACTCCCTGCTTCTTTTCATTTTTTTTCATTTTTACGAGACAACGCTCCATATTCCGCGATTGACGGTCACTCATTTCAAGGCTAGATTGATGCGTTATGAATTGGTTGCGCGTCGGTTGCGCATCGTTTTCGACGCAGGGTGTTAGAATGAATTCTAAACTAGTAACCAATGGTACATTAGAGACGACATTTGTCTCCTCCAACTACACACTGATTGAAAAAGTGGGAGAAGGTGGTTTCGGACAGGTTTACAAAGCTGTTCAAGCAAGCACGCAAAAGGTGGTTGCGATTAAGTTTCTTTCTCCTTCCGGTGCTGAGTCCACAATAAAAAGGCAAAGGAGTATTGCCCGCTTCAATCGCGAATGTGATCTCGTTCGGCGATTAAATCATCCCAATATCGTGTCCCTCGTCGATAAAGGACAACAAGGCGATTCACTTCTCTATGCCGTTTACGAATATATCGACGGAATAACACTGAAGGACTACTTGGCAAGTCAGGGACCTCTCCCGCCTCCTGAGGCTGCCGAAATAATGGCCTGTGTTCTCGATGCGCTCGCACACGCCCATGAGCAGGGTATCATCCACCGAGACATCAAACCTGCTAATATTATGCTATTTGACGTCGGTGCCAAGAAACATGTCAAAATACTCGACTTTGGCATTAGCACAATAAAGAGTGAAGCAAACCATAAGGAGTTTCAAACTCTCACCTTAAGTCATGAAACCCTTGGCACTCCCAAATATAGCGCTCCAGAGCAACTTAGAGGAGAGCCTTCTTTACCTCAAACCGATATATATGTCTGGGGCCTGGTTTTCATGGAATGCCTGACCGGAACGGCGACCATCAAGGGGAGTAGCGCTGCTTCAGTTTTTTATCATCAACTTAGCGCTGCCAATATTCCTCTCGGCCTATTGGCAGGGCATCATTCTGCACCTTTCTTTCGACGAATTCTCCACAAAAAACCGCTAGAACGCCCTGGTAATACCGTTGAACTATACCGAGACTTCAGGAGAATCAACTTCTCTGACTTAGTACCGCCCTCCCCACCCCCTGCCACTTCTGGAAACGAACAGCGGCCCCAAGAGTCGCTAACACAGGAAAATACGGTTTCTTCAACCTACTCGCGGTTTACAGAGCGAAGGCAGATTTCGGTTCTTTGTATCATTATTTCCCAGCAGCGAACGTCCTTGGTTGATTCTGCCTCTGAAAATCAGGACATCGCAGAGATGCTGCTCTCCGATCAAAATCATCAATGTGTCGATATTGCTCTCCGCTATGGCGCAACACACGTAGGTTCTGTCGGTGACACCAATCTGTTCTATTTTGGTTATCCCACCGCCAGTGACAACGACAGCAGGCTCTGTGCGAGAGCAGCATTCGACATTTGGAATAACCTACACAATAAACGGGAACAATTGCTGGAACGGCACAACATTTCACTGGAACTCAAAATCGGCATAACAACGGGAACGATGCGGAGTATTGACGGTGCTATTCCAGAAGGCCGCGTTACCAACAATGCGATGTTTCTGGCAAGAGAAGCAAAAAAGAATGAGATAGCCTGTTCTGCCCAATTCAAGGATGTGCTCAGCAACCAGCTTCTGTTTGAACCGAAGGCAGAGAGTAACCATTCTTCTTCACCGCAGTATTATCTGCTCAAAGGGGAACGATTATCTGAAGCTTTTGGTTTCTTACGCAATGTAAAAACGTATGGAGAGATATTTGGTCGACAGCAAATTCTTGATGAACTCTTGATTTTGGATCGCCCTAGTTGCCCTTATCGACTTTTTCATATTCATGGGGAAGCTGGTATTGGTAAGTCTCGGCTTCTGTTAGCACTTAAGGAAGAAACGAAGAACACAAACCTGTTTACATTACAGTGTCTACCTGAATATCAAACCAGCGCTTTGTATCCGTTGCTTAATTTGATTTCTACTTTGTACCAGCTTAATGAAAAGCTGGCAGATCAACGCCTTTCCCACATTTTGAGTAAGCTGCCATTACCTTCTATTGAACGTGAAAGATGCTCTGCAATTCTCTGGGCATGGCTGCAACCCTATGCAATGCTTAGCATGCAAGATGAGGAAGAATATCAGCAGCTGATTGCAGGTATCTCCCTCAAACAACAAAAAGCACTGCTTTTTCAGTCCCTCGCTCACCTCCTGTGCCTGATAGCTAACGATGCAGAAAGCGAAACAGGCCGGATATCATGCCTGATTGTTTGTGAAGATCTCCATTGGGCCGATCCCACAACCCTTGACTTTATCCGCTATTTTGTTGAGACCCCGACTTACTCAGCAAACAATCCCATCTGGTTAAGTACATCAAGATCACCGCTACCTGTGAAGCCAAGCCGCGATGACTATCTTGAGACGACACTTTCATCCCTCCCTGATAGTCACTGCCGAGAGCTGATACAGCACCTCTTTGACAATCAACCGGTGAGCGAAAGAGTTGAACAGTTATTCACTCTGCGCAGCGACGGTAATCCACTCTTCCTCGAAGAACTGGTTGGCTATGCGCAAAAAAATGGCTTGGTAGAAAAAATAAATGGCCTCATCGACTTCGTCGTATCTGAGCCTGAATCTCATGTTCCAGAGAACTTGCGAGAGTCATTGCAACAAAAACTCGACAGCCTGGTTTTTGCCAAAGATACGGCTCAGCTTGCTGCGGCTATCGGGCGAACATTTAGCGAAAATCTCCTCCTTGAGGCGTCCGAAAAAGACGCGAGCCAGTTGCAAACCGACCTTGAGGAGCTTCAACGCACCAACATTATATTCAAGCAGCGTAGCGTTGATGGGAACAAATACCAGTTCAAGCACGCCCTGATCCGCGATGCCGTCTATGAGAGCGCAACCACGCAGAAAACAATTCATCGGCAAGTAGCGGTTGCGATGGAACAAGGGCGACCAAGCAATGCGTATTCGCCAGCGATTATTGGTGCGCAATGGTCCAAGACAAGCTCACCCGACCAGGCTATTCCCTATTACCTGAAAGCCGGTGACCAGTCTGCCACCTCTTCCATCGTTGAAGATGCCATCCATTACTTTGAAAAAGCACTCTCTCTTTCTCAAAGTGAATCCCCAGACAACACCATCCATCAGCAAAGATTATCCGCCCGTATTGGCCTGGGAGACAACCTAGTGAGGCTAGCACAGCATGATGAAGCACGGGCACATTATCTGGCAGCCATTAAGGAAAATATCAATACCGGCGAAAACAAAGATGGTGGGGAAAGCACAACTGAAGAGGTACTAACTGGTGCCAGTTTATACGTCAAGTACGGCAAGTCGCTCGAAACGCATCATCTGCACGAACAAGCGCTAGCGGCGTATGAGCTGGCAGAAAAGCTACTTGAAGGTTGTACGGTTACCGGTGCGGATTGGCACATGTCATGGCTATCTGTACAGATGGCCAAGCTTTACGTATTCTATTGGCGTAATAAGCTGGAAGGGATGCTTGACGTGATAAAAGCAATCGAACCACATATCGATGATTTCCATGACCCGCTGTCAAAAGCACAGTTTTACGACGCCAAATTGCAGTTTGAATTTCGACAGACGCGTTACGACTTATCTCACCAGCAGGTAGCGCTTGCAAACAATGCTTACCTCGCCTCACTTAACACCGACAATTTCCCTCTGCAAACCCACTGTTTATTTAGCCTGGGGTTTACCTGCTTATTCAGTCAACAGTACCCTGAAGCCGAAAAGCACCTTATAGACGCACTAGAGATTGCCAACGAAAAAGCGGATGCCACGCTTAAAACCCGCTGTCTTGCGTACATTACCGTGCTTTATCGCTTGCTGGGAAAAACAGAGGAAACGGGAGAGTATCTGGTTCAGGCCATTGAATACGCAGAAAAATCCGGAATGGATGACTACGTTGCTATCGCCTGCGCCAACAAAGCCTGGCTCGCCTATAAAAAAGGGGATTATCAACACTGTCAGGCGCTAATCGATAAAAGCAACCAGATATGGAAAGCACTGTCGAAGGAGTTTCCATTTCCTTTGCAATGGCTAGGACTGCTTATTGAGCTAGCTCTTCTTGCCGGTGCTACAGGTTTCTCCTCTCCAGATGCAGTGAGTCAGCGATTGTTCGAAGTAATAGAAACCTTGCTGGATTCCAGTCAGCACGCGCTTCCAGCTTCAATCGTTACTTCGCTCAAGGAAGCGACTTATCGGGAAGGCGATATTTGTAAAAGCAGTATTTGTAACAGCGATATTCATGAAAAACTGAGTTGCCGGAAGTCAGTAGTCAAGGCATTGGAACACGCGAAAGCGTTAGGCTATTTATAAGTAAAAGGACATATGATGAACGATTTATCACCTGATGAGCTTCAGAAAGATCTGACCCCATATATTGATGAAGATGGGCGGCTGACTCTCCGCTCGCAAGATATCTACCTAATCCGGGAAGATGGAACACAAGCGACACTCATTAACTATGAGGATTATACTGGGCAAAACGCAAGGCTGATCGAATGGTGTTATAGCGAGTCTGACCACCATTTCTTTTTCTCTCCCCAAAAAAGCATAGACCGGTTACAGCCCATGAACCTTATGGGCCCGATATTAACCAAGGTCATCCCATGGAACCTAGACAATGCCTGCTACCCAGAGAATGTCGATCCTTGCGAACTTAAGCCTGGTTATCTGCTCGATTTACGCGTTTTACAACTCAACCGGCTACGTGCCCCACTCAATGCCAACCCCCCTCTTTTGGAAAAGAAGGATACGCCCATTCGCAAACTCACCCGAGATCCCGACAGGCAAGTCAATAGCAACATTCCCCCTTGCTCTACCCACCAGCTTAAAGAACCCGTACCTGAAAATCTTTATATCGTCTCTTATCTCAATCCGCTTCAGGTCAAAGACACTAACGATTTTTATCCCTATCACATCCACTACCTAGGCGCAGAAGATATTAATCAGCTACCAGTACTTGATTTTGAAAAAGGTGCTGACATCGACCTGGATGAACTACAGCAGACTATTACTGAGCTTAAAAACCAGGTACACAGCCACACCTTTGTTGACATTAGTGATCTCATTTCACATTTGGGAAAGATCAAAAACGAGAGCAACACCCTCACCGCCCAGTCACTGGCTCGATACTACCGCAATGCCGGTGTCCAGGCTGGCGCATTAAACCCCAAGGATGTACAAACTGATAGCCGACTTGTCGGTACCGTATGTATGGTAGCGAATCTGCAAAGCTTCCTTTAATGAGAGAAAGCAATTTACCCAGGAGTCACGCCTGTTGCGTGACTCCTTCCCTCAAACCAAAAGGACAAGCGATGGCCTGCAAAGCACACCAAAAGGGAACACATCGCTCGTGCTCCCCACAGTCCACGTTCAACAACATATCACCCTGGCTGTCCAGCATGGGAATAACGCGCATCGCCAATATTACCGGCCTCGATAACATTGGCATTCCTGTTGTTACTGTGTGCCGCCCTGAATCATGTGCTATTTCTGTCGCTCAGGGAAAGGGGCTGGATGTTATTTCCGCCAAGGTATCAGGCGCTATGGAAGCGATTGAAACCTACCATGCAGAAAATATCGACCTGCCGCTCAGGTTATCAAATCTTGCTCAGCTTTCAGAAAACCATCATGTAATAGATGTGGATAGGTTACCAAAGCTGTCTTTTAGCCATTTTTCCAGCCACAACCAACTGCTCTGGATAGAAGGAGAGGAACTGTTCACTCAGCAAGCCATCCATATCCCTTATGAGGTGGTCCACTGCAACTATACCCTGCCACTTCCTACCGGCAGCGGCGCATTTATCATGAGCTCAAATGGGCTGGCATCTGGAAACACGCTCGACGAAGCAATCGTACACGGGCTTTGCGAAGTCATAGAGCGCGATGCGCTGACACTGTGGAGGCTCGAACAAAAATATGCCGATAGTCCTATTGCTCGCCAGCTGAACCTCGACACCATCGACGACTCAGACTGCCTTAGCATCCTTGCCAAATACCGAGAGGCGGGGGTTTATATCCAAGTTTGGGATATTACTTCTGACATTGAGTTGCCGAGTTTTTTCTGTCGCATTATTTCAGAAAACGCGACCACTAGCCCCCGCTATCCTGCTTTTGGCTCCGGCACCCATCCTTGTAAATCTATTGCTCTTTTGCGAGCACTGACTGAAGCAGCCCAAACCCGCCTCACCCTCATTTCCGGCTCTAGAGATGACATTAAAGCGAACGATTATCATTCACGTGGTGAAGAAAGCACTGCTGTCCGTTCTGCTGAAAGTTATGCAGGGCCCCTGAGGAACTTTGCCGATATCCCCTCTTGGAGCCACCAACGTTTTGACGATGACATAAAGCTTGTCCTAGGCAAGTTGAGGCAAGTTGGGATCACTCAGGTCGGTGTCGTTAACCTCGAAAAAAACCAATATAAAATACCCGTTGCCAGAGTCGTTGTACCAGGGCTGGAAGGCATTGATGAAACCACAGGATACATTCCCGGACAACGAGCGACATCGCTAATAGCGTCACTGACACGTAAGGAAGAGTGGCTATGAGCATTATTCTATTCAGCGGCCCCACGATCACCGCACAAGAGGTACACCGCCTACTTGATGCGGATTGTCGGCCTCCGGCCAAACAGGGAGATATCTATCTCGCCACTCACGACAAGCCCAAGGTCATCGTTCTAATTGATGGCTACTTCGAGAGCGTGCCTGCGGTATGGCACAAAGAGATTCTCTACGCCCTGTCTCTTGGAATCAACGTCTACGGCTGCGCAAGTATGGGGGCTCTCAGGGCCGCAGAACTTGCAAGCTTAGGAATGGAAGGCTTTGGTGAAGTATTCAAGCGCTTTCACTCCGGTGAACTGGAGGATGATGATGAGGTCGCACTGGTTCATGGTCCAGCAGAACTTGGCTATCCGGCGATCTCAGTTCCAATGGTCAACATCCGGGCTACACTTGCCGCCGCTACCCAGAACCAGATTATCACCCCTCATGAAGAAGCGAGGTTGACAGAGGTGCTAAAGCAGCACCATTACCCCCAACGGACATATCAGCAACTAAAGCAGCAGGCCACCGCGCTACTCAGTGAAGAAAAGTCGCTGTTGCTTCAAATCTTTATCGAACAGCATACTGTTAATATCAAAAAACAGGATGCGGTAGCGCTGCTTGAACACCTCAATGGACTTACTGATACAAGCCCTGGTTTTAATGGCAAACAGGATGCTATCAACAACAAACCAGTCCACCACTTCGCAAGGACAGACACATGGGAAAGGCTCACCTCCCACCTGGATTACCAGAAAAAGCTCTCGGATCACTCACTCTCGCCGGAAGAACTGGTGCGCGAACTCAAACTTGATGGGTGCTTTCTTGATCTTAAGCAGCAAGCTTTATGTCGAAAATCAGCCTTGAGGACGGCCTCGTCACACCGTCCCGTGCTAACTGGCAGCCAACAACAGAACGCACTGATTGAACTAGCGTTTCGTCAATTTGCCTATATTGATCAAACACTGAATTTTGATCGCCTCGCCACATGGCTAGCCTCACAAGGTATCGACGAGTGCAATTTTGACCTTCTCGTCAACGAACAATCACTTTTGGCCTGGCTGGAAAGCATCGACCCACAATTAGAAGGCGATATACTGGATATTCTGAAACTGAACAACCGCTACGCTGACTATCAGGCACGGATCGCTTTTAAGCGACAGGCGCCAACGCTGGCTATACAAGACCTAACCATAAATGAGCAACAACTCTGGGAGTGGTTTTTCGCCGTTAAACATCCAGATAGCCCAACACAAAACCCTAACGATGTATGGCAAATACTTGGCTTTCACTCTCTGGACGAACTAAAAAGCGCCGTAGTACAAGACTTTCAATACCAAATGCAATCAGGAGAACAAGGATGACTTCCCAACAACCATTGAACATTATCGCATCACTAGAAATTAGCCGAGATAAGGAGCACCAATTCCGAGAACTCGCAAAATGTATTTTTCCCCCACTTGCTAATCAGACTGGCTGGACGCTGACATCAGTTTGGTTTATTTCGGAGGAACAATGCCCAACGCTGAAAATACAGAACCAGTGGAATACAGCGGCACTAACTATAGAGCAACTGAACAGCGAACTTGAAAGCGCCTTTGAGCAGCTCATCCGGAAAAGTCCCGAGTACCAGAATCTGTTGGATGAGTTAGATGCGCTGACCCTCGAAGAGACACTCAGTTACGCATATAGCTACACGCTTTAGCAACACACTCTACGAACAACTAAAGTGAACTTACGCATAGTAGTCAGGAGAAAAACATGGCTTATCTTAGTAACATTCGCCTCGAGCACCCCATTTACCTCAAAGCCTTTCATCAGATTGGTCGACTATCTTCCGCTGTAGACACGACAATTAATCTCCCGGACGTCTCCCGTATTCATGCTATCATTGAGTTTAAAAAGCACTGGTATATTCGAGATCTCAGTAAAAACGGTGTACGTGTAAATGGAGAACGACTCGAAACCCATTGCCCTTACCAGCTTAAACGTGGAGACCAGATCTGGTTTTCCTCGGCTCAGAAAGAACCTTTCGTCATCGCGAGCCTAGAGCCCCCAAAAGATATACTTCTTCCTGCATATCACGATAACAATGAATCACATCACCTAGAACCAATTTACTTAAAGCGCTACCACTTCTTGCCCGATGATACATCCCCAGAGCTGGTTGTTATCTATGACCAAGAGAACCAAGAGTGGCAATGCGAGCATTTAACAAGTAGCCAATGCTATGTACTGAAGGACGGCGAGCAGCTTGAGTTCTCAAACAAAGCATGGCGGTTGTTCAAAGGAGCTCACTCAGAAGAACAGGAAACTGAATATCTAGATGCACAGCCAGACAGCAATTTTCGCTACATCTTCAATATCAGTCAGGACGAGGAGCTCACCGAACTCACCATCAAGGACAGCCAGCGATGTATCGATTGCCAAACCAGAAGCCACCATTATCTCACGGCTCTGCTCGCACGCTACAAAGCGGAGGATTTAAGACAGAACATACCTGAACCCTCACAGGGCTGGCGTTCTGTAGACCAGCTAACAAAAGACATGGGAATATCTGAGACCCACATCAACATTCAGATCCACCGAGCTAGAAAGCAACTGGCCGAATTGCAGGAAACAATGGGGGTGATGGTCCCCAATATTATTGAAAGGAAACGAGGACGGATAAGACTGGCAGCAACGAACTATCAGGTGATTAAGGGGAATCAGTTGGAAATAGATTCAAGCCATTGGTTGAATTAAGCAAGGCTCTGTTGCAGACCTCAATTTTGCCGTAAGGCGGCAGCGAGTGCGAAGAGATTTTTTGATTTCACGCCCGTTAAAATAAGAACAATACTGAGGTGGAATTTGATAACGGAAATACCAGATACCGGAGTCGCATTGACTAAGATAGAACATAATTTAGTACCAATTACTTTCTAGGACCTAAACATAATCTAAGATATTGATTTAAAAAGGATACATCAGATGGGTGGAAGCCCCAGCCACATCCCGGCACACACGTCATTCGCTGTGGCTGCTACCTTCCGGTCCTGACCAAGTTCACGAATTAGTGTTGCGGGAGGACCAGGGCCTCCATAGATAAGGGCTTTGATGGTGAACATCGAAAGCGAGGTGATTATCAAGGATTGGGATCGGCATTGCAAGCCCCTTTCTGATAAAAGTGGACTGAGACCAACTGAGTGCGCAGGGATTAATCAGCTTTGCTCGTTTTGTGCCATGACAACCTCGCCTGCTTAATGCATGATGCTCATCAAATACCTGACAGACAGGCGTTTTGATCATACACTGATACGCATCAATTCAAGTTCTCAACGTATGACATAGACTTTTCTGACGGATTCAATGATGGCTCACTCCGATGATAAACAGCAGTTTCTCGCTCAGGTATTTACCGTGATTCACCAAATTCCGCCCGGTAAAGTCAGCACCTATGGCGATGTGGCTAAAATGGCGGGTTATCCGGGCTACGCGCGCCATGTCGGTAAAGCACTGGGGCAACTGCCCAAAGGCTCGACACTCCCTTGGTTTCGGGTCATTAACAGTAAGGGAGAAATCTCTCTGTCCGGTCCGGATTTTGAACGACAACGTACCGAATTAGTCGCAGAAGGGATACCAATCAGCAGCAACGGCAAGATTTCACTGCGTTGCTACCGCTGGCAACCCGGCTCAATGTGATGATGCGCTTTTCACCAATGTCATCTGGATCTGACCATCATAGACTGACGGTTCAGGTGCAAGCTCTGCTGCCATCCCCTCGCCTACATACCGGACATGACCTCGTTCAACAATCTCCGCCTGAATGCGGTAGCGATGATTGTGCCGGATGTTCGCCCCGGAATAAGCGAGTTGAAAGTCAATCGGCAATGTTAAACCATCACCATGAAACTGGTATTTCGCAATCACTTGATCGTGTTGCGTTTGATCATTGAGTGTCACCACCACGAACACATGTTCCGGTAATGGATAATCACCGAGTAATGTACCCGTCATGTGATGAATGCGTGATTCATGGCGTTGAGCTTGTGCTTGTCCCGCACTGCTGAGAAAAACACAGAGAAGGGGCAACAAAAGGTACCATTGATTATTATGTTTCATCATTACCAATTTTATATCTATATTCATTCCATGTTAGGCCCATAATTATAGAGATAAATATCAATGAGACAAAACTTGATTTTCGATTTGTGACAGCGTTTGATGTCGATGTGTAAATAACGTCGGTATGTAAATAACGTCGGTATGTAAATAATATAGTGAGGTAGTATGAGCAAAGCTCTCAATAATTTACTTAAACTTTTACAATTAGAAAAACTAGAGGAAGGGCTCTACCGGGGCAACAGTGAACACCTCGGATTACCGCAGGTTTATGGCGGACAAGTGATCGGTCAGGCACTCTCTGCTGCCCGCTATAGCGTCGATGCTGAGCGAACGGTTCATTCATTTCATAGCTACTTTCTTCATCCGGGCGATCCGGAAAAACCGATTGTTTATGATATAGAAAAGCTCAGAGACGGACGTAATTTCAGCACTCGGCGTGTCAAAGCGATCCAAAATGGCCGACCGATTTTTTATCTGACCGCGTCATACCACGGTGAAGGCACCGGCTTTGAGCACCAAAATACAATGCCAGAGGTTGCCGGGCCGGAAAATTATGCGTCTGAAACTGAGTTGATGAACCAAATTTCCCACCGCCTCTCTGACGCCGTCAAAAAAATGTTTTGTCGCGAGAAACCGATTGAAATCCGTCCGGTGCATGTGGTGAACCCGTTCAAGCCGGAAAAAATCGAACCCAAGCAGTATCTGTGGATCCGGGCCAACGGCAAGTTACCGAACGATCAATTGATCCATCAGTATCTGCTCGCCTACGCCTCTGACTGGGGCTTTTTGATCACAGCATTGCAGCCGCATGCAGTCACGATGATGACACCGGGATTTCAAGTCGCAACCATCGATCACTCGATGTGGTATCACCGCCCGTTCAGTATGGATGAGTGGCTGTTGTTTGCGATTGAGAGTCCGAGTGCCACCAATGGCCGTGGTTTGGTGCGGGGCGAAATCTACAATCAGCAAGGTGATTTGGTTGCCAGTGCGGTACAAGAAGGTGTGATGCGCTTTCTTGATCACACCAGTCCAAAGCAATCCGATGGCAACGATCCATCAGATGACGCTTAATTGAACCCCATCACCACCGGTTATCCAGATAAAACATTTTATTACGCCAGACTTTACTTTCCCCCAAGGGGAAGCTTTATGATACAGAGGTCTTCACAATGAGCATCGGAGGTTAGTATGGGATGTTGTAATAACCCCCCACCGGGAGGGAGTAACAATGTGAGTCTCTTCTTGAAATACATTGGGGTCTTGTTTGCCGTCATTGTCTTGATTACATTGTTATTTGGTTAATGGTTAATAGCTAATAGCTCTTTGGTTAATCGCTGTTTGGTTAACTGACCGCTCTCACGCAGATGGCCTGTCCGCGAATTTCCCGATGCTGACAGGCCGTTGTGATTTATCGTGTTTACGCTCCGTATTTGCAGCATTGTCATGACCATTCATGATAAGGGCAGTTCCGTGGTATATTTCAGTGACTCCATCGCAAAGGTTGAGGTCACATCACTCAACCCTTCGACACGATTGACCAGTTGTTTATAAAATTCATCAAAGCAGCGCATATCTTTCACCACGACTTTCATCATATAGTCGTACTCCCCCGCCATCCGGTAAAATTCCATCACTTCAGGAAACTCTGAGGCGATTTCAACAAAACGGACATACCACTCATGCGAGTGATTACTGGTTTTGAGCATCACATAGGCCGTGAAGTTTAACCCCAGCTTTTCCGGATCCAGCAACGCGACTCGCTTGTGAATAACGCCCATGTCTTCCAGCTTCTTTAACCGCTTCCAGCATGGTGTCGTTGTCAGATGAACCGCCTCGGCAAGCTCATTCAAAGACCAATCCGCATTCTGCTGTAACAGTCGCAGTAAATGTTTATCGGTTTTATCCATCTGCATACTCCAAAAATTCAATATAAGAGAAAAATATTCTCTCATTTAGCCAATAAACAGTAAAAAATGAAACCTTTTTCTCTGAGAATACGGTTATTTTTATTCTACTCGTTCGTTCATCTTATCCGCTTATAGGAAGTGTTCATATGTCCAGTAATCATGGTTGGATTAAGCAGGCAATTCATCAAATCATGGCCGAAGAAGCCCATCATCCGGAGACACCGCTCATCAAACTGCCCGTCCCCGGTTTACAGAACATCGACATTTACCTCAAAGATGAAAGCTGCCACCCGACCGGGTCACTGAAACACCGCTTGGCCCGCTCACTATTTTTGTATGCTTTAACCAATGGGTTGATCGGACCGGACACACCCATTATTGAATCCTCTTCCGGCAGCACGGCCATCTCTGAGGCCTATTTTGCCCGGATGCTGGGCCTGCCTTTCTATGCCGTCATGCCACGAACCACTGCGCGTAAGAAAATTGAATTGATCGAACAATATGGCGGTCAGGCTCACTTTGTCGATCGTGCTGGTGATATTTATCCGGCAGCCCGACAACTGGCTGAGACACTCAATGGACACTATATCGACCAGTTCACCTATGCAGAACGGGCATCAGACTGGCGTGGCAGCGATAATGTGGCTCATGCAATATTTGATCAGATGGCACAAGAACGTTTTCCGCTGCCAAGCTGGTTGGTGATGTCAGCCGGTACCGGCGGCACCTCTGCCACACTGGGACGCCACATTCATTATCGCCAATATCCAACTCAACTGTGTGTTGCGGATTGTGAAAACTCCGTTTTTTACGACGCATTCGTCCACAATAATGCCCAGCTGACTTGCCAACAGAGTAGCCGGATTGAAGGGATTGGTCGCCCGAGAGTTGAACCGAGCTTTATTCCCGGCGTCATCGACACCATGATGGCTGTCCCTGATGCTGCCAGCATCGCAACCATTTACTGGCTGGAAAAGCAAACCGGCCGCAAAGCTGGCCCGTCAACAGGGACCAACCTCTATGCGACCCTCAAGCTCGCCCAGCAAATGCAACGTGACGGTGAAACCGGCTCGCTTGTCACGCTGTGGTGTGATGATGGTGAACGCTATCTGGACTGCTATTACAATCCCGCTTGGGTGCGTCAACACTTCGGTGATATCACACCTTATCTGGCACAACTGGATTCATTTGAACGGAATGGGAATTTTTCTGCGGATCAGCAATCCAAGATCACACCTCAACCTGAATTGCAGGCGGGGGCGTAATCTCTGATTCTCATCAATTCAAGGAAACTATGATGCTGACATTGAATCCGCATGAAACCGCATTGATTCTGATCGATTTACAACATGGCATCCTCGCACCGCAACGCTATCCGCATCACGCCGATGACATATTGGCAAGGTGTCAATCTCTGGCAGCGCGTTTTCGCCAGCACGGTGCAACGGTTGTCGGTGTCAATGTCGGTTGGTCGGCTGACCAACAGGATTACCCGCCCGGTGTGGTTGATGAACCGACACCGGCACCGGACGCGATGGAACACTGGATGACACTGGCTGATGGCGTGGTTCAAGATGGTGATTTACGGATCACCAAACGGCAATGGGGCGCGTTTACCGGGACAGAGCTGGATATGCAGCTCCGCAGACGTGGGATTCGTCATCTTGTTGTCGTTGGCATCGCCACCAATATGGGCGTGGAATCAACGCTACGTCACGGTTGGGAGCTCGGATATGACATGCTCACCATCGAAAATGCTTGTAGCTCATTCTCAGCAGAATTTCACCACATGGCTTTTGAAACCATTTTCCCGCGACTGGCCCGGGTTCTGCCAAGCGATGATGTCCTGCACTTCATTTAATCGTCACGAATCGTACAGCCTGATCCAGCACGAAGAACTCAATTGACACACAGAACAATGCCTCCGCTTGCGGAGGCATTGTTTCATCAATCAACTTATTTCTATCAATCAACTTATTTTTATCAATCAACAAGTTATCTGGCCGATAATTAGCCTTGAATACCGACGATCAGCCTTGAATACCGACAATCAGCCAAGGCGCATTCGGTACGGTTAAGTCCCGTTCAAGATGCCAGATATCCTGGATCTCTTCTTCAGTCCCTTCGACAGCATCACGGTAACGCCCTGAAAATTGTAAGCTCAACTGGGCACGGTTCGCATCGTAGTCAGCTCGGACAAATTCAGCATCGACATACATCACATCGGTATGTTGCTCACCGACCAGTTTGTCCCGCTCGGCTTTCAAATCTTCAAACAAGCTTGCAGAAACGTACTCACGAATCATGTCTAACTCATTATGATTCCATGCGCCCTGCAAAATGCGATAGTGTTCACGGGCACCGTTGAGAAAACCAGCCCGATCGAACGCTGGCGGATAACGGTGCGGTACATCGCTGGCAGCATTGGTACCAAAGCCACTGCCACCCATGGAATCAGCAGGTTGTTCGAAGTTATGCACATGAGACTGGCGATGAGCGGTCCCGCCAAATGCCGGTTGCTGCTGATTCATACTGCCCTGCTTGGCAGCCAGCATCCCGCGCAATAGTTTGAAGATAAAATACGCCACTAACCCGATAATCAGAATATCCATGAACTGGATACCTTCAAAAGCACCACCGAAGAAGGCCGCCAACAGACCACCAGCCAGCAAACCACCCATGAGTCCACCCATCAGCCCTTTGCGTCCGGCATTTTGGGTCTGACCTGCCTTATTATTCTGCGTGTTGGTGTTGCTGTACTGTTGCTTGGATGCCGGTGCCGTTTTGAAGCTATTGCCCAAAGAGCGGCCACCACCGAATTTCTTGGCATCAGCAACAGGCATCACTGCCACTGAAACAATGATTAGGGTCATTAACGATAAAAAACGTTTCATGTCTATCCTGTGTCTTATTAAAAGGGATCAGAAGTATCATAGACACTCCCTCACCCCAAAGAAACACTGTACATGTATCAGAATATTGCAGGCTTTGATTGACGCTCAGACAAGGGAACAATAATATATTGAACGTTGTTCATTAACGATTACAGATCATGGCCAGAAGAAACGACCACACGCGAGAAGAGCTCATTCAGCTGACATTAGAACATGTCAAAAAATTTCTTACCGATCACTCCTATCATGAGCTGAGCTTACGCAAAGTCGCCGCCATGATTGGGTATGTCCCCAGTACACTCGTCAATGTTTTCGGCAACTATAATCTCCTGCTATTACATGCAGTCGCCCAAACACTCGATGAGCTGATTGAAGCTGCCCGACAAGCCGTCAGCCAAAGTACCGATCACCGGGACGCCTTATTTCAGCTCGCCTACTGCTATCACGACTTTGCCCAAGACCATACCTTCCGCTGGCAACTGATTTTTGAACACAATATGAATGGCGAAGATTTGCCCGAATGGCAGACCCAAAGAATCGATCACATGACGGATATACTGGAAACCCTCTTACAACAGTTGGCGCCACAACGTTCAGCAGAGGAAATTACCACCACCAGTCGCGTATTGTGGGCCGGTGTCCATGGCATCACGTTGCTGAGTGTCGATGATAAATTCTTTGCTTCATCACCGATTGATGGCAATGAACTGATTCATAACCTATTGACTCATTATCTAAAGGCTTGGTAACCAAACCCGCCAGAATAGCGCTGACTCAATCGCACTGGGTAAAAAGGATGTGCTCCCATGTCTCATACGACTTCATCACTGCTCTCTTCCCGGCGTTTTTTGCCCTATTTCATCACCCAGTTTTTCGGGGCATTTAACGACAATGTGTTTAAAAATACCCTGTTGCTATTTGTTGCATTCAGCAGTGCCGGGCAACTGGCGATTTCAAGCACCCTGTTTATTAATCTCGCTGCCGGTTTATTTATTCTGCCTTTCTTTTTATTTTCTGCATCTTCCGGTGTGCTTGCGGATCAACTGGAAAAAAGCCAACTGATCCGAAAAATTAAGATGTTAGAAGTGGTGATCATGAGTCTGGCTGCCGTTGGATTCATCACCCACAGCTATCTTATTCTACTCTTGCTGCTTTTTCTGATGGGGACTCAATCAGCCTTATTCGGCCCGGTCAAATATGCCTTACTGCCACAGCAACTCAGACCGGATGAACTGATGAGCGGCAATGCGCTGGTTGAAACCGGGACATTTTTAGCCATCTTGCTGGGGACCTTACTGGCCGGTGTCATCGCTTCAACCCCGAGTGCAGAATACATCGCAGCGGGTGCCGTATTGGTGGTCGCCCTGTGTGGCTATCTGGCAAGTTGCTATATTCCCAATGCACCGGCAACCGCGCCGACGCAACGTTTTCGGTGGCGCCCCATCTCACAAACACGTAACACACTGCACATTGCCAAGCAGGATCCCGTGATCCACCGGACCATTCTGATCATCAGTTGGTTCTGGTTTATGGGAGCGACCTATCTGACCCAATTTCCCAATTTCACCCGTTATTTCCTCCACGGTAACGAAGGTGCGGTCTCTTGGCTACTGACGCTGTTCTCCGTAGGCATTGCCCTCGGCTCTTTACTATGTGATCGTCTTTCGCGCCATCGCATTGAACTCGGACTTGTGCCACTGGCCTGCTTGGGGATCTCGCTCTTTGGCTACGGGTTGGCCGACGGTGTGCCGGGCGCACTCCCCCAACCCATGGACTTTGCGACCTTTATCACCACCACCGAACTGTGGCCGCTATTTGTGAGCCTGTTGTTACTGGGCGTCTCCGGCGGGATGTTTATCGTCCCTTTGTACACGTTATTACAACAGCGCGCCCATCCGGACCAACGTGCTCAGGTGATTGCAGCCCTCAATATATACAACGCGCTGTTTATGGTCATCAGCGCGATTTTAGCCATTATCGTCCTGTCGTTGCTGCAATGGTCAATCCCCGACCTGTTTCTGTTACTCTCGCTGATCAATCTGGGCGTCGCGGTCTATTTACTGTGCAAGCGACCAATTGAGACACTGCGTTTCGTGCTGGCATGTCTGGCGAAGCTATGCTATCGCGTGCATTACCGCAATTTGCATCATCTTCCGTCGCAAGGCGGCGCCCTGATTATCTGTAACCATGTCACATATCTGGATGCGCTGATTCTCAGTGCCGCTTCACCGCGATTGATCCGCTTCGTGATGGAAGCCGATTACACCACTTCGCCGCTGATTCGGCCCGTGTTGAATCGTGCAGGGGTTATCCCGATCTGTGCTGCACACGGCAAAACCATTCGCCAAGCGTTTGTCCAGATTGAACAGGCACTTCAGCAAGGAGAACTGGTCTGTATCTTCCCCGAAGGACGGCTCTCATCAGACGGTGAAATCGGACCGTTTCTGCGCGGTTTGGACCGCATTATTCAACACACCAGTGCCCCGGTCATTCCGCTGGCACTGAAAGGAATGTGGGGCAGTTATTTCAGCCGTCATCGCGGCCGCGCCTGTCGTGGCATCCCCCAACGTTTCAGAGCCAGAATTGAAGTGGAAGCGGCGCCGCCAATCGTTGCTGCCGACACCAGCAGTGCGCAGTTACGGCAATACGTTGCTGAATTAAGGGGGGCGTGGCGGTAGTTGTTCAATTTTAATGAATGAAAGTTAAAAACATTCAGACTGACTGATCGTTTATTTTCGTTAGAATGGCATCATCTTTTCTGACCGTGGTATCGACATGGCCCCTTTATTCAGTCGTTTGTTCAGTAATGCTTTTTCATTAAACAAGTCTGACTCGCTCAAAAATGCTTGCCAGCTCAAAAACATTCCGTTCTTCATTGGATTATTGGTTTGTACAACCGCTTATATCACCTCCCCCACAGCACTGGTCATCGGTTTTTTTCTGACCACTCTAGGCATGGTTCCTCAGGGTATTCCTTTAGCGAAAATCACCAAAAAGCTCCTCGCTTACTCGATTATCGGTCTCGGATTCGGTATTCCGCTGCAAACGGCACTGACCGTCACGACACATGGTTTGGGGTTAATCGTCGCCAGCTTGTTCACGACCTTGCTGATCGGCTGGTTTGTCAGTGTCCGGGTCGGACTGGTGCGTAAAACCGGTTATCTGATTGCTTCAGGGACAGCGATTTGTGGCGGCAGTGCCATTGCAGCCATTGCACCAGCCATCAATGCAGATGATGACCAGACTGGCCTCGCACTGGGAACCGTTTTTGTCCTCAATTCACTGGCTTTATTTATTTTCCCGGTGATTGGTCATCTGCTCAGTATGAGTCAGGAAGCATTCGGAACGTGGGCCGCCATTGCCATTCATGATACGTCTTCGGTCGTCGGTGCAGCATCCGCTTATGGAGAGACGGCACTCAAAACCGCAACCACGTTAAAACTGGCCCGCGCACTCTGGATTATTCCGGTGACATTCCTCAGTACCTTTTTATTTCGCAGCGAATCAAGAAAAATCACCATTCCTTATTTCATTTTCTTCTACTGTGCGGCGATTATTTTTCATGACCAGTTGCCTCAATTTTCCGCTCTCTATCATGGCATCTTCGCGCTGGCGAAACAGACATTAGTCATTTGCCTGTTTCTGATTGGTTGTAGTCTGTCATTGGGTAAGTTACGTCAGGCAGGTCCAAGACCGTTACTCTTCGGCGTTGGTTTATGGGTACTCATCTCGGTGTCATCACTGAGCTGGATCATGCTCACTCAGTGAGTCGTACCGACTGGCATCATGACACGCGGACACGGTGCCAGATTCACAGCGAAGACGTTTGACGGGATGATGGCCGGGGAGCGCGTTCCAGAAACAGAGCAACAATCAACAAAAATGCAGTGAGCTCAGCCAGTGACCGGGTTGCACCGCTGTTTAGCACGGCCACGAAAAGCTGAATGATAATGGTCGCAATCATAAGCCCTTTTTTCATTGGGTATGCCTTTTAGTTAATTAAACTGGGTTAATTATGACGAAAAGACATATCAAACCAAAATTCAGTTTTGGACTAACTCATAACTGCTTGTCCGGATCGCGGCATCCCTTGATTTCGGCACTCAGCCACGTTTTGACCGCAGCACGAGAGATTTTAATCCCTTGCGTATGGCCTTTCGTATAGAAATGTTCAGGCAATTGGTAATAACCATCCGGCCATTTAAATGTCTCCAACCGTCCCTCAAGCCACTCTCTGAGGTCCGCGCTCATCGATTGCCAGCCCGGTTCACACCCAATCACCGCGACCGGACGCGCCCCATAGGTGGCATCAGCAACAGGCACCACCACTGCAATATCAACCTGCGGATGTCGAACTAAAACCGCTTCAATTTCTTCGCAATGGATATTTTCTCCGCCGGAGATGAACAGATTATCAACCCGACCGGTGATATGGAGTTCTTGTTCATGCCAATACCCCATGTCCTTGCTGTCAAACCAGCCTGAATCGTCACACAGTGGTGTCAGCGTTCCCTGACGATAATAACCGCCAGCCAGTGTATCACCGCTGATATAAATCCGGTCGTGGTCAATTTTTACCTGACGCAAAGGCAGCACGCTGCCACAACTCTCGCGCCCATCAACACGTTTGGCGGTGACCGTTGACGCAGCTTCGGTCATCCCATACCCCAGCCATGTCTCAATGCCGAGCGCAGCCGCTCGCCGGGCAAGTTCCGGCGGAATATAACTGCCGCCGAGCAGTACATGTGTCAGCACATGAGGAATCGACTGGTCCAGCAACCGCTGTAACTGGGTCGGCACCAGCGAAGCATGGGTCACATCCGTCATCTCACCATCTTCAATCCGCCCAATCCGCAGACAAGCCCCCGCTTGTAACCAGCGGTAAATGATCGATAACCCGGAAACATGATAAACAGGCAGACTCAGTAACCAAGTATCACTGACGGTGAAATGAAACTGAGATAACAATCCCTGCGCAGAGGCAAAATGCTGGCGAGACGTATGAGCAACCGCCTTTGCATCCCCGGTCGAACCGGAAGTAAAGATTAATGAGCTCAACTGCTCAGGATGATAATTGGCGGGCTTAACAACACCGGTGGCTGGCTGACAGTCAACGATACGACCAACCATGCGACAGTCCGGCAACTGTGTCTGCAATGCAGCGGCCTCACTCGGGTCGGCACAGAACAACCACATGGTTTGCTCCGGACGATAGATCGTCTCCAGTTTACGCTGCAACATGGCAATCGGTTGTGGCGGCAACAAAGCGCTCAGCGCCCCGACATGTAACCTCGCCAGAAACAACCAGACCGCATCGGGATGATTCTTGCCGACCAATGTCACGACATCATCGTCAGCAATGCCCTGCAACTGTAGCGCCGCAGCAATAGCCGCCACCTTCTCCGCCACCGCTTGCCACGTATAGGTGTGCTGCGCGACTTTCAGCGCAATGGCGGTCGGCCGTTCAACGGCCCAGCGCAGCCACGGGGCTTGCTGGGCAGGGGCATGATTGATCATCAAGACGTCCAGATCAGTTCCTGATTTTCTAACGCAACAACGGGTAAGTCACATCCCGGCCACGCAACGGCCAACTGTTGCTGAAACAGACCGATGGTATCCAGTCCCGGCACCTCATCCGGTATCAACCAGCGTGACAGTCGTGCCAATTGACACAAACCGAAGCTCGACTCAATGCTGGAACTGATTACCGGTTGCATTCCCAGAGTTCTGGCTTTTTCGACCAAGTGACGACAGCGTTCAATCGAACCGATCAGTGTCGGTTTGATGATCAGTGCTTTGACACCGGTCAAATCTTCCAGATTGAAATCGGGAGCATGTAATGATTCCTGTAAGGTTTCATCCCACGCAATCGCAATACCGGTATTAATCGCAAACGCAATGCTATCGCTCGGCGCAGCACAGGGTTCTTCGATATAGGCAATTCGCTGCCGATAAGAATGTGAAATTTTACTGGCGAACTTGGCCGCCTTCTCCGGTGTCCAGCCGCGGTTGACATCCAAGCGCAGTGATAAATCAGGAATGCTTTCCAGCAACAGATTCACAACCAGTCCGTCACGGATCGGCTCATACCAACCCACTTTAACTTTGGCGACTTTTTTGGGCAATTCCTGAAGACGCTCGATCAATTCATCCGGGTCACCGATACATAAGGGCGCCGCAAAATAATGACCGGCTTGTGGCAGTTCACCGGATAACTCAGCCTCTGCGGCAGACAAACCAAACGCCACGGATGGATATAACGACGAATAATCAATCACCTCACCGCGACACCAGCGAGCCAATTGTTCTTGAAGCTGAACCCCCGCTTCCGTGGAAGATTCCCGGCTGAATCCAATTAATGGCGCGATTTCCCCCCGGCCTACCTGATTCTGCTCATGAATTTCGACGATGAAGCCTTCTCGTTCCAGAAGCTTCTCGTTACGAAGAATCACACCGCTATCCATCGGTAATCGATAGCGGTACAGTTTTGCACTACGCATTGTCACTGATCCTCTTGACCCGATGCCTGAGGGTTCAACCCACCAGACATCTTATTTCAATCATTGTATTTCCATCGTTGCCAAGCTTTTAGCTTGCGGGTTACGAGCTTACGGGTTACGAGGGAACTTGTGAAAATCAGGACGCCGTTTTTCGTTAAATGCATTGCGACCTTCCTGACCTTCTTCAGTCATGTAAAACATCATCGTCGCATTGCCTGCCAGCTCTTGTAACCCGGCCTGACCATCACAGTCGGCATTCAGGGCGGCTTTCAAACAGCGCAGCGCCATCGGACTGTGTTGTAACACTTCCCGACACCAGCGTACGGTTTCTTTTTCCAGATCCGCCAATGGCACAACGGTATTCACCAGCCCCATATCCACAGCTTCCTGCGCATCATAAAAGCGGCACAAGAACCAGATTTCGCGGGCTTTTTTCTGGCCGACAATCCGTGACATGTAAGAGGCACCCCAACCGCCGTCAAAAGATCCGACTTTCGGACCGGTCTGACCGAACTTGGCATTATCAGCCGCAATGGTTAAATCACACATCATATGCAGCACATGCCCCCCGCCAACAGCCCAACCCGCCACGGCAGCGATCACCGGCTTCGGACAAGTCCGGATTTGACGTTGAAAGTCTAGTACATTGAGATGGTGTGTGCCTTCGTCATCGCGATAGCCGCCATAATCACCACGGATTTTCTGATCACCACCAGAACAGAACGCATCTTCTCCCAGTCCGGTCAGCACAATGACACCCACACCGGAATCATAGCGGGCATCAGCCAGCGCCTGCATCATCTCTTTAACCGTCTGGGGGCGGAAAGCATTGCGAACCTGTGGTCGGGCAATGGTAATTCTCGCAATCCCATCATCCGATTTATGATAGTGAATATCTTGATACTCACCGCTGCAATCGGTCCAGTTTACCGGTGCATAAAGTTCTTCTTCACTGATACCTACAGTAATTGTCATAATCTACCTATCTTGTTTGAGCTGTCATCTCTGATGAGCGAGTTGTTTTCGAAGACACTGGGCAAACGCCTCGGGTCGCTCCTGATGGACATTATGTCCTGCCTGCAAAACAATCTGTATTGGCAACCCGCTGGATTGAGCGAGTTGGCGGAATTTTTGATCGCGCTCCCCACAGATATACTGAACGGGGATCGGCTGTGTTTTCAATGCCGGTAGCAAATCCGGCTGCAAAGCCAACGAGGTCGCACGCATCATCGCGGCGATGCTAGTACCAAGATTATCACTCCGTCGGGTAATCAAATCTTGTCTTTGCTCATCGTTGAGTGAAGAAAATACCGGCTGCTGATACCAACTGATTAAAACATCAGCAATCGGCTCAGATGCAAAGCGATTCGCCCAGACCTGATCCTGTTGCCAGCGAGCCTGACGGGCGGACTCATCATGCAGTCCGAAGTTGCCCCCTTCAATCACCAACGTGGTCACATTCAAGG
Organism: Vibrio spartinae; assembly: GCF_024347135.1. Taxonomy (NCBI): domain Bacteria; kingdom Pseudomonadati; phylum Pseudomonadota; class Gammaproteobacteria; order Vibrionales; family Vibrionaceae; genus Vibrio; species Vibrio spartinae. The sequence continues at coordinate 1,277,015 of NZ_AP024907.1, read as the reverse complement.
CCGACCAAGCCCCGTAAACGGCACCATACATGGCTAATCGCCCTCCCAGCGAATAGCCAATCAGCACCAGCGGCTGCGCTGGTGGCAAACGGCTCGCAATCGTCCGGGCGATCTGCGCACAGCAGTCGTCAAAATCGGTACAGTGTTGCTCACGGCTGTGTCCATGCCCACACAAATCGATGGTTAAACAAGGGAAGTCGCGTAAATGAGTCAGCGTTTCCGACCAGTCGTCACGGCTGCCCAGTAAACCATGTAAAAAAACCAGCACTGGTCGATCCTGATGAAGAGCCGTCTCCGCTGGGGTATAAACACTCTTTGGGGTATAAACACTCTCTGGGCTATAAACACTATAAAGTACAGACATGCTGGATGACCTGCTGAATGTGTTGTGCCGCCTGACCGGCAGGGACAGTGAGTTCGACAATCAAGCCGTGCTTGCCGTGCTCGAAATGCTGCGCGACACAGTCCGTCAATGTGCTCACACGATCAGGGTTGGCATAGTGCAACCCAAATTGGGCGGCTGCATGTTGAAAATCATAACCATGTGGCATCTGATACAAGTCAGTTTTCTGTCGTTGTGGGACGGGCAGTAAGTCAAAAATCGCCCCACCGTCGTTATTGGTCACCACAATCACAAAAGGCTGAGGCGTATTGGTCAGCAAGGCGAGCGAATTGAGGTCATACAAGAGTGATGTATCGCCAAGCAGTAACAACATCGGTTGCTGCCGCGCTCGCTGAACACCAGCAGCCGTTGCCACCAGCCCATCAATCCCCGACGCGCCCCGATTAGAATAAACGTTCTGATGCGCCACCTTGCCGAACATATCCACCAAGCGCACCATCAAACTGTTACCGAAGAATAAATCGGCTGCGGGGGCAAGCGTTGCCACCGACTGACCGACATCCAACTCTGAAATGAATGCCGTGCTCTCTGCCACTTGCTGTATCACAGCCGGGATTCGGCCAATCAACGGCAGTAATTCATCCGCCCATCCCGCTGATGACCCGACGGTTTGAGCCTGCGCGACTTGAGCATCAACCCAAGTCTCAATCTGAGTCACAATCTGCTGTTGTGGCAGATGTGACGGGTTGTTGCGTTTCTCATCCGGAGAAACCAACAGATAACGGCTCCCGTGTTGCATGACGTGCTGTTGCAACCATTGATTCAGCCGTTTGGAAACCAGCTGCCCCCCAAACTGAATGATCACGTCACATTCAGACAAGATCTGCCGGGCAGATGAATGGTGAAGCCAGATATCGAAATATGCCCAGTCGCTTGATACACCGGACTGAGGATCACAGAACACCGGCCAGCCCAACTGCTGCGCGAACGCTTTCGCCTGCTCCGCCTCAACCAGCGTCAGAGAGCCGATAATCACCACACCGCGCTGACGGTACAGTGACGGTTCAGACTGCAGCGATAACGGTGGTTCGCTTTGCTTGATAATATAAGGCTCTCGCGTCGCCAACCACGGCAGAACCCCAGCCAGATAAACCGCATCGTCGATAACTTCATCTTGCTCCGGTATATACAAGGGTTCGGGAAACGGACAATTGATGTGCACCGGACCACCGCGGCGCGCTTGCACAGAAAGTGCCTGATCAAGCGTGGTGAGCAGCCAATTGGGCGCGATGGCCGTTGTCGGACTGGGTAAGTTGACCGCCTGAACCACATGCGCGGCAAAAATTCCCGGCTGTTCAATAGCCTGATTCGCACCGCAGTCAATCAGATCCACCGGACGGTCTGCGGTTAACAAAACCAGTTTTTCACCGGTCAAATTAGCTTCAACCACACACGGGAGCAGATTCGCTACAGCCGTGCCCGATGTCACAATCACGGCAACCGGGTGATGACTGGCTTTTGCCAGTCCCAGTGCCAGATAGCCCAACCCTCTTTCGTCAAAATGACGATGGAGCCGCAGGCCCCGATGCGCATCGGCTTCGAGTGTCAGCGGTGTCGAACGGGATCCCGGTGCAACACACACATCACGCACACCCAGACGCGACAATTCTTCCAGAATCAACCGACTCCAGACGCGATTCATCACCGCTTGTTGAGATTTCACGATACCACTTCCTCCGGAGAGATCTCTGTAATCAGGCTGAGTAAAGTTGACATCTTGCGATCCAACTCTAACCATTCATGTTCAGCAACCGAACCGCTCACAATCCCCGCCCCGGCAAAGAGTTTGACCTGTTTATCCATGACCAGCGCACTGCGGATGGCAACACAGAATTCAGCACGTTGATGGCTGATATACCCGATCGAACCGGCATACCACCCTCTGGGGAAAGGCTCATAACGTTCAATAAATGTTTTCGCGGCTTGTCTTGGCAGACCCGCGACGGCTGCGGTCGGCTGTAATGCACCCAGTAACTGGACGCCATTGATGGTCGGCTTGAGCACCGCCGCAATATGGCGTTTCAGATGTTGCACGCGACGCAGTTTCACCAATGCTGTTTCAGCACCGACCTCAACAGAGCGTGCCAAAGGAGCTAAACGGTCCACAATGTCATCCACGACATACTGGTTTTCCGTCATGTTCTTATCATCATGGAGCAACCAATCGGATAACGCCTGATCCTGTTGGAGATCATCGCTTCTGCCGATGGTGCCAGCGAGCGCTTCAGTAAATAGCGCTTCCCCGTGGCGTTGATAAAGACGCTCCGGTGTCGAGCCGACAAAACTATGCCGCGGGTCAATCGCCAGCAAGAAATGGAAGCTCTGATCATTGTGACGCCGGCTTTCTTTTAACAACTGTGCCGCCTGAATCGACTGCGTCAGTTGAAACGTAGACTGACGCGCTAAGACGACTTTATCAAACTGCTGCTGCATCATCGCAGACAGCGCCTGCTCAACTAACTGGCACCATTGAGGACGCTGAGGCGCGTGATCAACCGAAAGCACTTCAGTTGCCATTGGCGGTAAAGTCGGAATCTCATGCTGAAGTTGTCGTAACGCCTCAATTGTCGTGTCACGCGCTTGAGTCAAATTGGCACATAAAAACCATGCATGCCCTTCGCGAATTAACTCGATTTGCGGCAGAAAGAAAAATGCTTCTTTACAGTGCGGATTTTTAGTTGTCCCACCATCAAAGGAACGTCCGCCCCAAATACGCTGAGAGTCGGTGATCACGTGATAGGCAGGTGCGGGATCTGCAAACGTAACACACGCCCCCAACGCAACCACTTCTTCCTGACAATCCCGATCTTGCCAATAAAATTGGGGGAATAAAGTTTGCGCGGCAAGCCAGTCAGGCAGCGTAAAATGAGGAGGAAAATCAAGTTCCTGTCGGCATCGGCTTACCTGTGGGGAAGCCTGATGAATTTGGTGAATGAGTTGGTTTACTGCTTGGTAAAAATAAGACAAAGCGACCTCAACTGAGAGAATCAATAACGACTCTATTGATTGATTTATCTGTTCCTGTCAAAGGATGTAGAGCATTTTATGTCAGATGCTCCCGAAGCTCTAGCCCAGAAAGCAGATAATTTTAGATTTTTATTCTTTTAAAACATGATTTAGTGTAACTTAATAAAAAAATTCAATTATTTTCGGGGGAGCTGCCATGCAAAATATTGGGATGTCATCAAAACTTGATAATGTCTGCTACGACATTCGGGGTCCGGTACTCAAACATGCTAAACGGATGGAGGAAGAGGGACATAAAATCCTAAAACTCAATATCGGCAATCCGGCACCTTTTGGGTTTGATGCCCCTGATGAAATCCTTGTTGATGTGATCCGTAACCTGCCAACATCGCAAGGTTATTGTGACTCCAAAGGGATCTATTCTGCCCGAAAAGCCGTGGTTCAGCACTATCAGAAAAAAGGATTACGCGCTCTCGATATCGAAGATGTGTATATCGGTAACGGTGCTTCTGAGCTGATCGTCATGTCAATGCAAGCGCTGTTGAACAATGGCGATGAGATGTTGGTACCGGCACCGGATTACCCGCTTTGGACGGCCTCGATCTCACTCTCCGGCGGGAAAGCAGTGCATTATCTGTGCGATGAAGAATCAGACTGGTATCCCGATCTGGAAGACATCAAAAAGAAAATCACCCCGAACACTCGCGGTATTGTACTGATCAACCCGAATAATCCGACAGGCGCTGTTTACAGTCGTGATTTTCTGTTGGAATTTATCGAAATCGCCCGCCAGCATAAATTGATTATCTTTGCAGATGAGATTTACGACAAGATTTTATACGACGGTGCAACCCATACGCCAATCTCAACGCTCGCCGATGATGTACTCATGGCCACATTCAATGGGCTGTCAAAAGCTTATCGGGTGTGTGGATTCAGAGGGGGCTGGATGTTCCTGACCGGCCCGAAACATCTCGCTGCGGGTTACGTTTCCGGGCTGGATATACTGGCGTCGATGCGGTTGTGTGCCAATGTGCCGATGCAACATGCGATTCAGACCGCACTGGGCGGTTATCAGAGTATCAATGAACTCATTTTGCCCGGTGGGCGATTATTAGAACAGCGTGATCGCGCGTGGGAGATGATCAATCAGATTCCGGGGGTCTCCTGCGTCAAACCCAAAGGGGCGATGTATTTATTCCCGAAAATTGATACCAAGATGTACAACATTCATGACGACCAGAAAATGGTGCTCGATTTTCTGATTCAGGAAAAAGTTCTGCTGGTTCAGGGAAGCGGCTTCAATTGGCCGAAACCCGACCATTTCCGTATCGTCACACTACCGCATGTTGAAGATCTGGAAATTGCTATCAGTCGTTTCGAGCTGTTCCTTTCGACTTACCGACAGTAAGCGACCGACAGATCATCGGCGCATGGTGTTATCCCTTGCCTGAAACACCAGCCCCCTGAAAAGCCAACAGGCCCGAACAATGTTCGGGCCTGTTGATATGAACGACCAGCCAGATAAGCCCGTATCAGCACGTTACCATCCGCCGTGTTTAGCCAGAGGCAGTGAGACGTTGATCGGCCATGACATCCTCTTCACCGGTGACCGCCGCTTCCGCCGACAACTCAATGACCCGATGACACACTTTATGCAATAAATTGTGTTCATGACTGACCAGTAACAGCGCGCAATGAATCTCCCGGGTTGCTTCTAAGATCAGCGTCAGGGTTGCCTGAGCCGTGGATGGATCTAACCGAGTGGTCGGTTCATCCGCGATGAGTAATTTGGGTTTCAACAGCAATACCCGCAAGATCGCAAACCGTTGTAATTCCCCACCGGAGACCTGACTGGCTGATTGCTGCAATAGTTTCGGGTCCAAATGGAGCCGCTTCATCAACGCTTGCGGCACATCATCAGCAATCTGATAGCGACGGCAAATATCATCAACCAAAGTGCCTAAACTGACATGTGAAGCAAATGCACTCGGTGGATCCTGATAGAGTTTGAGCTTTTGCCCGACGCCCAGCGGTTGCAGATATTCAATCTCCCCCGCCAGTGGTGCCCGTAAACCAAGAACCGCCTGACACAAGGTCGATTTACCGCATCCGCTTGGTCCGCGGATCCCCAACACTTCTCCGGCGCGGAGTTCAAAAGACAAATTGTCAAACAGAACCCGATTCTCAACCGCCATGGTTAGCTGATGGACCCGCAATAACACCTCACCGGGCTGATGATGATTAAGCATTGCCCAGTGACGCGGGTGTGCTTTAATCAACTGGCGCGTATACGCATGTTGTGGCTGCGCAAGGACTGCGCCGGCATCCCCCTGTTCGACTACATCGCCCTGCTGAATCACAATGATGGTACCACCGAGTTGTTCCGCGACTTCGATATCATGGGTGACGGTCAGCAACGCCCCTTGCTGACGATACTGCTGTAGCATTGTCACCAGACGTTCACGGTTATGATCATCAAGCCCTTTGGTCGGCTCGTCAGCAATCAGGATTTCGCCACCACCGCTAACAGCACAAACATAAGCGCCACGCTGCGCCATCCCACCGGACAACTGAACCGGATATTTCGGCTCATGGCCGCGCAGTCCGACAGAATCAAACAATCGTGATGTCTGTGCCCGGCTTGCTTGCGCACCATAGTTGCGTAACAGTGTCGGCACTTCCTCCGCCTGACGAGACAGCGGCATCAATGGATCGAGCGCTAGTGAAGGCTCCTGAGGCAGAATTGAGAAGACCCGCCCCCATAAGTTTTCCCGTTCATCAGCCGACATGGTATGCAGTGCCTGTCCTGACCACCAGATTTCCCCGCGGCTGGTAAATGACGCCGGTAATGCCCCGATAATCGCTTTCAGCAGCAAACTCTTACCGGCTCCGGTTTCGCCGAGAATGGTCAACGACTCGCCATGCGCCAGCGTCAGCGAGACCGGCCCGACGACACAGTGCTCTCCCAACCAGACGGACAGTTGCCGCACTTCAAGTAATGGTGTCATGTCCGGGCACCTCGCTGTGCAAGTAAGTGGAAAGAGAAAATCAGCAGCGAAACAACCACAATTGGCTGAAGCAGCACCCAAAACCCCTGATCATAGTAACGAAACAGTTCTACCATCATCATGCCTAATTCTGCGTGTGGCGGACGCAACCCGACATACAAAAAGCCAAGCGCAGCCAACGATAGAATGGCATTGCCTGCCCCAAAACAGGACAAGGTATAGACGTCATTGCGGATTTCAGGCCAGATGTGACGATAAAACAGATACCAGCGACCGAATCCGAACAGACGCGAGGACTCAAATGCATCCGACAACACAACCGCTTGTGTCTGGCTACGAATCACCCGGAAATAATCCGCCCACATGGTGATTGAGATAGCCATAAACAGTAAGAAAAATGAGCCCGGAAAAATCGCCCCGAACAGCAACACCAGAACCAATCCCGGCAGTGCCATGACAATATTCACCAACAGCGAAAAAATACGATCGACCCAACCTTTCTGCCATCCGGCCCAGACGCCGGAAATCGTCCCGAGCAATGACGCCGTGGTCACACATAATCCGGCCATCAGCAACGAGTTCATAATCGCATCGGCAAGGCGGGCGGCATTACTGCGCCCATAATGATCCGTGCCAAGAATTTCCTGCCAGTTGGGTTCAACAAAGGTCAGTGCAAGCTGCTGACGGGCAATATCGCCCTTAAACCAGAGCTTTTCGATCACAACAAACACCAACAAGAGGGTCAGGATCGACAGACCGATCCATTGTGTCCGATAGAGTTTCATGCCATCCCTCCGGCAACGGAGCGACGATAGCGCGGATCAAAGTGATACTGAACCAGATCCACCCCGGTATTAATCACGACAAAAAGTAATCCCATCATCAATGCCGCTCCCTGAATCACCGGAATATCCCGGCCGAAGATGGCATGAGACAGCGCATGACCAATGCCCGGCCAAGAGAACAGGGATTCAATCATCACAATCCCTTCCACCAGCCCGACGGCCTGCACACCGATAAATGCCAGCAGTGGTAACGTAATATTACGCTGACCATGATGTACATAAGTCTGCGACTCACTCAGGCCTTTTAACCGTGCAAAATGGTAAAACGGCGCGTCAAAAATTCGCTTCGCTGTATTGCGAATCATCCGGTTCGACATGGCAGCCAGAGACAAAGCCAGTGCCAAAGCAGGCAGTAACACATGTTCAAAACGACCAAAACCTGCCACAGGTAACAAATCAAGTTTCAACGCGAAGCATAAGATCAGCACCAACCCGATCAAAAATACCGGCTGCGCCCGCATGAAACTTGAAATCAGTAACGTGACCCGGTCATGCCACTGTCCGGCATGACGCGCGCAGTAGATACCGATAGGAAACGCAATCAACAGCGACAATCCCAGCGCAACCACGGCCAGCCACAATGAATAACCCAAATGGTGCATAATTTTCTCGGTCACCGACTCACCGCTGACCATCGATTGTCCCAAATTAAAATGGGCTAAATCCCACATCCAGCTGACGTACTGTTCCCACACCGGACGATTCAGACCCAGATCTGCCGCCACACGCTGGGCAGATGCTAAATTCACATAATCATGGCCATACCGGGCGGCAGCAATACGAAACGCCATATCTCCGGGCAAAAATTTCATCATCACAAACGTCACTGTGCCGACTGACCAGCCGACAAATATCAACTGACAGAAACGTCTCAGTAATAGGTTAATCATGAATTTTCATCTCCTTAAGACGATAATCAATCTCATACGGGTCAAAGGAGAATCCCGAAATACGTTTACTGACCGCGATCAATTGATGACTGTAGGCAATCGGAATTACGGGCAGCTCATCAGCCATGATTTGAGCGACCTGCTGAGACAGTTGCCGGGCAACCTGCGGGTCGGACTCCTCCAGAAGTTGGGTCAGGAGAGTGCGGATTTCTGGTGAATCCCAGTTCATGTGGCCCCAGTCACTGCCACGCGGAGAAGAGAAGTCATCATAAAGAATCGGCAACGGGCTCCCCATCATACCGAAGTTCCGCGCAATGAGTGCAATATCGAGCGTATTATCATGATACTTTGCCGGAATCGCACTGGCGTTATCAATACTGACCTCAACCCGAATCCCCAGCAGTGCCAACTGGTTCTGGATACTGGTTGCCAAAACAGGTAATTCAGGCCGATTGGCATAAGTCACGAGCGTCAACGTGAACGGCTGACCATCACGCACTAACCAACCCTTGTTATCATAAGACCAGCCCTGTTGCATCATCAGCGTTTTAGCTTGCTGAAGATTGCGCTCACGTTTGAGGGTATCGACATGCCAGTTTGACTGTGACGGCGAAAAAAGCTGATAAGCGGCTGACCCCGGTAAACGCAGCACCGTGGATGCCATCCCTTCACGGTCCAGCGCCAGACTGATCGCCTGTCGAACGGCCCGATGACGTAATTGCGGATGAGCAAGATTCAGCTTCAGTAACACCGTTCGGGGTAACGCGAATGAATGCACGGTAACTTTTTTCGATTCACTTAATCCCTCTTGGCTAATCGGATCAATCGAATAAGCGATATCCGCCTGACCACTGCGTACTAACAATGCCCGACTTTCGCTGCGGTGACCCGCCAGATAACTGACCGAATGAGTATGGGCAGGCTCACCCCAGTAATCCGGGTTTTGCGTAACTTCGATTTTATGCGGCGGATGAGCCATTGAAACCTGATAAGCGCCGGTGCCAATGACGGCTGTTCTATCCGTTTCCTGACCCAGCGTCACCGGAGAAACCATTCCCAAACTGTAATGTGCGAGCACACTCAATAACGGGCTGTAAGGACGAGATAGCGTCATGACTAACTCATTATTGTTCACAGCAATCGACTCAATCGGTACTTGCCGAATCACGCCCGGCTTGGCACGCGCACCCTCTAAATTCTGCCGTACTGCTTCAGCATCAAGCGGTACGCCATCATGAAAGTGAACATCTGAACGGATACGAAAACGCCATGTCAGGCCATCATCTGATGGCGTCCAGCCGGAGGCCAATAAGGGTTGCACCGTCCCATCGGGGAGAATGCGGGTTAAAGACTCGGTCACGCCGAGACGACTGTAAAGAAATCCGTCTCTGGAAAGGTCGGTCCCGTTAAATTCAAACGGGCCAGAAATTGTGAGTTGAGTCGTATCCTGAGACTGACGATGTTGATAAAGCGCGATAGCGATGATGCAAATCACGACGATGAGCAATATTTTTTTCATACGGAATGAGTAAATTATCATTAATTGGTATGTTATAACATATCAACAGCCATATGTTATTGCAATGCTTTCTCATTTAACTATTGATGAGATGTGAGGTTTTCTTTGCAGCGATGTGAACTCAGTTCAATCGTCGTGAGAACGATTTTCGTTTGTTGCAATAGGCGGTGCTCCTCGGCTCGGGGAGCCTGTCACTGAAATCAGAGAAAGTCATATCCCGATGCTGATATGTGAGAATATATAAATTCAATCATCGCCAAAAGTGATTCTATCTTTGACGCAACAGTGACCATGATTCAGAAATTTGAAACATCGTTTCTTAATTGATCGATCTTATGTATCAATCCGTATATTTTATATATGAAACAAATAACACATGGATCAATTATGAAATTCAAAATCATCTCTCTATTTATGCTCATGGCCGTGAGCAATCTGGGTTTTGCTAAAAACCTATATATTGCCCCTTACGGTTCTGACCATAATTCCGGCACACTCTCTTCCCCATTAAAAACCATTATGGCAGCACAAGCGGCGGCTTCGGGTGGTGATACGGTCTATATCCGCGGCGGTACTTATTATTTAAACAATTCGAATATCACCCAACACCAAAGTGTTCGCGCAATCGTGAATAACATCACTAAAGACAATATCCGCTATATTAACTATGGTTCCGAGCGACCTGTCTTCAACTTTTCGCATGTCAAACCGGCTAATTATCGCAATACGGCCTTTATGGTCCGTGCGGATAACTGCGTATTTAAAGGCTTTGATGTGGTTGGTGTGCAAGTCACGATTGATGATCATCACACTCAATCTGAAGCATTTATGATCAACAAAGGCAATGGTAACCGCTTTGAGAACTTAGCGATTCATGATGGCATGGCCATTGGCTGGTACTTGGTTGCCGGCAGTAACAACTACGTCCTCAATGTCGATGCATACAATAACCGTGGGTTAAACCATCACTCAAATGGTAACGTCGATGGTTTCGGGGTGCACCCAACCTCATCATCTTATACCGGCAATGTCATCAGCCATTCACGTGCTTGGTTTAATAGTGACGACGGTTTTGATCTCATCAATGCTGATGCCGCTGTCACCATTGAATATAGCTGGGCTTTTTACAACGGTTACAGCCAAGACTTTACCAGATTGGGTGATGGTAATGGTTTCAAAGCAGGCGGTTATGGTCGCAACGGCAGTGCCACGCCAAGTGTGATTCCACGTCATACCATTCGCTACAACTTAGCGGTACGTAACCGCTCTGCCGGGTTTTACGCCAACCACCATATCGGTGGTCAGAACTGGATCAACAACACTTCGATTCGTAACCAAAGCGCTAACTACAATATGTTATCGACGCTTGATGACAACAGAACCGATGTGAAAGGCTACGGACATTACATGCGGAATAACTTAGGATTTGATGGTCACAACGAAGTCATCAATCTGGGCAACAGCAACCAAAACGATATGATCTACAACTACTTCAACTTACCCGTTACGATCACATCAAAAGATTTCCGTCGTCTTGATGAACGTGAGTTGATGTACCCGCGTCAAGCTGATGGTTCCCTCCCAAGAATCAAGTATGCGCTGCTGAAAAAAGGCAGTGATTTAATTGATGCAGGTATTTACGCCGGTGACAATTACAAAGGTGTCGCACCCGATTTAGGCGCTTTTGAGTCCGATTATTAATCATTTACTTACAACGAAAAATGCAGCCTGATGGCTGCATTTTTTTTGGTTCCTGTCAGCATATCCTTACGAGGACACACGCCCTGCCCTCCCTTTCGGAGCCCGTGGCTGGGGAGGTAAAATGTTGAGGTTGTAATTTGGGACACGCCAATTTCATCAATGCCTTCAACATGATCGTCTGCGCCCCAGGTACTTTTTTGCGGTAGTACATCTAAAATGCGTGTGTCCTCTATTGCACTCTTTATGTGCATGAAATAATTCATAAATCTAATAACCGATCATCTCAAGATATGTAAAAGGCCAATATTTTAGTTGACTAGTCAGGTAAAATTATCTATAAATACCTGACTAGTCAACTAATAGGCAATTCATTATGGAACATATTGAAAGGAAGAGTATTGGTAAATGGATCTCGATTCTTCATAGACAAGCTCAAATATATATAAATAGAGAATTAAAAGCTTATAACATCAATTCATCAGAGTATTTCTATTTAGCGAACCTCACTGGTGATGGTGAAGGGTGTAACCAAAAATATTTATCTGATTTAAATCATATTGATGATGCCCTCACAACACGGGTTATGAAAAAACTGGAGGAGAAAGGATTAATTTTCAGAGAAAAGAGTCAAGAGGATAAACGTGCGTACCATATTCGCCTGACAAATAAAGGAATTGAAATCCAGCCAAAGGTTCTTGCTGTTCTTCAGAAGTGGACAGAAATTATTTCTGAAGGAATGGATGAAATGGAACGTGATGTCATCATCAAAAAGCTTATGTTGATGTCAGAGAATGCTTTGAGAGAAACAAAAGGCAAATGAAATGAGAAAGTTAAAATTAACGATCTTATCGTTATCTTTGGTCACAGTAATGTCAGGTGCAGCAGTAGCGCCCGCGTTAGGCGAGATCGCACAGTACTTCCATAATACAGACACATTATTGATTCAGCTGGTAATCACACTTCCTGCACTATTTATAATATTAACATCTCTATTATTTAGTTTAATTGCGAATAAATTCTCATCAAAAACCATTGCTGTCACTGGATTGTTACTTTATATAATCGGTGGAAATGCTGCGGGATTAGCAAATACTATATATGAAGTTTTAGCATTCAGAGCGGTTCTAGGTATCGGTGTTGGACTAATCATGCCGTTATCCACTGGACTGATTGCTTTTTACTTCGATAAAAAAGAACAATCAAAACTTATGGGCTATTCATCCGCAATGAATAATTTAGGGGGAATTATAGCAACAGTGCTATCAGGATATCTAGTGGCATTAAATTGGCGCTATAGTTTCTTTATTTATTTAGTGGGGATTGTTGTTCTCATTTTGGTAATTATATTTCTCCCCAAAACAGAAATAAGGAAAAGCAGCACAACAATTGACATTGATGAAATTAAAAAAATTTCACCTTATGTGATTTGCATGTTTATTACTATGATAATTTTCTATACTGTACCCTCAAATTTTGCAATTGTCATGTCTAATGAACAGCTTGTTCCAACATCTTTTATAGGGCTGTTAATGGCAGTGCAAACAATTGTTTCATTTGTTGTTGGGATGACATTATCCATACTGCTAAAAAGATTCCATAGATATTCTAAGTTTTTAGGATCAGGTGTACTTACTATTGGTCTTTATTGCTTGAGTATGACTAGCAATATATTATTGGTCATTTCCGGGTTGGCCGCAATTGGAATAGGACTTGGCATAATGGTGCCAATACTAAATTCACAAATTTCTTTACATGTAAAAAAAGAGAACATGACCTCTGCCATGGCAATTATGAGTGCTATGTTATATTTAGGTCAATTCCTATCACCAATCATTACAGATGACCTTCAGTCAATTTTTAATTTAAATGGGATGCAAGTTCCATTTTATATTGCAATGATTATGGCTTTAGTACTTACAATTAGTTTGATTAAGATCCCTTTTTCTATTGCACTTGAAAATAACAAATGAGAGTCTTATCAGAACACACGCCCTGCCGTTGATAGGCAAAAGCTATTGATTTAATCTCTATAATATATTTTATTTATTAAAACAAATTCTTGATAATCCCTCTCATTATCAGTCTATGAGGAGAAATAGGCATGTTATCAAGAATATCAATTGCCAGAGCTATGCAATGGGGTTTTGGCATCGCCATCACCATGGTACTTGCTGTCGGTATCTACCTGTTTGTCGTAATCAGTCATGTACGCGATCACTTCAATACGCTTGTCACCCATAACTTACAGGTACAATCCGTCCTTTCGGATTTGCGCTTTTATACGGTCACCTACCGTCGTTTCGCCTTGGATTACGGGCTAACCATCAGCGCAAGTGCTCACCAGGACATTCAAAGAACCATCGATGAAAACGACAACAAAGTCGCGGCATCGTTGCAACGTTTTAGTGCCGTGGCAGATACGGCAGAAATGAAATCCTTTATGAAAACGGTTAAAAAGCGCATTAATGCTTATCGTGACATGCAAAACCACTACCTTTCGTTGATCGACCAAGGCGACATAGATAAAGCACGCGCAGAAATGCTAGGCCCCATGCTCGCGCCCTTTAATACCATTGTCGACTCGCTGAGTGACTTACAACAACAGTTATTGGCACAAGGCGTTCAGATGAAAGAAGAAGAATCCAGAGCCATGGAACGTGCGATTGTGGTTGAGGCCATCGTTGGGACAATCTTACTGCTATTTTTGGTCGTTTTCGGTGTCTTACTGATGCGTAAGGTCAATAAACCATTGGGGGTGCTGATTGAGCAGATGAATACGGTAGAAAAAGGGGACTTGCGCACTCGCTTAGCATTAACCCAGTTTGCTGACGATGAATTAGGACGCGCAGCTCATTCATTTGACCAAATGCAACAAGGTATCTATCGATTAGCTGAGGGCGTGCAGCAAAATACTCAGACTGTCGAGAATGCCAGCCAAATCATGTTGGAAAGAATGGCAAATACCACAATGCGTCTCGATCAACAAAAAAGCGAAATCAGCACTGTGGCATCGGCGATGTCGCAATTACAAACCAGCTTTGCCGACGTGGCTCAGCATACAGTGACAGCCGCCCAAAGTGCAGCGGATGTCAAAGATCATGCGATCAACAGCCAAGAAGTGATCCAAGCATCGCTCAACCAAACCGAATCGCTTTCTGGCGCCATTTCCCAAGCATCTGTCGTGACTCAAGCGCTGAAAAATGACAGTGCAGGCATTGAAATGATTTCTCAAGTTATTCGCAATATTACAGAGCAAACCAATTTATTAGCACTCAATGCCGCTATCGAGGCTGCCCGGGCAGGAGAAGCCGGACGGGGTTTCGCAGTAGTTGCCAACGAAATTCGCTCCTTAGCGCAAAAAACGCAAGACTCTATCGATGAGATCAATAAGACCATTAATGTCATTCAAAACCATGCCGATCAAGCCGTGAACACCATGGAGATCAGCCAAAATCAGATGCACTCAGGGCTCGAAAAAGCCCGCAGCAGCCAAGAAAGTATTGGGAATGTCATGACCTCTGCGACGACCATCGATGGCATGAGCCACATGATTGCTGCGGCAACCGAGCAACAACTGGATGTAGCGAAAGAGTTAGCGCACAGCATCCACCAGATTCACCAAATGTCTCAGGACATTCACCATAGTGTACACGACACTGAAAAACTCAGTGAGGAACTCAAGTCCACGAGTCAGAGCTTAAGCGAGGTATCTTCACGCTTTCAGCTCAAATAAAAGTGTTCACACACTATGAATAGTGATTCGGCTTTTTAGGGCTAAAGTCCGTATTACAGGCTGCACATTACAAAATTAAAACAAAAATAACACCAAACTGATACCAAGGTGATACCAAAAATCAACATGTTTTTTTATAGACTACAAGAACAAATGCAACTAGTTGCCTTTGCTCTTGATAATCAAATAAGGAAATTAAAAAAATGAAAAAACAATTACAACTCATGATGGCAGGTACAATTCTTTGCGTATCGATGAACACATTTGCAGGCGAGAGCCAAGAAGGTTATGAAGATTTCCCCAGTACAGTGGACTATTTTTCTTCCCCTTCCATCGCCACTAAATCTGGTCAGGAAGCATCTTCATATTGGAAACAAATGAATGGCAAAGGAACAGGTTGGTATGGGGTAAACGGTGGTATTAATGCCGTATACGGTGCTGGAGACAGTGACCGGAGCATCGAAAAATTTCAGTATGAAAAACCAAGCTGGGGATGGGCAGATTATAGAAAAACCAAAATACAAATGGATGGCAAGGGCTCTAAAAATTATCTTTGCCCTAACAATAGTATTATCACTGAGTTATATTACGCGGATTCAAATGATGATAGTGTCGAGGCTTTTCGCTGCCTAGAAGTCGCTCAACGTACCGTGAAAGGTGTTAGTTGGGAACATGTAAAATATACAGGGAATACCTATTGCCCGAAAGGAAGCTACCTATCAGGGATGACCTATAAAGATTATGGCGATGATTATGTGGAAAGAATTCATTGCTCGACACTGGTTGAAGTTAAAAACTGATTGAGCGAAACTTTAATAACCACCGCTAAAATGCGGTGGTTTAGGTTTGCTTGCGTTTTAAACAATAGCTTTATTGATGATTGAACCTTACGAGCGGGAACCTTACGAGGACACACGCCCTACCAAATCTTATGCCTATACCGAAAGTGTGCAGTAAAGGCAGGACACCCCATATTTTATACTCAATGCCAAATTCGTCTATTGTTTATGGTGTGAATTAGATCGGGACTGGAAAGTTAATACGCTTTAAGACGTCAACAACTTTTTCAGGAGAATGGTTCTCACAATATTCTTTTGACTCTTTTAATTGCTCCGGCATGGAGTCAAAATCAAGCATACTAAAATTCTGATCGAAATTAGGCATATATAAGTAAGCATTTTGAGGATTGTTAACAATACTGAGAGATTGAGCCATCTGGTAAGTTACCGTGTTTCCCCCCTGAACGGCCAAGGCAAAAAATAAATTCGACAGGATAGGCAGCCAAGTGTAGTTGTGAGCGATAGCTTTGCCAAGCAGTGTCTCATTCTTGTGGGTAATGACGTACACCTCGTCAAACTTTTCTCCAGTACCCATAATATCCGGAACAGGGAAATTATCAGTGCCCGTGCCACCATCAACATACATTTGTGTGTTTACCGCACGCTCGGGGAATGCTACAGGAATAGCCGTGGAAGCTAAAATGATATCGACCAGATTTGTGCCTTTATCGTCATTTTTTGTGCTATCGAATCTTTTTTCCCTGCCATCAGCTACCGAAACTGCTGATATAAGCGTGCGGCAAGGAAGCTGGTCGATGGTGTCGAAGTCCATTTCGTTATTAATATATTTTTCTAAGGTGACTTTCAGCGGAGCGGTATCCAAGACATAACCCTTTCCTATATTCTCCAAAATGGCTTGGTAAGCCGCTTTCACCGCTTCATAATCATAGTGCTTAACCTTTTGAATTAATGTGGCAACATCGTTAGCAAAGGCTCTGATTTCTTGATATTCTTTAACCGATTCACCAAAAATAGAAATCAACTTCGCCAAAACTTGCCGCCACGTCATGGATGCGTAATTTTTTAATAAATCAACGACATCGTTATACAACTGAATAGTGTCTTTACTTGATTTTGATCCCGCAATAATGGTTTGAATCGCGTTAAACAATAGGGCTTGCAGAAATAGTTCATTATCGTAAATATTATTATTCTTGATCGCTGGAATAATGTCATTTTCCACCTGATCCCAGGTGATTTTTCCATTAATAATCCCATTGACCAGAATTGTACATATTGAGCCAGAACTGGTTCCTGCAAGGATTGCTGGGGTTATTTTTTCTGTAGCCCCGGGATACTTGGCTTCCATGATTGCTCGAATACAAGCAAGTTCTTGTGGTATGAATGCAGCAGCTCCTGATATAACAAAGGCGACATTCTTTGTAGCGTTTTCCATTTATTCCTTTCCTTTAATTAATGTGTTTACTGTTAATATAGCAGGCGGGGTGTAAATGATTTAATAAACACTTACACCGATAATAATTTTTAATTGATATAAAAAAAGTAGGTAATAATAAGTAATTGTCAAGGTGCTAGGTAGTTAAATAAAAGACAAAAACAAAATAAGGATAAAAAAATAAGAAAAAAATAAGGACACCCGCTCTAATCAATCTCTCATCATTATGAAATCAGTCTGACCATTGATGACCAATAAATTTGAACTCACTCGGAATCAGCGGTTGAATCGATTCCCTATCCAGCCTCAATCCTCCACGATAAGACTCATCTATCATCATCCCGATAGCATCCATGACAACTCAAAAAGCAGAGAATGCTTGGGGTTCATATTTCCTGAACAATACCGTTCAATATCAATTCAGTTGCTGGCATTCATCATCCATTCAAACTGATGATTCATCTTTATCGGCACGCAAAACTGCCCTTAATTATTCAATACCCCAACATAAAATCGAGCAAAAAATAATTCACATCGAGAGCTAGTTTAGAAGACCTGGAACGACTGCAACCTCTAAGCGAATCCACTCCTTGAGGTGCGTGTCCTGCTTATTTCCTCTTATTTCCGCTTATTTTCTATGCATAAGCCAAGCAATAAAGAGTCCGTACAAGATACGGTGGCTCGCCTAAGAGCAAGCCGAAATCAACAGCAGCCCAAGACTGGGAAGAATGCAACTTATTCGAGCGAAGAGCGATCGCAACTTAATACTCCAACTCGATCGAAAGCCTCAAAAAACGCCAAAGCAATAAGTGCAGCGGAACGCAAAACCGAAGCGAACAAGATCATCAAGCAACTATTGTTTGAACAAGCGGCTGATCACCCGACCGACTCCGCTTATCCAGAAGGTTTTTATCTCAAAGATTTTGCTTGCAGAGTGATTTAATATATTCAGATAAACCTAATTCAGGGCAACCGCTATGGTTGCCCTTGCAACAAGCGTTGCCCTCTCCACAAAGGTGTCCACCAAACAATACTCTCTATCTGTGTGCATATAAGCACCGACAGGCCCTGTCCCACAGATGGTTGGAATTCCCATTGATGCTGTCCATCCGGCATCGGAACACCCGCCTGTATATTCACCGTCTACTGAGAACCCAAGCTGATGGGCTTCTTGCTGCATTATAGTTAATAACTGCGCGCTCATGTTGACCTCAAATGGCAAGAAGTTTGCCAACTGGATTAGACTGGCTTGCGCACCATTGACAGCGTGATGTGCCACGATCTGCTCAATTTGTTGTGCCGTACTAACCCCTTGTTCCAATGTCATGAAACGGACATCGAGCTTGGCAGTCGCTAACTCGGCTACCGTATTCGGTGTCGTCCCTCCGTCAATAACACCAATATTCGTGGTAATACCCTGCTGATAATCAGTAAGTTGATGAATTCTGGTTATGATATGAGCCATAATTTCTATCGCACTGATGCCATCGGCATGACTCACACCCGCATGAGCGGCCTTGCCTTTGATATCAATTTGATAGCTTGCACCACCTTTGCGTGCAGCGACAAGATTACCGCTGATACGTCCCGGTTCCGCATTAAACACAGCCACTGCACTAGGTAAGTATTTTTCGATTAAATGGCGACCTTTTGGCGAACCAATCTCTTCATCTGTCGTGGCAAAGAGTGTCACACTAAAGGGCAAACCACTTTCCAGTTCTTTATCTAGTTCAGACATCGCAACCAGAATGAAGGCATTCATCACAATTCCACTTTTCATATCGGCCACACCTGGGCCGTAAGCCTTATTTTCTTCAAGGCAAAATGGTCGCTGTTTGACCGTGCCTTTTTTAAATACCGTATCAAGATGGCCAGTAAGAAAGACTAACGACCCAGCAACATGACCGACTGAGGCTTTCACCGCTAACGAATCAAACTCTTCGATAACGTGAACGTGAATACCGGCTTGAAATAGGAAGTCATATAGCGTTGTAACCATTAAATGAATATCTTCCTGATCGTGGCTATAAGAATCAATATTGACCAGTTTTTCAAGAAACAACACCATCTCCTCTTGTTTGTTTTCAAGCCATTCTTGCAACCAGTCTTTCATTTGGTCTGAGTTCATCATCGTTGTTCCTTAATCACTTTACCGACTTCAGCTAAATCCCAGAACAGACCGGTCATCATTTGCAACGCTTCAAGCGCAACAGAACCAAGTAGATGCTCGTTAGGTCCGTGTTGTAAGCATGCGGGGTAAGAGTGGGGAACCCATACCGTTGGTAAACCTAAAATATTGGCAAAACAGTCATTAGGTAGTGAACCACCTAAATTAGGTAATAATGCAGGGCGCTTATGAGTGGTTTCAGAGATCGAGCCCATCACCCACTCAACCCAAGGATCTTGAGGGTTGAGACGCGTTGCTTCCATTCGCGCCACACCGGACGCCTCCACGAGTACATCACCAAAGCCATGTTGAGCAAGGTGCTCACGGATCGACTCTAAAAAGTTATCTGCATCACTGCCAACCACATAACGAATTTGGGCATGGAGATTCGCCTCTCCCGGAATTGCGTTGGCTGGCGCGTCAGGATTACCTGCTTTTACCGCAAGAATCTCTAACGTATTCCAACCAAAAACACGTTCAGCAGACGTTAAGCCTGGCTCGCCCCAGTTTTCACTGAGAATAGGGTCATTATCGCCCACTCCGACAGGAATATCTTTCACCGCTTCTCTTACTGCTTGAGGCAGTTCGCTGGGCAACAAACCTGGCACTAAAATTTTACCATTTGCATCAATCAACGATGCCCATGCATGCATCAACCTTGTTCCGGCATTTGCTAACAAACCGCCCCAGTTACCGGAATGATGAGAACCTTCACGTAACTTCAGCTTGAGATCGAAATTGAGCGACCCTCTCGAACCCAGAAAAACCGTCGGTAACGCCGCCGCCGCTCGAGGACCATCAGAGGCAATAAATAAATCCGCTGACAACCGTTGCTGGTTAGCCGCACAAAACTCAGCCAAACCGGGTGAACCGGCTTCTTCTCCCATTTCAAATAAGATCTTAACATTAAACCCAAGCTTACCTTTTTGCCCTAATACCGTATTCAATGCCGCTAAGTTAATGGAATGCTGACCTTTATTATCCGCGGTTCCACGGCCATACCAGAAATCCCCTTCCACCACGATATCCCACGGAGATAATCCCTCTCGCCACTCATTGTCGTAACCCATGACCACATCGCCATGACCATAAGTTAGCAGCGTCACATACGAAGGGTCTTCAATACGTTCCGCGACCAAAAATGGCCACGCTTGTGAATCATGACTTATGGGATTAGGAAAAATTTCACTACTAAAGCCCATCGAATCAAGTACCGGAACAATATTCGACTCAAGATAAGCGGTAAGGTATGGATATCCCTTTGGCGTTTGACTTTCACTGTGAATCGCCACACGCTGACGTAAATCAGCAATAAAGGCGCCGCTTTTATAATGTTCTGTTACGTTTTGAATTGCAGTTTGACGGCTCATAAGCGCTCCTCAAGGCGTAGAAATTCCTCACCGACTTTTTCAAAGTCCGTGATCATTACATTTGGATAATTAGTTTTTTATTGTGGTCAAGTCGTTAGCTAGCCTCTTGCCAACTAATCGCTTCAAGCTCTGGCAAACCTAAGTCTGGGTCGGGTGTGAGAATTGAAGCCAATAACGCTTTAGTGTATGGATGCTGAGGTTGATGAAAGATCTGTTGTGCATCACCTCGTTCAACAATTTGACCTCGATACATAACAGCCACTCGGTCTGCTAAGTGCTCTACTACCGCTAAGTTATGACTAATAAAGAGATACGTTAAACCAAACTCTTCTTTTAGTGATAACAGCAAATTTAGAATTTGCGCCTGAACGGATACATCTAATGCCGATGTTGGCTCATCACACACTAAGATTCGGGGCTTGATGATTAACGCTCGGGCAATCGCCACTCGTTGCCTCTGCCCACCAGAAAGCTGCCCGGGAAATTGTTCCAACAGACGTTCAGGTAATCCAACTTTTTGGGCGATTTGTCGCACTTCGCGATCTTGCTCGCTATTACTGCCCATTTTATGTAATTTAAGCGGCAAACGAATAATATCGTAGATTTTCTTGCGTGGGTTCAGCGATGAGTATGGGTCTTGGAAAATCGGCTGAATCATTCTTGCCAACGCCATCCGGTTTGATAAATCAATCTGCTTATCAGCAATCAGCACATCCCCATCACTCGGCTCAAGCAAGCCAAGAATCATCTTAGCAAGAGTACTTTTCCCACATCCTGACTCTCCCACTAAACCCACGACTTCACCCGGCTTTACCCTCAGGTTAATGTTATCTACGGCGGTAAACCGAGTTTTTTTAGCCCACATCCCTTTTTTCATCTCAAAATGACGAGAAAGACAACAGAGTTCTAACGCATAATCCATTATGAAGCCTCCTGTAACTGGTGTATCGCGATTGGACATCGCACCGTATGATTAACACCACACGTAATTAACTCGGGGGACTGAGAGCGGCATGTTTCAGTACCTCGCTCACAACGATTTGCAAATGCACAACCTTTACTCTCACCGATTAGGCTCGGAACCACACCAGAAATGGTCGCTAGCGCTTCTCCCGGCTTAGTAAGTCCTGGAATTGGAATGCAACTGAGTAATCCCTGAGTATAAGGATGTTGAGGCTCAGCAAAAATTGATTTCACCGACCCCGTCTCTACCACTTGCCCCGCATACATGACAGCAACGCGGTCAGCAATGCGGGCCACCACACCCAGATCATGAGTGATAAAAATAACCGCCGCTCCAAATTCTCGTTGTAGCTCTCGAATCAGTTTTAAAATCTGCGCCTGAATCGTGACATCCAATGCTGTGGTTGGCTCATCAGCAATAATTAAATCAGGCTCACACATCAATGCCATCGCAATCATCACCCGCTGGCGTAAGCCACCAGAAAGCTGATGTGGGTACTGATTTAGACGCTCTTCGGGATAAGGTACACCTGCTCGTTCGAGTAAATAAATGGCTCGCTTTCTTGCCTCGGCCAGTGAAATATTTTTGTGCGCAATGACCCCTTCGCATAATTGGTCACCAAGCTTATAAGATGGATTAAGCGACGTCATCGGCTCTTGAAAAATCATCGACATGCGCATCCCACGTAGCGCACTGCGTTGTTTCTTATTGGCATTGAGTAGATCGATACCATCAAATTCAATTTTATTTGCGTCAACCTGAGCTTTTTTAGGAAGTAGCCCCATTAACGCCATTGACGTCATCGATTTACCACAACCTGATTCGCCAACAATACACAGCATCTCCCCTTTCGCAACGTCAATATCAATACCGCGTACAGCATTTAGCTGACCGTTTGCCGTTGGTAAACTTACACGCAGATTTTCTACCTTAAGTAACGCTTCCATAGTACCTCCGACTTAACTACGGTTAGTGGGTGCATTGAGATCACGCAAACCATCACCAACGAGGTTAATGGCCATCACTAATATCATTAGTGCGATTCCTGGAACAGCAATAACCCATGGCTGAAAAAACATGTATGCCTTACCCTCAGCGACCATTAACCCCCAAGATGGCAATGGCGGTTGAACGCCTAAGCCGAGGAAAGACAACGTTGCTTCAAGCAGGATGGCATGGGCCATTTCTAATGTGATAACAACGATTAACGGACTTAAAATATTTGGCAGTAACTCGCGAATCAAGATGTAACGAGTTGAAGCGCCGAGTACTTTCGCTGACGCGATAAACTCAGCGTCTCTTAGCTGCTGAGTCGTAGCCCGTGCCACAACAGCAAAGCGATCCCACAATAGAAAGCCTAATAGTAGTATGACGACATCCAGTGAGCCCCCCACTAACGAGGACATTGCTAATGCTATTAATATCACAGGCATAGAGAGGCGCGTTGTAATGAGATAACTGATCACGGCATCCGTTCGGCCACCAAAGTAGCCCGCTAAAATGCCAAAAGTCGTGCCAATAACACCCGAAATACACGCAGCTGCAAAACCAATCACCAAAGAAATCCGAGCGCCATATAGTAGGCGAGAAAAATAATCCCTACCAAGTTTATCTGTCCCCAAAATATGTTCCCAGCTACCGTTGTCATGCCAGAACGGGGGTAGCATTCGACGCATCACATCTTGATCAAATGGGTCATAGGGCGCAATAAGGGGCGCAAATAACGCACCAGCCACTATTAGTAACAAAATGACCGTTCCAAGTGTCAAACTATGATGGCCAAACAAATGATGTATTGCTTTGCGCCACGGTGGTATCTCAGGGAGATGTGTTGGCATCGTCATAACCGTCATTATCCTCTCCTTCCTCAGGCAATACGTAGTTTAGGGTCAAGCACAGCGTTGAGTAAGTCAGCCAAAAAGGTCAACACGATATAGAACACTGCAATAAGTAGCACCACGGCTTGAACAACCGGATAATCGTTGCGAGCAATTGAATCCCAAGCAAGCTGACCTAGGCCGCGTAGAGAAAACACCGATTCAATAACAATAGAACCACCGAGCATAAAGCCTAATTCAACTGCCAATAAGGCGACGACAGGAATCACCGCATTACGGAGAGCATGCTTCAGGACGACTCGTGTTTCGCTGATCCCTTTCGCTCGAGCGGTACGAATGTAATCTGAACCTAACACTTCTAGCATGCCGGTACGGGTCAAACGCATGATCGATGGCGTGGCGTAATACCCCAGAGCCACAGCAGGCAGGATGAAATGCTGCCATGTTCCGGTACCACCGGCTGGCAACCAGTGAAGATTGACGGCAAAAACGATGATAAGTACTAAACCGAAGAAAAAGCTCGGCATGGCTTGTCCAAACACTGCGATGAGTAGTGCCAGACGGTCAATCCACGTATCTTGTTTAATTGCAGCAATCACCCCCAAAGGAATGGCAACCAAGGTTGCAACACCAAGCGCGACCGCGCCTAACGTTAGTGTAACGGGTAGCCGTTCACCAATAAGAGAAATCACCGCTTCTGGAAAATAATAGGAGTCACCGAAATCGAGGTGAAGCGCCCCCCATAACCAACTAACGTACTGAACATAAATCGGCTTATCTAAGCCAAATTGAACACGAATCTGTTCGATTTGATCGCTACTTGCTTCTGGACCAGCGATCGCGGTTGCTAAATCACCAGAAAGATGGAGCAGCATAAAACAGACAACCGATACGGTGAATGCCACACTCATTGCCATCAGCAAACGCCGCATACAATATCCCAACATGGTGTACCTCCATATTTCTACAATTGATCAGCTTAAACTGATCAAAATAACGAATGCCCTGACTAACACGCCTTCAAGACATCAGACTATTTCCAACTCGATTCCCAAAAACGTGGTAATTCGTCTGGATAAGCGGTGAAATTTAAATCTGAGGTAAATGCATAGTTACTGGTATAGGAGAACATTGGAGCCCAGTACGCCTGTTGAGAAATTTTCTTAATCGCTTTGCTGTAGTAGCTTTTACGAACCTCGGGATCAACCGAAGTATCTGCAATCTCTAACCAACTTTTGACTTCTTGATCCTTATCTTGGTCATCCGACCCACCTTTGAAATAGACACTGATGATGGCCGACGCATCATTGATTGAATACGACCCCCATGTTTGAAATGACATAGGAACCTTACCCGCGCGCATATCATCACGCAGTGCAGCATAATTCATATAATGGAGCTTAGCGCGAATCCCCACTTTTCTTAAGTTACCAATCACAGCTTCGGCATAATCTCGGTCACGATAAGCGTAAATATCGGTATCAAATCCATCGGGATAACCCGCTTCTGCCAATAGTTTTTTCGCGTGCTCTGGTGAATACTCATACTTAACCGCCGCATCGGTTTGACAACCGAACTGGTCAGGGAAACAAGGTGTGTAGAGTGGACGACTGCCGCCCCGGACGAGTTGATTAGCCAAACCATCTCGATTGATGGCGTAATTGATAGCTTGACGAACTTTAAGATCTTTAAATGGGGAGTTTTCTCTATCGGTACCCAAACTATTTAAGGTTAAGAAGCCAACTCGCATCGTTTCGCTACTTAATACCGATAAATTTGGCATCGCTTTTAATTGGTCTGCCTGATCTGAAGACACGCGCCAAATCCAATCAACTTGTCCAGTCATCAATTGAGCTAAACGTGTTTCGGGATCAGGAATCAAAACAAATTTAAGTTTACCAATTTTGGGCTTACCAATTGGACTACCTTTAAAGTAATTGGCATTTAATTTCATATCTGCTTCTTGCCCATTGATCACCTTCGTGATCTGATAGGGGCCCGTACCGATGGGAGCTTTATTGAATCCGACCAATCCAACTTTCTCAAAATACTCTTTGGGGTAAATCGGTAGTGGACCCGCTAAATATTCCAAGGCAGCAGGAAACGGCTTATCTAGTTCGAACTCAACTTTGTAATCATCCAAAACATTAACATGTTTAATCCAACTAATATTTTGGAGCGTGACAACCTTAGATTCAGGAGTCAGTGCATAGTTGAAGGTAAATGCAACATCCTGTGCACTAAAACGATCGCCATTTTGAAATTTCACACCTTGGCGTAAATTAAGCACAAGGTGGGTGCTATCGACCCATTTCCAGTCAGTCGCTAACATTGGAAGGTACTTACCTGAAGCAGGGTCACGATACACTAAGGTATCCCAAGCGAGATGACCGAGAATAACCCCCTCACGCAAATTATTATGATAAGGGCTGATATTTTCAGGCCAACTGTTCGAAGCATACACCAAGGTATCATCAGACTTACCGGCAGTAGCCGACTGCGATCCCATGACTAGAATCGAAGCAATAGCAAATGGTCCAGTTTTTTTCAAAAGAGACATACGTATTTCCTTATACTGTGATAACTCTTACACCAATAGTTATTACTTTAATAACCTAAACACCAAACGACTTCTGGGCAGTATCTAAGGAGGAAGAGGCAAGAAGTGAGCCGGAAATAACTGTACGTACATATTTCCAACAGGTTATTTCCTCAGTGATAAACTTGCTGACGCTATAGTGCTCACGCTCCCTAAGGTGCTCCATTTAACGCCTCATCGCCTAAGCTTCATTCGATACTAGGTGATTATTTTACATGCCACAATTAGAGAATAAGCATACTTTCATTGCTTTTTTGGCAACGATCTTGCTATATAATAGGGCACCATAATGGTTAGTCATTCGAAGGAAATACTATGGCCACCTTTCATCAATTGACCGCACCCGCATTACGCTACTTCCTTGAGGTAGCGAGATGTGGTTCTATTAGTGAAGCTTCATCGCACCTTAATGTGGCAACAAGTGCGATTAGTAGGCAAATATCCGGCCTCGAAAACCATCTAGGCACCCCATTATTTGAACGAAGACCGAGAGGAATGATTTTAAGTGCTGCAGGAGAACTCCTTTCTGCTTATGCAAGAAAGGTCTTACTGGAGACAGATAGAATCGTTGGTGAAATTAACGCGCTCGAAGGATTGCAAAAGGGAACCGTATCGATTGCCACAACAGAGGGATTCGCAATGGAGTTTCTACCCTATGTCATTGCTGAATACCGTAAGCAATTTTCAGGGATTCACTTCAAGCTTGACGTGTATTCCCCCCATGAAGTTGCTAACACCATTCGAAATGGTGATGCCGATATTGGCATCGCATTCAGCCTGACTCCCACGCCAGAATTGCGCGTGGTCCATACTCAACCAGCTCCGATATTGGCAATTGTTCACCCCAAACATCCATTAGCAGAGAAAAAACGAATTACTCTCGCACAATTAGTCGCTTATCCATTGGCTTTACCATACCCAGATACCACGCTGAGACAGCTCTTTGATATCTGTATCAGCCAACAGCAGCTTAGCTACGAAGCCGCTCTGGTGAGCACTTATATGTCTGCGCTCAATCAATTTACGATCAATGGTTCAGGGGTTTCTCTATCTGGCGAGATTTCAGTGCGTCGCCTCATTAGCAACAGCGTCGTTAAAGCGATCCCGATTTCCGATAAAATGATGGGCATTCGGAACACAGAAGTACAGGTCTTAGCAGGACGCACACTGCCTAAAGCCGTACAGTCATTCTTGGACTATTTAACGGTTCAGTTACAACCAAACCTGTAGGCAGAAATAATATTTGCGCAGTAGTAGAACCAGAAGTCTCTTTAACAATAATAGAACCAGAATAGGTGGCGAGTACTAAAGCTCTGAATATCGGCGATAAAAAAGCTATCTTCATCTAACGTTATACTTTCATCATCCCTGCCTATTTTTTTCCCAAAAGGGACGGTTCCACTTAAGCCAAGAAGACTGAAAATCACAGTATGCTACCTTTGAAGTAGGCTAGGATTGAACCTTTGTTCATTAATTTCATCCGTTCATTTTATTTGAACATTATTAAAAAATGAACACACATAAAAAATGAACATACAATATCTTATACGAACTATATGTAGGAGTCGGGAGCAAAAGGATGAATAGCCACACACCTCAAACAACTTTGATGCGCGTGCATCAAAGTGAGCGGCTGAAAGCGGAGTGATAGGCAGCGATGTTTATTGATATCTAAGTCACCGAAGCCCCCACCCTCAATGCCAAAAAGAACAGCGGCATTCAAATGCATCAAGCAGCGATTAATAATATCGATGTATTTTATAGAAGATTATTAATATTTAATGCATTTTTCTATTTCAATTTGTTTCCGTCATAAAATTTCTTATCCTCGACCTGTTTATTTATGAAATATAATTTATTCCATGTTCAATTTAATGACTTAAGTCACAATTATTATTTTAGTCAATTTACTTACCAATAAACTTGGTTGAGAATCCATCTATCAGTCAACCAGCTATAACTCACAGCGGATTTAGATATGAGTAAAAATCTAAAAATTCAAGATAAGTTATGGTCAAGCTCCCTAGCTTGGTACACGCACGACTATCAAATCTCAATCTTACCTTCTTTTACACACGCCTAACCTTCTTGGTTGTTTCTGCATTCTTTCGAATCGATTAAACAATCAGCATCAACACTAAATCTATTGATATCGTTTTTCGATACTGGCACTCATCTTTATTAATTTAAAGTTGTGGTTTCGTTATTTCGAATATACCCGTCCCACTTGAAGTTACAGCGGTGTTGTCTACGTTCGTTCACCCCAATCACATAGTGTTTCTATGCTCATGGGGATTCGCTCACTTGCCGCCTACCTGAATCTTCAAGTTGTTTGGGAATAGATTTATTTAATTCTAAATTCATCGCTAATTATTTAGCGCGATATTTTACACCCTAAATATATATCGGGTGCCGAATAATATCGCCTGACGAAAATTAATTTATTCAAAGGTATTATCATGGAAAACTTTAAACACTTACCAGAACCATTTCGCATTCGTGTGGTTGAACCAGTAAAACGTACCACGCGTGAACATCGTGAAGAAGCCATCCTTAAAGCAGGTATGAACCCGTTCCTTTTAGATAGTGATGATGTGTTCATTGACCTGCTCACTGACAGCGGCACCGGCTCTATCACTCAAAGAATGCAAGCCGCAATGCTGATGGGCGACGAAGCATACAGTGGCAGCCGCAGCTACTACACGCTTGCGAATGCGGTAAAAGATATCTTCGGTTATGAATTAACGATTCCAACGCACCAAGGTCGTGGTGCAGAACAAATCTATATTCCTGTTCTGATTAAAAAACGTGAACAAGAAAAAGGCCTAGACCGTTCAAAAATGGTGGCACTGTCTAACTACTTCTTCGACACCACGCAAGGTCACACTCAGGTTAACTGCTGTGTGGCGAAAAACGTCTATACCGAAGATGCGTTCGATACGTCTGTCAATGCCGATTTCAAAGGTAACTTTGACATCGCGAAACTTGAAATGGCGATTGAAGAAGCGGGACCCGCGAACGTTCCTTACATTGTCAGCACAATTACTTGTAACTCGGCAGGTGGGCAGCCGGTCTCTATTGCGAACTTGAAAGCGGTATACACGATTGCTCAACGTTACGATATCCCTGTCATCATGGACTCAGCGCGTTTTGCCGAGAATGCTTACTTTATTCAACAACGTGAGCCCGGTTACCAAGATTGGACGATCGAAGAAATCACGCGTGAAACTTATCAATACGCAGATGGCTTAGCCATGTCAGCGAAGAAAGATGCAATGGTTCAAATGGGCGGACTGTTGTGTTTCAAAGATGAATCGATGATGGACGCTTACACTGAATGTCGTACACTTTGTGTCGTTCAAGAAGGTTTCCCTACCTATGGTGGTCTTGAAGGCGGTGCCATGGAACGACTTGCGGTCGGCCTTTACGATGGCATGCGTCAGGACTGGTTAGAGTACCGTATCAGTCAGGTTCAGTACCTTGTTGATGGCTTGGAAGCCATTGGGGTTGTGTGTCAGCAAGCCGGCGGTCACGCCGCATTCGTTGATGCAGGAAAACTATTACCTCATATCCCTTCACATCAATTCCCAGCTCATGCTTTGGCTTGTGAGCTCTACAAAGTCGCCGGTATCCGCGCGGTGGAAATCGGTTCGTTACTATTAGGCCGTGACCCGGCAACGGGCCAACAGCACCCTTGCCCTGCTGAGTTGTTACGCCTGACGATTCCTCGCGCGACTTACACTCAAACGCACATGGACTTCGTTATCGAAGCGTTTGAGAAAGTCAAAAAGAATGCTCATAACGTGAAGGGGCTGGATTTCACCTACGAACCACCCGTGCTACGCCACTTCACTGCTCGTCTGAAAGAAATTGAATAATCACTCACTCAAGCGCGCCTCATTGGCGCGCTATTTCCCTCTAAATCGAGCAAAACAAAATCTATAAATTTAGCGGGCTTTTGGCCTCAACATGAAACTTAAATGAGAGTAACGATTATGAACAATAATCCATCTTTAATAGGCGGAGCTTGTATCATCGCAAGCGTCTGTGTGGGGGCTGGCATGTTAGGTTTACCGAGTGCGGGAGCGGGCGCTTGGACAACTTGGTCTCTTATCGCAATTACCTTCACCATGATCATGATGACACTCTCAGGTTGGATGCTATTGGAAGCATTCAAGCGCTACGATCTTAAAGTGTCTTTCAACACGGTGACCAAAGATATTCTCGGCGATAACGTCAACCGAATTAATAACTTAGCGGTTTATTTTGTTGGCGGTATCTTACTTTATGCTTACATCACGTCTTCAGGTTTAATTTTGGAAGGTGCTTTAGGCATCAATAATAAAATCTCATCAATCCTGTTTGTGGCTATTTTTTCTCTTTTCGTTTGGCACTCTACGCGAGCCGTCGACAGGATCTCTATTGTTTTGATTGCCTTTATGGTTCTGAGTTTCGTATTCGGTATTTCTGGTTTAGCCGTCAACATCGATGCGAACGTACTGTTCGACCGCATCAGCAAAGAATCCAATTACGCCCCCTACGCTATGGCCATGTTACCTATCGCCTTAACGTCATTTGGCTATCATCACTCAGTGGCCAGTATGCGTTGTTACTACGGAAGTGAACATCGCGCAAAATACGCCATTTTGGGCGGTACTGTTATCGCGCTATGTCTGTACTTTATATGGATGGTCAGTATTTACGGTAACCTACCACGTAGCAATTTCGGCCCAGTGATTGCCCAAGGTGGTAATGTTGACGTTCTATTGGCTGCGTTAGGCTCTGTGATTGATTCAGACAAGGTATCGCACGCAATCAACACATTCTCAATGGCGGCCATTCTTTCTTCGTTCATCGGTGTCGGCTTGGGTGTTTTTGATTTTCTGGCAGACCTTTTTAAATTTGAAGACAGCAAACAAGGCCGCACCAAAACTTGGGCCGTGACCTTTATTCCACCACTTCTTCTTTCTCTATTGTTCCCATTCGGCTTTGTTGTGGCGATTGGCTATGCAGGTGCGGCAGCAACGATCTGGGCTTGTTTAATTCCAGCATTATTGGCCCGTAAATCACGAACTTTAGAAGGTGGTCGAGAAGGTTTTATGGCCCCGGGTGGCAACGCCATTATCGGTATGCTGATCGTATTTGGTATCGCAACCGCAGTATTCCACTTTATGTCAATGATGAATCTATTACCGACATTCAGCGGATAAGTCGATTTTATTACCCCCATAACAAACCACGAATGAGGAGAATTACAATGGCAGAAATACTCAACACAACAAAGGCACCACTGGCAATCGGGCCTTATGTACAAGGCGTCAATCTGGGTGGCATGGTCATGACCTCGGGGCAATTACCCATTAACCCACAAACGAAACAGATGCCTGAAGATATCACAGAGCAAACCTTGCAATCGTTAAACAATGCTTTGTCTATCATTGAAGAAGCCGGTTTAAATGCAAGCAACATCGTTAAGACGACGGTTTTCGTCAAAGACTTAAATGACTTTCCACTCGTCAACACAGTCTATGGCGAATTCTTTGAAAGCCACAACGCATCTTTCCCAGCACGCTCATGCGTAGAAGTCGCTCGCCTGCCGATGGATGCAAAAGTAGAAATTGAAGTGATAGCGACCAAGTAAGCGCGATTCTCTAGAGAATAAAAAAGACGCTTGCCGCGTCTTTTTTATTTGAATTTATGCAATGTAAACGAGCCCTAGCACACCAACGACAGCGAGTGTCGCGCCAAACATCATGACACTTGATAGTTTGTCAGCCAACGTCGATTGCGATTTATCGTTTTCCGAAGTGCTTTTCTTTTCTAAAAGCGAGAGAAGTGCTGAGTTCATGATTGACTATGCCTTGTCACATTTAATGCCAGTTGCATATTCTATCCTTTTTGTGAACGCTGTTAAACGACTTAATGATCCGTTAATCATCCATTCATGACCAATTTAACCCATCGAATAAAGCGACATTTTCTAGAAAGCCTGAACGCTCAAGCAATACAAATTACTTCCTGTCACATGCACGAAACTCAGCACCGTTTCCAACACTCATATTTTTCACACAGGTATCTTGATTGTATCAAAACAGTAGAAACGATTCGAAAATACAGTATTATTTAATTGTACAGATAACAAAAAATGCTCAAAAAATATGTAATCCATGCCGTTCAACGCTGACGACACAATGATTAACCATATTTATAACGATGTAATGTATTTAATAAGGATGAACGATGTGCACACGGATACTCAATAATATAAATAAAGATCATATTACGGTTGGACGAAACATGGATTGGGAGTTTTCATTAGAGCCTACCATTATCATTAATCCAGCTCACGGACGACGAATTGGAATGAGCGAGGCAGAGCTCAACCAAATTAACCAACACACCTCTAATAAATTAAAGAATACAGAGGTATTGGAGTGGGAAGTAAACTACGCCACAGTTTCAACACTCATTGGGGATATCAACGAAGGCTACGGTTTTTGCGATGGCATGAATGATCAAGGACTAGTGGCCAATGCACTTTACGATACCAATTGTAGTTTTGCCAAATCTCAAGAACCACAACAAAAAGGGCTCAGTGTTCTACGCTGGGGACAGTATATTCTGGACAGTTTTGCTACCGTTGCTGAAGCGGTGGAATCGCTTTCAAAAAATACAATCTATCTTTATGGTGGAAAAGTACCTGGTGATGAAAACTCTCCTGCCACTCTGCATCTCTCTATTTCCGATAAAAAAGGAAAATCAGCGATATTAGAGGTCAAAAATAGCGAGATACAAATTTATTGTCATGAGAATTATACCGTCATGACGAACCAACCTGATTATAAAACCCAGCTCAAAATGATGGACTATTGGTTATATCAGTGGAATAAGCCAGACATTTTCAGTGAACAGTATGAGGATCTTGAAGATACAGCAGAGAAAAGCTTAGACGAGTTCATGAAAAATATTCGCAATCCTCACCCTGTATTTTCGGTACCCGGTGGTTACACATCTGTCCAGCGCTTTGAGCGAGGATGTTTTTATCGCTATATGTATAACCCGCAAGCACAAGACGTTGATCCTGTCGCTCAAGTTCGTGCCATGGTCGCGACATGTATCGTCCCGGTCTCATTTGAAGAACTGTACCCAATAAACTTATTTGAAAAACTGAAGAAGAAGCTGGGGTATTCAGTCAATTCATATACGTTATGGAGTAACATTAGTGATTCAACCCAAAGGCGTTACTATTTTATGAGTAATGAAATGGTACAAACGGTATGGTTTGATATCGATAATGAACCTAAAGAGTGCAAAAAGTTGGTCATAAATTCAGCTTTCAAAGCATCACATCATATGGGCCCAGCCAATCAAGTCATGGAGCCATGTGAAAATGCTCCATTCTATTGATACTAAATAGGATTTTCAGTGAATTTATGGGCAACCGAAAATCGAAAGCAGTTTTTCCCCGAGGTTTTTGCTCGATACAATGCTTCATCAGCATGACTGAATGTCGAGGTATTAAAACTATCTAGATGTGGCGCAATACCACAACTGATGGTGACGCTTCTCCCTATGCCAAAATCATAATCTGTGATGGATTTCTGGCATTGATGAATATGAGATTCGATAACATCCTCAGTTGCGTCGGTGAAGAGGACCAAAAACTCTTCACCTCCCCATCGTCCCACATGGCCAATTCCCTGAACGCTGACTTTGAGTATGTTCGCAATACTCACCAACACCTTATCACCTACTTCGTGCCCATAAACATCATTTACTTGTTTAAAATCATCGATATCGATAATAGCAACCCACTGCCCAACTTGAGAATCGAGTAACAGCTTTTCCATAAATCGACGATTAGATATATTGGTTAGCCCATCAGTATTAGAAAGTGCCTGCAGTTGACGATTAGATTCTTCCAAGAGAACCATGGTTCTTCGACGTCCGGCATCATAAAAGTAAGAAACAGAAAACAAAAAGAAATAGATCGTCGTGAGATGAACAAAACTGATGGTATCAAAATAGACGGGAGACCAGTTATCCATATAAGTGATACAAATATATGCAACAAAGATAAAATTGGCGAGACTAAAAAGAGAACCTAACTTATACCCAAGAATAAAGATGGCAATCACTGGCGTCAGGAAACAAAAGGCCAACGCAAATTCATCATTACCTGTACCCAGAATAAATAACAGGCTTATGGAAGTCATCACAGAGACCAGAATTATTGCCGCAACTCTAGGATCTCGACTTTGCCACAGGAAATAATAGCTAAACAAGCAGAAAAGAACCCCTATTGCTTCTATTGCTGCGAGCAATCGTGACGGAATGACGAATACATTGTAACAAACAAAAAAGGTAAGAATTAACGTGAGCACCGTCAAGGAAATGAAAATGAACGAGCTTTCTCTAAACTCACTATCCGCACGACCTACGCCGAGCCATTTTTCTAACCCATTAACTATCACGTCAATTAACTTCTCTTATTTATAAAACACTTAATATATATCAGAATGAGAGTTCATTCATCAATAGGGTAGATAAACACTGCATTGATTAGAAAAGATTGGTAAATAGCGGTTTGAGATAGTTGTGACCGGACTCTCTGGGCGGTAATACCAGCCTATCTAAGTGGGTCAATGTAACACAAACATTTGTGACCATCAGGGTAACCCTTACGAGGACACACGCCATTAACCCTTACGAGGACACACACCATAAGTAAATCCATTCCTTGAAGTGTGTGTCCTGCTTATTTTGCTGCTTATTTTTGCTGCTTATTTTTACCAGAATATCGTAATCGCTGATGTAACCATTGGGTCGGTCATTAACCCATGTCCCTTTGGCGTGGCTGCCAAATAGAATGATTTTAAGAATGCGAAACTCGGCCTTACTGCCGTTTTTATTTGTTAAGAAATCATCCAGCGCATTGCGCAGAATTGTCGCAATGGTGTGGAGTTCTTGTTGCTTCCGCTCAAGTTCTCACCCCAATTACTTGCGAAAATGACGTTCACGTGATGCACGTTCTTTATGCGCTGATGCCGCTTTCGCTTGCGACTTCAAAATGGAATCAACCGTCAGTGGCATTGGATCTTTAGGCTGAAGGCCATGTGGGAAAGTGCGAGCACGTGGTGACATATCAAACTCTTCACTCGATGCGCGAGGCATCCGTTTGAAGCGATATAGGTAAAAGTTTTCTAACTTCTCTCTCGCCCAGTCAGTTTTCTTTAAATATTTCGCACTGCTCGCAATCGATGGTTTGGTGTGAAAGCAATTAAAGCGCATGGCCGTATCAAGAATATCCCAACCATAAAAATCGACTAGCTCTTGCAGTAATGTTTCTAACTTAAGACCGTGTAATGGGTTGTTTTTTTGTAATTCAATTCTTTCTTCATCAGTCATCATCATGAGTTCCTAAGTTTCAAACGAGCCAAGACTGGTTGTGTAACAGGGCTTTCGTATGCATCATCATTCAAGTACCACGCTGGAGGAGTCGATCAGCGATGAAAGCATGCTGGCCGAGAGTCTAGCAGAGTTCCCGTTGGCTATCCATTGGATTGGCTAAGGCTTGATTTCCATCTCGTAAATCCGTTGAACACCCTCGAGGAGGAGTATCCGTCATCCTTCGTCGTGTTTTGGACAAAGGGATGAATGGGACGGTGCTTGTACCCGTCCTTGAAACAAAATAAGTGAAACAAAATAAAAAAAATAAGAAAAAAAGAAAAATAAGGACACCCGCTCTAATCAATCTCTCATCATCATGAAATCAGTCTAACCATTGATGACCAATAAATTTGAACTCACTCGGAATCAGCGGTTGAATCGTCTCCCGCTGTGTCCGTCGCTCATTTCTATGTGGTTATGACCCTTATTGTGGTAAATCCTATGAACATCGCCGGGACTGGGTGGAATCGCGTATCTTCACATTAGTTTCTATCTACTGTATTGGGATTTGCTCCCATGCTGTGATGAGTAACCATTACCATATGGTCGTCTATATCGATAAGAGAAGGCTTTCAGTTGCTGACATTCGTCATCCATTCAAACCGATGATTCATCTTTATCGGCACACAAAACTGCCCCTAATTATTCAATACCCCGACATAAAATCGAGCAAACAATCATTCACTTCGAGAGCTAGCTTAGAAAACCTGGAACGACTTCAACCTCTAAACGAATCCATTCCGTGAGGTGCGTGTCCTGCTTATTTCCTTATTTCTTTCCAATAACAGGCTGCGTACGAGAAACTATCGAGGAAATCGTCTTTGTTTATGAAGCGAAGTTTAAAGACGAAGATCTCTATAATAAAACTGAAATGGTGGGGGTAGAAACTAACGGTGAACGTTTTGTAGTTAAATGGTTTGATGAAGAAGAAATCAAAACTAACAATATACCATTTTACCCCGACGGCATTGTGGGATTGCTTTCAAATGATTAACAAACAGCAGCATCGGACTGACAAACCTGTCATCCGGTGTGCTGGGCGTTAGCCCTAGGAGGATATAATATGAAATCGGCACTTTTAGTCATAGATGTACAAAATGGAGTTTTTGGGTCAACCAACCCACCATATTTATCTGAAAATGTAATAAGTAACATTGAGCAATTACTGAGTTACGCTAGCTCGTCTGGAATTGGGATTGTATTTATACAGCACGAAATACCTGGGGTACTAGTGCCAGGAAGCGATGCCTGGGAACTGTTTTCAGGCTTAACAATTAATGCTTCCAGCTACAAGGTTCGAAAAAGTACTCCAGATTCGTTTCAGAATACCGATTTAAAAGAGTATCTAGACAAAAATGGGATTGAGCATGTACTTATATGCGGTTATTCAACAGATTTTTGTATAGATAGAACGGCGTTTAGTGCTGCAAGCAAAGGCTACAAAGTCACCTTGATAGAAGATGCTCACACAACACACAGTAAGACTCATTTGGATGCACCTTCGATTATCGCTCACCATAGCTTTACTTTGTCTAAGCACCCTAATATTGAACTCAATTCTACGGCAACGTTAACTTCGGGCTAACAAACGCCTCAAGAGGGACTGTCAACGCGCGGCGTTTCCAGTCCCAATGAGCCGAAAACAAAATAAGAAACAAAATAAGGACACCCGCTCTAATCAATCTCTCATCA
This sequence comes from Vibrio spartinae, assembly GCF_024347135.1. Lineage (NCBI taxonomy): Bacteria > Pseudomonadati > Pseudomonadota > Gammaproteobacteria > Vibrionales > Vibrionaceae > Vibrio > Vibrio spartinae. The sequence continues at coordinate 1,239,631 of NZ_AP024907.1, read as the reverse complement.
TCATGAAATCAGTCTGACCATTGATAACCAATAAATTTGAACTCACTCGGAATCAGCGGTTGAATCGATTCCCTATCCAGCCTCAATCCTCCACGATAAGACTCATCTATCATCATCCCGAGAGCATCCATGACAACTGCCCGCTCACAACTCATTTGCCCCGAGGTCACGCCCTACTATCACATCGTCTCCCGCTGTGTCCGTCGCTCATTTCTATGTGGTTATGACCCTTATTGCGGTAAATCCTATGAACATCGCCGGGAATGGGTGGAATCGCGTATCTTCACATTAGCTTCTATCTACTGTATTGGGATTTGCTCCCATGCTGTGATGAGTAACCATTACCATATGGTCGTCTATATCGATAAAAAGAAGGCTATCTCTCTTTCTGACCATGAGGTCATTGAACGATGGGGACAAGAGCATCAACTCCCCCAGCTCATTCAGCGCCTTCTCGATGGACAACTGACTTCTCAAGCTGAGCGTGATGCCTGCACCCAACTCATTGAAACTTGGCGTCACCGACTCTATTCCCTCAGTTGTTTTATGCAAGAGCTCAATCATGAGATTGCCGTCCGTGCCAACAACGAAGACCAGTGCAGAGGGCGATTCTGGGAAGGACGGTTTAAATCTCAGGCTTTACTCGATGAGAAAGCCCTGTTAGCAGCGATGGCCTATGTCGACCTCAATCCGGTCAGAGCAAATATGGCTGACACACCCGAGCAGTCTGAGTACACTTCGATTAAAGCCCGACTGACTTCACTGGCGCAAGGAAAAACCGAAACCCACAATTTAGTGAATTTCATCGGCTATGAACATCAGGATAACCCCCAAGGTATTCCTTTCCGACTGATGGATTATATCGAATTGGTCGATTGGGTCGGGCGGCAAATCCGGGAAGATAAACGGGGCTATATTCACCAACGCCTACCCAATATCCTCACGCGGTTGTCTCTGCCTCAGCAGGAATGCCTCAAACTCTGCACCGAGCTGGAAAAGAAACCCAGACTCTGGGTCGGTTCAACCGAACGGCTTAATCTCGCGAAACAACAACTCAAAAAGCAGAGAATGCTCGGGATTCATATTTCCTGAACAATACCGTTCAATATCAATTCCGTTGCTGACATTCGTCATCCATTCAAACCGATGATTCATCTTTATCGATGCAAAACTGCCCTTAATTATTCAATACCCCGACATAAAATCGAGCAAAAAATAATTTACATCGAGAGCTAGTTTAGAAGACCTGGAACAACTTCAACCGCTGAACGAATCCATTCCGTGAGGTGCGTGTCCTGCTTATTTCTGATTTACATCGAGAGCTAGCTTAGAAAACCTGGAACGACTTCAACCGCTGAACAAATCCATTCCGTGAGGTGCGTGTCCTGCTTATTTTCCGATAATTTACATCGAGAGCTAGCTTAGAAAACCTGGAACGACTTCAACCACTGAACGAATCCATTCCGTGAGGTGCGTGTCCTGCTTATTCTGCCGATAATTTACATCGAGAGCTAGCTTAGAAAACCTGGAACGACTTCAACCGCTGAACAAATCCACTCCGTGAGGTGCGTGTCCTGCTTATTTCTTCTGCTTATTTCTTATTTTTTTAAGACACATGATCTGCTTTTGGTTGGTAGGATAGGAAGGAAAGAACTAGCGTTTATAATGGTATAAACGAGCACGTTGTCGAGTTTGACTTGGGGTTTCACCAAACAGTTTCTTGTAATGCTCATTAAAAGTACTGATATGGTAGAACCCAAATTCGACCGCTAGGTTGGAAATCACAACCTCTTCTTCTGTATTGAGTAAAATTCGTCGAATTTCATTAAGACGGCAATCACGTAAATATTGGATAGGAGATACCCCTAACTCTTGTTCAAAACAATATTGAAGCGTTCGACGGCTAGCGTAAGCAATTTGGCACAACTCTGTCGTGGTTAAAGGATAACGTCCTGTTTTCTCAATATGGTCTCGAATCCGTTCTAACACACGCCGTTTTGCGGGCGCTGAAACTTCAATTTCTCTCATCCCGGTTTCGGTTTGCAACAGTAAATCTGCAATAGCCGAACTAATGACGGGACGTAAGCGTTTAAGACGCTCGCCGCCTTTATTATGGTTAAGCACTGTTGAGAACGGCGTATTATCGTGCAGCATCAAACCAATAATTTTGGCCAATTCATAACTCACTCTCGTATTTGGCTCACTCACCAAAATTTTTGCTGATTCATTGAGCCATAAATCAGCATCGAGCCCAATCAACTCTTGTTGCAACACTCGTTTATCTAGCACCAACCCATAGATATGAAACTCTTTAGGGGTGATCAACTCAAACTCAACGCCTGATGGACGGATCATCAATTGACCTTCCTCAATTTGGGTGCCATTAATTTTAGGGCGTTGTTTCTGTAATGAAAAACCAAGCCAAATATTATGTTCATTGACACAGCAGTGCTGTAACAGCGTTTGGTTGGTATATTCTTCAAATAAGTGCATACCACCAAAATTCAGCTCATCAAGATAACCTGAAAAGCGGCCTTGGCTATGCTGATTATAATGTTGATCCCACTTGACTAAACTTTCGGCTTGCTGATTGACATCAAATGAGTAGGACTTGCATCGTTTTAGTGCAAGTGAATTTCTTTCATGATGCATTTGCGAAAAATTCATCTTGCCAGCCTCTCCTTATTTATGCACTACCCTGATGCATTACAACCATAACCCATTGAAATTAAATAATTTGAATTTTTGCGCAATTTCGTTAGTTCCGAGGAACGTTAATCGCATAATTACTGTTAAAAGTATCAAGCAAAGTTTAGGCCCATTGCTTGTATGGATAACGAGGTATTTATGGCGAGTTACCGTTACCAACTAGGCACTCAAACCTATCAATTTGGATCTCTAGCCGAGGTGATGGCGAAAGCAACACCATTACGCTCAGGAGATCAACTTGCGGGCGTTTGCGCCCACTCTGCCGAAGAACGCGTCGTTGCACAAATGGTTTTGGCGGATCTTCCACTAAGAGTATTCCTCAACGAAGCTCTAATTCCGTATGAGAAAGACGAAATCACTCGTTTAATTATCGATGAGCATGATGCCGATGCCTTCAAAACAATCTCACATTTAACCGTTGGTGATTTTCGTAATTGGCTATTACAAGAAACGACCACCGATTTTGAGTTAGCAAAAGTCCGTTCAGGAATAACACCTGAAATGGCAGCAGCGGTATCGAAGATCATGCGTAACCAAGATTTAATTTTGGTGGCGAAGAAATGTCAGGTGATTACTAAGTTCCGCAATACTATTGGCCTTCCGGGACATCTGTCTACTCGTCTTCAGCCCAATCACCCGACCGATGACGTCAACGGCATTGCGGCCTCAATCTTCGATGGCCTCATGTATGGTAATGGCGATGCGGTTTTCGGAATAAATCCCGCAACCGATAGTGTCACGCAGGCGATTAAGTTGATGAAGTTGATGGATGACGTTATTCAACATTATGAAATTCCGACTCAATCGTGTGTCTTAACTCATGTAACCAATACCATCGAAGCAATTGAAAAAGGCGCACCCGTTGATCTGGTTTTTCAGTCTATTGGTGGAACGGAAGCAACCAACCAAGGATTTGGTATTAATGCCAATGTGCTGGCGGAAGCTTACGACGCCGCATTAAGCCTGAATCGTGGAACCGTTGGAAATAACGTGATGTATTTTGAAACGGGCCAAGGAAGTTCACTTTCGGCAAACGGACACCATGGGCTTGACCAACAAACCTGTGAAGCAAGAGCTTATGCTTTAGCGCGTAAATTTAACCCCCTTTTAGTCAATACTGTTGTTGGCTTTATCGGCCCAGAATACTTATTCGATGGAAAACAAATCATCCGTGCAGGCTTGGAAGATCACTTCTGCGGCAAATTATTGGGCTTACCAATGGGCTGCGATATCTGTTACACCAACCACGCCTATGCGGACCAAAATGACATGGACAACCTGCTAACACTGCTTGGTGTGGCCGAATGCTCGTTCATCATGGGAATTCCTGGTTCCGATGACATCATGCTCAATTATCAAACGACATCATTCCACGATGCGCTTTATGCTCGTCAGGTGCTTGGTTTACGTCCGGCACCTGAGTTCGATGCTTGGCTGAAAGCGATGAAAATCTCACCCCAAGATAATCACGTTCAGCTAAACAATGAGCTTGCCCCATCGTTCATTCAACCCCTGCAGCTAATTCAGGAGGCGTCATGAACGATATCCTCCCAATGAAGAAACTGGTTCATGAAGACCCATGGGAAAAGCTACGCCAATTTACCGATGCTCGCATTGGTCTTGGCCGAGTGGGAACCAGTATTCCAACCGCAGAGTTACTGCGTTTTCAGCTTTCTCACGCCCAAGCGATGGACGCGGTTCATGTTCCACTTGATGTAGCACAGCTCATGGAAGAACTTGAACAGAGCGAACATATTGCCCCACTTTTGCCAGCTTTTGTTTTACACAGTGGTGCAGCAAACCGAATGGAATACCTACAACGTCCAGATTTTGGTCGCCAACTGGATGAACGTTCTCTCTATCGTTTGCAGCAACTCCGTAGTCAAGCTGATCAGCAAGAATCCTATGATTTGGCCATTGTCATCGCGGATGGCCTTTCATCTTATGCCATTGCTCATCACGCAAAACCATTTATAGAGTCGCTACTCACCATATTGAACGACGATCCGACAAAAGATTGGAATCTCGCACCGCTCAGTATCGTTGAGCAAGCACGTGTCGCCATTGGCGACGATGTCGGTGAAGCACTCAATGCCAAAGAAGTTTTACTCCTTGTGGGCGAACGTCCCGGTTTAAGTTCTCCAGACAGCATGGGGCTTTACCTGACTTGGCAACCCAAACGCGGCACTGAAGATTCTCTGCGCAACTGCATTTCCAATGTGCGCCCCCAAGGACTCAATTATCCTGCAGCTGCGCACAAATGCTTTTACTTATTACGTGAATCTCATCGAATCCAGTTGACTGGCGTAGGACTAAAAGACCGCTCTGACGACGTTCAGCTAGAAAGTACAACACAGCAACAATTTTGTTTAACCAGCACTTCTGAATGAGAAGGAAGTGCCTAAATGACAAATCAAGATGATGAGCCCAAGGGATCATTCATAAAGGTTCATACATATAGTTCACGTCGGCATGACACAACGGTCTGTCGCACTCAAATTGTCACAATTATTATCAGGGAAAAGAGGGAATTGATATGGGACATGACAACAAACCTGGCTTAAAACGAACGCTAGGGAAATTTCATCTCTGGGGGATCGCGGTAGGACTCGTCATCTCTGGCGAATACTTTGGCTGGAGTTATGGGTGGGCACAAGCTGGCACATTAGGCTTTTTAATTACGACATTTCTAATCGCAACCATGTATACGGCGTTCATTTTTAGCTTTACCGAACTTTCCACGTCGATCCCACATGCTGGCGGACCATTTGCTTACGCCTATCGTGCATTCGGTCCGGTTGGCGGTTACATCGCAGGCTTTGCTACGCTGGTAGAGTTTGTCTTTGCTCCACCCGCGATTGCGATGGCTATTGGTGCTTATTTGAATGTTCAGTTCCCAACTTGGGATCCGAAAATGGTTGCGGTAAGTGCTTATATTATTTTTATGGCACTGAACTTGATTGGTGTTAGTATCGCTGCGACCTTCGAACTGTTAGTAACAATTCTAGCCATTGTCGAACTATTGGTATTCATGGGGGTGGTATCTCCAGGCTTCTCTATTGATAACTTCGTAGCTAACGGCTGGGCGGGTAGCAATGAATTTTCTGGCGAAGCGATATCAGGTATCTTTGCCGCCATTCCATTCGCAATCTGGTTCTTCCTCGCCATCGAAGGCGCATCAATGGCTGCTGAAGAAGCAAAAGACCCTAAACGTACGATTCCCGTTGCATTTATCGCAGGTATATTAACGCTAGTCGTTCTGGCAATTGGTGTCATGTTCTTTGCGGGGGGCGCAGGTGACTGGCGTGAACTGTCAAACATCAACGATCCACTACCACAAGCGATGAAAATGATTGTTGGTAACTCTAGCGGTTGGTTACATATGTTGGTATGGCTAGGCTTGTTCGGCTTGATAGCCTCTTTCCACGGCATTATCATGGGTTACTCTCGTCAGATCTTTGCTTTAGCGCGCGCAGGCTTCTTACCTAAATCACTAGCCGCGGTAAACAGCAAATACCAAACACCTCACTGGGCCATTCTTGCCGGCGGTATCATCGGGATCGCCGCCATATTCTCGGATAACCTTATTGTTATCGCAGGACAACCTCTGACGGCGAACATCGTTACCATGGCGGTATTCGGTGCCATTGTAATGTATATTGTCTCAATGCTTGCATTATTCAAACTACGTCGCCTTGAACCGAATCTAGAGCGTCCATTTGTAGCACCGCTATTTCCTTATGCGCCGGCAGTAGCGCTTATCCTTGCCGTACTGTCTTTGGTTGCTATGGTTTACTATAACTTCTTAATCGCGGTTATCTTCGTCGTACTATTCGCGTTAGGTTTTGTTTACTTTAAAGCAACACATAGTTCAGATGCCATGCAAGAAGGCAATGAAATGCTTCAAGTTCCAACTGAAGCCTAGTCATTGCTATTTTCTCTATGTAATCAATAAGACTTGATCGATAATAAAAAGAAGAATTCTTACGAGGACACACACCATAAGTAAATCCATTCCTTGAGGTGTGTGTCCTGCTTATTTTGCTTATTTGCTTATTTGCTTATTTGCTTATTCTCTTCAGGATATTTGTTATATCGCCTGTTCCATGCAAGTTTCCTGTTCTATCAGCTGTTCTGCTTTTCTACTGATCTCGATAATCCCTTTTTGCAAAGCAGACACGCCTTTATAGTCAGCCAGCAAGATTGAAGACAGTGCAAGGACAGCGAGATCAGCCATGTCTAAAATATATTCTAATTCTTTGATTTTGTTTGTTTTCATTATGTTCACCTATTTATTTGACGTTTTGTGCTATTTATCCCATTTGCGCCAGTGCCAGATTTTTTGCGGCGGAGAAATCGAGCTTGCCGCTGCCCAGGAGGGGAATATTGGCGACTTGCATGATTTTATTTGGCAGCATCAGAGACGGCATTCCTTTCTGGATCAGGATTTTTTTCACTTCAGCCGGTTCTAAATTCAGATCAACTAGCATGATGATCTGTTCTCCTTTCTTCTCATCCGGCAGATTCACGGCAACCAGCCCGGATTCCGGTTGATCGAGCAGTTCACGGGTACACTGTTCAACAGCCCCCAGACTTACCATCTCGCCACCCAGTTTGGCGAAGCGTGAATAACGATCAACGATAGTTAAATAGCCGTCACTATCCAGATGACCTTTGTCTCCGGTTTTGTACCAACGTTGGCCGTCCAGTTCGACGACGACTTCGGCCGTTTTATCCGGGTCATTGAGATAGCCCTGCATGATCTGAGCGCCACCAATCAGGATCAGTCCGTCTTCACCGGCAGGTAACGGCATCAGTGTCACGGGATCCACGATCTTAAATGTGGTTCCGGGAAGTGCCAGACCAACGGTTCCTTCGCGGGCGGCTTCCTGAATAAAGCCTTCACGACGGACCAGATGCCCCGGCAGGTTGACGCTGGCAACCGGCGTTGTTTCGGTGGTACCGTATCCTTCGAGGACTGGCACCATAAATTTCTGCTGAAATGCGGCTTTGATCTTCGCGTCTAATTTTTCAGCACCGGATACCACAGCTCTGAGTGAGTTGAACATCATGGGATTGATGCGACGGTTACGCTGATACATGCCTAAAAATGTCGAGGTTGCACACATCAGGGTGGCTTCATATTTGGCGACTGAACGGGCAATATTCAGGCTATCGGTCGGATCCGGATGGCAGATGACCGGAATCCCTTCAATCAGCGGTAACATGCCGGTGACTGTCAGACCAAATGCATGGAATAGTGGCAGGGTCGCCATGATTTTATCGTTGCTGCGGATATTCAGCACATCCGAAACCTGACGTAAATTGGCCAGAATATTTTTGTGGCTGAGCATGACACCTTTCGGCGCGCCTTCACTTCCCGAAGAGAACAAGATTGCAGCGGTATCTTCCCGTTGTTGTTGCTGACAGAGTAATCGGCTAATCCAACTGGCAGGCAGTGTTTTGACCGCCAATAACATCATCAGTTGTGCGGGCCGGCCGAGACTGGCTTTGAAATCTTCCAGATAAAGTACATGACAGCCGTCAAGGAGGGTCTGGCAGTCAATGCCGCGTTTTTCCAGTCTGGCGAGAAAGCGTCTGGAAGTAACGACACTTTCCATTGCCGCATTGTGTTTTGCACTGCGCAGAGCTTCTGCTGAAGCCGTGTAATTGAGATTGACCACGGTTTTCCCCGCCATCATCGCTGCCAGATTACTCATCAGCCCAACACTGGAAGTCGGGACCAGCAAGCCTAAATTCTGTCCCGGCAGATGCTGAAGTTTACGTTTGAGCAGCAGACTGCCGACCAGAAAGCGGCTATGAGTGATTGGTTGACCGTTGCTGTCCGCGACTGCCCATTGGCCGGGACGGTTTTTCACCGTTGCGATCCAGGCTTCGGGAAGCGTTTCCAGCGTGTCGGCATATTCATTCCAAGTTGCGACGGACATTTCAAATACCTTCTGTTTCACTTCCGTGGCAGTTGAATGGATGTCCATCGCGGTTCCGAATGCGATAATGACATCTCTTTTTATCCCGGTTTTTCTCGCTTTTGCCAGACGTTTGCTGGAACGGGAGAAGAAACTTCCCCACATCCCGCGCAGATAGAACGGAATAATCACACCACGGGCATCCTGACAGGCACGTTCAAAGCCTTTTTTAAATTCTCCCAGTTGACCGAGATGGCTGATACGACCTTCAGGAAACAGACAGACCACTTCACCCTGATTCAGGAGGTCCGTTATCTTGTTTAATGCTTCACGGCTTTTGCCGGGAACAATCGGAACCACCTGAAACAGATCGAACAGCCATTTGAGATACCAGCGTTGGTAGATAGTCTGATCCATAACGAAGTGTACACGTCTCGGGGATGCCATCTGCACAATTGCCCAGTCCAGCCAGCTGATATGATTACCGAGCAGCAGCGTTCCCTGACCGGCTTCCGGCAGATTGTTGAACCCCAACACTTGCAGACGGTATTTGCGGCCGAGTAATTTGGTCATCACCGAACGGACCAGAACTTCCGGTAGCAGAGTGATGGCTGCCAGCGCAACCAAAGCACCAAGGCCGAATAATCCCCACAAGATATAGCTGACATCGAGTTCCTGCGTTGTGAACGCGACCGTGACTGCCAGACATAACAACATGCCGACATTCTGAATGAAATTATTTCCGGCCAGAATTTTACCAATCTGGTCTTCTTTCGCATGGAACTGAATTAATGCATTGAGCGGGACCAGCATAAATGAGCCGCCGATACCGATAGTCAGGAAAATACCGCCAAGCAAAACCGATGAGGTGACCTGTGGCAGCAGAAATAGTCCGGCACAGATAATCAGAGCACCGGAGGGGATCAGCGCCAGATTAATGTGATTGACGGAGTGTTTTGAAGCAAATGAAGAACCAAGCATCATACCGACAATCGCCATCGCAATAATACTTTGAATGATAAAGGTATTATCCATAGCAAGGTGGCTTTTGGCGTAGGCTGGGAAAGCAGCAATCATTACCTGACTGATCGAAAGAAATAGGGTTAAGCCGATGACTGATTGCCAAATCGCTTTTTCCTGAAACAGGAGGGTGAGATTCCGGCCTAATGTTTTACCCAGAATGTAATCTTTCCAGATAAATGCTGGTCCTTGTATTTGATGCCGAGCGCCATCCTGAGGTGTGTGTCCCCGTAAGTGATCTTTTCCCGGTAAGCGGAAAGCCAACAGACACTCGATCAGAGAACCGATGACCAGTAACCAGCCTAATGGGGCGATGTCCTGAAGAATCGCTCCCGGCTGAAGCGGGTTTTCAGGGGATAATTTCAGTTCGAACAGTGCGGAAAAGACGGCGCTCCCGGCAAGAATGGCAATCATTGAAACCGCCTGAACCCAGGCGTTGCCGTTGCTGAGTTTTTCTGCGCCGACCAGCTCTCGGATGTAACCATATTTTGCCGGAGAATAGAGCGCACTCTGCACTGCAAGAATAAACGTCAGGGCAAAGGATACATAAAACCAGCCCTGATAATAGCAGAGGGTAATCATCAGGGTGATGAATACCGCACATAAAGCGCTGATTTTCATCACTTTGGTTTTTGCATAACGATCCGACAGGTAACCGGATGGGGTAAAGAGTAATACAAAAGGGAGCAGAATCAGTGCATTGACGATCGCAGTCATCAGCACCTGCTGGTGATCTGACAATGTCTTGAACAGGGTATTCTGCACGACGATTTTATGGCCTAAATCGACAAAAGCGTTCATGAAGGCAACCCATAGGAAGGTGACAAAGCCTCTGACAGTGGTAGCGTTATTCATACTTATTCTCCAATTTAATCGAACAGTGTTCAATTGATAGAGCAAACTTAATTGAACACTGTTCGATTGTAAAGGGAATTTTTGCATTATTTTTTACCGGAGAGATTAACCAACGCCTACCCAATATTCTCTCGCGGTTGTCTCTGCCTCAGCAGGAATGCCTCAAACTCTGCACCGAGCTGGAAAAGAGCCCCAGACTCTGGGTCGGTTCAACCGAACGGCTTAATCTCGCGAAACAACAACTCAAAAAGCAGAGAATGCCCGGGATTCATATTTGCTGAACAATACCGTTCAATATCAATTCAGTTGCCACACTCGTCATCCATTCAAACCGATGATTTATCTTTATCGGCACGCAAAACTGCCCTTAATTATTCAATACCCCGACATAAAATCGAGCAAACAATCATGCAGTTCGAGAGCTAACTTAGAAAAAATGGAACGACTTCAACCGCTGAACGAATCCATTCCTTGAGGTGCGTGTCCTGCTTATTTTGTCCTGCTTATTCCGCTTATTTCGTGCGGTACGCTTTTCCGCAGGCGGGCTTTTGTTATACATGATATTTCCTCTAGAAGGGAACAGGGACTGTGTGGTTAACATGTCCCCGGAGAAGTAGGCTGTTACTTATCAAAATCCGTGGCATCGGACGCACTGCGCCAGACATCAAGATCCTTACTCACTGCCTGCATTTTCTGGTCAGCAAGAGCATTGGCAATTTTACCTACAAAAAGATGCACTGGTGGTTCGTCATCATTGGCAGCCTTCAATATCAGAGAAGCAACTTTATCAGGATTGCCAGGCTGTTTACCGTCTAAGCCATTTAGGTGGAGATCCAGCGAAGCCTGAGCTTCGGTGTAGTCAGATATTTTACGTTCGGCCACGACCAGTGTCTCCTTTGATAGGAATCCGGTGCGTACAGGGCCAGGATAGACAACTGTCGCTCTGATGTTCAATTCTGCCAGTTCAGCCGCAAGGGTTTCGGTAAGACCAGCCAGTGCAAATTTGCTTGCGACATAGCTGCCCCAGCCAGAGTAGCCGCCCTGGAAACCAACAATAGATGCCACATTGAAAATATGGCCGCTGCGCTGTGCGCGCATATGCGGCAGGGCTTGACGCAACACATGCAGCGGAGCAAATACGTTAACATCGAAATTGCGGCGCAGCTCGCTATCAGTTAATGCTTCAATAGTACCCTGCTGGCCGTAACCCGCGTTATTTACCACAAAGTCAATACGACCGAAAACTTCAATAGTGCTTTGGATCGCTTTTTGAACGCTCGCTTCGTTCACTAGGTCCACCTCCAGCGTCAGCAGTCGCTCGCTATCACCTCCGAACGCTTGACGGAGGCTGTCCTGAGTACGAGAAGTTGCGACTACAGCATCCCCTTGAGCGAGCAACTGGCGTGCCAGAGAAAGACCAATACCACGAGCAGCGCCGGTGATAAACCAAACTTTTGAAGGGAAGGTTTGTTGTTGCATTGATGAAGACTCCTTTTATTAAAAGACGGCAATGATACGGAAATATCAAACAGGAGTTATCATAGGGAAGGCGTAAATACGACGACAGGCCTGATACTCTTGCATCATTGCCTAATCCTATTGTCCATATTGATTTTTATGCATGAAGGGAGTGAAAATATAATCATTAAATCTATTTAGTAGGCCTTATGTATGTCTGAAAACTCCCCTTCTATGTATCAACAGTCCGAAATGGCGTCACTGATTTGTCAGCTCGCCCCTCATGAAGGTTATACCCGCACATTACTGGACGGTGTACGTCTGATGCGTGCTAACGAAGCTCTTGGGCGTACTCCCGTGTTGTATGAACCAAGCATTGTTATCGTTTGTCAGGGGCATAAAAGAGGCTACTTGGCTGGCAGGGTTTACCACTATGATCCTTTACACTATCTAGTACTGTCAGTACCTCTGCCATTCTCAAGTGAGACGGATGCCAGTCCGGCTGAACCTTTGCTTGCCGTGTCCATTCGTCTGGATATGACATCTGTAGCAGATCTGGTTATGACTGTTGAGCATCATTCCAGAACTGCATCAGATACACCCGTTGGCATTGTCTCCACACCACTTGACGGCACGCTGGCAGATACAACAGTTCGTCTTCTGAAAGTGCTCTTTTCCCCGCTTGAAGCTCAGGTTCTGGGACCAGGGATAGTGCGCGAACTGATTTTTCGTGTCCTGTTGGGTGAGCAGGGAGGAGCGATTCGTGCTGCGCTGGCCTGTCTTGGTAACTTTGGACGTATCGCGCGCGCATTACAGCGTATTCACCTCGATTATGCCCTGTCACTGGATGTGGCTTCACTTGCGCTCGAAGCTGGACTTAGCGTTCCTGCTTTTCATGCGAATTTCAAAGCCGTTGCGGGGACGTCTCCCATCCAGTACATCAAGTCAGTGCGTCTTCATCAGGCTCGACTGATGATGATCCGGGACAACATTACTGCAGCAGGTGCTGGGGTGCGGGTAGGCTACGAAAGTGCATCGCAGTTCAACCGTGAATTCAAACGATTGTTTGGTCGCAGTCCTGGTGAGGAAGCACGCATAATGCGTACAGCGTTTGCACTGATGGCGCCCGCTCAACTTGAAGCCAACCCCTTACGAGGACACACACCATAAGTAAATCCATTCCTTGAGGTGCGTGTCCTGCTTATTTTCTTCGAAAACTGACCTAGCCCGCGAATTTCATCACATTCAAATATGCACAATGAGTACAGTGAAACACACTTCATGCATCTTTTTGCTACAGATATGCAACCTTTTGCTATAGTTGTTTTAGCTATTGTATATTTTTTAACCAAAGATATTTTCATGCCTGTGTCAATAGCGTGGAAAATGACTCTTTTAAAAAGTCGTCAACAGAAACATTCGCGAACTACACCAAATTTTTATCGCCTTTGCATAAAATTTCGCATGGTTTGAGCATTCGAAATGAAGCAGTGAACCATTGACAGATACGATATAAAACAGCGTGTTAGCTAATTATCTGTTGGTAGTATGTGAAAGAACGACAGATTAAAAAGTCAAAATCCAAACTTCAGTTGGTTTACCAAAAAATTGTTTAATTGGAATAAAAAACAATAAGGAGACACCATGAAAGAAAATCATAAAATCAAAGTCACCTCCATCATGTATATGATAGTACTGATGCTGATGGCTGTCGGAATCAAAGGAGCCTTTGCGGAAAATGCCATTATCAACGGCACGTATTCTTTGATCGTTACCCAAAGTGGCAAGGCGCTGGACACCTCGCAGTGGGGTACCATAGACGGTACGAACATTACTCTGAATGACTATTGGGGCGGTGAATCCCAGAAATTCATCATTACTCCCGTCGACGGAATCTGGCACCGGATCACACCAGTTATCGCGCCAGACCAAGCGTTCGACGTATCCAAATGCAGTCCGAATGTCGGTGCCAATATCCAGACATGGAGCTATGAGGGTGGCGCCTGCCAACAGTTCCGATTTGCTGAAACTGGAAACGGTACTTATCAGATTATTACCCGCGGCACAGACATGAGCCTGAATGTTGATAATTTATCCGAGGAAAACGATACCAACGTCATGCAATCGACCAGCACTGGCAAGGAAAATCAGATATTTACACTGCGCCGTCATGCCGAGAGCCACATTAGTGGTAATTGCCCGGATGGAGCTATCTGTCGTGATGAAGAAGCCCCCGGCTTATACGACGGAAAAGGCCCCTATAATGTCAGATCATACGAGCTTCCCGGTGCCTATGTCACCTTACCGGCAACAGCCAGAGTATATTATCCCGCCAATGCAGAACCACCATATTCAGGCATTGTGTTCTGCCCACCGTTTATGACCAAACAGATCGCTTTTGCTGCCTGGGGTCCCTGGTTTGCATCTCACGGTATGGTTCTTGTCACCATGGATACCACCACCATTTTTGACCAAGTAACAGCCCGTGACAATCAGCAATGGCGAGTCGTTAAGGCCCTTAGAGAAGAAAACACCCGTTTGGGTAGCCCTCTCAGAGGTAAGCTGGATACAGACAGAGTCGGAATCATGGGATGGTCCATGGGCGGAGGCGCATCTTGGATTAATGCGGGCAAACACAGAGACGAACTCAAAACAGTGATAAGTCTTGCTGGCCACAACATGACCGCCTGGTTTAACACTGACATCTATTCCTGGTATTCACCGAAGGAGCTACTTGATGCAGCTTATGCCAGTGGCAGGTTAATCAAAATTCCAGCCTTGATCATTAACGGTGCCCTGGATACCACCATTCTCGGCGGCCTGGGTCAATCAGATGGCGTTTACCGATCAATTTCAAATACCCCCAAAGTTCTAGCCGTATTAGGTCTTGCTGGTCATTTTGCCTGGGGTTATCCTACCCAATCAGGTCGAGGTGTGGCAGCGCTCGTGCTCGCATTTGAAAAAACCTTTTTGGACGGTGATACACGGTGGGCACCTTATATACAAAAACCCTCAGCCCCCATGAGAAAATGGAGAACATCTGATCTGCCATAATGTATACCGTTAAACCAAAGCATAACAATCAAGGCTATCGGCCCATCATGCCGGCAGCCTTTTTTGTGGAACCCCTACCGAGGACACACGCCCTACCGAAAACTAAAGCATATAGAAAGATAAAACCGGATAATTCTTACAAGGACGGATAATTCTTACAAGGACACACGCCATAAGTAAATCCATTCCTTGAGGTGCGTGTCCTGCTTATTTTGCTTATTTGCTTCTGCTTATTTGCTTATTTCTGCTTATTTTCTCTCACTGGTATAAACAAGCTCATTTAAAGCTACTGTTGCGTTTCAAATGACGATATTATTACCAATAAAATAGTCATAAGCGAAGCCTAAACCATGTTAACTATCTCTAATACGGTCATTCTTGCGGAATGGGAAATTGAAATGACTGCTATCCGGGCCATGGGGAACGGTGGGCAAAATGTGCAGAAGGTATCCTCAGCCATTCATTTACGTTTTGATATTCAACGTTCGAGTTTACCCTCAGTATACAAAGAAAGATTACTCGCTCTCAGTGATTCTAGAATTACCAAAGATGGTGTTGTCGTAATCAAATCACAAACCTATCGAACGCAGGAACAAAACCGACTTGATGCATTAGAACGCCTTAAGGGGCTGATTCAATCCGTCATGGTGGTACAAAAGCGTCGGCGAGCGACCAAGCCAACCTGGTCATCAAAACTCAAGCGCGTAAATACTAAAAAGAAGATGGGACAAAAGAAAGCCTTACGAGGTCGAGTCAACGAAGACTGAACGACTAGCTTGATATGACAAAATAAAAAAACCACCGACCAGTTTAGCCAAAGACCTCCTACCGAGGACACACGCCCTACCGAAAGCTAAAACATATGGAAAAAGAAAACCGAACCTCGTCGCATTTCCCTAGGCAACACCACAGCTTATCAGGACACACACCTTAAAGTGCGTCAAATTTAGGAGCCGGAGGCCAGGCAAATAAAACTTTTGTGCCGGTGTTTGGGACGCAATAACATTCATCAATTTCAATGGCATTTTCGACAGCGCCCCAGAGACTTTTGCCCAGCAGCAAAAGTCCCCAAAAGTGCCTTGAGTTTGAGTTCAGCGCGTGTAATCAGGGTCGGATTGATTCGCATCCTGCTCAGGCAATCCTGAAAAATCGTCCTGATTTTTCCCCCTGAGTTCAGTGATCAAATTGACTTTTTAAGAATGTTTCACCCAATTCAAATCAACCACCTAACCAAGAAAACCATTCATGGAAGAATGGTTAGGCTTTTCCGGGCAGGACGCCTGTAAAAGCCGGTTCTGGACAACGTGCGACGCCGCCCAAACAAAAAAGATCTTCTGGTTACGCTTGCATCTTGGCAAGAGTAACTGGCGCACAGAGCACCAATGTTTCTGAAATTGAGGAACGCAATTGTGCGTCAAATTTCGGGGCCGAAGGCGACAAGAATCACCAGACAAACCAATAAAACCGAACCCCGTCGCATTTCTCCCGGCAACCCATCTAAAACCATGACAAACAGTGTTTTTTGCCGCTCGCTTCTTTTATCCTATGAACCATTCAATCCACACAGACCAAACATTGCTTTATGAAAACATCTCTCGATCATTTGCCCGAATCCGATAGAAGAAATCGCTCATTGACCATGATTTTATATGAACAAAGTTGGATTAATTGATATCATCTCAATGATATGGAGCTAACCTTTTACAAAAAGAGCCAACTAATAATGGATATAGAAGAACAAAAACGCCTAGAAGAACAGATTCAAGCATATTCCAAAAAAATCGACTTTTACACATCAGAATACACTGTTGAAATTTTGGCACAAAAAGTAGCAAATCAGGAATATACCGTTCCCGAGTATCAACGAGAATTTACATGGGATGAACCGAGAAAATGTAAATTTATTGAGTCTCTTCTTATAGGCCTCCCTATTCCTTTTGTCTTTTTCTGGATGAACGATGACACAGGTAAACTTGAAATTGTCGATGGCTCACAGCGGTTGAGAACTTTAGAAGAGTACCTTGGTAGTCGTCTTCGCCTAGACGGTCTAGAAAGACTAGCTTTATTAAATGGTACAGTATTCAGTGACCTCCCTTTAGCTCGTAGACGCAAAGTATTAAACAAATCTATTCGCGGTATTATTTTATCTGAAGATACAGATATAGAAGCTAGGGTTGATCTCTTCGAACGAATCAATACCGGTAGTAAAGTAGCAAATCCAGCAGAAGTTCGTAGAGGTGTTTTGAGAGGACCTTTCATGGACTTTTTAACTGAGATGGCTCAAAACAAATTGTTTAATCAACTAGCTCCAGTTTCTGCAAAGCAAAAGAAAGAAAGAGAGCAAGAGGAACTATTATCTCGCTTTTTCGCTTATTCTGATAGTTTAGAGTGTTACAAAGATGACGTATCCCCATTTATCTTTAGATACATAAAGAAGATGAATTCAGAATTTGAAAACAACCCACAGCTTAGGGACGACTATGAAACTAGATTTTTGAATATGCTTAATTTTGTGGAAAGCTCTTTTACTTTAGGCTTCAAAAAATCAGTAAACGCTAAAACAACTCCAAGAACTCGTTTTGAGTCTATAGCTATCGGTTCACATAAAGCTCTTCAAGAAGATCCAAACTTAAATGTACCTAAAGAAATTACTGACTCGATGTTAGAAAGTTCAGCTTATAAAAAAGAAATTAGATCCGATGGTGCTAATGCAATAAAAAAACTTAGAGGTCGAATTAATTTCGTTTGTGATGTTCTATTGGGAAGGAATTAACAGTGCAACTTGTTCGAGATACATTTGATGAGCGAATCAGTGACATTGAGACTTACTTTGAACTGGTGTCAAATATAGAAAAGGCTGTAGGTTCTGGCGGAGCGGTTTTTGATGTTGATGGTACAGGATATAGAATAAAGCCAGAACAACAAAAAATAATGTATTCAGGGATCTATCTACATTTATATAATCTTATTGAGTCAACCATATCATTGTTGATAGATGCTGTAGAAAGGCATGCTGCCCAAGGAATTAATGGGCAACTAACCTTGCTTACCGAAAACATGAAAAAGCTCTACGTAAAATCTGTAGCCTCTCCATTTGAATCATTAAGCAACGATAAAAGATTTGAGAAAGCTATAGACTTATTTGAGCAAGTTCTTAGCATCAGGCCTATTGAACTCAAAATCCCCCCAAGTGGGGGCGGCAACTGGGACTCTCAAGAAATAAAAAGGTTAAGTGGAAGTATAGGCATCAACTTAAATCTACCAAGAAATCTGAACCGAAAGATTAACGAAAAGTTTAGAGATGATAAAGCACCTATCAGACTCATCAAAGAGGTGAGAAATAAGCTGGCACATGGCTCCCTATCCTTTACCCAGTGTGGAGATAACCATGTGGCAAGTGACTTTCGAAAACTAATCGATATAGTTAAGGAATATTTATCTTTTATTATTCAAAGCTATGACGATTTCATCAATCAGCAAGGATATAGAATCCCCGCAGCAGGTTAATTAGCTTTAGATAAAGTGCTTATAGATTGGTTGATACTATCACCTACAATCTCACCAAGGCGTACAGGGACAGCATTTCCAATCATTTTAGCCAAAGCAGCTATGCTAAATTTATCCCCATCGCTATGAAACTTATAGGTTTCAGGGAAAGATTGAAGCATAGCGGCTTCTCTTAAACTAATAGCTCTATCCTGCTCTGGATGACCAAACCTTCCATTTCCGTATCCATTACATTGAGTTGTAATCGTTGGAGCCAAATCATCCCAAGACATTCGACCATAGACGCTTGAATAGGTAGAACCACTAGATTTTTTATGGCAGCCCGCCCTTAGCTTTTCTGGCCAGTCCAACCAAGTTCCTCCCGGCAAAGAGGCTTGTATCCTTTGCAAATTAATATCGGAAAGAATGGAAGCTCGATGTAAGGAATCATTTTTACATGTTTCTCCAGCATCGAGCTTTGGTAAATGTTCGATTACATCTCTAACAGAACTGTACGTTTGCGTATTGTGTGTAGGTGGCAACAGCTTTATGTCTGATATCCTAGAAGCAACAAGTACCAGTCGTTTTCTTGTTTGAGCCATCCCGTAATCTGGGCAATAAACGACCGCATAGTCAACCGAATAACCATTGTTAGATAGGGTCATCAGAAAATCAGAGAAAACTTGTTCAGAGGCTAGCCCCGGAACGTTTTCCATTGTAACAAAATCGGGAAGAACCAAAGAAATAAGACGTCCGAAACTAGAAAGAAGATTCCAACGATTATCCTCTAAGTTTGATCTTTTCTTTGTTCTAGAATATGTAGAAAATGGCTGACATGGAGCGCAACCAGCTAAAAGAGAGTAATCTGCTCCTTGGAAATGTTGTTTTATTTCATCATCAGATACAATCCTCACATCTTTTTCAAAAAAGACGGCATTGTTATTATGTTCAAACGCATATTTGCAAGATGCTTCTATATCATAGCCAGCAACCACATCAACGCCAGAACGCTGAAGACCATACGTTAATCCTCCAGCCCCACAAAACAAATCTACAGCCTTAATTAAATAATTATCGTGTTCAGCAAACATCTAAAATAAACCCATATGAAGCGTTACTATTCGTAGTTCTCAGACAATAGAGAACTTAGCTACCCCATAACTCCCAGTTAAGATTCGAACGACCAAGTTCTAACCTTGACCTACCATTATCAGAAAACGCTCTGGTATACAGTGATTCTTTTTCTGTGTCAATCGGGTGCCCATTTTACCACACAAAACTCTCATTGAATTCTAGTAAAGAGCCTTATCAGGACACACGCCATAAAATGGAGTCGATAACCTTCCTCAATTCAAGCAAACCACAGGAAAAAGAAATTGTGCGTCATGCCTCGAAGCCAAAGGCGACAAGAATCACCAGACAAATCAATAAAACCGAACCCCGTCGCATTTCCCTAGGCAACCCATCTAAAACCATGACAAACAGTGTTTTTTGCCGCTCGCTTCTTTTATCCTATGAACCATTCAATCCACACAGACCGAATATCGCTTTATGAAAACATCTCTCGACCATTTGCCCGAATCCAAACAACAGGAGCTTGCCACCATATCGACCATTCTGCGCGATACGCTGGACGACTATCTTCAGGGCAAAACAGCGAGTAAAAGCGAGTTTCGGATCTTAAAAATCATCCTGTTCGGCAGCCATGCCAAAGGCAGTTGGGTCAACGATCCGGTCAACGGCTATATCAGCGATTACGATATTCTGGTGATTGTGAATAAAGCCGCACTGGTTGAGGAAGATGTGGTCTGGCAACGCGCCAAAGAGCAGATCGACCGTAAAGTCACTTCCGCACCGCTGGGATTGATTGTCCATGATTTGCAGGAAGTGAACGAACGGCTACAGCAAGGGCATTATTTCTTCAAAGATATCCGCGAAGAAGGGATTGAACTGTTTGCCGCCACACCAAAACCGCTGGCAGAGCCGGGGGACTTAACCGAAGCAGAAAAGCAGGAAATTGCCCGTAAGCATTATGAACAGTGGTTTGAAAGTGCAGTTCAGTTTATTGCTTTACACCAAGTAACGATGCAAAACCATTGGTTGAAAAAAGCTGCGTTTTTACTCCATCAAGCAAGTGAACATTTATTCGCCTGTACCCTACTCACCTGCACCAATTATTTACCCAAGTCCCACAATATCGAAAAACTGGGGAAACTATGCGCCCAAATCGATGCTGAATTTGCAACCATTTTCCCGCTCGACAACAAATTCCACCGCCGCTGCTTCCGCCGCCTGCAACGCGCCTATATCGAAGCCCGCTATTCGGAACATTATGAGATTACCGTGGAAGAATTGGCATATCTGGAGGGTGAGGTGCAAAAGCTGAAAGGATTGGTGGAACGGGTTTGTTTGGAAAGGGTTGGGTGATGATAAAAAATATGACTATTCCAATTCGACAAATCCGAGCTGTCTATGACGATAAAACTATTCGAGTCTACCAAGCTTACAATGATGCAATTGCTGATTCAGCCCTTGAACACGGTACATTCAAATCACCACCATTCAAGATGGAACGCATGACTTGGATTAAACCCTCTTTCCTCTGGATGATGTACCGCTCTGGTTGGGGGCAGAAAGATGCTGGTCAAAATCGGATACTCGCAATTGATATTACACGAGGAGGTTTTGAATGGGCCTTAGAAAACAGTTTACTCAGCCATGACGCTCAAAAATATAAAGACAGAGATGAGTGGCTAAAAATAAAAAAAGCCACGCCGATTCGCATTCAATGGGATCCGGAACGGGACTTGTATTTACAGCCGCTAGAGCATCGATCTATTCAGATCGGACTCTCTAATGAGGCTGTACCGCTTTATGTGAATGAGTGGATACAGCAGATTACTGAAGTGACTGATCTGGCGACTGAGATCCATGCACTGGTTGAGAAAGGAGAACAGGCAGCCGCTGAACAGCTGCTGCCTGTTGAAGAACCCTACGAGGTTGCAGACGATATCTTTAAGCACTTGAACACTTAATTGCTGGCACCTTTTTCATTCAATAGCTTCAATAGATCAGACTCACCTTGAACCCAAAACTTTTCGGAAGTTGGAAAAACTTCTTCGGGATAATCATTCGCAAAGTCGATAAATTCACCTTCCCAGCCATCTGGAATATAGCGTTCCATCGGGGTGCCATCTGGATAAAACCCTGCAACCTTGCAGTCATCAAAATTTACGAACATTATTGGAAATAAATCTGAAACATCCCACCATGATCTTGCAGTAGTAAATCTATTCGCTAACTCAATACTCAATTCATCACGCTGAACTTCAAACTCAAACATGCTATCAAGAAACTGTTGGGCAGTTTCTTGATTAACTGAACGAATCCCAAATCGATAATCGTCTTGGAACTCAGGTACTTCATAACCATGTGCTATAAACTCATCACGCCACTTATTGACATCGAGAACCCATAAATCACGATCACTCCTAAACCAAAAAATTTTTCCTTTAAAACGAACAACTACTACAACTTTTTGATCTTCTATATCGCTCATTTAAATATACCTATTTAATAACTTTTCCTGATCCTTTGACTGCCGTTTCTTCAAGCCATTGTGTCCAAATTGATGGTAATTCATATGAGCGTCCAGGAGTTGTAGGGTCTACAATTTTTGGAGCTAAACCGCCCTGACTCAATGGGTTAGATTTATAGTTCACTTGAGGAATGGCACTTTCCTCAATGAAATCATCCATCCATTTAGGGATATCAAAGGAAGTTATCTCAGAACCTGGTCTCAAGCTTTGGAAATATCGAGCGTGCTCAATATCACCAATACTGATGTTAAGGGTAGTGTTATTAATTAACGGATTTCCATCAGCATCAATCTGGACAAGATTTCTACTAGCTTTTGGTGGCGTTCCACCTTGAACCCTAAATACTGTGGAGACTTCTTCAGCACTGTTTGGAACAACACTTCCACCCTTCGTCGCACCTGAAGCCTGCACCGTCCCTTCACCAATTGCCGCTGCCGGAGACGATGAAGAAGAACCACTCCCCGCCAAACTACCACGATTCACACTCGGTGTCTCGGCTGAAGAAGCCCCGACCACTGAACCACCAGAATTTCCCCGACTGATGATCGATGCCTCTTCCCGGGATAACGTGTTCCCTGAAGTTGGCAATCCTTTTGTCGACAACGAACTAACCGTATCAGCTTTCTCCCCTATTCCCTTGAGTGCCTTATATGCTGCTGCGTCCTCTGCTGTCGCTGCGCCAGTATATTTGCCCCCTTTCGCCGCACCTAACCCAGCGGCAAGACCACTCAAGAAACCAACCCCTGACTCAAACTGCTCTTTAGTGATATTGGTTCCGTAGGCCTCATTGAATGCTTTCAGACTATTCTCAGTCCCTTGATCCATACCTGCTTGATACCGATCCGTCCGCGCATCGCTGTCGGTGTAGCCAAATGATTTGTCCACCACCGTTGCCATGTTCATATTGTCGGCAACTTTCAGGAAGCTATATTTCAACAACACTTCCTGTGCTTCCGGATTGCTGGCTCCAGCCTCTTCAAGGGCTTTCATTTCATTATATTTTTCTGTGCCGACTGCATATTCCGCAGAGCAATGCGTCAAGGCACAGGCGGCCTCTTTCAGCTCTTGCTGACGGCGCTTATCATTCCCGGCAAGTGCCAGAATCGCAGTTCGCTCATCAGCATTCGGCTGACGATAATCAATCGTCGGGTCTCGCAATAATGGCGCTGCCGTTTGTGTATTTTCTTGGACTAAATCACTACGATTTGTGCCTCGCTGTAAATTCCAGCCACCGAAATCACCGCGCCCTGTATTGGCGAAGTTAAAACCAACATAATCTTCAGTGGCTTCACCCATCGTGTCGGCATACTCTTCCCGATTCGCCTTATAGGCATCATTATGTGTACCGGTACTTTGAGCATCGTCCAGATAATGTTGGGTTTCATGGCCGATGGTGTTGACAATATCTTCAAGACGGTAATGCGCTGCATCATTGATGAGCACCGTCCCTTCAGCATATGCGCCTTTAGCGGACTGACCATTCGCTGTTTTGACCAGCGCTGTCATCACTTGTGCCAGGTTCAAACCAAACTGCTCAGCAACGGATGCTGACAGTGCCTGATAAGCCGCCTCCTTTTGCGCCGGAGTTGCAATCGGGTTATTGAGTGTCTCGACATACGCCTGATTGTCATCGCTTGTCACAAATGTTTTTGCTGCGGTAAAGAACCCTTGTTTCTGTCCCACATGCTCCCGTAGGCTGCTGACACCACTGTCGTCATCACTCAATAAGCCTACGCTCTTTTTCGTTACCGTATCGGCAATCGCAGTGCCAGTGATTGCATTGCGTTTAAAGTCTTCCTTGATTTGTGCACGCCCCGTCTCACTCAGCCACCGGTGGTCAACCGTGACATCAACGTTGCCCTGCTGACGATCCACTGAGTACAGGTCTTTGGTCGTGTTGGTGATATCCCGGTTCAGACGCTCGGTATCATCACTGCTGTGTGTGTCCTCGATACGCAGCACGCCCTGTCCGACCGTCGCCAGCGTTTTGCTCTTGTGATAACCGCTTTGATTGGTGTACTGATATCTCGATGAGTTATAGGTACTGTCCATTTGGGTCGAACCGGTCTTATCTTTGCCGATAGCGACACCCGTGCTCATCCCTGCATTGAAGCTGCTGGTATAACGGGTATTGCTCAGGTCGGTATAGCTCAGCGTACCTGTTTCCAGATGGAGCTTTCCTGCGTCGCTGCCGTCTTCATTCACCGTCGCAATCGTCGCGCCCTTGATATCGGTATTGCCCCCCACGGTGATATTGGCATCACCACCGGCGGTGATGCTGGTCAGCACGGTTTCCCGGCTGTGTGAACGCCCGTTGGAGAGGTTCACACCACCATTCACGCCCTGTAAGTTCCCGGCATGGGCAAAATCGGTGACAACACCACCTTTACCGACATCCCCGCCGGAGAGACTCAACCCACCGCTGACAGAACCGCCGTGATTGGTGCTGCTGTAACGATTCTGTACCGACGCCACATTCAGGTCACCGCCCACCGACATATCCAGTTGCTCATTGGCCGCAACGCTGGCACCGTCCACATCGGTATTACCGTCCGAGGTAATTTGGATATGATCGGCACTCAACACACTGTTGGTGTGGGTCTGACTGTTAGATACAGTCTCATTGCGGCTATAGCTGGCATCGAGGTTAATCCCGCTGTTCGCCCCGAATAGCGTGACAGAAGCACCGACATGCGCCGACTCGCTGCCATTTGAGTTGCTGTTTTGCTCATCTGACGCCAGCAGATTCACCTGATTGCCACTGACAGCCAGTGTGTCTTCAGCCTGTACCACAGAGCCCTGTACCGTCGCTGACTGTCCGGCTTGGTGACCCGCCTCAATCGTGACATTCTGCCCCGACAATTGAGAGCCGACCGACGTCACCTGAAGGGACTGGCTGTTTTGTTTGTTGGCATCAATATCCAGATGCAGCCCGGCATCAAAACCAAACGCACCGGAAGTGATACTGTTTACCGCAGCACGATTTTGTTTGTACAAGAGCGTGGTTTTTGAAGTGACATTCTCCGCAGCCAGCGCGACACCGGAGACATACCATGCTTCATCGCCTTTGAGATCAGAGACAAGGTCTTGTAGTTCCTCGATATCCTCAAAATTAACCCCCGGCTTTTTCGCTGCATAGTCAGCTTGCAGCGTCGCCAGCGTGCCTTGCAGTGACGACAGTTGTTTCTTGTACTGTTGATAATCTTGCTTGGCCTGCTTCAGGGCTTTGGTTGCTTCCTGAACGCCTTTGACCGCCTTCGCCACTTCAACAGACTGATGCTGAACCACGAGACTAGCTCCAGCTTTACCGTGAATTTCTTTACTCTGGGTCTGCTCGGTCTCTTTGGCTTCCTGTATCAGGATATTGTCTGCTGCCAGACTCAAATCACCTGCACCGCTGCCATCTTGGTCTGCCGCGATCCGGCTGCCCGTCACCGTCAGGTCGTTGGCTGCACTGAGTGATACATCATTGTTGGCAAGAACACTCGAGCCCGTCTGCGTCGTGGCTGTTGTCTGGTTATCCACCTGATCATAGGTCGCTTTACCAATTTGCAGCCGGATTTGACCATCGGTAATTTGCAGTGCCGATTCGGGGTGACTCAGCATCTCAAAAATCGGTATATCCACACTGATTTTCTTATGCTGTGAGGTCTGGCGAATACTATTTTGTGCCGAACGAATATCCAGATCACCGGTATCCGCTTTCAAGACCGTATCTTCACCAGCGACGACATCCGAGCCCACCAGTGCGACACTGCCGCCCTGAATGTTAACGTTGCCGTGTGAGGTGATCTGGCTGCCCTGTGCGGTGCTGCTTTGCATCCCTTCGCGGTCTGAGGACATCTCCATCAGATGCCCGCCACTGAGGAAGCTGCTCTTTTCATCCCACTGCTGGGTTTGGCGCAGGATGTTATCTGCGGTCACCAACACTTCATCCAGCGCCTGCATGTTGACATCACCACCGGCACTGACGGTACTGGCGATCACCCCGATATCGTTACCGGAGTTGATATTGATATGGCTGGCCGCGATGGTGTTGGCACCTTCGAGCAGCGTCGCATCGTCCAGATTACCGCGGTTACTGCCACTCAGGCCGCCGAAGCCTTTTTTGATGGTCTGGTTGTATTCGTATTCACGGTACTGCTGCGCAGCCAGAATCACATCGCCGTCGGCACTGAGGTTGATAGTATCCCCGGCATTGAGGTTCGAGCCGACCACCTGAATATCACTGTCGCCACCGGCCAGCTTGGCTTTGGTATATTTTTGTGCCTTGATAGTGATATCACCACCAGCGGCAATCGAGCTACCGCGGACGGTTTCATTGAGGCTTTCATGAATGGTGGTTTTCGAACGGCCGAACGATTTTTTGTGGGTTGATTTGCTGTATTCATAGCGGCTGTCGTTGGCGGCCAGAATATTGACATCGCCTTTTGCATTCAGGGCAACATCACCGGATGCCTGAATACCGGAGCTGACCAGCGTGGTGTCATTACCGGATTGCAGCAACACATCATTGCCCGAGAGGTTGCTGCCTTGGTTGGTGGTGGTTCTCAGTTTATGTGTATGACCGCCACCATCACTGTAACGATAGGCAGTATCGACTGCGGTATCCAACGTAATATCATGACCTGCGGCCAATATCAGATTACCCTGCGCCGAAAGATCTGCATTCGTGGCATGAAGGTTGTTGCCAGCCTGAATGGTTAAATCCCCGCCTGAGCTCACCGTGGAACCTAAATGAACAATGTCTTGAATAACCTGACGAGTTCCACCAAGAAATGACTGTTGGGTTTCACGCGCAATCGCACCAAAAGTGACGTTCCCACCGGCAAGCAGAACGGTACCTTCACCCGCCCGAATGGCTGCCCCTTGGCTGACGATGTCTTGACCAGCAGAAACGCCCAACGTGGTTCGGGATTGAATCAAACTTTCCGGGCCAATGTCTGTGTTAACAAACCCATTGCCATAATCCGTTTTATTGGCGAGCGTCTCGTTGACCACGCTGCCGGAAGTCGTTTGGAGCTGAACACCACCGCCGTCAATCACCCCACTTTTGTTGACAATATCGCCGGTGGCGATCAACGCCAGATCATCATTGGCGCTGAGTGTACCGCGGGTATTGCTGATGCCTCCGCGGCTGGCAATCTTCAAATCTTCACGGGCACTGACTGACCCACTGTTGGCGAAGTCCCCCGTGCCGATATCAATGTTACGTCCGGCCAGTAATGCACCGTTCGAAATATTGTCTTGTGAGGCAGAAGAGAGGTACAGTTTCGGTGCCATCACCGTCTGACCATTCACTTCAATCGGCTCATACCAGATAATATCGTGGCTCAAACGGGCAATTTGCTCATCGGTTAACGCGACGCCATTTTTCAGGTTTAAGCTATTTTTTTGCTGTGCTGCCGAGTCAATCAACTGCTTCATCTGCGCCAGATCGCTGCCGATATCATCACTCAGATAGCGTTTGCCGGTCTGCTCAAAAATTTCCTGCGTGATCGTTCTGGTGTCGTAATAGGCATCCCCGAGAAACTTCTCTTTCTGCTCCGGATCGTAATTTAACTGGTCTTTGAAATAGTCCGAGCCGAGGAAATTATTCAGGTTGGTGACCGCAGGGTTGGTTGCGATCAAATAATCACTTTGGGGGCCGTCAGAGAAGACAAATAAACCATGCGGGCTGGTCGGCAGCCGATAGTCAGGAAATGGAATGCTGTTCTGATAGCTTATCAGGACACACACCTTAAAGTGCGTCATATTTCGGTGCCGGAGGCTGGGAAGGTAAATTGTAATTCCGTGGTTTGGGAAAACCACCCGACCAAGAAAACCATTCACGGATGAATGGTTAGGCTTTTCCGGGCAGGACGCCTATAAAAGCCGGTTCTGGAAAGCACACGCCCAAGCCAAACAAAAAAGATTTTCTGGTTCGTCTTTCATCTCTGAAAGATGAACTGGCGCACAGAGCACTGATGCCTCTGAAACCGAAAAACGTAATTGTGCGTCATGCCTCGAAGCCAAAGACGGCAAGAATCACCAGACAAACCAATAAAACCGAACCCCGTCGCATTTCCCTAGGTAACCCATCTAAAACCATGACAAACAGTGTTTTTTGCCGCTCGCTTCTTTTATCCTATAAACCATTCAATCCACACAGACCGAATATCGCTTTATGAAAACATCTCTCGACCATTTGCCTGAATCCAAACAGCACGAGCTGGCAACGATTTCAACGATTCTGCGCGATACGCTGGACGATTATCTTCAGGGCAAAACGGCGAGTAAAAGTGCGTTTCGCATCTTAAAAATCATCCTGTTCGGCAGCCATGCCAAAGGCAGTTGGGTCAACGATCCGATCAATGGCTATATCAGTGATTACGACATTCTGGTGATTGTGAATAAAGCCGCATTGGTTGAGGAAGATGTGGTCTGGCAACGCGCCAAAGAGCAGATCGACCGAAAAGTCACTGCCGCACCGCTGGGATTGATTGTCCATGATTTGCAGGAAGTGAATGAACGGCTACAGCAAGGGCATTATTTCTTCAAAGATATCCGCGAAGAAGGGATTGAACTGTTTGCCGCCACACCAAAACCGCTGGCCGAGCCGGGGGATTTAACCGAAGCAGAGCAACGGGAGATCGCTCGTAAGCATTATGAGCAGTGGTTTACGAGTGCCAACGAATTCTTTATGTGTTTTGAACTCATGACTGCAAATCATCATCTGAAGACTGCGGCATTTCAGCTTCACCAAGTCACTGAAAAATTGTTTGCCTGTACCCTACTCACCTGCACCAATTATTTACCTAAATCCCACAACATCGAAAAACTGGGCAAACTATGCGCCCAAATCGATGCTGAATTTGCAACCATTTTCCCGCTCGATAACAAATTCCACCGCCGCTGCTTCCGCCGCCTGCAACGCGCCTATATCGAAGCCCGCTATTCGGAGCATTATGAGATTACCGTGGAAGAATTGGCATATCTGGAGGGTGAGGTGCAAAAGCTGAAAGGATTGGTGGAACGGGGTTGTTTAAAACGAAGAATTAACTAACTTAAGTATGTAATAGAGAAAATAAAATATATGACTTCCCAAAATCAACTTAAACATATCAGTAAATTTTTAAGCCTTGTACTACGTCATAAACCAGAAACGATTGGTCTAACACTTGACCCTCATGGCTGGGCTAATATTGACGAGCTGATTCATAAAGCTTCTACTTCGAACGAAATAGAGAATATTGATAGGGACTTAATTCAAGAAGTTGTAGATACCAATGATAAAAAACGTTTCATTATGTCTGAAGATGGTCAACATATTCGAGCCAACCAAGGACATTCAATCCGTGTCGATTTACAACTACAACCTTCTGTCCCACCAGAATTTTTATACCACGGTACAGCGACTCGATTTTTAGACAGTATTATCGAGCAAGGATTAAAACCACAGCAGCGTCAGCATGTCCATCTCTCTGCAGACACGGAGACAGCTGTATCTGTGGGTAAGCGATACGGTAAACCTGTTATCTTGAAGATTAAAGCCCGACTCATGTATGAGCAGGGCTATGAATTCTATCTCTCTGAAAATGGAGTTTGGCTAACAAGTTATGTTCTACCTGAATTTATTCTTTCTTAATCCCTGAATCTTCAAGAGCGTCATTGAGCCAATCTTCAAAACTCTCAAGCTCATAAGATCGTTGTTTATTCCCTAGGTCAATTACAATGACTCGGGGATTTCCTGTTGTATCATCACCGTCAAAAAAAGCAGCATCATCGTTCAATTGAGCAAAGGGAATTAAATTTCTTTCACCTATATGTTTCCACTCTTTGTATTTCATTCGCAGATTCCAAGCGAGCTCCCCACCTTCCATGTTCGCATCTTCAAACCACCAAATAAAGTTTTCAGGAAAATCAATACCCTTAGACAACTGAATGTAATGTTCTGGATACTTAAAACCAGAAGGCAGTATGCTAGTTGTATAGAGTGTAAATTTTTTTTGCATTAGTATCATCTCGTAATATCAGGGTCATAAATAGATCCATAAGGGAATTGTTCTGACCAACTCTGCTCCACTCCCGGCATCTGTGACTGTTTTTTCACTCGAAATTCAATCGCTTCACCCCATGTTTTAGGTATTTGACCATTCAGTTTAAACCGACGGGCCTGATCTGGTGATATAGGTTCATCATAGTTCCGAAGATTAGCTTCAACCTTAATGTTAGCTTCCCGTGCAGCAAGTATACGAGTATTATCGGCACTTGTCGGCGCTCTATCAGGCATCATAACGACATCAACAGGGTCACCACTCCAACCATTTTCCTTCATTGACTGAACAAGGTGATCATAATTTAGTTCAGAATTTTTCTTTTGATAAGCTACGGTAGCTTGAGAAAATGAAATTTCCTGAGGGTCTAGCTTAACTAGTTTGTTTCCAGCAAAACTACTATCCCCCGCCTTCTCAATCACCCCCTGCGCACTCGACTGTCCGGCAAACTTCCCCTTAACAACGGCTGAGCCACTACCTTTTAATTTACTCCTCCATCCATTCCCTGAAGTCCCCATTGCGGCAATAGTCGAAAGCGCAACATCCGTCAGATCACTAGCCTTCTTAGGTGTTATATCACCGCCACTTAAATTATTTTGAACACCATACTGAGCCGCAGCGTTAGTAATATACTCATGAGAAGCTGCATTTTCGTAATCCAATTCCCGATCAAAGAACGACTGATTGCTATCACTTGTCGCAGCCTCAATTTCCGACAAATGTCCCTGACAGGCATCACTATCTCCACGACGGCAATTCTGAATCGCTACTGCATTATTCTCTTCACTAATCTGTTTATATTTTTCCCGAACCTGCTCCTGACACTGATCATTACCGTCGCATTTCTTAAACTCCTTAAGAGCATTCATTTTATCAATGTGATTCAGATAATTATTAGCATATACC
Source organism: Vibrio spartinae (assembly GCF_024347135.1). NCBI lineage: Bacteria > Pseudomonadati > Pseudomonadota > Gammaproteobacteria > Vibrionales > Vibrionaceae > Vibrio > Vibrio spartinae. Next base: position 1,208,581 of record NZ_AP024907.1, on the reverse strand, counting down.
CCTTCTCCGGCGCTTTGCCCGGTTGAGATGCCGCTTTCATCACCCGTCGCAATCCATCCGGCAATACCGCCAACCAGACCGGATAGTTGAGTTTGTGCCTCGGTATTCAATCCGGTATGGCCAATTGCATCTGCCGTAATTTCAGAGGCAACACCACCCGCAGCTCCAGCGGCAAAATCACCACCGGATAATTCGGCAAGCCCGCCTTGCGTCAAACCATGCAACAGCGCTTTGGTGAAGCCGCCTTCAGCCAGTGTCACGCCATCAATCACATCCCCGGCACCCAAGTCACCAATGCCATCAGCCACTTTCGCTCCGGCATAGTTGATTGCTGCCTGTTTTAAGCCGTTGGCAAAATTGTCGGAGAAACTCCCTCCCTGAATCGCGCTACTGACGCCAGACTGAACCGCTGTCCGTGAGACCTGTTGTGTCACCTGATCCATGACACTACCACTATTGGCATACTGTGCGATATCCATCCCACGCATCACACCAGCTGTGACCACTGCAGTCGCCAGTGACTTCATGTTGCCCGAGCTGCCTAAATCATGGAAAGTGTGGCCCAGATTGCCTTGATTACTAACCAACGCAATACTGGCCTGAGTCACCAGTGAAGTAAATGCTGCACTGCCCATTGCACTGGCAACTGATGCCACCGATGCAGCAGTTGCCGCTGAAACACCAGCTGCGGCTGCGGAACTTCCGGCGGCCCCCGCAGCCATATTTCCTGCCGCTGCCGCAGCACCAGAACCGGCTGTCGCCACAGCAACGGCAATGGCAATCATCGCTGCTGCCGGTCCACTCAAATGAGAATCGCTGTATGACCATTGATCAAAGGCTTCATTCACTGCATGCCAGTCGACATTCGGGTTATCTTTGAGTTGAGCAACCCATGCATATTCCCCATTCGCTGGGAGCTGATCCAACGTCCGAGCCAGATTATTTCCGGTGGAAACATAATCCACTTCCATGCCCAGTGCACCGGCAAGTGTAATCTTGCCACCGCTACTCATACTGGTCAGTTTCTGCGTGGTCGATGTTTTACCTTCACCACTGACCTTGACCATAAATCCGCTTTTGGTCTCATCGTGGCGGTAGAAACTGCTTTCTTCAGCAGATTTCAAAGCCAGTACCCCATGGGTCGAACGCAGCGTAATATCCTGACCAGCATTGAGTACCGATGCCTGATGTAACTGATTATCCTGACTGGTAATATTCACCGAGCCACCAGCAGAGAAAGACGTTCCTTTCGCCCGGGTGTTTTGAATTTCAGTATCGGAGACCGAACTTCCCCAGAAGCCTTTGCGTTTTCGGTAATGCCGCTCATAATCCGTTTCATCACCAGCGACAGCCATTAACGTGCCGCCACTGCTCACGGTCAGGTCATTCTGAGCAGATAGTCCGGCAGCAACCAGTGTGGCATCCCCACCGGTTGTCAATTGCAGATCATTTCCAGCCTGAATCTGAACCCCCTGTTGACGGGTTCTGCTGATAATGTCTTTCTTTCGGGAAGCATCGTAACTATCCAGAAAATAGGTTTCATTCGCACTCAGGCGCAGATCGCCACCAATTCCCAGAGACACATTGTTACCGGCAGACAAACTCCCACCGGTGGCACGCATATCACCGCCTGTCAGAATATTCAGGTCATTGCCGGCCGAAAGCGCATTATCGAGGTAACCAATTTCGGATTTTTTAATCGTTGCCTTACCATCCCGATATTCGCTGTATGTTTTGTCTTCCTGACTGGTTAGCAGAATGTCATTGGCAACACTAAGATTTAAATCACCGCCACTAGAGAGCCGACTGCCAATCCCGATATAAGAACCACCTGCCTGAAGATTCAGATCCCCGGAAGACTGAATTGAAGCGGTCTGATCAAGTATCGTGCTAGTAAAGCGAATATTGTCCGCATTGGATGAAACCTTATTTCCCTGATCGTCAATATTGAGTTGATCTGACAAAGTTTCATTGATAATGCTGCCGCTGGTACTAAGCAATGCAACATTGTCTCCGTCAATCACCCCACTTTGGTTGACAATATCGCCGGTGGCGATCAACGCCAGATCATTATTGGCGCTGAGTGTACCGCGGGTATTGCTGATGCCTCCGCGGCTGGCAATGTTCAAATCTTGACGGGCACTGACTGACCCACTGTTGGCGAAATCCCCCGTGCCGATATTAACGTTGCCGCCGGCAAGCAATGCCCCGTTCGAAATATTGTCTTGTGAGGCAGAAGAGAGGTACAGTTTCGGTGCCATCACCGTCTGACCATTCACTTCAATCGGCTCATACCAGATAATATCGTGGCTCAAACGGGCAATTTGTTCATCGGTTAACGCCACACCATTTTGCAGGTTTAAGCTATTTTTTTGCTGTGCTGCCGAGTCAATCAACTGCTTCATCTGCGCCAGATCGCTGCCAATATCATCACTCAGATATCGTTTGCCGGTCTGCTCAAAAATTTCCTGCGTGATCGTTCTGGTGTCGTAATAGGCATCCCCGAGAAACTTCTCTTTCTGCTCCGGATCGTAATTTAACTGGTCTTTGAAATAGTCCGAGCCGAGGAAATTATTCAGGTTGGTGACCGCAGGGTTGGTTGCGATCAAATAATCACTTTGGGGGCCGTCAGAGAAGACAAATAAACCATGCGGGCTGGTCGGCAGCCGATAGTCAGGAAATGGAATGCTGTTCTGATTGGGTAAGTTGACCGTCGGTGCGGTGACAGCGCTGCTATTGCTGAGCGTCACTGTTGTCGCTGATTTACCGCCCTGAGGCACAGGACGGGTCATTGATGTCATATTCGGTGTGGATTGTGCTGCCAGACCGGAATCCGATTGAGCCTGCCCTGACTGAAGTGCCGCGCCTGAATCATCGGCCAGCGGCGTCAGTTGCATACGGTGTGTTGTTGCTGACTGTGACTGAACGGTGCCCGATGTATCTGACGACCCCTGAGTCACCTGTATGCTCTGAGCGGTTCCTGAACCTTGTGCGGTTTGGAATGATGGTGTGGTGCCGGATGTATCTGATGACCCCTGAGTCATCTGGACGCTCTGAGCCGTTCCTGCGCCTTGTGCGGTTTGGAGTGATGGTGTGGTATCTGACGGCCCCTGAGTCACCTGTATGCCCTGAGCGGTTCCGCCGCCTTGTGCGGTTTGGAGGGATGGTGTGGTATCTGATGACCCCTGAGTCGCCTGTACCCCCTGAGCGATTCCGCCGCCTTGTGCGGTTTGGAGGGACTGCGCTGAATCAGACACATCTTGCGTTGACGTCACCCCCTGACCTGTACCCGGGGTATGTTGCGTGGTCTGTACGTCGGCTTGTACCCCTAACGGCCCTTGTGTGGCACGGGTCGTACGGGCCGATTGGGTCGGCTGCATGCCCGCAGCATTAATCCCAATGACTGAATTATTGGTGCGGTTCTGGACGTTGAGGGTTAGGTTATCGCGGGCGGTGATAGAAGACTGAAGTACCGAGCCTGAGCCAACTTGAACTCTGCGTGTACCTTGTAAATAAAAAGAATCTGGAGAATAACGACTGTTCCCTATACCAGAAAAAGATAGTAATCCATCATCCTTATAACTATGACCACCTACGTTCCACAACCATGCCCCCCCCCGCCGCGGCTTTAGCGAATAGTCAAAATAGGTTATAAAACGATTAAACTGATGTCCTTGGTTCAGTAAATGAGTGACTGATATCGCAACGTTTTTTCCAGAAATCAAACTTGATTCATTGGCTAAATTATCAGCATAAATGTTCAGATTGTTACCTGCGGCAATCCGGCCTTGGGGGGTAGCGTTTTTTAGCGTCTCACTCTCCTGATAAGCAACTGCCGAATAGGTCTTACCACCAATAATATAATAATAAACGTAATCAATACTTGGACCATTCCTCCCTATACTGTAACCACCCGAACCTATCGTCACATCAAGAGCAAATGGTGCGTCAGAACTCTCCCCTATAATATGAGGCTTACCATTGACAAAAATCTTTTTCCCCGGCTTGTCGCAGTAGGAACAACTGTCATACGCTCTTTTAACGGCAATATTATCAAAATCAGCAGGTACAATATCTCCTCCCCCCCCCGGAATATTTCCTCTCAAATCCTGAGTCTGGTTAACAATATCCAACACAGTCCGCTTATTCAGCACACTATCTGCGTAAATACCGATATTCCCGCCCAGTGACTCGATACTTCCTGAGCTATTGGTCAGGTTACGGCTGCGGGTTTTATTGCTATCTCTGGCGATCAGCAGATCGTTACCCACCACAATATCGCTGTAGTTGGTCAAGGTGTCAGAGAACAGGTTTCCGTTCCGCCCGGCATAAAGCAAACTGTGGTTATCGATATGACCCGTTGCATGAACCGTCATATCATTCAGGGCGACCAATGAACCGGTGTTGGTTAGAGATCCGGTGGTCAGATGCAAATCATTGAGTGCCTGCAACTGCCCCTGATTGGTGGTTGTTCCGGCACGCAGTACGGTGTTCTGACCGGAAATGATTCCGGCGGTATGATTGGTGAGTGTCCCGCCAACGCCAGTTCCGTCAACGCCAGTTCCGTCAACGCCAGTTCCGTCAACGCCGATTCCGTCAACGCCGATAGTGGTTGTGCCTTGTGAAGATAGTTCGCCGTCATTGGTTAACGCGGCTGCCACAAGAGTCAGGTCTTTTCCGGCAGAGATATGCTGCCCGGCACCAACGGTGAAATCACCCTGCGTCGCAATCGTGATACTGCCGTGTTTGGCATCAATCTGACCACTGTTGATCAGTGAGCTACTGCGGGTTTGCGCACTGTCTTTGGCAATCAGCACACTGTTTCCGGCATAAATTTTATTCTGGTTATTCACCTGATCGGCCAGCAAGCTGGCATTATTGCCTGCCGAAATATTGCCGTGACTGGTCAGTGTATGAATGATATTGAAAACCGCATTGCGTCCGGCAACCAAAGCGCCTGAGTTTGCCAACACACCAGCGTTCAGTCCCAAATCAGTGAGCGCCTGAAGTTGGCCGGTATTGGTGACGGACTGCGTCGTCACGGTGGTGCTCTGACCGGAGATTAAACCGTGGTTAGTCAGAGCATTGTCCAGCGCCAGCGCCGTATTCCCTTGCGTAGACACTTCCCCGTTATTAGTCAAGCTGTTGGCTTGTAGGGTCAAGCCTTGTCCGGCGATCCAATGCTGCCCGGCACTGACCATCACATTATCATGGGTCGCAACGGTGAGATGCCCTGCTTTGGCATTGAGGCTGCCGTCGGTATTATCAAATGTCGTATTGCGGGTTTGAGCGCTATCTCTGGCAATCAGCAGATTATTGTCGGCAAATACACGCCCTTTGTTAGTCAGATGATCAGTCAACAAACTGGCATCGTGGTTGGCTGATATCGCACCGCTGTTGCTGAGCTGGTTTACCACATTCAGGGTTATGTCGCTGAGCGCGGCCAGCGTGCCGCTGTTAGCCAGTGCATTCGTGGTTAAACCGAGATCACTCAAGGACTGAAGCTGCCCGCTATTGGTCACGGAGTGAGTCGTTACCGTTGTGCTCTGACCAGAAATTAAACCGTGGTTGGTCAAAGCATCATTCAGTGTCAGCGAGGTATTGCCTTGGGCAGAGACTTCTCCGTCATTGGTCAGACTATTGGCTTGTAAGGTTAGATTCTGTCCGGCAACCCAATGTTGTCCGGCACTAACCATCACATCACCATGTGTCGCAACGATGAGATGCCCTGCTTTCGCCGTCAGGCTGCCGTCGGTATTGTTGAACGTGGTATTACGGGTTTGATGGGTATCTTTGGCGATCAGCAGGTCATGACCGGCAAACACGCGGCCATGATTGCTCAGGTTATCGGTCAACAGGCTGGCATCGTGGTTGGCTGATATCGCACCGCTGTTGCTGAGCTGATTTGCCACATTCAGCGTCATATCATTAAGGGCGGCCAGTGTGCCGCTGTTATCCAATGCATCCGCTGTTAAACCAAGATCACTCAAGGACTGAAGCTGACCGGTATTAGTGACTGACTGCGATGTAATCGTCGCCTTCTGACCGGAAACTAAGCCGTGGTTGGTCAAGGCATGATTCAGTGTCAGCGAAGTATTGCCTTGCGCAGACACTTCTCCGTCATTGGTCAGACTGTTGGCTTGTAAGGTTAAATTCTGTCCGGCAACCCAATGTTGCCCGGTACTGACACTCACATCATCATGGGTCGCAATGGTGAGATGCCCTGCTTTCGCTGTTAGGCTGCCGTCAGTATTGTCGAAGGTGGTATTACGGGTTTGATTGGTATCTTTGGCAATCAGCAGATTATTGTCGGCAAACACGCGGCCATGATTGCTCAGGTTATCAGTCAACAGGCTGGCATCGTGATCCGCTGATACGGTGCCACTGTTGCCGAGCTGATTTACCACATTCAGGGTTATATCGTTGAGCGCGGCCAGTGTGCCGCTGTTATCCAGTGCATCTGCTGTTAAACCGAGATCGTTCAAGGACTGAAGTTGGCCGGTATTGGATACCGACTGGGATTTGACCGTTGTATTCTGACCGGAAACTAAACCGTGGTTAGTGAAGGCATTATCCAGTGTCAGTGACGTCTCACCTTGCGCTGTCACTTCTCCGCCATTGGTCAGACTATTGGCATATACGGTCACATCCTGTCCGGCCATCCAATGCTGCTCTGCACTGACAATGACATCACCATGGGTCGCAACGGTGAGATGCCCGGCTTTGGCATTCAGGCTGCCATCGGTATTATCAAAGGTGGTATTACGAGTTTGGTTACTATCTTTGGCAACCAACAGGTTATTGCCAGCAAATACACGCCCCTTGTTGGTCAGATTGTCAGTCAACAAACTGGCATTGTGATTGGCTGATATCGCACCGCTGTTGCTGAGCTGATTTGCCACATTCAGCGTCATATCACTAAGGGCGGCCAATGTCCCGCTGTTATCCAGCGCATCCGCTGTTAAACCGAGAGCACTCAACGACTGAAGTTGACCGAGGTTGGTTACCGACTGGGCTTTAACCGTAGTGGCCTGACCGGAAATCAAGCCACCGGTTTGATTGGTCAAATCCGTGTTGATCGTCAGTTGATTATGACCCTGTGCCAACAGCTCACCGCTGTTGGTCAAGGTATCGGCCGTTACAATCAGATCAGACTCTGTTTGTTCAACCGTTCGCTGCTCAGGTGTCATAATAGCTTGATCACCAGCCGACACCCGCCCTTGGTTATCAATCAGCGCTGCACTCAGCTTAATATTTTCCCCTGCAAGAACAGCCCCGCTCCCGCGATTCAACAACCTATCTGTGACCGTCAGATCGATATCATTGAATGCGACAAGTGTCCCGCTATTATTCAGCGCATCCGTCGTTAAACCGAAATCAGTGAGCGACTGCATCTGGCCGATATTGGTGACAGACTGAGCCCTGATAGTGGTGCTCTGACCGGAGACTAAACCGTGGTTGGTCAAGGCATTATCCAGTGTCAGCGAAGTATTGCCTTGGGCAGACACTTCCCCGTCATTGGTCAGACTGTCGGCATGTACGGTTACATCCTGTCCGGCCATCCAATGCTGTCCGGCACTGACCATGACATCACCATGGGTCGCAATGGTGAGCTGACCGGCTTTCGCTGTCAGGCTGCCGTCGGTATTGTCAAAGGTGGTATTGCGGGTTTGATGGGTATCTTTGGCAATCAGCAGATCATGACCGGCAAGCACAGTTCCATGATTGGTCAGATTGTCAGTCAACAGGCTGGCATCGTGGTTGGCTGATATCGCACCGCTGTTGCTAAGCTGATTTGCTATATTCAGCGTCATATCATTAAGAGCGGCCAGTGTGCCGCTGTTATCCAATGCATCCGCTGTTAAACCAAGATCACTCAAGGACTGAAGCTGACCAGTATTAGTGACTGACTGCGATGTAATCGTCGCCTTCTGACCGGAAACTAAACCGTGGTTGGTCAAGGCATGATTCAGTGTCAGCGAAGTATTGCCTTGCGCAGACACTTCTCCGTCATTGGTCAGACTGTTGGCTTGTAAGGTTAAATTCTGTCCGGCAACCCAATGTTGCCCGGTACTGACACTCACATCATCATGGGTCGCAATGGTGAGATGCCCTGCTTTCGCTGTTAGGCTGCCGTCAGTATTGTCGAAGGTGGTATTGCGGGTTTGATTGCTATCTTTGGCAATCAGCAGATCATGACCGGCAAATACAGCCCCCTTGTTGGTCAGATTGTCAGTCAACAAACTGGCATTGTGACTGGCTGATATCGCACCACTGTTGCTGAGCTGATTTGCCACATTTAGGGTTATGTCACTGAGAGCAGCCAGTGTCCCGCTGTTATCCAGCGCATCCGCCGTTAAACCGAGAGCACTCAAAGATTGAAGTTGGCCGGTATTGGATACCGACTGAGATTTGACCGTTGTATTCTGACCGGAGACTAAACCGTGGTTAGTGAAGGCATTATCCAGTGTCAGTGACGTCTCACCTTGCGCTGTCACTTCCCCGTTATTAATCAGACTATTGGCATATACGGTCACATCCTGTCCGGCCATCCAATGCTGTCCTGCACTGACACTCACATCACCATGGGTCGCAACGGTGAGATGCCCGGCTTTCGCGGTGAGACTGCCGTCGGTATTATCAAAGGAGGTATTGCGGGTTTGATGGGTATCTTTGGCAATCAACAGATTATTGCCAGCAAATACACGCCCCTTATTGATCAGATTATCAGTCAACAGACTGGCATTGTGATTGGCTGATATCGCACCGCTATTACTGAGCCGGTTTACCACATTCAGCGTCATATCACTAAGGGCGGCCAGTGTCCCGCTGTTATCCAGCGCATCCGCCGTTAAACCGAGATCACTCAACGACTGAAGCTGACCAGCATTGGTCACCGACTGGGCTTTCACCGTAGTGGCCTGACCGGAAATCAAGCCACCGGTTTGATTGGTCAAATCCGTGTTGATCGTCAGTTGATTGTTGCCCAGAGCCAGTAGCTCACCGCTGTTGGTCAGTGCATCGGCCGTTACAATCAGATCAGACTCTGTTTGTTCAACCGTTCGCTGCTCAGGTGTCATAATAGCTTGATCACCAGCCGACACCCGCCCTTGGTTATCAATCAGCGCTGCACTCAGCTTAATATTTTCCCCTGCGAGAACAGCCCCGCTCCCGCGATTCAGCAACCTATCTGTGACCGTCAGATCGATATCATTGAATGCGACGAGTGTCCCGCTGTTATCCAGTGCATCTGCGGTTAAACCGAGGTCACTCAAAGACTGAAGTTGACCGGTATTGGTCACAGACTGCGCTACAAGCGTCGTATTCTGACCGGAAACTAAACCGTGGTTGGTCAAGGCATTATCCAGCGTCAGTGCCGTATTGCCTTGCGCAGATACTTCCCCGTCATTAGTCAGCCTATTGGCTTGTAAGGTCACATCCTGTCCGGCTGTCCAATGCTGTCCTGCACTGACCATGACATCACCATGGGTCGCAATGGTGAGCTGACCGGCTTTCGCCGTCAGGCTGCCGTCGGTATTGTTGAACGTGGTATTGCGAGTCTGGTTGGTATCTTTGGCAATCAACAGATTATTGCCAGCAAATACACGCCCCTTATTGGTCAGATTATCAGTCAACAGACTGGCATTGTGATTGGCTGATATCGCACCGCTATTACTGAGCTGATTTGCCACATTCAGCGTCATATCACTAAGGGCGGCCAGTGTACCGCTGTTATCCAGCGCATCTGCGGTTAAACCGAGAGCACTCAAAGACTGAAGTTGACCGAGGTTGGTTACCGAAGGCGCTTTCACAGTGGTGAGCTGGCCGGAAATCAAGCCACCGGTTTGATTGGTCAAATCAGCCTTGATTGTCAGTTGATTGTTGCCCTGAGCCAACAGCTCACCGCTGTTGGTCAAGGTATCGGCCGTTACAATCAGATCAGACTCTGTTTGTTCAGCCGTTCGCTGCTCAGGTGTCATAATGGCCCCATCACCTGCCGACACCCGCCCTTGGTTATCAATCAGCGCTGCACTCAGCTTAATATTTTCCCCTGCAAGAACAGCCCCGCTCCCGCGATTCAGCAACCTATCTGTGACCGTCAGATCGACATCATTGAATGCAACGAATGTCCCGCTGTTATCCAGCGCATCCGTCGTCAAACCGAGGTTGGTCAGCGCCTGCATCTGGCCGGTATTGGTGACGGACTGAGCCGTCACAGTGGTGCTCTGACCGGAGACTAAACCGTGGTTAGTCAGGGCGTTGTCGAGTGTCAGCGACGTCTCACCTTGGGCAGACACTTCTCCGTCATTGGTCAGGCTGTTGGCATGTAAGGTCACATCCTGTTCGGCCATCCAATGCTGTCCTGCACTGACCATGACATCACCATGGGTCGCAATCGTAAGATGTCCCGCTTTGGCATTGAGGCTGCCGTCGGTATTGTCGAAGGTGGTATTGCGAGTCTGGTTGGTATCTTTGGCAATCAACAGGTTATTGCCAGCAAATACACGCCCCTTATTGGTCAGATTATCAGTCAACAGGCTGGCATTGTGGTTGGCTGATATCGCACCGCTGTTGCTGAGCTGATTTGCCACATTCAGCGTCATATCACTAAGGGCGGCCAGTGTGCCGCTGTTTGCCAATGCATTTGCCGTTAAACCGAGGTCACTCAACGACTGAAGCTGACCAGCATTGGTCACCGACCGGGCTTTGACGGTGGTGGCCTGACCGGAAATCAAGCCACCGGTTTGGTTGGTCAAATCGGCGTTGATCGTCAGTTGATTGTTGCCTTGTGCCAGCAATTGACCGCTGTTGGTCAACGTATCGGCGGTTACGGTCAAACCGACATCGGATCCGGTTGCCGATGGCTTCGCTGTCACAATCGCCTGATCGCCTGCCGAAACTCGCCCTTGGTTATCAATTCGCCCTGCATTCAATACAATGTGGTTACCGGCAAGCACCGAACCACGACTGGTCAGATCGTGCGTGATATGCAGCGTGACATTAGCTAATCCAGCCAGGACACCACTGTTCTCGAACGATTCAGCCGTTAACCCCAGATCACTTAAAGACTGCAACTGTCCCTGATTATTGACAGCGTGAGCATTGAGGCGTGTTGCCTGACCGGAAATCAGACCGGTGTCCCGGTTCAACACATGTTGATCCAGCGTGAGGTCGGTGTGATGGGTCGCAGCCAGCTCTCCGCCATTATCCAACTGATGACCGTCCAGCCGGAGATCATGGCCGGCAATGATATGGCCGCTTTGTTGTTGGGTCACGGTGTCGGTAACAATCTCAATATCGCCATTGTGGGTTTCAAACCGACCGGCATTGTTCAGGCTGTCACTACGGTTTTGCTGTTGATCGGCAGCGACCAACAGATGCGCACCGGCATAGACGGTACCCTGATTGTCTACCTGAGCGGCCAGCAAGCTGACATGCTCGACAGCGGATACCGCTCCCGTATTCAAGAGATGATCGCTGACGCTCAATGTGGTGTTCAACGCGGTTAACGTGCCGCTGTTTTCCAGCGATGATACGGTCAGTCCTAAATTCCCCAGCGCCTGAAGTTGCCCGTGGTTGTTCACCGATTGTGCGTCAATGCTGGTGGTCTGACCGGAAATCAGCGCATCCGTTTGGTTCGTCAGTCCGGCATGTGCAGTTGTGACACCGTCCAGTATCAGACGGGTATTGTCTTGAGCGGTGATTTCCGCGCTATTGTTCAGTGTTGCCGCTGTAAGAGTGAGATTTTTACCGGCAAAGAGATGTTGACCGGCGCTGACTTGGAGATCGCCTTGGGTTGCAATGGTGAGATTGCCTGACTCCGCATTGAGGCTACCGTCAGTATTATCGAACGTGGTATTGCGGGATTGATTGGTATCTTTGGCAATCAGCAGGTTATCACGGGCAACAATGTGGCCGCTGTTGGTCAGGTTGTCCGTCAGTAAACGGGCATCATGTGCTGCCGAGACCGTGCCGCGATTGGTGAAATGATGGGTAACAGTCAGCGTTGCATCACTGAGTGCCGCGAGTGTCCCGCGATTATTGAGTGCATCCGTGGTCAGCCCCAAATCGGTCAGCGCCTGTAACTGCCCGGCATTGTTTACCGATTTCGCCTGTACGGTGGTCACCTGTCCGGAAATCAGACCGTTGGCCTGATTATCCAGTTGACCGGTTACAGTCACGTTTGTGTCCTGCTGCGCTGACAGCTCACCGCTGTTGGTCACCGCACCGCCATCAATAACGAGCTGCTGCCCGGATGTCACCGTGCCGCGGTTGGTTAATTGTGCCTGTGCCGTCAGATGAGTATTGCCGAGCGCCGATACATCGCCCTCGTTATTGAGCGTGTGTCCCGTTAACGTGACATCCTCACCGGACTGCATCGTACCGCGTTGCGTCAACACATCGACCGTTGCCAGCAATCGGCCTTGCGTGACCAACTGACTGTCATCACCGGTCTGCATCTTACCGTCAACTGTCAGGCGGGTCTCGCCACCGGACTGGAGTGTGCCGTTCAGGGTCAATTGATCAGCCTGAATCCCGACACTCGTATTCGCAGCACTGTCCCCTGACAAGGTGACCGACCCGCCGCTGATATCCAGTGCCTGTCCTGCTTGTAAGATGCCGCTTTCCTGTGTCAGCCGTTGAGCCTTCACGTGTAGATTTTGCGCGGCAACATGACCTTTTAAGGTCGCAGCGGTTGCATCGATATTCATGTCACCGCGGGTGGTCAGCTTACCTTGCTGATTGAGCGTTCCGGCCGTCACTGTCAGTTGTTCTGCTGCGCTCACGTCACTGTGCTCATCGGTCGTCAGCGCCTGACGAGCCTGCACATCCAGTGTTTGGGCAGTGAGATGCGTATCCAGTGTCAAACGGTCACTATTGATTGTGATATCTGAGGCCGTCAGATGACCATCACCAACCAGACTCGCCTCGGTACCATTGACACTCAGTTGATGCGTGGCCGCAACCGTACCACGGTTATCGAGCTTGCCAAGCTGATTCAGCGTCATCTCCTGACCATACATCAGGCTGTCTTGATCTACGGTGGCATGACGCACTTTTGTTGTCAGTTGCTGATTGGCGATCAAGTTGCTCGCGTTGATGTTCAAATCATGGCTCTGCACATTAACTATGCCGCCCGTCAGCCGGTTACCGTCAGCATCAACACCGGCTTCAACCAGACTCTGATTGAGTGTCACCGCATCAGCGGCAGTCAGAGAGACGCTTTGACCGGCAGCTAATATATCGCTATCGGCATGCACAGTCTGTCCCGAGACCGAGACCGCCTGCTTTGCATACTGACTCCCCTTCAATGTCACACCGGACTGACTGCTAACCGCCAAGTTAGTCTGGGCACTGGATTTGCCAAGTGTGACCTGTCCGTCTGCGCTAATCTGAATCTCGCCCTGACTCGCCGACAGGTTGCCGACATTCACCCCGACTCCGGCATCGGTTGCTACCAAGGCAATCCGCCCGGCATACATGCCCCCCAGATTGGAAGAATCGATGGCTAACTCAGGCGCGGTGTCTTGATCGTCAGCCGTTGTGGCTGTGACTTGATTACTCTGATAACTGACCCGGTTCTTCCCGGTAACGACACTCAGGTCATTGGCATGGATTTCTGCATTGAGCTGTGCGGTGCGGGTGATGATGTCAAAATAGCTCTGATGGGTTGCATCAAGCCCCAGCCCTTCAATACTGACACTGCCTTGGGAGACATCAAATCCGGTGACATTGCCATTGTCGATCAACGGGGTACCGGTCGACAGGGTCACCCGGGGCGTGTTGATAAAACCACAACCATTACAGGTAATCCCGTACGGGTTGGTTAAAATGACATTGGCGCCCTGACCGAACACTTCGGTATAGCCCTGTAACTGACTGCGGCTTGCACCTGTTACTTCGTTAAGAATGACGGTTGCAGCCTGACCATGCAGGTTGGGGTTATTTTGCAAATACCCACCCAGTTGTGACTGAGCGACCTGCGCGGTCGAGTTATTAAGAATTAAGCCCGACGGGTCTACATTAAACTGCTGGTACTGGTTGTGGGATAAACCGTTGGCATTGGGCGTGGCGATATTGACCACTTCAACCCCATTGCCGGCATGATTCACCGAGGTATTGTGCTGGCTGTTGTCCACAATCACATGAGCCAACAGCGGCTGAATATTGAATGTCCAGCAGATAACGTAGACCAGTGAGCGCTGCCAGAAAGTGACGGGTTTTATCATTTTTTTTGTACCTTACTGTAGACTTTGCTTTGTACCTAGCGGCTTAAATCGCGATATTCAGACGATAATTGACGATATAGTGATCAGCATCCAGCGCTCCGGGAGCATCCAGTGGCATGCCGATCGCAATACTGCTGCTGAACCGGTGGCTGCGGGTCCGGATGGCGAGACGGGTGCCCATCAGCGAGCCGCGCTCCAGCGCATCATTTTTATCCCGGACAATTGAACCGGTATCGACTGCCCACTGCGCGCTGACCTGACCGATATACGGCAGTGTGCCCAGCGGATAGCTGAGATCATTGCGCCAGTAATACCCTTGATCACCGCTGATCGAGACATCTTTAAACCCACGCACCGAATACTCGCCCCCGATACTTAAGCGCTGGCTGCTATAGAGTGTGTCGTTACTCCACTGAGCAAATAGGGTACTGGTGAACACCGGGCCGGACTGAAACGGCTGGGTATAACTGGCGGTGAGTGTCCCTTTACGGAACTGTGCCTTGGGGAAGCCCGGTTGATTGCGTTCACCGCCAAACAGGTCTGAGCCCATGGTCAGGCGCGGTGACACGGTCAGAAACCCTGAGCCAAGCCGAGTGCTGTAATCGAGGCCCACATAAGCCGATGACAGATTGCGTGAGCTGGCAATAATCAGGCTGTCCATGAGATAGTTTTTTTCGCGGCGGTGACTCAGACCGACCGTCACAAAAGACTTACTTTGGGCATCGCGCGCAAGCAGCCGTTTCAGCGTCACATCATGGCTATTGGTTTTGCCCGAAGTACCGAACACAAAATCATTGCTGACAAAACCACTTTCGTAATGGCTGTAAGTGGTGCGGTAATTGGTATTCCAGCGCCCGTAGGGAACATCCAGACTCAGGCTGAGACTTTCCGAGGCATGACCGGTCGGCGGGTCGAGACTCCGGCTGCCGGAGAAAGACCACTGATCGAGTGCATCAATAATATTTTCAGCATTGAAGGCATAACGAAACTGGGTTTCTCCCGTCGATTTCTGACCGGCATTTTCCACACCGACCGATGTATTTCCCCAAAATCGAGTGTCGCTCTGAATATCGACAATGCTGTATCCCTGTTTACTGCCCGGCCTGATTTTAATCTGGGCATTATAACGGGACAGACGGTTGATCTGATCGAGACCTTGCTCGATTTCACGCAGGTTAAATAAATGATCAATTAATCCCGGGAAAGCATTATTCAGAAATCCTTCCGTCCGACCATTAAATTTCAGTGCTTCCAGTTTGCCTTCCAGAATGACAATTTTTAATTCACCGCGACTCAAATCCTGAGGCACTAAATAAGCCCGGGAGGTGACATACCCGGCACTGATATATTGGTTGGTAATTATCCGCAGATATTCATTAATCTGTGACAGCCCCTGACAACCCGGTTTGAAATCAATCCAAGTCAGGATCTGCTGGTGAGAAAATATCGTATTGCCAGAAAAAACAATGTGTTGTATGGAAAAACACTGCTGCGCCCCAGAGGGCTCAGCGGGCGGCACGGTCGGTAATTCACTCAGCTGTTGAACGGACTGTTTCGCCTGCTCTATCTCTTGCAGACGTTGCCGCTGCTCCTGCTCAATACTTGCCTGAGTCGCAGGAGAAACCGGAGCTATGCCATTATCGCTATAGGCATAAAAAGAAATAAAATAACTACAACCAGCAAGAAATAAATATTTAGACAGCACTAATCGCTGAAAATGACATCTTCGCATTCAGGGAACAACCTAGCATTAAATATGATCCCAACAAGGGGATTTATTGTTTTTTTATTGGGGATGGATATTAGGTTACAAAAAAATCAATAGCAATATCATTCTCAAATTTGGTACACTATTTTTATTAAAAAATATTGATTATTTATCCGCGATCAACATTTTAAATATAACCATAGAGCAATCTATTTCATATTTAAATTTAATTAATATGAAGCGAATAATAATGGCATGTATATTTCACGGCGAAAAACCAGATTAGAAACAATACGCCTTGATTTTTTCACTGATAGCTTGTCCTCTGGTTATTTCCCGCTCTCGTTTTTTATGCAACATGCACTTTTATCCGACACATTTTATGCCATATTTTTTATTCCCTCGGTAAGACGCACCACCCCCAAATCATGTACCATAACCGACATGTGATGATTTGTTCATCGACACATATCACCTCAGGGGCAAAGGATAATCCAGTGAAAAAAAAACCCAGTTCGTTGAAAAAAACCAGTCAGTTGAAAAAAACAAGTACATTCATGGCATGGGTGACGCGAATGCCGCTGATCAAGCGTTGGGCACTGATGCACTGTTTTCAGGAAGAGAATGTTTCAGAACATTCACATCAGGTCGCTGTCATCGCGCATTTGCTGACGGTGATTAAAAATAAACGCTTCGGCGGCCAACTGAACCCGGAAAGAGCGGCGGTGATTGCGATTTATCATGAAATATCAGAAACCAAGTTGCAGGATATCAATTCCAAGACCAAGTACCACAGCCCGGAATTTACCGCTGCATTTAAAAAACTTGAGGATATTGCCGAGCAAGAGTGCCTGGATACTCTACCGGAAGACTTGCGTGATGAGTTCACCGGTCTGCTGGTGCAGAAACATGTCGATGCTGAGTATAAAACCATCGTCAAAGCTGCGGATATTCTCGCAGCTTATATCAAAACCTTAAATGAATTACGCTTTCACAATGATGAGTTTGTGCATGTCAAAGAAGGGCTCGACGGAACCATTGAAAAACTGACCGCCACCATGCCCGAAGTTGCGGTGTTTATGGAGGTTTTCTGCGACAGCTGTACCACCACTTTTGATAAAATTTCAGGTTGAATCAGCTCACCTTGACCGGGTGATAGCCACTGTGATCAGGGTGATAATCACTGTGATCAGAAAGCGCCGCAACTGCGGCGCTTTCTGTTGGATGTGAACGAATGGTGTTATTTCACCACCGTATTCAATAGTGCATCATCCGCTATTTCCGGAATCGTCACTTTCAGCCGCGGCTCAAGGGCCATCGCCCGTTGAATGGCAAAGCGCGCACCTTCATTTCTCGCCCAACTTCTGCGAGAAATACCATGATTGACATCCCAGTGCAGCATCGATTTCAGCCGGGTATCACACACCTCTGAGCCATCCAATACCATGCCGAATCCACCGTTGATCACTTCACCCCAGCCGACACCACCTCCGTTATGAATACTGACCCAAGTCGCTCCCCGGAAGGCATCACCGATAACATTGTGAATCGCCATGTCTGCTGTAAAGCGAGAGCCGTCGTAAATATTGGCGGTTTCCCGATATGGTGAATCCGTACCGGACACATCGTGATGATCACGTCCGAGAATCACCGGGGCAGAGATTTCTCCACGCTTTACGGCCTGATTAAACGCTGCCGCAATGCGCATCCGCCCTTCGGCATCGGCATATAAAATACGCGCTTGCGACCCGACAACCAGCTTGTTTTGTTCAGCCTGCTGAATCCATGACAGGTTATCCGCAATCTGCTGACGAATCTCTGCCGGAGCCTGCTGATGCATGGCTTCCAGAATCTCTGCGGCAATCCGGTCAGTGATGGCCAGATCATGGGGATCAGATGAAGCACAGACCCACCGGAAAGGACCGAATCCATAATCAAAACACATCGGCCCCATAATATCTTCAACATAAGAGGGATACTTAAACGAGCCGTCTGTCTTGAGAATATCAGCCCCAGCCCGACTTGCTTCCAACAGAAATGCATTGCCGTAATCGAAGAAATACATGCCTTTGGCCGTTAATTGATTAATCGCCGCCACATGGCGCTTCAATGTTGCCTGTACAGCGACCCGGAACTGCGCCGGTTCATGCGCCATCATCGTGCTGGATTCATCAAAAGTGTAACCGACCGGATAATAACCGCCCGCCCATGGATTATGCAGGGACGTCTGATCCGATCCTAAATCGATTTGGATATCCTCTGTAGCCAGTCGCTCCCACAAGTCAACAATGTTCCCCAGATAGGCCAAAGAGACGGGTTGATTATCGATTTGTGCCCGCTTGATCCGTTCCATCAGTGCGTCCAAATCCGGATGGACTTCATCCACCCAGCCTTGCTCATGACGTTTATAGGCCGCTTTCGGGTTAATTTCAGCAACAACGCCAATGGTTTGGGCAATCACCGCAGCCTTAGGCTGAGCGCCACTCATCCCCCCCAGACCAGAAGTCACGAACAGTGGTAACTTGCCCGGATCCCGATCGCGTTTCATTCTCACTGCGTTCATCACCGTGATCGTGGTGCCATGAACAATCCCTTGCGGGCCGATGTACATAAACGAGCCTGCTGTCATTTGTCCGTATTGGGTCACCCCTAAGGCATTGAACTTCTCCCAATCATCCGGCTTTGAATAATTGGGAATCATCATACCGTTGCTCACGACGACTCTCGGTGCATTGGGATGTGACGGATACAACCCCATCGGATGGCCGGAATAGAGTACCAGTGTCTGCTCATCGGTCATTTCCGCCAGATATTTCATCGTCAAACGATACTGAGCCCAATTTGAGAACACGGCACCATTGCCGCCATAGGTAATCAGCTCTTGCGGATGTTGGGCGACGGCTTCATCAAGGTTATTGCTCAACATCAGCATAATCGCTGCTGCCTGTTGCGACTGATGTGGAAAGGCATCGATTGAGCGTGCGGTAATCGGGTAATCCGGCATCAGCCGATACATATAAATCCGGCCATAGGTCTCCAGCTCCGCGTAAAACTCCGGAGCCAGGACGGCATGATGTTGTTTGTCGAAATAACGAAGTGCGTTTTTCACCGCAAGGATTTTCTCTTCGCGGCTCAGAATTGCTTTTCTTTTCGGTGCATGGCTGAGGTTCTCATTGCGCTCACGCTTGGGTGGCAAAGTTGCAGGAATCCCTTCTAAAATCATCGCTTTCAATGTCATATCATTTACCTTCATGTTTTACCCTGCCTCAATTCTTATTCTGCTTGATCCGTGGGATGGCCATGCGCCAACAGTGATTGCATCAACTGCTGTAAAAGTGGCCCGACACGCCGCTGTTTGGCCTGATCCAGTTGGTATTTGGCCAGCTCCGGTTGAGCGTCAGATGCATCGCTTTGAGAATGATGAGTCTGAGGGCGGTCCACAAGATAGGTCGCTTGAGAAAGCTCCAGTTGAACCGCGTGAATTTGCGCTGAGGGCTGCCCGTAATGACGGGTGATGTATCCCCCTTTGAAACGGCCGTTACACACATGGGTATACGGGCTGTGTCGCACCAACTCAGCCAGTTTTTCCAGCATAGTCGTGGCACAGGCAAGGCCATTGTTATTTCCGAGATTAAAGTCAGGCAAAGTCCCGTCAAACAACATCGGCACCTGAGCGGCAATACTGTGGGCATCGAACAGGATCGCGTAGCCGTGCCGGTCCCGAATCTGCGTGAGCGTCTCGCTGATTTTTTGATGATAAGGCTGCCAGATTTCAGCTTTGATACGCGCTTTCGTCGCCTCATCAAACCCTTCACCCTCAATAAATACAGGCTCACCAGAGAATAAGATGTCAGGAAATAACCCTGTGGTTTTACTGGTATACAGCGGTTGATCATCGATCGGACGATTAAGATCGACGACATAACGAGAATAATGGGCTTGAATGACGCTGACATCCATTTCTGTTAAGAAATCATACAGCGTCGGTAAATGCCAGTCAGTATCCGGTAGCGCTTTGGCCGCATCGGTCAGTTTGGCATCCATCCCCGGCAGTCGTGCCGTCCCGCTATGTGGCATACTGACCAAAAGCGGGCTCTGCCCGGCTCGAAAATGAAATGGCTGATCAATTGACGTCGACATCGCTTATTGCTCCCCTTTTGACTCGTGTTTTCAGTAAATCACCGCCAAGCCAGTAACTGAGTTCACCGGGACTTGCCACATCCCAGCAGACAAAATCAGCAACTTTCCCGACACTCAGTTGCCCGTGACTCTCGGCTAAACCCAAGGCTTGTGCAGCATGAATGGTGGTCGCAGCTAACGCCTCTTCCGGGGTCAGACCAAAGAGTGTACAAGCCATGTTCATCATCAGACGCAGTGAAAGCACAGGAGATGTGCCCGGATTAATGTCGGTAGCAACCGCCATCGGCACCTGATAGCGGCGTAACAGTTCGACGGGCGGACGTTGGGTCTCTTTGAGGGTGAAATAAGCTCCCGGTAACAACACGGCAACCGTGCCGGACTCACGCATTGCCGCGACATCCGTTTCAGTTATAAACTCCAGATGATCGGCAGAAAGCGCCTGAAAATGAGCCGCCAGTGTCGCGCCGCCCAGAGAGGATAATTGCTCCGCATGGAGCTTCACCGGCATCCCGCAAGCCTGAGCAGTGCGAAAATAACGTTCAACCTGTTCTGGGCTGAATGCAATGGTTTCACAAAAGGCATCCACGGCATCCGCCAGCTCGCGTTGGGCAATTTCCGGTAATAATTCATCACAGAGATAATCCATATAAGCATCGCTGCGACCTTGATACTCCGGTGGCACTGCATGGGCGGCCAGACATGTGGTACGAATATCAACCGGATACAGTTCAGCCAGCCGATGCGCCACTTCAAGCATCTTCACTTCATGTTCGGTCGAGAGACCATAACCTGATTTAATTTCCAGCGTGGTCACACCATCGCACATCAGAGATTTCAGCCGCCGGGCCGCCGAGGCCAGCAACTGCTCAGGCGTTTCCTGACGAGTCGCCTGAACCGAGGCTGCAATCCCGCCACCACGCTGGGCAATCGCTTGATAACTCATACCATTGAGCCGTTGCTCAAACTCATGTGCCCGATTCCCCCCGAACACCAAATGGGTATGACAATCAACGAAACCCGGAGTGACCCAGCCCCCGTGGAAATCGTGTTCTTGCTGCGCCTGATAGTCAGGCAACTCCGTCCGGCAGCCAATCCACGCGATTCGCCCGTCGCGCACACCAATCGCAGCATCTTCAATCACACTATATTGACCATTCGCCATGGTTGCAGCATGAAAACCATACCAAAGCGAATCCAAATTCAGCGGTTTATTCATGATGCTCCCTTATCACACTTGGGAGTAAACCAGCCGGCATCAATTCATTATGTACGGCTTCCGCCAGCAGTCCGTTGGCTTTTTCGATATCCGCAGCGAAATAACGGTCTTTGTCATAGAAAGGGACACGCGCACGTAAATCAGCACGCGCTTGCTCCAGCCGCTCCGTTGATTTCAACGGGGAACGGAAGTCCAAACCTTGTACCGCCGCCAGAATTTCAACGGCCAGAATACCGCGCGTATTTTCCGCCATATCTTTGAGTCGTCGGGCGGCAAATGTCGCCATGGACACATGATCCTCCTGATTCGCAGATGTCGGCAGACTATCGACCGATGCCGGATGAGCAAACGTTTTATTTTCACTGGCGAGTGCTGCCGCAGTCACTTGTGCGATCATGAACCCTGAATTGACGCCGCCGTTTTCCACCAAAAATGGCGGTAACTTACTCAGATGACTATCGATTAACAGCGCCATTCGTCGCTCTGACAGACTACCGATTTCAGCGATGGCAAGTGCCAGATTATCCGCAGCAAAAGCCACCGGTTCCGCATGGAAATTTCCCCCGGAAACAATATCGCCTTGCTCAGCAAACACCAGCGGGTTATCCGACACCGCATTGGCCTCAACAAGCAATGTGCTGGCGGCATGGCGAACCTGAGTTAAACATGCGCCCATCACCTGAGGCTGGCAGCGCAGTGAATATGGGTCTTGCACTTTTTCACAATTAGAATGTGATTCACCCAGTTCACTCAGTTCCGTCAGCAGATGCCGATAAGCCGCAGCCGCATCCATCTGGCCCTGATGCCCCCGGACGGCGTGAATCCGCTCATCAAACGGACGCCGGCTACCCAGTGCGGCTTCAACGGAGAGCGCACCGCAGACAATAGCGGAGGCATAAAGGTCTTCCGCTGCAAACAGCCCTTCGAGCGCAAAGGCGGTTGATGCTTGGGTGCCATTGAGCAGGGCAAGCCCTTCTTTCGGCGCTAATTGGATCGGTTCCATCCCTGCAATTGCCAATGCAGCCTGACCGGAAATGACTTCCCCTTTATAACGCGCCTGTCCTTCACCGAGCAGCACAGCACTCATGTGAGCCAGCGGCGCCAGATCACCCGAAGCGCCAACCGAACCTTTTTGTGGTACGCAGGGATATATTTCTTTGTTAATCAAGGTGATCATCGCTTCGACCACTGCAAGACGAATACCGGAATACCCGCGGGCAAGGCTGTTCACTTTGAGAACCATCATCAATCGGACGGTGGCATCATCCATGAATTTACCGATCCCGGCAGCGTGAGACAACACAATACTGCGCTGTAATTCATCTAAATCTTCCGTGGCAATCCGGGTATTGGCCAATAAACCAAACCCGGTATTAATCCCGTAAACCGCCTGGTCTTCGACAATCACTCGGTTCACCACCTCGGTACTGGCATGAATCGCGGCAATGGCCTGCCTGTCGAGCGAGATTTTGATCGGTTCCCGGCTGATTTGACGTAACTCACTGAGCGTGAGCTTTCCGGGGTGTAATGTTAATTCGGGCATGAGCTTATGTTCTCCATCACGTGCGCTGCAGGTCTGATACCGATACCGGCTTATCATGACATTACATGTCTATACAAGTTAACAAAACAATAAAAGTAAACCGTAACCAGCGCAAGTTTTTCTTCACATGAGTCACCACAAAACCCCATAAAAAAAGCAAGGGATATTCCCTTGCTTCTCTGATTTAGATGAACAAACCGCTCATTGAATCAACCAATCATCAACAGACGCTGACATCCTTTCCGTCTGTCAAAGCAGGCGCAGTATTATTGCTCGAAGTGACCGAATAACTGGAATCTCGACCCCGGAGAAATCAGGCGGGCATTGGTGACCAGTTGTTCCCGGCACCATGTGCGGCGTTTGATCTGCAAACACGGCTCCGAGGCATCAATTTGCAGTAATGCACATTCTGCCGGAGAGGCAAGCACCGCTTCAACCAGATGCTCTCCTTCCGTCATCGGCGCGACTTTCATCAGATAGTGGTAAGCACCATTGTGCTGGAAATCCTGCTGATCATAATCCGGGGCCAGTTCCGCATTGACCACGCGATATTCGATTTGAATCGGCAGATCATTCTCGAAATGAATAATCGTGGCACGAAAAATACGGTGGTTGGTACGAACCCCAAGGTTCATCGCTTCTTCCATCGTCGCCTTTGCCAGTGTGATTTCAACCAGCTCCGCGTGATGGCGATGACCACGACTGGCTATCTCATCAGCAATATTGTGCACTTCAAACAGTGCTGAATGGGATTTCTTTCTCGCGACAAAGGTACCAACCCCCTGCTGACGAATCAGAACCCCTTCATCAGTCAGTTCCCGCAGCGCGCGGTTGATGGTCATACGGCTTACCTTTAAGGCTTTCACCATCTCTGACTCAGACGGCACTCTCTGATCCGGTTGCCATTCCCCGGTGTCTATCTGACGACAAATCGCTTGTTTGACTTTGGCATAGATCGGACCGGGCGCATCATCTATCAATTGAGACAAGTGGCACATCATCTGGGTGGTTGAGTTTTCCATCTTATTTACAGCTATCCACTGACATCATAAAGACCGGATTATAGCGGAAAAATGAACAGCTTAACAGGACAGGCATAGACAAGGGCAGAACTTGTATAGACAAGATAAATTCTGATAGACTCACGAGCATCAGTGACGAGGACAGACGCGATGACTATCCACTCAGGAACCCGACAAGACAGCACTTTTATTTTTGCCAAACAGGCATGGCTCCCGACCGGCTGGCAGCACAATGTGCTGTTTGAAATTGTGGATGGCAACTTTGCACAAATTACGACAGATACCACGCCACCGGATGGTGTGCGACGTCTTCAAGGCCCGGTTCTACCGACACTGGCCAATGTTCATTCCCACGCCTTTCAGCGGGTCATGGCAGGCATGGCGGAAGTCAGTTTCAACCCAAATGACAGTTTCTGGAGCTGGCGCGACTTAATGTACAAGATTGTCAGGCGACTCTCCCCGCAACAGGTTCATGTCATCGCCACGCAGTTATACATTGATATGCTCAAAGCCGGATATACACAGGTCGGTGAGTTCCACTACCTCCACCATGATACAGCTGGTAAGCCTTACCGCGATCCGGCCGAAATGGCTCACCAACTCCTGAATGCTGCCGATCGCACGGGGATCGGTATGACCCTCCTTCCGGCGCTATACAGTTATGCCGGCTTCGGTGCTCAACCGCCACATCAAGGACAGGCGCGCTTCATTCACTCATCAGACAGTTATCTGCAACTACACCACCAACTGGCGGGAGAGCTTGCGGGGACACACGCAGATAACCGTCATCGGCTTGGGATCTGTTTTCATTCGCTACGGGCAGTCAGCCAGCACCAGATCCAAGCAGTGCTGACGGAATTAGATCACGGACAGCCAATCCACATCCACATTGCAGAGCAACAAAAAGAAGTCAGTGATTGCCTCAACTGGAGCCAGCAACGGCCGGTCGAGTGGCTTCACAATCATGTCGGTCTGGACGAACGCTGGTGCCTGATTCATGCCACCCACCTCAACCGTGACGAGATTCAGATGATCGCTGACAGCGGTGCCGTGGCCGGTTTGTGTCCAAGTACAGAAGCTAATCTGGGCGACGGTATTTTTCCCGGGGTGGCATTTACCCAAGCCGGCGGGCAATGGAGTATTGGCTCAGACAGCCATGTCTGCCTGTCCGCCACCGAAGAATTACGCCTGCTGGAATATAGTCAGCGACTCCGTGACCAACAACGTAACCGTCTCTACAGCCAGTCACAAAATCACGTCGGAGATCACCTCTATACGCAAGCATTAGCCGGGGGCAATCAAGCTTGCGGTATCCAATTAGGACTTGCTGTCGGATGTCGTGCTGACTTTATGGTGCTGGACGCTACACATCCACTGTTGATGTCAAGTCAAACACCAGACCTCATCAATCGCTGGCTATTTGCCTGCCATGAAAATCTGATTAAAGATGTTTTCGTCGCAGGAAAACAGTGTATTCAAGACGGCCACCACGATTTAGAAGACAACAGCCGCGGTCAGTTTGCCCATGTCATCAAGCAGGTGATTGGCTAAAAAATTACGGGGACACACACCTTTAAATTACGGAGAACATTAGGAGAACATTAGGAGGACACACACCAAGATAACCCGCAACAACAACGCGTTATCTTGGTGTGTGATTGAATGAACGAACGACTGGGATTATTTGGCGAAGCTATGATTTTATAAAAAATAGCTATTACTTTGTAAAAAATAGCGTGATGCGTCCGACTTCCAGACCAAACTTGCGAATGCTTGTGATATTAAACAGGTGTTTGTCGTCCTGACGGAACAACCAATCATCAAAGGAGACCGTGATTTCACTATCGTCTGTTTTGAGCAGAAAGTCATATTGCCACTGTAACGCATTTCCCATTTCATGCCCTGTCGCAACACCGATAATATCGTCGGCTCTTCCTTCATAATGTCCGTCAGCGCTACGGGTAATCGTCCAGATACGCTGATTCTTTTCACCATCATGAAATACAAAATCTTCCACCAAAGTCAGCGTATCATCGGCGACTGTCCCTTTAATTTTGACCTGAAAGCGGCGGGTCTGCTTGCCGCTATAATCCTGCACCATGCCCCACGCATGGGTTTCTCCCTGAAAATAACCAAACAAATCAAAAGCGGGTTGGCTGGCTTGATAGGCTTTTAAATCCGCAGAACAACCGGCAATGAGCATCAACATCACCAGCGATAACACTTTCACCATATGTCTCATTGTTTCATTCCTATTAATTGATAACGAAGTTTCGGATGTTCGGCTTGCGGTGACAGCCAAATCGACAAAAATGTGTCATTCATCTGTTTATTTTCGACGTTGCCGAGCAGGCGTTGCTGCCCCTGTTGATTGAAGTAATACAGCTGCCCAGCACGACCATCGGAGACATAGACCAAACGCTCACCCGTTTTAACACTGGGCATCATCTCGGCCAACAACGTTAACCATGCGCTAGTTTGCGCCTCGTCATAACCCAGCCTCTCCCACTGAGCTTGTGTTTCCTCCAGCAAATCTTTGCTGCTGATATCACGCAAGTAACGAATCTCTAACGCTACGGGATGTGGTGTGACGTCATTCGGCACTTGCTCGTAGTGACCGTCGGGAGTACGAAGCTGTGATGAATAAATATCGAACCACAACCAAGATAAAGTCGCCTGACCGACAATCGGCCAGTCGGTCCATGATGCTGATGCCTTTCCCTTAAGCTCAGCGCCATTAACGGTGGCGATCCAGAGGATCACGGTCAGAGACAGTGTCGCGGTTAAACGTGGGGTTAGCATTCCTAAATACCTTCATCAATAACAAAGACAATCCGAACCATTCCAAAAATAGAACGAACACCGCCCCCGCAACAGACCATTCAAATTGCACGGCGCCAAAACGATGCCCTGCCCAATAACTCAGTGCGCCACCCAGTGCTGTTGCGCTGAAGACGAGTAACGCCGGTAGATGACTGAAAACCGGGATAGCAAAGCTGGCAAACCAAGCGAAGGCAAACCACAACCCAACCAGCCAGATCGGCAGGAAGGATGTGGTAAAGGAAAACAGCCCGACATGGAGATTGATGTAATCCAGCGTCATGCCGATGGCTGCCACCATCATGATGCGTCCGAGTGCCAGGGGGTATCGTAACGCGGTGTACGCCATCGTGACCGTCACCAAGCCAATGGTGATCCACTGCAAACGCGCCTGTCCTAATACGGCGAGTAGCCAGAGCGCTTCAAACCACAATGAAATCAGTAGGAAGTGACGCATCATTGTGCCCGTTGTAATGTCATGTGAATGGTACTGATGGTACGCGCTTTAAAGCCGCCTTCGCAGTAACACAAATAGTAACGCCACATGCGGACAAAGCGTTCGTCGTAACCCAGTGACTTGACTTTGTTGCATGAAGCGTCAAAACGACAGCGCCAGTCAGCCAGCGTCTGGGCGTAGTCTAGTCCCAAATCAAACACATCACGGACGACGAAATCCGTATGCCGCGTCGCCATTTGGGTCAGAACGGTGATTGAGGGTAGAAATCCGCCGGGGAAAATATACTTCTGAATGAAATCAACGTCGTTGCTATAGCTGTCAAACCGCTGATCGGCAATGGTGATCGCCTGAATCGCCATCCGTCCTCCGGGTTTAAGTAGCGACTGACATTTGGCAATATAAGACGGCAGATAGGATTTGCCGACCGCCTCAATCATCTCGATAGACACCAGCTTGTCAAACTGCCCGTTAAGCAAGCGGTAATCTTGTTTGAGTAAGGTAATCTGCTCACTGAGCCCCAAGCGCTCAATCTCGGCCTGTGCATACGCATATTGCTGTTCCGAAATCGTAGTGGTTGTGACTTGGCATCCATAATGTTGCGCGATATAAATCGCCATTGCCCCCCACCCGGTACCAATTTCAATCACGTGGTCATTGGCTGTCAGTTGTAACTGCTGACACAACCGATCCATTTTCTGAATTTGGGCCTGTTCCAGTGAATCGCTGGTGTTGAGATAGAGTGCACTTGAGTACAGCATGCGTTGATCGAGAAACGTCTGATACAGGTCATTCCCCAAATCGTAGTGCGCTTCAATGTTTTGCTTGGCACGCCCAATCGAGTTGCGTTTCAGCCAGTGACCGACTTTATTCATCGCCCGGACAAGCACGCTGCTTTGTGCTTCCAACTGATCCAGTGCGTTTAAGTTACGCGCCATCAGTTCCGTCACAACCGTCAGATTGGGACTGTCCCACCAACCATCCATATATGCTTCTGCTGCTGCAATGCTGCCGCCTTTCAGCACGCTGGCATAAAAATCAGGGTGATTCACCCGAATGTGGGCCTGTGGCTGGTCGTCATGCGCAAACCCGAATTGTTCCACGGCACTTTGCTGCGAAACAGCATCAGAAATACGCGCCTGTCCTGCAAAATTTTCCTCTAATGTCAGGCTGCCAACTTTTATCAGGCGTAAGGATTTCAGTACCATGGCTCGAGCACCTTGCTGCCATGATGTCAGTGATTTAGGCATCTCTAATGAAGGCGAATTGAACATTGCGCGTTCTCCTAGCTATTTTTTATCTGTCTCATGTCGGCGGGATTTTGGATGTGAATAAAATGGTGCACCTTTGAGCCATAGCGTCAGTGCGTGCCAATAGATCCCAGTGAGTACCTTAACCGTCATGATCGGTGTCCGAATCAACAATTTGAGCAAACTTCTTGAGGTAAAGGGCTGTGCTTTTAACGCCAGAGTGGCATCAAATTCCTTGGTGTCCCGATGACACGCCAAGTGCACCATCAAGGCATCAGACAGCGGTTTCAGTTTCCATTGGTACTGCTGTTCCACGGGATTGAATGGTGACACATGAAATGCTTTGTCGTGTGTCCAGTTCTCTCCGTGTTCACCGCTTTCAGCCGGAATCGCATAATAATGCCGCTCGTTCCAAGGTGTATTGCTCACCTCCGCGAGCAGATAACACCAGCGCCCTTGCTGATCATAGAGATAGTAGAAATTAACCGGACTGAAATAGAGCCCCAGATAACGCAGGTGCACCACGGCTAACACTTTGCCACGCACTTGCTCGCCCGTAAGCTGCAACACTTTATCCTGCACGGCTGTTTTCAAATCACCCTCACCCAGATAATCAGCGCGGCGAAATCGCGCCCAGTGCCACCAGCGTTCACCTAGTCCCCAAACCTGTTGTCGTAGCGCAGGCCACTCATCCAGATCGATACATGGCATAAAGAGCGGTGAACGAATCGAATGCGCAATCGGTGTAAAACGACGGTGACGAATATGGCCGACCATCAATGCACTGCGTGTAACATCCGTTGTACTGGTCATCATGCGACACCCTTGTCTCTGTTGACCGCTTGCGATTGCAATTGTGTCATAACATCAATCGCACTTCTTACCCCATCTTCATGGAATCCGTTGTGCCAGTATGCGCCACAAAACCAAGTATGATTGACCCCGTTGATTTCTGATTTACGCTGCTGCGCGTGAATCGAGGATTCGGTAAATACCGGATGGTGATATACGAAGCGCCGTAGAATTTTGTCCGGATCAATGTGCTCAGTGCTGTTGAGCGTGACACAAAATGTTGTTGCACTATCAATGTGTTGCAAGATATTCATATTGTAGGTCAGTGACGGGAGTTTCATCTCCTCACCCTCGTGACCATCCAACCAGTAATTCCAGGCTGCCCAAGCCGCCGGACGTTTGGGAAGCAAACGGGTATCGGTATGCAGGACGACCTCGTTCGCCTGATATGCCATTGAGGACAACACTGAGATTTCACACTGACTGGCGTCTTCAAGCATGCCAAGAGTCTGATCGCTGTGACAGGCAAAAATAACTTCATCAAATGTTTCTACACCGTTTGCGGTTTTAATATCGACGCCAAATGGACTGCGTCTTACCTGTTTGACCGGTGTACTGAGACGAATCCGATCCGCATAGCCTTTGGTCAGTGGCTCAATATAGGCGCGGGATCCCCCTTCAATCACATACCATTGTGGTCTGTCCGTGACATCTAACAAACCGTGATTGATGAAAAAACGCAGAAAGAACATCAGCGGAAATGCGCGCATGTCCGCCAAAGAGGATGACCAAATTGCAGCACCCATCGGCAAGATGTAATTCTGACAGAAATATTCGGAAAAACGATGATGGACCAGAAACTGCCCAAGGGTTTGCAAATGCTGGCGGGGATTGTCTGCTGCGGCTTTTGCAAGCTTGTTGAAACGCAGGATTTCGCTGATAAACCGATAAAAACTCGGCTTGAATAAATTCCGCTTCTGCGCAAATAATGTCGTTAATGTGTGACCATTATATTCAAGTCCATTGGCATCATTACGCACACTGAAACTCATCTGAGTCGGAAGCCCTTTGACCCCGATTTCGTTCATCATGCGTATAAAATAAGGATACGTCCGGTCATTATAGACAATAAATCCGGTATCAACAGCATAGGGCTGACCGGCCACATTAACGTCTACCGTCGCGGTATGACCACCAACATAATCGTTCGCCTCAAATAGTGTGATGTCATGCTGCTCATGCAAGTAATAACCACACGTTAGCCCTGAAATTCCCGTGCCTATAATCGCAATCTTCATTGTTTGGTCCTTTTCGGCGCAAAAAAACGACTGACGAACTGATATTGCCAACGATAGGGCAACGCCCCCAACAAACGGATAATCCAAGTAAAACGAACCGGAAAGTAGAGATTTGCGACGCCTTTCTCTAGCCCGCGGCGAATCGCCTGAGATGCACTTTCTACCGAAATCATCATCGGCATATCAAAGTTATTTTTCTCGGTCAGTGGCGTAGCGACAAACCCGGGAAAGACACAAGTTACATCAATGCCTTTACTGGCCCAGTCCAGCCGTAACGCTCTCGCCAGATACCCAACCGCAGCTTTGGATGCCCCGTAAGCTTCTGTACGCGGTAACGCCAGTTCACTGGCGATCGAACCAACAATTGCCACACGATGTCCCGCTTTTAAGTGCGGCTGAATCGCCTCAATGGTATTGGTCATTCCGAGCACGTTAATCTGCATCACACGTGTCATGAGTTTTGCGTCCATCACGCCATCGTCGATATATTCACAATCTCCGGCATTTAAGATCCACAATGTGGGAGTAAATGGCAGCTCACTCAGCACCGCAAGTGTTTGCTCCAAATCAGTCAAGTCAAATCGCAGTGGGGTAATAGAAGTGCTCATCTCACTGAGTTCGTCCAACACATCTTCGTTTCTGCCACAAGCGATCACTTGCCACCCCTGCCGCGCATAGTCTTGTGCTAACTGCTTACCGATACCGGACGTCGCGCCAGTGATTAGTACACCACTCATTGTCCCAACCTCCGTTTTATCCAGCGAACCACACGACCAATGAGCGGTAGCTGTTCATACAGCATCTCTCCCAAGTCAAAGTAGTCTCGGTGATAAATGACTTTGTTATCTTGAAAGCGCAGATGCGTCGCGCCCTGCACATTCACCAGTTGACCTTGACGGAGCTTCGGATGTTGCAAATGCATCGTCCAAATCAAGAAACCACCGTTATCAGTCGGGTGTTGCTCATGAATCGTAAAGTTGCAGCGTTCAACATTTTGATAGAGGTTGGCGAAATAGTCAGAGAGGGAGGTCAACCCCTCAATACGATGGGCCGCATCTTCAAATACAATCGCGTCGTGATAGACATCGCTCAGTGCATCTAAATTATGTTTATTGAGCTGAGTATAGAACAGTGCAACGGTTTGGACATCCATGAACTGACCTTAATTTATTGTACAAGAAAAATTTCCGTATAACTTATCAGTTTAAGATAGTGCAATTTAAAAAGTTGTACAATTTTTTTCTTGTACAACTTTTGTAAGAAAGGTTTACGGGGAAGGTTTACGGGGACACACGCTTTAAACATAGAGTGATGAGGGAAGAATAATGGGACGGTTTAAGAGGAGGGTAAGGGGTAAGAGGACACACACCTAAACCATCCTCTCCATTCCGGTGAAATATTGCATAACCAATCAGATATAAATTTGCATTCACTCGAAATAGTCCGGTTCTCGACTTCTCTTTGTTCACACCTTCCTTCACGATTGACTTATCTTTCATCACCTAAAATCAGCCCATGACTACCGCCCGTTCACAACTCATCTGTCCTGAAGTAACACCGTATTATCACTGCGTTTCTCGTTGTGTCCGTCGCTCATTTCTATGTGGATACGATAACTATAGCGGTCAATCGTATGAACATCGCCGTGAATGGGTTGAATCTCGGATTCTGTCACTGTCTTCAATTTATTGCATTCGTATCTGTGCCTATGCGGTGATGAGTAATCACTATCATCTGGTCACTTTTATTGATAAACAAGCCGGCCAGTTGCTTTCCCCACGTGAAGTCATTGAACGATGGTGTACAGAACATCAGATGCCATCTTTAATCCAACGTTTTGTGTCCGGCCACTTGGTCTCTAGAGCAGAGTACAAAGCGTGTGATAAAATCATTGAAACTTGGCGACAGCGACTCTATTCACTCAGTTGGTTCATGAAAGAAATCAATTACGAAATTGCCCTGCTCGCTAACCAAGAAGACCAATGCACCGGGCGGTTCTGGGAAGGTCGATTCAAATCTCAGGCTTTACTTGATGACAAAGCGTTACTGGCAGCCATGGCTTATGTTGACCTCAACCCTGTTCGGGCCGGTGTCGCTGAAACACCGGAACAATCGGAGCATACATCCCTGAAAAAGCGACTGACTGCACTCGAGCAAGGAAAAATCAAAGTCCCCGAATTGGCTGATTTTATGGGATATGAACATCAAGAGAAAAGGCATGCAATTCCTTTTCGGCTAACAGATTATATTGAATTAGTCGACTGGGTCGGACGACAAATCAGAGCAGATAAACAGGGTTATATCTCACCTCAATTGCCAAACATTTTAACACGCCTATCTCTGCCTCAGCAGGAATGCCTCGCCCTTTGTACTGCATTGGAAAAGAAGCCGCGACTCTGGATTGGTTCATCAGAACGTCTGAACTTCGCTAAACATCATCTCAAACGCAAACGTATGATAGGCATTCATATTTCTTAATAAACACAAAGCGTTCAACCTTCCCTCACTCTTGGATTTTGGTCGTACTCCAAAACCTGTGATTCACAGTCAATACCCCGACCCTTTCTCTGCTTATCGGCTTGATAACCCACTTTAAAAATCCATTGAAAACACTTAAATGATGCCGAAGAACCAAACGTACTCATCAATTTGTGTCCCACTATTCTCCTATTCTTGTTTGCCCTGATAAACGTGTGTCCCGTGAAAATACCGCTGCCTGACTTCAGGTGGCATCTGTGCGAGCTGGAACTGGATCATTTGTTCGAAGCTATGCAATAGCGGGCTAAAGTCTTGATCGGGTTGCCAGTTCGACAAGACATGATATCCGGCTTCAACTGTTGAGAGGCAGTTGTCTCGCGGCGCTTTGCGAATCCGGTAGCGACTCTGGAGGGGGCCCGGTAAATGCAGTCTGGGGAGTTCATGCAGGATGGTCGATAATTGCCACATTTTATAAGCTTTTTTCCATGTTCCATCGAGCAAAATGACTCTATAACGCTGCGATGGTGAAGGAAGTGGAATGTCATTGATACTGGCAGAGCCTTCTCCGGGGAACAGGACAAAATGTGCAACATCCGTTTCATTCAATAAGGCGTTCAATGTGTCATCTTGAGTAAAGTTTTCGCCAATCAGGCACACAGCATTCTCTAGTGACAAAGTCAGAATACTTGCCGTTCCGGTCGGCTTCCGGACTTCTGTCGGATGCTGAAGGATGATAAGCTCAATTGCTGATGACAGCGGGACAATCGTGGAGCAAAGACAGGCCTTATGCGCTTTTTGACATTGAATACAATAACGCGATCCCATCTCTATCTCATACTTAGTCTGTTCAGTTTCATTTGTATCCTCGCTCAGTTCTCTCCACTCGCGGATGCTCTGGTCTGGGACAGACAGGCTATCACGCAAGGTCAATGGTGGCGGATCGTAACAGGAAACTTCACCCATACCAATACTGTCCATCTGGCGATGAATCTGATCGCGCTCTGGTTAATCACCTTCATTTTTCGGCCCACTGCCCGCGTACTCTGGCAACAACTTCTGCTATTGAGTGTGTTCATTGGGATTGGACTTTTCTGGACTGAGCTTTATTTCTATGTCGGTCTGTCCGGTATATTGCATGGTCTATTTGCCAGCTTCGCGCTGAGCGAAGCTTTGCAAGGCAGAAAAAGCAGTTGGTTACTCGTTGTGGGTGTATGTAGCAAGGTTATCTGGGAGCAGTATTTCGGCGCTTCTGAGACAACCCGTGCGCTGATTGAAGCACCGGTTGCCATTCAAGCTCACCTGCTCGGTCTGACGGGGGGATTACTGCTCGGATTCAGTGCCCGCATCAAAACTTATTTGGGTTCAGTCGGGTGGTTCAAAATGTGATCCTCCCAATTCACCACATCAATCTCATAAACGACTTTGTTGCGAACACTCTCTCCGGCTGCGTGCATGGCTGATTTAGAACCGGTGATTAGCGGATGCCAT
This sequence comes from Vibrio spartinae, assembly GCF_024347135.1. NCBI lineage: Bacteria > Pseudomonadati > Pseudomonadota > Gammaproteobacteria > Vibrionales > Vibrionaceae > Vibrio > Vibrio spartinae. The sequence goes on along the minus strand of NZ_AP024907.1, from coordinate 1,174,141 downwards.
TCGGGTAATGGTTGATGCTGAGCTAACAAGCGATAAGCACAGGTTTCCGGTAACCAATGAAATTCATCAATATTCTCCCGGGTCAGTTTCAGACATTCCTCACCGGATTGAAAACGGTTGGGGTAATCCTTGCAGGCACATGTTTTACTGTTCAGCCAACTACAGGCCACATTGGTGTAGTAAACGTCTTCAGTATCTTCGTCCATTAACTTATGTAAGCAACATTTGCCACAGCCGTCACACAGCGATTCCCACTCGCTTTCGCTCATCTCATCTAATGATTTGGTTTGCCAGAATGGAATAGTCATACTTGTACTTCTGTGGTTATGGATCTGGATACGGTTTATACCTGCCCGAGACAAAGAGTTCAAGCATAAACGTATACCTATCGGGATTCAGTCTGTTATGATCGATTAGTTTGAACAAATGATAGCTCTCAGAGGATTTATGGAATGTCGCTTAGGCTGTGGCGCCTGCTGTATCGCACCGAGTATTTCTTCCCCGATTCCGGGAATGCCTGACGGCAAACCAGCCGGGGTTCGCTGTGTCCAATTAGATGAAAATAATCTCTGTAAACTGTTCGGTTCCGCTGCTCGTCCTCAGGTATGCAGTGATTTCAAAAGTGATGAGGCAATCTGTGGTGCCAGCGATCAAGAGGCACTGATCATCATCAGTGATCTGGAAAACACAACGTTTTCCCCATTGAAGCAGTCCCACTGATTACGCGGCAGGATCATGTTTGAATTGAATATGGCGGCCTAATCTCTGCATCTTAATCAATGCAACATGCGAGAAGTTCGATATGGCGAATGTCTCGCATGATTGATGGCTGAAACCATGAGATAAAATCAGGAAAGTCGCTGGCGTCCCATGAGCGAATGAGACAGCGTCGTCCCGTCAACCAACTCCAACTCACCGCCAACAGGCACACCATGCGCGATACGACTCGCTGAAACCTGATGCGCGTGGCATAAATCAGCAATATAGTGTGCCGTAGCCTCTCCTTCGACGGTCGGATTCGTCGCCAGAATCACTTCGGTAATATCACCTTGCTGCAAGCGAAAGTCGAGCAGATCCAAACCAATATCTGCCGGACCAATACCATCCAAGGGTGATAAATGTCCCATGAGAACAAAGTAACGGCCCGAGAACTGTCCTGTTGCTTCAACGGCTGCAATATCCGCTGGGCTTTCAACCACACAGAGCTGACCGTTCTCCTGTCGTTTGGGATTTTTGCAAATATGACAAACATCTTCTTCGGTAAATGTTCGGCACGTCTGACAATGACCAATTTCAGTCATTGCCTGACTCAGCGCATCCGCTAAGCGGAGCCCCCCTTGACGATCACGCTGTAACAAATGAAAAGCCATGCGTTGTGCTGATTTGGGGCCGACCCCAGGCAGACAACGCAAGGCTTCCATCAGATGTTCCAGCATTTGACTGGTACGCATGAATTTACTGAACCATTAAAATGGCATCTTCATACCGGGAGGAAGTTGCATTCCACCCGTCACGGATGACATTTTATCTTTTTGAGTTTCTTCAATACGACGGGCAGCATCATTAAAGGCAGCAGCAACCAAATCTTCAACCATTTCTTTATCGTCTTCCATCAGACTTTCATCAATTTCGACCCGACGAACGCTATGACCACCGGTCATGGTCACTTTCACCAGACCTGCACCAGCTTCACCGGTGACTTCCATATTTGCAATTTCTTCTTGAAGCTTCTGCATCCGATCTTGCATTTGCTGGGCTTGCTTCATCAGGTTGCCCATTCCGCCTTTACCACCAAACATAGTTATCTCTCTGTCATTGATATATTACACATACTGTGGGGGTTCCCTGCCGAGAATTCAACCCCCGTCTTAGGCCTACGTTTTATACCTGATTCTGACGCTCATTTTTACGTCAACACAGGAAAAAATTAAGCGAATTAAACCGGACGGACACTCTCTTGATCTAACTGCGCCTGAAAACGTTGCTGGATAAATTGAACATTGGGATCGTCTTGCAAACAGACAAACGCCTGTTCCAGTTTCGCTTGATAACGCAACTCTCGTCGTTCCAATGGTGTCACACCGTCATCCGCCACTCGAATCTCTAATGCACAAGTCATTCTCAGCGTATGTTCTAACGCTTCTTTCAAAATAGCTTGGGATTTATCAGTATTCAAATGCGCCTGATGTGCGCGTAATGATAAATGAACCGTATTGCCTTCCAGTCGATAGGATGCATTCAAGGCTAATTGCTCGATAAGTTTCGGTAAATTCAACTGCGGTATAAGCGCAGCCCACTCATCTTCTTGAATGACCTCATCAGTCAGTCTGGCCGCCATTTCCGGCGTTTTTTCATGCGCCAGTGCCTGCTTTAATGCTGCCGGCGTGACAGACTTATCGACTGGTTTTTCCGGGGTTTCTATTGTAGGACGCCATTGATATGGCTCATTTGCATCAACCGCAGCCTCGGCATCCAACACGGCATCAACTGCCGACGGCATCAGAAGATCATCATTTCGCTTCTGCATCAGTCGTTCAAAAACTGAATCTGATTCTGTTGATGCCGTTTCAGACTTTTTTGTCGCAGTACCTTTTATAGACGAGCCTTTTATAGACGAGCCTTTTGTCGATGCCCCAGACGACTGAGCAGACTGGCGTTGAGAACGCAGCTGATGTCTCAGGCCAACACGTGACGTGGATGGATTGGTGTCATGCTCCGTCGTCGGTGCGGCTGACGCGTCACTATCGGCCGGAGTCGGTGATTCGGCTTCAGCGGCAGGCTGAGACTGTGGCTGAGAAATATGATTGGTATTGACAGCCGAATCTGGTGCTGCGTGTGCGTTATCAGACGTCTCACGTTGATATTCCGGCTGATGAGTGTGAGAAGGCATTGATGCGGCTGGTTCTGCTGTTGACGCACTCGGAGCATGATCATTCACCATCGGTGCTGGCTGTTGCGTTGCAGCATCAGCACTCACGTCGGTACTGATACCATGGAGAGGAGAAACCGCGACGGGACGAAAGGCCATCATACGCAGTAATACCATCTCCAGACCAATGCGCGTTGTCGGTGAGAGTGGTAAATCTTCCCGTCCTTTCAGTGCAATCTGATAAAACAGTTGCACATCTTCAGCACTGAGGTCTTGTGCCAGTTGCTTGATTTTTTCTGCATCCGGCTGCAATTTATCTAACGTCGAAGGCAGCATTTGATACATCGCAACTCGATGTATTTGAGTGGCAAGCGATTGCAACAATGCATCCCATGCAATGCCATTTGCCGCAATTTGTTCGACGTAGGCCATCACGGTTTGAGGTTGCTTGTGACTTAATGCCTGCAAAAGATGGAGCGCTTGATCAGTATCAATGGTTCCCAACATGTGGGAGACAAGGTTTGCCTGAATCTCCCCATCTCCGAGTGCAATCGCCTGATCCGTCAAGCTCAGCGCATCACGCATACTGCCATCGGCTGCATGAGCGATCATCCCCAAAGCACGAGCTTCTGCTGTAACTTGCTCCTCATTGAGAATAAATGCGAGCTGCTGCTCAATATGATCGATCCCAATCGGTTTTAGGTGAAACTGCAAACAGCGGGACAGAATGGTCACTGGCAATTTCTGAGGATCCGTCGTTGCCAGTAAGAATTTGACGTATTCTGGCGGTTCTTCCAGCGTTTTTAGCAATGCATTGAAACTGTGGCGGGACAGCATGTGGACTTCATCGATGAGATAAACCTTAAACCGTCCCCGAGCAGGCTTATACTGCACATTATCCAGCAATTCGCGGGTATCTTCGACTTTCGTACGTGACGCGGCATCAATTTCAAGTAAATCGACAAACCGACCCTGTTCAATTTCCTGACAAGCAGCGCACTGCCCGCAGGGATGGGCGGTAATGCCAGTTTCACAGTTCAGTCCCTTCGCAAATAACCGTCCGATGGTGGTTTTCCCTACGCCTCTCGTCCCGCTGAAAAGGTAGGCATGATGCAGTCGATTCTGTGCCAATGCATTTTCTAAAGCTGTCAGTACATGTGCCTGTCCGACAACTTCAGAAAACTGCGTGGGGCGCCACTTTCTTGCTAATGCTAGATAACTCATCGATTATTCCGTTTACACTTTCTGTTCATCATTCAAATCTCTGCTGAGCATGAACGATCGTCAACCTCAGTGACCTTCGAAATCACAAATACTGAAAATCTCTAAGTCCAAAGCTTTCAAACGCTTGTCGCCGCCCAACTCCGGCAAGTTAATCACGAAGCCGGCATGTTCGGCTTTACCACCGAGTCGTCGAATCAGTTTGGTCGTCGCTTCAATCGTGCCACCGGTCGCCAGCAAGTCATCAATAATCAAAACCTGATCATTTTCTTGGATCGCATCGACATGAATCTCTAGCGTATCAATACCGTATTCCAGTTCATAAGACTCAGAAAGCGTCTTTCTCGGAAGTTTTCCCGGTTTACGAACGGGCACAAATCCGATCCCCAGCTCAATCGCTAACGGTGCACCAAAGAGAAACCCTCGTGCTTCCGTTCCGACCACTTTGGTAAACCCCATATCTTTATATCGTTCGACCAGCAGTTGGATCGTAGCCCGATATGCTTGCGCATCTTCCATCAGGCTAGTGACATCTCGAAACAGAATGCCTGGTTTCGGATAATCAGGGATACTCTTAATGCTGGATTTAATCAGTGAAATTGTGTCTGTAGTCATCATCTATGTCTATTTGTCTGGATACCCGCCTCAAACTGACTTGTTGATTGACGTTCGCGCGGTCTCAGTAAAAAACAAGCATACCACTGCAAAATTGGTGGTGCCTAAAAAACAAACGCCCACTCGAAGGGTGGGCACACTTCCCGCTCATGCTAGTGATTTTCTTCGGACTTCGCAACAGGCTCTCAACCGGAATACTGCGAAAAGTGCGTCATGCGATGATGAGAAACAAAGGTAATGTCGTTTTATGCTTCAGTTTTTTGGCTGATATTCAGTGAAAATGAACTGATACCGAGACGACTGACAGAGATCTCGGAACTTTCTCGCAATGGTAAATCCTGTGTGATGAAATTTTTCCGGCAGTTATCACCGAGTGAAACACCACCAGCGATATGCTGACTATTTTGACCGTTGCTCCAGAAGCAATCCATGCCCGCAGGCAAAATCGACAACGTCCCATCACTGAGATTTGCGATACCAATCATGGCTGAAATTGAACAGGCGCATTCGGTACAGCTAATTCCTTTTTCTAAGATATCCGCCAGATCTTTCAAATCAGCGCCCACCGATTGCAGGCCGCGCAGATAGTCGTGGAACAAAGCCCGGATCAATAAAGTCGTCGCGATGCCATCACACGACTGAGACTCTGAGTCGGCAATATAGAAAGCATATTGACCATTCATGAGCCAAGCATAATCAAACACAAGGGGCATGGTATCGGCAGACTGAAGTAAGCGATAGCTACATCGCCATACGCCTTGGCTTGTATCATTTTCCGGCAATAATGCATTGAGCAGTTCTCTGGCAGCACTCAAATTCTGCTGTAAATATTCCAGATGCCAGTATAATTCCTGTTCTTCCGGAATATCACCACCATCTTCGACTTGAAACCACTGGCTGGAAAAATCACGTTGATCCGAGATATGGCTATGCGTATCACTCAAGGTGTTGCTAATCGCTTGTCCCAAATGAGAATAGTCACTGATCGGCTTAGAGAGGAAGTCTTTAATCCCATACTTCAATGCGCGTGCAACATCGGATATATCATCCGTCGCTGAGATAACAATCATCGGTAGACAGGGATAGCCCAGACTCACTTCTTCAACAAATTCCAACCCGTTCAAAACAGGCATTGAAATGTCACAGATCACTAAGTCAGGGCTTTGGACTCTTAATTGTTTCAGCCCTTCCAAACCGTCTTCAGCTTCATGAACGGTACATCCTTGCGACACGAGATAACCACGGGTAATCCGACGAAAAACCGGATCGTCATCAACAACAAGGATCGTTTTATTACTTAACGGTGTTTGCCCAGAAAATTTCTCTGAGTCAGGAAATTCGGGTTTAAACATACTAACTGCCTCACAAACGCAAAATGTGGAGAAAGTGAGTTCAAAAGCTTCGCTGGGTAAACACCTCATCACGAATTTATTATTGAGAATTATAATCGCTTTTACTAAAAGTAGCCGCTTTGGGCTGTTAGTACAAACATTCCACTTTCGTTTTGCATCCTATACTATACATTAAAACACCGGTTCAAATAGTCATGCACCCCAACAAATATTATTTTTAAACGCAAAAATGAGCTTCAAATTCTATGTTCCACTGCCATTTTTACGGATATACACTATGTTTGGAAAATGAGTTTTCGATAAACATGTTGATATGCCTCAAACTTTGACAATTCAGTTCCGTGTATACAGGTGAAACCCGTTAATTAACCGTTATGTCAGGAAACTATGAAATTAGACGATTTAAATCTATTCCGCTTGGTAGTCGAGAATGGAAGTTACACAGCGACATCACGGAGAACCCTGATACCGGTGGCAACCATCACCCGGCGTATTCAGGCGCTTGAAGATTCGCTGAACTTAAGACTACTCAACCGCCATGCTCGCAAATTATCGCTGACTGAAGCTGGCGAGCGTTTCTTCAAAGAGTGTTCTCCTCTCTTACAACGTTTATCAATGGCCGCTGAAGAAATCAGTGACGAATGTCGGGGCGCGTCAGGCAAGATAAAAATATCAGCCCCCTCAAACCTAACGAAACGAATGATGATGCCGATGTTTACGGCTTTCATGCAAGACTATCCAGAGATCAACCTTGAGCTCACCACAAGCAATCATGCTGACCAGCTTGATCCCACCGAGTGGGATGTCATTTTTCGGGTCGGACCTCAACGTGATTCTTCGCTCATTGCCCGCAAAATTAACGAAGTTAAAGATATTCTGGTCGCCAGTCCGACCTATCTGGCGAAACACCCGGCACCACATCACGCAGAAGAGCTCATTCATCATTCACTGCTGAAAGGGAGCCCGTTACTAAAATGGCAACTCACAAATACCAAGGGAGAGCATGTGACCAATAATGAGCGGGGACGGTTTCAGGCCAATACACTGGATGTCGTCCGTATGGCCTGTTCTGAAGGATTAGGTATTACGCTCATGCCGGACGTCATGATCAAAGAATATCAGGAAACCGGTGAATTGGTTCAGATTCTGGAGGACTGGAGCGCGAACTCCCGAGATATCTATATGCTCTACAATCACAAAGATCATCTGCCTGAGAAAGTCAGACTCTTTATTGATTTCATCATGTCATACCATATGGATTCATAACGCCATCTGGTCGGTTGAGAAATCGGTGGATCACCCCGACACAAAATCATCAGGATGATTCACGCTCGTCAATCTATTTTGTGAATACACTTTGTGAATATCGTTGTTAAACATGCGTTAAAACATCGATAACTGTATTTATCTTACAAGTATTCAACAAAACGGGACAGGTTTCGGTCAGGTACTTTCATCGGCTCAAGCAGCGGTGTTCCTAAGTAAAGAAAACCGACAATCTCATCATCACCTTCCAGACCAAAAGCCTGATGGACTAACGGATGGAACATCCATTTACCGGAGCGCCACACCCCTTGGAATCCCTGCGCCTGCGCTGCCATCTGCATCGCCTGCACAGCACATCCGGCCGATAAATGCTGCTCTAACGCCGGGACTTTCTCATGCGGGGTGACTTTGGCGATCACGGTAATCACCATCGGCGCCCGGAAAGGCGCATTTTTGACTTTTTCAAGCTGCGCGTCATCGCCACCCTCAGCAATCACCGCTTGCACTAAAATATCCGACAATTTCTTTAAGCCGTGCTCTTGGGCAATCACAAAACGCCAAGGCGTTAACCCGCCATGATCGGGGGCGCGAAGCCCCGCCCGGATAATATTTTCCAATACATTCCCTTCTGGCGCCGGTGTGCCTAATTTCGCAACGGAGCGGCGATTCAGGAGTAACTCTAATGCATCCATTTTTCGTCCTTTTGGCCAACAGTTTGACAATCCGAGTTAGCATACACTAGCTTTATCGACACTCCAATTGTTCTCCGGGAGAGTCGCAGCAACGCACTCATATTTGTCCGACTCACGCATGAGCTCTCAACCGCCCTGTCATTTTGTCTTTGGACGTTCCTCTGCATAAAACAGTTGCTGATTCTCCAGACGCGCCATTAACGCAGGACATGGCTGACAAAGATCACCAGACAGCGTCTGCATTTGCTCGACAATCAGCTGTAACCCGACCTGATCCATATAACGGAAAGGCCCCCCTAAAAACGGCGGGAAACCAATTCCGAAAATGGCACCGATATCCCCGTCACGAGCATTGCGAATCACCGATTGGTCAAGACACATCACTGCTTCATTCAAGAGAGGAAGTACACAGCGCAATGCAATATCGTGATGACTGAGTGAAACTTGTTCGCGAATTTTTAGCTGACGGTAAATCGAACGATCCGGCTGTTTCTTCTTGCCTTTATAGCGATAAAATCCCAATCCGGACTTCCGTCCTTTTCTCCCATCGCTGATTAGCTGCGCCAATGCCGGTGGTGTGAGGAAACGCTCACCCAGCTCTTGAACGAGAATCGGTGAGATCTTAAAGGCCACATCAAACCCGACCTCATCAAGTAACGTCATCGGACCGACCGGAAAGCCGAAATCGACCAACGCCTGATCAATTTTCTCGATTGGCTCGCCATCAATCAAACACTGTACCGCGCCATTAATATAGAGCGCGAGAATGCGATTGACATAAAATCCGGCTCGGTCCTGAACAATGACCGGTGTTTTCCCTTGTTGGTAGGCTAACCGGACAACCGTCGCAATCGTTTCAGGGGATGTCCCTTGATGAGGAATCACTTCAACCAACGGCATTTTCTCTACCGGACTAAAATAGTGTAAACCGACAATATTTTCTGGCCGGGCAGCATGAGACGCAATGTCATGAATCGGCAAAGAAGAGGTATTTGACGCAAAAATTGTGTGCTCCCGGGTATGTGATTCAACCGACGCCACCATCTCTTGTTTCAGTTTTAAATCTTCAAACACAGCTTCAATCACGACATCGGTTTCGCCAAAGCCGGAAAAATCGATCCCGCCAGAGACCGTCGCCATTGCGGCCCGGACATCAGCTTCAGAGAGATACCTGCGCTGACATTTTTTATTCAAACGTTGATAGATATACTGAAATGCGTGAAGCACGCCCTGATGACTGACATCCTTGATTCTGAGTCTCTTTTTCGCCTTATCGACCGTCACATAGCCGATACCGGCGCCCATCAGTCCGCCACCTAAAATCGAGACATGGTGAACCTCTTTCACCCGATCATCCGCTTTCATTTCCCGTTTGAGCGCAGATGTAGCGAGGAAAATAGACCGTAATGCCTGAGATTCACTGGTCATCGCCAAGCGACCAAACGTTTGAGCCTCTTTGATCAGCCCGGCACTCATGCCGTCATCAAAGCCTTGTCGGATGACATCCAAAATGGCATCAATCGCAGGATAATGATGCTTCGCCTTTGCCTGCGCTTTCTTGCGAGCCTGTTTGATCACCCAATGGCGGACAGTCTTCAACGCCAGCACACCTCTCGTCAGGCGCTTTTTCCAGCTTGAGCGGGTCTTAAAGTTGGTCGGTTTTTCGATGATCATCCGCGCAGCATTCAATAAGCCATCTTGCGCAACACAAGCGTTGACCAGACCCAGTTTCAATGCTTTTTTACTGCGGACGTTTTTACCCGTCAGAATCAGATCGAGTGCGGGCAGTAATCCAATCAGGCGCGGGAGTCGTTGCGTACCACCTGAGCCGGGTAACAGGCCCAACTGAACTTCTGGCAACCCCAAAGCCGTGGCTGGATCATCACTACATACGCGATAATCACACGCTAATGCCAGCTCAAGACCGCCACCCAGACATGCGCCATGAATCGCAGCAACAACCGGAAACGGCAACGCTTCTATTTTGTGGAAAATATCCTGCCCCATCTTTGCCAGACTCGCAGCATCGTCGGCCGATTGGCACTGCTCGAACATGGTGATGTCGGCACCGACAATAAAATTATCCGGTTTGCGGGAATAAATCACTAACCCTTTAACGCGCTGCGCCGCTTGCGACAAATCTGTCAGAATGGCATCAATCTCATCGCTAAAGGATGCTTTCAGTGTATTCATGCTTTCCTCTGGCACATCCAGCGCCAGCCAAGCGAGATCGTCTTCAATCGTCAGATGAAAACTTCCCTGCTCAGAATAATGCAGTTCAGCCATGATCAACCTCCAGTACCAATGCCGCGCCCAAACCACCGGCAGCACATGCTGTCACCAAACCAAAACCGCCATTTCTGCGATTCAGCTCATGAAGTAATTGTGTGACCAGTCTGGCACCTGTTGCCGCGAACGGATGACCATACGCAATCGATCCTCCGGAAACATTAAATCGTGTCATATCGACCTCTCCGATCGGATGACTGCGTCCAATCTGTTTTGCAAACTCGGGGCTGGCAAACATTTTCAGATTTGCCAGCACTTGAGATGCAAACGCTTCGTGCATTTCGATCAGCGAAATATCCGCTAATGTCAGTCCTGCTCTTTCTAAAGCAAGCGGTGTCGTATGTGCCGGCCCCATCAACATATCCTGTTTCACCGGGATAGCTTGATAAGCATAAGAGCGTAGGTAACCTAAGATTGGCAGTCCTAATTCTTTCGCGCGCTGCTCGCGCATAATCAACATCGCAGCGGCACCATCGGTTAAGGGCGTACTGTTGGCGGCGGTGACTGTCCCGAAACGACGATCAAACGCAGGCCGCAATTTGTGATACGCGTCCCGGGTGGTATCTGCCCGCAAGTTATTATCCTGATCCAGCACTGCCTGATAAGGCTTCGGATAGGCAGTCATTACTTCAGCGCTTAATTTACCCGACTCCCAGGCTGCGGCCGCTTTCTGATGAGACTGAAAAGCCAATTCATCCTGATCCTCGCGGCTGATTTGATAAGTCTTCGCCATTTGCTCAGCCGTATCACCCATCGACAAACCGGTAGAATACTCAGCGATTGCGGGTGGAACCGGTAATAAATCGCGCAATGTCATGCGTTTAAATGCCTGAATCTTTTTCGTCAGCGTTTTCGCTTTCGAGCTGGCTAATAATGCCGACGCCAATGTTTTCGATACGCCAATTGGCAGGACAGACGAAGAATCAGCACCACCGACAATTGCAATGTCCGTGTGACCACAGAGGATACTTTCCGATGCTGCGGTCAATGCCTGTAAGCTTGTCGCGCAGGCTCGTGTCACACTGTAGGCATCGGTATGAACATCTAATCCCGCATTCAACACAATCTCCCGAGCAATATTGGGAGCTTCCGGCATTTGGATGACCTGACCAAAGACCACTTGATCAATCAATTGCTTATCAATACCGGTGCGTTGCAGTAACTCATTCACCACCATCGTGCCTAACTCAATCGCGGTGACCTGACGGAACGCTGTCCACTGACGGGCAAAAGGGGTACGAATACCGCTCACAATCGCGATCCTCTCTCCTGCGTGTGTCCGGCATAGTTTCGGTGTCCGACATCGCTTTGTCGCCATATGATATCCTTATAAGCATAGAGGTCTGACCTGTTGAGATTGTAGCTAAATTGTTAACAAATGCCAAACAACCACTTCATTTTCTTTTGCAAAATTTTCTTTTGCAAAAAGAGTGACTAAGCACATTTTGAATATTGGTGTTCTCTGCCGAAAGGTGATCGGGTGAAGGGTGATCAGGTGAAAGGTATTGGGGTGAAAGTCATGCGCTTATCACCAACGCAGAGCCCCCATATGAAAATCGAAGCAAAAAAAAACCACACAAAACTGTGTGGTTGGAATGTATAAAGCAATTAACTTACGCCAATTGAAAAATCAGTTTCCTGATTAGGAGAAAGTAAAGTCAGCCTTCAAAAGGAAGTGTCATCTTGCTCAACATGTTAACCTGACGGCTAACCAGATGACATGAGCTACTATAATGACTTTCTGTGAATAATTTTTGAAATAGATCAATTTTGTTTTGATTTACAGAAAAATAACCTAAATTCTTTCAGAAGCACGCAAACCCCCCAAAAAATGTATGAAAGTTTACTACATATAAAGATGGGGGAACGGCTCTGTGTGATATATCCATCACTATAACCTTATCATTTCACACTAGAAATATGACAAATTGATGATTTAACCCTCTAATCCCGATAGAGCATATACTCTAAAAAGTAACTTTTTCACCCCAATTCATGCCATATAGCTACCAGATCAGTAATTTTACATCACAAATTTAAACTGGTCGGATTTCTATGCCCTACACTAGTCCCTAGTATCAGCCGCCAACTAAGTAAATACTCTAATAATACTAGGGATATTTACTGGACAAGGTCCATTTAGAGACCGTTAAAAAAGGAAATTTATCTTATGAACAATAAGCGCCTGTTTCAGAAAACCCTGATCGCAGTAGCAATATCAGTGACCGCCCAGCAGTCCTTTGCCGCAGGTTTTCAACTCAATGCACAATCAGCAACCGGACTCGGCCGTGCTTTCGCTGGTGATGCCGTCATCGCAGACAATGCCTCTGTTATTGCGAAAAACCCGGCAGCCATGGCTCTGTTTGATGATGTTTCCCTGTCACTGGGTGTTGAAAGCATCACCACGCTGATTGATGTGGACGATGCAACATACACCAATAAAATCGCCAGTACCCAAAGCAGTGCCAACTACTCTGATGCGGGTGGCACCTCGTTTGCACCGAATATCTATCTCGTCGTCCCTGTCAATGAAAAATTTGCCTGGGGGCTTAATGCCTATTCAAATTTCGGGACTAAAACTGAATTTGACAATGGCTATGCCGGGTATGAATTCGGTGGAAAAACCGATGTAAAAAGCTTCAACTTCGGTGTGGTCGGTTCTTATCGAATCAATGAACAATGGAGTCTTGGTGCCGGTTTGGATCTGATCTACGGACAAGGTAAGTTCAAACGCCCACTCAGTCCGCAGGGACAAGCAACAGTACAATTACTAAACCGGAGTTCAGGTGTCGGTACTGACCTTGATGCCGACGGCTGGGCTGTCGGCTACAATCTGGGTGTCGTATACGAATATAATGAACATAACCGTTTCGGTGTCGATTATCACTACAGCCCGGATCTCAAAGCGGATGGCGATGTTGAATCTGCAAAGTACACCCAAGACAATGGCAGTATCTCAGATACAGTCGTGATGCCACTGCCTGATTTTGCCGAATTCTCCGGTTATCACCGTTTAAATGACGACTACGCGGTTCACTATAGTATTCAGTGGATTAAGTGGTCGGAATTCGATGTCCTCGCAGCCGAAACCAGTGGCATCATTAACAATTATCAGTGGAAAGATGGCTGGCATTATTCGCTGGGTGGTACCTACTTCCTGAACCAGACCTGGACACTCCGGGCTGGCTATATGTACGACACCAGTGCACAAGACGATGTCCGCTCGATCTCTGTACCCGACTCAGATCGCCAGTGGTTTTCTGCCGGTTTCACCTATCACTTGGATGAAAAATCGAATGTCGATTTCGGCTTCACTTACTTAATCGGTGAAGATGTCTCCGTCACTGAAGAATCGAGTTTCGGCAAGATTACCGGCACTACACATGCTGACGCAGTCCTGCTGGGACTCCAATACAGCCGCAGCTTCTAAGCCCTGAGGTTGTCCGCCGTGTAAACGCAAAAATCCGCCAGAGTGGCGGATTTTTTTATCCGGTGACGGATGATAACTGTCTTAACACCGCTTCTGCTGACTCTTCCAATAAGTCTAACACCCGTTCAAATCCGGCATCGCCGCCATAATAAGGGTCCGGTATTTCATCTTCTGTTGACTGACCGTGACTGAGAAACAGCGATAACTTATGTTGATGTTCTGCGGGACATCTGGCCTGCAAATCAGCAAGGTTGTCCCGATCCGCGGCAAGAATTATATCGAAACGCGCGAAGTCATCGCTTGTCACTTGTCTGGCGCTCATCCCGGCAAAACTGTAGCCGCGTTGTTCTCCGGCCATTCGCGCCCGGCTATCCGGTGGGTTCCCCTGATGGTAAGCAATGGTTCCGGCCGAATCGACGTCAACCGCGATGCCCATTTGCTCGGCTTTCGCTTTGAGCACGGCTTCTCCCGTCGGAGAACGACAAATGTTGCCCATACAGACCACCAGAATTGATTGTTGATGTTGACGCATGGATGACCCTTGTGATGATTGCTTGTGATTGGTTAAATCGTACTTGAGTTACATGCTTTCATCAAATTCGTAGTTTTTGAGCGAACAAGTTTCAAGCCCAATGACCATGTTTGCCAATAGCCAAGTTTGCCGGTAGCTCAGCCTATTCAGGCTGACCCTACTGAAGCTATGGTTTTTGCGGTCGCATCATTACGCTATGATACCGCTATTGCGCCCATGAAATAGGAACCTGACACCATGTCAAATGAAGATAACCAATCTGATCGTTATCAGGCACGCCAGCAACGAATTAAAGAAAAAGTTGATGAAAAAATTGCATCAGCAACCGAAGAACGCGGGATTGTGATCGTGATTACCGGTAACGGCAAAGGCAAGTCAACATCCGGATTCGGCACGGTTGCCAGAGCCGTCGGACACGGGCTGAATTGCGGCGTGGCGCAATTTATTAAAGGCGCATGGGATAACGGAGAACGCAACCTACTGGAAAAATTGGGCGTCACATTTCATGTCATGGCAACCGGATTCACTTGGGAAACCCAGAATAAAGATACCGATACCGCTGCCGCACAGGCCGTGTGGCAAGAATGCCAGCAAATGTTGCAAGATGAAACGCTCAACGTGGTCTTGTTAGATGAGCTGACCTACATGGTCAGTTATGGCTACGTGGCACTGGAAGAGGTTCTCACCGCGCTGCAACAACGGCCTCCGATGCAAACCGTCATCATTACCGGCCGTGGCGCACATCGGGAACTGCTTGATCTGGCAGATACTGTTTCGGAAGTCAAAAACGTCAAACACGCTTTTCAAGCGGGAGTAAAAGCGCAGCAAGGGATCGACTGGTAACCGTGACTCGATATAAATAACGCAACAGGGACAGACTTTCGCCTGTCCCTGTTTTTGATTGCAGCTTCATTGTCACTTGGCAATCATATTGGCACAACGAGTGTGAACTTGCGCGAGAATGCGTTATAAAAGTCCTTTAAGCAGCTTGTTCAGCGCTTTCTTGGTACGCTCATCTTTGATTTTGCCATCCAGTTTTTTCAACCCTCTATCAAGTTCTTTTTCTGCTTTCTGTTTCATGACATCATCGAACACCAACTTATATTTAGGCTGTGTCCAGCTTCCCTTCACCTGAATCGGAATGGTGACATCTTTCAGCTCATTGATATCTTTTCCGCCTTGGCCTTTCAGCGTCCCGACAATCGATGCGCGGACAAGCACATCCATCGTTTGCGCCACGTAATTCACGTCACCTTGGGTATGCACACGCAGTAGCGGAGACTGTAACGTACTCTCTTTGATGGTTGCCACACCCTGGCTTAAACGGAGTGTTGCACTGGCAGCACTAAAGTCTGTTTTCTGCACGCCTTTGGTGTCATCCAACGGTTTGCCTTTCAGTTTGGCGTAGCCCTGACGAATGACCTGAGCCACATTGATACCGTTGACCGCACCATCCTGCAATTGAACTTTCACTGTCCCGGCAATGTTCTCTTTAAGGCGTTTTTCACTGAGGCCCCGGCCGCGCAGATCAAGCGCAACTGAGCCTTTGCCTTCAAGACGATCATTATCAGCCACCGCTTTTAACACCGGTTGAATCTGAATCCCTTGCAGGGACTGCTGCACCTGATAAGTGGCGGGCGCCACACTGGCATTGAGAACACCATGCCCTTGTAAATGACCTTGATATAAATCGGCTTGTAACTCAGCAAGTGTCAAAACCCCATGCCGCAGGTTCACGTTGATCCCCAAGTGACTTAACTTCAGTTTCTGCGCTTTGAGCCCGGCAATATTTAACGTCCCGTCGAGATCAAATGCTTTGAGCGCCGTCAGATCCGGTTCTTGAGTTGACGCGGTTTGGGGCGCTTGTGTCGTCGAATTCGCAGCAGCCACCGCAGCTTGAGCGGAGGACCCATCTTGTGTGGCAGCCGCAGTGTCCGTCGCTGGTGGTAAAAATGGGCTGAGATCAATTTGATCGCCCTGAAGCCGGAAGTGAATCGCAGGCCGATTCCCCAGATGAAGCGACGAGTTCCCTTGTAGTCTCACATCCGCCACTTGTAGTTTTAAATCGCTCATATCCAACTGGCTTTCAGGCAGATTCATCCGAAGATTTCCCTGTACCGCAACCGGCAACGGATTCACGGGCAGTTGCGCGCCTGTCAGCTTTAATTGCGTATCCAACCCATTGACCCGGACATGCTGATATTGTGCATCCAGATTCAATGTGCCTTTCCCAGTAAAATCGACGTCATTGTCGGCAATTTTACCTGCAACCGCCACCTCAAACGGTGCATCCTGACCAACTTCGAACATCGGTAAAGACAACGTCAGAGAACGCACATTGTTCGTTTCATCCTGATAGCTGCCCTTTACAGATATCTGGCGTAGCGCATAGTGGCGATAATCAGCGGATAAGCGAAATTCGCCCTCTCCCGAGACCGAGAACTGTTGCACTGCCTGTTTCCCCTGAACAGACCAAGAAAAGGTGGTCCACTGGTTCGGGGCAAAAGCACTCACTGTCAGATTCACATCATCAAGCGAGAGTTGATTTTCTGGCTGAGCCTCATTGAGTACCGCGATACGAGCTTCGCGAACATCGACGCCAGCCACGCGAACCTGCCATGACGGCGCCTTCTCAGTTGACTGAGTTGAATCCGTTGCAGTCGTCTGCTCAGGCGTGGCAGCATCGGTCTGCTTCGCCGTGTCTGTTTGCTGAGCTTGCTGTTGATCAAGCAGACGATCTAAATTGGTGGTGCCGTCGCGCAAGGTTTCAATCTGAATATCAGCACCATCCAGATTGATACTGCCGATATCCAGCTCTTTATCCAGAAGCGGCATCACAGCCACATCAATAGAAAGGTGGGATACATGAAGTAAGTTTTGTCGCTGAAAGCCGGTTGGATTTTTCAGCGATACATCATCAACCTGAAAACCAATCGCAGGGAAAAATTGCCAGCGGATATCCCCGCCAATCACAACATCCATTCCCGTTGCTTTTTTCGTTTGTTCGACAATCAGCGGTTTGAACTGATTCGGGTCAACGACGGTGACTAATGTGACGATACCAGCGGCAATCACAACACAAATTATCACAACCGCAAGGAAGAATTTTTTCATTGGCAATTTTCCTGATCACTTATTTTCCGGATCTCTTAGAGAGAACGTAAGACTGTTGAACGATAAGAATGTTTCTTAAGATAGGTATTTTATAATCAAATGACAACCATGTGCATTTTGTCTCTTTCTGCGCAACGTCAGGCTCATGTCAAAAAATGCCGCTCAATGACGAGACTAGCTCTCCGTCAATACAGTCATTCACAGTCATTCACAGTCAGAGGAAATTATATCGCAGGAAAAGTCATCGGGTGGGGAAATAAAAATGGCACGCTGTCAGGTGCCATTTCCACTATCAACAGAAAGTCGGTGCAATACCCGGTTCAAGATTTGAGTAACTTGGCAATATGAGCTTTCAATACATCAATGGCAATCCGGTTTTTCCCGCCACGTGGCACAATGATATCGGCATGCTGTTTCGATGGTTCGATAAACTGCAAAAACATCGGTCTGACCGTTTCCTGATACTGTTTCAACACCGAATCCAGCGTCCGTCCCCGCTCTTCAACATCACGTTTCACACGACGCAGCAGACAAATATCTAAAGGTGTATCCATAAAAATAGTCGCGTGCATTAATGCTCTCAGACGCGGCTCAGTCAACAACAAAATCCCTTCCAGAATAATGACCTTTTTCGGATTCATATGTTGCGTATTGTCTGTGCGGGTATGCTCGGTATAACTATATTCGGGGACATCAACCGACTCTCCCTGAACCAATTGCTGTAAATGTTCGCATAGCAAATCGTGGTCCAGCGCACTCGGATGGTCATAATTGGTTTTGACCCGCTGCGCCATGCTCAGATGACTTTGATCCTTATAGTAGCGATCTTCGGTTATCACACCGATTTGGTGATCGCCGACTTTGGCTCGCAATTCACGATATATGGTACTCGCGATAAGACTTTTCCCTGAGGCAGAAGCGCCAGCAATCCCGATAATGACGCATTGATTGTGATCAGACATGATTGTTCACTCGATACATTTGACAAAGAAACCAGATAAGCCGGCGTGATTATAGAGACAAGCTCCGCCGGATACCAGATTCACACGGTCAAAAAAGCATAATTTATCTTTTCTTTCATCTAAGTAGCATTCAACGCAGCCAATCTCTGCCTGCTTGATACAAAACTCATTTCAGATGAGTGAAGGGAATCGCATCCGGGATCACCTGACCATGCCAATACAAATGGCTGGCAACCCGTTCAGCCATTGCCAGATAAAGCTGAGAATGCTCGCTTGCAGGTCGTGCGACAACGGTTGGGCAACCGGTATCAATATCTTCACGAACCTGCCGATGCAATGGAATTTGTGCCAATAGACTCAAACCATATTCCTGCGCCATTTTCTCAGCCCCGCCCGTCCCGAAGAGGTCTTCACGGTGACCACACTGACTACAGATGTGATAACTCATATTCTCGACCAACCCGACCACAGGGACATTGACCTTTTCAAACATCGCAACACCTTTGCGGGCATCCGCGAGAGCCAAATCTTGAGGTGTGGTGACCACGACTGCGCCAGTCAGTGGCATCTGCTGTGACAAGGTAAGTTGGATGTCTCCGGTGCCCGGGGGCATGTCCACCACCAAATAATCCAACGACGGCCATTCGGTCTCATTGAGTAGTTGCTGGAACGCTTTGGAGGCCATTGGGCCCCGCCATACAGCGGCATCATCCTGACTCATCAGATAGCCGATCGAATGTGAATACAGGCCGTGTGACAGAACCGGTTGCATCCAACGTTCATCGCGTACCGCCAGTTCCGCATGGACAGTCCCTAACATCATCGGAACCGATGGCCCATAGATATCTGCATCCAAGATTCCGACGCGGGCATGAGAGGCAGCCAGACCCAAAGCCAGATTCACAGCGGTTGTGGATTTACCGACGCCTCCTTTCCCAGAGGTGACTGCAATAATATTTTTGACCCCTTTGACGGGAGACGCGACTTGGGTCTGCAAGGTTTTCGGCACGATGTGGACACCAATGTCACCGGCAACCGGTCGTTCGTCTTGCGCTGCAATCCATTGACGTAGCTCGTCCGCCAACGTATTCGCAGCAAAAGGGAGTTCAATGTGATAGCGGTCATCTTCATGGGTGTAAACCAGCCCCGGTTGGGATGCCCAATCGGAATGCAAACAAGGGTGAGAAAATTGATTCAACCAGATACAGAGTTGTTGGGGAGGTGTAAGCTGCCGCATAGATTACCTTCTTGACCGGATACGATTTCAATCGACACGCAGCCTGATGACACGTTCATCGGGCTGCGCCAAAAGCCTATGCTAACACCACAGTAAATCAGACAGAACCCCTGTAAGAGAAAGGAATAACGCCTTGGCGTTATTCTTGTCATCAGGTAGTATTAGCAGTCACAAATTTTTGATACATCACTCCGGCAACCTCAGAATCACATATCAAGCTTTCATACGACTATATTTTGAGGCCATCCGAGTATAACAGACAGAGCGAAAGATAAGTTATGGCAACTGAACCAAGAAAAATACTGGTAACTTGTGCCCTGCCGTATGCAAACGGTTCTATCCACTTGGGTCATATGCTGGAGCATATTCAAGCGGATATCTGGGTACGCTACCAACGCCTGCGCGGCAATGTCATTCACTTTATCTGTGCAGATGATGCACACGGTACCCCGATTATGCTGAAAGCGCAGCAGATGGGGATCACGCCAGAAGAAATGATTGCTTCGGTCAGTCAAGAACATCAGCAAGATTTTGCCGGTTTTGATATTAGCTTTGATAACTATCACAGCACGCACAGTGAAGAAAACCGTGAACTTTCTTCGCTGATTTACCAACAGCTCAAAACCAATGGATTTATTTCCAGCCGGACGATTTCCCAACTGTACGATCCT
The DNA here is from genome assembly GCF_024347135.1 of Vibrio spartinae. Lineage (NCBI taxonomy): Bacteria > Pseudomonadati > Pseudomonadota > Gammaproteobacteria > Vibrionales > Vibrionaceae > Vibrio > Vibrio spartinae. Next base: position 1,153,891 of record NZ_AP024907.1, on the reverse strand, counting down.
GAAAAAGAAATGTTTTTGCCTGATCGTTTTGTCAAAGGCACCTGCCCTAAATGTCACTCAGAAGACCAATATGGTGATAACTGTGATGCCTGTGGCGAAACCTACAGCCCGACAGACTTGATCAATCCAAAGTCTGCCGTGTCCGGTGCAACACCAGTCATGAAAGATTCTGAGCATTTCTTCTTTGATTTACCCCAATTTGCAGACATGCTGAAAGCGTGGACACGTTCTGGTTCTTTACAAACAGAAATGGCGAATAAAATGCAGGAATGGTTTGAATCCGGTCTGCAACAGTGGGACATCTCACGCGATGCGCCCTATTTCGGTTTTGAGATCCCGGGCGAAAGCGGTAAATATTTCTATGTCTGGCTCGATGCACCGATCGGTTACATGGGGTCGTTTAAGAATTTATGTGATCGACGCGATGATCTGGATTTTGACGAATACTGGCACAAAAACAGTCAGGCTGAACTTTACCACTTCATCGGTAAAGATATTGTCTACTTCCACAGCCTGTTCTGGCCTGCGATGTTGGAAGGCTCCGGTTTCCGTAAGCCGGACAACGTGTACGTTCACGGCTATGTCACCGTCAATGGCGCGAAGATGTCTAAGTCTAAAGGAACATTCATCAAAGCGAGAACCTATTTAGACCATCTTGACCCAGAGTGCTTGCGTTACTACTACGCAGCCAAACTCAATAACCGCATTGATGACCTCGACTTGAATCTGGAAGATTTCACCCAACGGGTGAACTCAGATATCGTCAATAAAATCGTCAATCTTGCGTCACGCAATGCAGGTTTTATCAACAAACGTTTTGCAGGGCAACTGGCAGCGACTTGCGTCGAACCAGAGCTGTATCAGACATTTATTGATGCTGCTGAACATATCGGTGAACTGTATGAGAACCGAGAGTTTAGCCGGGCAATCCGAGAAATTACCGCACTGGCGGATAAAGCCAACCAATATGTTGATGAAAAAGCGCCATGGGTGATTGCCAAACAGGAAGGAAAAGAACAGGAGCTTCAAGCGATCTGTTCAATGGGCCTCAACCTGTTCCGCGTCCTGATGACTTACCTCAAACCTGTGATGCCAGCGCTGGCAGCCCGTAGTGAAGCATTCCTCAATCAAACGCTGAGCTGGGATGCCATCCAACACCCCTTGGTTGATCATGAGATTGCGACGTTTAAAGCCCTCTTCAGCCGCATCGATCCGAAACAGATTGAGGCGATGATCGACGCTTCCAAAGAAGCGGTTGAGGCCGAAAGAGCCATCATTCAGGCATCCGCTCAGGAAGAGACGGAACTCAGCAAAGATCCAATCGCCCCAGAAATCGAATTCGATGATTTCGCCAAAGTTGATCTCCGCATTGCGAAGATCTTATCTTGTGAAGCAGTTCCCAAAGCGAATAAGCTACTCAAGTTCCAGTTGGATATCGGTGGTGAGGTTCGTCAGGTTTTTTCCGGTATCAAAGCCGCTTATCAGCCTGAAGAGCTCGTGGGTAAATATACCGTGATGGTTGCCAACCTGAAGCCGCGAAAAATGAAGTTTGGCATGTCTGAAGGGATGATTCTCGCTGCGGGTCCGGGTGGAAAAGAGCTCTGGATACTTGAACCGCACGAAGGTGCCCGTCCGGGTATGCGCGTTATGTAAAAACAGCATTGTTATCAACTTGTTAAAGGTCTTATCGGATACCGGTAAGGCCTTTTTTATCAATACGCATCCACACGCTTAAACAATATCTCCCCAAGATCATCATTTACGCACAATAACGGTGCACTATAATTGTAAATAAAAGGTTAAGATTATGATTTTAAATATAAAATAATCTGGCATTAATTCTGCTTATGTTTAACGACAAGAATACAAAGGTGTCTTGACCTTTGTGGGGGAAACTTGTTTACTTTCAATGAAATTGGCTGATGTTTTTAGCGCACGCAACGCTATTCTGCACAAGGTTCAACAACCACAAAATCAAGCCCTTTCTCTACAAACAAGGAGTTGGTTATGTTTGTCATTATTTCGATGCTGATTTCCGTCAGTATACTCGGATTCATGTTTTATCTTGCCAAACAACGTGAGTCGACCTTGCAACGTAAGTATGAACTACTGGTTGATTTACGTCAGGTGCTGTATCTGTGCCGCCAACACCGAAGTGCCACACACCATGTACTCATGTTTGGTGAGCATAGAGATGTTGAAATCGAGCATCTTGCCGGACTGCTGAATGAGAAAACCACACACCTCATTTCCATTGCTCATTTTGATAACCGGCCAATGTATCGAGTGCTGCAACTCAAACTGAAAGCACTCATTCAGGATTGGTCGGAACGGACGATTTCCCGCAATCAAATGATTCACGGTAAAGCAATCCGCCACTGTATGTTTCTTATGGATGAAGTCATGCTCGCTTGGTTAATCGAAGTCAACCGAGAAGATTTGAGTGATGAATATCATATGAATTGGCAACAAGTCATTGATGCGATGGACGCTTTGACCCAATTCAGAATCTGTATCGAAGACATGAATACACCCGAAGGACAAACGCGTTTACAACACTGTGCTGACATACTCGCGAGAAAAGTGAACCAGTTGACGATGGTGAGTCCTTTATCGATCTCATCCCCGATATGTACCAAAGCACTGGCGATTTTATCAGATGTGAGTAAGCACTCTGACTACAATATTAGTCCCGAAGCCATGTATCAGATGACCGCTGATATTTCGCTGAGTATTGCTCACGTTTATGATCATATGTTGGGAGAGCTCATTGAGACACTGTACCTTCCGCTCCCAAAGTTACTCACGGCCTAGACCAATAAAAGGCGTCACGTGTTATCACACATGACGCCCCGAAAAATTTAGTTTAGGTGAGGATCAAGCGAGCAAGAGCGCTGCAGCTTTCACAACAACACGGATTGATTTTGCTTCCACTTCTTTGACAACAGCATGATCCGGGATTTCTTTGAGTGTTCGGTTGATAATCACCCCTCCCACACATCCGGCTTGCAAACCAGAACTGGCGCACATCGTAAACAGCGTTGCGGATTCCATCTCAAAGTTCATCACACCCATCGCTTGCCACTCATCAACAGAGCCCTGAAAACGACGCGTCACCCGACCAGAATACGTGTCGTAACGCTCCTGACCCGGATAGAATGTGTCACTCGAAGCCGTAATTCCCGTATGGACCGGGATTCCTTGGTCATCAGCAGCCTGTTTGAGTGCGCTCATCGCGGCAAAATCTGAAACAGCCGGAAATTCCATCGGTGCAAAATGCAGACTTGCACCATCTAACCGGACAGCACCGGTTGTCACAATGATATCCCCGATCTGAATATTGGGCTGAATTGCCCCTGTTGTACCAACACGTAAGAAGCTGCGAACGCCTAACTGTGCCAACTCTTCTACCGCAATTGAAGTGGATGGCCCACCGATACCGGTTGAACAAACAATGACAGGTTTACCCTCAACTTTTGCGCGATACAGGGTAAATTCACGATGACTCGCCAAAAATTCTGGGGAATCCATCTGGTCAGCAATTTTCTTAACGCGTTCAGGGTCACCGGGCAATATCGCCAGTGTTGCACCATTCAGATCTTCTTGCGTGACTCCGAGATGAAAAACTTTATCTGACATTATTGTCTCCTTCATTATCGTCTTGGTTGAAATACTCAAACTTCAGTATCATGAAATGTTCATCGCACTTTAACCAAGATTCGGCTCCCATTAACCAACTTAGATCACACATGATGAATATACATAACATCATATTTCATCAATATGTGACATAAGTCTTAAATGAATACAAAAAAAGCCTGCGAAATAACATTTCGAGGCTTATTGAACACAATGAATGCGACTATCCGAGCAGCCGAATTTATACCTGACGTTTAAAGCAACTATGAAGGTTTTTATTAATCGCTTTCAGTACAGCCCGTCGATTAATCACACCCACTAATCGCCCGTCTTCAACCACAGGATAGGTTGAGCGACCATCACGCATATGATCGGCTAACTCAATAACCGGTAAATCAGGGCTGACGGTATCAACCACTTGTGTCATGCAGTCACCCACCATATGGGAGTCCTGACAGAAATAACTGACTTTCACCAACTTATCAAGTAGATCCTGCTCCGATAAAAAACCAATCACTCTGCCATGATCATCAATCACCGGGCCACTAAAAAAATCATTAAACTCAATGACTCTTTCCAATGCGGCAGATAATGACATATCAGCTTTGAAGGTAATCGAATGCTGTGTCATATAATGTCTAACTTTGAGTGATTCCATCGTTCTCTCCTTCGAGCCTATCATCTGGGCCTTTAAGGTAAGTGTTGACTAATTTCAGCTAATTGCTAAATAGAATCACTCAATTTCATTCATCATTGTTAACAGAGAAACAAAAAATAGACAGAGAAAGACAAAATGAATTGAACTTGAGGTTAAATCACAATAATTGTTGGAAATTACTGCCATTTTTCAGCAGCTACTCGATCCGAATCTCGACTCTCTAACCAGCGTTCTCCGCTACGCGTTGTCTCTTTCTTCCAGAAAGGAGCCTGAGTCTTCAGTGTATCCATAATAAAGGCACTGGCGGCAAATGCCGCATCGCGATGGTGACTACTGACACCGACAAACACAATTTGCGCACCAATCGCCAAATCACCGATGCGGTGAATCACGCGAATTGCCAATAAAGGCCAGCGTTGTAACGCTTGCTCACAAATGGTATTCAGCGCTTTTTCTGTCATTCCGGGATAATGTTCAAGATGTAATCCTGTCACCTGATTACCCAGATTCATATCCCGAACTTTGCCGACAAACGTAACAACCGCACCAGCATCGTCTCCCTGAGACAATGCCTGATATTCATCTTCAACACAAAAATCATCGTGTTGGACAGCAACTGAGTATCCCATATCAACCGCCTGTCACTGGTGGGAAAAACGCAATTTCATCACCATCATCAATCGCAGTATCCAGTGACACGATGGTTTGATTGATTGCAGCCAATAAACGATCAGCGTTCATTGCTAACGCCCACTTCTCTGAGCGCTTCGCCAAATCACACCTCAGCGCATCAAGGGTTGCAAACGTACATGGTAATTCAAGTTCTGCCTGCCCGACGAGCTCTCGGGTCTGAGCAAAAAATAGTACTTTAATCATGATTCCACCTTAAAATGGCCTGATTTTCCTCCAGACTTTTCCAGTAATCGAACGGGGCCGATGACCATGTCCTTCTGAACGGCTTTACACATGTCGTAAACCGTCAGCGCGGCAACAGATGCGGCTGTCAACGCTTCCATTTCAACGCCTGTTTTTCCTGTCAACCGACACAAAGATTCGATTCTGACACACGATTCAGTCTCGATTGCTGCCAAGCGGACTTCCACTTTCGATAACAACAGTGGATGACAAAGCGGGATCAGTTCCCAGGTTCGTTTCGCGGCTTGAATCCCAGCGATACGGGCGGTCGCAAATACATCCCCTTTATGATGCTGACCGGAAAGGATCAATTGTAATGTTTCTTCCGCCATGTAAACCAATGCTTCGGCCCTTGCTTCACGAACTGAATCAGCTTTTTCGGAAACATCCACCATATTGGCTTCACCAGCGGCATTAATATGGGTGAGTTGACTCATGTTTGACTCCAATGCGGCTTATAAATGGGGCATAAAATTGCATGGTTGATGTGATGCATCCAACTGCTGACCAATAATTTTTGTCCATGCAGTCTTACAGGCACCCGTTGAACCCGGCATAGCAAAAATAACCGTATGGTTGGCAAAGCCGGCAAGCGCCCGTGACTGAATGGTCGAAGTGCCAATTTCTTCATAAGAAACCATTCGAAATAACTCACCGAATCCTTCCACTTGTTTGTCAAATAGTGGTGTCAGTGCTTCCGGTGTACTGTCTCGAGAAGTGAAGCCTGTCCCACCAGTGATCAAAACCACCTGAACACCTTCATCCGCGATCCACTGGGAAACAATCGCCCGAATTTTATAACGATCATCAACCACTATCTGTTTATCCATGAGCTGATGCCCGGCTTGCTGAAGTTGTTCAGCCAAATAGCCACCGGATGTATCATTTTCCTCCGTTCTCGTATCAGAAACGGTTAAGACCGCAATTTTTGCCGGTCTGAATTCAGTTTGTGCATGTCCCATAGAGATTTACCTATTTTGATCATTGATGATATCGACATGGTTCGCCTTGATGCGCCCTATGAGCGGTTTGCTCCATACGGATGGCACATCATTGAAATTAACGTCCGTTGTCAGCGGATGACGCTCTGACCAATCCGGTCAGCATTATTGGCTGATAACGGTAAAGCGGACTAACCGCCAATCGATGCTAAGTGGGGCGTCATACCCGCGTGACCCTCATGTAAGAAATGACTCACGGCCTTTTCACCCAGAGCCTGCTGAATCCGCTCAATCAGTGCTGACTGCTGCTCGTCTTGCTGAAGTAAATCACGCAATTCAATCCCCGCTTCACCAAACAGACATAGATGCAGCTTGCCTTTCGCTGAAACGCGCAGGCGATTGCAGCTCGCACAGAAATCTTTTTCATAAGGCATGATGAAACCGAGTTCTCCCTGATAGTCGGGATGCGTTAAAACTTTAGCGGGTCCATCATGACAAGCGCGCACCCTCGGGATCCATCCTTCACCGAGTAGTTGCTGATAAACGGCCTGCCCCGAAACATGATGCCGCTGGAAGAGGTCATCCATCGTTCCGGTCTGCATCAATTCAATAAAACGGAGCTGGATGGGCAAATCACGAATCCAATCCAGAAATGCGGGCAACTGACGGTCATTTAGCCCCTTCAATAAGACGACGTTCACTTTGACTTGAGAAAAACCGACCGCCAACGCCTGTTCTATACCGTCCATGACCTGCCGATATTTATTTTCACCGGTAATCTGATAGAACATCCTCGGATCGAGGCTATCAACACTGACATTAATATTGGTCAACCCAGCCTGACGCCATTCCGCTGCTGATTTTGCCAGACGGAACCCGTTGGTGGTCATTGCCACTTGTTCAATGCCGGGTGTAGAAGAGACGAGATTGATGATATCGGTAAAATCCCGACGGAGTGTCGGCTCACCACCGGTTAGCCGCACCTTAGAGGTCCCGCAACTTGCGAATGCGGTGACAACCCGCTGAATTTCCGGTAACGATAAAAACTGAGGCCGCTGAGCCTCTGCCTGATATCCGTCCGGCAAACAGTAGGTACATTTAAAATTGCATACGTCCGTCAACGACAGACGTAAATAGTAAAATTTACGCTGAAAGCTATCTTCAAATTGAGCCATGGAACACCTTTCCAAACACGGGAGGCAAGATCATTTCCAATCCCACCCTCGGGTCATCAACATCGACCACAGGTTTAACAAGCCTATTCCATCCGGAACTTAGCCCGTCAAACTCGGAGCTATGGCAACTATGAGACATGTGTCATCACAATTAACATGTTTTTCAGTTTACAAATTTTTTTGAACAGATCCTACTTCCTTATCAAAAAATTTGAGTATTCCAGCCAAATTTTCACAGAAGAAGTATTCTGGATCAAAAAATTCGACTACCCTTAACCGCGATTCACTTATAGATAATGACAACTATGAATTCTTATCAAAAAAGACTCTATCAAGAGAAAAAAGTTGTTGCGATTGGCGGAGGACATGGACTCGGGCGTGTATTGGCTGCCATTCGTGATTTTGGTCCCAATGCAACCGGCATTGTTGCGACAACGGACAACGGGGGATCGACAGGTCGGATTCGCCACTGTCAGGGCGGTATTGCCTGGGGGGACACCCGGAATTGTATCAACCAGTTGATTACCGAACCCTCAACCGCTTCGATGATGTTTGAATATCGGTTTCGAGGACAAGGTGAACTTGATGGGCATAATTTAGGTAATCTGATGCTAACAGCGTTAGGTGACTTATCCGTCCGGCCGCTTGAAGCGATTAATTTGGTTCGCACCCTGCTGAATGTATCAATCAATATTCTGCCAATGTCAGAACACCCGGCCGATCTCTCCGCTCATACCATAGATGGCAACATCGTCACTGGAGAAACCAGTGTGGATGAAATGACCGAAGAACTCATACGGCTAGAGCTTTCTCCACAAGTACCGGCAACTCATGAAGCGATCGAAGCGATTGATCATGCGGATGCAATTCTGCTTGGCCCCGGTAGTTTCTTGACCAGCATTATGCCGCCATTACTACTGCCTGAATTGGGCAAAGCCATTGCGAAAAACCGCCGGGCCATCCTGATTTATATTGACAACCTCGCCCCGGAATACGGGCCGGCTCAAAAGATGGATCTCAACCGCAAACTCATTTGGTGCCAACGGGCTTGTGGCGGACGACTGGCTGATCTGATTTTATGTGAGACACCACCAGACCAACATCCCACAGATTGTCGGATTATCACTCGTAACCTTGCCTCCCCGGATAAAGGATGGCGTCACGAACGGGAAAAACTAAAACAGGTCATAGAAGAACAACTCATCAACGAGCTGTATCACAAATAATATCAGCAGCGCGCAATGATGAGCGATCACACTCATCATTGCTCATTGGGTTAGCTAAGACTCATGCTCAACTAAACTCATATAGGATGTATATGTCTCGCGGAGCTGTTTGATCAAGTTCTGCTTTTCCTGTTTGGTATTGAGCAGTAATCCTTGTTTCCCGCGGGTATCGATGTCAATCGCCATCGCACATAAACGATCAGCGCCAAAACTCGCAGCACTGCTTTTGAGTGCATGACTGATCTCTTTCAACAGCTCAAGCTGTTCTGGTCCTTCACTTTCCGATAACGTCGCCTGATAGTTTTCTAATTCACCGAGGAAAATATCCAGTAGCACAGGAATATTCTCCTCTCCTATTTCCCGTGACAATGACGAAATCGTTTCTTGATTCATGATTTCACTCATATCTATGCTTTCTCTTCTGAATTCCAAGACTGTAACTTGCGGTAAATGGTTGAAGGGCTCACTTCCAGATAGCCTGCGGCTTTCGGAATATTTCCTTCACAGGCGTCAATGGCATTTTCGATTGCCATTTTTTCTGTCATCCATAATGGAAATATTTCATGGACTGAAGGTTTCCTTTCTTCCATCATCGGTTGAACCAAACGGAGATAACTTTCTTTCGGTTGATTCAATGGGGGTGGTAACATACTCAGCGTGATTTCTTTACCCTGATTCAGCACAACCACATTACGTAAAACATTCTGCAATTGACGGACATTGCCCGGCCATTCGTACTGTCTAAAACGTTCCACGACTTCAGCGGCAAGGCGAACAAAATCTTTCTCTTCTTCTTTGGACATATAACCGAGCAAAGAATAAGCAATTTCGATGACATCATCACCACGCTCCCGAAGCGGTGGCAGGTGAAGTGGGATCACATATAAACGATAGTACAAATCTTCCCGGAAACGACCTTCCTGAACCTCTTTCCACGGGTCACGGTTTGTCGCACAGACAAAGCGAACATCAACACTTTTCATTTTTGATGAACCGACTTTCTGGAACGTACCGGTTTGGATAAACCGCAACAATTTAGTCTGTAAGTCTAAATCCATCTCACAGAGCTCATCCAGAAATAGAGTCCCGCCATCAGCGAGCTCCGCAGCACCTTGTCGATCAGTTGCTGCTCCCGTAAAAGCACCTTTAACATGACCGAATAGTTCACTTTCAATTAAATCTTTCGGAATGGCTGCACAGTTAATCGCAATGAAAGGTTTATCACCTCGCCGACTTGCAGCATGAATAGCTTCAGCACACACTTCTTTCCCGGTACCGCTTTCTCCGGTGATAAAAATACTGGCTTTACTCGCTGCCGCAGAGTCAATGGTTCGATAAACGGCCTGCATGGTTTGACTACTGCCGATGAATCCCTGATAGTTTTGGCTACGCGGGTCATCGGAATCACTCTTAATTTTTGAAGCTTTACGAATCGCATTATTTACAGTAACTCGTAATCGGTCTGCTTCGCATGGTTTAATTAGAAAATCCTGAGCACCATAGCGCATGGCTTCGACGGCCGTATCAATTGAGCCATGAGCGGTCATGAAAATGACGGGAACATCCGGGTATTTCCGTTTCACCTCATGTAACACATCCATGCCTGTCATATCCGGAAGCCGTAAATCGAGCAGAATCAGATCAGGTTCTCTTTTTTCAAGACTCTCTAACGCCTCTTTCCCCGTACCGACAATATTGATGTCAATATCCAGAGGCTCAAGATAGGTTCGATACAGCACGGCAACAGACGCTGTATCTTCAACCATCAGCAGATATCTACTTTTTTGTGGTAATTGTTCAGATTGCATAACTTAGCCAACTTAAATTGCATTTTGCACAATGATCGCATCGAGAATTGCATATTGCAAATATTTTTCCAAAAAACCTTGAAAGAACCTCTCAAAACAAGCATTTTGACAGTCTATAATTGGCATAGTATATGCTTATAGTTATATTGACCCTCAGGGGTCACCTAGCCAACTGACGTTGTTAGTGAATAAAGTTATTCACATTCTGACAGCCAATAGATACCTTTCTATTGGCTATTTTTTTATCTACTATTTTTTACCTATATATGCAGTTTAGCTGTTGATGATAAATTGTTCGCGAAGTTTTTCGATTTCATCCCGTTTTTGCGCTGCCTGTTCAAATTCAAGATTCTGCGCATATTGGTACATTTGGGATTCCAGCTTACTGATCTCTTTTTCAAGCTGTTGTGGCGTGAGAGCACCGTATGCAGAATCTGGCTCTGCAACTTGAGACAACGGCCGCTGCGGAGCTTTACGCTTATGTCTTGATTTGGCGATATCGCCAATTTCCAGAATATCTTTGACATCTTTGCGCAATGCTTGAGGCTCAACCCCCATCTCTTCATTATAACGCTGTTGTTTTTCACGACGGCGGTTGGTTTCATCTATCGCCCGTCTCATCGAACCAGTGACCCGATCGGCATACAAAATCGCTTTACCACGAAGATTTCGGGCTGCACGTCCGATGGTTTGGATCAAAGAGCGTTCAGACCGTAAAAATCCTTCTTTGTCTGCATCAAGAATCGCAACCAAAGAGACTTCCGGCATATCCAACCCTTCTCGCAACAAGTTAATTCCTACCAGCACATCAAATTCTCCCAAGCGGAGATCGCGAATAATTTCGACCCGCTCAACAGTATCGATATCGGAATGCAAATAACGCACTTTGACATGGTGTTCTTGCAGATACTCGGTTAAATCTTCAGCCATCCGCTTGGTTAACGTTGTGACCAACACCCGCTCATTTTGAGCACTTCGAAGATGAATTTCAGACAATAAATCATCAACCTGAGTGGTAACCGGACGAATTTCCAGCTCCGGATCCAACAATCCAGTGGGTCGAACCACCTGCTCCGCAATATCTCCACCGGATTTATCCACTTCATAAGCACTGGGCGTGGCTGATACAAAAATTGTCTGGGGCGCTAACGCTTCAAACTCTTCAAATTTTAAAGGTCGGTTATCCAAAGCGGAAGGCAAGCGAAATCCAAATTCAACCAATGTCTCTTTTCTGGATCGGTCGCCTTTATACATCGCGCCGATTTGCGGCACCGTCACATGCGATTCATCAATAATGAGAACCCCATCGTGAGGTAGATAATCGAATAATGTGGGTGGCGGCTCGCCCTCATTTCTCCCACTCAGATAACGGGAGTAGTTTTCAATCCCGGAGCAAAACCCCAATTCATTCATCATTTCGACATCAAATTGCGTACGTTGGGAAATCCGTTGCTCTTCCAGCAATTTATTATGCTCAATAAAGTAGGCTTGTCGGGTTTTCAGTTCGACTTTGATCTGTTCGATGGCATCAAGAATCCGCTCTCTTGGCGTAACGTAATGGGTTTTCGGATAGATCGTATAACGGGGCAAATCTTTCTGGATCACGGCACCGGTCAGAGGATCAAACAAGCTGATGTGTTCAATTTCATCATCAAACATCTCTACCCGCACGGCTTCACTTTCCGATTCAGCCGGGAAAATGTCGATCACTTCACCACGCACCCGAAATTGACCCCGTTCAAACCCCACCTCGTTCCGGGAATACTGTAATTCTGCTAAGCGTCTAAGCATTGCCCGCTGATCAATCACATCTCCCCGGCGTAAGTGGAGCATCATTTTCAAATAGGAATCGGGATCGCCCAGACCATAGATAGCCGAGACAGAGGCAACAATAATGGCATCTTTCCTTTCCAGTAAAGCTTTGGTGGCAGATAACCGCATTTGTTCAATATGGGCATTGACAGAAGCATCTTTCTCAATGAATGTATCTGTGGTTGGCACATAAGCTTCTGGTTGGTAATAATCATAATAAGAGACGAAATACTCAACAGCATTGTTCGGGAAAAACGCCTTCATCTCACCAAACAACTGGGCGGCCAAAGTTTTGTTTGGCGCCAGTACAATGGTCGGGCGCTGCGCCTGAGCAATCACATTCGCTAAGGTAAATGTCTTTCCCGACCCCGTCACACCAAGTAATGTTTGATGTGCCAGACCGGCATCCAATCCTTCTAATAGTTGCTGAATCGCTGCCGGCTGATCTCCGGAAGGTTGATACGCAGAAACCAGTTCAAATGCTTTACTCATCTTTCCCTCTGCATCATCTCATTAAGTCATTCTTTGCTCCTTCCACGACAGGATATGTGGAAAGAAATATCTCTTATTGTCGCTGCCTTCCCAACGAAGTAGCAAGCAGTTATTTTACAAAACAAATCACACTGTCCTAAAATGATCTGGCTATCTGAAAAATGTTTTGATATATTGCCTACCCTCGCGCGAAAACCTACATTTTCACCCCAAAAACAATCCACTACTTTTCCCCAATATCAGCACATAAATTAACATTTCACGCATTTGATTATCATTCGCATTACATTCATTAATACTGTGAATAAATATAAAAATCATTTAATTACAATGCGTTACAAAGAAAAATAATCCAAATCCAAATCCAAACTTGCTCGATAAAAGTACACCTTTAGATTTAATCAACTTTCATCAACACACTTATCCACAAAATTAGTGGATAAGTAAATAAAGCCTTAGAGCCGTAAGGGGTACAAGAAAGTAAAGTATTTTTTCTGCTGTTTTCTGACCTTTTTTTGGCGTACAAACATTGACACACTCAATCAGGATAAGTACCATCCATTCCGTTTCATCATTCCCCCTTAGTTCAGTTGGTAGAACGGCGGACTGTTAATCCGTATGTCGCAGGTTCGAGTCCCGCAGGGGGAGCCAAATTCCAGAAAAAAGACGTCCTAGGACGTCTTTTTTTGTATCTAAACCTAGCTATTTCAAGGGATTGCATTCTCTTAACGTCTTTTCCTGACTCGTACTCACTTAGAAGTTTAGGTACACAAATAGGTACATTGTCCGTATGTTCCAATTTACGGTGTACCAATCATGGCAAGAACAACTAAACCTTTAACAGATAAACAAATCTCTAACGCTAAACCACTCGATGTATGATTGAATGGCAACTACATACCATAACCCGCCCTATTGAGGCAGCACAAGCTCGTTGGGATGAGATTGATTGGGATGAGATTGGGGTTCTACCCCGTTTTCACGGACGGTTTAGTAAAGACGTAAACTTGCTGTCTTGATTCGCCAGTCTACGTCGCATTCTTGGATTATGGAACCGTTCGATATAATCAAAAATATCTGCTCTGGCTTCATTTCTTGTCCGGTATTGTCGATAATTGATTCGTTCCCGTTTCATCACACCGAAGAACCCTTCACAAGCCGCGTTATCTGCACAATGGCCTACAGCACTCATGCTGCTGGTTAGGTTCTTTTGCTTGAGAAAGCGCTGATAATCTCCGCTGGTAAATTGTGTGCCACGATCTGAATGTAAGATAACATGATGTCTTTCCTGTCGCTGCCAAACCGCCATTTCGACGGCTCGAATCACCATATGACGGTCTTGTCGATGATGCATCGACCAGCCAACGATGAGCTTGTTAAACAGGTCAAGCACCACACACAGATAAAGCTTCCCTTCAAGTGTCCCAATTTCTGTAATGTCTGTGACCCATTTGGTTTCCGGCTCCAAAGCATGAAAGTCCCGCTCAAGATGATTCTTTAAACCGTCAGGACGTGCGGACTGTCGCTTTGCCCCTCGACCTTTTTTACGCGGCCTGCCATAAAGTCCATTCGCTGACATCAGCCTGGCGACACGATTTAAGCTCGCTTGCAACCCTTCGGCTTGCAGATCTTCGTGCATACGTGGTGCGCCGATAATACCACCGCTATCATCATGGATCTCGCGCATTCGTTTTAATAACGTTGCGTTAGCAAGAGCACGCGCACTTGGCTGACGTTCCACCCAAGCGTAATAACCACTAGGAGAGACGCGCAAACAACGGCACATGAGGCGAATAGAAAACACATCGCGGCAACGCGATATCGCAAGATACCTTACGGTAACTCTTTGGCGAAGAACGTTGCCGCTTCTCGCAAAAAATCTCGTTCCTTTTTCACTTTCGCTAATTCGCGTTTTAGCCTCGCCATTTCTTCATCACGAGGAGAGCCACTGCCTTGAAATGCTTTATCTTGTGACTGCTCCGCCTCTCGTTTCCAACGGTTTAATAAGTTAGGATTGATGCCGATATCTAATGCTATCTGACGACAACTCACACCCGGTTGCTGAGTCAGCGCAACGGCTTCGCGTTTGAATTCTGCAGAATATTTTCTTCGCTTGGTCATAGACACTCCTTTTAGGCATAGTATGCCTCTTTATAGATGTGTCCGTAAAATATGGGTAGAACCCTTGATTGGGATGAAAATCTATGGGTTATTCCAGCAGATAGAATGAAGAAACGAAGGGATCACCTAGTGCCTCTAACTCCGTAGACTTTAAATCTGTTGAATGAGATGAAAAAAATAAATGGTGGAAGCGAATATGTATTCGCTTCCTATAAAAAACCTATGAGGCCGAGTAACAGCCAAACAGCTAACATCGCCCTTAGGGCTTTAAAGGCCGTATAGTCTCCCATGGTCTAAGAGCTCTAGCTCGCACTACGCTAAATGAAACTAAACTCTTTCATAATGACGTCATTGAACTAGCACTAGCTCACGTGGACAAAAACCAATTTTCTTACTTGCCTGTAAATCGACACACTGTTGCTGGCTTCATGTGACTACAAGTGACAAAATCAAACACCAAATAATTCAAAAATTATATGTGATCTGCATGTCCCAGCGTCTAGAGTCGGCTACCTTGCTATCGATTACGTCCTCCAAATACTTGCTATCAAAAGCATAAAGTAACGCTGCGTCAAATTTCAAGTTTGTCGTTATTAAATTATGAAAACGTATAGCGGCTTGTGTATATGCGTACTTTTCGTCTGAATCAGCACCATAAAGCAGAGACTGATCTTTGGTATAAATCGCATCGTCTTTAGATACTCGCCACGTTGACATAAACCCGAAATAAACGGTTTGAGCAGGAGCATAATCAACACTTAAATAAGGCCCTCCTTGGATGACATTACTGTATGCCGCGGTATTCGCTGCATCTAAAATGTCATCAGTCCAAAGAGGATTAAAAGTATGTAACGATGAGTCATCAGATTTCGTACCTGAAGCATAATGGCCAACCATTCCTAACTGCCATTTCCAATCAAGGTCCCAATTATAGTTAATTGTCCCAAACCCCATATATGCAGAGACGTTCTTACCTTCCTGATCACCAAATTGATATATAAGATCACCACTATAGCCAAAACCAGAACGAGTATATTTAAATGCATTTAACCCCAAAGATGTTATATTTTCCCAGCCAGGATTTGCATGAATGAAGGACCAATTATAGATTTTAGTATCTAAGACATACCCTGTAAGTTGCCCGTAATCACCAGCTACAATGCCATAAATACCTTTCGATTTATTGCCTGTACCCTTATCGTCAAAATTTCCGGCCCAACTACCATCTTTGTATACGGGCAATACCTCTTCTCCCCAATATGCACCTATCTCGACATCGGAAACATAAAAGCGAGTACTAATAGCATCCCAAGAGGCTTGAACACCACTTAGTTCGCGGTTACCAAATTGCATTCTGGTTAAAAGAAACTCTTGGCGGCCAAGTTTTACAGTCCAGTCTTTATCGAAAAGGTTAGAATTTGAGTATTCTAAAAAGAGTTGATGAATATCTGTACCACCATCGTCTACCGGACTATTATCTGTGAAGTTAGTATTATTAATTCTTAACTCACCATAAACCCTGGCCCGATCTTTATAATTCAGCTCTGAACCTAAGAAAATCCTGGAAAGATACTCATCTTTTTGACGGTCTCCCTCAACAAAATTTTGATTCCATCGATTAACAAAATGTATTCTATAAGTACCATTAAAAGAATATTTAAAATCACCAGAATCGGTAATATCAATTCTCTTCAACTTTTCAGATAGTGTTTTTTGGTTATCATCCAGATTATCTACATACCTCCAATCTTCTTTAGCTCTATCAATCCAAAATGAAACAGGGTTTCTAGTTGACCAAGTTTCCAATTGTTCCGAGGCAAATCCATTACTACACGATATAAAGGTAACTGCCAAAAAAATAATTTTTGACTTATTATTTATTGAGTTCATATCTATTTCACTTATCAGAGGATTAAATATAAAATTTATTTTATTGTTATAATTTTGTCGAATTGATCAATGTGTCAATTTTGTTGTTTCTAGTGTCTTTCTTAAACCCTTTCACATCTACATCATCTATATCCCACATCAAGCAAAAAGCAGATGCTAGAACAAATAATAATGCTGGTATAAGATTAACCACTAAATTAATACCATTAATAGCTTCCATGGTTTGATTTTGATTTGCAACATAACCAAAAGATCCAATAATTAGTATCCCAACAGATCCTCCAATAGCAGAACCCATTTTCGTTGCTAATCCGTACGTGGCATAAGCAGTACCATCAGTCCTTATTCCAGTTTTAGATTCCATATAATCAACAGAATCAGCAACCATGGAAAGAGTCATCGGGAACCCAACATTAAACAAACCAAATATCACACAACCAATAAAAACATATGTTAAATTATTAAATGGTGATAAATATATAATAATCAAACCTAATGCCTGAATTAACATTGAACACATTAGCACATTACGTTTTCCGTATTTTTCAGCTAAAAATGGAACAAATATAGAACCAATCACAGCACCAATTGAAGGAATTGTAAAGAAAACAGCAATTAGAGAATATGACCCTAAACAATATATAACATAATATATTGAAACTGATATCCTCCCCATAAATGCAGTCATTTGAATTAGCATTATTGCAGTAACTATCATTAAATACTTATTAGAAACCAAGTTATTAAATGTTACTTTTACACTATTATTTTTATGTTCATTTTTAGGTTGAATTTTTTCCTTGGCTGTAAAAAAAACTAAGAGGAATAATGGAACTGACAATGTTGAATACAATAAAGCTGTCATTGCATACCCATCTTGCGTTGTAGCAGTTGCACCTTCCCCGGAAAAAAATATAGCAATAGGAATTGAGAGTGCGTTTACAAAGATCATCCCTAAATTCATACCAATGTTACGGGACGAGTTTATCTGATTTCTTTGATATGTATTAGTTGTCATTACACCAGATAAAGCTGCATAAGGTATATTAACCAATGTATATAGCATTCCAGTAACAGCATACGTTACTGTTGCCCATATTATCTGAATTGTAGAATTATCTGCAAACGGATTGGTAAAAGTTAATACTGAGAAAACAGCCAAAAGTGGTGATCCAAATGCAATATAAGGTCTAAATCTACCAAATTTTGTACGAGTATTTTCAGCAATATTTCCCATTACTGGATCATTAAAAGCATCCCATATTCTAGCACCCAGCATAATCGCAGCAATAATAGAAGGGGTTAAACCTACAATATCAGTATAAAATACCGTTAAATACGCTCCTATATATGTCCAAACTAACTGAGAAGCAAAATCTCCAGCCCCGTAAAATATCACAGATTTCTTAGAAGCTAATCTATCATTAGAGTTCATAGTTAACCTTTCACACAATTTAATTGTTATATTCTCGTATAACTTAAATTCAAGCCATGATTAACATATTAGATATATTCACTTTTAATACTAATTAGTAATTTTCACATTACCTATCTTTTTATTGCATATTAAAACCACTTCAATATTATTAGCAAGATACTTATCACTGAATTTTTATTTACCTATATCAGTCACATTTATCTTGCATCTTCAGCGAAACTTTCACGAAAAAATGGCGTTGTTGATCAAATCAGCTTCAAGTTCAACGACGCCATATATGACGGCAATGACCTTTCTGCGCAATGGGTTGAGCAACGTCGGTAGTACTTCACTATCACCAACATTAACCAGACTGACTTCCGCACTAATCGCTTCGTGAGTATCCACATCTACAGCTAAGTGCAGTTTGCGCCATGTTCTACGCTTTTCTGCCCTATGCTTTTTCACTTTCCACTCACCTTCGCCAAAGACTTTGAGGCCAGTCGAATCAATGGCTATATGGCGAATCGCCCCTCTAGATTTATTACGATATTTAACCTTAACCGTCTTTGAGCGTTTACTGATACAGGTGTAATCAGGGGGTGTCAGCGGAACATCTAATAGCTCGAAGATAGCGTCTATAAAACCTTGAAGAGCACGTAATGGTAGAGAGAAGAGCCCCTTAATCATCACAAAGGATCAGATAGCAGGTCTTGGAAAAGGTTCAACTGATTTAGGCAACAACGCTGAAAACACTGATCTTGGTCGAGTTGATATTTTCGTAGTAAACAACCTTGTAAATATAAGTCAGTCATCCAATCTAATATTTACGTACCTTATCTCATGAGGACCAAGCGAAAATGTTAACGATAATTTTTTTGACTTAACGGAAGATCTTGACTTTATAACTTTTGGTATACATACCTGTTTCAAATAATTTATTTCTTCTAAAGACAGCTCCTGATCGAAGTTTAATTCTTTCCACTTATCAAGAACACTGCCTTCACTCTGATTAACTATTTTTTGATGAACTAGATATTTTTGACCGTCAACCAAGTTATCAATTTCTATTGAAATATTTTTATTGCCATTATGCTCAAATAAATTTTCAATATCAGTTATATCATAACTCCCTTCATCTTTTATAAAGGAGGTGGGACCAAGATCGATATTATTGTGTAATATTATATGAAACGAACGGCCATTATTTGTTGTAACAATGCAGTTATTAGACTTATTGACCAAATATTTACCTAAACGAGTTAAAAAACTCAACGCATAAAATACTGGCTTCGATATTTCATTTTTTGTAATTAATCCAGCGCCACCATCTAAAATAAATTTTGAATCATAGTATACATTTATTAAATCCGATGCATACCAAAATCCTAATGCATCAACATTATTATATGTGGATAATATGTTCTTTATTGTATAGGAAGCTCTATGACAACTATCATTGATCCAGTTTCGATTTGATAAGCTATAACTCCATTCTGTCAACCACAATTCGTTAACAAATTCTAACTTATCCAATATATTTCTGATTATCTCTACTTCTTCATTAATAAAATTCTGGTTAACAAGTCGAGTGCTATAGATATCTTCGGATTCCTTATAGTCGGTATAAGGAAATGCCATCATCGTAAATATATCAGGTATACAACCAGTATTTATTATGGATTTTATTTCTTTTTCTAGAGAAATTAAATTATCCGATGGTATGATACCAGGTCCTGCGACTCGACAGTCTGGTATATTACTTTTAATCACTTCATATCCATAAGACCAAGCTTCTAGCTTATTATAGTTTTCAATATAATATGGCACTTGATCATTTAGATAAAATGATATTTCAAAGACCCATTTATTAACAATCGATGAACCATATCGTTTTAAAATATGCTTTAGAAATTGACTTAGAAAATCTGTCCATTCACTTCGAGAATTAAAAACTAGCGTTTCATTAGTTTTGTAGAGACTTGAATCTTTACCTGTTTTCGCGGTTTCACTACGAGAACCAAGATCAATGAAAACAAATATATCATTTTTTACACAAAAATCGAGTACACGAGTAAGGTTGTCAAAGTTGACACTGTTTGGATGGCTATCATCTTTAATCATGAATCTATCAGAGAAGATATTCCAAACTCGTATATATTTATTATTAAGTGTCTTTTTAATATACAGCGTGTGATTTTGAACATCTGACAGTGAAAGGTTATATGCACTACCAACATTAATAATGTCAGTAGTACATTCTTTATGATGGACTTGTTTTTTTCCGTCAACATAAATCAGGTCATCGCTTGACTCATAGGTATAACCAGATGTTAATATTTTTTTTAGTTCTTCCTTTGGCTTAGGGAGAATTAAACTTAGATCCTTTTTAAGGTTATTATTTGTCTTATTTCTGAATTTTTTACGATATTCAGATGGTGTCAATTCATAAGATTCAATAAAAACTTTATTCATAATAGAGGGATTAGAGAATCCATGGTCTACAGATAATCTTGTAATCGGCTCATCGGTATAAATAAGACTGGTAATTAATTTTTGTAACCGAACTTCTCTCAAATAAACAACAAATGACACGCCTGTATTTTTAACAAAAAATCGAGACAATGATGACACTGACATATAAATTTTTTCAGATATATCAGATAAAGTTATTTTATGCATATAGTTCATCTGAACATAATTAAGCATAAAAGATAATCTTCGTTCTTCTTTTGTGATATTACTGTTAGCGTTTTTTGTGTTGACCTTAAAGTTGTCAACTAAGTTTTGAATAAATTCACACTGTAAAGAGTAGTATTTGAATTTATTTTTACTAGAATCCTCTATTAAATTCAAAACAATCTCATTGATTATTTTTTTTATTTCGTTATAACGAAAATTATTTTCCACCTTACTGTTACACCAAAATAGAAGGTAGTTGTCTTCTAGTATCTTGCTGATCTTAAAATAATCTATAGTTATCTTTACTAATAAAGAAGAATTAGGGGTGTTAATTGAATGATATGAATTTGAATTAATTAGAATAAGATCATCTTTAGCTAAAATGAACTTCTCTGTACCTATCGTTATAGTACAGTGTCCTTCAATAACATAAACTAATTCGATTTCTGAATGGAAACTAGTTTTCTCACATAAGTTTGATTCTACTGCCACTTTGAAATCTAAAAAATCACTATCATTCATTTCATCAGGCTCTACATATTGTTTTATTAATCATATCCTTTTTGACAACCAATTCAATAAGCAGCTAGTGAAATCGTGAATATCTTCACATCAATATAATTCCATGAAATATAATTACGATTATAATTTCAACTAAAGCAACACCCATTATTGATATTAATACTAATATCAATGGATTAAGGAAATATATTACCTTCTGAAAATATAAGCAAAATGGCGCTTATATGAAAACAACAATCTCTATATTTTTTAGTTATAGTTCAATAATGCTGCACCTCTTACTCCGCCACTATCACCAAATTTTGCTGGCATAATAATTGGTGCATTTGCAACACTTAACAGGTATTTAGAAATTCGTTTTGGCACTTCTTTATAAATAGCATCAAAATTCGAAAGCCCACCACCTAATACAACAATATTAGGATCTAAAATACTGAATAGATTCGCATAGCAAATTGAAACAAGCTCAAAAAACATCTCTACAAATTCAGTTTCGATGACACTGCCTTCGTTATACAACTCGATAATTTCGACTGCACTTTTTTCATCTTTGTAGTAGTGCTTATACAACTGCTCAAAACCTCGACCAGACAAGTACTCGTCCAAACAACCTTGTTTACCGCAACCGCAAGTGAACAAAGGCGCATCTTCTCCAAGTAACTTCCAGGCAGAAAGTGGAATAGTCGTATGACCAAGTTCTCCGGCTGAATGGTTTTTACCCTTGTGGATAACACCTTTGACAACAATACCACCGCCAAAACCTGTACCGTGAATGAGACCTAAAACTGAAGCATTTCCTGTTGAATTGACAGACCAAGCTTCTGACAGAGCAAAACAGTTCGCATCGTTATCAATAGCGATGGTTCTATCCAGTTTTTCTTCTAAGGTTTTTCTAAGATTTTTTCCAGTTGCACCCGGAATGTTCGAAGTCAGCAGTTCACCAGACTTTGGACATTCGATACCAGGAATACCGATACCTAATTTACCTTTGATATTAAAAGCTGCATCTGTTTCAACGACCAAATCCAATATCGCCTGAACAAGCGCATCATAATTATCAGACGGCGTGGATACTCTTTTTGTGGCAATTCGGTTCATATCTTCGTCAAATGCACCGAACTCTATTTTTGTACCACCAATATCTAAACCGTAATACATAGTCTTACCATAAAATTAGTAAAGCCCTGAAAGTAAAGCTTCAGGGCTAAAAATATTAACGAATAACCTGTGTAAATGCTTTAACACCGACTAAAGGAACTGGAATGTATGCGGTTCTAACACTGACTGTTAGTTCTACAGTATTTTCACCCACTTCCAAACCACCTGATTTTACAACATGGATGTACAATGGCTCGCCGTATTCCCACTTATATGTAGTAACTGTTGGCATTTCGTCTAACGTAAACCATTGTTTTTGGTCTAAACTACAATGGATTGTAGAGCGTTCAATCTGACAACCTTGTGCTTTAACTAATACGTCATTCACCATAGATAGTGGAATTCCACGGTAATATGGAATATGAGTTTGAAGTTCGAAACCAGTCACCTCACCATCTTTTGAGATGTTTTTGCATGTTCCTTCGATATAGATATTGTTATCAAACATTTTGGCTATCCCCTGACTCAATATTGTTTATATGGCGACGTAGCATGTCCTGGTGCGCTGCAACTTGTTCTTTTTCCTGAATAGAGTTACCAGGTAGTGTCCAACGGTTACCTTCATATTCCGTTGCTACATAACCATCAAATCCTTTGTCATGCAGATACTTCAACAGACCGTAGTAATCAATTGAGTACTCTTCGCCATCAACCATCTCCCATAGTTTAAAGTGGAAGTGTTTAATGTATTTCCAATATTGATCCATAATTGAATACGGTGAGTTTTCATAGCCATCAGCCAACATGATATATGGCATATCTTTCTGAGTAGCAATTGTTGCAATTTCAGGTTTAATTTGATGATTAGCGCCGAAGGCTTGGCGGCCATCTAATCCTTTATCAAAGTAGCTGTTGAACTGGTCAACAATCTTAGGGTTAACGCCAAGTACTTGTTTATTGTATTCATTGAACACACGTGGCATTCTGCGACAGAAAATACCCGCATCAATAACCAAACCTATGTATGGTGAATCAACACGTTGCATCTCTTTAATGAAATCTTGCGTTGCAGGACTATCTAAGCTCATACCTGCGTGGATTTCTAACGCTAGTTGAACATCGTATTTTTCTGCATATGGCAATAAAGGTTCAATAACAAACCCAGGAATCGCCGAAACTAAGCGAATCAGTTTAATTCCTAGTTTGTGCGCCATTTTAATTTCATCGATTAAAATGTTCACGCATTCCGCTTCTGTTAACTCACGGTTGTTGTATAAGTTTGTGTTTAAGAAAACGTCTGCACAAATTGGTTTAACATTATGTTTCTTAACGAGTTCGTGCCAATTTTCTAGCGTTTCTTCAGATAAATATGGCGCGTTGTGCAACATTTGGTCAGGGATAATTTCAAATCCATCGACACTGTTTTCATTTAAGTAAATAAACATGTCTTCTAAAGACATTCTTTTATTCATGTATTCGTCTTGTAAGCTATATAGGCTTACAGCAGTTTTAATTCCCATATTAACCTCTATGTTTATTCGAATGGCTGTGAATGACCAGTTGATGCTGCAACACGGATGATTTCCATTAGATGCAACACGCGGCGGGCCTCATAAACGTCAACAAGGAACTCTTCCTGACCATGATACGCTCGCACATAGTTTTCAAAATAATGGCGATGCTCTGTTTCAACCACTGGTAACGGCTCAGTAACCAGTACACCTTCACCAGGAGGACCGAAAGATCGTGTAGGTCCAGCGGCTGTCATTGTTCGGCGACTCGAAACGTTCTTAAGCAGTCGAGTCGTACGAACAATCTTACCTTGAGGGTTGAAGCCATCGACGTAAGCCGTACCTTCGTTACCACTGATTAACCAATGTCTTTCAAACCATTTATCGTGGTTTTTATCCGTTAACAAGTATGTACCCAACTCGATTTCTGCCGTAACTTTGTTGTCGAATTTCAATAGAATTTTGAAGTAATCATCGACTTCAGCATTAATGACATTTCGCATATCCGCGTAAACAGATTGGATTTTTGCATCAGGCATCATCCAAAGAATCTGGTCGATTAAGTGCACTCCCCAGTCATAAAGCATGCCACCGCCTTCACTTGGACAAATATGCCAATCATGCATATTGCCATTGAAGCCGTAGAGGCTATTTTTCAGAAGGTAGACATCACCGAGTAAGCCTTCTTCAAAGATTGTTTTTGTGATTTGGTAGTCTTTATCAAGACGACGTTGGTGGTGAACAGTAAATCGAACATCATGTTCTTTAGTTACTGCTATCATTTCGTCAAGTTCAACAACTGTCATCGCGACAGGCTTTTCACAAATAATATCTTTGCCGGCTTTTGCTGCTTCTTTTACTAACTGTAAGTGTTGATTGTTATTTGCTGAAATCAGAACAACGTCAACCTCAGGGTCTTTGAATAGCACTTCATTCGATTCGTAATATTTAACGGATGCTTTAACATCTTCATATTGAGACTTATCGATATCAGAAATACCGATTACATTAAGGCCATCAATTGTCTTAAGCATTGATAAATGTTCATGTCCCATGAAACCAAAACCGATGATGGCAACATTAATATTTTTCATATTTGCCCCTATTAAATTACAAACTGTTTCATGTATAGACGGCTGATTCTCAAGCTATCCAATACTTTTTCAGTCGTGCCTTCGAATGCTTTATCTTCAACTTCAATACAAGTGAAGCCTTCATAGCCAATATCAGTAAGAGCGCTTACATATTTGCCCCAATCCACGTCACCTAAACCAGGTAGTTTCGGTGACATGTACTCCAGCGGATAAGCCATGCTTCCAACACGATCAAGCTTGTCTTTAAACACTTTAATGTCTTTGTAATGAACATGGAAAATCTTGTCTTTGAACTCATAGATTGGCTTGATGTAATCAATGCTCTGCCACACAAAATGTGATGGATCGTAATTCAAACCGAAGTTGTCGTACGGAAGCAAATCGAACACTTTGCGCCAAATGTCTGGAGTCGTCATCAGATTCTGACCACCAGGCCACTGGTCTTTGCCAAACAGCATTGGACAGTTTTCAATCGCGACCTTTACGTTTTCCGCTTTCGCTAGCTCTAGCAGTGGTTTCCATACATCAACCATAATTTCTAGGTTTTCATCGACCGCTTTATACTGGTCTCGGCCGATAAACGTAGTTACCATATTGATGTTCAATTTCGCGCTCGCTTTAATGAGCTTTTCGATATGTTCAATCGTCGCAGTGCGTTTAGCTTCATCAGCATCTAATGCATTCGGATAGTAAGCTAAAGATGAGATCTCGATATTTCGACTTTGTGCGTACTCCAGTACTGTCGATGCATAAGCATCATCTTCCAGTACTTTCTCCACGTCGATATGTGTTACACCAGCATATCGGCGCTCTGACTTACCTACGGGCCAACATGCAACTTCGACACATTCGTAGCCAAATGTTGCAGCAATATCGATCATCTCTTCGTAATTGTTTTGATCTAAGATTGCAGAAACAAATCCTAATTTCATTGCTTCCTCCTTAACCTAACTTAACTTCTTTACCTTGAGCGGCAGACTGGTAGATGGCATCAAGAACTTGAGTCACAACAAATGCTTGCTCTGGCTTAACTAATGGATCTTTGTCATTAACAATCGCGTCTAGCCACTGTTTACACTCTTTGTCAGCATCCGAACCACCGTTTTGGCTTTCGAAGAATGCAATAGCACCTGAATCGGAGATATTTTTTTCCATCAAAATACCACCCGTGGTTTCATTAAAGATCAGGTCGTAACCTTGTTGGCTCATACCACCGATCATCTCAGCACCGGATTTAGTACCACACAGCGTTGTAGCAGCTTCACGTGATTCTTTTACATTCAGTGCCCAAGATGACTCAAGGAAGATAGTTGCGCCGTTTTCCATTTTGATAAAACCGAATGCTGAGTCTTCAACTTCGTATGCTTTTGGATCCCAAGGACCAAATAAGTTGCCTTCTGCCGCTTCTGGCAGGTGACCTAATTTTTCGAAAACAGAACCCATTACTGATACAGGCTTGTAGTTTTCCATACACCAAAGAGTGATATCTAATGCGTGAGTACCGATATCAATAAGCGGACCACCACCTTGCTGCGCTTTATCTGGGAAAACCCCCCAAGTGGGGACTGCACGGCGACGAATAGCATGTGCTTTAGCAAAGTAAATTTCGCCCAAATCGCCATCTTCACAAGATTTTTTTAGTGCTTGAGCATCGGTGCGGAAACGGTTCTGGTATCCGATAGTGAATTTCTTGCTAGACTTTTTCCAAGCAGCCATCATTTTTTCAGCATCAGACGTAGTCGCTGCCATAGGCTTTTCACATAAAACGTGCTTATCAGCTTCAAATGCAGCAACTGTGATTGGGCAGTGAGAAACGTTTGGAGTACAAACGTGCACTACATCAATAGAGGTGTCTTTTAATAGCTCTTTATAGTCGGTGTAAACTTCTGCGCCTTCCGCACCAAACTGTTCTGCCGCCTCACGAGCACGTTCTTCAACAACATCACAAAAAGCAACGATTTCGCATAATTCAGATTGATTTTTCAAAGCAGGTAGATGTTTTTGATTTGCAATACCACCACAACCAATGATCGCTACTTTCAACTTATTACTCATGTTTCGAACCCTCTATTAATCATTCATTGACTTAAGTTGGATTCATTTTATGGTTGATAGTAGCGGCGCACTCTCAATCTCATTGCAGATATTTACAATGAATTTTGCCAATTAGAAAAAAACGACCAATGAATGCAAAATTTTTACTGCAATTAATTTCCAAGCAATGACTTTGAAGAAAAATTAACGACATGACTGATTAGCTCAAGTAGGTCAAACTGTGACAAAAGTGTTTGGGTTAGGCGTCCGCTGAGGGAGCCAAATTCAAGAAAAAAGACGTCCTAGGACGTCTTTTTTTGTATCTTAACCTAGTTATATCCAGGGATAGTGTTCTCTTCATATTTTATCCTGACTGATGCTAACCATGATCTCGCGGGCATTCATCCGGCTGTAACTGATATTGTTTTACCAAGCTTAATTTTTTCTGATATGAGTTAATCAGTTGTTCTTTGCTTTTACCTTCATTATGGAAAAACAACGCATCTTGCTCTTGAAGTAGCGGATAGAAATTCTCTATCATCTCAAGAACGGTATTGACTCGTTTGATCGTGGTTGACGTACAGCTTTTACCATCGAGGTCATCTTCTATATCCAAAACATGTGAGCGGAACATCTCGACTGTAAATAAGTTCTCTAAGGACGCATCACTTTCAAGAGCGGTTAGATATTGCTCTCTTAATGCCTCTGCAAAATGTGAGATAGCACGATCGGCACGATGGCGTTGAAGCCATGACTTCTTTTCTGCCAAAACATTGACTGCCGCTTGTTTGACGTTACGAAATACCTCGATGGACTGGCGGTGTGAACAACCTTGCTCTAGTAACCAACCAGAGAAGAAACGGGTTTCAAAGCGTTCACAAAATTGGAACAGAGGCGCGTTTGTTCCATCACTGTTAAACTCCGTGAGCGGATCAAATTCATACATATAGCCGAAATCAAATAGCCATAATTTCTGGTTGCTATCGACTAATAGGTTACCGGCGCATAAATCCCACTCGAACAAACCGACTTTTTCACATTCAGTTAATGTAGAAAAAAGCTGTGACAGAAGTGATGGCGTAAGCTTTGTGACTGGTTCTCCCTCAATCCAATCGGACAAAATAATACCAAGGCGATAATCTGCGTAAATCGTCTCAACGATGCATCTGAATGCGTCTGATGTTTGAGGCGCATCTTTAATTTGTTGAAAATATGAGCGGCGTTGCACTTCATTAAGAAAAGAGAACTGACCATCAAGGTTTTGTACTCGAGCAACGGGACGCTTTTTCTTTAATGTGTAGTCCTTTCCGTTAAGACGGATACGGTAGACTTCTGCCGTCAGACCACTGTTGAATGTTTGAACGACGTATGGTGAATCGCTGGTGGTTAGCGCTAGTTGTTGAGGTGATATTGGACATTTTTCAATGTTACCAACGATCAAATTAGCATCACTTTCCTCAAATTGTTGTTGCTTCTCGTGACGTTTAATCATTCTACTTTCCGTTGTTGCACTGATTGGAATAACGACGTTACAAAAACACGAACGATGACACATCACCCATCATCATGATCAGTGAGGGCTTAGATATAGGGAGGAGCTAAATTCAAGAAGAAAGACGTCCTGGGACGTCTTTTTTTGTGCAAAAAAAGACTTGCCTTTCAGCAAGCCCTAGACGAGATAATACTGTTTATTGATATTAATTGTTCGGAATTACACATCAACGTGATATGTAATTACAACGATTAAACAACTCTTTTAAACAACTTTTTGGCAAACGTAAGATAAACCAATAGTACCAAACTGCGCCTTCTGTACCATGCCGAATACATCGTGTGGTTGGTATAGGCTACTGTCATACACAACAACAATGCTTTCATCACCTCTTTCCAAAAAGTGCTGCTCACCATAATCGGTGTAACGCGTTGCTCCCACGGCTACCACTAACTGACTAGGAAAGTTTGCTTGTTTAAGCAGTGCGTGAATATTTTCCATCGGACCACGATCCACTTGATGGTTCATCTGGTCACGAATCCACTCCAACAGATCATTATAGAAATAGGAGTATTCGTGTACCGCACAATCTTCACCATAAGCGAACAGTTGCTCCCCTCTCTTGTGAAAACTCGCGATTCTAAATCTGTCGATATCACTATTCGGTGTGAGTTGCTTCAACGCAATAAGTTGAGTCGCCAAGCCTTTTGATGCTGCGCCCCAGTTTTTCTTTTCACTGATTTTGTTCGCGTCCGGACGTCGTATCGAACAATCATTAAATGCGCCAAAATGCGTAGGCGTTAACTGCGAGACTTGACTATCTTCATAAGTAACATCACAGACCAGCGCCAGCTCTGGCTCAATTTGTAAGTTCAGGATGTCATTGGGCAATTTGGTCGTGTTCGCGTTTAATGGATAAGCAGACAAATACGGATGTTCAATACGAGGCACATAAATGGGAAACAATGCTTGGGGTTTGTTGGCGTTCACATCACCGTAGAGGGCAAAATCATCTGCCTCACCTGCTTGCTGTAAGTGGCCAGCGAAGTTTCCCGCAACGCCTAAGATCACCGCATCTTCAAAATTATTCATACGTTTACTTGTTCCTAATCAATTATTAATCGTTATTGGAGATGAGAAACCTCATCAAATCATCAACTTCAGCCATCGGGTCATGCCACATGCGTATCTTGGTTATACACCATTAAGGTCAGTGACACTTGCCACAACGCTTGCTCTGCGGACGCACCTTCAAACAGCGCTGCTGGTAAGCTGTATGTCATGATGGTTTGATAGCCAGAAGCCGTCTCACCTCTTGCACCAGTTAAACCAAATTCTTCGATACAGTCGTTCACCGTGAGTTTCCGTTTTAGGATCTGTATTTATCAGCTCTTGGAAAACTATTAATGCACAACTGCGCTTAATAATTTGGCTAATATGTAGTGAATCGACCGCAATTTCCTTACCTTTTAACCATCCAATCGTACCACATACTAGCCCAACCCCAAAAATCATGCCCTTGGGTGTTTACGCCACCAGTAGCAACCAACATCGCGCGCTCGGCTTTGATTCCTACAGGACGCAAAACATCCAATAAGCTCTCTGCGGAGTGCGGTGAATGTGCGAGACCAACACTCAGCCAGCGAACGCTCATTCGTCCCAAACCTTTCTCGCTTCCTGCATTCACCCGTCTGTTTTACTGATCTTTGCCACCACTTTTAGCATTTGCCTATTCAGGTTGGATGCTTCCCAAGCGACCACGATCCGGCTGATCAACGGTATATCCTCAATACTTGCCACAACAGCGGAATCATCCAAATGCTCGGCCAGTGAATACGGGACAATCGCAATGCCCAACCCGGCCTGCGCCATCGCAATCGTTGTACGTAGCTGCGGTGCGGAGAATTGTGGCTCAAGCCGTATGCCGGCATCGGCGAACAGTGTATTCATACCATCAAACAACGCTGGCCCGGTTTCACGCGGAAACAGTAAAATTCGCTGCTCTCGGAGCTGCTTCATCTGGATACGCTTGAATTGCGCTAAGGGATGGCCCGTAGGAATCACCGCCACAAACGGGTCATCAAACAGCGTTAGACGCTCAAAAGATTCACTGGCGTAGCAGGGCAGCCGCATAATCGCAATATCGAGCTGTTTGTTCTTCAATTGCTCAGCCAACTCCGACATCGGCAGTTCCGCCGTCTTCAGGTTGACCCCCTCATTCTGAAGCGCACCCATTTTTTCCAGCACCTGAATGCTGGTTGAAGTGGAAGTTGCGAAGCCAATTTTTACTTCTGTATTTTCACCACGGGCAATCTGCCTGACTTTTGCCATTGCCCGCTCCGCATCAGCAAGAAGACTCATAGCATCGGTATAAAATACTTCCCCGGCCTTGGTCAGCTCGACCCCTCTGGATAAACGCTTAAACAAGTCTACGCCTAGTTCATGTTCCAGCTTTTTAATCTGCTGACTGAGTGGCGGCTGGGCGATCCCGAGTTGCTCAGCCGCTCTTGTAAAATGGCGCGTCTGGGCAACAGCGACGAAATACTTCAGGTAACGGAATTCCATATCTTTTCCATATCAAAATAAATCTTTTTTATATTGGATTTAGTACGGTAAAGAAGTCAATCTAAATATACACTTGATTGCACAACTGGATAAACTCATGCGCGGATTCTATACCCCTCAGTGTGACTGTTCACTCGATATTGCGAAAGAATTTACTGAATATCATCACGTGACCAATGATGGTGAAATTTTTCAGACTTCGTTGATGAGCGCCCTGATTGCCGGCGTTTACGAAGGCTCGACAACCGTGGAACAGTTACTGGAACACGGCGATTTTGGTTTGGGAACATTCAACCAACTGGATGGAGAGCTCATTGCTTTTGATAAGAACGTTTTTCAGCTCAAATCTGATGGCTCAGCCAATCCAGCGGACATGACGCAAAAGACCCCTTTTGCCGTGATGACCTTTTTTAAAGCAAGTGTCGAGCTCCCCCTGACATCACGGATGTCCCGCGAAGCCGTTCATCAACTGATCGATGACATGATCCCAAGTGACAATGTGTTCTGTGCATTACGCATTGATGGCATTTTCGACTTTGTCCGCACCCGTACAGTGCCAAAACAAACCCGCCCCTACCGGCCGATGCTTGAGGTCGTCAAAGAACAACCCACATTCCGTTTCACACAAAGAAAAGGCGTTATCGCCGGATTTCGCAGCCCCAAATACACCACAGGTATCAATGTTCCCGGCTATCACGAACATTTCATAACCGATGACTATCAAGGAGGCGGTCACATTCAAGATTACAGAATTTCATCCGGATTCCTCCAGATCGGCAAAGTGTCACGTCTAGTGATCGACACGCCGGCTTCTACGGAGTTTCTCAAAGCGAATCTGGCTCCGGAAGATATTCGTACCGCCATCGATAAGGCGGAAAAATAACAATGTCAGGCAAAATAATAAGGACTAAACCATGCAATCCAAACCTTCAACCAAAATCGGAGCTCAGTTGATTGCTCAACAACTGGAGTCCCTCGGTATCAAATATATTTTCGGGATACCCGGAGCCAAAATCGATCGGTTGTTTGATGCAATCGAAGACACCCATATTCAAATGGTCCCGGTCCGTCACGAAGCCAACGCTGCCTTTATGGCGGGTGTCGTCGGCCGACTAACGGGCAAAGCCGGTGTGGCTCTGGTGACCTCCGGTCCCGGCTGCGGCAACTTAGTCTCCGGTGTCGCCACCGCAAATTCAGAAGGCGATCCACTGATTGCTATTGGTGGCGCAGTCAAGCGAGCTGACCAACAGAAACAAACCCACCAAAGTATGGATACGGTCAGTATTTTTCGTTCGATCACGAAGTTCAGTGCTGAAATACAACATGTTGACGCTGCCAGTGAAATCATCGCCAATGCATTTCGCATTGCCGAGTCAGGGCGCCCCGGATCTTGCTTCCTCAGCCTCCCTCAGGATATTTTGTCCGAACAGACTCAGACCGACACGATAATTCCTGCTGCGTACGTTCAACCCGGTTGTGCTGATATAACGGCGATTGAAGAAGCCGTTCACCGAATCGGTAAAGCCAAACGCTGCGTCGTTTTGCTCGGCCTCCACGCCAGCCGCAGAGAAAACGCAGCCTCGATTACACGTTTTCTGCAAAAAACGTATTTACCGGTCGTCGGAACCTATCAGGCAGCGGGCACCGTTGATATCAACTACTATCATCACTTTGCCGGTCGCGTCGGTTTATTCAACAATCAGCCCGGTGACATCCTGCTCCGCGATGCAGATCTGATCCTCACCATTGGTTTTAATCCGATAGAATATGATCCCGAGTTATGGAACAGTAAACGCTGTCCGGTAATTCACCTTGACATTGAACCGGCCGAGTATCAGCACAACTACCAACCATGTGTGGAAATCGTCGGCAACATCGCCCAGTCATTGGATCAGATGGCGAATCGTATCTCTGACTATGTCCGCCTCTCTCCGATGGCGCTGTCAGTATTGGAAGATGTGGCTCAGCAACGCCAGATCATCAAGGCCTATCCAACTGTATACAACCAGCAAGGTTTTCATCCACTGACACTCATCAAAACGATGCAATCGATCATTACGCCCGATACCACACTCTGTCTCGACATGGGCAGTTTCCACATCTGGATTGCCCGATACCTGAGTTGTTTCCGCGCTCGTCAGATGCTGGTCTCCAACGGACAACAAACCATGGGCGTGGCACTGCCATGGGCGATTGGCGCCAGTTTGCTGAACCCCGGCAGTAAAGTGGTTTCCGTTTCAGGCGATGGCGGCTTCATGCAATCAAGCATGGAGCTGGAAACGGCTGTCAGGCTGAAATGTAATATTCTTCATATTGTGTGGGTCGACAACGCCTACAATATGGTTGAAATGCAGGAACTGAAAAAATACCAGCGCTTCTCTGGCGTGAAATTCGGCCCGATCGATTTCAAAGCGTATGCCGAATCATTCGGTGCCAAAGGGTTCGCTGTAACCAGCCCACATGAACTGGTTACGACACTGAAACAAGCAATGGACGTTGAAGGCCCGTCGGTCTTAGCCATTCCTGTCGATTACAGCGATAACTACAAACTGATGATGCCGCGTACAGAAAATAACCAAGATCCTGTTTTTACTCATCATTTGGAAGGAGAAATAGCATGAGAGGCTTAAACAATAAAGTTGCCCTCGTCACCGGAGCTGCCAATGGTATTGGTCTGGCTATTGCGAAACGCCTCTACGCAGAAGGGGTTAACATTGCTCTGGCGGACTGGAATGAAGAGCAGCTCGCTCAAGCCGTTGAAGGTTTTGATAAACAACGTGTCTCTGCTCACACCATTGATGTCTCCGATCCAGACAAAGTGGAAGCACTGATTGCCGGTGTGGTCGCCCGTTTCGGAAAACTGGATATTCTGGTGAACAATGCCGGTGTGCATGTTCCGGGGTCTGTCATTGAAGGCAGTGTCGATGACTGGAAGAAAATTTCTTCAGTCAATATTGACGGTGTGGTCTATTGCGCCAAATTTGCCCTACCTGAACTGCTGAAAACCAAAGGCTGCATGATTAATACAGCCTCCGTTTCCGGCTTAGGCGGTGACTGGGGTGCTGCATTCTACTGTGCCAGCAAAGGGGCAGTTGTGAACCTGACTCGCGCGATGGCACTGGATCACGGTGCTGATGGTGTTCGGATCAATGCCGTCTGTCCTAGTCTGGTGAAAACCAACATGACCAACGGCTGGACACAGGATATTCGCGATAAATTCAATGAGCGGATTGCGTTGGGCCGGGCTGCTGAGCCAGAAGAAATTGCGTCTGTGGTCACATTTCTCGCGAGCGATGACGCCTCTTTCATCAATGGTGTAAACCTCCCGGTAGACGGTGGTGCAACCGCATCTGACGGCCAGCCCAAAATCGTGTAAACCTAAAACCGACAGTTCAGTGAAAGACATTACACCTCACTGAACTGTCGTCTACCGACCTCGTCGAAGGCAGAGAACCCCACCTCATAACGCTGCGCCTCCAGTCTTTTTGTCCAGTGCGACTAAACGTGGTCAACATATTCCACGCCGCCGCCGGGCTCTTCGCACAGTCCTGTCCCTACCATGCAGCCTCCTCGTGAACACTTGATTCGAAAACAAACCCCGCGGTTGAATCTGCCACTCAATAACCAAAAGACACAGCATCCGAAAAAACCATAGACTTCCTTGGTTGTTATTCCGTATATAAAACTGGATAATAACAGGATCATTAAAATCACAAGCGGCAAACTATGACCGAATACCTTTTGTTGCTCATCGGCACGGTACTGGTAAATAACTTCGTACTGGTTAAATTTTTGGGCTTATGCCCGTTTATGGGCGTGTCCAAAAAACTGGAAACGGCAATCGGCATGGGCTTGGCCACGACCTTTGTGTTAACTCTGGCGTCGGTTTGTTCCTACTTAGTCGAAAGTTACATTCTCACACCATTGGGAATCGGCTACCTACGCACGATGAGTTTCATTCTGGTGATTGCGGTGGTCGTTCAGTTTACAGAGTTGGTTGTGCATAAAACCAGCCCGACACTTTATCGTCTGTTAGGTATCTTTTTACCTTTAATTACGACCAACTGCGCGGTATTGGGCGTCGCCCTGCTAAACATTAACGAAAATCACAACTTTATCGAGTCGGTCATTTATGGATTCGGTGCTGCGGTCGGCTTTTCTCTGGTCTTGATTCTGTTCGCATCAATGCGTGAGCGAATCAATGTCTCTGATGTCCCGACGCCATTTAAAGGGGCATCCATCGCAATGATTACCGCAGGACTGATGTCGCTTGCTTTTATGGGCTTTACTGGACTGGTTAAACTGTAATGAACGTCATTCTTATTGCCATCATTGCACTGGCTGTGCTCGCTGCGATTTTTGGCGCAATTCTTGGTTATGCATCGATTCGCTTTAAAGTTGAAAGCGATCCGATCGTTGATCAAATTGATTCAATTCTACCGCAAACCCAGTGCGGTCAGTGTGGGTATCCGGGCTGTCGTCCTTACGCACAAGCTATCGCCAACGGTGATGAGGTCAATAAATGCCCTCCCGGAGGTCAGGCGACGATTGAAAAGCTCGCTGATTTGATGGGTGTAGATGTGCCTGAATCTGCCCATGATTTGAGCGATGCGGTCAAGCGTGTCGCTTTTATTCATGAAGATATGTGTATCGGCTGTACCAAATGTATTCAAGCCTGTCCGGTGGATGCGATTGTTGGTGGAACCAAAGCACTCCATACCGTGATTAAAGACGAATGTACTGGCTGCGATCTTTGCGTAGCGCCCTGCCCGACTGATTGTATTGAAATGATCCCGGTTCAGACCACACCTGAAACATGGAAATGGCAAATGAATGCAATTCCTGTCGTCAATGTGACCGACACAAAAACGACCGAAGACGCTTCCTTATCTAACCATAATCACAACTAGAGACTGATATGCTGTCATTAATCGAACAAATTAAATCAGGCCGGTTATGGGATTTCCCGGGGGGTGTCCATCCACCGGAAAATAAACATCAATCCAACCAAACGCCACCAGCGCCAGCAACGCTCCCGGCAGAGTTGGTGCTTCCCCTGAAGCAGCATATCGGAAAACCCGGAGACCTACTGGTATCAGTCGGTGATACCGTCTTAAAAGGACAACCGCTGACTCAATCGATGTCCGTGTTTCATCTGCCCGTGCACGCTCCGACATCCGGCACCGTCACCGCCATCGAGCAGCGGACAACCGCTCATCCTTCCGGTTTACCGGAACTCGCAGTCGTCATCCAACCAGACGGTCAAGAAACATGGTACCAACATAGCGCCTACCCTGATTATCATTTACACGCGCCGGAAGCCTTAATCGACATTATTCGTCAGGCTGGAATCTCGGGTATGGGTGGCGCAGGTTTTCCTACCGCTAAAAAAATCCTTTCCGGACTGGCCCGAACCGACATCTTAATCATCAATGCCGCGGAATGTGAACCTTATATCACCGCAGATGATGTGCTGATGCAGCACTATGCGCGGGAAATTATTCAGGGGATAGCGATCCTCGCCCATATTTTGTCGCCCAAACTCATTATCATTGGTGTCGAAGACAATAAACCGGAAGCAATTCGCGCCCTGGAAACAGCGGCAACCGACACAAACATTGTCATTCGTGTCATCCCGACCAAATACCCGTCCGGGGGAGAAAAACAGCTCATCAAGATCCTGACCAATCTTGAAGTCCCGGCAGACAAGCTGCCGGCTGATATCGGGCTGATGGTGCAAAATATTGGGTCCGTCTATGCAATTCAACGAGCGATTATTCACGGAGAACCTCTGATTCAGCGCGTCGTGACGCTGACAGGGGCGGCATTTGAACACCCCCGTAACGTTTGGGCATTGATAGGCACCCCGATCCGCCACCTGTTGGAAACACACCATTATCACCCCGATAAACGGTTACCTCGCCTGATTATGGGCGGGCCAATGATGGGCTTTACGCTCCCTCATACCGATGTGCCGATCACCAAAACCACTAACTGTATTCTTGCACCGACGCGAAAGGAAATTGCGCCGAACCAGCAAGAAATAGCCTGTATCCGCTGCGGTCAGTGTGCTGACGTTTGTCCCGCATCTTTGCTTCCACAGCAATTACAGTGGCATGCAAAAGCTGAAGAATATGATAAATGCGAAACACTCAACCTAAAAGACTGCATCGAATGTGGCGCATGTGCTTATGTCTGCCCGAGTGAGATACCACTCGTCCAATATTATCGTCAGGCCAAAGCTGAAATCCGAACACGGAGACAAGAAGCCGAAGCGGCTGAACGAGCCAAAATTCGTTTCGAAGAGAAAAAAGCCCGAATGGAACGGGAGAAACAAGAAAGAGAAAATCGCTTCAAAAAAGCGGCGGATAACCGTCGTCAGGCCATGGTGAAAGAAAGTGGCGGACAGGATGCTGTCGCGGCTGCGATTGAACGGGTGAAGTCTAAAAATACCCAGGCGAAATCCGAGGCGAAACCAGCGGTTGCAGCAGCAATTGCCCGAGCCAAAGCGAAACAAGAAGCCGCCCTTCAATCAGGGGCGGATGAACCAGATAATCGTGAAATGATGAAGCTCCGCGAAGCGCGCAAACGTCAAGCCAGAGCACGTCAAGCAGAAAAAGAAGCCGAGCAAAACCCTGACACTTCGGTGGCAACGGAGCAAGACAGCGACGGCACTCAAAAAGCAGCGGTTGCCGCGGCCGTTGCGCGAGCCAAAGCCAGAAAAGCACAGCAGCAGACGCAACCGGCACCGGACGAAACACCATCCGATGCAACCGACTCAGAGCCTGAAGCTGCCGTAACGCCGCAGGATCCGAAAAAAGCAGCGGTTGCCGCAGCCGTTGCGCGAGCCAAAGCCAGAAAAGCGCAGCAGCAGGCGCAACCGGTGCCGGATGAAACACCATCCGATGCAACCGACTCGGAGCCTGAAGCTGCCGTAACGCCGCAGGATCCGAAAAAAGCAGCGGTTGCCGCAGCCGTTGCGCGAGCCAAAGCCAAAAAGGCACAACAACAATCACAATCATCATCCGCGTCTGATTCGGAGGAAAAAGAGTAGTGGCATTTTTTATCGCAAGTTCTCCACACACGCATCAAAAACGTAGCACTTCAGACTTAATGAAGTGGGTTGCGATCGCGGCTTTTCCCGGACTCATCGCACAAACCTATTTCTTTGGTTGGGGCACTTTCATTCAGCTCATTTTCGGTATCATGGTCGCAGTCGGGCTGGAAAGCCTGATCATGAAAATACGTCAGCGCTCTCCCGTCAACGCTCTCAGGGATTACAGTGCATTGGTCACAGCTTGGTTACTCGCGGTTGCAATTCCGCCTTTGGCACCGTGGTGGATTATGGTCATCGGCTTAATTTTTGCCATTGTGATTGCCAAACAGCTTTATGGCGGTCTGGGACAGAATCCGTTTAATCCGGCCATGATTGGCTATGTGGTGTTATTGATCTCTTTCCCTGTCCAGATGACCAGTTGGCTTCCCCCACACTCACTGTCTGCGGAAAGTACCTCATTATCTGATGCTCTTTCGGTTATTTTTAGCGGATTTAATGACCACGGTCTTTCCCTACAACAACTGCGGCTCAGCGTCGATGGTGTCACCATGGCAACCCCGCTCGATGCCATCAAGAATGGGTTTCGGACTGGTCATTCAATGGCTGAAGTTTTAACGCATAAGCAATTCGGTACGATTGCCGGGATTGGCTGGGAATGGGTCAACGTCGCTTATCTGCTCGGCGGCCTGTTACTGATTCGGGTTCGCGTGATCCAATGGCATATCCCGGTTGCTTATCTCACCGGACTGGTTGTCATCAGTAGTCTGTGTCAACTGTTTGGTGTCGAGACAACGACATCGCCATTGATTCATCTCTTTTCCGGAGCCACCATGCTCGGCGCATTTTTTATTGCCACCGACCCAGTGACGGCGTCAACCACCGTCAAAGGCCGCTTGTTCTATGGCGCATTCATCGGTGTGATGATCTTTATTATTCGCAGCTGGGGGGGCTACCCTGACGGAGTTGCTTTCGCGGTCATTCTCGCCAATATGTGTGTACCGTTGATCGACTATTACACACAACCAAGAACCTACGGACACTGAGGGCACGATGCTAACTGCAATACGAAAAAACGGAGTGATCCTCGCTGTTTTTGCCTGTGTATCCACAGGTGTGGTAGCGATCACCCATTACTTGACCCAAAACAAAATAGAGCAACAGGAGCAACAACAACTGCTCACCATTTTGGCTCAAGTCATTCCCCCCCAAACTCACGATAACGTCCTTTCCGGGTCGTGTACTGTCGTAGATATTCCCTATTTAACAGGACAACCGACACTGCATGCCTACATCGCCAAACAAAATGGTGTGCCGACGGGGATAGCGATTGAAACCATTGCTCCTGATGGTTACAACGGTGCGATTAAACTGATTGTCGGGGTGAATAATCAAGGTGTGATCACTGGGACACGCGTTCTTGTTCATCATGAAACCCCGGGTCTCGGAGATAGAATTGATCGCCGTATCAGTGACTGGATCCTGTCGTTTACCGGTCAACAAGTGACCGCTGAAAATGAATCGCAGTGGAAAGTGCGTAAAGATGGCGGTCAGTTCGATCAGTTCACTGGCGCAACCATCACACCAAGAGCTGTGGTCAAAGCCGTCAAGAAAATCACGCAATTTGTTGATCAAAACCGCGAGCAGCTTTATCGTCAACCTTACAATTGTCACGGAGGCCAGTCATGAGCCAATCACAAGTTTTGATGAAAAATGGTTTGTGGAACAATAACCCTGCCTTAGTCCAGTTGCTCGGGTTGTGCCCGCTTCTCGCGGTCTCTTCAACAATCACCAACGCGCTGGGGCTGGGAATTGCCACTCTCGCAGTGCTGGTCAGTTCAAATGTTACCGTTTCTCTGGTCAGAAACCATGTGCCGAAAGAAGTCCGGATTCCCATATTCGTGATGATCATCGCAGCACTGGTGACTTGCGTCCAACTGCTGATGAATGCATTTGCGTTTGGCTTGTACTTGTCATTAGGGATTTTTATTCCGCTCATCGTCACCAACTGTATTATTATTGGTCGCGCTGAAGCATTCGCGTCTAAAAATGATGTGCTACCCTCCGCATTAGATGGATTCTGGATGGGAGCGGGCATGACCTGCGTACTGGTTGTGTTAGGAGCAATCCGAGAGTTACTCGGCAACGGGACACTGTTTAACGGTGCAGACCTTTTACTGGGGGAATGGGCCAAAGTTCTCCGGATCGATGTATTACATCTGGACAATAGCTTTTTGCTCGCCCTACTCCCACCGGGTGCATTTATCTGTGTCGGTTTTTTGATTGCCCTCAAAAGCTGTATTGATAAATATCTGGCGTCTCGGCAGCCCAAACAAACCAAACCACAAATTGAGAGAGCCCGGGTTACGAAAGTGACTCAATAATGATAACAACTGAATGATGACCGTGACATCTCAGTCATACTCATTTCAACTGGAAGCAACAGCGTCATGAATAAGCAAAAGCGGATCGAGATTCTCGAACGATTACGGGAGAATAATCCCAAACCACAAACTGAACTCAATTGGGATACTCCCTTCGAACTCCTGATTGCAGTGCTGCTTTCCGCTCAGGCAACAGATGTCAGCGTCAATAAAGCCACCGATAAGTTATATCCGGTCGCCAATACACCGCAAGCAATTCTGGCGCTGGGTGTCGATGGGTTGAAGAGCTATATCAAAACCATCGGCTTATTTAATTCTAAAGCTGAAAACGTGATTAAAACCTGCCGAATTTTACTTGAAAAGTATCAAGGGGAAGTCCCGGAAAACCGGGAGGCTTTGGAATCACTGCCCGGTGTCGGACGTAAAACCGCCAATGTCGTCCTCAATACGGCTTTCGGCTGGCCAACCATTGCTGTCGATACCCATATCTTCCGCGTGTCCAACCGAACTCGATTTGCCTCAGGAAAAAATGTCGATGAAGTCGAACAAAAGCTCCTGAAAGTGGTGCCTAAAGCGTTCAAAATCGATGTTCACCACTGGCTGATTCTGCACGGCCGCTACACTTGCATCGCCCGTAAACCCCGCTGTGGCAGTTGTATTATTGAAGATCTGTGTGAATATAAACAAAAAACCGAATAACCAAAGAGATGGCGCTATGAATATCTCAGTTATCCCCCCGAAACGACTTTATCAGGAAATCGGTCTGGTTCTTCAACAACGTATCTTTTCCGGAGAATTTGACATCGGTGGACGCTTACCTCCGGAAAGAGATATCGCCGAAGCCATGCAGGTCAGCCGTTCCGTCGTCAGAGAAGCGATTATCATGCTGGAACTGCAAGGATTGGTGGAAGTGCGTAAAGGCTCTGGGGTTTATGTCATTGCTCTCTCTCATCAAGATCCCCCACATCCTCAGCCATCGATGCCCAAAACGCGCTCGGATATCGGACCGTTTGAGCTGTTACAAGCCCGTCAGATCATTGAAAGCCAGATTGCCAGTTTTGCGGCAACAAATCTGACTAAAAATGATTTTTCCACATTGCGCGAAGCCTTGGCTATTGAACGTAAGCAGCTGGAAACCGGTCATGGTGATTATGATGGCGATGAACAATTCCATTTGGCTATTGCTCATGCCTCACAAAATAGTGTGCTATACGATGTTGTCCGGGAGCTTTGGCAACGGCGAGATGAAAGCCCGATGTGGCGTCAGCTTCATGTCCGTATCACCAATGAAAATTATCGGAGTGCCTGGCTGGAAGACCACGAGAAAATCCTGTTTGCCCTACAGAGGCGTTCTCCGGAAGCTGCAAGAGAAGCAATGTGGCAACATCTCGAACATGTCAAACAGACTTTATTTCATTTGTCTGATGCCGACGATCCGCAATTCGACGGGTTTCTTTTCCGGTAAATCAGCGCATTGGTCCGTTCAACGCCCAATTCGCCACAAACATCTTTACCGGAACATGGGTGCCATTTGCGCTTATCGGTCAGGTTCTTTAAACTGATACAATTGCTCATTATCAGGTGGGCAACTCAAAAAATAATATCCAGTCATTTCAGGAGTAAGCAATGTCCAACAATCGAGTTTTACATACTATGTTACGTGTCGGAGATTTAGAACGCTCAATCAAATTTTATACCGACATCATGGGAATGAAATTGCTACGTAAAAATGAAAATGCGGAATACAAATATACACTCGCGTTTGTCGGCTACAGCGATGAGTCAGAAGGTGCAGTCATTGAACTGACTTACAACTGGGGCGTTGAGCAGTATGATTTAGGCAATGCCTACGGACATATTGCTATCGGTGTCGATGATATTTATCAGACCTGTCAGATGATCAAAGATGCAGGCGGTGATGTCACTCGCGAACCGGGTCCGGTAAAAGGAGGCACAACCCATATCGCCTTTATCAAAGACCCGGATGGTTACATGGTGGAATTAATTCAGAATAAACAGGCGGGCGCTGGTCTTCAGGGTTAATCCACTCACAGGAAAAGATTGTTCTCCTCACCAAGACGAACAAGTCAATCATACAACAGGCAGCTCATTACGCTGCCTGTTCTTTTATCTCATGAATTATACTTGTGTCCGGCCTAACGAAATCACCACGCGGCGATTCTTTTCTTTACCAATCGGTGTCATGTCATTGGCAATCACCCGACGTTTACCATACCCTTCGACCTGAATCCGCTTCTCCGGCAGTCCCAGCGATTTGAAATAGTCACGCAGCACTTCTGCGCGTTTCTCCGACAGACTCTGACTCTCATTCTTTGAGCGGGAACCATCGGTATAGGTGGAAACTAAAATCAGATCGATGTCCTGATTATAACGAATATATTCAGCAATCTGCGCCAAACGCTTCTGTGACGCTTTATTCACCTGAACACTGTCTCGATTATAATGCAAAATCGTAAATGAAATATCTTCGAAACTATACGGCAGCAAACGGCTGAGGCAGTTACTAAAGTCATTGAACTTACTGTGGAATAACACCGAAGACAACGAGACCTCAATCATATCATCCCGATCTTGCCACTCCTGATAACTGAATGTCGGATTCCGGCCCTTCTCCAATTCACTGAGTAAATTCCAAGCTAACTGGCCACCGATATAACCGTCAAACTGTTTAAAAAATTTCAAATGCGAGATAGATTTCGCTCTGTCTCCCGGACGCCATGCCGGTGGCATCGACACCAGAGATACGTTGCGGGTTTCCCCCATCGGACGCAGCATCTTCAATTCAAAATCGAGATTCAACTTTTTACTTGCCCGAGAAGAAAACTCAGCATTACCGTAAGACGGGATCGGATGCACAAGCCGGCACTCAAGCGGTGTATCGGACACCATCTCCCATTTTGACTGTTGGGGCGTTGCCACATAATGCTTTTGCATCGCATATCCGACATTCCCCCAGAGACTCAAAATCGTCCCCAAACTGGCAATCAACCCATACTTTATAGACATGCTATTCTCTCAAACATCTGGTTCCTAAACAGACAACCGATGTGGCAACCTCTTGCCACATCATGTTGGAACATGAAAGGAAATGCAAAAACCTCGCCAATCTGCGTGACAATCCATGACTCTCAACATTTTAATCAATATCTGCGGTTTTTATCAGGCGTATAATCTGCAATAATGCCAGCCCTGATATATAGGTTATGGTCAAAATGACGGAAGTAAACAACACACAGCGTTTAAAAAATCGCTTTCGGGGATATCTGCCCGTTGTCATCGATGTCGAGACCGCAGGGTTTAATGCGGAAACAGATGCACTTCTTGAGATTTGTGCAATCACACTCAAGATGGATGATGAAGGACAGCTTCAGCCGGCAACCACGCTCCATTTTCACATCGAACCATTCGAAGGTGCCAATCTGGAAAAAGAAGCACTGGAATTCAATGGCATTCATGACCCATTCAGCCCACTTCGCGGGGCAGTCAGTGAAATGGAAGCCCTGAAAGAAATCTATAAACAGGTGCGGAAAGAACAAAAGGAAGCCGAATGCAGCCGGGCGATCATTGTTGCTCATAATGCAACGTTCGATCATCGCTTCGTCATGGCAGCCAGTGAACGCAGTCATCTCAAACGTGTTCCTTTTCATCCCTTTGCCACATTTGATACCGCGGCTTTAAGCGGTCTGGCCTATGGGCAAACCGTGCTCGCAAAAGCCTGCCGTACCGCTGGGATTTCATTTGATAATAAAGAAGCCCATTCAGCCCTTTATGACACCCAGAAAACAGCGGATCTCTTCTGTGGGATTGTCAATAAATGGCAGGCATTAGGCGGCTGGCCGCTCCCCGATACCACATCGGAAGAAAGCGAATCTTAATTCAAAATACTACAACACGAGAA
Source organism: Vibrio spartinae (assembly GCF_024347135.1). Taxonomy (NCBI): domain Bacteria; kingdom Pseudomonadati; phylum Pseudomonadota; class Gammaproteobacteria; order Vibrionales; family Vibrionaceae; genus Vibrio; species Vibrio spartinae. The sequence continues at coordinate 1,109,442 of NZ_AP024907.1, read as the reverse complement.
TTGTATGAACCCTGTCGTTATTTCAGTCTGTATCATGCTGATACTGGCACTGCTTCGTGTGAACGTTGTCGTCGCACTGACATTTAGTGCAATCATTGGTGGACTCGTTTCAGGCATGAGTCTGAACGAGTCAGTCGCTGCGTTTGAAAGTGGTCTTGGTGGTGGTGCGACTATCGCACTCAGTTATGCCATGCTCGGTGCATTTGCTGTCGCCATCTCTAAATCCGGCCTGACCGATCTAGTCGCTCATACTGTCATTCGAAAAATTCATGGCAAAGAACAACAGGAAACGCAAACCGGCTTGAAATATGCCATTCTGCTCGCACTTATTCTGGTCACCATGTCTTCCCAGAACATCATTCCGGTCCATATTGCATTTATTCCTATTCTGATTCCGCCGCTATTGGGAGTTTTTGCCAAACTCAAATTAGATCGCCGTCTGATTGCCTGTATTCTCACATTTGGCCTCATAACACCTTATATGGTTCTTCCTATTGGTTTCGGGGGGATTTTCTTAAAAGATATTCTCCTGAGAAATATCCAAGAGAATGGTTTGGCCAATATCACAGCAAGCCAGATCCCAACCGCGATGTTACTCCCCGGTACAGGCATGATCTTTGGACTTTTAATTGCAATTTTCTTTAGTTATCGCAAACCCAGAGAATACCGTAAAACTGAACTGACTGAGGTTCATCACAATCCAGAGCATAAAATTAATGGTCGATATATTCTGACGGCAGCTATCGGCATTATTGCAGCCCTCAGCGTGCAGTTGTTCACTGGCTCGATGATTATTGGTGCACTCACCGGCTTTATGGTGTTTACTTTTGGTGGGGTTATCGCTTGGAAAGAGACTCATGATGTCTTTACCAAAGGGGTTCATATGATGGCAATGATCGGTTTCATCATGATTGCAGCCGCTGGCTTTGCCGCAGTGATGAAACAGACAGGCGGTGTCGAATCGCTCGTCGCCTCACTCTCTCATAGTATTGGGGACAATAAGCCGTTAGCAGCCTTACTGATGCTGATTGTCGGCCTATTAGTCACCATGGGGATCGGCTCTTCATTTTCGACGATTCCCATTATTGCAACGATCTATGTCCCACTGGCGGCAGCTTTCGGTTTCTCACCGATGGCAACAATCGCATTAGTTGGTACGGCCGCAGCATTAGGCGATGCTGGCTCTCCGGCGTCTGATTCAACACTTGGTCCGACATCCGGTCTCAATGCAGACGGACAGCACGAACACATCTGGGAAACCGTTGTTCCCACGTTTATTCACTATAATATCCCTCTAATTATCTTCGGCTGGATTGCCGCGATGGTTCTGTAATGACATCATCAACGCTATCGCACTGAATGATTCAATATAAATCCCATAAAAAAGGCTTCCTCACGGAAGCCTTTTTTAATCATTGGGTCAACAGACCAACGCTTATGACTCAATTCTTATTCTGAACCGGATGTCGTGACTGTTGACAGAATGTCGTTACTGTTAACAAGTCACGATTAACAAAGCGTGAGATGCTCAATTTTCTTCATTATAGAGTTCAAGACTTGCCAACTCTTGTTGAATCTCTCTCTGCTCTTTGGTGTCATCGTTTCTCATCGCGTCCAGATAGTCCAGATAAGCTTGATCAATATCACCGGTTACGTACTCACCATTAAAGACCGAGGTTTCAAAGCGACTGATATTCGGATTCCCGATACCAACAGCACTGACAAGATCTTCAATCGTCTGGAAAATCAATGCATCCGCACCGATTTGACGGCAGATGGATTCATTATCCCGGCCGTGAGCAATGAGCTCATTGGCACTTGGCATATCGATCCCGTAAACATTCGGGAAACGAATTTCCGGAGCAGCAGAAACCATATAGACTTTTTTGGCGCCGGAATCACGAGCCATTTCGATAATCTGTTCTGATGTTGTACCTCGGACAATCGAATCATCGACCAACAATACATTCTTATCTTTAAATTCAGAACGAATCGCATTGAGCTTTCTGCGCACTGACTTGCGACGTTGTTGTTGACCCGGCATAATAAATGTCCGGCCGACATAGCGGTTTTTGACAAATCCCTGACGATATGGCTTATCTAATGCCTGGGCGATTTGCAGGGCAATATCACAAGAGGTTTCAGGAATCGGAATCACAACATCAATATCAAGATCTGCATAATCCTGTTGAATTCGCTCACCCAGTTTTTTGCCCATTTCGACCCGTGCACTATAGACAGAAATTTGGTCGATGAAAGAATCAGGACGAGCAAAATAAACGAATTCAAAAATACATGGGTTCAGTTGAGGATTATCAGCACACTGATGTGTGTAAAGCTCACCTTCAAAGGTGATGTAGATTGCCTCACCCGGGGCGACATCCCGCATAAACTCAAATCCAATCGTATCCAATGCAACAGACTCAGATGCAACCATATACTCAGTTCGGCCACCGACATCGCGTTTACCCAAACACAGTGGACGAATACCATTTGGATCCCGGAACGCAATCATGCCATGACCGATAATCATCGCAACAACAGCATAAGCCCCTTTAATCGAACGATGCACCCTGGTAACCGCTCTGAAGACATCTTCTGCGGTTACATTCCCTTTAACCGTATCTATTTCATGTGCCAGAACATTCAACAGCACCTCAGAGTCAGACGTCGTGTTGACATGGCGACGATCTTTCTCAAACAGCTTATCTCGAACATACTGGGCATTGGTTAGATTACCGTTATGAGCCAGTGTGATACCAAAGGGGGAATTGACATAAAAAGGCTGCGCCTCGGATGCACTTGAACTCCCCGCTGTCGGATAACGGGCATGTCCGATGCCAACCGTTCCTTGAAGGCGTTGCATATGCTTTGCAGCAAATACATCTGTAACCAATCCGTTTGCCTTACGCAGACGAAAACGATTGCTATCTATGGTACAAATACCCGCGGCATCTTGGCCGCGATGCTGTAACACGGTCAAAGCATCATAGATGGACTGGTTGACAGGCGTTGAACCAACAATTCCAACAATACCACACATGTCTTAATCCTCGATTTGCGACATTATACCGGCCGGTTTAGACCGTACCGGTCAGAAAACTAGATGATGTTTTCAAATGTTCGAAAAACTGCACAATAATCCACCGAAACTGTGGCACCAATTGTGAGTTTTCCCACCATTTTGAACTTGGAAACGCGGTAAACGCATCCATAAAAAACAGGACTGCGGCAATGATCAGAACACCTCGGAGTCCGCCAAACACCACACCAAGAACCCGATCAGTCCCTGAAAGCCCTGTTTTTTGTACAAGCTGGGCAATAACATAATTCACCAACGCCCCAACGATTAATGTTGCAATAAACAACGTCGCAATCGCGGCACCATTACGGAACATGTCATCCTGAATATTCGAATAATAAACAGCCAACTTTGGGTAGTAGTGACTTGCAATAAAAAATGCAAGCAGCCAAGTCGCCAGCGACAATGCCTCTTTCGCAAAACCACGAATCAGGCTGATCAATGCCGACAGGGCAATCACACTTAAAATGACAATATCTAACCAGTTCATACATTCACTCATTCTAAGATGGCGCGCATTTTAACAGAAAAAATGACGACGCAAACGTTTTCTTACGGATTTAACGGCTTAAATTTGAGCAATTGACCCTTTGCTCCGGTAATTTTTTTCAATTCAGCCAGTTGTCTTTCCATTTTGCTTTTTGACACATCAGGTCCGATAATCACGCGTGTATAACCATTTTCTTGTTTGGTGTGTGCTTGGTAACCCCGTTTTTGCAAATCTGCCACAAGCTTTTTCGCATTGTCGCTATTCTTGAGTGCCATCAATTGAATAATCCAACCACTGCTCTGAAAGTCCTCTGACTCAGATGATGCCTGAACTTGAACCGGAACAGCATCATTCGATGATGCCTTATTCGCGTTTTCATTCACAGTAACTGGTGAATCAGGTAAGGAAAGTTGATCGGTTTCCGGCTCTAAAATTTGGTACTGTTCCGTGTTTTGATCAACATCGGGCTTCAGTGGAATACTGGCAACATCTTCTTTGTAGTGTGATTTTTGTCCATCCAGAATATCCGGAAGAATAATGACACCAAGTGCAACCAATATAACGGTTCCAACTAAACGACTTTGGAATCGACTTGCCATCTCTGTTTACACCCCTCGTTTATTCCAAAAATCCAAAACTTCTCCAACCGTGTGGAACGACCCCGCGACGATAATGGCATCATTTTCATTGGCTCGTGTCATCGCAGCTTTAAAAGCCTGAACGGGTGATTCATAGGTTTGGCTCGGAACGGGAATATAGCGATTTAACTCGCTGGCAAAAGCCGCCCGAGGCCCTGTCAGAGAAGCAGGATACCAATGATCAACAACCGATGATAAAGCAGTGATCGTTTCCTGAATATCTTTATCATGTAACATGCCAATGACCAGATGAATTTTCTTGTCCGAGAAACGCTGCTTCATATGTGATGTCAAATATTGGGCAGAATGTGGATTATGAGCAACATCAAGCATAATCACTGGCTGCTGGCTAATCAGTTGCATTCTGCCAGGCAGAGAGGCACTCTTTAATCCCTCAACAATATCCATATCGCTGATATCGAGTCCTGCACATCCAAGCGCCATCAAAGCAGTTGCAGCATTGGGTAACGGTAATTGCGGCTTCGGTAAGTCACGGAGATCAAAAGCACCATGCTGCCAATGCCATACATCTTCTGCAACCTGATAATTAAATTGAATACCGATCTGAAAGAATTCCGCACCGATTTCATCAGCATAGGCGGCAACGGTCGCTGGTGGATGCGGCTCACCGCATACCGCTGGCTGACCAGCACGAAAAATCCCCGCTTTCTCGTGCCCGATCTGCCCCAAATCATCCCCCAACCAGTCAATATGGTCGATGGCCAGACTCGTGACGACCGAAACATCATGCTCAACAACATTGGTCGCATCTAACCGCCCCCCCAAGCCGACTTCGAGGATCGCGACATCGACTTGCGCTTCTTGCAGTAACCGTAATGCAGCCAGAGTCCCGAACTCAAAAAAGCTCAGACTCGTTGTGCCTCGCTGTTTTTCGATGAAATCAAACGCGCGCGTATGGTTGTCATCGGCTAATACTTTGCCGTTGATCCGGACACGTTCGTTATAACAGATAAGATGTGGAGAACTATAGACGCCCACCGAGTACCCTGCTGCAAGCAGGATAGCTTCAAGAATCGCGCAGGTAGAACCTTTACCATTCGTGCCAGCAACCGTAATGATGGTTGGTGCAGGTTTTAAAAGGTTGGCTCTCTGAGCCACGACCTGAACACGATCAAGGCCTAAATCTATGGATGAATGATGGATACTGGATAAATAATCAAGCCACATCGATAACGAAGATGTGGCTTGTGGCATAGCGTTCTGACTCATTAAACAAGCATAGTATTGAGATATGGGAGAACTACTTTACTCTTTTTTCTCGGCTTCTGGTACCGCATAAGTGCTCTCATTTCCGGATTCTGTTGCCTGTGCTGGGTAATTCATCATCTTACCCAACAAGCTCGCAATCTGAGACCGCATTTCACGACGATCAACAATCATATCAATCGCGCCGTGCTCCAATAGAAACTCACTACGCTGGAAGCCCTCAGGCAGATCTTCACGTACCGTCTGTTCAATGACTCGACGACCGGCAAAACCAATGACCGCTTTCGGCTCGCCAATATTAATATCACCGAGCATCGCCAAGCTTGCAGAGACGCCGCCCATGGTCGGGTCAGTCATCACCGAGATAAACGGTAAGCCATTTACGGATAGACGTTCCAACGCAGCACTGGTTTTCGCCATTTGCATCAGAGACATTAACGCCTCTTGCATTCGGGCACCACCACTGGCAGAGAAACAGATCAAACCACACTTGGCTTCGATCGCGGCTTCTACAGCTTTCACAAAGCGTGCTCCAACGACTGATCCCATTGAACCCGCCATAAAGGAAAACTCGAATGCACAAGCGACGAGAGGATAGCCGTAAAGCTCACCTTTCATGACGACCAAGGCATCTTTCTCACCACTCGCTTTCTGCGCTGCGGCAAGCCGATCTTTATAACGTTTTGAATCTTTAAATTTTAATTTGTCCTGTGGCTCCAGCGTCTCACCGATTTCTTGACGGTTATTTTCATCAAGAAACTTTCCCAGACGACGACGAGCACTCATCCGCATATGATGATTACACTTTGGACAAACCTCTAAATTACGTTCTAACTCAGCATAATAAAGGACTTGTTCACAAGACGTACATTTTGTCCAAACACCTTCAGGAATCGATGCTTTTCGCGAACTGACAATATTGCTTTTCTCTAAAATTCTTTCAAGCCAACTCATGTGGAAGACCCTTACTCCCCTCCCTTGCAACAGCAAGAGAAAATTATTCGACAATAAACACCCAAAGGATTAAATCACATAAACCTCTGCATGTTGATAAAAAACTGGTTGTACCTTCGTGAAACGACGTTACAACAATCTGATCTCATGATTCGAATCTGACTAACGCGATTCGTTCAATGTATCAGGTAAAAATAACGGACCAACAGGTTGCTCCGGTAGATTGAATGCTTGTGGGTACTCGACTTCAACCAAATAAAGTCCCTCTGCTTTTGCTGTTGCAGCCGCAAGTTTCCGATCTTTAGCTGCCAATAGCCATTGAATCCATTCAGGCTCCTGCTCTCCTCTGCCGACAGCAATTAAGCTCCCCGCGATATTTCTGACCATATGGTGTACAAACGCATTGGCCTTAATGTCAATCACAACATAACGATTGTGGCGAGTAACTTGCAAATGCATAACATTCCGCCACGGGCTGCGAGATTGGCAATGTACGGCTCTGAAGGAGGTAAAATCATTTTCCCCCAGTAACAACTGCCCGGCTTGGTGCATCCTTTCGACACATAAATCACCATGATAATGACTGACACCAGCCGACAAAATGCCGGGTCGCAAATTATCATTGTATATCACATACCGATAACGCCGCGCTGTCGCTGAAAAACGCGCATGAAACGAATCCGGAACTTCCTGTGCCCATCGTACAGCAATATCTTGGGGTAAATTCGCATTCGTACCCATCGTCCATGCTGCCGTTTTTCGCTGAGCCTCGGTATCAAAATGGACAACTTGTCCCGTACCGTGAACACCTGCATCAGTTCGCCCGGCACACTGAACCGCTATCGGATGATTCGCGACTTGGCTCAGTGCTTTTTCCAAAGCTTCCTGAACACTAGGAACTTCTCGCTGCCGCTGCCAGCCATAATAATGAGCGCCATGATACTCAACACCTAAAGCGATTCTCATCATCTACTTCTCTTGTCAAACAGGGTCGGCAGTATAATCGCAAATTAGAAAAAATTCTAATCAACAACAAGCGATATCGCTTGGATCTCTATAGAGAACAATATGGGAGTCATTCGCAGCCCCACCAATTAACTTCTGCGACTCAGCTCGTCAATCAAGCGTTTTGCAGCCTGACGAATATCATCATTCCCATCAACAATTGCTTCTTCCAGCAACTTCACCGCGCCTGCTTCATCATTCATTTCGATATAAATCTTCGCGAGATCCAGCTTTCCTGCGGCTTCCGCATTGCTGTCAACATCAACATTCGTGATATCTCCGATAACATCCGGGAACTCATTTAACCCGACATCCAGTTTAAGGTCGACGTCTTCAAAAGGATGTGCATTTCCTTCAACTTGAGACATCAGCTCATCAATTGTTAAATGACGCGGCTGTCCAGACTCGTTATAGAATAAGTCATCCTGAACTTCCCAATCTTCCGAATCAGCCTGAGGTTCGTGTGTTTGATTTTCACTTCGCCAAACATCCAGCTCCTCTTCCGGTACTTCATCAGGAATCGACGCCTGTTGTTCCGGAGAAAGCTTGAAGCCATTCCAATCTTCTCCTCCCATACTCAGCATCGACTCAAAATCCATCCCCGCGCTGGCAATCCGATCTGCATCTAGACTTGGCTCAAAAACATACTGCTCCGGCTCAGCATTTTCATCCAACAGCGCACCCAGTGCATCTTCATCAAGAGAAGCTTTCGGGAAAGACTTAAGACCAGCCTCTTCATCCACAAAATCAGAAGACTCGGTGGTTAAATCAGTTTCTGGAGCAACGTCTGATGCCATTTCGGATGCATCCGCGTCGGCGGGCGATGTGTCAGATTCACCCAATGCGGCCGTTTCGTCGAATTCTGGTAACGCGTCATCATCGATAAAATCGGATAAGTCATCACTCTCCGGTTGCTCGGATACTAACTCATCCGCGTCGGCGGGCGATGTGTCAGATTCACCCAATGCGGCCGTTTCGTCGAATTCTGGTAACGCGTCATCATCGATAAACTCGGATAGGTCATCACTCTCCGGTTGCTCGGATACTAACTCATCCGCGTCGGCGGGCGATATATCAAATTCACCCAATGCGGCCGTTTCGTCGAATTCTGGTAACGCGTCATCATCGATAAACTCGGATAGGTCATCACTCTCCGGTTGCTCGGATACTAACTCATCCGCGTCGGCGGGCGATGTGTCAGATTCACCCAATGCGGCCGTTTCGTCGAATTCTGGTAACGCGTCATCATCGATAAACTCGGATAAGTCATCACTCTCCGGTTGCTCGGATACTAACTCATCCGCGTCGGCGGGCGATGTGTCAGATTCACCCAATGCGGCCGTTTCGTCGAATTCTGGTAACGCGTCATCATCGATAAAATCGGATAAGTCATCACTCTCCGGTTGCTCGGATACTAACTCATCCGCGTCGGCGGGCGATGTGTCAGATTCACCCAATGCGGCCGTTTCGTCGAATTCTGGTAACGCGTCATCATCGATAAACTCGGATAAGTCATCACTCTCCGGTTGCTCGGATACTAACTCATCCGCGTCAGCGGGCGATGTGTCAGATTCACCCAATGCGGCCGTTTCGTCGAATTCTGGTAACGCGTCATCATCGATAAAATCGGATAAGTCATCACTCTCCGGTTGCTCCACAGCGGCTTCAGCTTGCGTTGCTTCCGGCTCAATTTCTTGCTCTGTCTCGATGCCCGCTTCAGCGACATCATCTGCTTCGATGACTGGCACATCTGCCGATGATTCAGGCATCTCACTTGGCTGGTCGATATCGGAATCAATGTCAGAATCAATCTCAGAGGTCATTTCTGAGTCACTCAGCACTGAACCTTCTGTATCAGCGGGCGATGTATCGGATTCACTCAATGTGGCCGTTTCATCGAGCTCAGGGAATACGTCATCATCGATAAAATCGGATAGGTCATCACTCTCCGGTTGCTTCACAGCGGCTTCAGCTTGCGTTGCTTCCGGCTCAATATCTTGCTCTGTCTCGATGCCCGCTTCAGCGACATCATCTGCTTCGATGACTGGCACATCTGCCGATGATTCAGGCATCTCACTTGGCTGGTCGATATCGGAATCAATGTCAGAATCAATCTCAGAGGTCATTTCTGAGTCACTCAGCACTGAATCTTCTGTATCAGCGGGCGATGTATCGGATTCACTCAATGTGGCCGTTTCATCGAGCTCAGGGAATACGTCATCATCGATAAAACCGGATAAGTCATCACTCTCCGGTTGCTCCACTGTGGCTTCAGCTTGCGTTGCTTCCGGCTCAATATCTTGCTCTGTCTCGATGCCCGCTTCAGTGACATCATCTGCTTCGATGACTGGCACATCTGCCGATGATTCAGGCATCTCACTTGGCTGGTCGATATCGGAATCAATGTCAGAATCAATCTCAGAGGTCATTTCTGAGTCACTCAGCACTGAATCTTCTGTATCAGCGGGCGATGTATCGGATTCACTCAATGTGGCCGTTTCATCGAGCTCAGGGAATACGTCATCATCGATAAAACCGGATAAGTCATCACTCTCCGGTTGCTCCACTGTGGCTTCAGCTTGCGTTGCTTCCGGCTCAATATCTTGCTCTGTCTCGATGCCCGCTTCAGTGACATCATCTGCTTCGATGACTGGCACATCTGCCGATGATTCAGGCATCTCACTTGGCTGGTCGATATCGGAATCAATGTCAGAATCAATCTCAGAGGTCATTTCTGAGTCACTCAGCACTGAATCTTCTGTATCAGCGGGCGATGTATCGGATTCACTCAGTACGGCCGTTTCATCGAGCTCAGGGAATACGTCATCATCGATAAAATCGGATAGGTCATCACTCTCCGGTTGCTCCACTGTGGTTTCAGCTTGCGTTGCTTCCGGCTCAATATCTTGCTCTGTCTCGATGCCCGCTTCAGCGACATCATCTGCTTCGATGACTGGCACATCTGCCGATGATTCAGGCATCTCACTTGGCTGGTCGATATCGGAATCAATGTCAGAATCAATCTCAGAGGTCATTTCTGAGTCACTCAGCACTGAATCTTCTGTATCAGCGGGCGATGTATCGGATTCACTCAGTAAGGCCGTTTCATCGAGCTCAGGGAATACGTCATCATCGATAAAATCGGATAGATCATCGCTCTCCGGTTGCTCCGCTGTGGCTTCAGCTTGCGTTGCTTCCGGCTCAATATCTTGCTCTGTCTCGATGCCCGCTTCAGCGACATCATCTGCTTCGATGACTGGCGCATCTGCCGATGATTCAGGCATCTCACTTGGCTGGTCGATATCGGAATCAATGTCAGAATCAATCTCAGAGGTCATCGCTGAGTCACTCAGCCCTGAATCTTCCGTATCAGCGGGCGATGTATCGGATTCACTCAATGTGGCCGTTTCATCAAATTCAGGGAACTCAGACTCAGTGACTTCCTCATCATCCGATGTCAATGCTGAAGACGGTTCTTGTTCTTCCTCAATATCCCAATCAGTATCTTGCGGAACCCCAAATTCATTCGCCGCAACAGAATCATCTTCATCAACCTGTTCACTTCCTTCAATTTCAGGATTGAAATCAAAATCGTTCGAGTCTTCTTCCGGTGCTTCTGCTGAGACAGATGCTTCAAAATCGACTGCATCTAATAACGGGTCTTTATCCGGTGCGGAACTAATCAGATCATCAATAAACCCTTCACGGTTAAAATCATCATCTTCCTCGATACCGTGCTGTTCAATTTCTAGTAATTCATCAAATAACTCAGTCCCATCATCAATCGGAGTCGTATCGGCTTCACCGAGTTCAGTATCGGCTTCCAAATCTTCATCAAGCTCGAGCGTATCAAAATCAAACGGGTCATCATCACTCTCATCGTCTAAGTCTGAGCCCCCGAGATCTTCTAACTCTTTATCCCAATTCAGTTCGTCGTCTGTGCCATCCGATTCATCCAGTAACTCATCCAGCAGCGCGGTCGTTTCATCTGTCACATTTTCTGATTCATCTTCGGACGTATCGAGTGTGTCAAATGCGCCAGTATCAAATGCTTCATCTAAGAATGAATCATCCTGACTATTTGCTTCTAATTGCTCCAGATCAGCCTGTTGCTCAATACTGTCAAATAAAGCTTCCAGATCGCTATCAGAGGCAACACCGACATCGCCTAGATCGAACTCATCATCTTGCTCTTCTGCCAATAAATCATCGAGCATGGATTGATCAAGCTCTGTATCCAAATCATCTTCAAGTGCGTCACCATCCAACAACGTCTCAATTTCGTCTTGGGACATCCCGACTTGATCGTCACTGGAAAGATCAAAATCCTCATCCTGTTCTTCATCATCCGCACCAAGAGACGCATCCTCAAGCGCACGCTCCATTTCTTCCAAACCGACCGCTTTATCTTCGCTGTTGACGCTAATGCCGTTTGCACTCGCAGAGAAATCACTATCGAGGTCCGTATCAACTAAGTCACCATCATCATCGATGCTGGCAAACAGATCTTCCTCACTTTCATCCCCCAGATCCAAATCAAGATCGACATCGTCGAGTTCAGCAAAGACATCATCAACATCGGCTTCGTCCTGAGCCTCATTCTCTTCTACTTCAAGGTTGGTCGTGCTAAACAGATCATCGTCAAGTGACAGGTCATCAAGTTCATCATCTTGATCACTGCCTTCGGCAGCATCCCCGATACTAATCGGTTTATCACTCACATCCTTCATTTCAGTTGATGCATCAGCCGTCGTATCCGATTTTCTTCTCCGACCGACTAACCACATGACCAGTAACGCAATCAATAATCCGGGAATAAGCGCGAGCGCACCGACCGTCCACCAATTTGACAATAGTTTGTCTAGTGATGTGGGAGCCATCCGCTCCGCTTCCGCACGTTTTCTGCGCTCTTCAGCCAGCAGTTTTTCAACTTCAGTCCGAACTTTATTTTCATCGCCCAGTTCATTCTTCAGATCACTCACTTCTGACTGCACTTTTGACAACATGAGTGTTAAACGGTGGTTTTTCTCTTCAAGGGCCAGAATTTCTGAGCCTGTTCCTGTCGCATCTGATGAAGAAAATGACAGCACGCTCTGAGGCGCTTCTGTCTGAGCTGGCTGTTCTGACGGGATGATATTCTCTGTCGCCGGACTCACTTGCTGAGTACCGGTCTGCTGCGCTGGCTTCGTATCAGGTTGTGCTGCCGGTGGCGTGTCTGCTTTGACAGATGCAGGCTCCGGTGGTTTCACAGGGCGAGCTCTTGCCGCTGACGATGAAGCGGTTGCTGCGAGACGACTAGCCTGATCTAACCGTTGCTGATGAGCCTGCATGACCCGTGTCGCTTCTTCAGTTGTCACACTCCGAATCTGAGCGAGAGATGGAATGCGTAACCGACTTCCCGGCATTAAGCTGTGAATATTCTGCTGTTCAAATGATTCTGGATTTAACTGATAGAGAGCAAGCAGCGTTTGCTGAACGGTAACTTGATTTGATGGTCTGAGCTTTGAGGCAATAGACCATAATGTTTCTGTTGCGGAAGTGGGACCATAAAATTTTGAAGGCTCATTATTTGATTGCGCAGCAGAAGACCTCACCGCTTCACTATATTGGGGTGATGACTGCACCTGACCTGTTGGCCCAAGCAGACGAATACCTTCTGCATGAACAAGAAAAACCTGACCCACGACTGCTATTGCAAATGGTAACAACAGACGTTTTAAAAATTGACGCATATAAAGCTCAGCTATGTGCTTAGGTAATAGTAAATTTAATAATCTGTTAAATATATCGGATTACACCAGCAAAACTATAGGTTATCCGGAAAAAAACTGTTTTCCCTACAATAATTGCGCGCATCTCACACATTTTCCACTTTTCTAATTCACTACGGGTTCCCCACCCGCACTCAAATGGCATGAGACAGAAGTAGTTGAAGTCGTCACAACGGCATGATTTGAACAGTAAAAAGCCAGCAAATTGCTGGCTTTCCCTTATTCATCAAAGCATATCAGGCTGCTTCAATCTTCGCCCAAGTGTCTCTCAAACCGACAGTTCGGTTAAAAACCAATGATTCGACTGAAGAATCGCGATTATCTGCACAAAAATAACCGATGCGTTCAAACTGATAACCAAATTCCGGTTGAGCTGCAGCTAAACTCGCTTCCACAAAACCTTGCTGGCGAATCAGAGATTCAGGATTCAGAACTTGCGTAAAATCATCTGCTGCTGCTGGGTTGGCAACCGAGAAGAGCCGATCATACAACCGAAATTCAGCAGGAACACCTTGATTGACGGAAACCCAGTGAATGACACCTTTGACTTTTCGGCCATCCGCTGGGTTTTTCCCCAGAGTATCGGCATCGTAAGTACAGTAAATCGTGGTAATGTCACCCGCGCTATCTTTCTCAATCCGCTCAGCTTTAATCACATAAGCACCACGTAAACGGACTTCTTTACCAAGAACAAGACGTTTATATTTCTTATTTGCTTCTTCACGAAAATCTTCACGTTCAATCCAGATTTCCCGACTAAAAGCAACTTGGCGACTCCCCATCTCAGGCTTATTCGGATGGTTGGCGACGTCCAGCATCTCCACGGAGTCAGCGTCATAATTTTCAATCACAACTTTGACAGGATCCAACACCGCCATGGCTCTGGGCGAATTTTCATTCAGGTCATCACGAATACAAGACTCTAACGAACTAAATTCAATCATATTGTCTTGTTTCGTCACACCGATACGTTTACAGAATTCACGAATTGATGTGGGGGTAAATCCGCGACGACGCAAACCGGAAATGGTTGGCATCCGTGGATCATCCCACCCTGAAACGAACTTCTCAGACACTAATTGATTCAACTTCCGTTTCGACATCACAGTATATTCAAGGTTTAAGCGACTGAACTCATACTGTCTCGGACGGCAGGAAATGGTGATGTTATCCAATACCCAATCATACAAACGTCGGTTATCTTGAAACTCCAGGGTGCACAGAGAGTGAGTAATGCCTTCCAATGCATCCGAAATACAGTGAGTAAAGTCGTACATCGGATAGATGCACCATTGATCACCGGTCTGGTGATGATCAGCAAAACGAACTCGGTATAAAACCGGATCACGTAAAACGATAAAAGGAGAAGCCATATCGATTTTGGCACGCAAACAAGCTTCACCTTCCTGAAATCCACCGGTGCGCATTTTTTCAAACAACGCGAGGTTTTCTTCAGCACTGCGATCACGATAAGGACTTTCTTTTCCCGGATGAGTCAAGTTTCCCCGATACTCACGGATTTGCTCTGGCGTCAGCTCTTCAACATAAGCCAGTCCTTTCTCAATTAATTCAATAGCATAATGATACAATTGATCAAAATAATTAGATGAATAGCACACCTCGCCAGCCCATCGGAACCCTAACCAGTTGACGTCTTTCTTAATCGATTCAACATATTCGATGTTCTCTTTTTCCGGGTTTGTATCATCAAAACGTAAGTTACACTGGCCCTGATAATCCTGAGCAATACCGAAATTCAAACAAATTGACTTAGCATGTCCGATATGAATATAGCCATTCGGCTCTGGTGGGAATCGGGTATGCACACTGGTATGTTTGCCTTCCGCCAAATCTTTATCAATAATCTGACGGATAAAGTTCGATGGACGAGCCTCAGCTTCACTCATCTATAACACCTCAATAATTTTGTATTCTCAAGAGCGTGACTCATCTGTTTGAATGCAGACAAGTACACCGCGAATAATTTTGCTGTTAGGATATAAAAATTAACACCCCTAATGATCCACAATTCTTTGTGATTACACAATATGATTCCGGGATATTCTTAAGATTATTTCCTGAGATCGATCATTTTACATTGATAAAGCGGTATTTTTGGTTTTTGACTCTGGATGTTACCGCAAGAAGTTCAATCACAATGTGCATTTACATACGCTCAATATTGCGAAAAAGTAAACTTCGATAGCGAAAGATTAGTGACCAATGCCACAGCTCCCGCAGCTTCGAGCCGGAGAGGACTTTATTTTTAGCGATAAGACAGTATATTACCATTTTGGCAGGAAATTCTGGTCTCAGACAACGAACTGCCTTGAACACCAGCCATCATCGTACAAGTAAACTCAGTGAATATGCCGTTGTCTGCCGGTATAGAGAAAAGTACCATAGACATCACGCAACCAAATCGACACAATAAACACCGTGAGTATGTGGTTAGGCTATCATCGATGAAAATTTTTACAATCCGATGACAAGATTAAAAAATGGGCAATACGAGCAGCATAAGCAAATGAATGATACGCAAAAAGGTAATGTAGATTTAGTCAAACAACTTAATAGTGCCGCTGTGTATCGGCTCATCGATCAACAGGGCCCGATCTCTCGAATTCAGGTTGCAGATATCAGTCAGTTAGCACCTGCCAGTGTCACTAAAATCACCCGTCAACTGTTGGAAAAAGGGCTCATTAAAGAAGTCGCACAACAGGCATCGACCGGAGGACGCCGGGCTATCTCTCTTGAAACTGAAGTGCTTCCTTTTCATTCCGTCGCTGTCAGGCTAGGCCGCGACTACATTCAGATCAGTCTTTATGATCTGGGCGGAAACGAAATGGTTTCCGATTATCATGAGTTTCAATATCTGCATCAAAAAGAACTCATTGAAGGGTTGCTGCACTATATTCGACATTTCATCCGAGAGAAACAAGCTTATATTCAACAATTAATTGCTATTGGTGTCGTTCTCCCCGGACTGGTTAACCCAGAAACGGGCGTGGTTGAATATATGCACAATGTCGATGTTGATGAACTCGCGATGGGAGATATCATCAAAAATCACTTTGGCGTCGAGTGTTTTATCGGCAATGATATCCGCGGGCTCGCCCTCGCAGAACACTATTTCGGCTCAAGTCAGGACTGTCAGGATTCGATTTTGATCAGTGTCGGTCGGGGAACAGGGGCCGGGATGATCGTCAATGGTCGAATTTTTCTCGGATTCAACCGAAATGTCGGAGAAATTGGTCATATCCAGATCGATCCATTGGGAGCACAATGTCAATGCGGGAATTTCGGATGTCTGGAAACCGTGGCATCCAACCCAGCAATCGTTAAACGGGTCAGACAGTTTCTGAACCAAGGCTATCAATCAACACTTTCTGAATTGGAGCAGATTACAATTAAAGAGATCTGTGATCATGCCAATCAGGGGGATGAACTGGCACGCCAAACTTTGCTAAAAGTGGGTGATCATTTAGGTAAGGCTGTTGCTATCACCGTCAACTTGTTTAATCCGCAAAAAATTATCATTGCAGGGGATATCACAACGGCACAAGATTTGATTTTTCCGGCTATCGAGCGCAACGTACAGAATCAATCTCTGAAAGCATTCTATAAAAACCTGCCTATTGTGGCCTCGCAGGTTTATAAGCAACCATCGATTGCCGCATTTGCCATGATAAAACGGGCAATGCTGAATGGGGTTTTACTCCAAAAACTTCTCGAAGAGTAATCACAACATTCATTGATCAAGGTAACCCATCTGGTTGGGTTACCTTATTCTATCCTCCCCCCAGCAAGTTATCCCCTAAATCAATCGTTCGCCATTGAACAAATATCAACCAAATTGTATTCAAAATTAAATATTATCTAATAAATGCAGATATAAATTAAAAAATATACACATCAAATCCATTTTTAATAAAAATCCATACAACCAAGGGTTGTCTTTTCTAAAAAAAGTGGCACATTAACAATCAAAGCAAAAATCATAAGGGAATGAGTATGTGTTCTATATTTGGCATCTTAGATATAAAAAGCGATGCATCGAAGCTACGTCCGCTGGCATTGGAAATGTCCAAAAAACTTCGTCACCGTGGTCCGGACTGGTCTGGTATTTATACATCAGATCACGCAATTCTGGCACATGAAAGACTGGCAATCGTTGGTCTGAATAGTGGTGCTCAGCCAATCTACAGCCCGAATAAAAAACATATACTTGCCGTCAACGGTGAAATCTATAACCACAAAGAAATCAGAGCCCGTTACGAAGACAAATATGATTTTCAGACTGATTCAGATTGTGAAGTCATTCTGGCACTTTATCAGGATATGGGGGCTGATTTACTCGAAGAACTCAACGGTATCTTCGCTTTCATCCTGTACGATGAGGAAAAAGACCAGTATTTAGTCGGTCGTGACCACATTGGTATTATTCCGCTCTATCAAGGTGTTGATGAGCATGGGAACTACTATGTTGCCTCAGAAATGAAAGCATTGGTTCCGGTTTGTAAAACCATTAGCGAGTTCCCTCCGGGTTGTTATTACGGTTCATCCGATCAAGAACCGATCCGCTACTACATACGCGACTGGAACGACTATAGTGCCGTTGAAGATAATGTGACAGATAAAGAGCAGCTGGCTCAAGCTTTGGAAGCAGCGGTCAAACGCCAGCTCATGACCGACGTTCCTTACGGGGTCCTGCTGTCCGGTGGACTGGATTCATCCATTACTTCCGCAGTCGCGAAACGCTTCGCTGCAATGCGGATTGAAGACGATGAGCAGTCGGCAGCTTGGTGGCCTCAGTTGCACTCATTTGCAATTGGTCTGGAAGGTGCACCGGATCTCAAAGCCGCCCGGGAAGTTGCTGAAAAAATAGGTACAGTTCACCATGAAATGACCTATACCATTCAAGAAGGCTTGGATGCTATCCGTGATGTGATTTACCATATTGAAACATACGATGTAACAACCATTCGGGCATCGACACCGATGTTTTTGATGGGACGCAAAATCAAAGCGATGGGCATCAAAATGGTACTTTCCGGTGAAGGCGCTGATGAAATTTTCGGGGGATATCTTTATTTCCACAAAGCACCGAACGCTCGCGAATTCCATGAGGAAACCGTCCGCAAACTACTGGCGCTGAACATGTTCGACTGCGCACGGGCCAACAAATCTCTGGCAGCGTGGGGTGTCGAAGGACGTGTCCCGTTCTTGGATAAAGAGTTTATTGATGTTGCCATGCGTTTAAACCCGAAAGATAAGATGTGTGGTAACGGAAAAATGGAAAAACACATCTTGCGTGAATGCTTTGAGCATTATCTGCCAGATTCAATTGCTTGGCGGCAGAAAGAACAGTTTTCAGATGGTGTCGGCTACGGCTGGATTGATACCCTCAAATCAGTCGCAGAAGAAAAAGTCACCGACCAACAGATGGAAACAGCGCAGTTCCGTTTCCCTTATAATACGCCGACGACCAAAGAAGGTTATGTATACCGGGAAATTTTTGAAGAACTCTTCCCACTCGAATCCGCGGCAAGATGTGTTCCGGGAGGCCCATCTGTTGCCTGTTCATCGGCCAAAGCCATTGAATGGGACGAATCGTTTAAAAACTGTATTGATCCATCCGGACGCGCTATCAAAAACGTTCACCAGGAAGCTTACTGAGTTTCGACGCTCAGTAAGCAGTCACAAAAAAACAGCAGGATTTTCTCCTGCTGTTTTTTATGATGATGGTCATGACACTTTGACAGCCTCAACAAGAAAATCTGGCTAAGACAGCTCTAGATCTCGATTATCAAAGCTCATTGCAATGGTCTGACTAATCATTTTCACCAACATAATCGAACGCGTTTCTCCATCCGATTCCTGATAAATAGCGTCAATCCCGGCAAATTGGCCCCCTTTCACCCGAATGACCTGCCCTCGCTGTGGCATACTCTGCTGAAGAGCCTGAGGGTCGGATTCTAATATTTTTAAGTGCTCGACCAACGCTGCACTCACTTCTTTAGGGTGCTGTCCGAAACGGATAAAATCAGCTACCCCTCTCGTCGAGCGGACTGAAACAAAACTAGGACCGTTCTCATAGTCAAAACAAACAAACATATAAGAAGGAAACAGTGGCTCAAGTAAGGTTTGCTTTTTCCCCCGAAAAATCTTCTCGACTTTTATCTCTGGGTAATAGCATTCAACCCCCTGATTTTCCAAATGGCATTTGGCCCGCTGTTGTTCTCCTCGCTTACAATACAGTAAATACCATTGCTTCATATCCTGACAACCTCTTTGATCCCCCATACATAAACCCTAGCAACAGTTTTACTGAAGGTACATGAATAAAAAATTATTCATGTTTGTTTGCTGAATGTTTCACCAGTTCGGCAAATAAAGACACATAAGTATCTGAATCGTTCAGGCACCCAATGAAGTTATAAACCGCGCCACCAGCTTGCAGAAAAGTCTCTTTACCCTCTTGCGCAATTTCTTCCAACGTTTCCAAACAGTCCACAGAGAATGCCGGAGAAATGATATCCAGACTCTTGATACCGTTCTGGGGGAGATTTTCCAAGGTCTTATCGGTATAAGGTTGCAACCACACTTCTTTGCCAAAACGAGACTGATAAGTCGTACCGATTTGGTGTGTCTCTAACCCCAACTCAGCGGCAAGTAGCCGAGTCGTCTCAATACAATGTTGTGGATAGACATCACCGTTATCTGCATATCGCTGCGGGATACCATGATAGGAACAGAGCAGGTAATCTCCCCGACCATGATTTTCCCAAGAATGCCGAACTTGCTCCGCCAATGCTTGAATATAGAGGGGATGATGATAATGATCGCGAATGATATGAAGTTCAGGGACAACCGTAAATGACTTCAATGCATTGGCTACGGCATCATAAACCGCGGCTGTAGTTGTGCCTGAATATTGAGGATAAAGCGGTAATATGGTGACAGACTCAACCTGCTGTGCCATTAAACGTTGCAATCCATCCCGAACACTTGGCTGACCATAGGTCATCCCAATCTCAACCGGCATATCAAGCAATTTCGCTAATTTGTCACGCTGACGCATTGAGTACACCATCAATGGTGAGCCACCATCCATCCAAATCTGTTGGTATAAACGGGCAACTTTAGGCGCACGAATGGGTAGAATCACACCATGTAATAACGGACGCCAGACCCAAGGAGAAAGATCAATAACACGCGGGTCAGAAAGAAACTCAGCCAAAAACGCTTTCACCGCAGCAGGCGTTGCTGCTGCCGGTGTTCCCAAATTAACTAACAGTACACCTTGTTTTTTTGCTTGATACATCACGTCAGATTTCACCTATTCAGTAAAATAATCTTCAAAATGCTATGAGTTACACTCTATCACGATTTTAAGTGAGAGCAGCGGCTGAATAAAAAAAATCCAGAGCCTCAAAAGACTCTGGATTTTAATCCGTCAAAATATCCCGTTATCGATGACTGATAGTCATCGAACTGAAGGGATTATCCTAATGCTTTTTCAATATCTGCACTGACTTCAGCAACTTGTTTCGTCCCATCCAATTTCAGATATTGGGTCTTTCCTGCTGCCGCTTCTTTGCTATAGTACTCAATCAGTGGTGCTGTCTGTTCATGATACACCGCCAGACGTGAAAGAACCGTTTCTTCTTTGTCGTCATCACGAATCACAAGCGCTTCACCTGTGACATCATCTTTACCTTCAACTTTCGGTGGGTTATATACCACATGATAAGTCCGCCCGGATGGTAGATGAGCACGACGACCAGCCATACGCTCAACAATCACTTTATCCGCGACATCGAACTCAATCACATCGTCGATCTCAATCCCCATAGCTTTCAGACCATCCGCTTGCGGAATTGTCCGAGGAAAACCATCCAGCAAGAAGCCTTTCTCACAATCAGGCTGAGCAATTCGTTCTTGAATCAATCCCAGAATAATATCATCAGAAACTAACTGACCAGCATCGATAACTGCTTTGGCTTGCTTACCTAATTCAGTGCCGGCTTTGATTGCAGCACGAAGCATGTCACCGGTAGAAATCTGTGGAATACCATATTTCTCCATAATGAACTGAGCTTGTGTTCCTTTACCTGCACCTGGAGCACCCAGAAGAATGATGCGCATGTTTAATCCTCTTTAGAAAATGATGAATTATACCGAAACTCACTGCATTCACGTTGTCACGGAAAGTTTCGGTATAAGCGTGTTATTCAAGTCATCAGACCATTCAATAGGCGAGCAAAATACACGCCTTCCCTAAGACATTCAAGTCTGAAATTCTACCATAAGGATTCGTTTTTTAACGTTAGGTACGACTAAAGATTAATAGATATCTGACGTTCTGTGACAAACATGATACAAAATATCAATTATTTTCATGAGGTTACATAACTCAAAAAAATAAGCCCGCTGTGCGGGCTTATTGAATACTAAAAAGCTTATTGGACCTTCGTCAAGAGTCGGTTCACAGCGCTCAGGAATTGAGCAGGATCTTCCATTGAACCTCTTTCTGCCAGCATCGACTGACCTAACAGAATCTCAACCCAACGACCAAACTGCTCTTCATCCGGCTCATCCGCCATTTTTTTAACCAAATCATGCTCCGGATTTAACTCCAGAATATATTTCACTTCCGGTGCAGCCTGCCCCGCAGCTTCTAATAACTTCGCCATTTGTGTACCGATCTCATCATCATCGGTAACCACGACGGCTGGCGTCGAGGCAAGTTTGAATGTTGTACGAACTTCCTTAACACGCTCACCAAGATAAGATTGCGTTCTTTCGACGACTGTTTTAAACGCCTCTTCAGTCTCTTTATGTTTTTCTTTCTCAGCTTCGTCCTCGAACTGGCTCAAATCAAGTCCGGCTTTGGTGATGGATTGGAACTGCTTCCCATCAAACTCGGTGAGATAATTCATTAGCCATTCATCGATGCGGTCATACATCAGAACAACTTCAATGCCTTTAGACTTGAACTGTTCTAAGTGAGGACTGTTCTTCGCTGCCGCATAGCTGTCCGCCGTCAGATAGAAGATCTTATCCTGACCTTCTTTCATGCGTTCAACATACGCTTTCAGCCCGACATTCTGCTCAGAACTTTCGGTGTGTGTGGAGGCAAATCGTAGCAATCCGGCGATTTTTTCACGATTTGAGAAATCTTCAGCAGGACCTTCTTTCATGACCAGACCAAATTCTTTCCAGAATGTCTGATATTTTTCTTCATCGCTGGACATCCGCTCCAGCATCGATAACACGCGCTTGGTACATGCATTACGGAGTGACTGAGTCACTTTATTATCCTGCAAAATTTCACGAGATACGTTCAACGGCAAGTCATTTGAATCAATCAAGCCGCGAACAAACCGCAGATAAGAAGGCATAAACTGGGCAGCATCATCCATAATGAAAACACGCTGTACATAAAGTTTCAGACCACTTTTATGCTCACGGTTCATCATGTCCCACGGTGCTTTAGAAGGGATATACAATAAACTTGTATAATCATTTTTCCCTTCGACTTTGTTGTGGCTCCAGACTAATGGATCAGTAAAGTCATGAGACACATGTTTGTAAAACGCTTTGTACTCTTCCTCACTGATTTCGGATTTAGGTTGTGTCCATAGCGCTTCTGCTTTGTTGACTTTTTCCCACTCGGTTTCGCCGGTTTCCTTGCCTTCTTCATCGGTTTTGACCGTTTGGATATAAACAGGAATCCCAATATGATCAGAATACTTGGAAACCAGCTCTTTCAAACGCCATTCAGATAAGAACTCTTCACCCTCTTCACGTAAGTGCAGGATAATATCCGTACCACGACTCTCTTTGTGAATCGTTTCCAGCGTATATTCCCCTTCACCTTGAGAGTGCCATAAAACCCCTTCATCAGCGGAAAGGTTGGCATCACGAGTCCGGACAGTCACAGCATCGGCGACAATAAAAGCTGAATAGAAACCGACACCAAATTGACCAATTAACTGTGAATCTTTGACCTGATCATCAGATAGCTTGGTAAAAAACTCTTTTGTACCAGATTTAGCAATCGTCCCGAGGTTATCGATCACACTGTCCCGGCTCATACCGACACCATTGTCTGAAATCGTTAGCGTCTTCGCTTCTTTATCGAAAGACAGACGAACGGCAAGGTCAGCATCGCCTTGATATAGTTCTGAATTTGACAACGCCTGAAAGCGTAATTTATCAGCCGCATCAGATGCATTGGAGATCAATTCCCGTAAAAATATCTCTTTATTTGAATAGAGAGAATGAATCATCAGGTTCAGCAACTGCTTTACTTCTGACTGAAAACCACGCGTTTCTTTGTTGTTCGTAACCGTTTCGCTCATACTAGCTCCATGACTTAATACACTCATACTGATTCATAAGGTATACAAATATTCTTACTTGCTAGTAAAATGTGGGTCATGAAAGTGAATTCAAGGTTAGACAATCTAAAAACAGTGTTTTTTTCTAAAATTTTTATTATCCTGTGCTCAAGAAATCTCAATATACCTAAATGGCATCAAGAAAACTTAACTCGCCCTTAACTCAGACATTGAGATAATCACAAAACAAATCGTCAGTATTCAACACATAAAAAGAAGACATTGATGAATACCATAAGCTCAAAGTTCATTCTGGCTGAACGTTTTACTTTCGTTCCCAACAATAACTCGTTGGTCGATAAAGAAAATGATAATGAGACTATTCGGCTAGGGAGTAACGAAAGTAGAATTCTATTGATGCTTGCCCAGCATCCCAATGAGGTCATTCGTCGTAATGAGCTCCATGATTTTGTGTGGCGTAAACAAGGTTTCGAAGTCGATGACTCAAGTCTCACCCAAGCGATTTCGACACTGAGAAAAATGCTCAATGACTCCACCAAGTCACCGCGCTATATCAAAACGGTTCCCAAACGTGGCTATCAGTTGATCGCTAGCGTAGAGCCACTTCCTGCTGTTAATCCGAACACATCAGACAAAGATGGGTCTCAAGATCAGTCGGAGGCGTTACTGCCACTTCAGGAAGGTGCCTTGGTCGAATCGGCACATAGCACTGTCTCGGCACATAGCACTGTCACGGAATCTGAAAAAAGTTCGCTCGATATCACGTCCGATCAAGAGACTGTACCGATGACGCAATCGGCTTCTCAAAAAACGAGTTGGAAAACCAAACTGACTTTCCTGATCGCATTCATTTTACCAATTATTGCAGTCACGTATAACGGACCCACTCACTCTCAGTTTCGTAATTTAACAGTCATTGATGACATTCCGATTAATACGCCAAAAAGTCATCCTGAGTTAAATTCATGGCTGCCGTCCATTGAACTCTGTGTCAAAAAATACCGGGCTGCGCATTCGATGGACACACCACCGAGTCAGGTCATTGCCACCAGTGGCCAAGACAACAAAATGATACTGAACTATATCTACCCAATAGAACACAGTGACAAAAATGCCACCTTGAATATTGTTGTTAATCAAGAGGATCTCTCGAAGGTATGCCAGTGAAAAAGATGAACCAACGCATCGCGACGCTTACGCTACTTGCATCCATTGCTTTAAGTGCTTGGCTATACTGGGGGAGTGACCTGAAACTCAAGCAAGTGCTGATATCAAGTGAATGGCAGTCCAAAGTCGTCACCCTGATCGAAAGTAAAAATGAAGTCGCCTCGGTTGGTCCGCTCCGTCGGGTTGACGTTGTCTCGAACGTCAAATATCTCCCCAACAAAACATATATCCGTGTCTCCGTGATTCAGTTATATGCCAATGGGAAAGAACCAGAGAGTAAAATAGATATATCAGAAACCGGAACTTGGGAACTCAGTGAAAACTATCTACTGATCTCTCCGACCGAGTTTAAAGATGTTTCTTCCAGCGAGAGTAAAGATTTTACGCCAAAGCAATTAAATCTGATCAAGCAGTTTTTTAAAATGGATGCCCAACAAAGCAGACGAGTTGATATCATTGACAGTAAAACGCTGCTGCTGACCAGTCTCAATCACGACTCAACCATCCTCTTTAAAAACTAATTCTGTTGAAGAAAGTCAGTTTGTTACAGTCGGGGGGCTTGATTAAATCAGCCCCCTAAATGATGTAACAGACATCACGAAATAAACATTCACGCGGACTCGTTAGCTCAGCCAGAAAAAGAAATTGGGTGGATTTTTTGCTTTTTTTAGATGTATTTTTATATGATCACGTCACCCCAACGGTCCCTACTTGAGAACAGTATTCATGCAAAAAATTAATATTCGTATTTTCTACTGCCGTCAATGTAATTGGATGTTGCGCGCCTCTTGGTTAGCACAAGAGTTACTCCATACATTCAGTGAAGAGATCGAGCAAGTTTCGCTCTGTCCGGATACAGGCGGGCGTTTCGAGATTTTCTGTAATGAGATTCAGATTTGGGAACGGCAGAAAGACCAAGGTTTTCCCGACGCCAAGACGCTGAAGCAACGCGTTCGGGATGTATTCGATCCCGAACGCAATTTAGGTCATATTGATCGATAAACGGCTCTTCTGGGCAATCTCATCCATCTCTCATGCCCGGTGAGCCTCTTCTTACTCAAGATCGTCTTCTTCAAGCATTCCATTGACGACAATATTATTGTAGCTAACCATACCGATCACTTTGCCATGTTCAATCACAGGCGCTCGGCTGATACCAAACCGCTCAAATAAACGCGCACAATATTTAACCTTCATATCAGGGTTCACTGACAATGCAGGTTTCGTCATGATCTCATAAATATTCGTCCGCTTTGAGGAACGGTTACTGGCGAGCACTTTTTTAGCAATGTCATTCATCAGTACAATACCGAACTCATCATCATCTTGGCGTTTATTGACAATCAAAGCTTTGAGCTGCTGCTGTTTGGCAATTCGAATCGCTTCATAGACCGTCATCAAACCATCAACAAGGGCATAGGTCTCGGTCATCACATCACGGACTCTCACACTATCGTGTCTATTCATAATTCGTCCTCAACATATTTGGTTAACTTTTCAACCTGATGAGAGATGCCAACGACATCTTCAATATCAATTTGAAAGGCGATTCCCTGCCCCGACTCCGTTTCAAACTCCCCGACTTCATTAATTGTCTCCAAAATCTGACGAGACAAATGCTCTTCAACGACAAAGAGCACCATATCCTTCTGTACCTCCAATGTCAGACCAAAGAAGGTGGTTTTCTGATTGAGACCTTCTCCTCTGGCATTATTGATCACAGTTGCGCCTGTCGCTCCTGCTTGTCTGGCGGCGTCTAATACTTTGTCTGTTTTGCCATCTTCAACAAAGGCAACGATTAATTTAAAGCGCATTGTCTTTTTTCTCCATCAGAGAGCGTTTACGATTCAACCACTGTGTCACTTGCGCATATCCCATCACAGATATCATGGGAAAAAGGCTAGCGAATGCGATCAAACCAAATCCATCGATCAACGGACTCCGCCCCGGAACCGTTGATGCAAGTCCTAACCCCAGCGCCGTAACAACGGGTACAGTGACCGTTGATGTGGTGACGCCGCCGGAATCATAAGCTAAAGGCACGATCATCTTGGGGGCATAAAATGTCTGAATCACCACCAGCAAATAACCAATAATGATGTAATAATGCAACGGGTCACCCACGACAATGCGGTAACTCCCCAACGTAATACCGAATGCCACACCTAAAGCGACTGCAATCCTCAAACCATTCACACCAATCGAACCACCAGACACTTTATTGGCTTTAATCGCAACAGCAATCAAAGATGGTTCAGCGATCGTCGTACTAAACCCGATACAAAATGCAAACAGATAAACCCAATAGTAATTGATCCAATGGTACAGTTCTGCATCATTCAAACGGACTTGAGCAAGAAATGAGGGCGCGGTCAACTGCTGGGCCATCATCTCCCCCAGCGGAAACAATGCGGCATCTAACCCCATTAAGAAAAGAGACAGTCCCAGAATGACGTACCCAAACCCTAGAATCACATGGGGTAAACGGGCAACAGGCTTACGCAATATGACCAACTGAAATACAAACAAAATGACAGCAATCGGTAACACATCCAGAATTGTGGTCCATAAAACTTGAAAGAAATGTGTCATGGTTATCATGCTATCGCCATCCCAAAAATCATCACAAAAATCATCGGGAGCAGCGATGCAAACGCGATCAGTCCAAACCCATCCACCATTGGATTGCGCCCTTTAATCGAAGAGGCCAGTCCAACCCCTAACGCGGTCACCAAAGGAACCGTAATCGTCGATGTTGTTACACCGCCTGAGTCATAAGCAATCCCGATAATGGTTTCAGGTGCGAAAACGGTCAGGATCATGACACACGAATAACCACAGATAATCATCAAGTGAATCGACCACCCCTTCAGAATTCTCAAGACCCCTAAAACAATGGCAAGACCGACTGACAAGGCCACTGTTAATCGTAATCCCATGGTATAGTCATTCATCGATTGCGCAGTCATCTCAATCACACCACCCGAGGCTGCGATCTTTGCAGCCTCAGCAGCAACCGCTGTCAATGCCGGCTCTGCAATCGTGGTTCCAAACCCCAAACAAAAAGCGAACCCTAATAACCCGAACAAACTCCCTTTCTTAGCAAGTGCCTGAGCCATACTTTCACCGATCGGAAACAACCCCATTTCCAAACCAAAAATAAAAAACGTCAAGCCGAGAACAACAAATAACAATCCCCCCAAAATTGAAATCAAATCCGGGAGAGGTTGTTGCAAAATGATTAACTGGAAAAATGCAATAACCAAAATAATCGGGAGTAGATCTTTAAAACTTCCCAGCATGACTCTGAGTAACGCGATGAATGCTTTCATTTCTCCTCACTTGAGCCAAACTGACACCCCCATCCCGAGAGGAAAAGGTCTTTGTGGCGAGCATCTTTGACGAGCTGCATGGTATGGAACAACTTGATTATATGATGACAGATCCGTATAAGATTGCGTGTGACTTTGCTAAATTCATCGGCTAAAACCAAGAACCAATCACAAAAATATAACACGAACACCTCCGCGGCTCCGCGGCTCTACTTTCTGAAATCATTTATGATTACTCTATATATAATGAAATGTAATGAATAAAACCAACGGATAGAATCACCTCAAACCATCACAGGTATATTCGAACAACATGAAATGGATAGGATATGAAAATATTGATTACCGGCGGTTCAGGACTCATCGGCAGTGAATTAATCAAGCAGCTTATCACCCATGAACATGAAATTGTTGTATTGACTCGTTCAGAGAAACAAACTCGGGAAAAGCTCAGTCATCTTACCCATTATCCCCTTGAATTGATCGCCAGCTTAGACAACCTCCATGATCTCAACCATGTCGATGCTGTGATTAACCTCGCCGGAGAACCAATTGCTGATCGGCGATGGACGGATACGCAGAAACAAGCCATTTGTCAGAGTCGCTGGCAAATCACTGAAAAACTTGTTGAGCTCATTCATGCCAGTTCATCTCCACCATCCGTGTTCATCAGTGGCTCTGCTGTCGGTTTCTACGGTGATCAACAAGATCATCCGATTGATGAAAGCCTGCAAGTTCAAAGTAATGAGTTCTCTCACTCAGTGTGTGTCACCTGGGAAAATATCGCCAAAAAAGCTGAGTCTGAAAGTACCCGGGTTTGCCTACTCAGAACAGGGGTCGTTCTATCAGCAGACGGTGGCGCATTACAAAAAATGCTGCTGCCCTATCGGTTCGGTTGCGGGGGCCGGATAGGCTCGGGCAATCAGTATCTGCCTTGGATTCATATTTATGATATGGTTCAGGGCATTCTTTTTTTATTAGCGACCACCTATGCTCACGGGCCATTCAACCTCTGCGCCCCCCATCCGGTTTCGAACAAAATCTTCAGTAAAACACTGGCAAAAACACTGCACAGACCCCATGTGATGTCGGTTCCTGCGTGGGCAATTCGGCTGATCATGGGAGAATCAGCGACACTACTGCTCGATAGCACTCACGCGAAGCCGAAAAAATTAACAGAACTCGGATTTAAATTTCAGTACTCTCATCTGGAACCAGCACTCAAACAGATTTTGCAGACATTGCCATAACATCAATCGGTGGTGTGGCAATGACGGCATCCCCACGAGGAAACTATGTCTAAAACAATACTCATCACCGGATGCTCATCGGGTATCGGCTACGTCACTGCTCATGCTTTACATCAACAAGGCTATCACGTCATTGCCTCATGCAGACACATTGCAGATGTACAACGACTTCAAGATGAAGGCCTGACAGCGATCCATCTTGATGTAACCAATCCGGCAACCATTGACGCCGCGATCGAAGACGTGATGGCACGAACCAATCACCGTCTCGATGCGCTGTTCAATAACGGTGCTTATGGTCAACCCGGTGCGCTTGAAGACCTCCCCACTCAGGCAATGAGAGCGCAATTCGAAACCAATTTTTTTGGTTGGCACGATCTCACCACCAAACTGCTACCACACTTTCGCCGACAAGGTCATGGCAGGATCATTCAGAATAGTTCGGTTCTGGGATTTGCTGCGATGAAATATCGCGGTGCCTATAATGCCTCAAAATTTGCACTCGAAGGCTGGAGTGATACGCTGCGTCTCGAACTCAAACAAACTGACATTCATATCAGTATTCTTGAGCCCGGGCCAATCGAGACACAATTTCGCGAAAATGCACTGGCGGCATTCTTACGTTGGGTGACACCACAAAACAGTGTTCACGCCCAAGCATATCAACAACAGATTGAGCGCCTGAATCAAGAAAAGTCCAACAATCGGTTCACATTGCCACCGGAAGACTGTCTGCCTTCAATTCTTCATGCCTTAGAAAGCCCCACGCCCAAAATCCGATATCGAATTACCAGACCCACACAAGTTTTTGCCGTGCTTAAACGCCTGCTGCCAACCCGCTGGCTTGATGACATTCTCAACAAAGCCGCTTAGAAGACCGAGAAAAAAGCATCGCGGAAGGCTGTCATGATTATTTCATAATCACCTTCTAATATGCTCATTGTTCTCGACCGAGAATGCCACATTTCTGGAATCGGTAAAAATGAGTCTCAATCAGCTAAACTGGCTAAGCATTTGTGTTGTCGTGATATTTCTCATCATGTTTTAATCGCGAGCCTGTCTGGTAAAATCAATCGATACACATCAGGATCAGTACCGACTGACGCAGATTTATCAATGGATATCGTCGGTTTTACTTGATTTTTAACAACCCGCCCACACTTATATGCTATTGCCCATTGAATTCAGGAAGTTCACCGTATGCATACACCACTTCACGTTGATGTCACCCAAGAAAATATCAGAGAACTACTAGAGGGCTCTTTTTCTGCGCCGATCCTATTTTATTTTTGGGCACCGATGGACGAATCCAGTGCAGCGCTGATCCAGCCTTTGCAAGGATTAGCACAAAAATATCAGGGGGCTTTTACACTCGCTTTACTGAATTGCCAGGAAGAACAAGCCATCGCGGCACAGTTTGGCATCCAGTCAATCCCGACACTGGCTCTCTTCTCTCAAGGGCGTCCAGTGGATGGATTGGGTGGTCCGCAAAGCATTGAGTCAGTTACCGCAATGCTTGAGAAACATCTTCCCAGCCAAGACGAAATGAATTTGCAACAAGCGCTGGCGATGATAGAACAGCAAGAATATGTTCAGGCGCTGACTTTATTACAAGCACTTCCTGAAACACTGAAAAATAAAGGTGAAGTAAAACTTGCCTTAGCCAATTGCCTATTGGAAACCCAGCAGTTTGAAGCGGCAGAAACGCTCTTACAACATATTCCTTTAGAATTTCAGGATAATGAGTACAAGCGCTTGCTCGCTCAATTGGAATTACACCATCAAGCCGCCAATAGTCCGGAAATTGTTGCGCTAGAAGATGCATTGCAGCGTTCTCCACAAGATATGAAACTCGCCTGCGAATTAGCCGCACAATACCATCAGGTTAAGCGAGACGAAGAAGCCCTGACACTTCTCTGGTCATTTTTGAGCACAGATCTCAATGCGTATGATGGGGAGATGAAAAAAATGTTTATGGATATTCTGAGTGCATTGGGACAAGGAAATCCATTGGCAAGTCAGTATCGTCGCAAACTCTATTCGATGCTCTACTGATTTCACACAGCTGACCGGTGAGTGAACTCTCAATGATGACGCTCAGGGTTGCTGATGAGAGGACTGCCCCTTTAAATCATCAATAATGGGGCAGTCGCTGTTATCATCACCGGGACATTCAGCAATCCATTGTTCCAACTGAGACTGAATGAGCTGTAACTCATTCAGCTTGCGGGTGACTTGTGTCAGTTTCTTTCGAGCTTCAGCTTTCACTGCACAACTTTTACGACTTGGATCATTTGCCAAATGAACCAGTAACTTACATTCTTCAAGATTAAAGCCAACCCGTTTTGCCCGGGCGATCAACAGTAAATCATCAATGTGTGACTGCTGATAAACCCGATAGCCGTTCTCCCCACGTAGCGGCGGTGACAATATACCTTTTTCTTCATAAAGTCGGATTGATTTGGCAGTCAAGCCAGTCAGCTTTGACACTTCACTGATATTCACCGAGACCTCCCGATGCCGTAACATTCAATAAACAGTCGTATTCAATAAACAGTCGTATTCAATAAACAAGTCACATCCAAGAAACAATATGTGTATTGGCGTGATCAGGAGAGTGATGCGATCAAAGCCATCATATCTTGCTCCGATTGTACCTCGATGCCGAGCGCCTGCGCTTTGGTTAGTTTAGAGCCCGCATTGTCACCTGCAAATAACATATCGGTATTTTTAGACACGCTCCCCGTAACCTTTGCTCCCATCGCTTCCAGAGCCGCTTTGGCATCCTGACGCGATAACTCGGTCAGCGTACCGGTCAAGACCACCGTTTTCCCAGCCAACGGTAAAGCTTCCGGCGCTTCAGCAGCAACCATGTCAGGCCATGTAATCCCCCTCGACAACAAATCATCAACGACGTGCTGATTCTTCTCTTCTGAGAAAAAAGCAATAATATGACTCGCGACAATCGCTCCAATATCATTCACTTCAATCAACGCCTCGTGCGTCGCATGGCGGACATTCTCCAAAGTAAGGAAATACCGCGCTAAATTATTGGCTGTCGCCTCCCCGACTTCCCGAATACCAAGTGAATATAAAAAGCGAGGCAAGGTAGTTGACTTCGATTGTTGTAACGCTTGCACCACATTTTGTGCGGATTTCGGGCCCATTCGGTCGAGCACGGTTAATTGACCTGCGGAAAGACGATATAAATCAGCCGGTGTTTTGATCATCTCTTTATCCACCAGCTGTTCAATGACTTTATCACCCAAACCATCAACATCCATGGCTTTACGAGAGACAAAGTGCTTCAGCGCTTCTTTTCGCTGCGCCTGACACACCAAACCTCCGGTACACCGTGTAACGGCTTCCCCTTCAATCCGTTCAACATCAGAATGACAAATCGGACAATGTGACGGGAAGACTATCTCCTGACCATCGTCAGGCCGCTGCTCGATGACAACAGAAACAATTTGTGGAATGACGTCACCGGCACGACGAATCACCACCGTATCCCCGATACGGACACCTAATCGGGCAATTTCATCGACATTATGTAATGTGGCATTACTCACCGTCACACCACCGACAAATACCGGTTCCAGTTTCGCGACAGGTGTGATCGCCCCCGTTCTGCCGACCTGAAATTCAACATCTTTCAAACGGGTCATTTCTTCTTGTGCAGGAAACTTGTAGGCGATGGCCCAACGTGGCGCTTTTGAGATAAATCCGAGCTGTTCTTGCAGCGCCAGATCATCAACCTTAATCACCACACCATCAATCTCATAAGCCAGATTATCCCGACGCTGTAATATGTCCTGATAATACATCTTCACCATATCCAGATTCGCAACCTGACTGGTTTCAGGGCACATTGGCAGCCCCCACTGCTTTAACTGTGTCAGACGTTCATAATGTGAAGATGCCAGTGTTGTACCTTCAACCACACCAATACCATAGGCGTAAAAACTGAGCCGGCGTTTTGCTGTAATCCGTGAGTCAAGCTGTCTTAAGCTACCCGCTGCCGCATTTCTCGGGTTAACAAACGTTTTTTCACCTTTCTTGATTGCAGCTTCATTGAGTGCTTCAAATCCGGCTTTGGGCATAAAGACCTCTCCCCGAACTTCAATGCGAACCGGCCAATCATCCCCTCTGAGTTTTAATGGAATTGCGCGGATCGTTTTCACATTCTCGGTGATATTTTCCCCGGTAGTACCATCGCCACGCGTTGCAGCCCGTACCAAAACACCATTCTCATAAAGCAAGCTGACGGCCAGACCGTCCAGTTTGGGTTCACAACAGAACAGAGCAATACGCTGTCCGGCTAAACGTTCATTCATGCGTCGCGAAAAGCTGTCCAACTCCTGATCGTCAAAAGCATTATCTAATGACAGCATCGGGATCTCATGTTGGACGGTTTCAAAACCATCAAGTGGCATCCCACCGACACGCTGTGAAGGAGAATCCGGAGCAATGAACTCGGGATTTGCTTCCTCCAGCGCGATCAGTTCTCTCATCAGGCGATCATATTCTGCATCAGGAATCGATGGATTATCTTCAACGTAATATAAGATCGAGTGATGGTGGAGCGAGTCCCGCAATTCTTGAATTTTTTGTTCTATGGTCTGCATGTTTTACTTCTCGGATTCATGAAAAAAGGCTCCATGCCGGAGCCTCCTCACCAGATACCTAAACAACTGAGCCAAGTTGTTGTTTGGGTATCTCTATACAATTAAACAGCTTGGGCTTTAAAGGCCTGAATTTGACGCCGATAATCAGCAAGTTTATCCGGGGTCATCAACAAGCGTTGATCATCAAGGACGTTGCCCCCTAAATCATCCGCAATTTGCTGCGCTGTTTTCAACATTAACTTAAAATTCTGTTCCGGATCACCGTAACAAGGCAGTGTCATAAAAAATGAAATGCCTTTGGTGGTGAATGCGTCCGGGTCATCATGTTTCAACGTACCGGGTTGCATGATATTGGCAACACTAAACAACACTTTGCCCGTTCCTGATAAATCAGCGTGTCGATGGTAAATATCCATCTCGCCATAGAGCAAACCGTTTTGTTGCAAGCTGTCAAACAGTTTGGTGCCAACAAAAGACTCGCCGCCGGCACAATGTACATTGAGTACAATGACCTGATAATCCGGCTCATTCCTACCACTGTCAGTCTGTTGTTCTGGTTCGGCTTGGGGAATATCTTCGCCTTGTCCAACCGGTTGGCGAATATTCAATTCGACACTCATGTCCGCTTCATTCTCAGCTTCAATATCAGCGATAGTCTGATGTTCCAAATCATATGACCGATTCTCTTCTTCAGGCATATATCCAGAAAATAGCGGATCGACTTTATCATACTGCGTGTCGTCATCCATGAATGAGTCAGTCGTGTTATCGTCCAGTGAAAAGTCCGGCTCCTTCCGGGATTTTTTATGCTCACTCTTCTGCGGAAAAGCTCGGGTATTTTTTATCGATGATGCTGCTTCCTCTATTCTGCCTAATGGCTTATCTCCAAATTTCGATTTACTCTCTTTCCGGCTGGTCCACAGTCCATGAAAAAGTAATGCGGCGATGGCGAGTGCGCCAACGATGATGAGTACGAATCGCAATTCTTGCATCTTTAACTCTCAGTCTTCCCGATAACTTGCTTCTGAACAGAATCGCTTAAGTAAGCATGTCATGCTCAGAGATTCTCTCCACTGATCCACACACTTTAGCAAAAGTCACCCCTACATTTGAACAAATTAATGTTAGAACTGCGGGATTTTTCTGACTTTCATTCTATATTGGGTCAGTTAGAATACATGCAAACGCCTCACTTTCTTTTCAACAACAACACAGGGAAACAGAATGACGTTAAAAAAACGTTCAGGATTCGGCTATTTCTTCTTCGGTATCAAACTGGCGGTCACCCCCGGGATCAGAAGATTTGTGATACTTCCTCTGCTGGCCAATGTGCTGCTGCTCGGGGGCGCACTCTATTATGTATTTACGCAAATGAGCAACTGGCTCGATAACATAATGTCTTATGTGCCTGACTTTCTGTCATGGCTGAACTACATCATTTGGCCACTGGCTGTCCTGTCAATACTTTTTGTAACGATGTATTTCTTCAGTGCAATTGCCAACATTATTGCGTCTCCCTTCAATGGCTTGTTGGCTGAGAAAGTTGAAAAACTGCTCGATGGTCATGCTATCGACAATGAAGGCCTCTGGAGTTTTTTCAAAGATATCCCCCGCGTCTTTGCCCGGGAATGGCGCAAACTACGCTACACTATTCCGAAGATGATTGGCTTATTTATTTTGCTGCTGATCCCCGGAATCGGACAAACCATTGGCCCATTGGTCTGGTTCATTTTCACGGCTTGGATGCTCGCAATCCAATATTGTGACTATCCTTTTGATAATCACAAAGTCAACTTTGATACCATGCGTATGCAACTGAAAGGCAAACAAGGACGTGCTTATGGCTTCGGTATGCTGGTCACGCTATTTACAACCATCCCAATCATCAACTTAATTGTGATGCCGGCTGCCGTCTGTGGCGCGACGGCCATGTGGGTCAATGAGTTTAAAGCCGAAACACTTAAAGCACAGAATTAAGGCCAATGGGAGTCCGCAAAAATTGATGATGAGTACAAGAAAAAACAGAACGGTACATTGAACTTTCAGCCACACCATCCAGCCACACCATCAAACGGAGCGGTATGGCTTGAACCGTAAGTTCAATAACCCCTATAAGATATAACTTTTTAATCCTTTCATCATATTAGCGGACATCCTATGCTCTACGGGTCCCCACAAAAAACGTGTTTTCGCTCAATAAAACAACACGAAGATGTGCAATAAAGGAATATAACAATGAGTAAGATTTTTGAAGACAACTCCCTGACCATCGGTAACACCCCTATCGTCCGTCTGAACAAAGTTAGTCAGGGTAACGTACTCGCTAAGATAGAATCCCGTAACCCAAGTTTCAGTGTGAAGTGTCGTATTGGTGCCAACATGATCTGGGAAGCTGAAAAATCCGGCAAACTCAAACCGGGTGTTGAACTTGTTGAACCAACCAGCGGTAATACCGGTATTGCACTCGCGTTTGTTGCTGCGGCCCGTGGCTACAAACTGACCCTGACGATGCCGGAGTCAATGAGTTTAGAGCGTCGTAAACTGCTCAAAGCGCTGGGGGCTAACCTCGAGTTGACAGAAGCGGCAAAAGGGATGAAAGGTGCAATCAATAAAGCAGAAGAGATTGTTGCCAGTAACCCGGACAAATATTTGCTACTTCAACAATTTGATAACCCGGCTAACCCGGAAATTCATGAAAAAACGACAGGACCTGAAATTTGGGACGCAACTGAAGGTGAAGTTGACGTATTCGTCGCAGGTGTCGGTACCGGTGGCACACTGACAGGAACCAGCCGCTACCTTAAAGATGAGAAAGGTAAAGCGATTATTTCTGTTGCAGTTGAACCTGAAGAGTCACCAGTCATCACTCAGGCTTTAGCTGGCGAAGAAATCAAACCGGCTCCGCATAAAATTCAGGGCATCGGTGCAGGTTTTATCCCGGGCAACCTCGATTTATCGCTCATTGACCGTGTTGAACGCGTCACTTCTGAAGATGCAATTGACATGGCGCGTCGCCTGATGGAAGAGGAAGGCATTCTCGCTGGAATATCTTCTGGTGCAGCTGTTGTAGCCGCAAACCGTCTGGCTGAACTCCCTGAATTTAAAGGTAAAACAATCGTCGTGGTTCTGCCGAGCTCCGGTGAACGTTACCTCAGTACCGCACTATTTGCAGGGATATTTACCGAGAAAGAGAACCAACAATAATATGTGTTGAAATCAAATTTTCTATGAAAAAAGCCCCTAATTGGGGCTTTTTTGTTGATCCTTGCCCAACCTTTGGTAATATCAGACTTGCTTTATTTTTAGGTTCGAAATAAAGAACACAAGAAGCACTGCATCATCACCTATATCGCAAACTAGCGTAATAAGGTGACAACAGCTAAGCTTCATTTGGTTCTAAACTAAGAAAAAAATAAATTAAATTGGGGTATACACAATGTACGAGAAGCAAGTAGAAATCACTGCTGAAAACGGCCTTCACACTCGTCCTGCTGCACAGTTCGTGAAAGAAGCAAAAACATTTGATGCTGAAATCACCGTCACTTCAAACGGAAAAAGTGCCAGTGCGAAAAGCCTATTCAAACTACAAACACTCGGCCTTGTCAAAGGTACTGTTGTTACCATCGCTGCCGAAGGCGCTCAAGCGAAACAAGCGGTTGATCACCTAGTTGCTTTGATGGATCACCTTGAATAATTCGAAGCACTGAATTTTGAAGCCATTCTACTATCATTGTAGAATGGCTTTTGTTCATGATATATGACAAATGCTAACAATATCGTTAGCATTTAGTTTTGTAATCTCTCAATAAATTTGACCAGTTTAAGGTATGGCTATGATTTCAGGCATCCTAGCATCTCCTGGTATTGCTATCGGTAAAGCATTACTACTTCAAGAAGACGAAATCGTCCTTAACACCAACACTATCTCAGATGCGCAAATAGAAACTGAGGTACAACGGTTCTACGACGCACGTGATAAATCAAAAACGCAGTTAGAACTCATTAAACAAAAAGCGCTTGAGACATTTGGCGAAGAAAAAGAAGCTATTTTCGAAGGCCACATCATGCTGCTGGAAGATGAAGAGCTGGAAGACGAAATTTTAGCCCTCATCAAAGACGATAAGCTCCATGCTGACAACGCAATTCATACTGTCATCGAAGAGCAGGCTGCGGCTCTGGAATCATTAGATGACGAATACTTGAAAGAGCGTGCGACAGACATTCGCGATATCGGTAACCGCTTTGTAAAAAATGCATTAGGTATCCATATTGTCAATCTGAGTGCAATCAATGAGCAAGTCATTCTTGTTGCCTATGATCTGACGCCTTCAGAAACAGCACAAATCAACCTCGATTATGTGTTGGGTTTTGCAACAGACATCGGTGGCCGGACATCCCATACATCAATTATGGCCCGCTCTCTTGAGTTGCCTGCGGTTGTTGGTACCAATGATATTACCAACCATGTAAAAAATGGTGACACGCTCGTTTTAGACGCGATCAACAATAAAATCATCATTAATCCTTCAGAAGATGAACTCGCTGAAGCAAAAAGCGTTCGTGAGACGTTCTTTGCCGAAAAAGAAGAACTGACCAAACTGAAAGATTTACCTGCAGAAACCCTTGACGGACACCGTGTTGAAGTCTGCGGTAACATCGGGACGGTGAAAGATTGTGATGGTGTGACGCGTAACGGTGGTGAAGGTGTCGGTCTGTACCGTACTGAATTCCTGTTTATGGATCGTACATCTCTGCCGACTGAGCAAGAACAGTACGAAGCTTATAAAGAAGTGGCAGAAGCGATGCAGGGCAAGTCAGTCATTATCCGTACCATGGATATCGGCGGCGATAAAGATTTGCCATATATGGACTTGCCAAAAGAGATGAACCCATTCCTCGGCTGGCGTGCAATTCGAATCAGTCTGGACCGTCGCGAGATTTTGCGTGACCAGCTTCGTGCGATCCTGCGCGCATCAGCTCATGGTAAGCTACGCATCATGTTCCCGATGATTATTTCTGTCGAAGAAATTCGTGAATTAAAAGATGCGCTTGAAACATACAAAGCTGAACTGCGTGAAGATGGTCATGATTTCGATGAATCGATTGAAGTCGGTGTCATGGTAGAAACACCAGCAGCAGCAGCGATTGCTCACCATCTGGCAAAAGAAGTGTCATTTTTCTCTATCGGTACAAACGACCTGACCCAATATACGCTGGCGGTTGACCGTGGTAATGAAATGATTTCCCACTTATATAACCCACTCTCTCCAGCAGTGCTGAATGTGATTAAGCAAGTGATTGATGCTTCTCACGCAGAAGGTAAATGGACCGGGATGTGTGGTGAACTTGCCGGTGATGAGCGGGCAACCCTACTTCTTTTGGGTATGGGACTTGATGAATTCTCGATGAGCGGAATCTCTATCCCGAAAGTGAAAAAAGTGATTCGAGAAGTAGACTTTCAAGCAGTCAAAGCGATGGCGGAAGAAGCACTATCTTTCCCTACCGCAGAAGAAATTGATGCTTGTGTAGAGAAGTTTATCTCAGAAAAGTCACAATAATGATATAAGCATTTGCAGTGGGTGCATAAAAGTGGTCGCCTACTGCATATCATTAGTATACTATAACCCGAAAGAATAAATTCAAACTTTAGGAGCTGACACAATGGGGCTGTTTGACAAACTTAAAAAGTTAGTATCTGACGACAGTGCTGACACAGGCGCAATTGATATTATTGCACCGTTATCTGGTGAAATCGTCAATATTGAAGATGTGCCTGATGTCGTTTTTGCTGAAAAAATCGTTGGAGATGGCATTGCTATCAAACCATCTGGAGACAAGATGGTTGCTCCTGTAAACGGCACAATTGGTAAAATCTTCGAAACAAATCATGCATTTTCTATTGAATCAGAAGACGGTGTCGAGTTGTTCGTCCACTTCGGTATCGATACTGTTGAGCTGAAAGGCGAAGGTTTCAAGCGTATTGCAGAAGAAGGCCAACCTGTTAAAGCAGGTGACACTGTGATTGAATTTGATCTTGCACTTCTAGAAGAAAAAGCAAAATCAACGCTAACGCCTGTTGTGATCTCGAATATGGATGAAATCAAAGAACTGAATAAGCTCTCTGGTTCGGTTGTTGTTGGTGAAACACCTGTACTACGTGTCACTAAATAAATTCAACCTCATTATGAGAATACTCATTCGTTAAACGCTGCCCAAGGCAGCGTTTTTTATATCTCATTACCCCTTCATGACAGGCCAATTGCATAACGTAGCACTTGTTTTTTCAGCATCCCAGAATGATTTGCCAATTTTAAGGCAACATTTCTAACGATTTTTACTGGTGTATGGTTGTTGCTGAAGGTTTTATAAAATACGTCCATTCCTGTTTGCATCAGTAAATTATCCGGCCTTCTACGTTGTTCGTAACGCACAAACGCACTTTCGTCGAGCGTACTCGATTCTGAAAGCTGCTTGAGCAAACATTTCACATCTTTCAAACCGAGATTCACACCTTGTCCTGCCAGCGGATGAATCGTATGCGCGGCATCACCAATCAAAACGCAGCGCTTGGCAACATATTGATGGGCATGGCGCCGGGTCAAAGCAAATGAGCCATGCTGGACGACATCGATCTCACCAAGTTCTGAGGGAAAATGCGCTTGAATTTCCTGCGCCAGTCGAGTGGAAGGTAACTGACTCAATTGGCGAATTTTTTGGGGTGTATCGTACCAGACGAGTGAAGCCTGATGACCACTTAATGGTAAAAATGAACGCGGACCTGATGGATAAAAGCGTTGCCAAGTCACGTCCTGTTGTGGCTGCTCGGTCTTCACATGAATCAACATACAGTGTTGACGATAATCCCACGCGGTTACCCCGATACGAGCGAAATCACGCACCTGAGAATGAGCACCATCCGCACCAACGACCCATTGAGCATGAATCATCGGCTCTTCATCCAGATGTAAACAATTCTCCTGCTCACCGAACTCAATTTTTTGCAAGCGGCTCGGGCACTTCACCGTTAAGTTAGGATATTGCTGAAATGCTTGCCATATGCCAAGCTGGATAACACGGTTCTCAACCATATATCCCAACTGCTCCAACCCAATATCATGAGCATCAAAGCAGGTCCTACATTCCACAGATTCCCATGTTTCAAGACGGCGGTAGGGACACACTCGCATCGACTCAATGTGTTGCCACACCCCCAATGATTTAAGCAGTTTGACCGAGGCCATCGAGATAGCTGACACCCGAACGTCCATGGGCTGAGTCGCATCAAAAGGCTGCGGCTGATGACTTTCCAGTAAAACAACTTTTTTACCCTGCTGTGCCAGCCCCAAAGCTAAAGCGGCACCGACCATGCCACCCCCGACAACAGCAACTTGATATGTTTCCATAATGCTGACTACTTATGACTAATTTTGACCCTGTGATTGTACGGACTCACTGTCATCTTGAGAACTGATTTTGTCTCATTCACTCAGTAAGACAAAGATATTGCGAATGATTTAACAATAAATAACATCAAACCTCTGGTTGCCATTTTCCTTGTATATTGTGATCAGTGTTAAACACTGGTCAGCAGGTTTTGAAAACAGTACAATACGCCGCTTACCGTCAGTACGGTAATTTTCAGTATATACTAAGGGCATGAGCCCCAAAGCATTCAGACAGACAAAACGAGCGAAAGTGAGATGAGTAAGAAACTGCTAATTAAAACCTGGGGTTGCCAAATGAATGAATATGATTCATCCAAAATGGCCGACCTACTCAACGCGGCAAGTGGCTATGAGTTAACAGAAGAACCAGAGGAAGCAGATGTCCTACTATTGAATACCTGTTCAATCCGAGAAAAAGCGCAAGAAAAGGTATTCCATCAATTAGGTCGCTGGAAAAATTTAAAGGATCATAAGCCGGGCGTTGTTATTGGCGTCGGTGGTTGCGTCGCCACTCAAGAAGGTGATCATATCCGTGAACGGGCACCATTCGTTGATGTCATATTTGGGCCACAAACCCTGCATCGCCTGCCGGAAATGATTAAGCAGTCTCAATCTGCCGAAGCGCCCGTCATGGACATTTCATTCCCGGAAATTGAAAAATTCGACCGTCTGCCTGAACCTCGGGCTGATGGTGCAACAGCTTATGTTTCCATCATGGAAGGCTGTTCAAAATACTGCACTTATTGTGTGGTGCCATATACGCGTGGTGAAGAAGTCAGCCGTCCAATGGATGATGTGCTGTATGAAATTGCTCAACTTGCCGAACAAGGCGTTCGTGAAGTCAATCTGCTTGGCCAGAACGTCAATGCGTACCGCGGTGCCACATATGATGGTGAGATTTGCTCATTTGCAGATCTATTGCGTTTAGTCGCATCGATCGATGGTATTGACCGGATCCGTTTCACTACCAGCCATCCGTTGGAATTCACCGACGATATTATTACGGTTTACGAAGATACTCCGGAATTGGTGAGTTTCCTGCACCTTCCGGTACAAAGTGGTTCTGATCGGATTTTGACAATGATGAAACGTCCGCATACGGCCATTGAATATAAATCCATCATTCGCAAACTACGCAAAGCACGTCCGGATATTCAAATCAGCTCTGATTTTATTGTCGGTTTCCCCGGAGAGTCAGATAAAGACTTTCAAGACACGATGCAACTGATTCGAGATGTAGACTTTGATATGAGTTTCAGCTTTGTCTTCTCTCCTCGCCCGGGCACACCGGCAGCCGATTACCCTTGTGATCTGAGCGAAACCGTGAAGAAAGAGCGGCTGTATGAATTACAGCAAACCATTAATAGTCAGGCAATGCGCTACTCGCGTCTGATGTTAG
This sequence comes from Vibrio spartinae, assembly GCF_024347135.1. Lineage (NCBI taxonomy): Bacteria > Pseudomonadati > Pseudomonadota > Gammaproteobacteria > Vibrionales > Vibrionaceae > Vibrio > Vibrio spartinae. Next base: position 1,066,684 of record NZ_AP024907.1, on the reverse strand, counting down.
ATACCGAGCAACGTATTCTGGTTGAAGGACCATCGAAAAAGAATTTGATGGAATTACGCGGTAGAACAGAAAACAATCGTGTTGTGAATTTTGAAGGTTCAGCAGACCTGATCGGTCAGTTTGTTGATGTCAAGATTGTGGATGTTTTCCCGAACTCTCTGCGCGGTGAACTGATTCGTACCGAGCAGGAAATGGATCTACGCGTGGTTACTTCCCCGCTGGAGATGATCCAAAAGACACGTCGAGAAAATGAGTTGGGAGTTGCTACATTTACCCCTTAGTCTCGAACAATTCCCCATCTGGTTTCCGGTCAAAATCGGAAACCCGAGGATGGCATCATGAGAGGTCACATTGAGTAATAAAATTATCACACTGGAAATCAGCCTGGAACCATCCGATAACCGTCGCCTTGCAAGTCTGTGCGGGCCGTTTGACGATAATATCAAACAGCTTGAACGTCGTCTGGGCGTTGAAATCAATTACCGTAACCACCTGTTCACCGTCGTCGGTAAACCACATACCACAACGGCAGCCATCGATATTCTCAAAACGCTTTATGTGAATACGGCACCGGTCAGGGGACAAATTCCGGATATTGAGCCTGAACAAATTCACCTTGCTATCAAAGAATCCGGTATTCTGGAACAGAATGCTGAACCTTCCTTTGAGCACGGAAAAGAAGTCTTCGTCAAAACGAAGAAAGGAATGATCAAACCCAGAACACCGAATCAGGCGCAATATCTGATGAACATGGTGACTCATGACATTACTTTCGGAGTCGGACCTGCCGGAACAGGAAAAACATATCTTGCCGTAGCCGCTGCCGTTGATGCGCTCGAACGACAAGAAATTCGTCGTATTCTGTTAACACGTCCAGCCGTTGAAGCGGGTGAGAAACTCGGATTTCTCCCGGGCGACCTCAGTCAAAAAGTCGATCCTTACCTTCGTCCACTGTACGATGCGCTGTTTGAAATGCTTGGCTTTGAACGGGTTGAAAAGCTGATTGAGAGAAATGTGATTGAAGTAGCGCCTCTCGCCTATATGCGAGGCCGGACACTCAACGATGCATTTATTATCTTAGATGAAAGTCAGAATACCACGGTCGAGCAGATGAAAATGTTTCTGACCCGTATCGGTTTCAATTCAAGAGCGGTCATCACAGGCGATGTCACTCAGATTGACTTGCCTCGTGGTGCAAGATCAGGACTCCGTCACGCAGTAGAAGTTCTGAATGAAGTCAATGAAATCAGCTTCAATTTCTTCCAAGCAGATGATGTCGTTCGTCATCCGGTTGTTGCCCGGATTATCAATGCTTATGAAAAATGGGAAGCACAAGATCAAAGAGAGCGCAAAGAGTACGAGAAAAGACGCCGGGAAACGCAACAAAACCGTGCGACTGAAGAGCAACAAGACGCTTCTCCAACCGTACCGGAGTCTGATCAATCATGAGTATTGTGCTCGATTTACAAGTTGCAGTAGAACACCCGGAAAATATTCCCTCTGAAGAGAATTTTGCTCACTGGCTCACAGCCGCGGTCTCCCCTTTTCAGACACAAGCAGAAGTCACAATTCGAATTGTTGACCATGTGGAAAGTCAGCAACTAAACTCTCAATATCGCGGAAAAGACAAACCGACCAATGTATTGTCATTTCCGTTTGAATTACCACCGGGAGTTACACTGGATCTGTTAGGCGATCTAGTGATTTGCCGCGAAGTTGTCGAACAGGAATCCGATGAGCAGCATAAACCGTTGCCCGCGCATTGGGCGCATATGGTTGTACATGGTAGCCTTCATCTGTTAGGTTATGATCATATCGACGATGACGAAGCTGTAGAAATGGAGTCACTCGAAACAGAAATTATGTTGAAATTGGGCTATCAAGACCCATATTTAACAGAGAAATAGTAGAGCAGAGAATCAACACCCCCTTGTTCTACGATGTGTGCTATCACACGTCTGATAGCGTGACTGAATAGAGTAACAATGAACGAAGACAATTCGCAGAATTCTGAAGGTCCGAGTAAGAAGTCCTTTTTCGGACGTTTAGGTCAGCTTTTTCAGGGCGACCCCAAAGATCGACAGGAATTGGTAGAAGTTATCCGGGATTCGGAAATCAATGACCTGATCGATCACGATACGAAAGATATGTTGGAAGGGGTCATTCAAATTTCTGAAATGCGAGTTCGGGATATTATGATCCCCCGCTATCAGATGGTGACGATTGACAGAGAGGCATCCCTCGACAAACTCATCACCCTCATCACAGATGCCCAACACTCACGATATCCCATCATCAGTGAAGATAAAGACCATGTTGATGGTATCTTGCTGGCAAAAGATCTGCTCAAATATCTCGGTTCAACATGTACACCATTTCATATCGATGAAGTTATTCGTCCTGCTGTTGTTGTTCCCGAAAGTAAGCGAGTCGATCGGTTATTGAAAGAGTTCCGGGAAGAACGCTACCATATGGCGATTGTTGTCGATGAATTTGGTGGTGTGTCCGGGCTTGTTACCATCGAGGATATACTGGAAGAAATCGTCGGAAATATCGAAGATGAAACCGATGATGAAGAACAACAGGATATCCGAAAACTCAGCAAACACACTTTCGCCGTCAATGCGCTGACGACGATTGAAGACTTTAATCAGACATTCGGTACCAACTTCAGTGATGAAGAGGTGGACACCGTTGGCGGGCTGGTAATGACAGCATTCGGCCATCTCCCTGAACGGGGTGAAGTGGTTCAATTGACTGACTATCAGTTTAAAGTAACCAGTGCAGATAACCGACGCGTGATTCAACTACAAGTGACAATTCCTGACGTTGAAACCGTTTCAGAAGCGTTTCAGGAATAGTAATATAGTCGGCAACCACTCCCTATCGAGTTAAACAATAATCACTGATGTCTAATCCAAACTATTCTCGTTTTATGCGGCCATTGATGGCCGTTTTTTCTGGTGTCATCGGCTCATTTGCTTTCGCGCCCTACGCATGGTGGCCGTTAGCATTCCTCTCCCTGTATTTTTTATTTCTTCTGTTATACCGCCGCTCAGCGAAACAAGCTTTCTTGCTAGGGCTGCTTTGGGGACTCGGATTCTTCGGTCACGGGGTATACTGGATTCACGTCAGCATTGATACGTTTGGCGGTGTGCCTAAAGTGGTCAGTATCCTACTGATGGGGTTGCTCTCCGCTTATCTGGCTCTTTATCCGGCTTTGTTCGGTTACGCCCTGAACCGATATTTTCCTCGAGAGTCCGCAATTCGCTACCTATTGGCCGCTCCTGCGCTTTGGCTGGTGAACGAATGGTTACGCGGATGGGTCTTTACCGGCTTTCCGTGGCTCTGGCTCGGATATAGCCAAATCGATACGCCTTTGGCAAATTATGCCCCCATCGGAGGCGTCGAACTGATCACACTCGCGATAGCCTTGATCTCAGCGGCAATGGCATACCTCACTTTGCAGCGGCAATGGCTCGCCCTACTCGTTCCATTCGGTATTTATGGGATTGCAGCTGCCCTCAATGCTGTTCACTGGGTATCACCACAACCAGAGCGTCAGACCACCGTGGCGCTTGTTCAAGGCAATATTGATCAAGCGCTCAAATGGCGTCCCAGTGAGCGCTGGCCAACGCTGATGAAATATGCAGATTACACGCAAGAAAATTGGGATGCAGATATTATCATTTGGCCGGAAGCCGCGATTCCAGCCTTTGAACATGAATTACCGACGTATCTGAGCTCTCTGGATGAACTCGCCAGAAAAAATCACTCAGCACTGCTCACGGGAATATTAACCAGACCCGATAATCATACATTCTATAACAGTATTCTTGCACTTGGTCAGGGCACCCCCGTATATCAAAGTGCAAACCGGCCCAAATATAAAAAACATCATCTGCTGCCATTTGGCGAGTTTGTTCCGTTTGAACAGTGGCTACGACCACTGGCGCCACTGTTCAATCTCCCGATGTCTTCATTTTCTCCGGGACCCTATATTCAGCCGAACATTCAAGCAAACGGTCACTTCTTCGTGGCTGCACTTTGCTATGAAATCGTATTTAACGAACAGATCCGAGAAAATGTCACCGATCAGACTGATTTTCTGCTGACCTTGTCAAACGATGCTTGGTTTGGGCGCTCAATCGGCCCGCTCCAGCATATGGAAATAGCGAGAATGCGGGCACTGGAACTGGGAATCCCCCTGATTCGTTCAACCAATAATGGCGTGACCGCTATCACTGACTATCGGGGGAAAATTACCCATCGGTTGCCGCAATTTGAAGCGGGTGTTCTCAAAGCCACACTGACGCCAACCCAAGGAGAAACGCCTTATCGCATGTTGGGCTCGTGGCCGCTTTATGGCTGGATAGCGTTCAGTTTATGCTTCGGATTCATCCTCACCCGCTCTCGTGATAAGTGACAATATGACATAAGCGGGTGACCATAGTTCAGCCTTCCGTTCACGACTTTAAGTGAACAGAAACCCGGCTGAACTGCTCATGGCCACAGTTCATACAAGGGATAACTTCTGTCGGGTGGTTATATTCCATTTTATGACCACATCGTTCACAAACCAGAACACCAAGGCCGATCACATCGCCTGCTTTGTACGTCCCTTGATGACCCAGTTCATGTTGCAGTTCCGCCCATTCTAAAGCCGTTCTATCCGTAATCGATGCCAAAGCCTCCCAGATCGAATTAGAAATCATCACTGAAAAAGGACCACTTTTACTTTCCTCATAATGTTCAGCAAATTCATGCAAATCGGCTTTCATATAGGCAGAGATCAATGCCAATTCATCTTTGGTCATATCAGACGCAGCCTGAACCACTTTTTCCGATGTTTCGATTGCATTCTGCAGCCTTTCCGGGCTCTGTTGTACGGTTTCCACCACCTCTTTTAACAGAGTTTCATATCCCGATTTATGTTTTGACATGACAAACCTCTTCCAAACTAGATTGACTATTGTTGTGTACTCTCGCTTTAGGTATTCTATGTCGATCTATTCGTACCTGTTCTAACTGAACTCACAAATTCCAAGATAATCGGACATCATCGATGCAAGAACAATATAATCCACAAGAAATTGAGCCCAAAGTTCAAGCGTATTGGGAAAGTAGCAAAACCTTTACTGTTACAGAAGATCCTAGTAAAGAAAAATTTTACTGTTTATCTATGTTTCCGTACCCAAGTGGCCGACTACACATGGGACATGTACGTAATTACACGATCGGTGATGTAATTTCCCGCTTTCAACGCCTGCAAGGTAAAAATGTCATGCAGCCCATCGGATGGGATGCATTCGGTCTTCCGGCTGAAAATGCAGCAGTCAAAAATAAAACTGCGCCGGCACCATGGACCTATGAAAATATCGAATACATGAAAAACCAGTTGAAACTGCTGGGATTCGGTTATGACTGGAACCGGGAGTTTGCAACCTGCCGCCCTGAATACTACCGCTGGGAACAAGAGTTCTTTACCAAATTATATGAAAAAGGCTTAGTCTACAAAAAGACCTCTTCCGTGAACTGGTGCCCGACCGACCAAACGGTTCTGGCAAACGAACAGGTAGAGAACGGCTGTTGCTGGCGTTGTGATACCCCTGTCGAACAGAAAGAAATCCCGCAATGGTTTGTTAAAATCACCGCTTACGCTCAGGAGCTGCTGGACGATCTGGATACACTGGACGGCTGGCCGGAAATGGTTAAAACCATGCAGCGTAACTGGATTGGTCGTTCCGAAGGGGTTGAGTTGCAGTTTGACGTACCGAACTATGGTGCACTGGAAGTCTACACCACTCGTCCGGATACATTGATGGGAGTGACTTATGTCGGTATCGCAGCAGGCCATCCGCTGGCAGCCATTGCGGCGCAGAATAACCCGGCAGTCGAGCAATTTATTGAAGAGTGTAAAAACACCAAAGTCGCTGAAGCCGAACTGGCAACCATGGAGAAGAAAGGCATCGATACGGGTTTGACGGCGATTCACCCACTCAATGGGCGTGAAGTGCCAGTCTACATTGCCAATTTCGTCCTGATGGATTACGGCACCGGTGCTGTCATGGCTGTCCCTGCACATGATCAACGAGACTTTGAATTTGCGACCAAATATGGGCTAGAGATTAAACCGGTCATTCAACCAGCAGACGGAAGCCCTCTTGATATGGCTGAAGCAGCCTATACGGAAAAAGGCATTGTATTCAATTCCGGTGAGTTTGATGGTTTGAACTTCGACCAAGCGCTGGATGCCATTGCCGCCAAACTCGAATCAGAAGGCAAAGGACACAAGACCGTCAACTTCCGTTTGCGTGACTGGGGGGTTTCCCGTCAACGTTACTGGGGCGCGCCAATTCCAATGGTCACCACGCAAGACGGTGAAGTTCATCCGGTACCCGCCGACCAATTACCCGTACGGCTCCCGGAAGATGTCGTAATGGATGGGGTTACCAGCCCGATTAAAGCAGACAAAACATGGGCTGAAACGACTTATAACGGTCAACCTGCACTGCGTGAAACCGATACTTTCGATACGTTTATGGAATCATCATGGTATTACGCTCGCTACTGTTCACCGCAAGCAGAACAAATCGTAGACACTGAACAAGCCAACTATTGGCTCCCTGTCGATCAATATGTGGGTGGCATTGAACACGCATGTATGCACCTGCTTTATTCACGTTTCTTCCATAAACTCCTTCGTGATGCCGGTTATCTCTCTTCAGATGAGCCATTCAAGAAGTTATTGTGCCAAGGTATGGTTCTGGCTGACGCATTCAGCTACCAGAATGAAAAAGGTGGCAAAGAGTGGGTTTCACCAACTGAAGTAAAAATTGAGCGTGACGGCAAAGGACGGATCACCTCAGCTATCGATGCAAAAGGGCATCAGGTGGCGCATTCCGGCATGGTCAAAATGTCGAAATCGAAGAATAACGGTATCGATCCCCAAGAAATGGTCGATAAATACGGTGCGGATACGGTCCGACTGTTTATGATGTTTGCCTCCCCTGCGGATATGACTTTGGAATGGCAAGAATCAGGCGTTGAAGGCGCAAACCGCTTTTTGAAACGTGTCTGGAAGCTGGTACTTGAACACACGACTCAAGGCGAAGCGACTGCCGTTGAAGCACAATCACTGACTAACGAACAAAAAGCACGCCGTCGAGAGGTTCATAAAACCATCGCGAAAGTCACCGACGATATTGAGCGCCGTCAGACGTTCAACACCGCGATAGCCGCGATTATGGAATTGATGAACAAATTGGGCAAAGCGCCTCAGGAAAATCCTCAGGATCGCGCCATACTGGATGAAGCTCTCAAAGCGATTGTGGTGATGCTGTCGCCAATTACACCGCATATCTGCTGCGAAATGTGGCAAGCTTTAGGGTGCACGGATCTCGATCATGCCCCTTGGCCAACCTACGACGAAAAAGCGCTGATCGAAGATGAAAAACTGATTGTTTTGCAAGTCAATGGTAAGGTGCGTGGTAAACTAACCGTTGCCGCAGATGCCACCCAAGAACAAGTGGAAAGTTTGGGATTGCAAGACGAAAATGTTCAGAAATTCACCGATGGTCTAACGATCCGGAAAGTGATCTATGTTCCGGGTAAGCTACTGAGCATTGTGGCAAACTAATTAGATTGTATTTTAACAGCGAATGGTATGTGACTAACAAGATCGTACCAACAAGATTGTCTGTGGTGCAAAGCATCACGTTATATCTTGAATTGTGATGAACTCAATCACTGAATAGGAGTCAGTAGACAAATGTTGATCATGTTTACTGACTCTAGTGATTTCAGGACAGAATATTTCCCATCATCGATGGTTTATCACACGGTGTGATGGTCTGGAACTATCTCTGTTCAATTGATTAAAATAGGACTCGAATGCGTTCACTTCATCCCTCATTACTACGACATATCTTCCTGACATTGTTGACGATATCGTTGACGGCCTGCGGTTTTCATTTACGGGGAGATTATGATGTTCCTGAAGCGTTAGATAAGCTATCGGTGACCAGTTACGACCAATACAGTCAGTTTACCCGAATCGTCAAAAACCGGCTGAGACTGAATGAGATTGAGATCGTTGAACCGGCGGAAGACATTCCTAATTTACATCTTGTCAGCGAAACTATCTCATCAAGAACACTGTCTATTTATCAGAATACGATCGCAGCGGAAAAAGAGTTGACACTCAATGCGACGTTCCGAGTGACGGTTCCCGATGTTGGTACCAAAACGTTCACGACGACGGTCACCCGTAGTTATCTGGACAACCCGCTCACGGCTTTGGCGAAGTCGATGGAAAGTGCCATGCTCGTTGATGAGATGCGTCAACTGGCTTCATCTCAGATTATTCGTCTCATGGCTCGTTTAAAACCGGACCTGACTTTATCTGAACGTTCAGAGCGTTCACGCCAGCGTAACATGTCTGAACAGGGGGAGAGCCATGGTCATGTGTCAACCACTGAGGTTTCAACGGATCAACACACCATAAGCCAATAGAGTTTGACAGAGATTTTGATGCGTATATTTGCGGAAAAATTGCCGGAACATCTTCAACATCAGTTGATGTCAGTTTATCTCCTCTTCGGAAATGAACCGTTATTATTGCAAGAGTCCCGGCTCTCGATTGCCCAGAAAGCCAAAGCGCAAGGTTTTACTGAAATCTACCGTTATCAGGCGGACAGTACACTGGATTGGCACCAAGTCTTCGACCATTTTCAGGCTTTTAGTTTGTTTTCAAGCCAACAATTGGTCGAGTTAACACTCCCTGACGGGAATATGAATGCTCAGTTAACGGGACAGCTACTCGCGCTGGGAGACATGTTACATCCGGATACGATTCTGGTTGTGATCGGTAATAAACTCACCAAAGCGCAGGAAAATACCAAATGGTTTAAAGCCTTAGCCACACATGGCTGTTTGGTGAACTGCCTGACACCGGATCTCAACCGTCTGCCACAATTTGTCATGCAACGTTGCCGGAAACTGAAACTCGTTCCCGACCCGGAAGCGTTACAAATGTTGGCACAATGGCATGAGGGAAACCTACTGGCTCTTGCTCAGAGTCTGGAGAAACTCGCGCTACTCTATCCTGATGGTCAACTGACACTGATCCGAGTCGAAGCCTCACTGTCCCGACATAATCATTTTACCGTCTACAACTGGACAGATGCTTTGCTGGACGGAAAATCCAACCGTTGCCAGCGCATTCTGCGTCAGCTCGAAGCCGAAGGTACTGAACCCGTATTACTGTTACGTTCCGTCCAGAAAGAATTGCGCTTACTGACCACCCTTCATGCACAACAGCAAGACGCATCGCTGCATACACTGATGGACAAACATCGCATCTGGAAAAATAAGCGTTCACTTTATGTGAATGCACTCAACCGACTCAGTACGGATAAACTATACATGCTGATTCAGGCCTTGAGTCATATTGAACTCTCGGTCAAAACGCGCTACGACATCAATCCATGGCCACTGCTGCAAGCGTTTAGCTTACAATTTACCCAAGCCGGTTTGACGCCCGCTGTGCCTGATTAAAAGCATGATATACTTTAAACAGATTTGAAAGACGTGAGAGATTCAAATCTGCTGATAAAAATGAGTCGTTGGAAAGTAGAGACAAAGTTAGAGGAAATTTCATTGCAACACGAAGAACTGAAAAAATTTTTAGTGGATAAAGCAGATGATATGAAAGCTGAAAATATCACAGCACTCCATGTAACCGGAAAATCAAGTGTCACCGACTACATGGTGATCTGCACCGGAACATCAAAACGTCATGTGTCATCGATTGCCAATCATGTTGCCAGCGAAGCCAAAAAATTAGGCATGTCCCCTCTGGGGATGGAAGGTGACTCAGAAGGAGAATGGGTCGTGCTGGATATGGGAACATCGATGTTACACGTCATGCAGGAAGAACAGAGATCGCTCTATCAGCTTGAAAAACTCTGGAGCTAAAGCGTGAAGATTCAGCTAGTTGCCGTGGGCACAAAAATGCCCCAATGGGTTGAACAGGGATTCAATGAATATCAACGCCGCTTCCCGCATGATATGCCTTTAGAGCTCATTGAAATCCCCGCCGGAAAGCGTGGTAAAAACGCAGATATCCCCAGAATACTGGATAAAGAAGGGGAAGCGATGCTCGCTGCGATTCCGAAAGGACATCGTATTGTCACGCTCGATATTCCGGGAAAACGCTGGGATACCCATCAACTGGCACAACAGATGGAAAGCTGGAAATTAGATGGACGTAATGTCTCAATCTTAATTGGTGGGCCCGAAGGGTTATCACCGGCCTGCAAACAAGCCGCAGAACAAAGCTGGTCTTTATCGCCACTCACACTCCCTCATCCTTTAGTCCGTATTGTGATGGCTGAAAGTTTGTACCGTGCCTGGAGCGTCACAACCAACCATCCTTATCATCGAGAATAATACCAGATGCTTCTCAAACGCAGTCAGATCCGAGACTACAAGTCAGAAGACAATCTGTTTCGGAACAGAGCTATCATTTCGTTTTTAGCGATTATCATTCTGGTTGGTGTGTTAATCGCAAACTTGTATACCCTTCAGGTGGTGCAATTTCAGGATTACAGAACCCGCTCTAACGATAACCGGATTAAAATTGTCCCTATCGCCCCGAACCGCGGGCTAATTTATGATCGCAATGGGGTCTTACTGGCAGAAAATCGTCCTATTTTCGATTTGGAAATTACACCGGAACAAGTCGATGATATGAATGCGACCATTCAGCGATTAAGACAAATCATTGATATTACCCCAGAACAAGTCGCCGCTTTCCACAAAGAATTACGTCAAACCCGACGCTTTAACTCGGTGCCGATTCTGACGCAATTGACACCAGAAGAAGTCGCTAAATTTTCGGTGAATCAATACAAATATCCGGGTGTTGCAGTTACGGCTCGTCTGAAACGTTACTACCCTTTTGGTAAAATGCTGACCCACGTGATCGGCTATGTCTCCCGGATCAATGACCGCGATATTGAACGCCTGAAACGAGAAGCAAAAGAGGCAAACTATCAGGCATCCCGTGACATCGGTAAGTTGGGTATCGAACGCTATTACGAAGATATTCTACATGGCATGCCGGGATATCAGGAGGTTGAAGTCAACAGTCGTGGACGCGTCATCCGCACCCTCAAATATGTGCCGCCGGTGCCGGGTAAAGATCTGGTACTGAATATTGACATCAACTTACAGCGTTACGTCTATCATTTGCTTGATGGAAAAAGAGGCTCAGCGGTCGTCCTTGATCCAAAAGACAATGGTGTACTCGCAATGGTTTCCAGCCCAAGCTATGACCCCAATGCCTTTGTCCACGGCATCACCAGCAAAGCTTATCGGGCACTGTTGAGTAATAAAGATCGTCCTTTGGTCAATCGTGCCACGTTAGGGATCTATCCACCGGCATCCACTGTCAAACCGTTAATTGCCGTGTCTGCATTGCAAGAAGGGGTCATCACCCCAACCTCTACTCGCAATGATCCGGGATACTGGCGAATTCCCAATTCAAAAACTAAACCTTTCCGAGATTGGCTCAGATGGGGACATGGTAAAGTCAACATCACCAAAGCATTGGAAGAGTCCGTTGATACATTCTTTTATCAAGTCGCTTACGATATGGGCATCGATCGGCTGTCTCGCTGGATGAAAAAATTCGGTTACGGAGAATATACCGGCATTGATATCTTCGAAGAAAGTAAAGCCAATATGCCGACCAGAGAGTGGAAGATGGCTCGTCACCGAACCCCTTGGTATCAGGGAGACACCATTCCTGTTGGGATCGGTCAGGGCTATTGGACAGCAACACCGATGCAAATCACGAAAGCAATATCGGTCTTAGTCCACCATGGTAAGGTCCTCGCGCCACATTTCCTTCGGGCAACCATTGAAAATGGAGAACCCTTTAGCAAGCGGCAGAAAGCAGAAGTTGAAACCTATCCACCCATTACTGGCGTACCGGAAAAATACTGGGACATCGCAATCAATGGTATGTATCTGGTCAATCATGGTCCTCGCGGAACGGCACGTCATGCATTCAAGCATCTCAAATATAAAAGTGCCGGTAAGTCAGGGACGGCTCAGGTATTCGGTCTCGCGGAAGGGGAAGAATATAATGCAGACGATCTTGCAGAACACTTACGCGACCATGCACTATTCACTGGATTTGCCCCCGTCGATCATCCGAAAGCCATTGTCACTATCGTCTTGGAAAATGCGGGAGGCGGCTCCAGTCATGGTGCTCCCGTCGTGCGAAAAATCTTCGATCACGTTATTCTAGATGAAGACCAACAAGAGAAGAAAAACTAATGGAATTCGATCCATCTACAGGCCAAAGCCGGGCATTTTTTGAACGTTTACACATTGATCTTCCTCTGTTACTCGGTCTACTTCTGGTCATGGGGTTTGGGCTGGTTGTGATGTATAGTGCCAGCGGCCAAAATATGGCAATGATGGAGCGCCAAGCGATGCGGATGGTCTTAGCTGTTGCCATCATGGTTGCCCTTGCTCAGTTATCGCCCCGAAGTTATGAATCTTTGGCACCGTTTCTGTTCTCCTGTGGTGTGCTACTCCTTGTCGGTGTTCTGATTGCAGGAGAAGTATCGAAAGGTGCGCAACGCTGGCTCGATATCGGCGTGATCCGTTTTCAGCCTTCAGAATTACTCAAATTAGCCGTCCCGCTAATGGTCGCCCGATATATCAGTAAACGCCCGCTCCCACCGTCATTCAAGACCCTCGGTGTTTCTCTGGTGATGGTCTTTGTCCCGACGATTCTCATCGCAAAGCAGCCCGACTTAGGGACTTCGATTCTGATTGCGGCTTCCGGTGTCTTTGTCATTTTCCTCGCGGGCATCAGCTGGCGGATCATCTTTGCGGCACTCTTTTCCGCAGGGGCTTTTGTGCCGATTCTGTGGTTCTTTTTAATGCGTGAATACCAGAAAGTACGAGTGCGAACTCTATTCAATCCCGAATCCGACCCATTAGGCGCCGGATATCATATAATCCAGAGTAAGATCGCCATTGGCTCCGGTGGTATTTTAGGGAAAGGCTGGCTACACGGGACTCAGTCACAACTTGAATTTCTGCCAGAGCGTCATACTGATTTTATTTTTGCCGTGATTGCCGAAGAATGGGGGCTGATTGGTATTGTTGCTTTGCTATCCGTTTACCTGTTTATCATCGGACGAGGTCTTTATCTGGCCAGTAATGCCCAGACTGCTTTCGGAAAAATGATGGGGGGGAGTATTGTACTCAGCTTTTTTGTCTATGTGTTTGTCAATATTGGTATGGTGAGTGGAATTTTACCTGTTGTTGGCGTTCCACTGCCATTAATCAGTTATGGTGGGACGTCCATGGTAACGCTCATGGCAGGCTTTGGCATCCTGATGTCAATTCATACTCACCGAAAAGCATTTTCAAAGGCAATCTGATGAGCATTCGACTGCTTCTATATTATAGCGCAATCCTTCTGTTTATGGCTGGCTGTAGCTCTTCCGGCCGTTATGACATCCGTGATGATGTGGCCCCCAAACAACCCATCTCCGTTGATAATATTGAGGATGCTCACCCCAAATACGAATCTTATAGTCTTGGCGGAAACAAGGACTATACTGTTCGGGGGAAGAGATACCATATCATCAAAAATCCAAAGGGATTTAAGGAGCAAGGACTTGCCTCCTGGTATGGTAAAAAATTCCATGGTCATCAAACCTCCAATGGTGAGATTTATGACATGTACTCCATGACCGCAGCCCATAAAACGTTGCCGATTCCCAGCTATGTCAGGGTTACAAACACGAATAATGGGAAAACGGCGATTGTTCGCGTCAATGATCGCGGACCTTTCCACACCGGAAGAATTATCGATTTAAGCTATGCAGCAGCATACAAGCTTGACGTCATCCGAACCGGCACCGCCCCCGTCAAAATAGAGGTACTGACTTATGACCGCCCAACTGTGACAGCGGCGGCTCCCCCTAAAAAACACCAATCTGACTATATCATTCAAGTTTCTTCTTCAACACATTTGGGAAGAACCCGAACTTTATCGCAAGATTTGAGTCAGAAGTTATCTGTGACCAGCTATATCGATAGCCTAAATGGTAGTCACCGAGTTTTTCTCGGCCCGTTTCATGACTACTCCCAGACACAACAGACACTGGAACAGGTGAAACAGCTGGGCTACAGCACCGCCTTTATCAGGAAGCACCGGCAGATACAATAAATACCGGAAAATCTGGCCGAATCGCCCTTTGGGTCTGGCTTGAGAAAATGAGTTTCTGTTAAGATACGTATAACTAATCGTAAAATTCTGCATTTATCATGAATAAAAAAATATTTTTGAAGTCGATTTCTACCCCTTTTATTGCTTTAGCGGCAATATTCACATTCACTGCTTCAGCCTCTCCGATAGTGGTTCCGGATGCACCTCAAATTGCAGCCAGAGGCTATGTTCTGATGGATTATCATTCAGGTAAAATCCTTGCAGAAAAAGAGATGAACACCAAACTGCCCCCAGCCAGTTTGACCAAAATGATGACCAGCTATGTCATCGGTCAAGAACTGGCTCGTGGCAACATCTCTCCAGATGACGATGTGGTTATCAGTAAAAACGCATGGGCGAAAAACTTTCCGGACTCCTCCAAAATGTTCATCGAAGTCGGAACGACCGTGAAAGTGAAAGAGTTAAACCGCGGTATCATCATCCAATCGGGTAATGATGCGTGTGTGGCGATGGCTGAGCATGTCGCGGGTTCCGAAGATGCGTTTGTTGATTTGATGAATGCCTGGGCCAACACCATCGGTATGAAGAATACTCATTTTGAGAACGTACACGGACTGGACCACGGCAATCACTATTCAACGCCTTATGATATGGCGATTTTGGCGCAAGCACTGATTCGCGATGTGCCGAACGAGTATAAACTCTATTCTGAAAAGAAATTTACTTATAACGGCATTACCCAATATAACCGTAACGGTCTGCTCTGGGATAAGAGCATGAACGTTGATGGTATCAAGACGGGTCACACGAGCCATGCGGGTTATAGCCTGGTCAGCTCAGCGACTGAAGGCAACATGCGTTTGATCGCTGTCGTGATGGGTACGAAAAGTGCAAATGCTCGGAAGTCAGAAAGTAAAAAACTGCTCAGCTATGGCTTCCGCTTCTTTGAAACTGTCGCACCGCATAAAGCCGGAGAAACGTTTATTAACGAGCGTATCTGGATGGGTAGCCAAGACACCGTTGCACTTGGTGTGGATAAAGATACCTATGTCACGTTACCAAGAGGACAAGCGAAAAACCTGAAAGCCAGTTTTGTCTTAGAGAAAGAGCTGGAAGCACCGATTAAAAAAGGGGATGTCGTCGGTAAGCTGTACTATCAGCTCGAAGGTAAAGATGTTGCTCAATATCCATTAATCGCACTGGAAGATGTCAACAAAGGTGGTATTTTCAGTCGCCTATGGGATTACATCATTTTGTTATTTAAAGGGTTATTCTAATCCAAACCATCGTGTGATGTACCAATCACTCTCAAGAAAAAAGCCTGATACGATGTCAGGCTTTTTTTGTTGTGAAGCGCTTCGAGCGATCGAACAATCCATCCCATCTCATACCCGGGTTGTCGATTACGTATCCCGCTCTACTGTCCGTTTTGGCCAAAGGCGCGACTCACGACGTAAAACTCTTTCGATATCTTTAAGCTGTGCGGGTTTGGGAAGTACGTCATCCATCCCACAGGTCTTATACTGCTCAATATCTTCTTCACTGGCGTTGGCCGTGTAAGCGACAATATAAGGCTGCTTCATATCAATCTGACGGCGAATTTCACGTGTGGCTTCCATCCCGTTCATCTTGCTCATGTAGATATCCATTAAAATCACATCATAATTGCTGTTTTGCACGGTCTTCAGCACTTGGGTACCATCTCCGATGGTATAAACCCGGTGACCTAATTTTTCCAACATCAATCGTGCTAATGACTGATTCAGTGAACTATCATCGACCACCAGAATATTCAGCGGCGTACAGTGCTGAATCGATTGTCTGTGTTTAACGGATTGGTCACCGCCCAGCCCGACCACCTGATAGGGAATATCAAACCAAAATGTCGCACCGAGTCCGGGCATACTTTCGACCTGAATGTCTCCCCCCATCATTTCAACAAAACTCTTACAAATCGAGAGACCTAACCCCGTTCCTCCCATGTGAGAGCCGACTTGCATGAAAGGCTGGAACAGACGTTTCAGGTGTTCTTGTTCAATGCCTATACCTGAATCCTTAATCTTAAATACAAGACGAGGCTCACGATCACCGCGGGTTAAATTCACGCGAAGGTGAATCTCACCGTGATAAGTAAACTTGGCGGCATTTCCTAATAAATTAATCAAAATCTGTTGCAGTTTTTTAGGGTCGCTTCGGATGTATTGAGGTACAACGTCGCTGATTTCGTAACTCAGTTGAATCTCTGGAGATTTCAGTTGTGGACGAATTAAATCAACCACAGTCGATATGAGTGGGCGCAGCTCGAAGTTGCCAGGCTCAAAAGTAATTTTATCTGCCTCAATTTTCGACAGATCAAGGATGTCATTCACAATCGCCAGTAATGAACTCCCGCCAGACTCAATAATATTGAGAAACTCCTGTTGCTTAGCATCCAGACGAGAATGGCTCAGAAGTTCGGTCGCCCCAAGAATACCATTCAACGGTGTTCGGATTTCATGACTCATCACCGCGACAAACTTACTTTTGGCCCGGTTGGCAGACTCAGCGGCTTTTCTGGCCGCTTGTAGCGCGGCTGTACTGCGGCGCAACTGCATCAAGTTATGTCGGATATACGTTAAATAAACCCCGACCAAAATACTGAAATTAATAAAGAGAAAAATAGAAAACCCTGCCAATCGAAGGCGAGTCTCACCTTCCTCTGCCTTTTGGTGTGCGTAATACTCTCTCATCGACATCTCAGCCGCAGCAATGTAGCGCGAGCCATCTGCAGAACGCATCGGGACAAAAACCGCACGAAAGTCGCCCCAATGGTCATCATAATCCGCCCAGATAATACGGTTTTCATGTAATGCGGTGAGTAATTTGTGACTGGCATCAGGATAGGGATCGAAAAAACGGACATAAGTATTATTTTTCAACTCATCTTCAGACGCGCTGGATGAAACGAGAACCGCCTGCCCACCCCGCTCAATCACCGTATAAATATAAGTCAGATCCATCTTTCTGCTATACTCGGTCAATCGCTCAATCGCATGCCAATCTTCCGCTTCAGTTTTCGAATTTTTATCAACTAATCCATCATGGTAATGCTCTCCCAGAACTGCCGAGGCAACCAAAGCACCATGATAGAGCCGATTATTCAGATCATCTTCAATCGACTGCTTCGCCTGTACATACAGATATGCCACAAAAGAAACACAGGAAATGACATACACACAACAGAACAGGACAAACTTCCATGTTTCTTGAATACGAAACCTTCTACGATGAGCGCTTTTAGCAATCTGCTGCATTATTTCTTAACCTACTAAACTCACGACAAAATCAATGTCATCTCTATCAGAATAACCCCAAGATGCAGTTTCAGCACATACCAATTGATTGCATATACGATACGCTCAATATAAAGCTTGTCGCTGTCGAACACACTCACCTGCATAGTATTTTACTAACATCTTAATCTTTATACCTTTATTTTTTACTTAGCTCGACTTCTTTCACTGAAGCAGCATCCGAGTAAATTCACATTAATAATATCAACTAACTTTATATAACTAAAATCGTTCAATAAACCGATAAAGTTTGCGTGAAACCACACAATTCGAGCATAAAAGTGCATCTTGAGATCCATGTCATTAATCAGTATCATTCCCCTCCTTATCTATATCTGTCGACCTCAGCCGGAGTTGCACTTATGTTAACAATAAACTCAGATGCAAAACTGAAAGATTTGCTTGAATTTCCTTGTTCATTTACCTACAAGGTTATGGGCCATGCAAAACCGGAGTTACCAGAACTGGTTCTTGAGGTCATACAGCGTCATGCACCCGGTGATTACAGCCCAAGCGTCAAGCCGAGCGCGAAGGGAAACTATCATTCAGTTTCCGTCAATATCACCGCGACATCAATCGAACAGGTTGAAACACTCTACAAAGAGTTAGGTGAGATTGATATTGTACGTATGGTTCTGTAAGCAGACAGAAAACGGCATACACAGCCGAAAAACGCTATTATTTGTTGAAAGATTCAATTTTTTTTGAAAAATAACAATGATAATCTTTCCTGATTAATCAAATCGTTAGAATGGCTCATCTAAAGATGTGGCCATTTTTTTATCATCATTGAGTAGTTCCATTGCTCGAAGCAGTTTATAATCCAAACACTTTATTTATCGCGGATGAGTCATACTATGGAGAACCAACTCGTTATTAAACGACTCGGTCAACAGGACTATCAGCCTATCTGGCAAGCGATGCACGATTTTACCGACCAGCGAACGAATACAACCTGTGATGAAGTCTGGCTGGTTGAACATCATCCTGTGTTTACTCAGGGTCAAGCCGGAAAAGCAGAACACATTCTTAACCCGGGAGACATCCCCGTCGTCCAGAGTGATCGCGGTGGGCAAGTCACTTATCATGGCCCCGGACAATTGGTCGTTTATTTTCTACTCGATCTAAAACGTAAGAAGCTTGGTGTCAGAGAACTCGTCACACATATTGAAAATATGGTCATCGAGACCCTGAATGCATTTCATATTCACTCCCAAGCCAGAGCCGATGCGCCCGGTGTGTATGTCGGCAATAAAAAGATCTGCTCTTTAGGGCTACGGATTCGCAAAGGCTGCTCCTTCCATGGACTGGCTCTGAATGTCAATATGGATTTATCGCCGTTTTTAAGAATCAACCCTTGTGGTTATCAAGGTATGGAAATGGTTCAGATTAGTGAACTCGGTGGTCCATCCGACATGCACTCCGTCGAAGAACAACTCATCACAACGCTTGTAACAACACTGGGTTACGAGCATGTAGAATTCAAAACAGAAGCAATATCATGAGCAAACCAATTCAAATGGAAAAAGGCGTCAAATACCGCGACGCTGACAAAATGGCACTGATTCCGGTCAAAAACATGCCGACCGAACAGAAAGAACAACTGCGTAAACCCGAGTGGATGAAGATTAAGCTACCGACAGATAGTCAGCGCATTCAGGATATTAAATCTGCCATGCGCAAGAATAATCTGCATTCGGTTTGTGAAGAGGCTTCTTGTCCTAATCTGGCAGAATGCTTTAATCATGGTACCGCGACCTTTATGATTCTGGGGGCAATTTGTACGCGTCGCTGTCCTTTCTGTGACGTCGCGCATGGGCGTCCTTTAACACCGGATGCACAAGAACCACATAAACTCGCGCAAACAATCCGGGATATGAAACTCAGATATGTTGTAATCACCTCGGTTGACCGGGATGACTTACGTGATGGTGGCGCTCAACATTTTGTTGACTGTAACCGAGAAATCCGAGCACTCAGCCCCGACATTCGTATCGAAACGTTGGTACCCGATTTTAGAGGTCGGATGGATACAGCACTGACCATCCTGCAAGATAATCCGCCAGATGTATTCAATCACAATCTGGAAACAGCGCCCCGCTTGTACCGCAAGGTCAGACCCGGTGCAAATTACAAATGGTCTCTTGAGTTATTACAAAAATTCAAACAGCAACACCCGGACATCCCAACTAAATCCGGTTTGATGATGGGACTGGGTGAAACAAAAGAAGAGATCGTCGAAGTGCTGAAAGATCTGCGCGCACATGGTGTGACCATGCTGACTCTGGGTCAATATCTGGCACCGAGCCGCCATCATCTGCCTGTTGAACGGTATGTGCCACCAGAAGAGTTTGATGAACTGAAAGACATTGCGCTTGAGCTGGGCTTTACTCATGCTGCATGTGGTCCATTTGTTCGTTCATCCTATCATGCCGATCTGCAAGCCAAAGGCGTTGAAGTCAAATAACCCCCCAATCAGGTCGGTGTATTGCATCGGCCTGATGACTCTCCGTTACACGCTCTCTCACATCAATGCTTGATTCACTCAGAAACACCACCATAGCAAATGTGAAACGATTGCCATAATTTGTGTCATGAGATTGAATCTATAAGCATTGTTCTATAGTCTAGAGAACAACTTGAATTCACTGTCGATGTAAGGATATATATGATGAAAACGGCCACGATCTGGGGCATTGTCGGACTCGCGCTCACACTCGCTGGTTGTGCTTCAAATACCAAAGAAGACAACTACCGTGAAGCGTCTTTTGAGCTTTGTAATACCGACGTGAAAGTCTACTCGCTGGATAATGCGGGACGCGTTCGCATCGTCTGTGCCGACGGCTCTAAATTTGCGCTCAAATCAGAAGACACACTTGAAGTCATGCGCGGGATCAATATTGATTACTGTGATGGCGAAGGGTTAGGCAAATTTACTGAAAGTGAAAATTACTACCTATTCAAATGTAAGTCAGGCACAACACTGAGCATCTCTAAAGATTAATCTCACGGTGAGGTGAGATTCTCAAGCGATTGTCCTTTCACTGACACTTTTGAATCTATTGCTTGGTTGTGAATCGACTTTATTTGAAAACAATAAACCCGCTTTAAGCGGGTTTATTTTTATCATCAGCATGCAAAGACGACTTATGCGTAAACAGGGAGACGCTTACAAATTTCAAGCACTTTTGCTTTCGTCGCATCAATCACACTTGGATCATTGATGTTATCCAGAACATCACACATCCAGTTTGCCAACTCTTTCGCATCATCGACAGTAAAGCCGCGTCGGGTAATTGCAGGTGTGCCGACACGAATACCAGACGTTACAAATGGACTACGCGGGTCATTTGGCACAGAGTTTTTATTCACTGTCATATTCGCGGCACCGAGCGCTGCATCCGCTTCTTTACCCGTGATATCTTTATCGATTAAATCAACTAAGAACAGGTGGTTTTCGGTACTATTTGAGACGATTTTATAGCCGCGAGCTTGGAACTGAGCAACCATCGCTTTGGCATTTTGAACGACACGTTCCTGATACGCTTTAAATTCTGGTTCCATTGCTTCTTTGAACGCAACGGCTTTTGCCGCAATCACATGCATCAGAGGACCACCCTGACCACCGGGGAATACAGCAGAGTTCAGTTTTTTGTACATGTCCTCACCAGCGCTTGACAGAATCAAACCACCACGAGGACCCGCCAGAGTTTTATGTGTTGTGGTTGTCACAACGTGAGCATGAGGAACCGGCGTTGGATAAGCACCAGCAGCTACCAGACCGGCCACATGAGCCATATCGACAAACAAGTAAGCATCAACTTTATCAGCAATTTCACGCATCCGAGCCCAATCAACAATCTGTGAATAAGCAGAAAAACCACCGATAATCATTTTCGGCTTGTGTTCAACAGCCAGCGATTCCATTTCGTCGTAGTTAATCTGACCACTTTCATCAATGCCATAAGGAATCACATGGTAGTGTTTACCGGAGAAGTTAACCGGAGACCCATGTGTTAAGTGCCCCCCATGAGCCAGACTCATCCCTAAAACCGTATCGCCGGGATTCAATAATGCCATGTATACAGCGCTGTTCGCCTGAGACCCGGAGTGAGGCTGGACGTTTGCATATTCACAGTTAAACAGTTGACATGCACGTTCAATCGCTAATGTTTCAACTTTATCGACATACTCGCAACCACCATAATAGCGCTTACTTGGATAGCCTTCTGCATACTTATTGGTCAGCTGAGAACCCTGAGCTTCCATGACGCGTGGACTGGTGTAATTTTCTGAAGCAATAAGTTCAATGTGCTCTTCCTGACGAAGAGTTTCTTCTTGAATGGCTGCGAAAAGATCCGCATCATAATCAGCGATATTCATATCACGCTTAAGCATCTGTATCTCCTGACTCAGATTGACTGGAAAGTTTAATAAAACGACATTCTGACTTAACGCAAACGTTTTCGTCACTTAATTTGGCGCGTATTCTACCTAAATTGATTTATGTCATAAAGCCCAAATAGACAAATTATCATGCAGTTTTTTCATGATACCGAAAAGTCACACCATGATCGCATCACGCGTGTCAACTTTCAGGTTTACATGATGTAAAGAACCAAAGACATAGGTTTACCTGAATTTACTGCTGCTAGCTACCGAAAGCATCACCTTTTCTTTAGTATTCTCCGCAATTATCCCAATACTTTTGACCCTCAATGGAAAAACACACATTTCAGGAAGATATCATTGCCATGATGACCGGGAGCTTTTTGGTTGCTCAGGGAATTATGTTTCTGCAGGCAGCACATGCCATTACCGGGGGGACTGCCGGATTAGCATTATTATTCAACCAGCTAACGCCCTACTCTTTTGGTGTGCTGTATCTGTTATGCAATGCGCCTTTCTATTTGCTCGCCTGGAAACGGTTTGGTCGCAGGTTTACGCTAAACAGTTTGATTTCCGGACTACTGGTCTCCTTGTTTACCGACCTATTTTCACACTTCATTCGGTTAACAGATGTCAATGTCATTTACTGTGCTATCACAGGAGGACTTTTGATGGGGCTGGGAATGTTGATTCTTTTCCGCCATCGTTCAAGCTTAGGCGGATTCAATGTCTTCTGCTTATTGATTCAGGATAAATTCGGGATTTCTGTGGGAAAAACACAACTATGCATTGATGCATCAATTGTCTGTGCATCCTTATTTTACCTGTCCCCAGCAATAATTGCCGTCTCAATACTCAGCGCGGCTGTACTCAATATTGTGCTGGCGATGAATCATAAACCATCCCGATATTCTGTCACTTACGGTTCATCATAAACAATAAAGTGCGTAGATTTTGCCTTATATATCCTGATGTTGAATAAGAAATAGCACATTTGTCCAAAAAGACATCACTCAGTCATAAATTATTAGAAAAGTCTTTACAGACTGCATAGGTTTGCTATGATGCGCCCCGCACCGAAGAGATGTTTCGGGAATATGTCTTCAATACAAAGTGCACACCCTGGAGGGGTTCCCGAGTGGCCAAAGGGAGCAGACTGTAAATCTGCCGGCTCCGCCTTCGATGGTTCGAATCCGTCCCCCTCCACCATATTCAAAATGTTTGAATCATTGTTGATCTGATTCAGGCATGAACAAAACTCTGGAGGGGTTCCCGAGTGGCCAAAGGGAGCAGACTGTAAATCTGCCGGCTCCGCCTTCGATGGTTCGAATCCGTCCCCCTCCACCATATAGAAAAGCCAGCATATCGCTGGCTTTTTTTCTATCTTTATTCAGGCAATTCACCCACATCGGATTGAATGACTGTGGCGATGCCAGATTCAATACCGACCTCATACTGCGATAAATGCCAGCAAAGAGACACGAACGAATCAATCGCCTCCCCGCTTTATGACATTCAATATGATATCAACTCAATTTTTCTGTCCCGCGTCCGGATAACAAGCCATCACGCCAGATAGGCTGGTACATCTTTGATGCTATCAAGAACCACATCGGCAAGTGATTCCCCATCTTCAGTCACTGGTTTTCCGGTGCGAACCAAAATTGAAGTGCCAACTCCTGCGGCCTGAGCGGCAATCAAGTCTGATGGTTTATCACCAACCATCACCGAATTTGCCATATCGATGTCGAGAAAATCACGCGCCGAGATAAACATACCGGGCTGGGGTTTTCGGCAATCGCAGTCCTGCTTATATTTACCGAGACCATGTTCTGGATGGTGAGGACAATAATAAATCCCATCCAACTCGACCGCGTGATCAATGAAATTCCAATCCATCCACTGAGTCAGGCTCAAAAAGCGATCTTCGCTAAACAAACCTCGCGCGATCCCCGCTTGATTGGTGACGACCACTAAAAGATATCCCATATCCTTCAAGCGTTTTGTTGCCTCAAAAATCCCATCAATGAAGTGGAAATCATGTTCATCATGAACATAATCACTATCAATATTGATCACACCATCGCGATCCAGAAACACTGCTGGTTTAGCCAAAGCTTTACCCCATCCGACTAATTAATGTGGGTTATTATACTCAAACTCACTGCCGGAGATACACCCAAATCCCCTTTGTATCGCGTTTCAGTTTTTTGATTGCTTTTTTCCGCACAAATGACGACAATGGTCCTTTTAGACGTCTAGACGTCGAAAATGATTGACTTCATTATCATGAAGCCATAGCATCCACTACCAAATCGCAGGTGTTGTTCTGGTTGAATACGATATCATCTCTCAACACACCATGCCTTAGCATGCAATTCGTCATCTGAGGCGGAATTCAATTAATAAACTAAAGTACGTCCTAGTCAGGGTTTCTAATGATTGAAATAAATCACGTCAATAAAATGTTCGGTCAAGGCGATAATCAAATACTCGCTCTGAAAGACATTAATCTCCATATCCGGCAAGGGGCTATTTTTGGGGTAATCGGCTCTTCCGGTGCAGGGAAAAGTACGCTGATACGCTGTGTCAATATGCTGGAATCCCCCACAAGTGGTGAAGTCATTGTTGACGGTGTTGACCTGACCAAATTGAGCGCAGCTCAGCTCTGTCAGGCCAGACGCAATATCGGTATGATCTTCCAGCATTTTAATCTGTTATCATCCCGAACTGTATTTGACAATATTGCCCTGCCGCTAGAACTTGCGGGTCATAATCAGCAATATATCCATAATAAAGTGGATAAATTGCTGACACTTGTCGGCCTTGACGACAAGAAACAAGCCTATCCATCCAACCTCAGTGGCGGGCAAAAACAGCGCGTCGCCATTGCGCGCGCATTGGCGAGTGACCCCAAAGTGCTGCTATGTGATGAAGCCACCAGTGCACTGGATCCGGCCACGACCCAATCGATTTTACAACTGCTCAAACAGATTAATCGCCAGTTAGATATCACGATTTTGCTGATTACGCATGAAATGGATGTCGTTAAAAGTATCTGTCACGAAGTCGCAATCATCGGCGACGGTGAGTTGGTTGAAAAAGGCAGTATCAGCGATATTTTTGCCCATCCGAAAACAGAACTCGCTCACCAGTTTATTCGTTCAACACTGGATTTATCGATTCCGGAAGATTATGAAAGTCGTCTTCATCCGGAACGCATTCCGAGTGGCTATCCACTCGTTCGAATGGAGTTTACCGGTGCCACGGTTGATGCCCCGTTGGTTTCACATATCTCACGGGATTTTAATGTGGATGTGAATATTCTCAGTTCTGATCTCGATTATGCCGGCGGTGTTAAATTCGGCATGTTGGTCGCAGAACTCTTTGGAGAAGATGCACTCACTCAAGCCGCAATCGAATATCTCCGTTCACAGCATGTAAAAGTAGAGGTCCTTGGATATGTCAATTAACCTCATCGTTGACTGGGTCAGTCAAAACAGTCATCTGATTTTGAATGCAACTTGGCAAACGGTCTATATGGTTGCGATCTCAGGTTTGGTCGGCTTTCTCGTCGGCATTCCACTCGGTGTTATCCTGCATATCACGAAACCGAGGGGATTAATGGAAAACCGACGCTTTAACCGTGTTTTAGGCGCAGTGGTCAACATTGGCCGCTCGGTGCCGTTTTTGGTCTTGATGGTCGCGATTATCCCGTTAACCAAACTATTGATCGGCACGTTTATCGGCACAACAGCAGCAATCGTGCCATTGACCATCGGCGCGATTCCATTTGTTGCCCGACTGATTGAAGGTGCCCTGCTGGAAGTCCCTGCCGGTCTCGTTGAAGCAGCCCAAGCCATGGGAGCGAAACCGCTGCAAATTATCGCCAAAGTTCTGTTACCGGAAGCGATGCCAACGATTCTTA
Source organism: Vibrio spartinae (assembly GCF_024347135.1). Taxonomy (NCBI): domain Bacteria; kingdom Pseudomonadati; phylum Pseudomonadota; class Gammaproteobacteria; order Vibrionales; family Vibrionaceae; genus Vibrio; species Vibrio spartinae. Next base: position 1,040,772 of record NZ_AP024907.1, on the reverse strand, counting down.
ACGCCGTCACCATTACGCTGGTGACACTGGTGAGTTACTCAGCAATGGCAGGAACCGTTGGTGGTGGTGGCCTCGGTGATGTGGCGATTCGTTATGGTTTCTACCGTTATGATATTACTGTCATGGCTGTGACTGTCGTGATGCTCATTGTTCTTGTTCAGATTATTCAGTCCATTGGTGATGCCATCGTACGCAGGGTTGACCATAGATAAGCAACCATAGCTAAACAATAAAAACATCGATGATCGATGATCATCACTCAGGATTAAGCCAAGGAGAAGTTTATGAAATTAAGTCTAAAGGGGTTACTCACGATTGCTACGGCAGCTTCCGCACTGGTGCTGGCCGGCTGTGGTGATAAAACTGCCGATAATAACAAAATCAAAGTGGGTGTCATTGCCGGTGCAGAAGCACAAGTTGCCGAAGTCGCTAAAAAAGTGGCAAAAGATAAATACAATCTTGATGTAGAACTGGTCACATTCACCGATTATGTGACGCCCAATGCAGCACTGGATGATGGTTCTGTTGATGTCAACGCATTCCAGCACAAACCGTATCTGGATCAGCAAATTGCCGATCGGGGTTACAAATTAAAGATTGCTGGTAATACATTTGTTTATCCGATTGCAGGATACTCCAAAAGAATCAAATCAGTTGATGCGCTGAAAGAAGGTGATCGGATTGCTGTACCAAATGATCCAACCAACCTCGGTCGCTCACTGATCCTCCTTCAGCAGCAAGGTCTGATTACCTTACGCGATGGCGTTGGTTTGAAAGCAACCGTACAAGATATTGTGAAAAATCCGAAGCAGTTAGAAATCCTGGAATTAGACGCAGCACAACTGCCTCGTTCACTGGATGATGTGGCCATTGCGGTTATCAATACCACCTTTGCCAGCCAGTTACACCTTTCTCCGGAAAAAGATGGTCTGTTTGTCGAAGACAAAGAATCACCGTACGTCAATCTGATCGTCGCGCGTGAAAACAACGTCAACAACGAAAATGTACAAAACTTTGTGAAAGCTTATCAGACCGATGAAGTCTATAATGCTGCGATGAAAATCTTCAATGACGGTGTTGTCAAAGGCTGGTAAAACCAAGTTTTGCCGTCAACGCGATAACAACATTTGTATCAAGCAAACAAGGGCATTTTCATGCCCTTTTTTATTGCTTCATTTTTTCTGATGACTTACTTCAGGTAATCCCACGACAGATTCGAAACAATCCGGCATGTATCACATTTGAAATGGAAAATATCATGCAGGGGTTCGGCTAACCGCCATTCACCGCCACATTTCGGACAACAACGATGCTGTTCACTTTCTAAACTGGTCCCACCGACACGGTACTGATAAAAGTAAGTAGGGATTTTCGTCAAATACTCAATACGCCCACGTAAATCCCAGCCACGCCTAAACAAATCACTATCCGGCATCATCATCTCTTTTAAAGCCGCATGTTCAGCCTGGCAGCCACCGGCCATCTGAAGTTCATCACAAGCTTGCCATTCCGTCTGCCATTTAATCACCGCTTTATGATCCCCATTAAATGTCGCAGGAATGCGGTATAAAGGTATCGGCAGGAGCGTTTCACCATTCCGTAAGGGTGAGCAAGTATGAACATAGGTCGTATAAAGCACCTGCCACTCACGTGGCTCATCGGGATCCGTTTGCTCGGAGTGAATATCTTGCCCCAGAATACGAACTTTCGGCGCGAGCAAACTCGCCTCAGTCAGCCTTGCAATACATCTGCGTACAAAAGCGGAGTGATAATTCGGATGCAAACTCTGTTTTTCAGCACATACCGCCCGGACAAAGAACTCACCGTCTCCCATGACAACGGGAAATTCCCGGCCCAGAATCTGGCCGTTAAACCGTAATGCTTCCAGTAAACCGGAAATCACCCCTTCAACGGCAGCAACCGTTGTGTTATCAAAACATTCAAACTGGAGTTCAACAACGTACATCACTTACACCATGGGTTCTAATTGTTCTAAAAAAGCATCGAGTGTCGGTGCCAGGATGTCGCGTTTTGATGTGCCAAGACGCTCCAGAATGACTTCACCACTCTGATTACAAATCGAAATCACATCGAGTTCCGCATCAGTGGAAGCGATAAACACAGTGGGTTTGATTTTCAAACGACGCTGGGTGACCAAATGCCCTAAAATATTCTCCTGTAATCGGTCAAAATCAGCGTCACTCCAGACTTGAAGTAATGTTAATGACTCGCCTTGCCAGCGCGCCGCCATATCAGCACAAAACTGCGTGCCATAAAATGCCTTGATCGCCTCATGAAAATTCAGCTCAATCGCCTGCTCTGCATTTGCAAAATCAGCAGGTTCACTTCGACTGACTGGCTGCCAATACACAATGTCACCTTGTTTATCATCAATACAAGGCGACGGCCAGTCCGCTAATTCGGTATTAATCGGCAAAGAACCATGTTCTTGTTGATAGGCCAATAAATAACGCTGACAAAACTTCGTCAGGGATGATGATAGAACCATTTCACTCATGTTATTCTCCGAATTATCACTGTGATACCGCTGTTTTCTTCAGCCCGTGCCAAAGTTTCTTCAGTCCGTGCCAAGGAAAGCAATCGTGCTCCGTTGATGATAGGTTTTCTCCGGTAATTTACCGATCATTTCACGAAGACAGCCCACGCCTAATGACATTGGCGGGTGGATTGCGTAAAATTCCCCGTATTCTAAACGAATTTAGTCCTGAACATGAGCAAATATTCCGATACTGAGGCCTTGGCTGACCTTAAGTTAGGCCAAGATACTATCTATGCAAGTCATTATGATCCTTCACTGCTGCAAGCAGTCCCCCGAAGCCTGAACCGAGATGACCTGCATTTGTCGGAAGCCCTGCCGTTTCAGGGATGTGATCTCTGGACGCTTTACGAGCTTTCATGGCTCAATACTAAAGGGTTACCACAGGTCGCGATTGGATACGTTTCAATCCCGGCTACCAGCCCGAATCTGATCGAATCTAAGTCATTTAAACTCTATCTAAACAGTTTGAATCAAACAAAATTTGACGATTGGCAGACGGTTCATGCCAGACTCAGTGCTGATTTATCTCACTGTGCCGGTGAAGACGTCACCGTGAACCTCAGACATGTCAATGATTTTACTCATCAGCACATCATCACAATGGAAGGTGAATGTATTGACGAGCAGGATATTGAAATCGACCAATATGCATTCAACGCGGCCTATCTGGAACAGGCAACCACAGAGACCTTTGTTGAAGAAACCCTGCACAGTCATCTGTTGAAATCCAATTGTCTGATCACCAATCAACCGGACTGGGGCAGCGTTGAAATCCATTATCGTGGCAGACAGATCAATCGCGAAGCACTACTCCGTTATCTGATCTCTTTCCGTGAACACAATGAGTTTCATGAACAGTGTGTGGAACGAATCTTCACCGATTTGATGAAATATTGCGCACCACAGTCATTGACCGTTTATGCCCGGTATACCCGTCGAGGCGGACTGGATATTAATCCTTATCGTTCAACGGAAGACAACCAGCCGGCCAGCGTCTTACGTATGGCTCGTCAGTAAACAGGCTGGGAGTGACCGTTCAAATGCTCAAAACAATCCGGAATGCGCTATCTCTATGGTTGCTTCTCAGTAGCTGCCATGTGGTGTTTGCTAGTGTTTATACCTCTCCCACACTGGAAGAAGCCAACCTACTTCTGGATATTTCGCCGAAGGAAGCACAGTCACTCACGTCAGCTTACCTGACCAAAAGAACCTTATCAGATACAAACGAGAAATCACCGTCAAAGATCACCAATGAAAGTTCTGACAATCTCATCCGCACACCGAATTCGAGTGTTGAAGCTATGGAAATTCTGGCTCAGGCGCTCTTTCGTCAAGGGTATTATGATAAAGCACTGCGCTATCTGAAAAGTGCCATCGCATTAACCCAAAAATACCAGTTACCTTATCTGGAAATCGAAGTCCGTCAGTTGGAAATCCGTCTCAACTGGCTCCTCAATCATGACGCACAACTGGCACGGGCTCAGCTCAAAAAACTTGCAGCCGAATTGGCTCAGCTTAAAAATGCGGAACAGCTTGGCAAAAGAATTCACTATAATATTTTGATGCTTCTGGCTGAAATTGCCTCAAAATCCAATGAGAATGAACTGGCAGTAAACCATTATGAAGCAGCCAAAGCCTACATCAGCCAAACGCAATCCGTCAAAAGACAGATCGAGTATCATATTCAGGTCGGCAAACACTATCTGAGTCACAAGCGTTACAATAAAGCACTGTCAGAGCTACTGACCGCTTATTGGAGTGCATTGGAATCCAATGATAGTGCATTACTGGCGATGACGAACTCGCTTCTGGCACAACTGTTTTATGAACGTAAGGTCCTTGATAGAGCGCTGCTTTATCTGTCTCAGGCCGCTGACTTTTATGACGCCTATGAGGAGTCTCCCGTACTGGTCAATATCCTGAAACGAATGGGCGATATCTATTATCAGCAAAGTAAGTTCAATCTGGCACTCGTCTATTATCTCAATGTGCTGGATCACTCAGTCACACAGCACAACATGCAGCTTTTCATCGCGGTGCGGATTCGTCTGGCATCAACCTATATGCAGCTTTATAACTACCCGCTGGCCGAGGATTATCTGTCAGCAATCGAGCCATTGCTGGAACAATTTAACTTTCCCCGCCTCCAAGGACAGACCTTTCTCCTGAAAGCCGGGATCGCTTTTTATCAAAAAGAGACATCCCGGGCGATTGCACTGGCACGTCAGTCCACTGTGCTGGCAGACAAGACTCAGGACGATCAGACATTGATGCAGGCGTTTAAGCTACTCTCCGAGGCATCAGAGAAACAAGGGCACTATTTAGAGGCGCTCAACTACTCACGTCAGTACAACCAATTGAGCCAAAGACAGCAAAATCAGTTGAATCACATCAGTGAAGAAGCTTTCAAACAGCAAAAAATGTTTGTCGAACAAACATTACATTTGGCAGGTCAGGATCGGGCGCTGAAACAGCAAGAAAAACATTATCGGTATTTACAAAATATCGCTTACGGTCTTTTTACGGCCGGATTCATCTTCTTTCTACTCATTTTACGACGTGGCCACATCATTCGGCAACAGAACGAAGAGATCGAATATCTCAATAATCACTTGTTCATGCACTCTCGCTCTCGTTTGAATAATCTGCGAATGCTAAATGAAGACCTCTCTTCTTCTTTACAAAAGAGCAGCCATACCTATGAGCAATGGCATATCGGTGAATTAATCCACGAACCGCTCAGTGATCGTTTACGGTTCGCGATGATCGATATTCCTTTCTTGCGGAATATGTATCTTGAGCATGGTTACACGGAAGGTCTCAAGCTTGAGTTAGCGTTTGGCGAATACCTGAAAGACAAACTAAACCAACACACGCGCCTGTTTCATTTTACGGATGCCAACCTTGTCTATGTGGAACACAACTACATGCAAACCGATGAGAGCGATGAAGCGTCTCCGCAGGCATTGTTCGAAAAAATTCAAACTTGGGTGAATGAGTTCCAGCCTTCCGGTCACTTGAATCGGATTATTCGAATCGGTATCGCTGATTACCCGTTTTTGCCGAAAGCGTACACTGCCATCAATGAGAAGGAGTTACTGGATATCCTGCTGATGGCGACCAGCGCTTCAAGAGAACTCAGCGTCACGGAGCAAAGTAGCCATTGGGTCTATTTGAAAGCCATCGACAATGCGCCTGCGGCCAGCTTTGCAACCGACGATATTCGTCAAGCCTGTCGTCAAGCCATTAGCCAAGGATTGATCAAAGTGCATTCTTCACATAAAAATGAAGAAAGCATCAAAAATTTACTCAAGGATACATAGATACGGTCTCAGCCATGCTTTCGCGGATGAATTTCACTGATAGAATAAGGGCTTATCCATTCGTTCATACAGGCGAGCCCATTCTCATCCCCCTTGTCTGATACCCGTTCAGCTCCCAACTCAATAAAGTTCGTTTGACACGCAAAGCAACTTCGGGTCAAATCTGAGAGAAAGAATATCGTGTATTGAAACGATGTATCATTTTTCTGTCATCTGTGAACATGACAATGACACGCCAAATGACCCGTGATTACGTTGGCAACAACGAACAAAATAATAAAACGTTAATATTTAATATACAGATTTCCCCTGAATTTGCTGTGATTGAAACATGCTGAAACAACAAACGTTGACTATGGAAAAACCAATGACCAATCTTGAACGCCACATTCGTCATGGCGGAGAGACTTTGTTAAGAATTCCCGGTTTGCCTTCAAAGGTAAAACGAGACCTTCGCGATCTACTGAATGTATCTTCCATTCATCCATCGCCAAAATCAGAGCAGGCGGTAAAATTGCTGGGGCTTTATGAGCGCTCGGTCAAAATTATTGCAACGAATCCCCAACGTGCAAATGCGATGAGTCATACGGCAGAACAAGCCCTGCACAAAAAGTTATCCGATGAACTGCAAACACTGATCACCGAGCTGGATTTTGAAGGCGAATCCGGAGAGGTGCTGATGGATATTCGCGCCAAGTTATTGGTCGGCGTGACGCCCGATACATTGCTGGAGCTGACGCTGGAAGTGCTGCGTCTGGTCGTTGAGGGAACAACCTATGAGCGTAAGAAATCAGAACAATTCCTTGAGCAGATCAATAGTTCTTTGACGATGCATCTTAAAAGTACCAAACAGAGTATTCAACAAAGTCAGAGTTACCTGTCACACCGTCAGGAAATGAATCTAGAGTTCAACACGCTGATGGCTCAAAGTCATAAGATCCTCAAAGAAGAACAAGATTATGCTTCACTCAAATCCGGTTTAACCCCATTACTGACTCAGTTGACCGCTTTATCAGAACGACTCACGCACGCAGAGCAGCGTGAAAAAGCATTAATTGAACGGATGGCGTACACGCGCAATCAGGCCGAGTCACTGTATGAATCAACCCAAGACTATCGCTGCCGACTTGAAGATCAAGCGCAGAGAGTGCAGCAAGACCCATTAACCAAAGTGTATAACCGAGCAGCTTTCCATAACCGCCTGGAATTAGAATATCATCGTTGGATCAAAAGCCAACATCCCCTGCGCGTGGTGTTACTCGATATCGATAACTTTAAATCACTGAACAAAAACTTTGGTTACTCAGCAGGTGATAAAGCCCTGAAAATCATTGCCAAAACGATTCAAAAAGAACTGTCCGAAACCGATACAGTTGCTCGCTTTGGCGGTGAAGAATTCATGATCATCATGCCGGATCGTGCCGAACAGGAAAGCTATTTGCTCATGCAAACCATTTTACGTCAAGTCGAGCGGCTTCCTTTCAAATTTAAAGATAAACACCTCACCATTACACTCAGTGCTGCCAGCGTTGCATTTCAAGAAGGAAATACCCCGGAAGAGCTCGTAGAACAGGTTTATCATGCATTGCAAACAGCAAAAAAAGCCGGTTCAAACCAAGTGAGTTGGCAATAAGGCGTTGAAGCACAATCGCATCAGAAATGCGTATTTTTTAATCAAATTAACCCAATAGCGTGATACGAGTCACACCATTAAACTATTTCAGTTCACTAGTTGATCATCTACGGACTAGATTGTTACTGTAAAATCATACAGTTATTCTATCTATTTATCATTAGCCTCAACATATTAGAAAAACATATTATCCCGTACTTATTATCAAGGAGGCATTCATGATTACTCATATCAGCCCGACCGGAAGTATGGATCTGCTCTCGCAGATTGAAGTTGAACGCCTGAAGAAAACCGCATCCAGTGGGGATCTATACCAACTTTACAGAAACTGTACACTTGCTGTCTTGAATTCTGGCAGTCACACCGACAGCTCTAAAGAGCTCTTGGATAAATATCAGAACTTTGATGTCAACGTCCTCAGACGGGAACGGGGCATCAAACTAGAACTTATCGAACCACCTGAACATGCCTTCGTTGATGGCGAAATCATCAAAGGAATTCAAGAGCACCTTTGTTCTGTATTACGGGATATTGTTTATGTCAACATGCATGTCGCAGACAGCAAACGCTATCATCAGGTCGATTCGGTCTATAACACCAATTTAGTGTTCGATATCTTACGTAATGCTCGGACACTCGTGCCGGGACTGACGCCAAACCTCGTAGTCTGCTGGGGCGGTCATTCAATCAACCCGGTTGAATACCAATATACCCGGGAAGTTGGTAATGAACTCGGACTACGCGAGCTCAATATCTGTACGGGTTGTGGCCCGGGAGCTATGGAAGGTCCGATGAAAGGGGCGGCAATCGGCCATGCGAAACAACGTTATAAAAATGCACGCTATATTGGCCTGACCGAACCTTCAATCATCGCGGCCGAGCCACCAAATCCGATCGTTAACGAGCTGATCATCATGCCAGACATCGAAAAACGTCTGGAAGCATTTGTCCGCATGGCGCACGGGATTGTGATTTTCCCCGGAGGTCCCGGTACGGCTGAAGAACTGTTATATATTCTCGGTATCATGATGCATCCGGATAATGCCGAACAACCCCTACCGATTATTCTGACCGGCCCGAAAGGTAGTGAAGACTATTTTAACTCAATCGATCAATTTATTAGTGAAACGTTGGGAGAAGCGGCTCGCAAACACTATCAAATTATCATTGATGATCCCGCGAGAGTCGCGCGCAAAATGAATGAGTCAATGCCGGTTGTCCGCCAGTTCAGAAAAGCGCATGGTGATGCTTACAGTTTCAACTGGTCACTCAAAATCGATCCAGAGTTTCAGTTACCATTTGTGCCAAATCATCATGCAATGGCGAATCTTGATCTTCACATGAACCAGAAACCGGAAGTGCTTGCAGCGAACCTACGCAAGGCGTTTTCAGGTATTGTGACAGGAAATGTCAAAGCGGAAGGCATTCGGGAAATCGAACAACATGGTCCTTTCATCATCGATGGAGAGCCGGCTATCATGCAAAAAATGGACAAGCTCTTGAAAGACTTCGTCAAACAAAACCGCATGAAACTGCCCGGCGGACAGGCTTATGAACCCTGCTATAAAATTGCCAACAAGTAGCAGGGTTGCCCGAATACACCATTATCCATTAGAATGAGGGCCACGGCCCTTATTCTAATACGCCCCTAAGTGAAGAACGCGAATGTCTCTACACCTTGTCATTATCGACGCACTGAATCTGATTCGCCGCGTTCACTCAGCACAACCGAATGCTGAAGATATTGAAAGAACGTGCCAAACAACCAGCCGGACTTTAGCCAAAATTATTCAAGAGACCTCTCCCTCGCATATCATTGCCGTGTTTGATCATGATTCTGAAGATCGAGGTTGGCGTGCAGAACGACTGCCCCACTATAAAGAAAAACGGCAACCGATGCCCGATGCGCTGAGACAAAATATGGATACTATTCAACAAGCATGGTGGGAAATCGGTATTGACTCTCTTCTCTCCAGTGGAGACGAAGCCGATGATCTGGTTGCCACGCTAGCCACCAAAGTCGCCAGTCATCAGGAACAAGTGACGATCATTTCAACCGACAAGGGCTACTGTCAGTTGCTCTCTCCGACGTTGAGGATTCGGGATTATTTTCAGCATCGATGGTTAGATCAAGAATTTATCACCCAAGAATTTGGGGTTCACCCCGAACAACTTTGTGACTATTGGGCCCTCACTGGCATTCATTCCAGTCAAGTCAGCGGGGTTCCGGGGATTGGCCCAAAGGCTGCGAAGGAAATTCTCAATCAGTTTAGCGATATTGAACAGGCCTATCAAAGTACAGAGCTGCCGAAGAAATATCAGAAAAAACTCACAGAACATATTGAATTAGCACGTCAGTGCAAAGCAGTCGCAACCCTCAAAACCGATATCCAGTTGGGATTCAATTTGCAGGATATCCGCTTTCAGCCACCGGAGAGCGTGTCATAACAGACACGCCCCCGAGCACCTCAAAAGCAGACAGCGACTCTCAGTGAGGAGAAATATAGGACAAGCTCCGGACATGTACGGTAATTTCTTCGCGGTCATGATAAAGATGCTTGGCCTGTAACCGGAAGTTGACGTGGTTATCCTTCAGAAAATGTTTCAGGTTATCGATGTCCTGCAACACTTCGTCATAACGTCCCTTCATCGGCAATTTCAGATTAAACAGCGCCTCTTTCGCCCATCCGCGGATCAGCCATTCTCCCATAAGTTGTGCGACGCGAGCCGGCTTCTCGACCATATCACACACTAACCAAGTGACATTTTTACGCGCCGGCTCAAATTTGAAACCATCTTCCATATGATGTTTGACCTGACCGGTGTCCATCAGACTATCCGCCATCATGCCATTATCAACTGCGTGAACAAACATCGAGCGTTGCACCAACTGATAAGTCCATCCGCCGGGACACGCCCCCAGATCAACCGCCCACATTCCTGAAGCTAAACGTTCATCCCATTCCGAGCGGGGAATAAACACATGAAATGCTTCTTCCAGTTTCAGGGTTGAACGACTCGGTGCATCCGCTGGAAATTTCAAGCGTGGAATTCCCATAAAAAACGATGAGTTATTATTGGTATAGGAATAGCCGATGTAGCAATGACCGGGCGCGACAAAACAGACATGCAGCACCGGTTTCTTCGGCTCGTCTTTGCCAAACAGAATGCCTTTCCCCCGCAATGCTTGGCGCAGCGGTACCGTAAATTTACGGCAAAATTTCAGCAACTCTTTGGCTTCATTGGTATCGGGGGTTTCGACCCGCAGATCACCACAGCGAGGCACCCCTTCAAGGTCACCCAGTGACTGAAGAATCGGAGAGATTCGATCATCTTTTGGTAAAGATTCACACATCACACACACTGCAAAAATCTGACGCGCAAAAATCAGGCTCTGAAAGTCGATCTCTCGAATCAGCTTATCGGCGTCACCATCCTGATAACATTCAAATAGCACATATCCGGTTTGATATTTCAACCGCGGAAAGCCAAACACTTCGATTCGACTTGCTTTGTCCTGAATTTCTCCGGCACATTCTTTCTCAAAACCGGCACGGCAATAGAGCATGACCTGCTTCACTGATCCACCTCTTTCATATTCCATGCAGCGACAAACATCAGCACCCATCCAAGCATAAAGCAGACGCCCCCGAAAGGTGTAATGGGACCAAACCATTTCACCCCGGTCAGCGCTAATGCGTACAGGCTGCCGCTAAAGCAAAAGATGCCGATAATAAAACAGATTCCAGCCCGATAAAAATATTTCTGCACCGTTTGGTGCAATGAAAGTCGTATCATCACGCCGCATCCCAATAAGGCCAGGGTGTGAATAAACTGATAACGAACGCCAACTTCAAAGACTCCGAGTAAATTCGGCGATAAAACTGTTTTTAAACCGTGGGAAGCAAAAGCCCCCAGCCCTACCCCAAATACCCCAAAACAGGCAGCAAAAAGAAATAGCAATTTACTTTTCATCATGAGTGCTCCAAATAAACTCACTTAATTGTTCCACCACCAAGGCCATATTGTCTTGCTCGGTATGACCTGAACGTTTGCGAGGCTTAAAGCTATGGTCGCCATCAGGAACATATACCACCTGAACTTGCGGACTCAACGCCATCGCCATCACTTCCTCACGGTAACCAAACGTGTCCCGCTCTCCTTGTAAAATCAGACACGGCTTTTCACACGTTGCTAAATGCTCTCCCTTCTGCTTCTCTGGCTTTCCCGGAGGATGAAACGGGAAACCTAAGCAGGCAATGCCTTTGACCTGATGGTGCTGGGTGAGCAGACTCGCCATACGCCCGCCCATGGATTTCCCCCCAATTACCACAGGTTGAGCCGCATAGTATTGTATGACCGACTCAAAAGCAGCAATCAGTTTCGGTGCACGATCCGGCGGAAACTTCCTCGCTTCCAGCGCTCGGCGAATCATGTAAGGAAAATTAAAGCGAATCACACGAATCCCTGTTGCGGCCAATCCACACGCGATATTCTCCATAAACCCATGCGTCATATCAGCACCGGCACCATGGGCAAAAATAAACACCGGCCCATCGCTTGGCCCGTTAAACTGTACATATTCACTACCGGGTTGGTATTCGTTGGCTATCATGCCCTGACTCGCTGCTATATTTTGACTCACTGACATATTTTGACTCACTGGTATATTTTGACTCGCTGGCATAGTTCTCATCCAAAATCACCTCTTGCTCCCGTCTGGCTCGATTCAACATCCAGTTGCGAAATGTGGCAATACGTCCGGTATTCGCCTGTTTTTCATGACAAACCAGATAAAAAGCGTTATCTGTCATCAGCACTTTATCAAATAATGGCACCAGTCTCCCGGCCTCAATTTCAGGCTGTGCCAACACATTATTGCCCAGCGCAATGCCCTGACCATGCGCTGCGGCCTGTAATACCATGGTTGAGTGGCTAAAAATCGGACCATACTCAACGGCAATACCTGATAAATGATTTTCCCGGGCAAAAGTATTCCAATCCTGTCGGGAGGTATCATGCAACAACGTATGATGAGATAAATCTTCCAGAGAATGAAGTGGTTTCCCTTGTGCCAGCAATAATGGCGAACAAAGCGGGATCAAAAACTCCTGATAAAGTTTATCGGTTCTTAAGCCCGGCCACAGCCCTTTGCCGTAATAAATCGCAACATCAACATCATCGACTAAAGAGCCTTCTTCTCTATCAACTGCTTTTATCCGAACATCGATATCCGGTTGCTGTTGATTGAAGTCAGCCAGACGAGGAACCAGCCATTGGATGGCAAAACTCGGTGGCAAGCTGATAGTTAATGTCCCCTTTTCACTCCGGGATAGAAGCTTGTTCGTCGATTCTTGAATGGCTGTAAAAATATCTTTAATTTCAAAAAAATAACTTTGTCCCTCTTCTGTTAACAAAAGAGAGCGATTTCTTCGGATAAATAGCTTCAACCCGAGAAATTCTTCTAACGACTTGATTTGATGGCTTACCGCGGCCTGAGTGACATATAACTCTTCCGCAGCTTGAGTGAAGCTTAAATGACGTGCTGCGGACTCAAAAACCCGCAAAGCATTCAGCGGTGGCAACCTTTTGTTCACACAATAATCCTTAACCGGATGGGATTAGTTTTTTTTATGTGAATCATTATAATTTGTCCATTGTTTACCCGCCAGAAAAACTCTATATTTTCTGCCGCAGACAAGTCTGAATGACTTGATTCTCCTTAGGATCAATAGACTTTGTGTTGCGATGTTGTGTTTGCAAACTCGTATTTCGAGTATGTGGTGATTCACCACTTGTTCTGTGGCTCCCAGCCACAAAGCATACTTCCTGTATTTATTTTGACCTGTCTGTCAAATATTTAACACCGCCTTCCGATGGGCGGTGTATTTTTATCTGTCCAATCCGCAATGTCCTCGATCTTACTCAATACAGCCACCGGTGACTGGGCATGAGCCCCAATAAAAAAACCAGCCGAAATGTCAGCGGCTGGTCTTATCAGGCAAAGCGGTTTTAAGGGCGATAAACCTTCACATTCTCAAAACCCTGTTCTTTAAGGTATAACGCTTGCAAACGGCTCATGACACCGCGCGCGCAGTACAGTAAATAGATTTTTGACTGATCTAAATCACCAAACTGAGTTGCCAGCTTATAGAAAGGCAGATGTTTCACCTCGACCCCTTCCAGAACCAGTGGGTGTTCATCTTCTTCATCCGGGCTACGGATATCCAACACGACGGCATTTTCTTGAATGGCATCAACCAGTTCAACTTCTGGTGCCTGCTGCTCTGTTTCCTGAGCGATATTCCGGATATCCATCTGACGAGCATTGTGAATCACTTGGTCTAAAATTGAAAAATCAAACTTCGCTTCTTCTACTTCCAGTTTTGCTTGGACCGCTTTGACCGTCGGACGACGAGAAATAACCCCGCAATATTCCGGCATCGTTTTGGCGAAATCTTCAGTACCAATATCTCTGGCAAGGTTAATAATATCTTCTTTATCCCAGTTAATCAGCGGACGTAAAATCAAGCGCTCCGTCACCCCATCAATATGACGCAAATTGGTCAGTGTCTGGCTGGAAACCTGTCCTAACGCTTCACCCGTCACCAGAGCCTGAATATCAAACCGCTCAGCGATCATGCCTGCTGCCCGCATGAACATGCGTTTGAGAACCACGCCCATCTGCCCATCATCAACTTTTTCCAGAATTTCCGCCACGACCGGTTCAAAATCAACGGCAATGAAACGGACCTTGGCCGACGACCCAAACTTATTCCATAAATAATAAGCAACCTGCTTCACACCAATTTCATGTGCGGGGCCACCTAAATTAAAAAAGCAATAATGGACTTTTGAACCGCGTTTGATATGCAGATAACTGGAAACACCGGAATCAAACCCACCGGAAATCAGACTCAGCACATCTTCTTGTGTACCGAGCGGAAACCCGCCCAAACCACGATGACGTGCAATAATTTGGTTCAGTTTATCACCGGAAATTTCAACTCGGACCACCACATCAGGATTTTTGAGTTTCACCCGGGCACTTTCAACCGCTTGATTCAACCCGCCACCGACGTAGCGTTCCAGTTCAATTGAGGTAAAGTCATGCTGACCGCGTCTTTTCGCGCGGACCACAAATGTTTTATCTTCAATGAGATGGCGACTGTGCGCCAACACTTGCTCGTAAATATCATGGAGGTCACTGAAATCAGACTGCTTCACTTCAAGCACATGATGAATGCCCGGTGTTCGCGTCAAAATCTCGAGTGTTTCTGCATAATATTGATCGCTCTCTGAGGTGACTTCAATATGATCACGACGATTAAATACCGCAACCGATTCTGTCCGGCGTTTAATAATATTGCGAATATTACATTCAAGAATTTTGGTAAAACGTTTCCGCACCGATTCACTTTTAACAAAAATTTCCGGATGGGGCTTAACAATAAATTTCATAGGATCATTCGCAACTTAGATTAAAACGTCACTGTCTTGATTCATACGGTCTAGCTGTCAACGGCATAAACAAACAGCAATGAAAGGCGCAGAATTATACACGAGAAGCGATAACAGGGAAAACATCTATTCTTCCTGAAATCGGTTCTCGGTGAATGTTCATGGGAAGGGGTCACCGAAATGCCATTGATTCATCTCTTGGCATCGTGTGGTGACCATCGTTTGATACTCGAAGGGTGTATCCGTCGATTTAAGGGACAGGATGACCTTTGGATGCAACCCAAATGCGATACCACTGCTCACGACTCAACTCGATCTCCAGCGCAGCGACAGCGGCTTTGACACGCTCAATCTTTCCGGAACCAAGGATTGGAATCGGTAATGCGGGCAAACGTCTGACCCAAGCATAAATCACCTGATCAAGACTTTGAGCCCCCACTTCTTGGCCAATATCGGCAAGCGTCTGGCGAACACGCTGTGCCTGTTCACTGTCACCGCTAAAAATGGCACCGCCCCCCAGACACGACCAAGCCATGGGACGAGTCCTGAGCATTTGCATCTGATCTAAAGTACCATCATGAGCCACTTCGATATTCAGCGGATTAATTTCAACCTGATTGGTGACCAGTGGTTTATCAAGCCGAGACTGTAACAAAGCAAATTGTGAGGGTGAAAAATTAGACACACCGAAGTGTTTTACTTTCCCGGCCTGATGTAATGCCGCAAATACATCTGCCACTTCATCGGCATTCATTAACACATCAGGACGATGAATCAATAGTACATCAATTTCATCAATCCCGAGACGCATCAGTGAGTTATCGACGGATTGGAGAATATGCGCGCGTCCGGTATCGTAATGATTGATTTGGCGGTGTGGAAAGGCATCACCGCATAATTGAATGTCGCACTTGGTCACAATCTGAAGATGCTGTCGTACCGACGGGTCTAGTGCCAAGGCTTCACCAAACAGACTTTCACACGTGTACTGACCATAAATGTCAGCATGATCAACCGTGGTAATCCCGAGTTCAACATGCTGCTTTAGGAAAGACAACCGCTCCTGAGGGGTCATCTGCCAATCTGCCAGTCGCCAGTATCCCTGAACAATTTCTGAAAACACCGGTCCCTGCTCTGCAATGGTTACTTGATTCACCATAGTTATCCTCCGTCCAATGAATGGATTATCTCAGTAAAGAAGAAAGCTCGATAAAAAAGCTCAATAAAAAAGTAAGCCATATGGCTTACTTTTCATGTTTATCACGATTCTAACACGCGGGGTACAACCTTCACTTGATCTCGGTACTTATCTCCCGATGATCACGCGCTAAGGTTTGGCATTACCAGAGGTCGGTTGCGGCAGCGCTGGCACTTCATCACTATAAGTCGGTTTACCTTGAAGAATACTGATATCCACACGCCGATTCTGGGCACGCCCACGCGCGGTATCATTCGAAGCAACCGGTTGGGTGTCAGCCATCCCTCGGACTTCCATTCTTTCATGATTAAAGCCGGGCACTTTTTCCATTTCCTGCGCGACCGAAACAGCCCGCTGCGCGGATAAATCCCAGTTTGAACGATACAACTCTGAGTCGAGCGGCTGATTATCCGTATGACCGGAGATCCGGACAATTCCGGGAATATCTTTAACCAATTCCGCGATTTGCCGCACCAATGGCCGGAATTTCGGTTGCAAAAATGCTGAGTCTTTCGGGAATGCACCTTTTTCACGAATACGAATCACGATTTCCTGACCGAGATTTTCAACCTCGACAGCGCCCTGCTCAATCTCTGTTGCTAATGCTTTTTGTAGATTTTCTGAGACGATCTCCATCTCTTCTGTGCTCGGGGATTGTGCTTGCTGTTGTTGATCAACCGACTCATCATTTTGATTATCCTGAGTCGATGTCTCCGGAGACTGCCCGCCGGTCAGGTCTCCTTCTTCACGTTGCGTCCCACCCGCACGATCAGCATCGCCTTCCTGAAACTCAAGCGTTTGCTGTGTAATATCAATCGTTTGCTGCATGATGACATCAATGGGCGTTGGTTCAGGCCGCCCCGGTCTGAATTCCTGAGCGATCACACTGGTGCCTTTAGGAATATCTTTCACTTCCAGTCGGTTTTGAACCCCGAAGGCAAATTTCATCGAACCCGCAATCTGCTTAAACTTCAGGACATCCATTTCGGAAAAAGAGAGGAGCAACACGAAAAAACACATGAGCAGAGACATCAAGTCCGAAAATGTCGCCAGCCACGCAGGAGCACCGGGAGGCGGACATTTACACTTCTTCTCTTCATCCATCGTTGACTTCCCCGCGCTTACTCGTTGTCGACATCCAACGCTCGCTTACCTTCATTAAGGTAGTTCTTCAAATAGCCATCGATCACACGAGGGTTTTGTCCATCCTGAATCGCCAGTACACCATCCATAATCAGGCGTCGATTCAGCATTTCCTGCTCGCGACGTAAAGACAGCTTATCGGCAATCGGGAAAAAAACCATGTTTGCCATAATCGCGCCGTAAAGCGTTGTCAGCAATGCCACCGCCATCGCCGGGCCAATCGATTTAGGGTCATCCATGTTTGACAGCATCGCTACCAAGCCAACAAGTGTCCCGATCATCCCCATCGCAGGAGCGACATCACCATAGGCTCTAAATACCGCCGTCCCGGCTTCGTGACGTTCTTCTGTCAGTGAGATATCTTTTTGGAGTGCCGAGCGCACGACGTCAGCGTCATGACCATCGACCAACAGGTCAATCCCTTTCTGCATGAAGCTGTTACTGATTTCCATCTCTTCCAAAGCCAGAAATCCGCCTTTCCGGGCCGCATCTGCCATCTCAACGATTCTGGCAATCAAATCTTCCGGTTCATCAGACTTAAACATGAACGCTTTTGCTGCAATTTTTCCTGCCCCGAAAAAT
Organism: Vibrio spartinae; assembly: GCF_024347135.1. NCBI lineage: Bacteria > Pseudomonadati > Pseudomonadota > Gammaproteobacteria > Vibrionales > Vibrionaceae > Vibrio > Vibrio spartinae. The sequence continues at coordinate 1,022,872 of NZ_AP024907.1, read as the reverse complement.
TGCCCGAAAGTAAACTTCATCATGACAACGCATGTTGAACCACCCACAACGATTAACACCGAGGTGATGTCCAAGAACATCATCAGACCACCACCCAAAACCATGGCCATTACGATGAAGGCTAAACCACCTATCAAACCAATCAGTGTAGCTAAATCCACGAAACACTCCTCATGCAACCATTCAATTTTGAGAGTTCTCTGACTCAGGGTATCGGCAACGGCATCAAATCTTTAACTGAATTATGGACTCTACCCGCAAAAAAATGTAGTAAAGTCTTTATATTACCCAATATATTTCCACTATCGTCTCACGATTTAGTGATAACTGCAGTAACAACAGAAAAACCATCCCGCCCATCAACACCTGATATTCTCTCAATCCGAAGCCTCAGGGAGAACCGCGTATAAGTTTATACCGAAAATCCATAGAAAATCATAGATGCACTATTGAATCCTCACCAAAGCCCGATATTTATGATCTCTGGCAAAACTTATACCCCTGAAGCGCATCACTGCATGAAAAAAACAAGGGCCATTTACATTTAATGGAAACACGATATCTGTTAATTGAAACACTTTATCTGTCGGAATCATGTCAGTCCCGAACATTGGCAGGAATACGCACACAACACATGCCATCGATAAAAAAACTGAACCATCGGCTTTTTAGCGATTGATTTTTTCTAATTCAAGAGCAAAATTGTGCTGTAGGAGTAAATTATTCCGGTTCTATTTGACCATCTTCACGCCCTGCGGTAACTTTCCCCCATTCCTCACCGATTGGAAGTTCTATGGCGAGCAAAAAACCTGAAAATATGTCATATGAGGCCACAATTGAAGAGTTGGATACGTTAGTCAACCAACTTGAAAATGGTGATTTGCCTTTGGATGATGCATTGAAAACCTTTGAACGAGGCATTGCACTGGCCCGAGCTGGTCAGTCGAAACTCAGCGACGCTGAACAGCGAGTCAAAATTCTGCTCAGTGATAGTGATGAAGCAGCCCTGAGTGATTTCGTCGAATCTGATGAACAATCAGAAGTATAAGTTCATATGATAACCACCCTAAGCACTTATCAGGCTCGGAATAACCAGCAGTTAAACCGTTGGCTTGAGCAATTCCCGCACCAGAATCAATCTCTGATTGAAGCGATGCGCTACGGATTATTGTTGGGCGGCAAGCGTATTCGTCCCTATCTGGTTTACATCACCGGACTGATGCTGGGATGTCAACAGGAAGATCTGGATACACCCGCATCGGCGATTGAGTGTATTCATGCCTATTCACTGATCCATGACGATTTACCGGCCATGGACGATGACGCATTACGTCGGGGGCAACCGACCTGTCACATTCGCTTTAACGAAGCCACTGCAATACTGACCGGAGATGCGTTACAAACGCTGGCTTTTACGATTCTTGCCGAAGGGTCGCTGGCAGCTCATGCCGAACCCTACCGCGTCAAAATGATTCAGGCTTTGGCAAACGCGTCCGGTGCGATGGGGATGTGTATGGGGCAAGCGTTAGATCTCGAAGCCGAACGTCGCCAAGTAACGTTGAACGAATTAGAAACGATTCATCGCCATAAAACCGGTGCGTTAATCCGTTGTGCCGTACGCCTCGGTGCGTTATCAGCCGGTGAAAAAGGTCAGGCGATCCTGCCCCATTTGGATCGCTATGCTGATGCCATCGGCCTTGCATTTCAGGTTCAGGATGACATTCTGGACATTGTCGGAGATACCCGGACACTGGGGAAACCACAAGGTTCGGACTCCAAGCACCACAAAAGTACTTATCCCTCACTACTGGGACTCGACGGAGCAGAGCAAAAAGCACAGTCTTTACTGAATGAAGCCATTCAGGCTCTGGCATCTATTCCTTATAATACTGATTTACTTGAACAGTTCGCTCAATATGTGATTGAGCGGAAAAGTTAATAAGATCAAAAGTATAAAATAATGACCCTTGATATTTCAAAATATCCGACACTGGCATTGGCAAATACGCCTCAGGAGCTGAGAACGCTGCCGAAAGACGTGCTACCGAAATTGTGTGAAGAGCTGAGAACTTATCTGCTCAACTCGGTCAGTCAGTCGAGCGGACACCTTGCCTCTGGTTTAGGAACAGTCGAACTAACTGTTGCGCTTCACTATGTGTATGAAACCCCATTTGATCGGTTGATCTGGGATGTTGGCCATCAGGCTTACCCTCATAAGATCCTGACCGGCAGACGCGAAGCAATGCCGACGATCCGCCAAAAAGATGGCCTTCACCCTTTCCCATGGCGTGAAGAGAGCGAATATGACACCTTGTCGGTTGGTCACTCGTCCACGTCGATCAGTGCCGCATTAGGGATGGCGATTTGTGCCAGTAAAGAAGGGAAATCAAGAAAAGTAGTCAGTGTGATCGGTGACGGTGCCATTACTGCGGGGATGGCCTTTGAGGCGATGAACCATGCAGGCGATCTGCATCCTGATATGCTGGTGATTCTCAACGATAATGAAATGTCCATTTCAGAAAATGTCGGTGCCCTGAATAATCACTTGGCACAACTGCTCTCTGGTCATTTTTATACATCGATCCGCGAAGGCGGTAAAAGAGTCCTTTCCGGCCTGCCACCGATTAAAGAGTTTGCCAAGAAAACCGAAGAACACCTGAAAGGGATGGTCGTTCCGGGCACCTTGTTTGAAGAACTCGGATTTAACTATATCGGCCCGGTTGACGGACACGATGTCATTGAGCTGGCAAAAACGCTGAAAAATATGCGTGAACTCAAAGGCCCGCAATTCCTTCACATCATGACCAAAAAGGGCAAAGGTTACGAGCAAGCCGAAAAAGATCCGATCGGCTATCATGCAGTCCCGAAGTTTGATCCAAATGGTACATCACTGCCTAAAAATAACGGCGCGCTCCCGACCTATTCAAAAGTCTTCGGTGATTTTCTTTGTGATATGGCAGCACTTGATCCCAAACTGCTGGCAATCACCCCGGCGATGCGAGAAGGCTCCGGCATGGTGGCGTTTTCCAAAGCATATCCTGAACAATACTTTGATGTTGCTATCGCTGAGCAACATGCTGTCACATTAGCAACCGGTATGGCGATCAGTGACTATCACCCGATAGTCGCCATCTATTCAACCTTCCTACAACGGGGTTACGATCAGTTGATTCATGATGTGGCTATTATGGATTTACCCGTCATGTTTGCGATTGACCGGGCCGGTCTGGTGGGTGCGGACGGACAGACCCATCAGGGCGCTTTTGACCTCAGTTTTCTACGCTGCATTCCCAATATGGTCATTATGACACCGAGTGATGAAAATGAGTGTCGGCAGATGCTCTACACCGGCCATCAGCATTCCGGGCCAAGTGCCGTGCGCTATCCGAGAGGAACAGGCACCGGCGCTGAGCTCCAGCACCAGTTTACCGCACTGGCAATGGGCAAAGGTCGGATCATCAGGCAAGGTAAAAAAGTGGCCATTCTCAATTTTGGCGCTTTACTGCCACATGCGCAGACAGCCGCTGAAACGCTGGATGCGACCCTCGCGGATATGCGATTTGTTAAACCACTGGATGAAGCCCTGATTCGCGAGCTGGCACAGCAGCATGATGTGCTCGTCACACTGGAAGAAAATGCGATTGCTGGTGGTGCAGGTGCAGGTGTCATTGAGTTTCTGATGAAAGAAAAACTGCTAAAACCCACGTTAAACCTGGGATTGCCGGACCACTTTATTCATCAGGGAACACAAAATGAATTACATGCCGAACTCGGATTAGATGCAGCCGGGATTGAACAGGCCATTCGTGATTACATGCAATAGCACGGTCATTGAATATTGGTTGACTGAGTTATCAGTTGATTTAGATGCAGATCCCATAAAAAAACGCCGTGAAGGCGTTTTTTTATGGGATCGTTTTATGATGACAGGCTCCCCCACCATTAAACCACACCAGCCCAGCCAAACTGATCAAACAATTGTTGCCATGATTGGTCGAATGAAGCCTCAATCATGACCTTCTCTCCGGTCAGTGGATGAACAAAGCAAAGACGCGATGCATGAAGTAACAGACGGTGACAATCATAGTGCGTTCGGAATAAACGATTCTGTTTACCGTCGCCGTGAGTCGTATCACCGATAATCGGATGACTTAAGTGATGCATATGTCGACGTAACTGATGCTTCCGCCCTGTCTGAGGTTTCATTTCGATCAACGCATAACGACTGGTCGGAAAACGTCCGGTGGAATAAGGTACTTCCACTTTGGCCAATGGCCGATAAGCCGTCACAGCCGGCTGAGCCGGTTTATCCGTTTTGGCGAACTTATCGGCGATCTTATCCAGTTCTTCGACGAGCGGATAGTCAAGCACTGCGGCTTCTTCAATCCACCCCCGTACCACCGCATGATAGGTTTTTTCCATCTGATGGCTGGCAAATAACGACATCGCCTGTGCAGCAACCTCACTGGATAACGCAAACACCAACACACCAGATGTCGGACGATCAAGCCGATGTAAAGGATACACATGCTGGCCAATCTGATCACGTAACGTCTGCATCACAAAGCTGGTTTCATGTTTATCCAACCAAGAGCGATGCACCAGCATCCCCGCAGGCTTATTGACCGCGATCAGAAACTCATCCTGATAAATAATTTCAAGCACCACGACAGTGCTCCTCAATCTTGATTAATGTGGCAATCACAGGCTGATAACTCGGATCCTCTCGCCAGACTTCGGTAAAGTACGGCGTCATTGCAAAACCACTCGGAACGGTCGCAGCTTCAGTAATTCGTTGTCGCATTTGCGGAATAAAAATCCACTGTAGCCACTGTTCCGGTAATAACGTATCCACAGCAAATGGCTGCTGACTCGACAACGCTTGCCTTGATGGCGGTCTGTCCTGCCATAGCTGTCGCATTTTGAGACATGCTTCGAGTTCATTGAGTGCTTGATTTAACTGATAATATTTTGACATAAAGAAAAAAACGACTTGAAATCGGCAGATAGGGTACCATGTATTAGAGACAAAACTAAACTTATCCCAGAGGCTAAGGTTCAGTGATTCCGACAGGAATCCTCTTCGACGACATGAGCCTGACAAGAATGGAACTTATGAAAACAATATATACCCTGACCGAACTCCTGAAGCAAAGTGGTTGCCAATATCAGGTTGTTGATCTCGGACGTCGCATTCAACCCATTGCTTCGGAGAGTTTTGCCAGAATAGAACAAGCACAGCAAGCCTATCCTTACCCGCTCCAGAGAACGGCTCGGCTGGCAATTGTTTACTGGAATGAAACCAAACAGCCTTGGATTTGGTTTTTGCAGTTTGAACTGGATGAAAGAGGACGACTGCAACCGACAGATATCAGTGAGTTCATTCGTTTTATGCTGGAAGCGATGGGCACTCGGATTCATCAGAACCTGACTGAACAGCAACAACAGAAACTGGCAAACAACCCCTATACCTTTACACCACCGGAAGACAAAATGGCGGTGTTTCATAGTCAGGTAAGAGCAATGCTCAAATTACCAGCCAGCCAATATTATGAACATGCACAATGCTATTTTCAGGGAAATCTCGGCTGGAACAACTGGCAAACAATCGGATTACAGGGCATCACAGATATTTGCGCTCGACTGGGACAGGAACAAAATGCACCAATCCTGCTCAAAGCCCTGAATTATCTCCCGTCAGAACCTTGCTATGCGCTGTTAGGGGCTTTAGAACACACGCCTCTGACCGAAAAAATTGCCGACAAACTACAAGCGATGGTGTATGAACAAATGCAGCAAGCAGCCCCTGATTTGTTCTTTCTTGCAGCCTTACTCCGAGCCTTATCCGGCGCACCGGGTAAACAGTTGGAGGAAACCGTTGCCAAGCTGCTGACACAGCCGCAATTATGTCATGCAGAAGTATTGATCGGGATTGCCGGTCGCAGCTGGTCAGCACTCACGCAACCACAACCAGCCGAATTGTTCTTGACCCGACTGGCTCAAACCGGTCAGCAGACACTGTTTAATCAGCTCTTTGCCGACTTAGTGATGCTTCCTGAATTGAGGGTAATCTTATTGCCATTACTCCATACAACAGCATCTGAAGCGCTGACAAGCGCGCTGTCAACGCTCCAGCAACAAACCAGAAGCCGGTAAGCCATGCAGGACTTGATGACGATTTGCTTGGTTTGCTTCGGCTGCTTCTTATTCTGGCAACAGCGGCGTCAGGCCGAAATTGCCAGACAGACAATAGAAAGAAAGTGCCGTCAACTGGAACTGCAAGTGGTCAGCATTACGTTCAAACACCGTCTTGTTGATGAACAACGGCGCTGGCGCTGGCATACCAGATACACATTCGAGTTTTCATCCTTGGGAGATGATTGCTATGAAGGGTATTTGGATATGATCCGATTCAGCCCTGCCAAATTTTTTGTGCCGGTCCATCGACTGTGAGTTGATACTCATAGCGTGTCTCTGGGGTTTGCGACAATGAGGGGCGGGAGATAAATCCCAGTTTCCGCATTAAAGCGACCGCAGGCTGATTCTGTTCATTGACGAAAATACGGATTTTTTTCAATGAGAGGCGTAAAGACACATTTTGTAAGAAAGCCCCCAATGCCTCCGTACCATACCCCTTGCCCCAATAAAGATGGCTGAGAATAAACTGGAGCTCACCGACATCTTTTTCATGTAAATCTAAAGCAAGGTGCCCCATATATTCACGATGTTCATTATCGACAATGGCCATCGCGTAAACGTTGGAATCCACTAAAACCTGATGAAACTTTGCCCGGGCGCTGGACACACTAAACGGCTGCTGATGAAACAACCGGTTCCCCGGAGAGCATAACAGCGATAGAAAATCGAACTCATATTCATCCGTATAAGGCAGCAAAAGCATTCTTTGCGTTGCGATTGTCACAATTCATCCTTGTTCCATTCACCCGAACCCAATGATTCACAGGCGAATATCAATGTTAAACCAATAAAGATTGATTAAATTTACACAGATGGTGAATACCAGTCTCGGAATAGAAATGGCGGAAAGCCCCGACACCATAACGGTATCGGGGCTTAGTCTTAACAGTAGCGCTCCGGCCACCAATAAGAGCTCCCTGCATCATCCATAACGAAGGCTAATCCTTCAACCTATCCTTGCTGCATCGCATCCAAGCGGTGTCCTCTGTTATCCGTAACACTGGCCTTCCCGTATCCAGTACACATCACTCGTCCTTAAGCGGTTTCCTTCATCATCCTGATGGTTTCCAATCACGCTGATATCATTTTATTCAAATGACGCCAAGCAAAGTGATGATGGTTCAACGTGATCGTTGTATGCTTCCTGCAACAGACATCACGCCTGTTATCGCTTCCTTACGCTGTCCTCAGCACTCCAGCCTGAATGCATCCCTAACATTCATCTTCATTCCCGAAGACATCATCCTTAATGCTTTATCCATGTCGTTCCCTGCCGACCTGTTCAATGTACGACGTTTGCATTCTTCCGACAATATACTGGTCTGCTCACTTTATAAACAGCCACGTTGCATCTCAATAAAAACAATATTAATCAGTACATTACCTAACATTGAAGCATTTACTCTATTACAAACACCACAATATCTCACAGCACTTGTAAGCGATCTCTTACAAACTAATTAGCACTTTTGTTGCAGCGTTATCCAGCGTAAAATCGTGCCACAACAGTGCTTACATTGAAGGTCTCAAAAAAGGATATTTATGCTGACAAAAGACATATCACAAGAGCTTGAATCTGTGATTTTACAATTAGTCAATGAAGGCAAGGAACCGACAGTCGCACTGATCAAAGCGCGTCTGAATGCCAAAATTCCCATTCCCGCAATTGTCACCACCATCAAACGCTGGAAATCATCTCAACAAATCCCCAAGGTTGAGGTTGCAGTTGCGTCTTCCGCATCATCTGCAACCGAACAGAGAATCACCCGGCTTGAACAGCAAGTTGCTGATCTTGTCTCCCGAGTGGCACAACTAGAACAACAGTCAGGTCAAAAATTATGAATATATGGGTCGATGCCGACGCCTGTCCGAAAGTCATTCGAGAGGTCATCCTCCGGGCTGTCGAGCGTACCGGAGTCACATGTACTTTTGTTGCTAATCATGTGATTCCACTGCCCCGCCGCGATAATATCCGCTTCTTACAAGTAGAAAGTGGTTTTGATATTGCAGACAACGAAATTGTCCGCCGGGTTGCCGCGAATGATCTGGTGATCACATCCGATATTCCGCTTGCCAGTGAAATTTTGGAACATCAAGCCATGGCATTAAGTCCGCGTGGTGACTGGTTTACCCTTGATACAATTAAAGCCAGACTCACCATGCGTGACTTTATGGAGACCATGCGTGCCAGCGGTGTTCAAACCGGTGGTCCCCCCGTGATGAGTCAGGCTGACCGCCGTGACTTTGCCAATCATCTTGACCGGATTTTAGCGAAATCAACCCGGGCGGCATCAGGGCCTAAATCATGACGCCAAACGGTCATACGCTCGCTCCGGTTGGCATCATTCATAGTCCTTACAAAGAGAAATTTGCAGTGCCACGACAACCACGGCTGGTCCCGGCGGCAACGGCTCAAATTCAATTGATGGGTGAAGCCAACTGTCCGGAGTCAGTCCGCGGTCTTGAGCAGTTCAGCCATTTGTGGCTCCTGTTTTTATTCGATCAAAATCTCAGTGCTGGCTGGAAACCAACCGTTCGCCCGCCCCGACTTGGTGGCAACGAACGTATGGGCGTATTTGCATCCCGCTCAACCTTTCGTCCCAACGGCATTGGTATGTCAGCGGTTGAATTACAGGGGATTCGCCAGGAAGGCAGTCAAACATGGCTCGATGTCGGCAGCGTTGATTTGGTGGATGGTACGCCGATTATCGATATAAAACCTTACCTTCCTTATGCTGACCGAATTGAACATGCCCACGGTGGGTATGCCGACAGCGAACCGACATCGACCAAAGTCCGTTTCAGTGATATTGCGCGTCAATCTCTCGCCGGACATCCCCGCGCGGATGAAATTGAAGCCGTCATAACTCAAGTTTTAGCGCAAGATCCTCGTCCGGCTTATAAAAAAGACAAACCCGATGAGAAAGAATATGCGGTGAATTTGTTCGATCTAAACGTCAAATTCAGTGTCAGTCAGTCGATCATCACGGTTACCGCAATAGAACGCTTTTGACAAATGAAAATGACTGATATTATTGACGGCTAATTTAATGCGCCCTCAAATTACCCGAGGGTTGTTGTATAACTTAATGAATGGATACCCATCATGCGTACCAGTAAATATCTTCTTTCAACCTTGAAGGAGACACCAAACGACGCAGAAATCGTCAGCCATCAGCTCATGCTACGGGCTGGTATGATTCGGAGACTCGCTTCCGGCCTTTATACTTGGTTACCGACCGGACTGCGTGTGCTGCGTAAAGTCGAGAATATTATTCGGGAAGAAATGAACAAAGCCGGTGCCGTAGAAACACTGATGCCGGTTGTCCAACCTTCGGAGCTTTGGCAGGAAACCGGCCGTTGGGATAAGTTCGGCCCTGAATTACTGCGTATTGCAGACCGCCACGACCGACCGTTTGTACTGGGACCGACTCATGAAGAAGTCATCACCGACATGATTCGCAACGAAGTCAAATCCTATAAACAATTGCCTTTGAGCTTGTATCAGATTCAAACGAAGTTTCGTGATGAAGTTCGTCCCCGTTTCGGTGTGATGCGTTCACGAGAATTCATCATGAAAGATGCTTACTCTTTCCATATCGATCGGGAAAGCTTAGAAGCAACCTATCAGGATATGCATACCGCTTACTGTCATATTTTCAATCGCATGGGGCTCGATTACCGTCCTGTGCTGGCTGATTCCGGTGCTATTGGTGGCAGTGGTTCGCAGGAATTCCACGTCCTGGCTGAAAGTGGTGAAGATTTAATTGCCTTCTCAACTGAGTCAGATTACGCAGCCAACCTTGAAAAAGCAGAAGCGCTGGCACCGGCAACAACACGAGCGGAACCGACACAGACAATGACACTGGTCGATACACCGAATGCCAAAACCATCGCACAATTGGTTGAACAGTTTAATTTGCCGATTGAAAAAACGATCAAGACACTTTATGTCAAAGCATCGAATCCTGTTGAGGCACCGATTATTGCCCTGTTGATTCGTGGTGACCATGAGCTGAATGAAGTCAAAGCAGAAAATCTGCCTGAAGTTGCAGCGCCACTGACGTTTGCCACCGAAGAAGAGATTCGTGCACTGATTGGCGCAGGACCGGGCTCGCTGGGACCTGTTGGGCTGAAATTACCGATGGTGGTTGACCGTTCCGTCGCGGTAATGAGCGACTTTGCGGCAGGTGCGAACATCGATGATAAACACTACTTCGGCATTAACTGGGGTCGTGACGTTGAACTCGGGCAAGTTGCCGATTTGCGTAATGTCGTTGAAGGCGATCCGAGTCCATGCGGACAAGGCACTCTCCTCCTCAAACGGGGGATTGAAGTCGGCCACATCTTCCAGTTGGGCACCAACTATTCAGAATCAATGAAAGCCAACGTGTTGGGTCCGGATGGTAAGAGCGTTACCATGGAAATGGGTTGCTACGGGATCGGATGTACTCGGGTTGTTGCTGCGTCAATCGAACAGAATCATGACCAGAATGGCATCATCTGGCCGAATGCCATTGCGCCATTTGAAGTCGTGATTGTACCGATGAATATGCATAAATCCGAGCGTGTTCAAGAAGCAGCAGAAAAACTATACGCTGACTTACAAGCGCAAGGCATTGATGTCCTGTTCGATGATCGTAAAGAACGCCCCGGTGTGATGTTTTCCGATATGGAACTGATCGGTATTCCACATATGATCATCATCGGTGACCGCAGTATGGATGAAGGCAATTTCGAATACAAAAACCGTCGGTCCGGTGAAAAAACGTCCGTATCGATGAGTGACGTCGTCGCACACCTTCAAGCTCAACTCACTCGATAACGGTTGGCTTGTTCGAAAGGGTTGCTCTGGCAACCCTTTTTCATTGGCATGACCCAAAACAATTGCAAGGATACCCATGATGAAAGTATACGATTGCTGTGATTTAATCCGTGAACGATATGCCCAGATTGGCAGTGGCGATCAGGCATACATCCCTCAGGCGATCAGTTGTGCTCTGCGCGCACTCAACAGTATCGCCTCCGATGCATCTCTCCCGAAGGATGCTCGTGAGCAAGCCGCCTTTGCTGCCGCCAACTTACTGATATCAGATTTTGAGGATCGATCATGAATCTTGCCAACTTTGCCACGATGGATCCAATTCTGCTGTTCAGTTTGGTCAATACGAAGTTACGGGATGATTTTGCCGGAGATTTGGATCAGCTCGTGTCTTATTACGAGCTCGATAAACAAGTGCTGATCGACCGTCTTGCGAGCGCTGGATTTGAATTCCTTCCTGAAGTCGGCCAGTTTCGTTAACGGGATGGTTCGCTGCTGCGAACGACTCTGATTCCGTCACGAATTGACGGGAAGCGAATGCGCAATGCCCTTCCCGTCATCGCGATCGGTTTATCCCAATAAATTACCTTTGATGCCTTTATAAATGGCCAGCATTCGATCATGCGCTGGTTTATATTCAGCAAAAAATGCCAGACAAATCAGGGCGCTATCTTGATAGCCGTCCGGGAGTTCAACCTTTAGGTCAGTAGCAATCCGCCGTGCATAATCCAATTGCCTCTCCGTCGGTAACTTCAATTCATCAGGAATAGCAGATTGAATCGCACTGGTAAATTGTTCTGAAAACTGGGGCCATTCACTGAGGTTAAGCGTCGTCGTTTCAGTTAACGATGCCAATTTTTGCTGCTCAGACGTCAGCTGATAGAAGAAGGTGATATGACCGACGGAAAATTGCACTTTATCCATTGAGAGCCTTGTCTGACGTGAGGTTGAATTTTTTAAGTATCATATCAGCAGGTGCAAAGATATGCACTTGAAAGTCTTTTATCTTGATCAAAAAACCGAAGCAGATGCTTCGGTTTTTATCAATATCGATTCACGTTGCCGAGCCAATGATCTGAGCATATCCATTCAGTATCCGGCAATCGCTAGCTTAAAGTTTAAAACGTGAGACAATTGCCGTCAGACTATTATTGATATCCGCAATATCGCCCATATCTGACACCGACTGTACGCCGATCGACTCCAGTTCAACAACCATATCATTGATTGCCGACATATTGCGGCTTAGCTCTTGAGTCACGCAACTTTGCTCTTCAGCCGCTGTCGCAATTTGAGAACTCAGATCATTAATATCCATGACATGGCGGGAGATGACTTCCAGACTATCCGCAGCCTGACCCGCACCTTCAGCGGTCTCCTGACAACGCGTTCGTGTATCTTCCATCGAACTCACCACCGCGTGGTTACCATTGGCGAGACTCTTAAGCGCTAGCTCAACTTCAGTTGTACTATCTTTGGTCCGGCTGGCAAGGTTACGCACTTCATCAGCAACAACGGCAAATCCTCGCCCTTGTTCTCCTGCCCGGGCCGCTTCAATTGCAGCATTCAAAGCCAACAAATTGGTTTGCTCTGCAATTTCCCCAATCACACTGAGTATTTCATTAATTTTCTGTGTTTCAAGTGTCATATTATGTACATCGCTAACAGAGTGTTCCACATCATCAATCAGCGCTGAGACCGTCTCTTTCGAACGATCAATGATTGCGCGAGATTCCACACTGGTTTCATTCGTTCGCGCCACGAGGCTGGCTGTATTTGCCGCATCTGTCGCCATCGAATCAGCCGTCGAGCTCATTTCTTCAATTGCCGTGACAACCTGTTCAGTCTCCGAAACATGCTTTTTCAAGATTGAACCATTCTTCTCCGACTGACTCAGCATATGTTCAACATTCGTTTGTAGTGAGAGACAATACTTTTGAATCTCCAGCATCATATGTTGCAGATTCTCAATGAATTGATTCACGCCCTGAGAAATCTGGCCCAAATCATCATTCGTGTCAACGTTCAAACGTTGGGTCAAATCACCTTGCCCGCTGGCCAGTCCCTGAATCGTTTCTTTCAATGATAGAATAGGACGGTAAAGCACCTGAATCAGGAAGTAAGTGATAATCACACTGATAAAACAAGCAAGTAACGAGAAAATAATCGCACTGTTTCTTGCTTTGGTTAATTGCTTAAAAACAACCGACTTATCCAAGCCAATCATGTAATACCAATTTTTCTGCCCTAAATGAATCCGGTGGGAGAACATCAGCTTGTCTGTGCCATTCAGATTATAGCCAAGATGGCTAAATTCATGCTCTACCATATGTAAAGCCAAAGGACGTCCCCATTGAGTATCACGAAGATCATCACCCAATTTCAAGGCAGATGATGTTGTTGCCAAAATCCGGCTATCCTCGTCGAGAATCAGTGCAACAGCACCCGGAATTTTGTTCGATTCCTTGACGATGTGACTTAAAAAATCGAGCTCCATATCGGTCGTGATTACACCACCTTTGATCTTTTCCAGAATACTGACCCAGTATTTTTGTTTCGACGAACCGAGGTATGGTGGCGTCACACTCACCGTACCGGATGACAGCCCTTGCTTATACCAATCCGTATCCCGGGCATCACCTTTCAGTCGATGATTCGGCCAAGCCTGATTTTCCATACTCCAATATGCTCTGCCATCATCCAGACCAATGACAAAACTATCCAGATTCATGGCTGCCGCCAGCGACGGTGCCAATTGAATCAGCTCATCTTCAGCTCTGGGGATATCCTGATGCTGATACAGCTGTGCCAGTTGATGAATACCATTAATTTTCTCTTGCAGCATGGTTTCGATAACCACTGCTTTCGATGCAACATAGTTTTCACTCGACTGAAAAACATTCTCTGTCAGGATTTTTTCTTCCTGAGAATAAAGTACATAACTGGTCATTGAAACCGATATGCCGACCAGCAACATAACGGACAAAATTAGCAATTTTTTTAATCCAAGTTGTTTCATAAATACCCACTACACTAACGCCGATTCAAACACAAAAGTAAAAGTTACTGCCCCAAGAACCGATTTCAAAAATAGAGTTCAGATAAATAACAGTAAGTCAATAGCAAGAACGTCTCACAAGTGAGAAATAATAACACATTTAGTTGCACATACAACAACTTACTTATCCACTTTGGCAAGGCAATCAGATATAAAAAACCGGATTCAGGTACGATGAGTTAGTAAAAATATAGGATAAGCAGAGAAATGGAGGACATTGATGGATAAAATACATAAAAACATTCAATCACGACATCAAATCAATCTATAGCAAATAATCTGTAACACATTATCACCACCTTTCTTTCAATCCCGAGATGAGGCGATGAATAAGACCATCCCGTTCAGGTCATATCTCACTGATTCGAATACACAGGAAGAGTGACCCAATATCGCCATCATGTTGCCGCAATAAAAAAATCCCCTGCCGACAGACAGGGGATTTCACATGGTGTATTACGTGGGATTATTTTAAATCAAACCGATCAGCTTGCATCACTTTCACCCATGCTTTGACGAAATCACGGATAAATTTCTCTCCAGCGTCATGACCGGCATAAACTTCAGCCAATGCACGTAACTGAGAGTTAGAACCGAAGACTAAATCGACACGAGAAGCCGTCCACTTCACATCCCCTGTCTGACGATCACGACCTTCAAAAATATCAGCCGCTTCAGAAGTCGGTTTCCATTCAGTGTCCATATCCAACAAGTGAATAAAGAAATCGTTGCTCAGAACTCCCGGATTTTTGGTCAGAACACCGTGCTGTGACTGACCAAAATTCGCATTCAGTGCACGCATTCCACCAACCAGAACCGTCATCTCTGGTGCGGTTAAAGTCAGCAACTGAGCACGGTCAAGGAGTAACTCTTCTGCTGAAACGGTATAACTACGTTTCTGATAGTTGCGGAAACCATCGGCAATCGGTTCGAGGACTGCAAATGATTCCACATCCGTTTGCTCATCAGTCGTATCAGTTCGTCCCGCAGCAAACGGAACAGTAATCGAATGACCGGCCTGACGCGCCGCCTGTTCAATTGCTGCCGAGCCCCCCAGCACAATCAAATCTGCCAGCGAAATTTTCTTATTACCGCTTTGTGCCGCATTAAACTTCTGCTGAACTGCCGCCAGCACATGCAATACTTTCTGGAGTTGTTCTGGCTGATTGACTTCCCAGTCTTTCTGCGGTGCAAGACGAATCCGCGCCCCGTTAGCGCCACCGCGACTATCCGAACCACGGAACGTTGCCGCTGAAGACCATGCTGTATAAACCAATTCCGATACCGTCAAATCCGTCGCAAGAATCTCTGCTTTCAATGATGCGACATCATGTGCATCAACTAAACCATGATCAACTGCTGGTAGTGGGTCTTGCCAAATTAAATCTTCCTGCGGTACTTCAGGACCAAGATAGCGAACTTTCGGCCCCATATCCCGGTGAGTCAGCTTAAACCAAGCCCGGGCAAATGCATCGGCAAACTCATCCGGATTTTCATGGAAATGTTTTGAAATCTTCCGATATATCGGATCTTCTCGCATGGCCATATCAGCATCAGTCATCATAATACCGACTTTCACTGAGTCATCTTCGGCATCCGGTGCTTTATCTTTGTCAGCCAAATCAACGGGGACCCACTGTGTTGCTCCCGCAGGACTTTTCACTAATTTCCAGTCATAACCGAACAGGACATCAAAATAGCTGTTGTCCCATTGAGTCGGCGTTGGTGTCCACGCACCTTCCAGACCACTGGTAATCGTATCGTGTCCTTTGCCGCTACCGTAGCTACTTTTCCAGCCTAACCCCATTTCCTCAAGTGATGCAGCTTCCGGTT
This sequence comes from Vibrio spartinae, assembly GCF_024347135.1. Lineage (NCBI taxonomy): Bacteria > Pseudomonadati > Pseudomonadota > Gammaproteobacteria > Vibrionales > Vibrionaceae > Vibrio > Vibrio spartinae. The sequence goes on along the minus strand of NZ_AP024907.1, from coordinate 1,006,961 downwards.
CAGCCCCGACAAGCGCCGCATCACCTGCACCATGCGTTTTACCAAACGTATGCCCACCCGCAGTCAAAGCGACCGTTTCATAATCATCCATCGCCATCCGGGCGAATGTTTCACGAACATCACGACCTGAAGCCAGTGGATCCGATTTGCCATTCGGACCTTCAGGGTTAACATAAATCAATCCCATCTGGACCGCAGCCAACGGATTTTCTAAATCCCGCTCTCCGGTATAACGGTTGTCATTACCCAGCCATTCATCTTCTGCACCCCAGTAAATATCTTCTTCTGGTTCCCAGATATCTTTTCGTCCGCCACCGAAACCAAAGGTTTTTAACCCCATCGATTCCAAAGCCACATTCCCGGCCAAGATGAACAAATCCGCCCAAGACAGACTGTTGCCATATTTTTGTTTCACCGGCCAGAGCAGACGACGCGCTTTATCTAAGTTAGCGTTATCCGGCCAACTGTTTAATGGTGCAAAACGTTGATTCCCAGTGGAAGCCCCGCCACGGCCATCCCCCGTCCGGTAAGTCCCGGCAGCATGCCATGCCATCCGGATCATAAAAGGACCATAATGTCCGTAGTCAGCCGGCCACCATGATTGTGAATCTTTCTGAACGGCCTCAATATCTTGCTTTACGGCACTTAAATCTAGCGCACTAAAGGCCGCTGCGTAGTCAAAATCGTCACCGAGCGGATTCGATTTCTCATCATTTTGATGAAGAATTCTGAGGTTGAGCTGATTTGGCCACCAATCAACATTCTTGGTACCTTTTCCTCCGACACGGGTATGACTACCATGCATGACGGGGCATTTTCCTGACATTTTATTCTGTTCCATTGTCTGTCTCCTGCTTCGCAGCGTTTTGCTTTTATTGAATTCAATACTCTAATAAGTGACTTCTACACCAATGAAAGATGGGACTTCAGTATGATGAATAAAAAGATGCATCAATCCGTTACTCTACGATCTGAAACGTTCCATCCAACATGTTTCAACCTAAAAATTAAAAAAAGAACATATCCCAGAATGAGTAAGATTGAGGCGTTTCACTGGCGAGAGCTTCAACCAATAAGTACTGATGACATGCAAAGGAGTGACATGCTTCACTTTCGTAGTGAGACAATGTTTCCATTGCAACCTGATGTTCAACACTGGCTATTTTTTCAGGCAACGACTCAGACATAAGGAACCCTTCTTTTGCAATCTACTCAATCAGATTCCAGTATAGAAATAGACCACGGAAAGTGATAATGGTTTCGACCTATCCATTCTATAGAAGAAATCTATCTACAATTGACAACCCACCCAATACTGAGCATGTTTGGAAAGCATTGATCGGTTGAAGAGATGAAATAGAGATGGGGGAAAATGGTGCCTTTTTTAAAAATCAATGCGATAGCTGATTTATAGAGACTAATTCATAGAGACAACAGCAAAATAAAACAAAAACAAAGTGAGCGATTGAGATTCAACCGCCCACTGGCAATAATCAGCGATATTGCTTCAATGGTAAATCAACCATTAATCGGCTAAAGCGACCTTTGCATCGACATAATCCAGAGTGTGACTCTCTGCAACAAAGCGATTGGTCAGTTGCCCATGGCAAACATTCAGCCCGTTCAGGAAGTGTTCGTCAGCAAGTAATGCTGCGCGGTAACCTTTTTCAGCAAGTGCAATAATATAAGGCAACGTCGCATTGTTTAACGCAACGGTTGATGTTCGGGCAACGCCACCGGGCATGTTCGCGACACAGTAATGCACCACGTCATCGACAATATATGTTGGCTCCTGGTGGGTCGTGGCCTTCGACGTTTCAGCACATCCCCCCTGATCAATGGCGACATCGACCAAGACAGCACCAGATTTCATCCGTTTGACCATCTCTGCGGTAATCAGTTTCGGCGCTTCAGCACCGGGCAACAGCACCGAACCAATCACGACATCGGCAGATAAAACATGTTTTTCAATCGCATCAGCTGTGGAATAAACCGTTGTGATTTTCCCTTGATAAATCGCATCAATATCGCGTAAAGCATCGATATTTTTATCGATAATCACTACTTCAGCCCCAAGGCCTGCTGCCATTTGTGCGGCATTGCGTCCAACGACACCCGCACCGATAACCGTCACTTTGGCCGGCTCAACCCCCGGAACACCACCCAGCAATAAACCACGGCCAGCATGTGATTTTTCTAATGAAGTCATCGCAGCCTGAATTGACATCCGCCCGGCCACTTCCGACATCGGTGCCAACAGCGGTAGTGTTCGGTTTGCACTCGTGACGGTTTCATAAGCAATACACACCGCTTTACTTTGAATTAAATCATGTGTCTGAGCGGCATCAGGTGCGAGATGAAGATAGGTAAACAGGATTTGATCTTCCCGCAACATGGCTCGTTCACTCGCTTGCGGTTCCTTCACTTTCACAACCATGTCACTTTCCGCGAAAATCGTCGCGGCATCAGGGCTAATGGTTGCCCCAGCGTCAATATAGTCCTGATCAGAGAACTCAATCCCAGCTCCGGCTAATGTCTCAACCAAGATGTGATGGCCTCTTTGAGTTAATTCCTTAACACTCGCAGGCGTCATCCCAACGCGGTATTCATGGTTCTTAATTTCTTTGGGTACACCAATCAACATATCCTTATCCTCTGCAAAAAATTAACGTTGTTAGAATAAACAAACAATACAGTGATTTAAACCAATAAATCAATAAAAAAAAGCATCAAAAACTATAGATCTAGCTCAATTTTAGAATAAAGATAAATAATATAAATTTAAATCAGATTATAAAACTAATTTAAATTATTTTTTCAGCAGATGCAGCCAGAAAATATGTAAAAAAAAGTGGGCAAACCACTCACCAGTGAAACAATCTCATAACACAAACAAAAAATCCCCTGCCGACTGACAGGGGATTTCTATCGTATTTCTATTGGATTCCGATCAAAAGAAGCTCAGAAATTAGCCCAGCATTTTCCGTGCATTCTGGAACATTCGCATCCAAGCACCATTCTCACCCCATGAATCGGGATGCCATGAGTTCACCACCGTACGGAAAACCCGCTCTGGGTGAGGCATCATGATCGTGACACGGCCATCAGTGGTTGTCAGGCCGGTAATGGCATTCGGTGAACCATTCGGGTTATTCGGATACTGCTGAGTCGCTTGTCCATAGTTATCGACGTAACGAATGGCAACCGTTCCGGATTGCTCAATCGCAGCCAAATGTGCGTTATCACGGACTTCAACCCGACCTTCCCCATGAGAAACTGCAATTGGCATCCGGGATCCGGCCATACCACTGAAGAAAACTGAATCGGATGGCTGGACTTCAACCAAGCTAAAACGAGCTTCAAAACGCTCGGACTCGTTACGGACAAACCGCGGCCATAAATCAGCACCCGGGATCAAATCTCTGAGGTTGGACAACATCTGGCATCCGTTACACACCCCAAGCGCAAATGTATCTTGACGGTTAAAGAATCCTTCAAACATATCTCTGGCTTGCGTATTGAACAGAATCGATTTTGCCCAGCCTTCACCAGCCCCTAAGACATCCCCGTAAGAGAAGCCGCCACAAGCAACCAATCCCTGATACTGCGCTAATGTGATATGACCAGACAACACATCACTCATGTGAACATCAATCGCATCAAAACCTGCCCGCTCAAAAGCGGCGGCCATCTCAACATGAGAATTGACACCTTGCTCACGCAGCACTGCCATTTTCGGTCTGGCACCGATATTGACAAACGGTGCAGCCACATCTTCATGAATATCGTAGCTCAGATGAACATTCAGCCCCGGATCGGCATCCTCTTGCTTCGCGGCAAACTCTTGCTGCGCGCAATCCGGATTATCACGAAGTGCCTGCATCTGATAAGTCGTTTCAGCCCAAATCGTTCTGAGCTCAGTTCTGGAGCGTTCATAAACAACCTGTTCTTGATGTGTCACGACAAACCGATCAGAAGCGTCTACAGTCCCGATCACATGAGTACACGCTTGCAGACCTTGTTCAGCCAGAATGTCCAGAACAGCATCGACATCATGCTCATGTACTTGAACCACTGCACCCAACTCTTCGTTAAACAGCACAGAGAGAACATCGTCTCCTAACGCAGCGATGTCAACATTCACACCACAGTGACCCGCAAATGCCATCTCCGCCAATGTGACCAACAGACCACCATCGCCTTTATCATGGTATGCCAACAGTTTATTGGTACGGACGCATCCCTGAATGGCATTAAAGAAACCTTTCAGTTGCATTGCATCATCCACGTCAGCCGGTTGGTCACCGAGCTGCTTGTATACTTGCGCTAATGCCGTTGCGCCAAGGCGATTTTTACCATTCCCCAAATCTATCGCAATCAGTCGGGTATCCCCTAAATCCGTGCGAAGCTGTGGTGTGACCGTCTTGCGAACATCTTCAACTCGGGCAAAAGCAGTAATCACCAGAGACAATGGCGACGTCACTTCTTTCTGTTCACCGTTGGTTTCATGCCATTTGGTCTTCATTGACATCGAGTCTTTACCGACCGGAATCGTCAGACCAAGGGCCGGACATAACTCTTCACCGACCGCTTTGACCGCTTCATACAATCCGGCATCTTCACCCGGGTGACCCGCCGGAGACATCCAGTTGGCCGATAATTTAATGTGTTTCAGATCGCCAATCGCAGTTGCCGCAATATTGGTCAACGACTCGGCAACAGCCAGGCGGGCTGACGCAGCAAAATCGAGCAGCGCCACGGGAGTCCGCTCCCCCATCGACATCGCTTCACCACAATAGGTATCAAAACTGGCCGTGGTGACCGCACAGTTGGCAACCGGAATTTGCCACGGCCCCACCATCTGATCGCGTGCCACCATCCCGGTAACAGAACGATCACCAATGGTAATCAGGAACGTTTTTTCAGCCACTGCGGGTAAGCGCAGAACGCGTTCAACTGCTTCATTTAACTCGATACCACTGCGATCTAAAGCTGAACCTTGGACCTTTTGAGTTGTGGCTTCACGATGCATTTTCGGCGCCTTACCCAACAAAATATCCATCGGCATATCAATCGGTGTGTTGTTAAAGTGTGCGTCTTCCAGTGTCAAATGGCGCGCTTCCGTTGCTGTCCCGACTACCGCATAAGGGGCTCGTTCACGACGACAGATCGCATCAAAGGCTTCCATATGTTCAGGCGCAACCGCTAAAACATAACGCTCCTGTGATTCATTACACCAGATTTCCAACGGGCTCATCCCCGGCTCGTCATTCGGCACATCACGCAACTGAAATTTACCACCGCGCTCTCCGTCATTGACCAACTCCGGCAACGCATTCGAAATACCACCGGCACCGACATCATGAATAAAGGCAATCGGGTTGTTTTCTCCTAACTGCCAGCAACGGTCAATCACTTCCTGACAACGTCGTTCCATTTCAGGGTTTTCACGTTGAACAGAGGCAAAATCCAGATCCTCAGCCGACTGACCAGAAGCCATGGAAGATGCGGCACCGCCGCCCAAACCGATGTTCATCGCAGGACCACCCAACACAATCAGGCTCGCTCCGACCGGAATCTCTTTCTTTTGAATATGCGCGTCGCGGATGTTCCCCATTCCACCGGCAATCATGATCGGCTTATGATAACCACGAATTTCTTCTCCGGCATGAGACGTCACTTTCTCTTCATAGGTCCGGAAATACCCCAGCAGATTCGGACGACCGAATTCATTGTTAAATGCCGCCCCGCCCAAAGGCCCTTCAATCATGATATCCAGCGCATTGACGATCCGTCCCGGTTTACCGAAATCAGTCTCCCATGGCTGTTCAAAATGAGGAATACGCAGGTTAGAGACCGAAAACCCGACCAGACCGGCTTTCGGCTTACCACCGATTCCGGTTGCGCCCTCATCACGGATTTCACCGCCACTCCCCGTAGAAGCGCCGGGCCATGGCGAAATCGCTGTCGGGTGGTTATGGGTTTCCACCTTCATCAGGATATGAGTCTCTTCAGTATGATAGTTGTACTGACGCGTCTGAGGATCAGGGAAGAAACGTCCCGCCGTAGAGCCGGTCATCACCGCGGCATTATCTTTGTATGCTGACAACACATGATCCGGTGTCGTTTCATAGGTATTCTTAATCATTTTAAACAGGGATTTTTCCTGTTGAACACCGTCAATGGTCCAGTCCGCATTAAAAATCTTGTGACGACAATGTTCTGAGTTTGCTTGTGCAAACATCATCAGCTCAATGTCATTTGGATTACGGCCAAGTTTGGTAAAGCTCTCAACCAGATAGTCGATTTCATCTTCAGCCAGTGCCAGACCAAGGGTAAGGTTGGCTTGTTCCAATGCTTTGCGTCCACCGCCAATCACATCAACCGCAGTGACTGCTGTTGGTGTCGCAGTGTGGAATAGGCTGGCAACCGAGTCCAGATCTGTGAAAACCACTTCCATCATCCGATCATGGAGTAATGCTTGTAGCACAGTTTGTTCCGCTTCAGTCAAGGTTGTTGAAGACTCGATATAGTAAGCCGTCCCCCGTTCCAAACGTTTGACTTTATCGAGGCCGCAGTTATGTGCAATATCGCTCGACTTCGATGACCATGGAGAAATGGTGCCCGGACGCGGTGTAACCAGCAGCAATAAACCTTCTGGCTGATGCTCTTCAATGGTCGGGCCATAAGTCAGCAATTTTTCTAACTTCTCTGTTTCTTGACGATCCAAATCGGCTGTCAAATCAGCAAAGTGCATGAATTCTGCGTAAATACCGGTCACGGGTAAGCGCAGCTCACGACACCGTTCAAGAAGTTTGTTTACTCGGAATTCAGAAAGCGCTGGGGAGCCACGGAAAATTCTCATGTGCTTAGGTCTCTGTTGCTGTTGGTTAAGGTAGTATTGGAATAAATTCAAACAATTAAATTGGAAAAAACTTGAATTCATACCAATTTCACCTACATTGTGCGGCGCATTATAAAGGAATTATTTTTGTGATGTAACACCAAACGCAACCGTTTGCGTCATTTTTTTTATGAATTTTGAAATCTCTCGCTTTCATGTCATTGTCAGCGACATAATTTACCATTTTACACATCAAAAAGTTGCGATTCGGTGGGGCTTTGATATAAAAGCATCATGATAAAAAGAGATAAGTTGTACATGACCCGAAAATTCCGATGTCAGACCCATAGCATCCTCGCTTTTATATTCATGGTAACCTTACTCAGTGGCTGTCAGATCGACTCCAAACCGAAAAGCGAACTCGACCAGATCCGTGAGCGGGGGGTGTTACGCGTCGGCACCCTGAACAATCAGCTCTCGTATTTTATCGGGCCGGAAGGACCATCGGGCATGGATTATGAACTGGCACGCGAATTTGCCAAATCCCTCGGTGTCAAATTAGAAATGAAACCTGTTTATCGTGTTGCTGCGCTTTTTCCCGCATTGGAAAAAGGCGAAGTCGATATCATTGCAGCAGGTCAGATCCAAAATACTCAACGTATCCAAAAATTCCGTCCCGGCCCTGCCTATTACTATATCAGTCAGCAAATTGTTTACCGTCAGGGTCAGTGGCATCCTCGCAATATGAGTCAACTGATTCAGAAACAACAAGCGCTCTTAAACACACCAGAACAGAACAAGGTATTGAATGTTGTCGATGATTCTCACTTTGAGCAAACACTGGTGCGACTCAAAAAGAAATATCCTCAGTTTCAGTTTCAGATAGAAGCAGATTCAGATGTTCATGATCTGTTGAAAGAAGTCTCTCAGGGGGACTTGATGTTCACGATCGCTGATTCGGTTGAAATTTCGCTGGCACAACGGATCTATCCCGACTTAGCCACCGCATTTGAAATTACCGATGATCAGCCTATCTCTTGGTTTATCCGTCGTTCGGATGATGAAAGCCTCTATGCACTGATGATTGAATTTTTCGGGAATCAGAAACAAACCGGTACCATTGCTTCACTTGAAGAAAAATATATCGGCCATATCGGGACGTTTGATTACGTCGATACCCGAGCATTTATTCGAGCGCTGGACAGCAGGCTGCCTAAATGGTCTCCGCTATTTCAAAAATATGCCGGTGAATTCGACTGGCGCCTCATTGCTGCATTGTCTTATCAGGAATCTCACTGGAACCCCAGAGCCAAATCACCAACCGGGGTTCGGGGGATGATGATGCTTACATTGACAACGGCAAAATCCGTTGGGATCAGGAACAGGCTCAATCCGGAGCAGTCTATCCGCGGTGGGGTCAGATATCTTCGTCGTATGGTCAGCCGCGTCCCTGACTCGATACCAGAACATGAGAAAATATGGTTCGCTTTGGCCTCTTATAATATGGGTTACGGGCACATGATGGATGCACGTCACCTGACCAAACAACAAGGCGGAGACCCAAATGCCTGGGGAGAAGTCAAAGATCGCCTTCCGCTGTTGAGAAAGCGTCGTTATTTCAGCCAAACCCGTTATGGTTATGCCCGGGGCGATGAAGCGCTCGTCTATGTCGAAAATATCCGCCGCTATTATCAAAGTATGATTGGGCATATTAACGCCAAGGCACCGGTGAGTAACGACAGTACCAACATCGATGATCTGACCGTTATTCAGGCAATGATTCCTGATGCGGATGAAGCCATCGAGCCAGATGATACCGCTGAAAATATTGAATCCGATGAAAATACAACCACAACCGCAGATACCAGTGAGACGGAAACACAATAACAGTATTCAACGCTTGATTTTTGTTATGGAAACCCTTACATATTAGAAATGCCCGATATTCGTCGGGTTCATCTTCCGGTCATAATACGTCTGTAAAAGACAATTGTCTGATTCTTAAAACTGATTGAAGGCATTTAAGAAGAGATTGTACTGACTATTTATTGGTATTTTTGAAAGGAGGTTAATCCATGCTGAAAAGACGAACAAAGTCCAAGCATCTATGGCGGACAACAGCAGCGATTCACCGCAAGCGTAAGCTAGCCAACAATAAAAAGAAAATTTTTGCCCGCCACCGGGCTTTTACTCATCAGATGGCCTGAGTGAATCCACTCACCAAGTCTGAATCACTCTCCCACGACGGGAATATCCAGTAACCACAGACGTCTCCTTCTCCACATCAAAAGAAGGAGACAGCACTCTCCCCAAACGTTTAACCATCATTTGAAGCGCACCGGCAACCGGCACTGGTTACTTTTGTCATTTTGCTTTGTGCAGCTTGCTGTGTGCAACGATGCTCAATCGGTATCGACACCATTGGCTGACTGGACCGCTCTGGCTGACGGTTGATCGAATTGGTCACTCTCCTGCTGCTGACGCTTGATGGCTTTAATCTCCTGACGCCGACGCCGGAAAAAGCATTGCAGTTGTTCACGACACTCCGCTTCGAGTAATCCGGGTTCAATCTGCGCATAATGATAGGCGGCCTCACTCTCAAACAAGTTCATCACGGTGCCTGCGGCCCCGGCTTTCAAGTCTGGTGCACCAAAAACAATCCGTTTGACCCGACTGTGTAATAACGCACCGGCACACATCGGACAAGGCTCCAGTGTGACATACAGCGTCGAATCCACCAGCCGATAGTTTTCCACCACTTGTCCGGCTTTGCGCAGGACCTGAATTTCCGCATGGGCTGTCGCATCATGGGTGGTGATAGACCGATTCCAGCCCTCCGCAATAATCTGATCGTCTTTGACCAATACGGCCCCGACCGGAACTTCCCCTTCCAACTCCGCTTGATGTGCCAGTTGTATCGCCCGACGCATAAACCGTTCATCATCAGCAGAAAAATGTTGCGCCTGCATGGATCCTCTATCTCTTTGCATCTTATCTTTCACCGCATTATACCCTGAATCATGTCACGATGTTTCATGTTGATATCATTCGTGTTGATATCATTCGCGTTGATATTATTTGAGCCCCGTCTTTTCTGAGAGCGCTTCATAGAGATAGTCAGACAGTAAACGGACTTTCGGTGAAATATGCCGATTTTGGGGGTACAGCGCCCAGACGCCTTCCCGGTCATCCCGATAACGCGTCAACACTTCCACCAACTGGCCGCTCGCGAGATAAGGTTCGACATAGTAATCCGGTAACTGAGCGAGCCCCATTCCTTTCAATGCGGCATCAAGCAATACCACACCACTGTTACAACGGATCCGTCCGCGAATGCCCAGAGAGCGTGCATGATGATGATCCTTGAAGCGCCAGTGATCATTGGTACCGACCAGACACTGATGTTGAGAGAGTTCGGATAACGTGTACGGTTCACCATACTGCGCCAGATATGTCGGTGCCGCACAAACATGCAACCGTCTGGGACTTAACTTTCTGACGACAAAACTGGAATCATGTAGTTGTCCGAGTCGAATCGCCAGATCAACACCGTTTTCAATTAAGTCCAGTTGTCGGTTAGTCAGTACCAGTTCCAACTCCAGTTTCGGATACAGTTGTAAAAAATCATGCAACAACGGGGCAATTTTCTGCTCTCCGTAGGTCACTGGTGCCGTCACTTTCAGCCGCCCGATCGGCATCTGCTGCATTTGGGTCACAGTACGCTCAGCATGCTCCAGACCTTCCACCAACTGTTTACATTGTTGATAGTAGACCTGTCCGGCTTCCGTCAATGACACTTTCCGTGTTGTGCGCAATAACAACTTAATCGCCAGACGTTCCTCTAACGCCGCAACTCGACGACTGACATTTGCCACCGATGTGGTTAATTTCTGTGCTGCTCGGGTAAAGCTTTCTGTCTCTGCGACGGCAACAAATTCGCTGACACCATCCCATATAGCCATGATTGATTATTACCATAATGTAAAAGTTATTCTCTTTTTTACCCGATTATAAAATATAAGAAAAGAACTATACTCAGTTTCACCGTGGTTTATCACACGATCCCGATCACCTTATAGACAGGAAAGAAAGAAGATGTCAGAGCAGAAATTTATTAAATCCAAAGCTGCTGTTGCTTGGGGACCCAATCAGCCACTCAGCATTGAAGAAGTCGATGTCATGTACCCGAAAGCCGGTGAGGTTTTAGTCCGTATCGTGGCAACCGGTGTCTGTCATACAGATGCATTCACACTGTCCGGTGAAGATCCAGAAGGGATATTCCCATCGATTCTTGGTCATGAAGGCGGTGGTATTGTGGAAATGGTTGGCGAAGGCGTGACCAGCGTTGAAGTCGGTGACCACGTCATCCCGCTCTATACCGCAGAATGTGGCGAATGTAAGTTCTGTACTTCAGGCAAAACGAACCTGTGTCAGGCCGTTCGCGAAACACAAGGCAAAGGTCTCATGCCCGATGGTACAACCCGTTTCTATAAAGACGGCAAGCCAATCTATCACTACATGGGATGCTCGACGTTCTCTGAATATACCGTCTTACCGGAAATATCATTGGCTAAAGTCAACAAAACCGCGCCACTGGAAGAGGTTTGTCTACTGGGATGTGGCGTGACCACCGGTATGGGTGCGGTCATGAATACAGCCAAAGTGCAAAAAGGTGACACCGTCGCTATTTTCGGCTTGGGCGGAATTGGTTTATCTGCAATTATCGGTGCCAGAATGGTCGGTGCCAGCCGAATTATCGGTATTGATATTAACGAGAAGAAATTTGAACTCGCGCAGCAACTGGGGGCGACCGAATGTATCAACCCTCAGAAATTCGACAAACCGATTCAGGAAGTGATTGTTGAAATGACGGATGGTGGTGTGGACTTCTCCTTCGAATGTATCGGTAATGTCAATATCATGCGTCAGGCTCTGGAATGTTGTCATAAAGGATGGGGCGAATCCGTAATCATCGGTGTCGCAGGTGCCGGACAAGAAATCTCAACACGTCCATTCCAGCTTGTGACAGGCCGAGTATGGCGTGGTAGTGCATTTGGCGGAGTCAAAGGTCGCTCACAACTCCCCGGTATTGTTGAACAATATCTTGCCGGTGAATTTGGTCTGCAAGAATTCATCACGCATACCATGTCGTTAGAAGCCATTAACGAAGCATTTGATTTGATGCATTCAGGTGAAAGTATTCGTTCTGTGGTTCACTTCAAATCATAATTTTATGCACCAGTCTCCGGTCCCATCCTGACCGGAAACTGGAGAAAGGAGTCTGACACATGTTAGAACAAATCAGCCAGTCAAAAGTATTTGGTGGATGGCATAAGCAGTACACACACCCTTCAGATGTACTCAACTGTACGATGCGTTTCACGATTTATCTGCCGCCAGACGCCAGTGACAGCCATCCGGTTCCCGTGCTCTACTGGTTATCCGGCCTGACCTGCTCAGATGAAAATTTCATGCAAAAAGCAGGGGCATTCCAAAAAGCAGCCGCTCTCGGTATTGCGATTGTCGCACCGGATACCAGCCCGAGAGGTGAAGGCGTGCCGGATGATCCGCAAGGAGAGTATGATCTGGGACTTGGTGCCGGATTCTATCTCAACGCGACTCAATCGCCTTGGAATCAGCATTACCATATGTATGATTATGTCGTGAACGAGTTGCCCTCGATCATCGAGAAAAACTTTCCGGTGACCTCTGAGCGTTCGATTTCAGGACACAGTATGGGAGGCCATGGTGCGCTGACCATTGGCATCAAAAATCCTGAGCACTACCGTGCGATTTCAGCCTTCAGCCCAATTTGTCATCCTGTTGCCTGCCCTTGGGGACAAAAAGCACTGAGAGCTTACTTGGGAGACGATCAGGCACAGTGGCAAGCGTACGATACAACTGAACTACTGAGAGAAAAAGCGTGTCCGGTGCCGATACTGATTGATCAAGGTGAAATGGACCCATTTTTGGAAGAGCAGTTGAAACCTTGGGATTTACTCGAAGTGGCAGATCACCAACAGTGTGAACTGACCTATCAGTCACACCCCGGTTATGATCACAGCTATTATTTTATTCAAAGCTTCATTGAGTCACATTTACAATTTCATGCGCAACATCTGCTAGGGCAGCGCTCTTAGGCAAATGCGGTTCAAATTCATTGAATCGTGACATCATGGTGGAAAGCGCAACTTGATGCGTTTTCCCCTGTTGCCCCAACCAACTCACAACCACACGAACCGGCTTCAGATCACCGTGAAATAGCGGTGTACTCACCTGAATCTCGATACAAAAAGAAGCTCGAAAATCACAATCCTGACGGGACTTGAGCTGCTCAAAATCAACGAAACCAACCGCGATACGCTTGTTCAGAGCAGCACGGTTTATCTTCGCACCATGCGTCCGTAAACGTTCCAGGGTTGAGCTGGCAAGGTCCAACGCTTGTGTCCGTTGAAAAATCGCCCGGGTCTGAAACATCGTCAGACGCTGTAACTGCCCCACACTCAGTATACCGATGCTCAATATCACCAAAGCGATCATCACTTCGAGTAACGTATTCCCTCGACAGCCGCGTTGCACATGTCGGTTGATATCGCTACGGTTGATATAACTACGATTTATATGAACATGGTTTATATCTCTACGGTTCATACCAGCTTTCCCCGCGCCATTCGGCTGGACGAATCAGGCTAAGCGGTTGAATCAACAGATCACGTCGATAATGAAAATCAAGACGCCCCTGAACCACGGCAAAACGTCTGTCAGCATCTAACACGAGCCCCCCTGCCGGATAGAAGGCGCCGAGTTGGAAATAACTCACTTGCTCAGGCAAGATATTGGGCAGTGGAGCTTGTGCCAAAGACTTGATGAGTGCCGCCTGTAATGCCGTATCCCCCCACGCCTGAAATACCATATTCGCATGTTGTGGTGAAATAAATTGGTAGAGCATGCCCTGTAACGAGTGATGACTTTCAATCCCGACTAACCCATCCTGAATCAGCACAATAATCCCCTGCTGAGGAAATTTTGCCTGAATCGCACGATTCATCCGTTGAATATCCAGATCGGACAATACGCATCCTCCATAGACCCAAATGATCATTTTCCCATGCCAAATGAGATCTTCGATTTGAGAGCCACATTCGGGATTAAGCTGACTGTGTGGTAATTCAACTGCACGCTGGTAACGCATTGGCCCGTTAACCGTTTCATTCAGGGATTGAGGAATTCGACCAACCTGAGGATTTGACATCACTTGAAACCAATCCCGTACCGCAAGACCAAACAGGTCCCGGAAAGGCGATAAATTGGGCGTGTGCTGATAGTCAGATTTCGCATCTTTGCCCGGCAGATCAACGGAGTGATACGTCCCGGCACATCGTTCTGAATCGCTCGGCAACCCCGCATATAACCGATAAGGTAACTGCTCTGGATGATAAGTGGTTACCGACGGTGCATAAAAATCATACTTATAGCGCAAAGCGATACATTGCCACCGCCCGTCAGTATGTAAACGAGCCAGATCTGGCGCAAATGAGGCTCGCTTCATCAATATCAAACGACTGCTTGTCTTAACGGCACCGGCAGAGTCCGGTAAGGGCAGACGGTAACGCTTTTGCAGCGTCGTCTTTCCGACGGTCACGGTCAGTTGTTGATCCTGCGGAGACACCAACTGGACTTGATGCTCAATCTGCTGACACGCAGAAGGTAAGCTCTCCCCGGCATGTCGTGAACGTTCCTGTGTCCACAAGCATTCAAGCTCACCTTCAGCCAGCCAGAAAGACTGACGACGTTCAACTTCATGCTGAACCTCAGCCAATTGATAACGACTGAGCAGTGCGGAGCGTCCCACCACGATCAACATCAGACTGATCATCAGTGTCGTCAGCAACAATGTTGCAGCCCCCTGTTGCCGAAGCGATGTACGACCAAAATAGAACCCCATCATAACGACCAATGCCGCTGTAAAAATGTAAAATCAGCAGATTCATGAATCGACGGATCTTGCACCAAAGATAGCCTCAGATGTATCGCTACCCATCCTGTATTGATCAACGTCCCTGCTCTTGATTGAAGGGGTTGGTAACGAATCTGAAAAGCATCGACATGGATCCAGTCGGTATCGAATAATGAGAAGCATGGCCCTGATTCACCGGAAGATGCCGCTTGTTCAAATGTGAATCGTCGGTCATGCTGCTTCTCGCACAACCGTAAGGCCGACTCTCCTGATTGATTTGCTGCGAGCTGGTAAACGACGTGGTGGAAATCATTCTGAGCGGTTGGACTTCCCTGATATACATATCCCACTTGTGTGTCGTTTCGGACATCGGTCAGTGTCTGACTCCCTTGCAGAAACACTGGCATTTGTGTTGAAGCATTAAACCCGGCCATAAACAAACTTCGCTTGATTAACGCGAATGATGTCCGCAACTGTTGATGTAACTGAATTTTGCGATTCAAGTGTTCCGTTACCCGAAATTCAGTCACTATCAGCCGGCTCACCATCAGGATTAACACACTACTGATGACACTGGCCAGCAGGACTTCTAACAGCGTCAATCCTCGCTGAGCATGATAGAAATGTGCAGCTTTCACTAACATGCCGGATAACCATATATTGCAGTGCCAACGCTACAGTAGCGAACTCGTCCCGCCCCGTAAGAAGTAATCACTTTGATTTGTCGTTCCGGTGTGCTGCGGGCCGACAGTGTAATGCTACCATTGCCTAATTTGCCGGAATGACCATCGATAAATAACCGATTTTGAGGGAATCCGGAACGAACAAGAATTTTCCGGTAGCGTTGTCCGGATAGCGTGAGTAAACGCTGACCTTTCGAGGCATCTTCAGCGGTACTCACCCGCAACAGCCAATCCAGTGAGAGATATTTGTCAGTGGCAGATGATGATGGCGAGATCAGATGTAACCACAAATTTTGATGGTGAGTGATTGCCAGTGACCTTGCTTGTAATATGAATGCCTGAACATCACTGACCGCTGTTTTTAATTGTTCCTTTTCCATTTGTTGGGAGAATTGAGGGACAACCAGCAACAAGGAAAGGCTCAGTAATGCGATCACCACAACTAATTCAAGCAGGGAAAATCCTGTGCGCATATTTTTTCCAGTCGGTTCATTTCATTTCCTCTTATGATAAGAAAATAAAACGATTCATCTGCCCCCCAAGCAAACATCTCGCTGTGACATCAACTAAATAACCACATGATAAACATCACAATTACACTGACAGCTTGAACCCTCCACCAAAGTTGATTATCCAGACGGATGACAGACATAAAAAAAACCTGCCGAAGCAGGTTTTTTACACGCATGATTGGGTTGTGATCAGCTCGTTAGATCATCAAAAAACTTTTTCACACCGCTGAAAAAACCTTCCGATTTAGGCTTGTGCTTACTTGCCGCTTCGCCACCACAGGATTCCTCAAACTCACGGAGTAATTCTTTCTGACGCGCGCTCAGGTTCACAGGTGTCTCAACCGCCAAACGCACAATCAAATCACCGGCAGCACCACCACGGACATTCTTCACGCCTTTTCCGCGCATCCGGAACATTCTGCCGGTTTGCGTTTCTTCCGGCACTTTCAGATTCACCCGACCATCCAGTGTGGGCACTTCAACTTCCCCACCGAGTGCGGCCATCGAGAAACTAACCGGTACTTCACAGAACAGATTATTTCCTTCACGTTCAAAGATATGGTGTTCTTTCACATGAACCTGAACGTACAAATCACCGGCTGGTGCACCCATTTCACCCGCTTCACCTTCTCCGGTAAGACGAATCCGGTCACCCGTATCAACACCGGCAGGGATCTTCACATTGAGCGTCTTACGCTCTTGCTTACGGCCCTGACCATGACAATCACGGCAAGGATCTTTGATGATTTTTCCCTTACCATGACAAGTCGGACAAGTCTGTTGCACAGCAAAAAAGCCTTGTCTCATCTGAACCTGACCATGCCCGTGACAGGTACTACATGTTTCCGGCGTGGTCCCTTTCTTCGCACCACTCCCGCTACATGTATCGCAATGAACCATCGTTGGGACTTCAATTTCTTTCGAACAACCGCGGACAGCTTCTTCTAAAGTGAGTTCCATATTGTAGCGAAGATCCGAACCGCGCTGCGCCCGGGCTTGACCACCACCGCGACGGCCACCGCCAAAGATATCCCCGAACACATCACCAAAAATGTCCCCGAAGTCAGCATTACCACCACCGAAGCCACCGCCAAAACCACCACCGCCTTGTTCAAATGCGGCATGACCATACTGATCATAAGCTGATTTTTTCTGAGGATCGGTTAACACCTCATACGCTTCTTTTACTTCTTTAAACTTATCAGCAGCGGTTTCATCGCCCGGATTACGGTCAGGATGGAATTTCATCGCCAAGCGTTTGTAGGCCTTTTTGATATCACGTTCAGCGGCATCACGGCTTACGCCTAAGATTTCGTAAAAATCACGTTTTGACATGTTCTTCGTCACCAATTAATTACTGCAAGCGACGTTTGTCGCCCGGTAGATGTATCGATATAGATGATATTTCACACAGAATGAAACATGACCTAAATCGACACCAAAATTACAAACAGACGGGCGTTAGAGTTCCCCCAAACGCCCGTATCATACCTGAAAAGGTCTGAAGTCATATCAGTGAATGGCTATTCACTGATTACTTTTTCTCGTCTTTGACTTCTTCGAATTCAGCATCAACAACATCATCTTCCTGACCAGACGCTTGCTCTGAACCATCAGCTTGCTGTGCTTGCGCTTGCTGTTGTGCAATTTCCATCAGTTTCTGAGACGCTGTCATCAGTGCCTGAGTCTTGGCATCAATTTCTTCTTTGTCACCACTCTTACGCGCTGTTTCAAGGTCGCTGATTGCTGTTTCGATGCTTTCTTTATCATCCGCAGGAAGCGCTTCACCGGCTTCTTCTACTTGCTTACGGGTTGCGTGGATGATTTGGTCAGCTTGGTTACGTGCAGTTGCCAACTCTTCGAACTTTTTGTCCGCTTCTTTATTGGCTTCCGCTTCTTGAACCATTTTTTCGATTTCATCATCGTTCAGGCCACCAGATGCCTGGATTGTGATTTTCTGCTCTTGATTGGTCTGCTTATCTTTTGCAGAGACGTGCAGAATACCATCCGCATCCAAGTCGAAGGTTACTTCGATTTGTGGCATACCACGTGGTGCAGCCTGAATGCCTTCTAGGTTAAATTGACCCAGAGACTTGTTATATGTTGCCTGTTTACGCTCACCTTGCAATACATGAATGGTTACAGCGCTCTGATTATCTTCTGCGGTTGAGAACACTTGATTCGCTTTTGTTGGAATCGTGGTGTTTTTCTCAATCAGCTTGGTCATCACACCGCCCATGGTTTCGATACCCAGCGACAGTGGTGTGACGTCAAGCAGAAGAACATCTTTAACATCACCGGCAAGTACACCACCTTGAACCGCAGCACCGACAGCAACCGCTTCATCTGGATTCACGTCTTTACGTGACTCTTTACCAAAGAACTCAGCCACTTTCTTCTGAACCATTGGCATACGAGTCTGACCGCCAACAAGGATGACATCTGTAATATCACCAACAGACAGGTCTGCATCCGCCAACGCAACTTTCATCGGCTCAAGAGAGCGTTGAACCAAATCTTCAACCAAAGACTCAAGTTTTGCACGGCTTACTTTGATATTCATGTGCTTAGGACCGGTCGCATCTGCCGTAATATAAGGCAGGTTCACGTCAGTCTGTTGTGCAGAAGAAAGCTCAATCTTCGCTTTCTCAGCCGCTTCTTTCAGACGCTGCATTGCTAGCGGATCACTTTTCAGGTTGATGCCTTGCTCTTTATTGAACTCATCAACCAAGTAATTGATCATGCGAGTATCGAAGTCTTCACCACCTAAGTGTGTATCACCGTTGGTTGCAAGCACTTCAAATGTTTTCTCACCTTCAACATCATCGATTTCGATGATAGAGATATCGAATGTACCTCCACCTAAGTCGTATACTGCGATAACACGGTCACCGCCTTCTTTGTCCAGCCCATAGGCCAGCGCTGCGGCTGTCGGTTCGTTAATGATCCGTTTCACTTCCAGACCAGCGATACGACCCGCATCTTTTGTGGCCTGACGCTGCGCATCATTAAAATATGCAGGGACAGTAATCACAGCACCGGTTACGGTTTCACCCAGAAAATCTTCTGCGGTTTTTTTCATTTTCTTCAAAACTTCAGCAGAAACCTGTGGCGCTGCCAGTTTTTCATTTTTAACCTGAACCCATGCATCACCGTTATCTGCCTTGACAATTTTGTAAGGCATGATCTCGATATCACGTTGAACTTCTTCGTCTTCAAAGCGACGACCGATCAAACGTTTGATTGCAAATAATGTGTTCTCAGGGTTGGTAACTGCTTGACGTTTTGCTGGCTGACCAACCAGTGTTTCACCATCTGTATAAGCAATTATAGATGCCGTTGTACGTTCACCCTCAGCATTTTCAATTACGCGAGGTTTTCCACCATCTAATACAGCAACACAAGAGTTTGTAGTACCTAAGTCAATACCAATGATCTTACCCATCAGGACATCTCCGAATAATTCTATTGTCGTTTTGCCAGTACCCCATATATGGGGCTGGTGAATCGGGTTTCAACCCCGGCCTCACCGCTCAACAAACGAAGTTTGCTTCTCTATGCCCCTTAGATAAGGGCAGAAAATACCTTTTCAAGGGGAAAAATGAAAAAAATACAAATTTCCTTATTTTCTGACCGGAGATCAGGATTGAACAGTGCTCAAACTTCGGATAATCGCCAAAATGAATCACGATATTCAACGTGGGATTCACTCACATTGCATAAAGTTACCCTCGGTTTGGTGACCTAACCAGTATTTTATCAATTCCACTATACCCAGAGATATCAACATCGTGATATCAAAACCGATACACGACCTTTACATGCATGTGAGATTCACATTACGCATGCCCGGCATGGTAATGGATGAGCCCAATGTAAAGACTTCGTTTATATCAGCAGAAAAACAGGGAGTTTCTTATGTACAATATCGTCAAGAAAGGTTTGATGATTCTCGGGCTGAGTATTGCACTACCAGCCTTTGCGAATAACTACACCATTGGAACAGGCAGTCAGAGCGGGACTTACTACCCACTTGGCGGAACACTGGCTAAAATCTGGAGTGAAAATATCCCTGATTTCAATATGCGCGCCGAAGTCACCGCTGCATCAGTGGAAAATATCATCAAAGTCGCGACGCAAAAACAGTTGGTCGGTATCGCAATGGGGAATGTCGCGCTGAAAGCCTATACGGGGAAAAAACCATTTCCGAGAAAGATGCCGACTCAGGTGCTCTTCGCCCTGTATCCAAACGTCGTCCAGTTTATCGTCCCTGCTGATTCCGATATCCATACCATCAGTGACCTGAAAGGCAAGAAAATTTCGCTCGGGGCCCCCGGTTCAGGCACACGGGTGAGTGCAGTGAATATTCTGCGCATACTCGGTATCACTGAAAAAGATGTGAGAGCACAATCACTGAATTACACCGCGACCACAAGCGCGCTGGCAAATGGACAAATCGACGCCGGTGTCATCGTCGGCAGTCTCGGGGTCGGAGCAATCACTGAGCTGGCACTCACCCGCAAGATCCGCATTCTCTCTTTTACCCCACAGGAACTGAAGAAAATCTCAACCGCCAATTCATCCTATCAAGCATTCAACGCACCAGCGAATAGCTATAAGAATGTCCCGGCATTTGAGGTGCCAGCCGTTTGGAACGTCCTGGTGACGAACCAAAAGATGGATGACAAGCTGGCTTATGAAATGACCAAAGTCGCCTTTGAAAACATCGACAAAATCCGTCAGTCGGTTGGCGTCACAAAATTTATGACAATCGATAATATGCCGAAGCTGGAAGGTGTGCCTCTCCACCCTGGTGCACTGAAATACTACCAAGAACACCACCAATAAAATCATACCCCCGATGATTCAACCCATCAGATGACAACGTTCAGCCGAATATGTCATCTGATGTTGTTTTATGTAATGACATTTGGAGTTAGCTATGACTCAGGTTTTATCCCGGCACACGAAATTCGCCAACAGTCTTACGCTCGTGACCGGCCTGATCGCAGTTTTGCTGACGGTGTTCCAGATATGGCAAGGCATCACGGCCGATCTGTCAGCAACTGTATTCAGACCCACCCACCTCAGTTGGGTTTTAATCCTTGTCTTTTTAGCGTATCCCGCAGTGCAGAGCGACAGCGCCTCTCCAGCTAAATATGTGGTGCTACGTTGTCTCGATATGGTGTTGATAATGGTCACTTGTTGGGCTGCCAGCCGAGTGATTCCATTTGATTATGATGATATCAGTTTCCTGCTGGACGGATTACAACCGAATGATCAATATGCAGGGCTGTTACTCTTGCTGCTCCTCTTGGAAGCCACCCGTCGGACTGTCGGAATGGTGATGGTGTTTGTGGCGGTCATTTTTCTGAGTTATGCGCTATTCGGCAATGTCCTGCCGGATGCCATCGCCAGTAAAGGTTTTTCATTAGGAGAAATGATCCGCTTTCATATTTATTCCACCAACGGCGTCTTCGGTGCACCGCTGGCAATTGCAGCTGGTGTCGTTTTTGTTTTCGTCCTGTTCGGTGCTTTTCTGCAAGTCAGCGGGGCCGGGCAATTTTTTATCGATGCTGCATTTTCGATTGCCGGAAAATCAAAAGGCGGCCCGGCCAAAGCCAGTGTGCTGGCCTCTGCCGCTTTGGGATCGATTTCCGGTTCAGCCATTGCCAATACGGTGACAACCGGTTCCCTGACCATACCGATGATGAAAAAGCTCGGTTATAAAGCAGAGCAAGCAGCCGGTATTGAGGCCGCAGCCTCAACCGGAGGACAAATCATGCCCCCGGTCATGGGCGCCGGTGCATTTGTCATGGCACAGTTTACCGGGATTCCTTACAGTGAAATCATTCTGGTTTCGATTGCACCGGCCATCCTCTATTTTGCCTGTACGTTACTTTACGTCCACCTGATGGCATGTAAGCTCAATCTGCAAGGCATGCGTGAAACCGAGAAAATCAGCCGAATTTTGAAACAGGGATGGCATTTCCTCCTGCCATTGGTCATGATCACCACTTTGTTGATTATGAGTTACTCCCCGATTTTGGTTGGTATTGCCGGATGTGCCGCCATACTCATCGCTGCAATTACACGCAAGCATACCCAAATCAGCATCAGACTAGTGCTCGAAGGTATGAAAGAAGGGGCTATTCTCGCGCTCCCCATATCAATTGCCTGTGCAACCGCCGGTATTGTGGTTGGTGTCGTCGGACAAACAGGGATCGGCCTGCAATTTACCCAGTTTCTAACCTCACTGTCCGGCGGGCATCTCTGGTCTGCCTTATTGTTTATTGCAATCGCTGCGGTGATCTTGGGGATGGGACTCCCAGTGACTGCTGCTTATATCGTGCTGTCCGTGATGGCGGTACCAGCCTTGATGGATCTCGGTGTACCGCTACTCACCGCACACATGATCGTCTTTTGGCTGTCGCAAACGTCCAATGTAACCCCGCCCATCGCCCTCGCCGCTTTTGCCGGTGCCGGTATCGCCAATGCCTCCCCCATGCGTTCTGCGGTTCAGGCCTTTAAGCTGGCACAGGGATTTTTCCTGATCCCAGCGATGATGGCATTTTCCGGTTTAATCTGGACTCAAACAGAAACGCCACTGGCATTTATTGAATCGGTCCTCGGGAGTATCGCACTGATTATTGCATTTGCCGGCGGTATCGAAGGTTACCTATTCCGGCCAATGTCAGGCATCCATCGGTTGATGTTCCTGCTACTGGCCGCAGCGACCCTGTTTCTTACCGATAATTATCGTTTGATCGGTATGGTGTGCATTGCTGCTCTGATGGTATGGGAGTGGAAGAAAAGTCGTGACGGGGATGACCAACGCCCGGTTGAACCATACGAAAAATAAGCGCGCATCGCAGTGAATCGGTGATAAAAAAGGTTGGCAAAAGCCAACCTTTTTATTGATGTGAGGCAATCACCTCATGCTTGAGATGAGATTATTTCGCAACCATCACCATCGCAGGGCGAACCACACGACCATTCAGTTCATAACCTTTTTGCATCACAAACATCACCGTGTTTGACTCATGGTCAGGGCTTTCCTGAATCGACATTGCCTGATGTAAATCAGGATTAAACGCCTGACCTTCAGGATTAATCTCTTTGAGACCAAACTTTTCGATGGTATCGATAAAGGTTTTGTGCGTCAGCTCTACCCCTTCCAGCAGAGGCTTGACCACTTCATTCTCAGCATCTGCCGCTTGAATCGCACGCTCAAGATTATCAATCACGGGCAGCAGCTCTTCCGCAAAACGATTCAGCGCAAATTTACGCGCTTTATCGACTTCCTGTTCACCCCGACGGCGAATATTCTCAACTTCAGCCTGTGCACGCAAGACAGCATCTTGCTGCTCTTTCACCTTCCGTTCACTCGTCAATAGCGCCGCTTCCAATTGGGCAATTTTCGCGTCTTGCTCATCCTCTGGTACATCACTTTCATTCCACTCGATATCAGCCTCACTACCGACGACTTCAGCCTCAGTCTCTTCTTGTGCTACCGATTCTTGCTGCAGCTCTTCTTCTTTGACTTTATTCTCTTCGTTGCTCATGATATCTCCAGAGTTCCATAATCTTTTGTATTGATGATCAACATTCAACACACTAAACATTCGCATAAAAGCATAACTTGCCTTTATTATGGGGATGAAGATTCCTGATTCAAGCCTAATTCGATTGGAAACATTATGAAAAAATCTTTTGGCGTGATTGCCATCATTGGTAAACCACGGGACCAGTCTGCGATACAAACCCACCGTGAATTATACCAGTGGTTGTCAGAGCAAGGATATTCAGTGTTTATCGATGATCGACTGAGCAATATTCTCACTGATCTGCCGCCCGAATGTTTTTCACCTTTACTTGAACTCGGCAAAAAAGCCGATCTGGCCATTGCTGTCGGTGGTGACGGTAACATGCTTGGCGCAGCCAGAGTATTATCCCGTTTTGAGATTCGGGTGATTGGTGTCAACCGTGGGAGTCTGGGATTTCTTACCGACTTAAATCCCGAAGATTTTCAGGCCGCTTTACAAAAAGTTCTCGAAGGTGAATACATTGAAGAAGAACGCTTTCTGCTGGAAACCGAAATTCACCGCAACGGGCAGATTAAGAGTCATAATGCGGCCTTAAACGAAGCCGTTCTCCATCCGGGGAAAATCGCCCATATGATTGAGTTCGAGGTCTACATTAATGACGTTTTTGCTTTTTCCCAGCGCTCAGACGGCCTGATTGTTTCAACACCGACCGGTTCAACCGCCTATTCACTGTCGGGGGGCGGCCCGATTCTGTCACCGAGCTTAAATGCCATATCACTTGTACCAATGTTTCCACACACGCTGTCATCCCGCCCCTTGGTCGTTGACGGAGATTGTCGGATCAAACTGTCGGTTTCACCGAATAACAGAGGCACACAAGAAATCAGCTGTGACGGACAAATTTCGCTCCCTGTTTCTCCCGGAGATGAAGTGCTGATCTACCGCAGCCCGAATAAATTACATTTGATTCACCCAAAAGATTACAGCTACTACCATGTCCTGAGAAACAAACTGGGTTGGTCAAGTAAGTTGTTCTAGGACCCCGAAAGCTCATATTGATTGTCATTTGCCAAGGCTGAATATGCCTCGATTCAGCCCTTTGCCTTGCCTGGTACATTGGTGAAAATAAAATCACCAAACATCTTTACTGTGTCTTTATACAGTATATACTGTTTCTTTATACAGTATTGGTAAAATATACAGGTGTGAACATGCTGGCTCATTTAAGTGTCAATAATTTTGCAATCGTAAAATCATTACAGTTAGAACTTTCTCAAGGAATGACCACCATTACCGGGGAGACCGGTGCAGGTAAGTCCATTGCGATTGATGCGCTCAGTTTGTGTCTCGGTGGCAGGGCGGAAGCCAGCATGGTGCGTCAAGGTGAAGAAAAAACCGAAGTCTGCGCTGCATTTCTTCTCGATCACAATCTGCACGCCACCCGTTGGCTCGAAGATAATGAACTGCTAGACGGCAGCGAATGTATTCTCCGCCGGGTGATTACCAAAGAAGGCCGTTCACGCGCATTTATCAATGGCAATCCGGTACCGATCTCACAACTGAAATCACTTGGGCAATTGCTCATCAATATTCATGGTCAGCACGCCCATCAGCAACTGATGAAAAGTGAGCACCAACTGACCATGCTGGACCAATATGCCGGTCATGCCGATTTGTTGAAAAAGACACGGGTCGCTTACCAGAATTGGCGTCAGGCCAACAATGAATTGGAACAAATCCGTAAAAACAGCCAACAAAATCAGGCGCAGCTCCAGTTACTGGAGTATCAAATCAAAGAACTGAATGAATTATCGCTCAGTGAAGATGAGTTCCCCGAACTGGAACATGAATACAAACGCCTGACGAATAGTGGTGAACTACTCACCCTCAGCCAAAATGCAATCCAGTTATTGAATGAAGGCGATGAAGTCAATGCCATCGGTTTACTTCAGTCAACCAATCAGGTTCTGGCTCAGTTAGCCGAGCTGGATGAAAAAATGGCAATGTTGCCTGCCATGCTTGCGGAAGCACTGATTCAACTGGAAGAAGCAAACAGTGAACTCCGTGACTATCTGGATCGGATTGAAGTCGATCCGGCACAAATGGCACATATTGAAGACCGCTATTCCAAAGTCATGTCTCTGGCCCGTAAACACAATGTACTGCCGGAAGATCTCTATCAGCACCACCAAAGCCTGCGCCAGCAGATTTCCGCCCTTGACTATTCCGATGAGAAACTTGAACAGCTTGAGCATATGGTGGCACAAGCGTATCAATCATTTGTTCAACGCGCTGAAAAACTGCATCAGTCCAGAATGCGTTACGCCAAAGAGCTCAATAAATTAATCAGTCAGAGTATGCATGAACTGAGCATGGAAAAAGCCAAGTTCCAGATGGATATTCATTATGATGACAATCACCCCTCTCCACTCGGATTCGATTCAGTGAACTTTATGGTGTCGACTAACCCGGGCCAACCGTTGCAGCCCATGACCAAAGTCGCCTCAGGTGGGGAACTATCGCGAATATCACTCGCGATTCAGGTGATTACTGCGCAAAAAGTTGAAACCCCAAGTTTGATCTTCGATGAAGTCGATGTCGGCATTAGTGGCCCGACAGCCGCTGTTGTCGGGAAGATGCTACGTCAGTTGGGCGAATCGACCCAAGTCTTGTGTGTCACCCACTTGCCACAGGTTGCCGGTTGTGGACATCAACAACTTTTTGTTGCCAAACAAACGAAAAGCGGAAAAACAGAAACACAGATGCTCAAGCTGGATAATCAGCAACGGATTGAAGAATTAGCAAGATTGCTTGGCGGTAGTCAAATTACTGAAACGACTTTAGCAAATGCAAAAGAGTTATTGCTCGTGGCTGCATAACCGTTTTCAAATTAATTTATTTTATTATCCACCGCCTGAATATCCCCCTCATAATAAATATCGGGTCTTTTAATCAAATCATATTCGGCCCGATATTTCTTTTGATTTTTTCTGTATTTGATCTTAACTTAACAAAAAACGGATAGAATGTGCCGCAATTCATTATTGCCCATTCAACATATCACACAAATAATACATTCATGTTATGTTAAGAGAACAATGCATAAAACACATTGATAGCAATATTAATGGTGTTATTAAAATCACGGAACAACAGAGAACTTACTGGCTAAAAATTGGCGGTGAGGATAAATCTAATTTTATCTGCAAACTCTCGTCAGTTGCTGGTCAATTCAATTTATTATCATGCTTCCAGTCAAAAGCAACCATGAATTCATGGTCTCGTTTTGAACATGAAAAATCGGTATTGCTCTATTTAAATTCGATTGGCTTTCAAGTCCCTAAAATCGCACTGGAAGGGAAACGTTTCTTTGTCACGCCCGACAAAGGCCAGCCACTCTCTCAAGTTGAAGCCGAACGTATTACTGATGATATATTGATGCAACTGTTCAATTTATTCATCAAATTACATAATGCGGATATTGCTCACGGTCGCCCTGCACTGCGCGACATATTAATCGATCAGCATAATCAGCTTAGCCTGATTGACTTTGAAGAATCAATTATGCATGCGAGTCCAAAACTCAAAGCAAGAGATATTTATCTCTTACTCATGGACTTATGCCGTATCAAACAAATCACTGTCGAACAAAAACGAAAAGCATTATGGTATTGGAAACAGCAGGTTTCCGATGAATATTGGCAAAGCTTGATTGGAATCCATCAGCTTTTACGCAAATTCAACCCGCTTGCTCATGGGGTGCTATACTTTAAAAAGAACAATAAATTAAGTCAGCAACTTATAGAAACATGCCACCTATTTGATGGTTTCTTATCAAATTAATTCATTCACTATGATTCACCAAGATAAATAAATTCGATTTGTCAATTTATCGCCCATAAACAGAGTATAAATAAGAATATTAAACACCAGACTAATTATATTTTATTTATGAATATATAAACATCAATGATTGGTAATTTCTTACCATCCGTGTAATAGCTTGAATATAAAGCGGTATGATTCATCACTTGACTTCCTCAGTCAGACTTCAGGTCGTGAGAAGCACTGTCAGCCTCTCAAGCATCGCCACCATCGTTGAGCGGGCGCTTCTGCTCACCTGAAGCATACCGTCAAATCGATCTGTCCAACCCAAATTCCCTGTCCAACCCAATAAAGCCGTCCAAAAAAACATCTCATATGACTATCAGGCTCTATAATTGATGACGAATATTGAAAAAAAACCAATCCGATGCAACAAAATCTAAAATTTGTAGTCTGAGTGTGGGATAAGATGGTGGGGAACCCTTTTACTTCTTCACCAAGCTTGTTTATTATCAGCCAAGCTTTCACTCTAAATGACAATGTAGTAAACAAACTATGCAATTGAAGAAGTCTCTCATCACCGCGTCATTAGCAATACTTGTCCTCAGTGGATGTTCATCGGTTACCGATATGTTGGTTTACCGGATTGATATCAACCAAGGCAACTACGTTGATCAACAAGAGGTTGATCAACTGAAATTCGGTATGACCAAACAACAAGTCCGTTATGTCCTTGGTTCTCCGATGCTTGTTGAAAATGGTTATCCCGATACTTGGTACTACATTTACCATCATGTTTCTGGTCATGAAGATCCGGTTCAGAAGAACCTGATTGTCAAATTTGACAAGAGAGGCTCACTGATTCATATGGCTGGTGACTTTCATAACAGTGATCAATTCTTTGAAAGCGTCCAGTAAGTCAACGAGTCAAACCAACGGTTGTAAAAAAAGCTCGCATTGCGAGCTTTTTTACTATCGGAATGACGACTATTTTTTCAGTGGATTGGGTTTACCGCCGGTTACCGGGTCAGCAGTGCCCGCAGCTTTGGCCTGTTCTGCCCGCTTCCTGCGAATTTCTTTCGGATCAGCCAGCAACGGCCGGTAAATCTCGATCCGATCCCGATCCCGGACTGTCGCATCCAATTTCACCGGACGGCTGAAAATTCCCACTTTATTCTTGGCCAGATCAATCTCCGGATACATATTTAACACACCAGATTGGCGGATAATCTCTTCTACCGTCATCGCTGGCGACACAACCAGCGACAACACACGCTGCTCATGCGGCAGTGCATACACTACTTCCACATGAATCGTATTCTCTTCATCCGTCATACATACACCTGCTTTGCCCGTTTGGTGAAAGCATTCACCATATTACTGGTCAGATCATTGAATATTTTGCCGAATGCCAGCTCAATCATCTTGCTGGAAAACTCAAATTCAAGCTTCAGTTCAACTTTACAAGCCCATTCATCGAGCGGTGTAAAATACCATCCACCACGCAGCATTTTAAAAGGGCCGTCCACCAAATCCATCAAAATAGCTTCGCCCGTTTTTAACTGATTCGACGTAGTAAATGTTTTGCTGATCCCCGCTTTGGAGACATCAACAGAAGCGACCATCTTGTCAGCATTTGACTCAATCACTCTCGCACCGGAACAACCCGGCAAGAACTCAGGATAACGCATCACGTCATTGACTAAATTAAACATCTGTTCAGCGCTAAACGATACCAGTGCAGAACGACTCACCTGCTTCATTGATGCTCCTTCTTTCTCTTTACACCTAAGCGCTGTAATTTTACTGTGATACACAAGTGAGCTCAAGGTCAACATCTCGCCTCCAATCGGCTTCAATCGGTCAATCCATCACCTTGCAATGACAACAATCGCAGATTTATCAGACAATTGTGTATATTTTGCACCAACGCCAATAAAAGGATTTCCCAAGCCACACGCAATCCGTATAATACGCTCCACTATGGCAAAGAAAAAATCAAAAGCAGGGAGCAACACGATTGCTCTGAACAAAAAAGCTCGCCACGAATATTTCATTGAAGATGAGATAGAAGCTGGTCTGGAGCTTCAGGGCTGGGAAGTGAAGTCACTTCGCCAGGGCAAAGCAAATATTGCAGAAAGTTATGTGTTCATGCGTAACGGAGAAGCTTTTATCTCCGGCATGAGCATTATTCCACTGCAACAAGCTTCAACACATGTAATTTCCAACCCGACTCGGGTGCGCAAACTTCTGCTCTCTCGTCGCGAACTCGATAATTTATTCGGCCGAATCAATCGTGAAGGGATGACCTTAATCTCGCTATCGCTGTATTGGTCTCGCTCATGGGTCAAAATAAAAATCGGGGTTGCCAAGGGTAAGAAGATGCACGACAAGCGTGATACGGCCAAAGATCGCGACTGGCAACGCCAAAAAGACCGCGTGATGAAGAGCGCACTGCGTTAAACTTAACCATATGATTGTGCAGCACTAGACAGTAGGAACAATTCTGGTAGTATGCACACTCTACCTCCGGGGCTGATTCAGGATTCGACGGGAATTTTGCAGTCTGAGGTGCATGCCGAGGTGCGGTAGGCCTCGTTAACAAACCGCAAAAAAATAGTCGCAAACGACGAAAACTACGCACTAGCAGCTTAATAACCTGCTGAGAGCCCATCTGCCTTAGCCTCTGCTTGTAGGACGGGGAGTTCAGATGGTCAAACCAAAACAAGCTGGCGTGGATTCCCCCACCTGAGGGATGAAGCGTAAGACATAATTCAGGTTAGCTATTCATTCGCGTGTCGGTTCGCAGGTGGTAGTGAAATTAAAGATCGACTAAGCATGTAGTACCAAAGATGAATGATTTTCGGACGCGGGTTCAACTCCCGCCAGCTCCACCAAATCATAGAGAAAGACGTCCTCGGGCGTCTTTTTTTGTGCCTAAAATAACGCAAAATCAATAACTTAGAACCCATTGTCATCCAAGGACGTCTCACTACTTCTTTGATCTTTGGGTACACTGGTTTGGGTTCTACCCATATTTTACGGACACATCTATAAAGAGGCATACTATGCCTAAAAGGAGTGTCTATGACCAAGCGAAGAAAATATTCTGCAGAATTCAAACGCGAAGCCGTTGCGCTGACTCAGCAACCGGGTGTGAGTTGTCGTCAGATAGCATTAGATATCGGCATCAATCCTAACTTATTAAACCGTTGGAAACGAGAGGCGGAGCAGTCACAAGATAAAGCATTTCAAGGCAGTGGCTCTCCTCGTGATGAAGAAATGGCGAGGCTAAAACGCGAATTAGCGAAAGTGAAAAAGGAACGTGATTTTTTGCGAGAAGCGGCAACGTTCTTCGCCAAAGAGTTACCGTAAGGTATCTTGCGATATCGCGTTGCCGCGATGTGTTTTCTATTCGCCTCATGTGCCGTTGTTTGCGCGTCTCTCCTAGTGGTTATTACGCTTGGGTGGAACGGCAGCCAAGTGCGCGTGCTCTTGCTAACGCAACGTTATTAAAACGAATGCGCGAGATCCATGATGATAGCGGTGGTATTATCGGCGCACCACGTATGCACGAAGATCTGCAAGCCGAAGGGTTGAAAGCGAGCTTAAATCGTGTCGCCAGACTGATGTCAGCGAATGGACTTTATGGCTGGCCGCGTAAAAAAGGTCGAGGGGCAAAGCGACAGTCCGCACGTCCTGACGGTTTAAAGAATCATCTTGAGCGGGACTTTAATGCTTTGGAGCCGGAAACCAAATGGGTCACAGACATTACAGAAATTGGGACACTTGAAGGGAAGCTTTATCTGTGTGTGGTGCTTGACCTGTTTAACAAGCTCATCGTTGGCTGGTCGATGCATCATCGACAAGACCGTTATATGGTGATTCGAGCCGTCGAAATGGCGGTTTGGCAGCGACAGGAAAGACATCATGTTATCTTACATTCAGATCGTGGCACACAATTTACCAGCGGAGACTATCAGCGCTTTCTCAAGCAAAAGAACCTAACCAGCAGCATGAGTGCTGTAGGCCATTGTGCAGATAACGCGGCTTGTGAAGGGTTCTTCGGTGTGATGAAACGGGAACGAATCAATTATCGACAATACCGGACAAGAAATGAAGCCAGAGCAGATATTTTTGATTATATCGAACGGTTCCATAATCCAAGAATGCGACGTAGACTGGCGAATCAAGACAGCAAGTTTACGTCTTTACTAAACCGTCCGTGAAAACGGGGTAGAACCCTCCTGTATATAGATAAGTCAAAGCCAAGGGCTTTGATTGTTCTACTTTATTCCCTAGTAGAGCGACTCTTGGTTTTATCCCAACAAAGGTATAATGTTAATAATATACCCTAGTAGGGATAGTGTTGCTTGAATCCCTTGTGAAAAGTAAGCATCAATAACCGTAAGGAATGACGAATTGTGATTTATAGTCCACAGCAACTCGCTAATAGTTTACTGCTAATACGACAAAAAAATAAATGGACTCAGTCCGAAGTGGCAAAGAAAGTCGGCATAAAGCAAGCTACCATTTCTAACTTTGAAAATAGACCAGATAAAGCCACGCTCTCTACTATGTTTGAAATCATTCAAGCTCTAGATCTAACGCTTTATGTTGAAACGAAAGACTTTGATAAATATAAAAACATTATCGATGAAGAAGATTGGTGATACTCACTAAACCTGTACTCTATGAGCTAGTTCAACAAACTAAGTCTCCACATAAAACAATCAATCTTATAGGAACATAAAGCTTTAGTGCCGCACTTTAGAGTGGGAAAATAGTGTGATGCTTTATACCAAAATCAGTTCGAAAATCTTCAAAACCTATTCAAATCATCACCTTTCCAAATAGCTAGAATAATAATGATTACTTTAGGTTACAAGAACATCTAAAACTTAGGTTTGTGAGTAGTTACAGTTACACAGTTTGAAATTTAGCACCTTTATGAGTAAAATAGTACGCATAAATATCTGGAGATAGTTATGGAATCACTCACTATACAAGCTTACATACTGGAGCAATGGATTGATATAGCTCACGTTACCTTCCCTAAGAGTAATGAAGGCAACTTCATAATCACAGAAGTTCATTACCTAAACGAATATGCTGTAGAAAACTTCGAGAAAGATGACAACCATGCCGTTTCACTTAATCACCCTGTTAATTTCTACTTTGACGATAAAGGGCGCTCGGGGTGGCTGAGGTTTCTCGATGACATAATGCCGAGTGGAGCGAGCAGACGTTACTGGGTCAAGCAACTTGATATTGGAGATCTAGCTATTGACCAGCAAGATTTCATCCTTTTAAAGTATGGAACTATCTCTCCAGTTGGTAATTTGAGAATAAAGGAATCATTACCAAAGCGGACTAAAAAATCAGATTCACTGTCCTTCGCCCTTCATGATGTAATCGATAGAGCTAGTGACTTCTTAGATTACGCGCAAGAAAGGGGAGCTGCTGCTGGAGGTGCCACAGGTGCTGGAGGAGAAGCTCCAAAACTACTACTGCGTTACTCCAACGAGGGGCGGATCTGGATTGACAGCTATCAAGATGACGTTACTAATCAAGATTTACATTATCTAGTAAAATATCCGCGAGGCTCTAGAGGGAAAACTGACAGCAATATTTTACGAGCTGAATATTATTATTATCATGAGTTAACAAGCATGGGAGTCGATACTATTCCAATAGAATCGATGCGATTAGAAGAAGGTGAAAATTACCCCTCTCTCTGGTTACCAAGGTTTGATATCTATTTAGATGACAAGCAAAACATGCAGCGCTATGCCATGGAGTCGGTTTACTCAATTTTAAATAAAGGACCAGGTAGTCTTCTTGATCATGAAGATACTATTAGACAACTGATTGATAAAATCATGAATAGTCATATGGTTACTGAACAAGGCTATCAGTTTAACATCCAAGAATTTGTTATTGAATGGGTAAAAAGGGACTTGCTCAATATCATATTTGGCAACAGCGATAACCATGGAAGAAACACTTCTTTCATCAAAAAAGAAGGTTTTATCAAACTTGCTCCAGTCTATGATTTTGCTCCAATGAAAGCAGACCCTGAAGGGATACCTAGAGCTACCAAGTGGAAATCACCTTTAGAGGTAGGAGGTGAGTATGATTTTTACGGTATCGCAACTTCACTGTCAGATTTAGTTCCCAAAGAGACTCTATTAAAAGAACTTAAAGCGCTTGCACAAAACTGTCTTACTTTAAAAGAAAGGTTAGAAGAAAGAGGAACACCAAAGCAGATTTTGGATATGCCTGGTATAGGTATGGATTTCATTGCGACAAAACTTGGTAAATGGGGGCTGATATGAGTTCTAACACCGACAGTTTAAACCGATTAGATCGGCTTTCTCTAAACACTTCGGCAGAATCTGTACATGATGCAATCTCCCGACTTCGTTTGAATAAAGAACACTTAAGTGCAGCAATTACAATACAAAAAGAGCATGCTCAAACCTCGATTGATCAGATTGAAAAAGTGGCAAAGCGTACGCCTAAAAACGTACAACCAATATCAGTATCCGAAAGAAAACATAAGATAAATAGAGTTATTAGATCGTTGCTTATGAATGAACTAACACAAGGATTCGCTCTCAAGGAGCTTAGGATAAACGTGTTAGGTGTCAAACAAGATACCTTTGCCAAAATGGTTGGGGTTTCCAGAAAAACTATATCTGAGATTGAGAATGATCGAGGTACTTTCAAAACTGATATTCTCGATAAAGTATTCAAGCCATTTGGACTAAAAGTAGGGCTAGTACCAATATCGACTAACCTACTAAATTCCGCACTTAACTGTCATGACGAGTAAACGTTAAAGTAGAAGTAAAACTCAACGTTTTGATATCACTATTCAAGAAAGAAAGTTATGAGTAACCTTTGTTACACTAACAACTAGAAATAGGTAATGTGAGTAGTTTTGGTTACATTAGCTTAATTTTTGATAATGCCATGTGCTGCTTTTATCAATCACCTATAAAAGCTCCTCTAACATGAATCACTTAGAATATTTTGAAATATAAAGCCTTTAAAATCGAACCAGAATACATAAAGGACGGCTGTTCAGTTCCCTTTTAAGTAGGATTTTTAT
This sequence comes from Vibrio spartinae, assembly GCF_024347135.1. NCBI lineage: Bacteria > Pseudomonadati > Pseudomonadota > Gammaproteobacteria > Vibrionales > Vibrionaceae > Vibrio > Vibrio spartinae. The sequence goes on along the minus strand of NZ_AP024907.1, from coordinate 972,476 downwards.
GTAACATGCTAAGTAACACAAAATTAGAGTTAATACTCCAAGAGCCTTGCTGGTATGGGATGATACATATACCCAACTCCCGCCAGCTCCACCAAATCATAAAAGAGACATCCTCGGGCATCTTTTTCTTATCTAAATAAACATGTACTTAATGGTTTCAACATTCCTGATGTGTTCTCATGGACAAGGTGGCACACAACCGATAACTCAACAAACAGATATTGTTACTGTCTCATGAGAGATATCATCGGACAGATGAAAAACGTTAAATCCAATCTCTTTTTGTTGATCATACTTTGTTTCATGATGCTCAGTATGATCAAACTGAACCCATGACGACGGACATGATAGGAATACCGTATTTTCTCTTTCTTCGATAAAGTAGTTATGACAATGCCCATAAGCAAGATATTTTAAATTATTTATTTCCGATAGCGATTTCATCAATAAATCACCATTATCAAGACATATCTTCTTAAACCACTCCGCTCCAATTTTAAAAGGGGGATGATGAATAAAGATGATCTTATTCGAATTTTCTCTAAGCTTAGACTTTATCGCTTCAAAATAAGCAAGATCTATCTTTCCTCCGCCGAGATGTTCTCCTTTTTCACTAGAATCTAAGAAAACAATATCATTAATGCCTATCTCTAGAAGATCCTGAATTTTAAAAAACTCTTCTTGTATAGCTAACTTCTTCATTAAGGCTATGTCGTCATGATTACCGGGAATAGCGTATATTTCATTGCGAGTAAACGCCCTGATATATTGATAAAGCGCCATATAATGAGCACTATCCGCTTTCATCACCAGGTCGCCAGAAAGCACTAAAATATATTCATGATATAAACCATTAATTTTGTTTAACACTAAAGATAAATTATCCCTAGAACTGTGACTTTTATCTTTCATACAAAAGTGTATATCTGATATTTGAACTATTTTATCCATTTTTATTTATGCTCCCTATGACTTTCAACTTCGTATCCATGATCCAAAGCCAATGAATTATATGACGTATTATAATCATTTTCGTAGTTTGTGTTATAAAAATAGAGTGATAGGGAAAATCAAAATTGGCATGATATTTTTTAATGGGTGAGTTGGGCAATATCTGCCATCCCGATGCAGACTGAACCGCTAAAGGGTCAGTGGACAGACACGCATATCTGAAAAGGCTCTAAATATGCTTAGAGCTAAATGCAGAATCATTCTGGATTTAGCCCTCAGCAAAGCCTAAAAAATCTGAAGAAGAGATGCAGTAACCATTGTGCAACTGTTACGCAGATATTCAGCAAACTGAAAAAATACAATAATTTCGATGGCTTATCAGAAGTCGCAACAATAAGGCTCATGTCCAATCAGAATCAGCAAAATTATAATCATGCGCTTGTACATTACCACCGAGCTTTTCTAGCTTTGTTTCGCTGCCAACAATCCACTGCCACATGCTGTCTACGGATGACTTGGTATTTTGTTCATTCATAAATTGTGAAATAGTGCTTGCTGGTTTCCACTTCCGATCTTGTTTGTTCCCACCGATATAAACTCCTCGTCCATCGGTGAGCGGTCCGACATCCTTTTGATTTAAAGGATTAAAAAAACTAGGTACGATAGAAACAAGTTGCGCTTCAGATTTGTAATGCGCGAGCTCTTCGAGAGTGATCACTGGCACACCTGCAATCGTTAGATCTTCATGAATATTGAGTGATTGTAGCCACCGTACATAATCTGCGTGAAACTCAACATGCCAAGCATCCATCAGCTGAGCGACCTTTCTAACCACTGAGCGGTAAATGTGTAGTCCTACTTGAGATGGAGCGCCATTTGTCGCGGCCTTCCCTCCACCGTAAGGGTATAGATTACCGACCAAAGTTGAATGCGTACCAGGTACACCGTAAAGGTGAAAACTTCGGTTATCAACTAACCCGGTCATCGTCGGCATTGTGGTGGCAAAACCAGCAGAGCGTTCGTCATGCGCATAAAAGCCATGGTATTCAGTGACATACTCAGGAAGTTCCCACCAATTAACAAATTGATTGTTGAGCTTTTTCAAATTGTTGACAACCGTTTCGCCAAACTGATGTGTATAACTTGATATCCACGTAACGGTTGACATAACAGCAAGATCCAACCACCCCATATCCAGCGCTCGTACATTGGTACCGCCCCCTGATACCGGATCCATTGCTACGATTTTTATCTTGAGAACGATAGGAGCACTATCGAATTTATCAAGTTCACACCAAACTTTTGACACCATGTTAGCCGCATAAATACAACCAATACCACCTCGACTCCATCCCATCATCGTTACAACGAGCTCAGTATCGTGACTGTGCCCTTGTTGAATCGCCGCTTTCATTGTTGTTCTTGTATTCATGACAAATGTAACAATATCTTGTACATCACTTCTCATTTGCACGCCAAAAGCTGTACCTGCTCCACTTGATATGGCGTTTCCGCCTTTACTACCACCGACACCATTTATACGTAATACATTGTCACTTTGCCTAGGTACGTCTTTGGCATACTTCCCAAACCGTGAAACGATTTCCCCATGGATGAAACGTCCTTGCTCTCTAAAATCGCTTTCATAATTAGAGTCTGTACCGTTGTAAAAAATATGTAGTTTCATATAGACCTTCCAACTTGCAAGCATCCAGTGGGCACCGAGATCATTAACATATTGACGTAATTAATATTTTCGACATACCTCTGGTTCATATTACTAAAGGTAATAAATTTAAGATAAATTCTCTGATATCACTCGAAATTATACATGAGGTTTACTGTCGAAATAATGTTTTTACGGTGTGATTTGCCTCCTATTTGAAGGTAAATCCAGACAACAGAAGGATCACCCGTACTTATAGACTTTGGCAGTGTTCGGGTTCTGCCCCGTTTTCACGGACGGTTTAGTAAAGACGTAAACTTGCTGTTTTGATTCGCCAGTCTATGTCGCATTCTTGGATTATGGAACCGTTCGATATAATCAAAAATATCTGCTCTGGTCGCTTCAAAGTTCGTCGCTTAATGAAGCGAGAAGGCTTACAACTAACGAACACGATGCCTTGTTCTAATTTCAATTCTCACGCTAAGAAATATTCTGTGGATTTACCAATTTTCTCCGATTTTAGTATTCTTGCTGTGGCCATATCATCAAGTTTTTGCTTCGCGCTGTTATAGCTAATACCAAGTAAATTCTCGACTTCCCTCGCTGTTACCGTTGGCTGTTTACGGTAACGAGGCTCACCAGAGACAAATCCAATGATCTTTCTCTCGATATCTTCTAAGCCAGAATATCGCTCTTCTAATTCCTGCATTCGTTGTGCCGCTCGTTCATAAACGGAAATAAACTCATCAATAGCACGACCGATCACTTTTAACTGGTATTGAATAAAGTACGTTAGATCTAAGTTATCGTGCTCCGTATCTAGGTAGCTCACACCATATTGAATTGGGGCTTTTTTAAGTAATGCTGATATCGCAATATAACGAAAACCTGTATAACCAGATTTAAACATATACCAATAGAACAAAGCCCTAGCAACTCTCCCGTTACCATCTCGAAATGGGTGGACATAACCGATGACAAAGTGAAGTGTGATAGCTTGAATAACAGGATGAACGCCACTGCCATTGGAGTTTAACCAATTCACGACCCGAGTGAGTAATCTCTCAATGTCATCGTGTTTGGGGGGTTGATGAACAACCTCCCCTTCAGCATCAACAACCGCAACATCATCCGTCGTTCTAAATAAGCCTGATGTATATTTTTCTTGATCTAACGTTTTCGTTCCTGCGCTGTGTAAGTTTCTGATCAACGCAATGCTAAACGGCTCATCCTTAAGCTCCCAGACATTTTGCATTAGGTCAAAGTTTCCAAAAATCATCCGTTCATCGTCAGTACGAGGCTTCCTTTTTTTTCTAATCATTTCTTTCGCAAGGATTGTCGTTGTGGCAGCGCCTTCTAATTGACTGCTCGATATCGCCTCATCATCCACTAGATTATTCGCTAAATGCTCAAAATGCGCTCGCTCACCAATTTGTTCTAGGATGCCCAGCATGGCACTATGCGTGGTATACCGATCAATCTGCGATAACACGCGGCCAAACTCATGCAAATTGTTGAATCGGCAATATTGTGTATAGTCTTGGGAATTTAATAGCGCTTGAATCACTTGCGCAGGCAAGTCTGGAGGCAATGGTTTATCTTCTAAGGGTGTTAGATCGATTAAGGTGCTATCTCTGGACAGACGGGTTAGCCACCAACAATATTTGACTTCTAAGCCAGACTTGACCCTACGTCGAAATTCATTAAATGAATAGTAATCATCAGAAAATGGCGTGATGTAATCCTTATAGTCGTTAGGATTAAGCCCCTGCTTACCAATCTCAAACAAAACGTCACTAATTGTATGAAACGGACACTCTGGTGGTGATAAATACTTACCTGACATAAATTTCATCTCAAAATCTAACAATTATGAGATCAGATTAATTAAGATTGCATAATTTTGCTAGTTTTAATCACCCCCTCCTGTGATGTTCATCTGTACTTTCATGCCTGTACCTATCTTCCTGAAGAAAGCATGGCTCAAGTTGACTCGCATTCGCATAACTAGAGCGCTTCTCTGACCATAACGACGAAGCCAACAGTGATGACTCAAAAGCTGAAATTGTGCATTCACTCATCAATTCTCTTTGGATCTTTATGGTGAACACAGGGGAGACCCCTTAATATCAGGAATGAGTGTCGGTGGATTCTTAGTTATTTATAGTTTCATTTATCCCTTGGTTGTTCATCGTTCGTTCAAAAGAGGTTACAAAATTGACATCATGATGTGGCTGCACTGGCTATGGTGTGGGTATGCTTTTTATTCCCGTGGTCTTACGTGATGTAGTTGTGCAAAATATCAGCGCAATATATCCCTCACAAGCATTAGAAAAGTATGATTTTTCCCGAATTGTGTCGCAAAGTGACCCTGCGTATATCGCCACTGCCAACATCATCGCTCATGATGCCAACATCAAATCACAGCCGGGCATTACCATGACAAAACCGCAAATCATCAGCAAAAACTCATCAGCAAAAACACCCCCGCCCGACGCGGTAACGGTTTGTTTTACCCACGGCTCATAGTAGGATAACCGCGATGAAAACAGCACTCGACCACCTCCCGGAGCGGAAGCAACAAGAACTTCACACCATCACCACCGTATTACGCGATACGCTGGATGATTTTCTGCGCAACAAAAATGGTAGCAAGGCTGAGTTTCGGATTCTTAAAATTATCCTGTTCGGCAGCTATGCCAAAGGGACTTGGGTTAGCGACCGGCCCAACGGTTATATCAGCGACTACGATATTCTGGTGATCGTCAACCGCTCATCATTGGTCGAAGAGTACGCGGTGTGGCACAGCGCCGAAGAGCAGATCGCGCGTCGGGTTACCTCTGCCCCACTCGGTTTGATCGTCCACACGCTCAATGAAGTCCATCAGCAACTCCAGCAAGGTCATTACTTTTTTGCTGATATTCGTGAACAAGGCATTGAACTGTTCAGCGCCGATAAGCGAGAGCTACCCACACCGGGGAATTTAAGCGAAGCAGAATTTCGAGTGATTGCCGAAACACATTTCAACCATTGGTTTAAAAGTGCAGGAAACTACTACAAACATTATCAATTGAGCCTTGAAGATGATGACATCAATCTTTCTGCATTCATGCTCCACCAAGCAACCGAACGCCTGTTCGCCTGCACCCTATTAGTGTGTACTAACTATCTGCCTAAAACGCACAATATTGAAAGCCTGCGCTCGATGTGTGCCCAGCAAGATCCGGCCTTTGCCGAACTATTCCCGATGGAAAACAAGTTCCACCGCCGCAGCTTCCAGCGCCTCAAACGCGCCTACATCGATGCCCGTTATTCCGAGCATTATGAAATCACCGCCGAAGAGCTGACGTATTTACAAAGTGAAGTGGATAAATTGCGGGAGATAACCGAGCGGGTTTGTCGGGGGAGGATCGCACCCTAGTAGCTAGCGATCAGATCTGAATGAGTACAATTTAAGGCTTCTTCCGTCGTTCTTGAATGGCGCATTGTTATTCATTTGAGCTAAAAATCTCATTGAACAACTACCGTTTTAATATAGTCACTTGGCGTCAGACCGAATTTTCCTTTGAAACGTTGACTAAAACGCCCTTCAGATTGATAGCCACACAACTGAGCTAACATTGCGACGTTATTTTGACCATCTTGCATTAAGTGAAGTGCATGATTTAACCGCACATCGACCAAGACTTGTCTATACTGGGTTCCTTCTTGTTTCAGTTTTCTAATCATGGTTGAACGGCTGATAGCAAAATGCTGTGCTACCGCATCTAATGAATGCTCCTCACTCGGAGCATCCGCTAAATAACGACTCAATCTTTGGCTAAAAGTGGTATTCACACTCGTAAATAGACAATGTAACGCACCACGCTCGGCCAACTGCTGATAAAGCCCATTGACCCAATAAAATTGAGTCTCTTTACTCATGTTATGTTGGTCGAACAAGAACAGTGCATTAAGGGTGTCTTGTAACGCGTGATTAGACGCCACGATGGGTATTGGGTTTCTTTGAGCATGACTCTTGCTCAGTTCAATCATCGCATCACTCGGTAAGCAATAGAAGCTGAACATTCTAGAAAGAAAGCGCCCTTGTGGTAGATTCTCGAAACTCAATGATGCAGAAGCTTCACACAACAATAACTCAGAGTGGGAAACGTCTAGAGCTGAATCCCGCCAATGCAGGCGCTTACTGCCAGTAATAATTTGAATAATACTCGGGGAATGAAGCTTTACATTTCTAAGCTTTTGGGGTTGCTCTGCTCGAAATAGAGTGACTTTATATTGATGATTCATCATGTCCCCTTTTTTATCTATATTAACGTGTATAAGTCGCCGTTAACGTTGCCTTGCCCAACGCCATACGATTCAACGTAAAACCGACCACAGCCGCTTGCGTGTTTTCATCCAGTTCCATTTTTGTTGTTGGCAATGCCCAAATGGTAAATTGGTAACGGTGCATACCGTCCCCTTTGGGAGGGCAAGCACCACCGAAGCCAACGGTGCCGTAATCGATTCGAACTTCATTTCCCCCCAACGCTTTAATGTTGACTCCGCGTGGTAGTTCTTTCACCGACGCTGGAATGTTGAATGCGATCCAGTGCCAAAAGCCGCTACCGGTAGGTGCATCCGGATCATAGGCTGTTATTGCAAAACTCTTCGTGCCAGCGGGTGCATCTTTCCAACTCAGGTGAGGAGATTGATTTCCCCCGTTACAACCCCACTGATTATATTCAAAGGTCTTCGCCATCGGATGGCCTTCTTGAATGTCCTGACTTGTTATATCAAATGCTTGAGCTGAACCAAACGCAAACAAGCTTAGAGTCAATACAGTCCCGGTGATTACTTTCATCATTGTGTTCCTTTTTCTTAACATTGGGGTTCAGTATATTTCCCTAACCAAGCATTTACTTTTCATTAAGGTTCATAATTAAAGTTATTATACTATTTTTTGATACTTACTGTTTAAAACTGTGCTGGATCACGTAGACGATAATCAGGTTCGCAGTACTTACTATCGGACGGATTACCTCAAACATCAGGTATTATGCCCCAACATATAGCGACCAACCAATCATGAACAAATAAAGTGCAATCGAGATATAAAACCAAGGCATACATCACTCTGTTTAATGCTTACTCTAGAGAAACGTGTCTTTATCGACTTTCAAGGCACTCCGTCATCCACTCCTCTATCCTGTCACTCCATTGTTAACAAAAAATTCACAACTAAACTATTTATGTGACTAAAATCACAATAAATGGTTGTGATTGAGATCTCTTTTATGCATAGATTGTTTTTTGATCTAATTTTTATCGATCTAGATCACAACACAGCCTTATTGAGTGTTTAATAATCAAAGCATAACAAAATAAGGAGAAACCTATGAAAATTGGTATCGTGATTAGTGGCGGAGATGGCGCCGGTATCAATAACTTTATATTTCAGGTGGCTAGACTGTCCGGTGCGGATATCACTATTTTTAATGGCGGTATACAGGGGTTGCTGAATGGTAGCAAGATCGATATCAGCTATCGCGATTTGATTGATTACTCAATTTCTTCAATGCCGATTATTTCATCGGGTCGTTCAGAACGATATTTAAACCCCAAAGAGTATGACTTGATTGCAAGTCGTTTGAAGAAAGAAAAAATATCGGTGCTTATTTTGGCTGGCGGTGACGGATCGATGAAGTTTCTCCATAAGCTCAGTCAATATGGCGTGAACTGTTTTGGCGTCGGCATGACGGTAGATAATGATTTGGAAGGCTCTGAATATACAATTGGATTTTCAACTGCCTGTGAAGAAGTATTACATGAAGTCACAAAATTAAGAAATACCGGTCGGGCGCTGCCGAATCGGGTATTTATGGTTGAAGTGCTCGGGGCATATTGTGGAGAATTAACACTCCAGTCAGCAATAAAATCGAATGCTGATTTTGCACTGATTCCTGAATATATGATTCCGACTGAAGAATTAGCCAGCCGAATCAAAGATAAATTAGCGATTCAAAATAGCGTAATTATTTTATGTGCCGAAAGTTATACCCATGAATATACGCCGGGATTTCAGGGTTCGATTGATACCGTTGCAGAACAACTAGAACCTTTAATTGGGATCCGAATCAGAAAAACAACATTAGGTTTCGGTTTAAGAAATGGAGACCCGACAACGGAAGAAATTTATCAAGGTACGATTGCTGCCAGCGAAGTCGTACGTTGTATAAAAAGTGGCATGGCGAACAAAGTCATTGTCATCAACGCCAGCAATAAACCAATACCGGTGGACCTCAACACAATGCAAAACCGGACAATTGATAAGGAAGGCCACTATTTTAAACTAGCAAAACAATTAGACATTATATGAAAACATAATATGACGTGATGAAAGGTAGAACATGAAGAAGGATTAACTCATGACTTATAATATATGGTGCGTGTGCGGTTGTGGTTTGGGCTCTAGTTTTGCATTAGAAATGACAGCCAAACCGATATTGGAAAAAATCGGTGTTGATTTTAATTTAAATCATACCACTGTATCAGAAGTTTTAGCATTAAAACCTGATGCAATTATTACCTCAACTTCATTCGCCGACGCAATAAAATCAAGCGCATCTCCTGAGGATGCAGAAAAGATAATTACTATCCAAAAATTTACAGACAGTAATGAAATGGAAGAGAAATTAAATAAATTCTTTAATCATTAATAATAATATTTCTCTATTTATTTTATTTATATAACCCCCAAACATAGCTTAATTAAAAATTAAGCTATGGTACCCTACTGATTAAAAATGGAGCACATATTATGAGCGCCTTTTTCGAATTTATTGTAAAAGACTTATTAGGTCAGGCATCAATACTGATTGCATTTATTGCAATGATCGGTTTGATATTACAGAAAAAAACCTACGGTAAAATTTTTGAAGGTACATTTAAAACCATGCTTGGCTTTTTAGTCATGATGGCTGGTATTAATATTATTGTCGAAACCCTCACCTTTTTAAACCAAATATTCACCTCGGGCTTCGGGATGACGGGCTATATTACTGATGTGGCTGCCATTGCCGGTGTTGCTAACAAACAGTTAGGCAGTGAAGTCGCTTTAACGCTCATCGTGATATTCGCTACCAATATATTGATCGCCCGATTCACGCCATGGAAATATATATTTCTCACCGGTCAGGCGCTGCTATGGATGAGTACCATTGGCGCAGTCATTGGCTATAAAGCCGGACTAACCGGACTCCCCCTGATTCTGACCGGTGGGATCTTTGGTGGCATTATGGCTGTCGCGATGCCCGCTATCGCGCAACCCGTGGTGCGGCGTATCACAGGCAATGACAGTATCGCACTGGGGCATTTCTGTACCATTGGTTATATGGTTCAAGCCGCGGTCGCGAAAGTGGTCGGCAAAAACTCCAAATCAACCGAAGACATCCAACTGCCGAAAGCATTCTCTTTTTTGAATGACACCTATCTGTCGATGGCCGTGGTGATGATCCCGATGTATCTCATTCCGGCAATCGCTGCCGGCCCTGAATACATTGCGAAATACTCGAATGGGATGAACTACCTGATGTATGCGTTCATGCAGGCGATGGTCTTTGTGGCTGGCGTGTTTGTTCTTTACTCAGGGGTGCGCTTATTACTGCAAGAATTAGTCCCGGCATTCCAAGGCATCGCGATGCGTTTGGTCCCCAATGCGAAGCCTGCGTTAGATTGTCCGGTGCTGTTTCCTTATGCACCCAATGCCGTCATTTTGGGCTTCCTGTCCACCACGGTAGGGACTGTGATTGGGATGCTACTGTTCCCGGTATTCGGGCTCGCCATGATCCTGCCGGGATTATTAACCAACTTCTTTGCCGGTGGTACGGCTGGCATTTTCGGTAACGCAATTGGCGGCAGACGTGGCGCAATCATCGGTGGCGTGGTCCACGGTTTGTTCATCACCTTCTTGCCCGCAATCCTCATCCCGCTTCTGGAAACCTATGGATTTGTCGGTGTGACCTTCAGTGACTCCGATGTCATCTCATCTGGTCTGCTGTTAGGCAATGCCTTCAACGGTAACTGGGGATTTGTGGTGACGTTCATCGTGTTTGTCATCGCCATTACCTATTTCGTGAACAAATCTCTTTCTCGCTCTGAAGATAACAAGGATATCACCAATGAAACTGCTTAATTTCAAAGAAATCTTGCCCATTGCACAACAGCGTGGTTTTCATGCGGTGGGTTCATTTAACGTGCACTGTATTGAAATGCTTCCCGCTTATTTCGAAGCAGCGCTCGATACGAACTCACCATTGATGCTCCAAATTTCAACAGGGACTGCGGAATATTTAGGTCGTGAGTTATTGGTTGCTTCCATCAAAGCCTTAGCAAAAACGCACGATGTGCCGACCTGTTTACATCTGGATCACTGCTCCAATATCGATGACATCAAAAAATCCATCGATAGTGGTTTTAGCAGTGTGATGTACGATGGCTCTCATTTGCCGCTCAACGAAAATATTGCCAATACCAATATCGTCATTGATTACGCCCGTCAGTTCAATATCACTGTCGAGGCCGAATTAGGCGCCATTGGTGGTGCGGAAGATGGTAAAGCCGTCGCAGAAAATGACATCGCCTTTACGTCGGTGTCAGAGGCAACGACGTTTGTCAGTCAGGCTGATGTGGATATGCTGGCGGTCAGTATCGGGACGGTGCATGGTTCCTACACGGCTAAAACCAATATTCAGCACGCATTGTTGGCAGAGATCCATCAAGCTGTAGACAAATCACTGGTTCTCCACGGTGGCACCGGGGTCAGTGATGAAGATATGCATTATGTCATCCGTCACGGCATGGATAAAGTCAATGTCGGCACCGAAATGAATGTTCAGTGGGTCAAACACTGTCAAGATACGTTTTCGAGTGGCAAAGTCGATGACTCGGTACGCAAGTTCTTTATTCCGGCGCGCAAAGCCGTCAGAGAGGTTATTGCTGAGAAAATGCGCTTATTCTCTTAAATGGATTATATGGCTTACAGCCCCGCTGCGGCGGGGCAATTGAGGGGGCTCGTATGCAATTTTTGAAAAAGTTATTCGCCAGTCATGCAGACAATCATGCAGATCATCAGGTCACCGAAAGTCAGGCCGCCGCGCTTCATCAAGAAATTCTGCAACTGGAAGAGCGCTACGCCGCAGAACCGGACGATATCGCACTCCGGCAAACCCTGTTGGTGAAATACACCCAAGCGGCCTCGGTTTATTCGCAAGTTCCGTCATACAAAGATAGCGTTAACGATCTGTTTAACAAAATGAATGAGCTGAGAAATACTGCGCGGAAAAATTTCTGAGAAGGACACATTATGCTGAAAGAGCTTTTAGTTGAAGCCGATGCGATCCAATTACAAGTGGAGGCGAAAGACTGGCAAGATGCACTCGATATTGCCGCTCGCCCACTATTAGAGCATCAATTTATTAATCTCTCTTATTTAAATGCGATTAAGACAACGACTGAAGAAACCGGCCCTTATTACGTTTTCGAAGATGAACGTTTCGCATTACCCCATGCACGCCCCGAGGATGGTGTGAACCGGCTCGGTTTTAGTTTAGTAACACTCAAACATCCGATTACCATTCAATCAAGCCCTGAAGTTGATCTCATTATCATGCTCTGTGCTTTAGATGGTCACAGTCATATTGAACAGGGACTACGACCGATTTTTGAGCGGCTCAGTGATGAAAAGATACGAGAGCAATTGAAACATGCGACCACGAAAGAAGAGGTGCTGAATTTACTATGAAAACTGTCATTCTTGTTAATGGAATCCCAGCTTCAGGCAAAAGCACGACGGCCACCAAAATTGCCGACTATTTCACATGTCCCTATCTGTCGATCGATACGATCAAAGAGCCATTTATGGGGCTGCATCACGATGTGGACCGTAAACTCAACCGCCAACTCGGTCAGGCCGCTTATCAAGTGATTTGGAATACGATAGCTCAGGCCCCGGACGAATGTGTTTATGTGGTCGATGCCTGGTTTGGTTTCCGCTCCAAAGACGAGCTGCTCCAGTATGTCGAGCAATCCGATATTCACCATGTGATAGAAGTGTGGAACCAAGTGTCACCGGAGACCGTCGTTGAGCGTTACAAGCAGCGCTTGCCCTACCGCCGCAAAGGCCATCCGGGGGCTGAATATCTGCCCGAGCTTGAGCGGTTAGCCCAAAAAGCGCAACCGATGAACATTGGGGAGCTAATTTGGCTGGATCAGGATGACACGCCGAGCCACGCCAAGCTATTGCCTGAGATCTCCGCCCTGATGGCAACCTTGTCACAGGTCAAGAAGTCACCGGTCAAAAAGACCATCAACTATTAAAATGTCCCCTCGTCAAACGCCCTGCCACAGTGGGGCATTCACATGAGACAGATTCACTGAGCAATGAACGGTTTAATCGGGTTACGGGGTCATACTGCTTTGTCGGTATCGGCTTGGGGTACAGCCGCTGGCCAGTTTAAACCGATTGGAAAAGTGCCCCGATGAACTGAAACCACACTGTAAAGCGATGGTGACTAAAGATAGATCGGTTTTCTGCAGCAGTGTTTTCGCCAACCGTAATCGCTGTTGCATCACATATTGATGGGGTGTCAGTCCGGCAGATTGTTTAAACATCCGTGCAAAATGATATTCACTTAAATTTGCGACTGCCGCCAAATCAGAGAGTTGCATGTTGGCACTGAGGTTCGCTTCAATATAGTCCTTGACTCTGGCGAGCTGGAAAGGCGCAAGCCCACCGGTGACTTGTACCGGATGCCATTTAAAATTGGTGTAGTGACGCACTAAGTGCGTTAATAATAAGGTTGTCGCTGAACTCAGCGCTAAGCGGTCAGCCGAGTCATGCCAGCTCAGACTTAATAAAAATTCTCGGTACAATGTGGTGATGTGCGGATCATCAGCAAAGATACGTTCATCAATACTTAACCCGTATGGGCTCTTGTTCCATACGGATTCGGCAATATGTTTTAAATGCTGGTCCGTAAAATAGAAATGAACAAACGATATTGACCCACGAATATCCCAGATAGAGGAATAATCTTTAGGCATTAAACACATCCGATCGGGTTTGCCGCCGTTACGCCAGCCATGCGGGGTTTTCAGGAAGGACTGGTAACCATCTTTGGTATATAAACTCAATGTATGGTGATCCGGGGAATCGACATCAACAAGCGCATGTTGGTTATACCAAGACGCCACCCCAGTCCCGTTCTCCAGGATCGTGGTATCTAACTGCTCCGCCTGATACTGCTGCAAACATTCCATCATCCGGTACGGCTTAGACATGGCTCATCTTCTCCGGTATATTATCCTTAAACCCTAGTGTATGGGTGATCATGATGGCAAGTAAACCCATCCCGGCGCGACCTTCTTCAGAAATCCGCAAGAATATGTAAATCGTCAGCAAGCGGCTGTAATCCCAATGCTAACAACCCTGTTAAAATCATCTCACCCCAATTAAGCTGAATAAAATAATATGATCAACGGTTCACTGTATCTCATGACAGTCCTCATCTGGGGGACAACTTGGTTTGCGATTGCGCTACAAACAGGCGACGTGCCAGCCATGGTTTCTGTTTTCTACCGCTTTGCGATTGCTGCATGTCTGCTCATTGGTATCTTGAAGTTTTCAGGCAAACTACAATCCATCAAGCGACGCGATCATCTCTTTTGTCTGCTACAAGGTGTCTGTGTCTTTTGCTTAAACTTCTTATGTTTTTATTCCGCCAATCACTATATCAACAGTGGCTTAGAATCTGTTTTATTTTCAATGTCAGTTGTGTTTAACGCGATCAATGGCGTGATATTTCTGGGGCAGCGGATTACCTATCGACTCGCCTTTGCCAGTTTGATCGGTATTTTAGGTATCGTTTGTCTCTTCTGGGAGAATTTATTAGCCAATAATTTTGAAACAGCAACCCTGATCGGTATCGGCTTGTGCTTACTGGGTACCTACGGCTTTTCGATCGGTAATATTATCAGTGCCCGCCATCAAAAAAGAGGGCTCGATGTGTTATCAACCAATGCGTATGCGATGCTCTATGGCGCGCTCACCATGTTATTCATCATGCTTGTCACTCGTACGCATTTCACCCTTGAAACCACTGTCAGCTATATCGGGGCATTATTTTATCTGGCCGTCTTTGGTAGCGTGATTGGTTTTGGCGCTTACTTTGCTCTGGTGGGACGAATCGGGACCGGGGCTGCGGCTTATGCGACGATCTTATTCCCGTTGGTTGCGTTATCAATATCGACGCTATTTGAAGGTTATATCTGGACGGGAACCGCCATGGTGGGGTTAGTGCTGATTCTGTCCGGTAATATCGTGATGTTTGTTAAATTGAAGACACGGCTAAAGCCTCGCCCTAAACCCATCATCCATTGATGGGTTTGGCTGCCCTTGTCTGTCTGTCAGGGGGACTCAATATTGCGCCCGGCGGATGCATTCACATCTCCGGGCGCGGTGCTGATTGATGAAGAGCGTCAACCGCGTGACTAAAGCGTCACTCCCGATTTAAAGATGGCGAGTTCGCGAAAACCATTCTTTTCATTATTGACCGGCTCACCGCTGGCAATGGCGACCACACGTTCAATAAACTGATCGAGGAGCTCAGGCATCGTCGTCCCTTCAACCAATGGACCGGCATTAAAATCAATCCAGTGCGGTTTTCTATCCGCCAGCTCTGAGTTGGTGGCAATTTTCATGGTCGGGACAAATCCGCCATAAGGGGTGCCACGTCCGGTAGTGAACAGCACCATATGACACCCGCTCGCGGCCAGAGCCGACGTTGCCACCGCATCATTGCCCGGCGCACTCAACAGATTTAAACCGGGTAAGGACAGCGTTTCCCCATAGGCCAGCACATCGATGACCGGGCTATTGCCCGCTTTTTGCGTACACCCCATGGATTTATCTTCAAGCGAAGAAATGCCCCCTTTTTTATTCCCCGGTGACGGGTTTTCGTAAATCGGCTGATTGTGGGTCATAAAATACTGTTTAAACCCGTTAATCATCTGCACCGCTTTCTCAAAGGTTGACTCATCAATGCAACGTTCGAAAAGAAGATGCTCGGCACCAAACATCTCCGGCACTTCGGTTAAAACAGATGTGCCACCGAACTGAATCATATAGTCAGAAAACGCCCCGAGCATCGGGTTGGCCGTGATCCCCGACAGACCGTCAGACCCGCCGCATTCCAACCCGACACGTAACCGGCCGATGCTCATCTCTTTACGCGCATCGCATTGCACGGTCTGATAAATGTGTGTGAGCTGCTCGACTGCGGCTGCCACTTCATCCCGCTCGTTCTGTGCCACCATATAACGCACCCGATCCGCATCGACCTCACCCACCAGCGCTTGAAACGGCGCGATTTGATTGTTCTCACACCCCAAGCCAATCACCAGCACACCGCCGGCATTCGGATGTTTGACCATATTAGCGAGGATTCTGCGGGTATTTTCATGATCCTCACCGAGCTGTGAGCAGCCATAGTTATGCGCGAACAGATGGATGCCGTCACATTGCAACTGAGGATGGTTTTGTTTGAACCGCTCAACCGCTTGTCTTGCAATCCCATTGACACAGCCGACCGTCGGAATCACCCAGATTTCGTTACGAATCGCCACGTCGCCATTGGCGCGCTCATAGCCTTGAAAGGTTCGCTCTTGTGTACTCAGAACCGGCACTTGGGCAAATTGGGGATGATATTGGTAAGTATCCGTATCCGACAGATTGGTCTTCATATTGTGGGTGTGTACCCAGTGCCCGGCGTCAATATCAGCCGTCGCACCACCAATCGGACTCCCATATTTGATAATATTTTCACCGCACGGAATCGGACAAATAGCGACTTTACTGCCGCGGTCGACATCTTGTGCCACGGTGATGATAACGCCATCCACATCAAGTTGCTGATGGGCCTGAATTGCGTCGAGGCAAACGACGACATTGTCGCTTGGATTGATTTTAATGAAATTTTTCATGGGTATCCCTGTTAAGTGATCCCGTCCGACTCATAGAGTGTACTCTGCGACCTGTATTTTAATCAAATAAAAAACAACTCATCTCAGAAAAACGCCCCCTTAAAATCACAATTTCCATATTCAGCCCATTTAAAATGGCTAAACCATGATGAAAATCGGAATAAAAAACACATAAAAAACAGACAAAAATGATCACTTACACGTTTGAAGGTTTTTTGTTGTTACAATTTTTTTACCTGACCTTAGACTCTCCCTAACTCATCCGATAACGCCTGTCCGACACACAGAGTTACGTATAATTTTAGGGATATGACATGACGCTACTGAGCAGAGACCTCTCAACCCAACCCCATCGGCCTGAAAAAATCATTCAGTTTGGTGAAGGTAATTTCTTACGCGCATTTGTCGATTGGCAAATCGATCTTCTCAATGAACAGACTGACTTCAATGCCGGGGTTACCGTCGTCAGACCCATTGATGCCGGTCATCCAAAACTGGATACCCAAGGTGGGGTTTATACGGCACTGATTCGGGGGATTAACGAAGCAGGACAACCAGTTTCTCAGCCGCGGATTGTCACGTCTGTGAACCGCGAAGTGCTGGCTTACGGTGAATATGATCAAGTGCTGCGTATTGCTGAAAACCCGGCATTAGCGTGGGTCGTGTCAAACACTACCGAAGCCGGCATTGCATACGATGCACAGGATACCTTCAACGCCCATCCGCCCAAGACCTTTCCGGCGAAATTAACGCAGTTTTTGTTCCGTCGCTATCAACACTTTGATGGTCATCCGGACAAAGGGCTGATCTTACTCCCCTGTGAGCTGATTGATCACAATGGTGAGAAGCTCAAAGAGATGGTGCTCAAATATGCCCGGCTTTGGGAGCTTGAAGGCGGTTTCACCGATTGGATCTTGACCGCCAATACATTCTGCTCGACTCTTGTTGACAGAATTGTTACCGGTTATCCCAGAGATGAGATTGAAACTCTCAAAACCACCCTTGGATATCAAGATAAGTTTCTTGTGGCAGCCGAATACTACAACTTGTTTGTGATTCAAGGACCACAATGGCTCAACGACAAACTCAAGTTGGAACAGTGTCCACTCAATATCAAGATTGTTGACAACATTAAGCCTTACAAAGAGCGCAAAGTCGGCATTTTGAATGGTGCCCACACCGCGATGGTGCCTGTCGCTTATTTGTCGGGACTGGATACCGTCGGGCAAGCCATGCAAGACGAGGAGGTTGCTGGATTTCTCAATGGATTACTCAATGACGAAGTGATCCCATCGCTATCGATGGCTGAAGATGAGTTGCAGGCATTTAAAGAGAGTGTGTTGGATCGCTTTAGAAATCCTTATATCAAACATTATTTGATTTCGATCGCGCTCAATTCATTAACGAAATTTAAAACCCGGCTTCTGCCACAGCTCATCACGTATGCGCAAAACCAAGGAACCGCACCGAAATATCTCAGCTTCAGCCTTGCGGCCCTCTACTGTTTCTATCTGGGTCAGCGGAACGGGGAAGATATCCCCCTGAATGATGATGAACATTTATTAGCCCATTTTAATCAGTGGCGTGCGACCACAGGTAGCCATGCTCAGTCGGTCGGTGATTTTCTTCGCCTGCAACAACACTGGGATGTGGATTTAACCCAACTGCCGAATTTAGAAAAACTCGTCTCGCAATATGTCGATACGATTCAATCAATTGGAATGAAAGAAGCACTGAAGACACTTTAAGTCTTTCACCGCAACAGAACGTATAAAGGAATCAACCCATGAGAACCCTACAACATAATCTCAAAAAGCTCACTTCGGCCATCGGTCTGACACTCGCCGTAAGTTTCAGTGCCAATGCCGCCACTGAAATCATGATTGCTTATGGTAACCAGCCCGGTGAACCGATTGATCAAGCGATGCACTACTGGGCAGATGAAGTGAAAGAACAATCGCATGGTGACATCGTATTTCGTCTCTTCCCTTCCAGCCAGCTCGGCGGTGAAACTGAAGTCATGGAACAGGCGAAACTAGGGGCGAACATTATCACGATTAGCTCTTATGGCTATCTGATGGATACCATCCCTGATTTTGGGGTCATCAATGCACCTTACCTGTCTCAGTCATTTGAGAAAAAATCAAAGCTGCTCCACACGGATTGGTTCAAAGGGCTCAGTCAACAGCTCGAAGGCAAAGGTCTGAAGATCGTCGTTCCTGATGTGGTCTACGGCACACGTCATCTGCTGTCGAAAAAACCGGTGCATACCCCGGCTGATCTCAAAGGCGTGAAAGTCCGCGTTCAACACTCGCGTTTATTTGTCGCGACCGTCAAAGCGATGGGGGGCATCCCGACGCCAATGTCTTTGTCTGATGTTTATCCGGCCCTCTCCCAAGGGGTGATTGATGGCGTCGAAAACCCTGCTGTCGTTCTTTATGGCGGTAAATTCTATGAAGTGGCGAAAAACCTCAGTTTAACCGCGCACACCAAACACATGTCACCATTTGTGGCGGGGACCAACTTCTGGAACAGCCTGTCTCAAACGCAACAAGACATCATCGTCAGTACCAGTCAGGACATGGTCAAATATGGGGCAAAACTGATTGCTGAAAGTGAAAAACAAGCCATCGATCAGTTGAAAGCAAAAGGTGTCAAAGTCAACGAAGTGGATATCCCTGCTTTCGAAAAAGCCGCACGTCAGGCAGTTCAGAATGACTTCCCTGAGTGGTCTCCGAATTTATATAAAGACATTCAAGAAAAGCTATCTCAGCTGTAATTATGCCGGGGCTCAAGTCTGAGCCCCCTGTTCAGCTTTTTGGAGCACATCATGGAAACTCAAATGTTGCAAAATTCGGCCATTCCAACCTCGAAAAACAGACTCATCGCCGTTTTAGATCGTATCAGTCAGCTCGATACCGTGATTGCCACAACGTCGCTCACGCTCATTGTGTTACTGATGAGCTACGGTGTCATTACACGTTATGTCTTGAATTCGCCAAGCTCATGGGTTGAAGAAGTCTGTCTTGCATTGTTTACCTGGACGACGTTTATGGGGGCAAGTGCCTTAATGCGCACAGATGAAGTGGTACGAATCGATTTTCTCTCGCATAAATTGCCCCCCGCGGCAGCGCACATTCTCGATCACTTTATTCGTCCTTTAGTTGTTATTTTTGCGTTGGCTTTCATCATCAATTTGGGATGGAAATTACTGCCATTTTCACAAGTCCGGTTTACGCCTTCACTCCAAATCCCATACATCTATATCTATGCTGCCATTCCGTTCAGTGGCATGTTTATGCTGTATCACCAATTGAAACACTTATATACCTTTTTCACATCGCGTCGTAAGGAAGACTAACCATGTCCGTTATTTTACCAATTTCTGCACTGCTGTTTTTATTTGTGCTAGGTATTCCGGTTGCATTTTGTATCTTCATCGCGACGCTGACTTATTTTCTGCTCAATAATCACCTGCCGATGATGATCCTGATTCAACGGCTTGCCGGTGGTCTGGATTCCATCACACTGCTTGCGATTCCGTTTTTTATTATGGCCGGTGTGTTTATGAATCATTCGGGGATCAGCAAACGTCTGCTGAAATTCTCTGAAGTGCTGACCGGACACATGAGTGGGGGCTTGGCACAAGTCAATGTCATTCTCAGTACGTTAATGGGCGGCCTGTCCGGTTCGAATATCGCAGATGCTGCCATGAGTTCTAAACTGCTGGTTCCGCAAATGGTCAAACGCGGTTATAGCGCTTCATTTTCATCTGCGGTCACCGCGGCATCATCGCTGATCACACCGATCATTCCTCCGGGTATCGCCCTGATCATTTATGGCTATGTCAACAATGTCTCGATCGGTAAACTATTCCTTGCGGGTGTGGTTCCGGGAATTCTGCTCTGCCTGATGATGATGTTCTTAGTCTCTTTTATCTCCAAAAAACGCAATTACGCACCGATTCGTGACAAGCGTGCGTCTGCCCGTGAAATTGGCGTCTCGGCAAAGGATGCATTTCTCGCATTACTGCTGCCGGTGATCATTATTGGCGGGATTCGGTTCGGTATCTTTACCCCGACTGAAGCAGGTGCGGCAGCGGTCGTTTATGCGCTCGTTCTCGGCATGTTCGTCTATAAAAATATGAACACGCAAACGCTGTGGGATGCGACAAAAGAATCGGTACTGGCCTCGGCGAATGTCCTGCTGATCATCTGTATGGCTGTCGGTTTTTCCAAATTCCTCACATGGGAGCGCGTCCCTCAACAACTCGCGTTCTGGCTGACCAACACCGTTGAAAGCCCGCTGACGTTCTTATTGTTGGTGAACCTGTTCCTGTTAATTATCGGGATGTTTTTGGAAGGAAATGCAGTGATGATCGTTCTGGCACCCTTGCTGGCACCGGTTGCCCAGTCTTACGGCATTGATCCGGTCCATTTCGGCATCGTCTTTATTTTCAACGGTGCGATAGGGACCATCACCCCACCACTCGGTACGGTGATGTTCACCACTTGCTCAATCACCAAAGTGCCGATTGAAGATTTCGTCAAAGAGATCATGCCATTCTGGATTTTATTGATTGTCGCACTGCTGATGCTGACTTATATTCCGGTGATCTCTATCGGCCTGCCGAATCTCGTCTTCGGATAAGACTATACGTCCCTGCGCTATCTCAATCATAAACATACGGGCCCTGCAATGGCCCCGTATGTTATCGCTCATCCGTTGTTTAGAGCATATCAGTTGTTTAGAGCGTGTCGGTTGTTTAGATCGAATTGGTGATCAGACTGTTTTCCATGGTGCGTTTCGCGGTCTGAAGATGGCGTCGCAGTTCTCCCATCGCCCCGAGATCATCACCGCTGATCATTTTGCTCAGGATCGCCATATGTTCCTCAATCGCAACCATATTGCGTTTACGCAAATCCGTATTGTCCCACTGATAGTGGTAATGGAAGATCACCGAAATGATGTCATAGAACTGATCCATAAAAGGATTGTTTGAGGCAGAGAGTAACAGCGAATGAAACTTATGGTCGAGCTCAGAAAATGCCTGATATTCACTCACCATCGCCTCCCGTAGTTCCCGGTGCTCATACAGGAGATATTGTGCTTTGAGCCAGCGTTCATCACTGCGCGGTAAGTTCATGAAGCGATTCAAAGCATGGCACTCCAGCATTTCCCGTAACTCAATCAGGCTCGCGGCATAATGAACATCAAAACGAATCATCCGCCACCGACCCCTGTTGATATTTTCGATAAAATTAAACCGGGAAAACCGGATTAAATGCTCACGGACAACCGAGGTTGAGCACTTGGAGCGTTTCGACAACTCAAGCTCGGTAAACTCTTGCCCCGGAAGCATCCGTTTGTTCTTAATCTCATCGTTGAAAAAGACTTCAAAGACTTTACTTTGCAGATCCTTCTCCGACATCGTTGTGGCGTATTCATCGTCTTCTGATGGTAGACGCGCAATCACCCACCCGTTTTCGGTCTCACTCAATATCCCCTTGTCCCGAAGGTCATTCATGATATGCCGAATCGTGGTACGACTGACACTGAACAAGTCAGCCAGTGAAGCCTGAGATGGTAACGGTGACTCAATATGTTCGAGACGAACTGCATCGAGTAACTGGTTCGCAATGATCTCGCGAAGTTTTTTATTTCTAGCCATTGATGCCCTCCATCCCTATAAAATACCATTAAAAAACAGAAAAGATTGACTGGACCTGAGCATTTTTGAGAATTTAATCAAATAAAAAACAACCTAAATACAATGTTTTTATGCGTCCATCATGAGAGATACCTATGAAAACATTAATCTGCGATAAACCGTTTGATTTGCATTATGTCGAACAAGCGATTCCGCAAGCCAAAGACAAAGAGATTCTGGTGAAAGTCTCATCCGTCGGTATTTGTGGTACCGATATCCACGCCTACACCGGCAATCAGCCATTCTTCTCTTATCCCAGAATCCTCGGCCATGAGCTCTGTGGCACCGTGCATGAACTCGGGCAGGGTGTCACGACCGACTTTGCCATAGGCGATAAAGTCGCATTGATCCCCTATGTTGCCTGTCATGCCTGTCCTTCTTGTCTGAGTGGTAAAACCAACTGCTGTGAAAATATCTCGGTGATCGGTGTCCATCGGGATGGCGGATTCAGCGAATACTTAACCGTACCGGAAGGCAACCTGCTGAAGGTCAACAACGTGGATGATCAAACCGCAGCATTGATCGAGCCGATGGCAATCAGTGCTCATGCCGTGCGGCGTGCTGATATTAAACCCAATGAGGCCGTTTTGGTGGTTGGTGCCGGTCCGATTGGGATTGGTGCTGCGGCAATCGCAGCTGCTGATGGGGCCAATGTGATTATGGCAGACACCCAACCGGAGCGGATCGCGCATGTGCAACGGGAGCTGAAGCTACCGACACTGAATCCGCTCGATGATGACTTCCACGAACAACTGTCAGCGGCATTTGGCGGATCACTGGCTCAGACCGTGATTGATGCCACCGGTAACCCTCGAGCCATGAATAGTGCCGTCAACCACATTCGTCACGGTGGTAAAATCGTCTTTGTCGGTCTGTTTAAAGGCAATCTGGAAATCAACGACCCAGATTTTCATAAAAAAGAAACCACACTGATGGGAAGCCGCAATGCGACGCCGGAAGACTTTTGCAAAGTACAGCGCCTGATGGAAGAAGGGGTACTCAAGGCCAATATCATGCTGACCCACACCTTTGATTTCAACACGATTGGCAATCGCTACGAAGCCGATGTGATCAATAACAAGGCACTGCTCAAGGGGGTAATCAAAATAAGCTAATCACTCTCGCGAAACGATTTGCGCTCAAAGCAAACGCCATTTAAACCAAGGCCCGGACGGTCAGTAATGTCGCGCCATGTTCAATCGGCTCCCCCCTCTGAACATGGCATATCACTTCATCAAACTCTGCTGTATTTTTGATAAGCACCACCGTCTCTAAGTCATAGCCCATACCGGATATCGCCGCATGGTCAAAAGAGATGAGCGGTTGTCCGCGTTTCACCTGCATTCCTTTTGGCAAAGCCGCGGAAAAATGCATCCCTTCCAGCTTGACCGTATCAATGCCGATATGAATAAACACTTCCACTCCCTGCTGCGTTTTGAGACCAATCGCATGACTGTGATTAAAATTGGAGACGACTTCCCCATCAACCGGCGCATATACGGTGCCGCTGTCAGGAATAATCACAATCCCTGCCCCTAAAATCCCCATCGAAAAAATCGAATCGGCCGACGCTTCAAGCGGAAGAACCGCGCCGGATAAAGGAGAAAAAATCGTTTCACTGAGTACACATTGAACCGATACATCCGTGGCCATCTGCTGTTGCTGCATTGGCGGTGTCATCGCAATCGGCTTAGAGAGCGGCATGGGTGGGCGCTCTCTTTCTGGCGCATGATCGGGCGCGGCCTCATCTGCTTTAAGAACATCTGTCTCGATATCAGGGCTTTGCCGGACATCAGACGCTTTCTGAACCCACTGGCCCGCAAAATAATAACTCATGTATCCGGCAAATAATGCGGCAATAAGGTTGGCGGCCAAGGCGGCATAAACCGTGGCATCAATCCCATGCTCAGGAATAATCTGTGCCAGCGTAAACAGACTCATGACGCCCATGGAATAGACTTTGGTTTGATAAAGACCAACCAACAGTCCGCCTAAAGCGCCCCCCAGACACCCAAACAGAAAAGGCCGTTTATTGGGTAATGTAAACCCATACACCGCCGGCTCCGTAATCCCCAAAAATGCCGTGACAGAGGCCGACCCCAATAGTCCTTTACGCTTACGGTCTTTTTCACGTAAAAACAGCCCGAGACAAGCCCCGGCCTGACCGAAAACAGCCGGCATCAACAAAGGCACCAACACATCATAGCCATAGACAGACAGGTTATTCATCATTGCGGGAACGACCCCCCAATGAATCCCAAACACCACGAGAACTTGCCAGAGCCCCCCCATCAGTAATCCGGCAATCCCCGGACCAACCTGATACAGTGAAATAATCAGCCATGATATTTTAAAGGCGATCCAAGATGAAATCGGCCCGATAACAATAAACGTCATCGGGACGGCCACAGCAAGACACAGCGCAGGGATCAGTAAATCTGAAAAAGAGAACTTCATGAATTTATCGAAAAAATGCTCTAGTTTCGCATTCATCCAAGTGGCAAGTATCACCGGCAGGACACTCGACGAATAATCAATATAATAAATGGGTAAGCCTAAAAATGTATCAAGTGTCTGGCGACTCTCAACACCGTGTGAAAAGAATAAACCAGCGGTGTGGATAATATCGGGGTGAACCATGGCGGCACCGATTGCCATGCCCACAAACGGGCGTCCCTTAAACTTTTTCGCTGCGGTATAGCCCAGAAAAACGGGCAGAAAGATAAAAGTTGATGATGATGCCAGGTTCAGCAACCGATAAATGCCACTATCGGTCGTAAGCCACCCCATCGTTGAAAATAGCGCCAACATGCTGGTCAGGATACCGGCACCGGCTAATAACCCCAGTAAGGGCGTAAAAATACTGGTAATGATATCAATGAATTGGTTCATAAGCCCGTGAACGGGCTGCTCTTCGACGTCCCCACCTAACAACACTTGGAGCGCATTATAGATTTGAGCGACATGTCCACCGACCACAATATGATACTGGCCGAGGCTTTTCATCACCGCGACAATATCCGGCTGTTCAAGCAGTTTTTCACCGGCGACTTTCTCTTCATTTTTCAACACAAAACGCAGGCGTGTCGTACAGTGAACAACACTTTTAATATTATTCGCACCACCGACACCGATAAGAATCCGGCTCGCCAGTTCCTGATAATGATTCATGTCATCTTTTCTCAGTAATCATGTTTTCTCAGCATCATGAGTTCTCAGCTATCATATGTTCTCAGCTATCATGAATGAGTGGCCCGTCTGACCCGCTCTATATGTACAGTCAGAAACATCATCTCTTCTGACGTCATCACATGTTGATATTTTTTCTCGACGTACTGACCGATTTTCTCTGTACAACCAAACGATTGTGGATACTGCTCTTTGATGGAGATAAACAGTGAATCGTCACCGGATTCGATGGTCTTCTGATGAATTAATCGATGCGCAAAAAATTTCAGATGCGTCACTAATCGTTGAAAATCGGTACTTTTCTCATCCAAGCTGATTGCCATCTGGTACTGAATTATTTGCACAATATCACGAATCAAATTGGTCACATTGACGGTATGATTCATATCTTCATTGAGCTGCGCATTCACTAAATGCAACGTGATAAAGCCCGCTTCATCTTCATCAAACTGAATCCCTGAAGATGTCTTCAACAAACCTAATGCTTGCAAGCCGACATTATATTCCTGCGGATAGAGCTGGCGGATTTCCCACAACATCGGGTTTCTGGCCGGTTGGCCTTTCACCATTCGCTCTATGGCAAAAAACAGGTGATCGGCTAAAGAAATATAGACACTCGGATGCAACTGTCCCGGCAAATCCTGCTCAGCTAAGCGCACAATCGATTCCGTCACAGAAAGCAGTTCCAACGGTATTTTTTCCAGAAGTTCGTGGTAACGCGCGTCGAGTGATTTATCGTCAGTTTTAGCCAGTGTAAATACTTTTTCAATCCGCTGTTGATCAATCGACATCCCTTGCTTCATTTGAAAGCCGATGCCTTTGCCCATAACCACGACTTCGTGTCCATGCTCATCAATAGAGATAATGACATTATTATTGAGTATTTTTTCAACCTGCATGTTTATCCAAACTCGTTTTTTCATATAAAAAAACCTGAATATTTCAAAGCAACACGCGTCGCAAATGCTTTGAAATATTCAGGTTTTGCATGCTTGTGCATTCGCAATCCATTTTGGCCGTCAACATAGCATGTAATTTGAAACGCTATCAATCCAAGATCATGTAACTGTGCAGTCCAGCACAGCATAAACAGCACGGCATCAATAGCCATTCACTTGATGACTCATATCAACGTTCTGTCATGTTTATTTGATAGAATTATAACCTCCGATACATCCCAGTTACTGTGCTTATATTCAGAACAGCCGCATCAATCATCACCGATAGTTCGATAGTAAAGAGATTACGATGACAGACAAAAGAGTCAGTTTTTCCGAGAATGACAGTCTCATATCAACCACATCCCCCGACAGTCATATCACCTACTGCAATGAAGATTTTTGCCGGGTTGCCGGTTATCAACAAACAGAACTCCTCGATAAACCCCATAATGTCATTCGCCATCATGACATGCCGAAGGCCGCTTTTGGCCAGTTGTGGGACTATATTCAATC
Source organism: Vibrio spartinae (assembly GCF_024347135.1). Taxonomy (NCBI): domain Bacteria; kingdom Pseudomonadati; phylum Pseudomonadota; class Gammaproteobacteria; order Vibrionales; family Vibrionaceae; genus Vibrio; species Vibrio spartinae. The sequence goes on along the minus strand of NZ_AP024907.1, from coordinate 945,484 downwards.
CGGCAAAAGTTGGATGGGACTGGTCAAGAATCAATGTAAAAATTCCGGTCATTATTATTGGGTCTCGGCTTTTGTCACCCCGATCATGGGCAAAGATGGCAAGATCTACGAGTACCAATCCGTCAGAACACAACCGACAGATGCACAGGTTTCACGGGCGATATCACTTTATCGTCGTTTGAAAAAAGGCGCTGTCGCAATCAGACGCATCCAATGGATGAATGTCTCATTCGGGCTCATGCTGCTCCAGTTGCTCACCCTGATCGCTTTTGCTTCTACCCCCTTGTCTGCACCACTCATGCTCGGTGTCATGATCCCATCGATCCTGCTCCAGCTCGGGTGTTCATATCGACTGAAACAGCGCATGACAACGTTGAATGAATTGGCGCAAGACCATTACAACAATCCCCTCATGGAACAACCGTATACAGGCTATTGTGATGATCTCTCTCGCATAGAGTTGGCACTGCTGATGAAACGTGCAGAGTTAAGGGCCGCGACTGCGCGGGCCAAAGAAACATCCGGCACTCTCCTCCAAGCAGCCAATGAAGAAGCTGATAATCGCCGGTTGATGGATCGGGAACTGAGCGGACAAGAAACAGCAACCAGTGCGATGGCTGTATCTGCTGAAGAAATGTTGGCCTCTATTGATGAAGTCTCTAAACAGGCCAAACAAAGCTCTGAATTTGCCAACGATGCACAAAACAAAGCTCAGGAAGGCACCCAGACCATTGAAGAAGCCGTCCACACCGTTCATCTCCTGAGTGAACATTTAACCCATTCGAAAACCGCGCTGGAACAACTTTATCATGACGTTGATGGCATCGAAACAATTCTGGAAATGATTCAAGGTATCGCCGAACAAACCAACTTATTGGCTCTTAATGCCGCAATTGAAGCAGCAAGAGCCGGTGAGCACGGACGTGGCTTCGCCGTGGTGGCAGATGAAGTACGCGCCTTATCTGCCAAAACAAGTACGTTTGTCGGAGATATTCGCTCGAAAATTGAAGAACTACAAGCAACCGTCCATAAAACGGGACAGTTGATGGAAGAAGGCGTCCAAGCTTCAGAGCAAAGCGTCTCCAAATCACGACAAAGTAAGGCGTCATTCGAGGCGATTGTGAATGACTTGGTTTCTATCAGCGAGCAAAGTGCGTACACGGCACAAGCCATTACCGAACAAGTGCAGGTCACTCAAGGGATCAACGAACATGTGATACGGATGAATGATGCCATTCAGTCAACAAAATTACTTTCGTCATCATCGGTTGAACGGACCAATACCCTTGTGACAAGTCTGGAAAGTTTACAGCGGCTGGTACAGCAGTTCAGTCGGTCATAGACGTATTCTGCGCCCCAAACCGGTGATGAACAATCAGTCCGATCAGATGGTTGTCGCGCCTGTATGTCGCGGCGCTCGTCTTCACCCTCATTGCGCCCCAAAACCACGGTGATTCTGAATCAACAGACACACCTTTTGATAAATAGCATTGTCACTTTCGGTGGCAAACCGATACACTCTCCCCCTCAATCATCACTCAGAATTTATCGATGCAAAATAATGAAAACCACGCTGATGAAGCGGCAGAAATTGAAATCGAAGCGATTGGCATTGAAGTCAACAGTCAGCCTATCGAACTATATAAAGTCCTTAAGATAGCGGATGTTGTCAGCGGCGGCGGTGAAGCTAAATATGCCATTGCTGAGGGATATGTTGTGGTGAATGGTGAACTCGAACTGCGTAAACGCCGTAAAATGTATGATGGTGATCTGGTCGAATTTAACGGTGAGTACTATCTCGTCATTTGTGATGTCCCTGTGGGTGAACCCGCTCAGGCTGCCCCCGTTCAAGACAAGCCCGGTCAATCTCATAAAAAGGCATCGCAAACAACAGCGTCAGAGAATTCTTCGCAGCGTAAAGGCAAAAACCCCACCGCGAAAAAGACGCCAGCGAACAAAAAGTCACCGCAGTCAAAACAAGGAAAGAGCAATAATGCGCTGACGATTGGGAAACATTATCAGCCTGAGCAGGAGAAGAATCCCGCCAAAAATAACAGTCTTGCCGACAAAGCGACAAATAAAACGCCTTCGGACAAGTCTGACCCCATAGAGCATGATGGGGCAGGTAAGCGCGGAGCGATTAAATTTTTCTGATGTGATGACGTTGGTTAGGTGATATTTGATACCAGTCGCCGCCGATCGTGCAGAATATGTTTAGACCATCGGCATCGGATTCGAGCAACGGGGATTGAGCTATCACGCATCATCTCCCCCCAACGGTTTATCATGATGCATAATATAAAAAACCTGTTTCCGGGCGTAACCCCAGAAACAGGTCGTGTTAATCAACTCAATCATAATTGAGTGTTAACGTCTCATGGTATCAATATCATAAAATGTAATGTAACCACGTTTTGTTGTGTAGTCTGAATCACCACGAGAACTTCCTCTGTCTTCTATGCGCATTTGAGGGACGTTAAACAACTTCCCCCCATAATCAACGTCAATATATAATCGATGAAGATCATAATAGTAAGTATATACTGGTCCGTGGAATTGTTTCTTACCATAGCCAGCAGGAGAGTCTACTCTGACTTCAAAACGGTAAACTTAAAGTTAATATCAGCAAATCAAACAACAAAAAATCACGTCTGATTATGAATTAACTTCAATAATTTAGATGGTGAGTTGATTTCAGAAAAATGCACAACAAAACACTTACTTCCAAAAGAATCCTGTGCTGCATTAATGATTGGTTCTAAATCATTCAAATCAAATACTTCATTATCAATGGTCATATGATGACAATTCTGTAACTTATCGATAGTAAACACCACATACCTTGCTTTGTTACACATATCAAACATTCTTTCTATCCTATTATTTATAGTACGATTAATTGACTTAAGATTGAGTGATATATCATAGATCCCCTGACTTTTATCCTGACTTGCGAATGGATGCCAGTTATAGTGTGCCAAAACAAATTTATGTTTTTTATCGAGAGTATAAAACCCATAAGTAGTATCTAAATAACATTCAATATCATCCTGATTTCGATCTTTTACTAATTCGTTGATCTCTGTATAACTTGAAGTCTGAAACTTAATACCTCTTCCAAATTTTTCATCTTGATAGTTACCATCTTTAATACATACACAGTGAGTCTCATCATACTCTTCAGGATAATTAAGAAAAACTTTTCTACTTTTTAAAACTTCGGCAACAGCATAAGAGGAGAAGAAACCGCTATCAAAGGGAAGACTTGCTTGTTTTAAACCTAATTCCTTAAATATTCTCATTTTTGTATAGCATCGAAATCCCGCAGGAATAACGACTAGTTCTCCGCTATCAAAAATATCTTTCAACTTATTATAATCTGGATCCATTGCATGATAGAGAAAAATTATTCTATTTCGAATAAATAAGAAAAACTTTCTTGAAGATAAATAATATTTCATGCAATTTAATGAACTCACCGCATGCCTCATAAATAACTTTTTCATACTGATACCAAAACACTTTTAGAAAAACTTTTTCAACGAAACACCTTAATAATGACATATAAAATCAAGACTTTTAAGCAATGTATGGAAACAGTATTTCATATAAATATTCATACAAATTAACTTCATTCAAGATTATAAATGCCTTGATAGAATTACCGAACTCCAAATCAAAATCTCTCTTATCAATAATATTTATTACAATTTCAGACCTACCATTTTTTACACCAAATACAGCTTCAACCTTTCCTTTTATTGCGCCATACTTGAGATAATCATAGGCATCCATTTTCAACTCTACGTTTTGTCCAATTTTTATTTTTCTAATATACTTTTCACTAACAACGCCTTTTGCTATAAAATGATTCCCTTCAGGATATATCGTAAAAATTAACTCCCCCTTTTTTACCTGCTTCGGCCTGATTCCATTGATATTATTAAATTCAATCTTACCGCCAGACTTTGCAACACCTTCTATTCTCAACTTACTACTTCTTATATTATCCATTCGTGTTTTTTTTACATTTAATTCTGAGATAAGAACCGCTAGATCACCTTTTATCTGATTAATCTCTATATCTAACTCTTTATATTTAGTTGCCCCAATAGTATATCGATTCTGCTCATCATCTAAGAGAAATTTTCTTTTCTCTAAATTTAATATATCAGATTGAAGGTCAATCAAATCACTACGTGAAGCGAATAGTTCTATTTTATACTTAATAATATCCTTTATAGACAAATAATTATTACTTTGATTTGAAACATTGTCTACAAAGTTCATCTGCTCTTTATATCCTTTACTAAAAAAATCATAGTCATCTCTATGCTCTTTCAAAATAGAGTCAATGTTTTTCAATTCAATCTTATTTTTATTAAACCTAAACTCCTCATAATTCTTTTCAATATTCATTTTTTCATAGATATTACTAATATATTCATTTAATGCATTTATTTTTGTTTTATCCCGTTTTATTTGTTGTAATAAAAGAGATTCAGCCTCTTCTAAATCTGGATTAATTGCATTATAAATAGAATCCCCATTTCTAACCACATCACCATCACGAACTTTATAACTTTTAATATCTATATCTTTTTCCGCATAAAATAACACGGGCTCAGGTGCTGTCTTAATAAAAGCATCCTCTAAAACAACTCTTCTCTTAATTGTCACAAAAAAAGATAAAACAAAGCATATTATCAACAAAACAATTGTTATATTTATAATCAGTTTATACTCTTTATGCAACTCTGACTTAACGTCACTATTAGAGTTTAACTTACTCATTGAAAGCCTCTAGCTTGATAATATCATTGCTATTCTCATTTTTTAACTCTAGTACCTCATGATTTTCACAATCAATAGTAAAGTCATGAGCAACATAAAATATGATACAGTCTCTTTTTTCTGAAATCAATTTACTCACTGTTTTGGCAATTTTATTATCGATACCTCTAAATATTTCATCAAATATTAACACCGACTTATCTGATAAATATCCCCTCAAGAACAGTAATATCTGCCTTTGCCCTTCAGAAAAAGGATTGACCTTATCACTAATCATTGTATCCAGCTTCTCAGGAAGACAATCTATTGACTGCCACAGGTTTAGATTTTTAAGCATAATTTCAATTTTATCCCTACCGATCTCTCTTCCTAATGTGATATTTTCAACAATACTCGTTGTAAAGAGTATATCTTGTGGAAAATATGCTGAGCACTGATTGATATGAATATCAGGGTTAATATTTTTATCAGAGATATAAAAACTAACAACACCATTCACAGGAGGAATTAAACCAATCAAGGTTTTACACAAAGTCGTTTTTCCAATACCATTCGGTCCTATTATTTTATATATATGATTAGTTTTGAATGTAATATCTGGAATTTTACAAATGACATTTCCATTCGTACCAATCTGGAGATTCTTCACTGTAATTTTATCTATAACCGTTATATTATCATCCAGTTCATTTCCTAATAAATTCTCATCGACAACATTATTACTCATAAATTCTTTATATCGTTCAAGAGTAATACTTGATCTTTTCAACTCCATAAAGGAAACCAAAATCTGCATCGTATGCTTTAAAGATATTTCTGTAAAAGTAATTAATGTCAGCATTACACCGAGAGAGAAACTGCTATATTGAATAATACTAATAACCATAACGCATCGAATAACAATACCAATGATTGTATTTATGGTCAGAGTTTTACTTTTCACACCAGCGACAAGCAAAGCAACATTTTTCTCTCTATTTAAGAAATCACTCATCTTATCAATACATCTATTCAGAATTTTGTTTCTATAATTATTGCCTCGTATTGTTTCTCTTCCTCCAATGATATCATCCATAATTGAAAGAAAATTTGATTTTATTTTAAATCGTTGTTCTTCTAAAAGGACCATTTTCTTAGCGGACAAAAAGTAGACAGTCACCAGCATCATCATTCCCAAAATTAAAAAGATGACAACTAGAGGACTAATAAATAAAACTATGAGTGATAATATTAGGATTGTAATAACTTTAACAACAATATCGATTAAGAGCGTTAAATGATAATTTTTAATATTCTGAGCATCATAAATTCGTTGAATCAATCCACCTTTATTATAATTATTTAATATAGACAGATTCGTAGCAATCAGAGTTAGTAAATATTTATCCAGATAGTAATAATCTAAATACTTTTCTAGAGATGCTCTAAATCGAGCAGTCAAATAATTTAATATTATATTAAACGATTCATATAACAAATAAGATACCATAAATATAAATAAAAACCGCAAGTCACCAGATGGTATAACTGCATCGATCAGATATTGCATGAAAAATGCAGAAAATGAACTAATGATACTTAATAGTAGAGAGTATAACAACAAGGACTTTATATAACCTGATGCAAAGTTGCCTTTCAATCCTACATCTATCTTCATACTAATTCCTGAATAATATTAATATAAGTTTCAAAAAATGAAATAACAAGTTAGATTATTACCCAATTAGGAAATACAATCAAAACATACTATATTTCAAATGAATATAATTTTTAGTTTTCAACTATATTTAATATATTCATAATCCCGTGACTCACAAAATTTTCGTCAGCGTTTGTTTCACCACCGAGAAGCATAATAACTTCTCTATAAAGATAATCGATATTATCAAGTCTTATATCTATATGATTAGGGCTCATTGCTCGTGAGAAATGATCAGCAAAATTTTCATCAATATCTTTGAGCTGGAAAATTATTTGGCGGAAACCTTGCAGCCCCCAATGACGATGAACTCTAATATAAGAATCTGCAATATTGAGCAAAAATTTAGAACATGCAAACTCGAAAAATCCAAGATCATCTTTCACTTGATATACTTTCCGATATAGATTTTCAATGAGCAGTGCACTTTTCCTTCGACTTTCTATAGAGAATGTATCTACAATAGGTGAATCAACTATAGAATAGGCTTTATTTTTTAAATTTCTTGCTCTACCTTTACTATCAAAAATAATCTCTGAATCCAGCATATGCTTTATTGTAGGCCCATGCTTATGAGATAAAAGCTTTACTAGAGAATTTTCTGCCATATATCGAAGTTCAAACTCTACATTATGATAAAAGATCTTCTTTCTAAATAAGTCAATCTCACGTTCATGTATGATAAGCAAATCAATGTCACTGCTGCCACTTTTATAGTTACCCATAAAATATGAACCATATCCAAGAATAGATAATGTTTTTTCTTCTTCCTTCAATTTTTCTACAACATCATTCAAGCATTCTTTAATATTAATCATATTATCTCACTTAAAGTATCCGTTACAAAAATATAAAAATCTTCAACTGAATACCTCTTTATTTTCATGTCAAAATACTTCAGTCATGTTAAATCTATTTCGTTCAGATTAAATGGAACATCGTTGGGTTTGTTCATATACTCTGATAATGGCAAATTAATTTTTATTGTATTTCGTAATTGGTCTAATTTTTCTATATAATTCAATCTAACTTCTGATTGAAATCCAGTAGCAGACGATGTAGTCAAAGAACTTTCCCTTTCTACCTTGATATAGAGGGGACGGTTAATATTTCTGACTTTCACACAATGAATAGCTCTAAGTAAAAAATCATCATCAGCAGCAATTCTGGTTGTACCATCAAATCCACCGAGAATGCGGAATATACTAAATCTAATTAATTGAGAAGGCTGAAAACTTAGGTACTTCTTACCAAGTTGATGTGCTATAAAAGGAATTCTATAAAACTTCTTAATGCGAAATGTGTTGGCTGTATGAAGATTTTGATAGAAGTCCATATATGAAGAGCCCATTATATCAATGGAATTATTTTTACTCATAAGAGTATACAGATAATCTAACCTCATTGGTACAGAATAGTCATCTGCATCATGAAAACTTATAAATTCAGTATCTATTTTATTAATTATATCATTCTTCAATCGATAAGTTCCAACATTTTTATCACTCCTAAACAACCTTATGTTTAGACCATTCTTCCTTATTAAATATTCTAAAGCATACCGAAGCTGTATATAGTTATCTTCTGATGAATGATCATCAGCAACTAAAACCTGTACATCACTCAAGCAGGTTCTCATTATAGACTCAATAGCACCGATAATAAGTATAGGTTGATTATAATGGGGAATTAGTACAGAAATCCTACTCATATTAACTACTCATTTAAATAATCATCTATGATTTAAACTATAACGAACGCCTTCAAATATAATTCCGATCTGGCGAAACATTTTAATTAGGTAATGTATGTACAGTTTGGGATACCAAAAGAAAATACCAAGCCTCACAATAGTAAATGGAAGAATGAAAATAGTACTCCATAGCTTAGCTGGATTATTATTACTAAATATTCTATAGTTTGTTCTCCCTACTCTAAAACTTCTTTTCAATACCCAAATAATATTTGCACGTTTTTTATCGTAGAATTCATAGGCCAATGCATCACTACAATAGAAGTAACTAATCCCCATTCTTTTAGCTCGATGGAAAAAATCTGTATCCTCTCCACCAATAAGACCAAAACTTAAGTCAAATAGCTGATCTTTCATCGATTCATATACCCGACGTACAATAAAAACATTACAAGTACTGACATTTATTTCTTCTGTATTTGATAATAATAAGTCTCTGTAATAAAATGAGACTTTTTCCATCCATTTCCTTTTTTTATCTAAGAAAATGGGTTGAGTATTACCTTGTATTACATCAGCATCGGTTTGTATTTGGCATTTAATTAGTGTATCTAACCATCTGGAACTAACAACCTCATCGTCATCAATCATAGCAACTGCATCACAGTGATATTTTTCGAAGGCTAAAGTTAACAACATATTTCTGACTAAGGAGATATTTTTATTTTCAACAACAATTATATCAACATGAAAATTAAAATCACTTTTTATTTTATTGATCATATTAAAAGATTCTTGTTGATAAAAATCATTATCAGCCACAATTACAGTATAAGAATTTGATGATTCTAATTTTTCAATGGATTTTAATAAACGCAATAATGATGAACTACGTTTATACGTGGGAATAAGAATGGCTACTTTATGTAACATCCATCACCTCCTGATACGTTTAACTATAGTAGAATTATTATATATTATTTTTATGAACATATTTTAAATTAAAGGTATCTCTTAACCATTTAAAATCATTAATCATCGATAACATGAAATCTATATTATCGATATTCTCTTGATAGAAATGAGCCGCATCTATCGCTCCTATTGATATCCAATCGCCAAAATCTATATGAGTATCAATCAAACTCCATGCTGTTAATCTTTCTTTACGGATAATATCATCTTTAAGATTTTTCCTTGGTATACTAAGCTTTATACATTCTCGAAAAGCAGCTCTCCAAGAATGAAAATTACTTGTGTTAATGACTGTATCTGAAGCAACAACATTGACTATACGATAATCAGGACTAAGGGAGATAGTCATATCTCCAGAAAAGTGTTTAACTCCCTGGAACAGTTTTTTATTAAATAATTTTACACCGCCATTCCCATAACATAAACCATTAACGGAGTTAACACTTCTCCATACATAAGTCGCAGTTGAACATAACGGTTCTACTGGTAGATCAAAATTAAAATCATCTCTAACTTTATTATCTCCATCAACAACAAAAAACCACTCTGTGGTTACAGTCTCAGAAGCAACTTTATGCGATTTTAAAATACCATTAACACCGTGAACTCTTTTGGTGTCAGGAAATCTTTTTTTCAAATGCATCCAATTAGATTCAGCACATGGTTCATCATAAGATATAAAAACAATGTCACATTTCATTTATTTACCCCTTCATAAACGTCATCATTAAGTATAATGTTAGCTAAACATTTAGCCTGAAATTTAATATTGAATTCATTCATTATTTTTTGATTGGCGTTCATTCCAATAATATCTTTCTTATCTTTGCTCAACTTACTTATATATAATATTTTTTTTGATAAATCGATAACATCTCCTTCATTGACAAGAATCCCATTGACATTATTTTCAATCAATTCAGTAATTCCACTATGATAGGTAGAGAGTACTATTTTTTTCATAGCCATCGCTTCCATTAATACCACCGGTATACCTTCCATATCACCAGCATCAGATGTTTTGGACGGAAGGATTAAAACATCTGCATTTTTCATAAAATCTAAAACTATGTGATGAGGTTGAAAACCATGCATTTTTACATGCTCATTTAAATGAAGCTTTAATATTAAATCATGACAGTACTCACTTAATTCACCACCACCTATAATATCTAAAGTAAATGACACCTCACCATTTAGCCGTGCTAGAGATAGTAATAAATCAGGTAATCCTTTTTTTTCTGTTAAACGACCAACAAAAATAATTTTCATTTTTTCTTGATTAGACACATTTACATCTAAACACGAGAGTGCATCAATATCGACTCCCAGATGTAGTACCTCTACACGAGTAGAATTGCATCCCAAATCGATAATCCGATTACGCATATGTTCACAAACTGAAAAAATTCTATTTGCTTGCTCAAATAGAATTCCGTAGTGATCTCCCAAATCATCAAGGCTTTTTTCTTTTGTAATTTCATATGCATGTAATACACTATATAAAGTATTCTTTATATATCCATACTTTTTCAATTGTGCGGCCATAATACTAGCCATACCAAAATGACTTATAACTATATCAGTCGGTTTTATCAGTGGTGGGTTAGATAAAAATTTAAAGAACAAGCGTTTACGGTAACAATTTTTTTTAAACAAATTAATTCGAGAAAAAAAATGACCCGATATTATAGAGAAATAAATAAATTTAAATATTGCATATATAGAGTGAATGTTATTTATATCTTCCAGACAAACATAAGGAATAGTATAATCATCAGTGTTAGATTTGCAAATGGATACAACTTTTATGTTAAACCCTTCTTTTTTCAAACTAACAATCTGTTGATGAACGAAAGTTTGTGTTAAGACTGGATATTCCTCAAGAAAAAAAATTATATTACGCACAAAAAGTCCTTTCTCTAATTTTTATCACAAGTGTATCAATCAAGAACAATCACATTATTATACTCATTTTTAGATAACTATTACTTTCAAATCTTAACATTATCAAAATAAGATCTATTTTTTCTATAGAATACCAGACTCATTATAAGACCGATACAAATAGAAAGGATATGTCCTGGCTTAGGATAGTGAGCATAAATTAGATCTAAAGCAATAGCCGGTATCATAGAAAAAAAGACAGATAATTTTAATATTATAGAAGTATTTTCTTTTATACAAACTAACAATAATGCAAAGGAAGATACACCTAAAATAGCCTGTGATGCTCCCGTACCAATATTCCAAGGATAACTAACAAAATTAGTGCTATAAAGTGTTCCCAAAGCACCAGATGTAAACCATAAAATGAATAAAAATTTAGAACCAACATGCTTTTCTAGTACAAGACCTAGTATAAAAAATGATAATACATTGTAGAGCATATGCATCTGCTTAACATGTATAAGCTGAGAAACCAGAAATCGCCAATACTCAAGATCATATAATCTGTTGGGAGTTAACCCTCCATACTGCTCTAGATCTACAATGCTTACTTTACCGATAAAGCTGTTCGTTAATGAATATGAAACGAATGTAGAATAAAAAATCGTCACACATATTATAAATACAGTTATCATAGGAAATTTTTTCATTTTTAACATTAAACACTTCCTTAACATTCATTATATAACATCATAAATTATATCAGGTAAATCTTTCAGCGTTATATCCATATCATTAACTTTACTTGATTCTATATTATATTTAAATTTAGTTATGATCTCAGGATTATCCAACCACCGTTTGATGAACTCAGCGCCATGAGATTGACTGTCAAAACAATAGCCAAATTTTCTTTTATTTATTAACTCAACTACCCATCTTTCCATTGGTAAACCGGAGAAATGTACTAAAACAGGTAAATTGAATCTAATTGATTCCAGAACTGTGTTCGGGCCTGATTTAGAGTATAAGAATGAACGATTGTTTGTTGAAGCCTCTAGTGCTATCTTTAGATAATCCTTATTAGCTAGTGCATTATAAATATGAGCTCTATTTTCATGTCTTTTATTTAATTCTATACATTTATCAAGAAATTTTTCATTTGAAATAATAACCATGATTACCTTAGGTCTCGATGGGTGTTCTAACGAAGTTTTTAATACATCGAAGTAGCCTTCTTCACACCCATTGCAGAGAATCAAAATAGATGGTACACCCTGCTTTTTTATTTGATAATTTGGAATTTCCTTGAATAATGGAACTGTTTTCAGTTTATTAAATTTTTTAATTATATCATGATTCGGGTAATAATCTGTAGTTCTAATTGTTAAGTCACTACTGAAGTGTCGATGTATTCTAATATCTAATAGACCTGGGTTAGTTATAAAATTCACAGTTTTGTAATTAAAATTGAATTTTTCTTTTAACACATAAATAACTCTAGAAATAATACCTTTCGTTGAAATAATTAATGATGGCATATCCTTTTTAATAATACAAAATAATAATTCATTCACTATCCTCTCATTGTTATCATCACTAATCCACAAATCTATGCTATCTATCAGTTCATCATACAGCTTCATTTTTATATGAGGTTCATGGTAACTTGCAGCAATCTCTTGCATCTTTAATCCAAATTCTCTGAATGTAGGTACTAACTCATCAAAACAGACTAGTTCTGTAGAAAAAATTCCCTTGCTGGCTAGCTCAAATTTAATCTTCTTTGCTGCTTCATAATTTCCCATTCGCCCCCATGTTTTCATGCAAATGATCAATATATTCTTCATTAAATTAATTTCTCCACAGTAAATCATTGATATAACCTCAAACAATTACATCAAACAAATATATTCATGTGATTAGATTTAATATATATTCAAATAATTTTAACTATCTATCCAACCGAATACATACGATGTAACTAATGTTCTGTAAAAAAGTCATAATTATTTACAATTCCTTTAGGGTCTAATTTATTTTTGAGATCCAATATTTTTATATAATCTAACCCATATGTTTTTAATTTATCTTCATAACTCATTTCATGCCATCCAGCAAGATAAGGACGACCTCCATTTAGAATACACATTTCTAATATTTCTCTATGTAGTTGTTTAATTTTTTCGTATTCTTTAGTTACATTCTTTGGAATCGTAAAATAAACGCCAAACCCAAAAACAATCCCACTCATATCTTTTGATATAGGTTCGAAAGGAAAAAATTTACTTAAATCCGGGCTTTTCTTTAAAATTATAAGAAGCCGACCTTTGTTCTTGATGAAAACATCATTGTTAATTACTTTATTCAATAGAAAATCGGCAAAAGATATAACATTATTTTGATCAACACAATAGTCTCCCCAAAGATTGACATTATCTCTATTCCAGAGGTCATCTCTGTAGGTCCCAAATGTTCTTCCTCTATAATCACTTACCAAATGATATTTATAGCAAATGCATCCTACCACTTCGTATTCTAAAACTTTATTAATGATATTTATCTGTTCAGAATCATTGCTAAGAATCATATTGACATAGTATCGCCCTTGATATAATTGACATGTCATTGCTTCTATATTCAGATTGGAATATTCTGATATAAGTATCAAAAAAATTAGCAGGTGGAGAATTCCATCAAACTCTATCACATAAAGTATATTTTTCAATCTCAATGGTATAGCTTCAAAAGTAACATCTTCGATAATACCAAGTATTCCTAATGATACGAGTCCAAAGTTATAAAGCTCGGAGTTTGAATTTTCTGAACAGTGATGCTTTTTCCCATCAGGGGTTAAGAGTGTATACGATTGAATGCATGAAGCTTGACTCCCGTATAAATATGAATCTTCTCCATATCCACCAACAGTAAGTGTTCCTCCAACAGTCGTATCAGGATGCCTAGTCAAGATAGGAAATGATAAACCTTTTTTTCTCAAAAAGTATTCAATAGACAGCCATGTTTCAAAAGCTGATACTTTAAATTTACGTTCATCAACTTGTTCAAATACTGGTTTTTCAACTGATACTACTAATACAATCCCCTTAGAAAGTGATTGTGTACCAAAAGAATGTCCGACACCGCGTATATTTATTGGTATCTCATTTATATTACAATAGTGAATAATATCAGTGATTGAATCTAAACGTTTTACACAAATGACAGCAAGTGGTGGTGTTGAATACATTCCGCCAAAGTTTGTACAAAATGTTGACAAATATTCTTCATCAATATAAACACAAACTCCATGTAATTGATTAAGATCATTGAAAATTTTATTTTTTTCATTCCAAATAGTATTCATTATTTCAAAACCTGATTGATCACATCATTAAAACAATGATGTACCTTTATGAAAAACATCAAAATAGATGACATATCGTATTATGTGAAATCATCGTATGCTTTAACTAGAACATTCACATGAAGGTTGAAATAATTTATCAGAGTGATTCTGTAATATTTCTTCCCATTCTTTTCTGAACCAAGGTGTACACAAATATTTATTATTATTTATATATTCTTGAATACATTCAATTTTAATAAATAATCCAGCAGATACTTCTTCAGGATTTTCTCTTGGTAATGTGTCCGTAAAAACAATGAATACATGGCATAATTCATGCTCATACCCTATATCTTCATATTTTTCTTTATACTGGAATTTATATAAAAAAATTGGCTCTTCATTAGTTACAATACCAAGCTCTTCTTCCGCTCGTCTTAACACAGCATGAGAAATGTCTTCATTTGGTCTTGGGTGACTACAATATGAGTTAGACCAATATCCTGGCCAAAGTAGTTTATTCTGTGCTCTCTTCTGGATATACACCTCATTATTTGAATTAATAATAAAACAGGAAAAGGCACGATGGAGATAATCACCACTTAAATGAGCATCTAATTTATTGATATTTCTAATTATATTATCATTCTCGTCGACTAAAATTACATCATCCATATTATAGTTCCCCTTTAATAAACTCTTTCTTTATTTAATATATTCATTGCATTATTATTCCAATTTACGTCTTCAAATGCAGTTCCAATTGAAATAAAATCAGCACCAGAATATAGTAGGCTGTTTGCTTGCTCAGTATTTGATATCCCTCCGCTAACAAATAATAGAGTTCTATCACCAACAATCGATTTAACAAAACTACATATTTCATTAGAAATAACACTATTTCTTGAGTATAAGTAAAAAACATTTAATGGATCAAAATCTATACCCTCTAGTGTTCTGGAAATGCTTTCTTTAGAGTGCTCTACAGTCTTTGATTGTACAAACTTTTGAGATTTTTCATCATCGCCTAAAACTAAAGCAGCAGAGCTAATGAAGCCGTTGTCACCATAGTTTTGAACACTCTGCTTGATCGACTCTCTCTCTAATGATAAAGAACTATAGTATTCCATATTAGAATTTATTACTGATGTAGCCAAAAATGCATCTGCATGAGGTGATGAGGGAAAGCCTTTTGGTTTCTGAGGAGGGAAATGCGTTATAATAGGGATAGTTTTTATCTTTGATACGGCAGCAATAAAGGGAGATACTTTCATTTCAAAGTTTTCACAATCCGTACTAGCGACTATACAGAAAGGAGCATATTTCTGAAAAGTCAGTAGTCTATCTATATTTATTCTATTATCAAACTTAAATGGATCTATAATAGGAATTATTGACTTCCTACATGAAGACATATGTTTGTAAACATCCATAGCAAACTCTTTTTTACGTTGTTAATTTAGTGAACTGGTTTAATAAAATTATTTATCAATCAAATAAAGAACTCTTTTTTTTCAAACTTTCTGTTTTTTCCCACGAGTATGCAGACCATGCGATCTCTCTTAATGGATTTCCCGAAACTCTTCTGAAAAACAGTTCAATTAATATAATTATGTGCCATATTAAAAATATAAATTTAAGTATACTTTTTATAATCTTATCTTTAACAGAACTCTTGATGAGCATATTAGGAAATAGTCCCTTAAACTGAATTTCCTTCAAATAATATAAAGACTTATCTGATGAATAATCAGCACAATAGATAAGAGTACTAATAATTGATCTACGTATACGAAAATATGTATCTTTTATATTTCCCCCAACATAATGTTGGCATGTAGATTGTTCCACTATCTTCATATTATTTTGGGGATTGTCTAATCTCATATCCAATAATTCAAAAAAGAAAAACCCATCATCACAGATATATCTAGCAGGAATCAAATTTTTTATTGATGAGAGGCCAACCATCATACAGCAGCCATGCGGATATTTTGTTTTCTTTGTAGACATTTTATTCTTAGCAAAATTTAAAAATTTTGACGTTGGATATTTTTTAGGCGTTGGGAATTTCAATGCACCAGAGCTTCCTATAAAATTTCTATGACAAAGATCCTCATATAGATGTAGAAATGCATCATCAGATAGAATTACATCATCATCCATCCATCCAACTGCTGAGCAATTTATTTTTCTTGCTAAAAGTACAGTTTGATTAATTGAATATGCTTTACTCCTGACATCAGTAAGAAATAATATTAATTTATTGTAAATTTTGTTTTCACTTAATAGTTTTTGAACACTATCAATAATGTCTAATCTATAATTACTTCCAGATTGAATACTGACCATTAATATAGAATTAAATTTTAGACATTGTTCAATCCCTCGTTGAATTGCTTCCAATATTTCATATTTATCACATCGTTCCCATAGTGTCGGCAATAATATGACACTATCTACATCTTTTATATAAGACAATTGAATGTACTCATCCAACTCAACTTCGTAATAATTTTCATTATTGAAGTAAAAATATGTATCTTTACTATTAGAAATATTCCAGTCATTACCTCTTGTATAACATTTGGATATCTGACTTTGTATTATATCAAATATTTTCATCATCTATACCCCAACAAAATCACAATATTCACATATTCCAATTCTATTTCCTTTCTTTAATTGCTCTCTGATTTCATTTAAATTATTTGAATTCCATATCTCAAGTATACTTTGATGATTAAGATCTCCTATAATTGCTTCTTCTGTCCAGTCTTGACAACACAAAACGACAGTGCCACTGAATGTTATGGTAAATTCAGTAAATGGCTTAACACATGAGTTTTTTAGAAAAACTTTTTCTTTTCCGCCAATATTTCCAGCGCGATTTGTCAGATTTTCATAGTCATTTCGTGTTATAAATATTAAATTATCTGAAATAGTATTCTCCCATTTACCTATTTCATTAATAATAACTTTATCATCGGTGTAATCATTCACAATTAGTTCTGCATATTGACTAATTTCCTGAGCCATTGCTTCATTTAATAGAGAACCATTTGTCTGAATAATTATTTTCGCCTTTGTCTCATTTTTTATTTTTTGAGCCCAATCTATAATTCTCTTATCCATCAATGGTTCATTTCTAAAAAACAAACTGATATAACCATCAAAGTGTTTCAACTGTGCTATAATTTTATCAAATAATTCTTGTTTCATTTTTCCTTGTTTCATTTTGACTTTATTTGTGGGACAAAATGAGCAGGAATAGTTACAACCACTTCTGGTTTCTATTTGTAAAATTTTAGGGAAATAAGGAATATCCAGATTATTACTTATTCGTTTAGATAAAAAATACTCTATAGATTTTGATTTAATATATTTTCTATTTATACCACTAACTGTATTTAGAACACCTTTCCTTTTTATACGACTAAAAATATAGCGAATTTTTTCTTTATTTATTATGTTCATTTTCATATTTAATCCTCCTCATTAATTTGGTATCAATATGTTATCAATATGCAATTGGCAAATAAAAACAACTCTATATTTTTAGTTGTTTAAATTTTATCTATGTCAAATTAATAATACTTCTTCCATTTCTGGAGAAGGAACTATAAATTTATTTTCATTTAGGAACACAAGAATTTTACTGATATTTTTCTCTATAAAATTCTTTTAGAAAATACTCTGATAAACTTGATTCCATCGACTGGAATAAAAGCAGTTATACTTGTGGTGATGAGTTATCTATCATAATTCATGAAGCATCGAGTCGTCTGAAATGAGAAATGTATTTTGTATCAAAATATCTCTATTGATAGGGTAATACACCAAAAAACATGCTACCGCCCATGGATTACAGGCTCCAAAATCCTAGGGATGTAAGAAATTTTCAAAACATAAAAATCAACACAAATAAACATTGTTGCACAGCAACTGATTGAATTAATCTTACTTTAACAATAGAGCTTAATCAACTATATAAATTAGAAATGTGATTTTCATAATTCAGAGGCAGCTTATAATAAATAAAGTACAGGGAAGACTATGATTCAGTTCAGAATATTTTCATACTCGGTTGACAGTTATTTTTATATCTTTAGATGATACGTTCACATATTCTGATGAGTTGAATTCCATCGATAAACTGACTGGTATTAGGGGGGATAGGGATTTATTTTATCTTCTCAGATCCTGAAACACTTCACGATGATGTCTATTTCCTAAAATTATGGTATCGGTTTCCCTTCCAAACCCTGCCACTCAAAACAGTATTGATTTGGGGGATTCATTCTATCGGTCAGACAGAACATTCTTTCGGAGTACCGACAGATATAACACCAAGCTCCTGGACTCTCGGCAGCATTCCCAATATCGGCTTAAATTTATCCCCCATCAGAATATTTTGTACAGCCGCACCACCACAGCCCCCACAACGAAACATAATACTCAGGTTTTAAATCTGTCACCGCTATAATCATCATCGAGGTATTTGCAATTTCATGACAGGAACAACGAGTCTTTTCGGCCAATTAACCATCCGGAATCAGTCGTTGTCCACCGGACAGTTCATGCGGATAACGTTCAAGCAAAGCTTCACCGAGACCAACTCTTACATCGCTTGGCTGAATTTTCGTTCCACGATATCAATCTGTCCATAATTTTGAGCCAAATCATCACAGCGAGAATTGTCATCATCAACGTACAGAAGAAAAATGGCAGCGAAAGCGGCAACAGATAATAATAACCAAGTAAGACCGCAGCCCATAAACCACAAATGGAAAGCAGTTAAAAGCTCAACTAATCGATGTAACATCCTTGGTCAGCGCTGCCAATATTGTGGGGTCAGATCTCGTCCTTCCTCAGCGCCGGAGAGTCCGGCAGCTTTTCCGGACGTCTCCAGATGTAGTAACTGCCGATCAACATACCGATAGTCGATACCGCGACCCAGACAAAAGCAACCTTGTGCAACAGTAAAATCAGTAAACAGACCGACATCGATACCGCTGACAAAATCTTATTCTTTCTGGAAATGACTTTACCGTTTTGCCAGTTTTCAATCATGTTGCGGAAAAAGGGTTTCGACATTAAAAAATGATGAATCGTGGGGGAGCCTTTCGCTGATGCCCATGCACATAAAATAACAAATTCGGTTGTGGGCAGCCCCGGTAAAACAGCACCGATAATCGCCAAAATCAGACTGACGATCGCAATGAGTTTATAAACCCATAAATGCATCCCTGATGCTTTTTTTGTTTGCTGCTGTTCTGTCATCACTCTTACCGATGTTCTTCGAGATCCGGGCTCAATGTTCATCACAACCACATTCATTCTGTGTTGAGATGAACGGTTTATCATCGTTATTTTACCTCAGCGTTAAGCTGTGTTCAGTCTCCCATGTCTCACTCAGAAAGTATATGACGTATGTGTTTTCACTTCATTTGCATCCGCCTAAAGAATATGCTTCGCCCGAGCATCCTTTGTGATCGGCTTGGTGGTCTGTCCTTTGAATCCGTATGTCTCTGGTCGTCCGGTCGTTTTACTTTGAATACTGTGGATTCAGCTCCCATAAAAGCGTTTGTCGGGCATGGGCGATTCGTGGCTGACGCAACGCACTGGGCGCCCATGCCATATAGTACTCCAGCCGCGTGTCTGCTACCGGGGCTTTGATCTGTTGCAACTCGCCGCGCTGAATGTGCTCATGACACAAATAGTCCGGCATCACAGTCCAACCGAATCCTTCAATCAGTAAACGGCGTAAAGACCGTAAATCCTGACTGACCAATGCCGGCGGATGGCTGCCCAAATGGAGGTGATTTTTCTTCAGCCAGCGATCAATGACCGACAATTCAAGGTTATAAGTCAGCATCGACTCACTCAGCAAAGCCTGCGTTAAATCCTCTGCCTGAGCAATTCTGGCTGCCACTTCCGGTGCGGCAACCGCCATCACCGGCGCTTCCATTACCGTTTCGCTGCGCAGACGTTTATCCGTCACCGGATGGGCGGTAAACCCCAAATCACAGTGCCCTTCCACCAACATATGATGAACTAAATCCCCATCACCGGCATGCATCCGGATACGAATGCCTGACTGCAACAACGGTAAGAGCCGTGGTGCAATGACTTCAGCCATAAAATCGGCATGACCAATCATTTGCAGTACGCCTTCCATATTGATCGAACGCGACCTCGCCTGCGCCAGCGCCGATTCAACGGCATCCAACTTATCTCCGATATCCATCGCCAGTTCATCGGCCGCTGTCGTCGGTGCCACACCTGAGGCTTCACGGGTAAATAGTTTTCTCCCGACAGCCACTTCAAGCCCGGCAATATGCTGCGATACCGCCGGTTGCGTCAAATTGAGATTTCTTGCCGCAGCACTGATCGAACGCTGACGATAAACTTCCACAAAGGTTCTTAAACGAGCAAGTGACATGGTAACTCCCGCACCTCAAAGAGGTCATAAATATATTTATACCCCCTCTAAAATAACCTTGTTAGCATGATTACGCTACTCTCATATATGATTTCCCCATCTTGAAGCACCGCAGTCGAATCACTCATTTGCGTTGAATGAAACAGTTACATTGTCAAAAACGCTGAGTTTTGAAAGCCAAGTGATCAATCACTGTCTTCGACATACATTGTCAGCTTTATTAAGGAGTCTATATGTCCGTTCAAACATCATCCGCTCAGAGCATCGCAGCGAACCTCGATTCTTCCGATGCATCATCGTTCAATGAGATGAATGCGATTCTCAGCAGTATGAAACGGGCTCACCTGAAATCGGGTCCCGCAGATGCTGAATTACGTCAGGACCGCCTGCTGCGTGCAATTCGTTTACTGAAAGAAAATCGCGTCGCGCTGTCACAAGCCATGAGTGAAGACTTCGGACACCGCAGCACTTATCAGTCAATGGTCGCCGATATTACGACCTCAATACGAGCGCTCCAGCACGCTGCCGAACATGTTGCCCAATGGATGGCCGCCGAAACCATCGACACTGAACAAGCAGGTCTGCAAGCCCGGATTCAGCCTCAGCCACTGGGCGTCGTCGGTGTCATCAGTCCATGGAACTTTCCGCTGAATCTTTCATTTGGCCCACTGGCTGGTATTTTCTCTGCGGGCAACACCGTGATGCTCAAACCGTCAGAACTGACACCGAGAACATCAGAACTGGTTGCCGAGCTGGTTGGACGTTACTTTGACCCGATGGAATTTGTCGTGGTGCTAGGCGATAGCCAAATCGCCCAACAATTCAGTTCACTGCCGTTCGATCACCTGCTGTTTACCGGCAGTACCGCGGTCGGCAAACTCGTTATGCGCGCTGCGTCAGAAAATCTGGTGCCCGTCACGCTCGAACTCGGTGGTAAATCTCCGGTTGTCATCGCGCCGGATGCCGATGTGTCTACCGCGGTGGCAAGAACCCTGACCATTAAAACCTTTAACGCAGGCCAAATCTGTCTGTCCCCGGATTACATCCTGCTCCCTCAAGGCGCAGAGGAACAACTGATTGACGCTGCGCAGCAGTTTATTCGTCAGAGTTTTCCGACACTACAAACGAATACGGATTACACTGCGATCATCAGTGATCGACACTATCAACGTTTGGTTCACTTACTGGAAGATGCGCAACAAAAAGGTGCCCGTGTGATCAGCCTCTCCCCGGATGATGAAGTTGATTTCGATGCATCCAGCCGCAAAATTGCCCCACATCTGGTGCTTGATGTAACGGATGATATGGCGATTATGCAAGAAGAAATTTTCGGCCCGCTCCTGCCGGTAAAAACCTATCACGAGCCAGAAGATGCCATTGACTATGTCAATCAGCATCCTCGCCCGTTGGCCGCTTACTATTTTGGCGAGAGTCAGACGCAGCAGGCACAATTTGCCAGTCAAACCACCTCAGGCGGATTGGTCATCAATGATGTCATGACGCACGTGACCATTGAAGATCTGCCTTTTGGCGGGGTTGGCGCATCCGGAATGGGCGCGTATCATGGTATTCACGGTTTCCGCCGCTTCAGCCATGCCAAACCGATTGTTATCCAAAATCAGGAAGGCACGTCTAATCTGCGTCTGAGAGCACCTTACGCCGATAAACTGGCACAGTTGGAAGATTTTTTAGCGCAGTAAACGCATTCAGATTGAATTCACAAACACGAACAACAATGACTTGAAAAGGAAGAGAATAATGAAAATTTTAATGGTTCTGACCTCACATAGTGAACTCGGCAACACCGGTGAAAAAACAGGCTTTTGGCTCGAAGAGTTTGCCGCACCCTACTACAGCTTTATCGATGCCGGTGCTGAAGTGGTTCTGGCCTCACCAGACGGTGGACAGCCACCGCTCGATCCGAAAAGTGATCTGGCTGATTTTCAAACCGAGCAGACGCATCGCTTTAAAGCAGACCCGGCCGCACAGGCAGCCCTTGCCAATACGGTCAAGCTGGCAGGCATCAAACACGAAGATTTTGATGCAGTCTTCTACCCAGGCGGGCACGGACCACTGTGGGATCTGACCAATTCACAAGATTCGATCCAGCTCATCGAAAGCTTTGAACGTGCGAACAAACCTGTCAGCTTTGTCTGTCACGCACCGGGCGTACTGCGTCATGTCAAAGCAGCCGACGGAACCCCTCTGATTCAAGGGCGCAAAGTGACTGGTTTTACCAACAACGAAGAAGCAGCCGTGCAACTGACAGACGTGGTTCCATTTCTGATCGAAGATGAGTTTCAGGCACTCGGCGGCCTGTATGAAAAAGGCGCAGACTGGGCACCTTATGTGGTTGAAGATGGTCTGTTGATCACCGGGCAAAACCCGGCCAGCTCTGAAGCAGTCGCTCAGGCACTGTTGAAGAAACTCGCTTAATCATTTATCTGAGCTGATAAAGCTCAAACAATCCACTGTCTATCATTCAAACGATACTTTTTCGGCCTGCTCATCATTTGAGCAGGTTTTTTATGGTACCTTGTATAAAAACGATCATCCGTTTTACTCACAGTCCTCAATTCCAGCCTTGAAGCCACAACGAGTAGATCTACAACAAACTATCACCTGATGAGCATTCATCATATCGCCTGAAAAACGCATAAATACCAACAAGAAAATATTTATCCATGGCATATCATTTCCAGAATAATCACTCCACCAGGAAATAAACCATGCTAACAGATGACGCGATTCGCCAACTATCACTCAATAATTTAAAAGCTCAGCCATGGCAAGATCAGGTGATCAATGCACATCCGGAATCAAATGTGATCGAACATAGTCTTGTCAGGGTCACATTCGAAATGAACGGCGTCGGTTTAATTGTCGGATTTCGTGGGAATCCAGGAGTTGATGCAAAGTACGAGATAGATATTTTAACAGCACTCCATGTTATCACTGGCTCTTATGATACTGAGCAAGGAAAACAGAACTGGGATACATTAAAGACGGCAGGAAAGTCTTTATCTGACCTAACTCTCACAAATAAACGCATTTATCTGAAAAGCTGTCATCCGATTCGTGAACAGGGGATTACCACAAGACTCAAGCCAAACTGGCAGAATGTGATTTTATCCCTGCAAGATATTCAATCGATTCGAACTCCCCATAACATCAGCCATGATATCGCTCTGATTACCTGCCAAGTCGTTACGGATAACTGTCCTCATATTGCAACCGCACTTGCATTGGGAAAATTTATGGCAAAAGCTATGAAAGATGAATACAAACTCTCAAGTCTCAATAATGACATCCAGGATATTCTAATAAATAAAGGTTCTCAGATACCGATAAAACATTGGGCATTCAGAGAGCGTAATGATGTGCAAAAACCTGAATCAAAATTCAGAGAGCTACAAGTCACAGAAGAAAGTGCTTATCAACCTCAACTGAAAGAAAACGAGTGTTATGACAATACTGGAAAACCTTTACTGCTTTTGATTGGGAATACATATCCCGGCAGCAATGGCTCAACTGGTCAGGCCGGAAATTCAGGAGGACCAGTGCTACAAATAGCCTATAACTCCACATCAGAGCATATCGAATGGATGGAATATTTAGTCATTCTCGGTGTCTATACCGGGGCAGAAATGGTTCCATGTAAGGATACATCCCGTGAGGAAGCAACCCAGATAGAAACACGAGTAAACACTGAAGCAGATGGATTATTAAATAACTCAATCACCCCCATCTACTTGTTCGGCAGTGATGATATTATTACCAAATAGCAATTGGTAATAGAGAGCGGAATGGAAACAGTCTCCCGCATACTCATCCGAACCAAACGATAAAAGGGACACACAATGATTGTCTTTGTGTGTCCCTTTTTCTTTTGGTGTGGTTTGTATTTGTGTCGTACAAAACAATAACAAATATGATGTCTCACAAACCCTTAAACAATTCCCCCCGGTGATAACTAAGATATTGCTGATGCTCCCGATACAGGGAGCATTGCATCCCCTCGCGGATACCGAGGGTTGCGGGGGATTGGAGATATTTAGAGATCATCACTTTGCCATGCTGATCGAATGAGATAAAGCCAAGGTCAAACGCTTTATCAAGATTCGCCAGCAACAACAGACCATTGTATTTATCCAGCCGTTCATCGTTGTTCGACTCCCGCCAAGGTTTGATATGAGAAGCCACCAGCATTTGGGTATTACGATAGCGCGTCACCGCACAGCCCTGCCACAGATCAATCAGTTGTCGGCGATAAGTTCCCTGCCCCAGCCGCGCATTTCTCAGAATTTGCTTTTCCGTGGTTGTCAGATGTTTATCTGCATCAATCTGAGCGACATCCTGCTGTAAATCAACCTGCGTCAGATCTTTTAAAAACTGCTGATAGGAATCAATGACGGCTGAAAACAGATTCAGATTCGGATCATTGACCTGCAATACATGCGACTGTTTAAACCGCAGAGCCAAGTCATGAAATGCCCGGTATGACTTCATGTCAAACACAGGGACATTGGCAAGCCCTTGTTCCTGTAACCACTCGGACAAATCACTGGCAATCAGCCGCGTATAACGTTCGATAGTCTCCGGAGCTTGACCGATATCCACCAACCATTGCTGATACAAAAACGCCAAATCAGACAAATTATGATTTAAAGCTTCTTTGAGATCAGTGTTAGTAATCCGGCTTTGCAGATACGCAAACAGCGCATCATCGATAGTGATATGAGACACAGCGGTTTTGGAGTAACGTTTTACCGTTGCAGGATCTATTCCTGAGTTGTAAACGATATGCCAAAACCCTTCGCTTTTAAGATGGAAATACGGGTTCTCTGGGGTGTTTTGATCCGTATCACGGCGACGCTGATTGAAAAAACGCGTGAATGCTTCTTTTAACGGTTCATTGAGATCAATCCGATTAGTCGCTATAACTCCGCTTTCAATCAGCTCCGTCACCGCCAGCAACATACATACCTTATGTGGGCTTTTGTGATTGCCCTTGGTATTCATATTGAGATTGCGAAACTTATCCGCGTAGTATTCCAGAGACATATTTGATTCCTTTGCTTAGTCCTTTCGGATCGGAGAAGACAAAACCACCGTCTGCCAAGATACATCACTGCGTTTGAGACGGTCATCCTGACGCTCTGAGATCAACACCGGGTTTAAGCCGCTTTCAGTAGCCTGAGCGACCAATTCCTCAACGGAAAGCGGATAAGTCACGCGACCATCGCTAAATTCACCGTCGCGTAAAGAGATCACCAAACGTCCTTCCGATGTCAGCAACGCTGCCAGATGACCCAATGCCTGCTGCCGTTGCTCCGGTGTCAGATGCATCCACACCGCACTAACCAGAATCACATCAAACGGATGTTTGTGCCTTGAGAGTTGAGCCAATTCCGGCAGCCCATCATCCAGCCATTTAACCGCATCACCGGTCAACCGCTGCCCTTCCGCCCGCATCAGTGCCGCAGGTTCCACAGCAACGACCGCACAACCTCGCGCCGCCATCCAGCACGCATCCCGCCCGGAACCGGCCCCGACATCCAACACCCGTTCACCGCAGCCCGGCCAGAAATCCCGCCAACATCCGTGAACGTCTTCAAAGCTAAGGCTGTTGTATTGGGTTGCCAGTGAGTTAGCGTTTTGGTTATAGAAATCAGAATATTGCATTGTCTCTACTGAGTCATTACATTGCGGCATATCATCATATTCTCGATAAGAAGAGCCAAATTGATTAACCTTATCCCTCTTTGTTTACCAGCCTCGCTTCCAGCTCTTTGAGAGACTCACCTGAACCAGCTCTCCAACTCTGAGGCCCACTCCGGCTATTGCCTGAAACTAAGCAAGCGGCGTACGAAGATGAACTGATCAACTTATCTTTGACCAACTCAAAGCAGTTCTCCCGCTCAATCAGAACACCACTGTCAATCATCTCCTGCTTTATCTGCTGGCTTTTACCCGGCATACTTTGCGATGATCGTTTAGCGATCTGAGAACCTTTTGCAAGTAAAAAACCATCATCCGTCATTCGGCCATAGGCTTGCAATTTATTCACAGTGAGAGTCAGTGGATAATGAGTCAAAGATTCATTGCTCTCTATTTCTGTCGTCGAGGATGAAGCAATCGGTTCCAATAATCGATGCCCCAGACTTCCCAGTACCAATTTGATATTTTCAATAAACTCTTCCATTGCCGCCATATCTGCACGGGGCAAACCTGACTTAGTCGGACAATTTGAATTACTGACGGTATAACGATCTGCGGCTTGGCTGATTTCAACTAGTCTTGCTTCTAAATATTTGATATGTGCTTTGGTGAGGTTTTCATCTTTACTGCTAAATATAATCACCTCATTCCAGAAGTCTTTTTCACGATCATGATTGGCTAATCGTCTGAAAACATCTTCGGACTCCCCGATATAAGCGACGTTATTATCATCACCCGATGCCTTTTCCAGCAAAAAATAAACACCGGGACGTTTCACTTCATCCCAGTGCTTCAGTTCAGAAAATCGAGTTCGCGGACACGCCATCGCCTGCCCCGACCAATTGACGATTTCCACATGACGCAACCCTGTTGGGCTACCGTCAGCAAAGAAGATACGAATACTGCGACCAAATTCTGCCATACTGCCTCGTTGTGGAAAATAACCTGACTTCAAATTCAAATATCAATTAAAACCTGAACAGCTCTAATGCTTATCCTGATTGCGTAACTTTTTAAATTCTGCTGCCAGATCTTCGGTAATGATCAGTGCCGTCTCTTCATCTTGGGCATTTTTTTCTTTTCTGGCTTTCAGATCAGTCTGAATGCGTGCTAAACCATCCATCAGCTTGGGATAATCTTTGATGAACTTCATCACACAAACTGCCGGAGCACTGACAGTGGCCGAGACCCCCATCATCACATCCCAATAATTAAGGATGAATTCCAGCACCGTACTCCCTTCACGGGCTTCGCTCAGCGACCAGAATAACTGCCGCTCACTGTCAAACGCTGTCGTAAAGTCTATCTGACTTGTTTCTTGAAGCTGTTGGTCAAACTCACCGACCCATTGCAGGTAATGGGTCAGAATTTCATCACTCACCACACCTCTGGCTAACAATTCATGCCCCACATCGTAGGCCATCAAGGTCGATAAATGATGCTCATACGGTTGATCCAGTTTGACGGTCACTCGTGCAATCTCCGTTACATGGCGGGACTGCTGCACCTCATCGCTGAAATAAATCGGTGTATCGCCGATCCGGTGGACAAAAGCAGTCAATGGACGCGTGTCATACTCTGCCGGATCTTCCGCCAGCATCAGAGCGCCGGTATCATCCTCATAGGTGTGTACCATCTGCTTGAACTGGTCGAGTAGGCGTTGATACAGCTTTTTACGTTCCATCAACTTGGGTTTATAAGTCAAACACTGAAAGAAATCTTCTCTGAGCGGATCTTTACCGGTGAAATGATACTCATCGAGTAATCGGTATAACCGGGCTTTATCCAGTTGCTCCTGCTGGCAAAACTGGTGGATTGCCCGACGTTTTTCTTTGTTCCAGTAGCCGGAAAATAAAGCAGGCAAATCATCCAGCTCAGGAACTTCAGGCAAGTAGTCATCAATAAATGCTTCTATCAGTTGACGTTTACTACGCAACTGCGTTTCACCGCCGAGTAAATCAAATATCTGCTGCCGGGCTTTGACCACCTCTTCGGTCGCACCGCCCTGTGTACGCCGTTTTTTCTCCAGTTCGCCCAACAATTGCAGAATATATGCCACGTTGATCTCATCCCGATGGATAAGCTCCAGCTCAAAGTCAACTTCATCGAGAATCGACACTGCATCTTCTTTGTTGCCACTGCGATGGCGATCATAAATATCGAGATATTTACTTTTGTAATCTTCAAATGCTTGCTCAGACAGCGGCAAATCTTGCCAGTCGAACTCTGAGAAAGGGCGTAGTTTGTTCAAAGTGCGGATCAACTTGCGGAACGCTTTGACAAACGCAAACTGCTCATGCTCATTGACCAGATCATCAACCGCCTCTGGCGTTGCCGCCAGGTCTTGTATCTGTTGCAAGGTCTCGGAGAATTGAGCGACATAAGCCTCATACGGCGCCATCAGAACCTCTTCGCTTGCATCTCCGTCGCAGAACAATCGAATCGCTTCATCGGTTGAATCTTTCAAAGGCCGGAAGCAGACGACATTTCCCTGCGCTTTGAGATCGCCCAAAATCCGGTTGGTACGGGAGAACGCCTGAATCAGGCCGTGATACTGCAAGTTTTTATCGACATACAGGGTGTTGAGTTTTTTCATATCAAACCCGGTCAGATACATATTGACCACCAGCAGAATATCAACGCGATCTTTCTCTACGAAATTTTCATAATCCCGAGACTTCATCCGTCGGGTGATGTCTTTGTAATAGGCATAAAAAGCCTGACTGTCTTTGGCCGAGTGTCTGGTTTGATACATCGCATTGTAATCGGCAATACAGGCTTCGAGCTGCTCGCGGGAATGCTTGGTTTTCGGGTCATCTGTACGAATGTCAAAATCAGGATCACCGACCAGGCCATCGGCATCATCATCCGCCGTATTCACACCCGGCGTAAAACAGGTAATCACACGTAAATCATGTTCACCGCTCTGCCGTTTGCGTTGAAAGACCTGATAGTATTTGAGCAACATGTCCACATTGCTCACGCACATGATGGCCGAGAAATGGCGGTTGTACGTCTTGCGCTCATGGTTGTGAATGATCCAATTCACATTTTTTTCCAGACGCCTTTCATCTTCAAAAGCTTCGCGGGTATTAATCCCGGAGACTTGCTGATCAATAAAAGAGCCATCTTTCAGTTTGAAACTGCCCCAGTATTCCACCGCAAACTTGAGCACATTGTCATCACCAATCGCGTGGGTAATCAAATATTTATGCAAACAATCACCGAATAGATTTTTCGTCGTCCGCATACCGAAACGGTTGGTAATGGCATTATCCTCCAGAATCGGCGTCCCGGTAAAACCAAACAACTGTGCTTTGGTGAAAAATGCAGTGATATTTTTATGCGTGTCTCCAAATTGGCTGCGGTGACATTCATCAAAAATAAACACCACCCGCGACTCACTCAACGGTTTCATCGCCGCTTCATAGCGGCTTTTCTTAATCGCCGTATTGAGCTTCTGAATGGTGGTAATAATCAGCTTATTTGGCCCGGACATCTGTTCGACCAGTGCTTTGGTATTTTCCGTACCATCGACGCTGCCGGGGCTGAAATAATTAAATTCTTGCGTGGTTTGATAATCGAGATCGGCGCGGTCCACCACAAACACCACTTTATCGACTTTCGGCATTTCCTTGAGCAATTGAGCGGCTTTAAAACTGGTCAGGGTTTTTCCGCTGCCGGTGGTGTGCCAGATATACCCGTTTTTGCGCCCTGTTTTCACCTGCTCGACAATCGCTTCTGCGGCATAATACTGATAAGGACGCAGCACCATTAATAACTTGTTCGACTGGTGTAGAACCGTATATTTGGCAATCATCTTCGAGACGTGGCACTTCTCCAGAAACACATCGCTAAAAGCTTCAAGTTGGGTGATGGCGTTGTTGTCCCGATCGCTCCAGAAGAACGTTTGCTTGAAATCCTGTTTGCGGTTATTGGCGTAATATTTGGTATTCACCCCATTAGAAATCACGAACAGTTGCACGTAGTTAAACAGGCCATTTTCAGCCCAGAAGCTATGCCGCTGATAGCGGTTGATCTGATGAAATGCTTCTTTGAGTTCGACACCACGTCGTTTAAGTTCTATCTGTACCAATGGCAGGCCGTTGATCAGCAACGTGACATCGTAGCGATTCTCATACTTCCCGACCTGAGTCACCTGGGTAGTCACCTGATACTGGTTCTGGCACCAATGGACGGTATTGAAAAACTGAATATGGGTGGATGTGCCGTCATCTCGGTTGAGGTAATAGGGTTCTCGCAACGTGACGGCACGCTGAAATACATTGCCTTTATCCAGATGGCTGACGATTTGCTGGAATTCGCCATCCGTCAGTTCGATTTTATTGTGGATTTCAAGCTGAGTTTTCAGGTTGAACCGTAGATCCTCGGCATTTTTCAGGGTCACTTTTGCATACCCTAACGCCACCAAACGATCGACTAAACTTTGCTCAAGCTGCGCTTCACTCTGATACCCGGCGCCGATATCCATATTAATAGCAGCCCGCGCTTCGATCAGTGTTTCGATATCGTCATCATGCGTCAATGCCGGACCATCCACCTCATCACCAAGAAGTTGCTTTGCCACCTGCTGCTGACGACGCAGGTACTCTTCCCGGAGATAAAACACCACCCCAACCCGCTCAATATGGGCGATCAGATCCGGGTTATCCAGATGACGGAACAAAGCAATATCCAATTGGTAGGGAATATCCAGCGCCTCAAGCGCCAGCGAGACTTTTACCAATAGATTATCCGGTTCGCTGCCGTGGGTTTTGAGGCATAAATCGATGTCTGAACCGTCGCGGAAGGTGCCTTTGGCGCGGGAACCATAGAGAATCGCCGTGTCAATGGCAGCAAACTGCGCCAGCACTTCATGGATCTGGCTGATGGTGGTTTGAGGGAGTCCGTATTTACTCATGATGGGTCTGAAAGTCCTGTATCCGTCAGCTCTTTGGCTGCCAGTTGGTTGAGCTTGTCATTCAACAGACAAAACTGCTCATAGTAGAGGTCGGTGATAGCATCGATGATTTCCGCAGTAACATCCTGATTGTAGGTATGAGAACTCAGGTTACGACTTTTGATCATCTCCAACCACACCTCACCGTCTACAATCAGGCCGACTTCAAACGCTTTGCGGGCAACGTTTTTC
Organism: Vibrio spartinae; assembly: GCF_024347135.1. Taxonomy (NCBI): domain Bacteria; kingdom Pseudomonadati; phylum Pseudomonadota; class Gammaproteobacteria; order Vibrionales; family Vibrionaceae; genus Vibrio; species Vibrio spartinae. The sequence continues at coordinate 913,769 of NZ_AP024907.1, read as the reverse complement.
GAGCCGTACAGCTCGTCATAGCCCTGATCTTCGAGATAGTCTTTCTGGGTTTTCCACGCCAGTTCATGGTTATACTCAAATGACTGAATCAAACCCTGTTCTTCCAGCTCGTTGAGTTCATCGCGCTGCATAAACCGACTCAATTGCGCCAGTGCCCGGTTCCAGTTCTGTAGTCGTTGTATCCAGCGAATATCGTGTTTCATCATTACCGACCTTTTCAAATTCAGTTTTCTTCTGCTTCAACTTCGATATCTGTAATGTACTCTTGAAGCTGAGTCAGATAATCATCTTCATATTGTTCATATAATGCCAGACTATATCTGACTTTTCCTGCATAACGATATTGCTCATCCAGACTCTCATTAAAAGCCCGTATTTGTTGTTCTTCCCGCTCTATCAGCCCCAGACTTTCACTATCTTTTTCTAAAAAAGAGGCCTCAATCATCGCCTTTATTTGTGGCTTATCTTCTTTTTCAAAATCAATTAAAGATAAGATTTCCAACATATGAGATATAATTAAGTCTGTTAGATTTTCAACAAGGTGAGCTAACTGAATTGAACTTTTCTCGGTCTTAGGAGCAGCCCGTCCATGAGCGATATCACCTCTGTCATTTCTGATTCTGGCTAAATAGCGACAGAAATTTTTACCGAAGCTATCTAATAACTCTTTCTGACAAGATGGATGATAGTTATTCAACACGAGAACAGCACGCTGGAATAGAGTATGAAAATCTTCCCCATTCCCTTTCATTTTGTCAAATGTTGTCTCTAAACCGGTTAGATCTTGTGATGAAAAACGCTTTCTGATGTGATCAACACGCAAATCAATTCTCTGCAAGATGCTCTTACTAATACCTTCAATCAAAGATTTACAGGTTTCGATACAATTATCAGCCGTAATTTTTTTCTCGATTGCAATATAATAAACATCGTGATCTTCGAAATTCATATAGTATTCGAAGCTTTCACGATTTTGGCTTAATATTTCTTTTGTTCTTTGCATATTGCTCACACAAACATTTTCTGTAACAGACCTTGTTTAAAGGTTTGCACTTGCTCAATTTGGGTAGTCAAGCGAGTGATTTTTTGATCAATGGATTGCAAAAAACTAGCTATTTTTTGTTGTTCTTCTAATGACGGTACAGGAACTCTCACATTAAAAAATTCTTGAGCACCTATATTTAATAACCCATCCATCCGAGCTGATGATGAAATCATTTTTCTAAGTTGCCAGTTCAAGCTCCCAAAAGAGAAATATTGTGAATAAAAATCTGTTACTCCTTCATCTAAAACAAACGCTCGATAGACAAATGGGATCAGTGCTTCCTCATAATCTTCCATTTTATATATACATCCATATGGATACCTTTTTGATGCTCCACGGTTATAAGCAAATTCATCTTTTTGTATCAGTGTATATTTCTCCAAACTAGAGCCTGCAATAACCTGGCTAAATCTTTCTTCCTGTTCAAGAAACCCCTTGCCTGCAGAAATAGTTAATACAGGATATTCTCTCAATTGAGCCACTCTTTTTATAGGGGAAGCTATTTCCTTTAATCGCTTCTCTTCCCAATCAGGAAAATCCGAACCGTCATCTTTTTTAAAACGAATCTGCTGAGAAAAAATCTGCTGCATTACGCCTGTTTTGTAGTTTTCGAGTAGCTCTCGCTTTTGGCGGAGTTTTGTGATTTTTTGATCGATTGCGGAGAGAAATGTTGCTATTTTTTGCTGTTCTTTTGGATTATCAGGAAAATAAATTTGAAACGACTTTATGCTTTCAAAGTTTAAACCTTCTCGCCCACTTCCTGATTGATTTTGAAAAATCAATTTTTGACCTCTCCAAGACGCCAGATAGGCTTGTAGATACTCGGCCGAAAATCTCTCTTTCAATCTGATAATACACACATGCTGATTAATATTTGCTTCTTCGTTCTCTATTGGAACGACACAGCTACGTCCGATTGATGCTCCTGTAATATTCAGTAAAATATCACCACCATAAACTTTTGAACCTTTCATTGATTCATGTTCTTGCTCACTAATATAAACGACATCAGAAAGGTCCAAGCGGTTATTATTAACGTTCTGACTTCGTATTAATGCCACACCACATTGTTTATATACTGCCGCCCCACCTTTAGGAGTAACACCACTCCCAACTTTTGTTGTTATCTTTCTGATAGAGAATTCTTTCCAGTTTTGGATAAACCCCGGAAACCGCAACTCAGGCACAGATTGCTTTGACTGACTCATGATAACGGTGCCTCGATACCCAGTTCATCACAAAAGGCTTTAATCGCCTGATCAATTTCTACCATATCCTCGTCAATCTGCCGGATTTGCTGAGCCACGGCGACTAAATCGACCGGTTCGGCTGCTTCAAAGGTATCCACATAACGGGGAATATTGAGGTTAAAATCATTCTCGGCGATGTCACTCAGCGATGCACGATAACTGAATTTATCGAGCGTTTGGCGCTGACGGTAAGTCTCGATGATGCGCTCAATATCAGAAGGACGCAGGCGGTTCTGGTTTTTGCCTTTTTCAAAATAATCGCTGCCGCTGGCATCGATAAACAACACATCGTCCGGGTTTTCCCGGCACTTTTTCAGCACCAGAATACAAGTGGGAATACTGGTGCCGTAAAAGATATTTGCTGGCAGGCCGATGACTGCATCCAACCAGTTTTGATCGTCGATAATATAGCGGCGAATATGCCCTTCCGCACCACCGCGAAACAGCACCCCGTGCGGCAACACCACCGCCATCGTGCCACTATCGTCAAGCTGATACAGCATATGCTGCACAAAGGCGAAATCCGCTTTTGAAGCTGGTGCCAGACGGCCATACTGGGCAAACCGGTCATCGGATTCATACCGCTTATGGGCACTCCATTTGGCCGAGAACGGCGGGTTGGCCACCACAGCTTCAAAGCGTTGCCCCAAATGCTGTGGACTGACCAGTGTATCTTCTTGTTTGAGGTCAAACTTACGATAATGCACCCCGTGGAGGATCATATTCATCCGCGCCAGGTTATAAGTGGTGCGGTTCATCTCCTGACCATAGAAATCGCCGACATTCTCCTGCCCGACTTCTCGCGCAACCCGTAATAACAACGAACCGGAGCCGCAAGTCGGGTCATAGACTGATTTGAGCCGGGTTTTACCGCTGGTGACAATCTGCGCCAGAATGGTCGAGACCGATTGCGGGGTATAAAACTCACCGGCCTTCTTCCCGGCACCACTGGCAAACTGACCAATCAGGTATTCGTAGGCGTCACCTAACACATCCCGTTTACTGTCATCGAGCCGAAAATCAATCTCATCTAAATGAATAAGAATTTTAGCTATCAACGCATTTCTGTCAGTCGGTTTTCGCCCCAGCTTGGTCGAACCCAGATCGAGGTCTTCAAACAGATGATCGAAGTCATCTTCACTGGCTTCACCCATGGTTGAACGTTCGATATTGGCTAACACATCATTCAGATCGTCGAGGATAAAATTGTCCACCACGATATCGTCATCGTTGTCGTCGGCTTTGGCACGGGCTTTTTCTTCACCGGAGAGTTGATGTGCCCCTTTACGGGCGATGCTGCTGAACAGCTCAGAAGGTTTTAAAAAGTAACCAAGGTTTTCTACAGACTCTTCTTTGATCGCCGTAAGCATTTCCTGCCCGTCTTCGCTGGCTTCATCAATATCGAGAAAGTCGATCTGATCTTCAGCCAGAATGGTATTGGCAAAGCGGTACATCCGCTCAGACAGGTATTTAAAGAAGATAAACCCCAGACAGTAATCACGAAATTCATCGGCATTCATTTTGCCGCGCAGGGTGTTGGCAATATTCCATAATTGTTGTTCGAGTTGTCGTTTTTGTTCTTCGCCCATGGGTGGCCCTGAAATCCTTCATTGTTACTACAATAGGGTCGCCATCGCGACCACAGAATTATCCGATTCTAAAGCAGAAGCTGGCAGAGATACAATTGTGGCGTATTAATAACGTAGCCTTTAGCCTGATTTATTCTCTGGACTCCAGGGGAAAGTTTCTGAAATTGAGCAGCGACATTGATATCACCGCTAGGCGAATCACAGTTTAACTGGAGTGGTATTGATGATGCGCGAATTATTTCTTGTGGTTTCATCGGCATTGGTATCGCGCATCCTGCTCATAAGAACCTAAAATTTCATCCCTGAAATTTTTCCTTCGTTCAGTGGATCTTATAATTTTCGTATTCGCTTCAACACATCTTCCCTCATCCTTCCCCAACACCCCACTTACACCAAAAACTGCACTCACACGCAAAACTCACCTCAAACACCAAACCTCGACGCTACCGCCATTTACCCCCCCTTCACTGCGTAGTACGATACCTGACATGAAAAAGACACTTGACCACCTTCCCGAGCGGAAACAACAGGATATTGACACCATTGCGACTATTTTGCGCGATGTGGTGGATGAATACGTCGCCGGAAGAAGCGGCAAAAAAGCCGGTTTTAAGATCCACAAAATTATCCTGTTCGGCAGTTATGCCAAAGGCAACTGGGTCAACGACCCGGCCAACGGCTATGTCAGCGATTATGATGTGCTGGTGATCGTCAATCGCTTCGAACTGGTGGAAGAGTTCACCCTGTGGAGTCTGGCGGAAGACCGTATCAGCCGTCGCATCCCCAAAACCCCGCTGGGGCTGATTGTTCACACCCTCGGCGAAGTCAATCAGTGGCTACACGACGGGCACTATTTCTTCAAGGATATCCGCGAGCAAGGTATCGAGCTGTACAGCGCTGATGGTCGCGAGCTGGCACTGCCGGGCGATTTAAGCGCTGAAGAAAGTCGGCAGATTGCCGAGAAGCATTTTACTCAATGGTTCGAAAGTGGCGAGCAATTCTTTATCACTTTCCAAGATCATATGAACAGAGAATGGACGAATAAAGCAGCTTTTGAACTCCATCAAGCCACAGAACGCTTTTTCGCCTGTACCTTGTTAGTGTGTACCAACTATCTGCCCAAAACTCACGATCTGGAAAAACTGCGTGCCTTCTGTGCCAGGCAAGACGAACGCTTCGCCCGCCTGTTCCCTGCCGACAACCAGTTTCACCGCCGCAGCTTCCACCGCCTCAAACGCGCCTACGTCGATGCCCGCTATTCCGAGCATTACGAAATCACTGTTGAAGAGCTGGATTATCTGGCCGAAGAGGTGGAAAAACTCAAAGTGCTGACGGAGGAAGTTTGTCGGGGAAGGATTAGAGCGTGATGGTTTTCTCAGAGATTCCTCTTCTTCAATCCAAATTACCTGAATAAAATCGGGAATAACTTCAATATCACTAATCAAAACGAAAGTACTACTTCCAAAATCCGATCAAAAAAGCCTTCATAATGAAGGCTTTTCAGTATCTTGCTGTTAGATGATCAGGCAACTTTAGCCGCTTTAACTTTAGTCTGCTGAATCATTTTTTGTGCAGACTTTCTGGCCGCTTCCTGAGCATCGCCGGAACCCAAAAGGCCATGGCGACGGCGACCAGCGACAACCCTTCTCATTGTCTCTCTGAACTCTTTTCTGGCTAACTCATTGCTCATATTGGATTTTCCTTGAATCTGGTTTCTGATTCATCATGAAAGAGGGTGTATGATCACCCCAAATTTGCTTAAATGTCAATCTATGTTTTCTGTTCCATCACTCAAAGTCTGAGGCAAAGAACCGATAAACTCACGGTCTTCTTGACTAATATTATACAACATTAACAGTTTTTCCAGAATCGTGATAAAAGCACTGGCCGCATGACAATAATCCTGACATTTATCACCATCGTACAGCATACAAGACTGATTTCTGTATATATTCAACACCCATCCGACCCGACTTGACACCCACGAGTTTCCTTCATGGTCACCTTCCATCCATTGTTCATACAAAGGAATTGACAACATGGAATGAGCCGGATTCTCAGGTCTATTGTAATATTCCTCTAAAGCAGAATAGACCCCCTTATGGTAGGGAATAGCACTGTTCTTATAAAACTCCGGTATATCTTTTGTGTTTGAGACATATGAAAATTCTCCCGAGGCGACACAAGAAGGAGCCCCTTCGAGATTCGCCAGAAACATTTTACTTCCTGAAACCGAATCATCGTAGATAGTAAAAGCAAACTGAATGGTGTCTTGCTCTTGATCCGGATCAGGATTTTTAGTTTCCGTCGTCGTTGTTAGCTTGTTGTCCGTCAGACTGATAATTCCGGTGTAATTATCACGAGTAGCAGAAGAAGCATAAAATTTCCCAGTTTCTGGGCCATAATCTGGTTCTATTTCATCATCCTCAAAATAATGAACTTTCATAATGTTTGCTCGGTAGAGCACTTTTTTCTCTATGTTTGCCGCATCCCACGCCTTCACTAGGCCAATTAGCATATCGAGTACAATCCGAATATTTTTTTCACCCGCTTCAAGGTTTTCTCGAATAAAATCAGATTGTAAAAGGTTCTCATCTTCCATGGTAAACATCTTATTCTGCATTTCATCAGGCAGCGCCATCGCTCTTTGAATATTTTCCGCATACAGTTCCCAGAATGTTGTCGGCGGACTCGTCTGATAAGATCGATGCCAGTAATCGGTTTGCTTTGTTTTGACCAAGGCAGATAGTCCAGAAATCACAGCAGCGATGAAAGAGATTATTAAAAATGAAACCGAATACCAGTTGATCCCATCAGCAGACTCATCCCAGGGCATGGAAAAGTCACGAATTTTTTCGGCATATAATGACACCGCAGCTGCTGCCATAAAAGTAACAAACCAAAAAAGCCCCTGTGACAGAGGATGAAGAATAAATTCCAGTCGACTATAGTTTGCCGATTTGCGCTTTCCCCGATGAAACAAATTCACCTCACTTTCTATAGAAACAAAAATGAATAACTATAAGTTTAATATAAACTCATGAAGCTATCGAAAGTGACGTATTGAAAGTAAACCTTCTACCGAACGATCTCATCCTCAACCAACACCCCATTTACACCAAAAATCAGACTCACACGCAAAACTCACCTCAAACACCAAACCTCGACGCTACCGCCATTTACCCACCCTTCACTGCGTAGTACGATACCTGACATGAAAAAGACACTTGACCATCTTCCCGAGCGGAAACAACAGGATATTGACACCATTGCGACTATTTTACGTGATGTGGTGGATGAATATGTGGCAGGCAGAAGCGGTAAAAAAGCCGGTTTTAAGATCCACAAAATTATCCTGTTCGGCAGTTATGCCAAAGGCAACTGGGTCAACGACCCGGCCAACGGTTATGTCAGCGACTATGACATACTGGTGATCGTCAATCGCTTTGAACTGGTGGAAGAGTTCACCCTGTGGAGTCTGGCGGAAGACCGTATCAGCCGTCGCATTCCCAAAACCCCGTTGGGGCTGATTGTTCATACCCTTGGCGAAGTTAATCAGTGGCTGCACGACGGGCACTATTTCTTTCGGGATATCCGCGAGCAAGGCATCGAACTGTACAGCGCTGATGGTCGCGAGCTGGCACTGCCGGGCGATTTAAGCGCTGAAGAAAGTCGGCAGATTGCGCAGAATCATTTTGATCGCTGGTTCAAAAATGTACTTGATTGTTTGAACGTCTTTCAGCTCATCTTTAAGAACCCGCAGTTTGAACTGGCAAAAGCAGCCTTTGAACTCCATCAAGCCACTGAACGCCTGTTTGCCTGCACCCTGTTAGTGTGTACCAACTATCTGCCCAAAACTCACGATCTGGAAAAACTGCGTGCTTTCTGTGCCGGGCAAGACGAACGCTTCGCCCGCCTGTTCCCTGCCGACAACCAGTTTCACCGCCGCAGCTTCCACCGCCTCAAACGCGCCTATGTCGATGCCCGCTATTCCGAGCATTACGAAATCACTGTTGAAGAGCTGGATTATCTGGCCGAAGAGGTGGAAAAACTCAAAGTGCTGACGGAGGAAGTTTGTCGGGGAAGGATTGGAGAGAATATTGAATCGCAAAGGAAGAAATAAGTATTGATGCAATTGTTCACGCACTGCGTGAACAATCTAAACTGACAGTAAGCCTATCGTCAGTGCCAACATCCTTGACCATATAGTTTCCGCGGGTCATGCGGTAATCGTCTCAGTGTATACTCATCTTGTAAGTATCTTTTTTCAAAGTTAGCTCTTTTAGCTCCCATTGCAGGCAAGTCCCGAAGGATATTAACAACAGCCTGAATCTCTGGTGATTCAAATCTATAACCGCGCTGTAGCAACTCTTCTAAAATTACAATGGTGTTCTTATATATCTCGTCAGCATCTTCTCGCGCTCCTACTTGCTTATACATTTTATACAGAAGATTAAAGACAACTGAAGCCGGAGACAACGATTTTATAGCACTAAGTATTGATGTATTTACTGACATTTTTTTAAATTACTCCAGAGTATATAAAAGACCAAAACAGATATTGAGAAATCCATCCCTAAAGAAAACAACCAATCAGGATCTTTCTTTTGGTCCGAATATTTAATCAGTGGATATACATGCTCTAATAATGTAATGACAGGAAACGAGCAAGCTATTATTTTTAATTCAATCTCTTTTAGATTTAATTGCCCACGAAATATTCCAAAAAGAGCAATAATTACAAAAAAAATGCTAGTTATTGTAAAAAAGGCAAGTGTTTTTTCTACAATATCCCCCCAAGTTCCCCAAGCATTAAGAGCACCATAGCTCAGGATAAAAAGTGCACACAAGGCACCGGATGTTTTTCTTAACGTCATACGTCATTACCGAATAATTGACAAGTCCTTATCGTATCAAAAGTCCTAGCGCGTCGTTATGTCATTTTTTGCACAGAACATCATAGAATTAGCTACCAGCGACATACGATGCTATCAATAAAGAACGGACTAAAACGATTTTCAGATACGCACTGCTCAATTATCTACGCAGTGCGGAGACAATCTTAACCGGAACAAAAATGACGGGCACAAATTCCAAGCTTTTCACCTCAAGCCGCAGGCTTATCCGCCATTAATTTTAATAACTTCTGCTCAAGTGCGGAGTCCGAGATAATCTCAAAATCGGTATAAATCGCCATCGGCTTGAGGATCTTACCTGTCAATGGCTCCATCCGCACAAAGCCTTTTTCACTGAGCGTTTTTAACGTGTTGGACAAATTCGATTTGGCCCGACCGGAGATTCTGGCTAACGCTGTCAGACTTGCCGGTTTTTCCGTATCAATCAGGCGTAATAAGGCAATATTCTCCGGCCTTAAAATCTGTGCTACCGCATTGACCGATGTGTACCAAACCTTCGGCTCGTCCACTTGCGGCACATGTTCCCCTGCGCGATCGCCAGCAAAACAGATTGAACCCTGAGCTGAAAAAGATGCCGGAGAGCTAGAGGCGTACACTTTTGGTTGAGATCCGGCCAGTTAAGTGCGCTCAAACACCGTCGTTCAACAAAGAATAACTGACACTATAGTGACAAAATTAAGATATAAACGTATAATTTTGTCATTATTGTAGCAAAAGGCCCCATCATGCTGTCTCTATACACCGCTTATGATATTCAGCTTGAGTTAAAAGAATTCATCAAACAATCCCGCAAGCAGCAAAAACTCACGGTTGAAGCGTTGGCAAATCGTTCTGGTGTGCCTTACAGCACGATCAGAAAATTTGAAAACAGCGGTAATATCTCTCTCCGACAGTTTCTGATGCTATTTGAAGCGGTTGGTGATATTGGCCAAATCAGAACACTGATTCAGGCTCATCCGTCGGAACCCAAAAGTATTGATGAGGTCCTGAAAGATGCTTAATTCGCCGCTGACCGTTAAAAGAACACTATCCGACGGACGAAAACTCACCGTCGGCACACTCGCTGAAAACAAAAGCGGTACCTACTTTCAATATGATGTAGATTATTTGCAGCGACACACCACATCACTAGCTCCCTTTAATCTCAAAGCGGATTTGAGTCTACAGAAAGCACCAAAACACCCCCATTATGGCTTGCATGGTGTATTTGCTGACAGTTTACCGGACGGTTGGGGGCTTTATCTGATGGATCGGGTCTTCAGAAAACATGGCTATAACCCTCACTTGATTACCGCACTGGAACGGTTAGCTTATATCGGGGAACAATGCCTCGGCGCACTCTCTTATGAACCGGAAATTACGCTGGCAGAACCCGATATCGCTGATATAAACCTCATGACGCTAGGTAAAGAAGCGATTCAAGAATTTGAAGGCACCGAATCCCACTTGATTGAACATTTAATGCACGCCGGTGGCTCCGGTGGTGCCCGCCCCAAAATGAATGTAACTCAATGTAGTGACGGCTGCTATTCCACTCATCCGGACGCGCTTGGAAAAAAGCTGATCGTCAAACTAACATCGGAAAAATTCGCGTTAAAACATGCGGAAAGTCTAGTGGAATTCACCTATATGACGATGGCGAAAAATCTGGGAATCGAGGTGCCTGAGTTTACGCTGATCGATGCCGGTGAAGGTCAGTTCTGGCTGCAACAAACACGCTTTGACTGTACGGAAAAAGGCCGCTATCACATGATCTCTGCCTGTGGTCTGCTGGATGCATCCTTCCGAGAGCCCTCGCTGGATTATGTTGATCTCATCAAAGCCACACGACTGTTGTGTAATTTGGATGAAGCCAGAAAAATGCTCAAAAGAGCACTATTTAACTTTATCACCGTCAATCAGGACGACCATGCCAAAAACTTTGCCTTTCTCGCTGATGATAGCGATCAATGGCGGCTCTCTCCTTTCTACGATGTTGTCTATAGCCCATCGCCATACCGAGAGCACATGACCTCTTTTCTCGGAGATGGCAAAAATCCGGTAAAAGCTTTGCAACAGATGGCCGGACAAGCGGGATATTCCAGTGTAAAACCACTTCAGGATATGTTGGAAGAAATCTACACAGAAACCCAAAACTTTCAAACACAGGCCAGAAACCTTGGATTATCCGAAACGTTGATCAAAGAGATTGCTCAGCAGATGGATATCCGCTGGAAGCAACTCCAGTGAAGTGAAATACCACCAAGACTTTCAGACACATTGATTCAGTCGCCCTCGCAAAATCAAGCTATCATGATGGTTGAGCAAAAGAATTAATGCAGATTGGCAACTGATGATTGATAGCACCGAAATATGTCAATATGATGTAATGATGCACACAGAATCATAGCTTCGCAGCGTGGCTCTGTTCACGGAGAAAACAGCTGAAATCATACCATCGTTGTGTCGGTCTGTGATTTTGCTGTTTCGTATGTTTCAGGAGGCAATGTATGTACGTTGTGACGGTGACTTTCACCATTGATCCCGAGTCATTTGAATCATTTATTAAACTCGCCCAAGAGAATGCTGACATCGCAAAAGATGATCCGGGATGTCTCCAGTTTGATATCTGCTGGAATGATAAAGATAATCAGGTCTTTTTCTATGAACTGTATGGGTCGGAGGAAGAGTTTAATGCATGTCTGCAAACCGAACATGCGCTGATCTTTGATCAAAAAGCAGAACCGATGATTGAAGAAAAGATATCCAAAATATTTTCCCAAATCCACATGGCATAGCCATCGATCATAGCTATCGATCATAGCTATCGATCATAGCCATCAATATGTGATCCGCACCACCCAAGTGGTACGGATCGTTCATGACATCAGGCATTCGCTGACTGTAATCTCGCCTGACGCATTTTCTTCAATGCGATACAGGTGAGCGCAGTAACAACCGCACCAAGCGCCATACAGAATAGTGCTAACAACGGTTTGTTCATTGCCCCCAGTAAAGCGACAACCGGTCCGCCGTGCGCCACGCTATCAGTGATCCCGAAAGAGAAAGCCATCACCGCAGCAACCATCGACCCGAGCATGTTGGCCGGAATCACCGACACCGGATCCTGCGCAGCAAACGGAATTGCACCTTCAGAAATCCCGACTAACCCCATCGCTCCGGCCGCTTTACCGGCTTCGAGTTCCGATGCTTCAAACAGGCTCAGTTTACGACCAAGCACCGTGGCGAGTCCCATGCCGAGCGGTGCAACCGGAATGGCACACGCCATCGCCCCCATGAACTGTGTCTGACCACTGGCAATCATGCCGACAGAAAACAGGAAGGCGACTTTGTTGAACGGGCCGCCCATATCAAACCCGGCCAGTCCGCCCAGCACAATTCCCAGCAATACCATATTCCCGGTACTCATGGTCGTCAGCAGCTCGGTCATCCCATGCATCAGGCTGGCAATCGGTGCACCAATCACAAAAATGAACAGGCCGGAGACAAACAGTGCACCGGTGATCGGTGCGATCATGATCGGTACCAGCGGCTGAATAATTTTGTGATAATTGAAACTGGTCAGCCAGCGAATGAAGAACCCGACCAGTAAACCGGCAATAATCGCACCGATGAATCCGGTTCCGGCATCGGCATCGTAAAATGAACCGTTATTCGCAATCCAGCCGCCAATCATCCCCGGGGCCAGTGCCGGGCGATCGGCAATCGCATAAGCAATATAACCGGCCAGAATCGGAATCATCAGTTGGAAAGAGACGACACCAACATCCAGCACTTTATTCCACAAACTCCCTTGCGGAATTGCCATCCCGGCTTCAGTCGGTTCTCCGCCAATTGCCAGTGCCAGCGCAATCAACAAGCCACCGGCAACCACAAACGGGATCATATGCGAGACGCCGTTCATCAGATAACGGTACAACTCCGGACGGTTGCGGGATGGTTCTGTATCATGAGATTCCGCAGGAGAATCAGGCTGATACACGGGAGCCTGCAAGGCTTTTTGAATCAGCCCTTGCGCATCTCGGATCGGTTCTTTCACGTCGGTTTCAATCAATTTTTTACCGGCAAACCGGGTGATTTCCACCAGCTTGTCACTTGAGACAATAATCGCTTCAGCCGCTTCAATCTCTGCTGCCGTTGGGCTGTTTTTCACCCCGATTGACCCGTTGGTCTCAACTTTGATCTGATAGCCCAGTGCTGCTGCACCTCTTTCCAGTGATTCTGCCGCCAGATAAGTATGCGCAATCCCCGTCGGACAGCCAGTCACCCCAATCAGAAAACCATTTTCTCCCGATGACTGTGGGGTCGGTTCTGATTTGGCCAACAGTAGTTCCAGCGCTTGCTGCTCGGTCTGTGCGGCAAATAGCTGCTCGGTGAATCCTTCTTCAATCAGTTTGGTAGAAAGCTCAGCCAAGACTTCGACATGATGATTAGCATTGTCATCGGGAGAAGCAATCATAAAAAAGAGTTTCGATGGCTGGCCGTCTTCAGCGCCGTAATCAATTCCCTGCCGACTGATACCGACCACAACGGCAGGTTCACTCACAGCAACACTTTTGGCATGAGGAATGGCGACGCCCTCATCAAAGCCGGTATTGCCGAGCGCTTCACGGGCATAGATGTCCGCTAAAAATTGTTGTTGATTAGAGATGCGTCCTTCATCGGCCAACATTCCGGCTAACTCGGCAAGCACTTCCTCTTTAGTTGTTGACGAAAGATTCAGCCGAATCAATCGTTGTGAGATAAGTTGAGTAATCATTTTCGTTCCCCGTTCATTCTGTCTGCCACCGCTTCATTGAGGGAGAAAAGATGTCTGTCCCCGTAAGAAAGCCGGGCATTTTACGGTGTCTGTCCCCGTAACTCATATTGTGATGACTGTCCCTGCCAGTTGATAGTGAAACAAAAATGCATTTACTGGAGGATTGTATCATCATGATTTAAATGTGATCTGCATCGGTATGAAGCACTTAAATTCTGCGTATTAATATGAATAATATTTATATCAATAAATCACACAGCGGTTCAGGGACAGAGCAATGCATGAGACTCACAGCATGATTTGTCAAAGATTCTGCATCTATGGGTAACGGCAGGAAATCATGAGCCAAGTATTTCATCACTTGATTGAAGCGATTATTGATGAGCGGGACAACTGCCAGCGGATCTGGTTTGCCGGTGATCAGCACACACCACCGTCATTCAGCTATCAGGTGAACTTTCCCCGTCTGGAGATCGCCCTCAAAGGCAATTACTGCAACCAGCTTGAAGATGAACAGCATGGGATTGGTGTCGTTGATGTTCAGGCAGGCAATGCACTGTATATCCCACCGAACTGCTGGAATAAACCGGACTGGGAAGATGAGTGTTCGGTACTCAGCCTGTTGTATGGCCGCCGTCAGATTGGGTTCAGCTTTGTCGCCAAACGCAAAGGGACCGATGGTTTTTACGATGTTCAGAAGCATAGTGTGCAAATGCGTACCGGCTATGCGATTGATAATATTCTGGAAAGCCTCAATGCACTGGCCAGAGAGCCGCAAAAATCCCCGATGGATGAACACCTGCTTTGCGCGCTGCTGAGCTACACGCAGAGTATTCTCCGTCAACCGCAACTTTCAGCCCGAAGCCGGAGTGAAGATCTCTATCAGGGGATTTGTATTTATATTCAGGAAAACTTTCACCGGGCCATCACCCGAGATTCTATCGCGTCACGGTTCAGCCTGTCTGCCAATCACCTCTCCCGGTTGTTTCATCAACAGGGCCACATGACACTGGCTGACTACATTGCTTGGGTCCGAATTGATCGGGCGAAGTTCATGTTGAAAAAATATCAGTTCCGCCTCAGTGAAGTTGCTGAACGGTGCGGATTTCAGGATGTGAATTATTTTTGCCGGGTGTTTAAAACCAAAACCAGTATGACGCCTTCCGAGTACCGGACACGCTTTGATTAAAGTGTTTCAAGGGGAGCGCCGGAGTTCTCAAGGCCAATCATCGATAGCGAATCCTTGCTGACGAATCCTTGATAACAAATCCTTGATAACAAATCTTTGATAACATTGTCGCTCAGCGTTCAGTATGCTCGTGAGCCATAACATGTAACAGAATCCCTTTCAGTGTTTCTTCCCGTTTGGCATCAAGCAGAAGCTGAGCATTCAGATCATCGATCAACCAGCGGGTCAGTCGAGTCATCGCCATCACGATATCCCGGTTCAGCGGCTGCGGCAGAACCAGACCAAGCACGAATGAGACCGGTGGAGCGGCGGACTGCCAGTCCAGTGGTTGTGCCAGAGGCATCACCATGAGCACCGGCGTGTCCACAGCCTCGCTCATCACATGCGGCAACGCCACTCGGTTCGGGAGTGCCGTGGTTGAGATATCCTCCCGCTGGCAGAACTGCGTCAGTAGTGTGTCTGTCTGTTCGGGTGCAATCCGGTCGGCAAGATAATGGAGTGCCGAGCGCTTATCGGCAAACCCGGTATGACATGCATAATCCCAACGGTACGCAAATGGCAAAGAAAATGCCGGATGAGCGGCAAACAGTTGCTCCGCAGCATGATTCTGACGGTGTGAGGTAGAAAGCAGAATCGCGTGTTCATTTAAGTATTCAGTGAATACCATACAGGCCAGTTCAGCATCGAGCCCTTCAATCGCAATCTGGCACAGATGCCCGGTACGGTTTCTCAGGCTCAAAACATTGAGCGGCTGATTGAGCCGGGTATGGGATCCCCGGCTCAGGTTGTAAAAGACAAAAATGGAACGGAAATAGCGACAAAGCTGCTTCAGGGCACTGACCTGCCAGCCCGGCAGTCCTTCTTCTTTGAGTAAAAAAGTAATCCGGGTGGTGATCATACTTTGCTCAGACAAGTCTCTAAAACTTGTTCAGCATTGATCAAAACGTCTTCAATCGAAAAGCACGAGACCTGACACCCTTTAAAACGGGATTTCTCTTCGATTTCGATATCAGACACAATGATACGGATATCCGCAGAGACAATATCCGCAACGGTCAGCTCATTTTCAATTCCCATTGCCCCTTGCGTTTCAACTTTGATTGACACACCGCGGTGACCAGCGGCTTTGAGCAGTTGCTCGGCAGCCATATAGGTATGTGCAATGCCGGTCGGGCATGCGGTCACGGCAACCACCTTCATGATCGCTCCTTTCTTATCTGATTGTCATCGGTTACAACTTACGTCCGAGACGCTTTTCAACCTGCTTCTGTTCCCACTTCGGGCCGAAAAAATTAATGACTTCAAACACATTCAATCCGTGTGAAGTCAACCCGATGCCCCATCCCAGCATGGGCCACCAGGCCCAGATATAGCTGCTGTCGGTCACAAAGTTGATGATAAACAGCAGCGATATCACCAGACTGTAGGTGATGGCATGGGAATAGAACCCCTTGATATCGCGGACATAATTAATGGCACGTTCTTCTTCGCTGATTTGACTGGTTTGGTTGTTTTTATTCATCTCTTGCTCTCCCTGTAGTTCAGAGAGGTCGATTTCAAAAACAGCCGCCAGTGCATTAAGGGATTCGAGACTCGGTTTCTGACCGCGCTCAATCCGCTGAACAGTCCGGATATTGAGCCCGCTCAACTGTGCCAACTGCTCCTGCGACCACCCTTTCTGCAAACGTCGTTTTCGAATATTCATTTTGTTCTCTCTGTGTAAATCATCACCGTAATACTGGCATATCATAGCGAAAGCAAGCACGTCACCAACCTGACAAAAATACGACAACCATTAAAAATCAGTTAGTTAAATTCAATACTAGGTTTTATAATCAACCTTATCAATTATATTAGCCTATCATAGCGACATACCCGATGCTGTCGCTGTCGTCATTTTTCGGTTACTTTTTTCAGCGACTTAATATGGATAACACCGACCAATTCGACATCTTTATTGTGTCTGAGATGTCCACATCTATAGAGAACCTCGACAGATAAACAATGGCACAAGTAGAGGAAGCTTACTCACGGACTGCTTCTGAATGTCCGAAGAGGATAGTCGAATCCAATGAGATAGGATGGGAAAGATCAGGCTATGGCCATTAATTAAATAATAAATAAAGGGGGCGCCTTCATAAGTGGAAAAACATACACACTTGACATCTTTTGTGGTGCCCCCTCAACGACCCTGTAATAATATTTTTTATCGCATTGTAAAAACCGCCCGTTGACAGGGCGGCAGGATTGAATCAGATGACTTACAAAAATGCCTTATAAGGCAGCTCCGGTTCATCGGTGAAAATATCGCGGAAGCCCCGGAAGTGCTGATAATGCATTCGGCCTTTGTCAGTCGGATAGGTATATTTCCCGCCGACTTGCCAGAAGAATGGTGCAAAACCGTATTGCAGACGCTCTTTTTTCATCTGCCATAACACTTCGATTTCGCGGGGATCATTTTGGAAGTTGGCCCAGATATCATGGTGAAATGGCACGACCACCTGACAATCGAGTGCTTCACCGGCTCGCAAAATATCGGACGCTGTCATTTTATCGGTGACGCCGCGTGGGTTCTCACCGTATGAGAGCAGAGCAACGTCGATCTGGTATTGATTACCATGTTTGGCGTAATAGTTTGAGTAGTGCGAATCACCGGAGTGATAGACCGAGCCACCGGTTGTTTCGATCAAGTAATTGACAGCGCGATCATCCATGCCATCCAAAATAGCTTTGTCATAGGATGAGACACCTTCCGGTAAGGTCACCAGCGCTGTCCGGTCAAAAGAGTCCAGCACTTTGATGACCACATCACCAATCTCAATACAATCCCCGACTTTGGCAACAATGCAGCGCTCCTGCGGGACGCCCCAACTGGTCCATAAATTGACACAAGCTTGCGGGCCAATAAATTTCACATGTTCACCACAGTTTTGCAGCACCGCTGCGGCAACGTTCATATCTATATGATCCGCATGATCATGAGAAGCCATCACGGCATCAATTTCTTTGATGGCAAACGGGTCCATCACAAACGGCGAGGTTCTCAAATTTGGCTGAAGCTCACGAACACCGCCCATCCGCATCATCTGATGCTGGTTTTTCATCAGCGCATTTTTTTGGGTGCGTTTACCGGTGCCACACCAGAAATCAATCGACAGATTGGTATTTCCTTCTGTTTTCAGCCAGATGCCGGTACACCCCAACCACCACATTGAAAACGTATTCGGTTCAACCACGGTTTGCTCAATTTCTTCATTGAGCCAGGTTCCCCATTCAGGGAACGTATTGAGGATCCACGATTCGCGTGTAATTTCGTTTACCTTGCTCATAACAACACCTTTTATTTCTGATTTATTGTAAATTTTGCATGTAGGGAGCCGTGCGCTTGGACCAAAGTCCAAGCACCTGCAAATATGATCAGTTCAGAGCGGTGACCGATTCAGCGCGTTAGCGACTAGACCAGCATGACCTGTGTCCCCTGCGCTTCTAATGCACTCACAACCTTTGCCGGTGCATCTTTACCGGTAATCACCATATCGATTTTGCTGGTCGGACAAAATAACATGCCCGTTCGCTGACCGACTTTGGAGCTGTCAACCACCACCACTAGCTTGTCGATCTGTTCCAACATCTGCTGTTCTGCGACGGCGGTTAACATATCCGCTTTATATAACCCGCTTTCCGTCAGACCTTTACCACTGGTAAACATCCAATGCCCGGCGTAACCGCCCAATGCATCCGGTGCCGGATTGAGGAAAATATTCTGAGCTTTATTGTATTGACCACCGATAATGATGACATCTTCATGATCTTCGTTGATCAGATAGCTCGCCAGCGGAAAGTAATTGGTGACGATTTGAACATCCTGCCCGCATAGTTGTTGCCCCAGCATAAATGCCGTCGAACCACAGTTAATCACGACACTGTCTCCCGGTTGGCAGAGTTCAGCTGCGCGTATGGCAATGTGAGACTTCTCCCGATAGTGCTCGGTACTATCGATATTCAGCGGTGTCCACTTTCTCTTTTTGCCGACAATCCGTTCCGCCCCGTTACGAACTTTCTTCAGTTTACCGAGTTCATCAAGTTTTGAGATATCGCGTCGGGCAGTTGCCGGAGAAACTTGAAAGGCATCGATAATATGAGACACATTGATCGATTGTTTCTCTTCTAACAAAGACAGAATGCCATGATGTCTCTGGGCTTCATTCATAAGTATCATCCTATTCATCACTAAAGTGATTACTTGTGATTACATTTGATTTGTTTTGATTCTATTAATCATCCCCTTTGATGTCAAATGATTCAGATGAAAAATTAAACACTAAGCAACATCAAAATATAACTCATTGTTTTTAAATAAATAATTATCACATCAAGTGATCAGCGTAGCATTTATAACACTGGATACCCCATAAAATTGATATAAATCAATTCAATCAAAAACAATCATTGAATGATTACAAATGATTTTTTAAAGTCTACTCCGTGAGCAAAACAAATCGATTCCTGCATATCACATAACGGAATCACTCTGACCTACATCCAACGACAAATATAAATATATCTAGGGGTAAAGATATGGAGTTCTTGTATAACATCTTCTATATTTTTTACAGCCAAGTGATGACCAAAGCCCCGTTACTTCTCGGTTTGGTCACTCTCATCGGTTACTGGTTGCTAAAAAGAGATGCAACGACCATTTTGAAAGGATCAATTAAAACCATCGTCGGTTTTATGCTGGTTCAGGTCGGTGCAGGTACACTGGTCGCAGGCTTTAAGCCCGTGATCGCGAAACTCTCAGAATACCACGGACTAACAGGTTCGGTGATTGACCCATATACGACGATGATGGCCACAATGGAGACCATGGGCGAGCGGTATTCATGGGTCGGCTATGCGGTATTACTGGCACTGGCAATTAATATTGTGCTGGTGCTATTTCGCCGTTATACCGGGATTCGGACCATCATGCTGACCGGACATATTATGTTCCAACAAGCCGGTCTGATTGCTGTCTTTTACCTTGTCACGGGTGCCGGCATGTGGGAAACCGTGCTCTGTTCAGCGGTGTTAATGGCGCTGTACTGGGGTATCTCGTCAAACATCATGTTTAAACCAACCGAAGCGGTAACTGGCGGGGCCGGATTCTCCATTGGTCACCAACAGCAAGTCGCCTCTTGGATTGCCACCAAAGTTGCCCACAAACTCGGGGACAAAAATGACAGTGTTGACCACCTGAAACTTCCCGGCTGGTTACACATTTTCCATGACAGTATTGCCGCGACTGCAATTGTCATGACCGTGTTCTTTGGCATTATCCTGCTCTCTTTCGGTCTTGATAACCTTCAGGCCATGGCCGGAAAAACCCACTGGACGATTTATATTCTTGAAACCGGTTTGAAATTCGCGGTTGCCATTCAGGTGATTGTCGCCGGGGTGCGGATGTTCGTTGCCGAACTGTCCGAGGCTTTCAAAGGGATTTCTGAACGCGTGATTCCGAATGCGGTACTCGCCATCGACTGTGCGGCTATCTATGCCTTTTCTCCCAATGCCATGGTATTTGGGTTTATGTGGGGGGCCATCGGGCAGTTTACTGCGGTGTTAGCGATGCTCGCTTTCAATGCACCGATCATGATTATTCCCGGCTTTATCCCGATGTTCTTCTCCAACGCCACAATTGGTGTGTTTGCCAACCATTTCGGTGGCTGGCGTGCAGTGATGAAGATCTGCTTTGTGATGGGCATCATTGAGGTGCTTGGGTCTGCATGGGCGATTCACTTATTCAGTCAGCACGGGGTGACGTTTAATGCCTGGATGGGCATGGCTGACTGGGCCTTAGTTTTCCCACCGATCATGCAAGGGCTATCAATGTCGAAACTGTTCTTCTTCGCGCTGATCGGACTGGCGGTGATTTATATGTTTTTCGCGTCAAAACGTCTGCGAGCAGAAGAAGATGCTCAGGGCATGGTTGAAATCAGCGAAGAACCCGACGTCCTCGAAGCGGTAGAACAGGCCCTGAAAACACACGACGGACAACGTCCGGTCAGTATTCTGGCGGTGTGTGGTAATGGTCAGGGCTCTTCCATGATGATGAAAATGAAGATCGGCAAGTATCTGGAGAAAAAGGGCATTCCGCATGTCATGGATTCCTGTGCCGTGTCTGATTACAAATCCAAACTGGCAACCACCGATATTATCGTGTCATCGAGACACCTTTCTTCGGAAATGGATCCGGGAGAAGGGAAGTTTGTCCTTGGCGTACAGAACATGCTGAACCCAAACTCTTTCGGTGATGAGCTGCTGGATATCATCAATAAAAACTTTGCGCAGCACTGATAGCGCAGTTCGGGAGTACAACCGGCACGCTTAGCTTTATTCACTTTTTTCAACATCAATATTGAACCACCACTATGGGCCTGTCCTTGGCGTTTCATTGCGTCACAGGATGGCCCCTCGCGGAGATGATTATGGGACTGAAACAGTCACTGATTGATAACAATTCAATCCAATTACAAGCATCAGCCACGGACTGGCGTGACGCAATTAAAATCGGCACCGACCTCCTGATTGCGTCGGGGGCGATTCTCCCCTCTTACCATGATGCAATTATCAGTAGTGTCGAAACGCTGGGCCCTTACATTGTGATAGCACCGCAGTTAGCCATGCCGCACGCCCGCCCGGAAAATGGCGTGGTGCGTACAGCGTTTGCGTTAGTAACACTGGAAAAGCCTGTCTACTTTGTCGGCGAAGATGAACCGGTTGATGTGCTGATCACGCTGGCCGGCAGTAGCTCCGATCAACACATGGAAGGTCTGATGGAAGTCACTCAGGTCTTAGATGATGACGAGAGTGAAACCGGCGTTGATCTCGACAAACTCCGCCGTTGCCGTTGCCATGAAGATGTACTGCAAGTGATTGATGCAGCGCTGGCGCAAGCATCACTTTAAGGAACAAATATGTCAGGACACGATCATTCATTTCAATCCTTAAAACAGCAAGTGCTGGATGCCAACCTGCAACTCCCGCGTTATGGGCTGGTCACCTTTACCTGGGGTAATGTCTCGCAAATTGACCGGGCTGCCGGTGTGGTTGCGATCAAACCATCCGGCGTGGCATACGAGACCATGACCATCGATGACATTGTGATTGTCGATCTGGCTGGCAATCAGCTCGAAGGCACACTCAACCCATCGAGTGATACCGCCACGCATCTGGAAATTTATCGAGCATTTGACCACGTTGGCGGAATTGTTCATACCCATTCACGTCATGCCACGATCTGGGCGCAGGCTGAGCGCGATATTCCGGCACTCGGAACAACCCATGCCGATTATTTTTACGGGGACATCCCCTGCACACGCCGACTATCGGGTGACGAAGTCATCAATAGCTATGAAAAGAATACCGGATTGGTGATTGTCGAAACGTTTCACATGCGCCATATTGAACCGATGTCTGTCCCCAGTGTGATTGTCGCAGGACACGCACCATTTTCATGGGGGGCCGATGCTAACGACGCCGTACATCACGCGGTCGTGTTAGAAGAAGTTGCTGCGATGGCGATTGCGACACGATTCCTGAATCAGGAAATCAACATCCAACAGGAACTTTCCGACAAACATTACCTGCGTAAACACGGTGTAAATGCTTACTACGGACAAAGGTAATCTTACATGTATAAAGTGCTTGCATTAGACTTAGACGGAACCGTACTCACGGACGACCACACCATTCACCCTGAAGTGAAACAGGCGATTCACGCGGCACAACAACAGTGCCACGTCGTGATTGTCACCGGTCGTCATCATACCGCAGCAAGACCCTATTATCTCGAATTGGGGCTGAATACACCGATCATTTGCTGCAACGGAACGTATGTCTATGACTATCAGAATGAAGCCGTCTTGCAATACGACGCGATTGCAAAAGACGATGCGCGCAAGTTCATTGACCTCGCCACACAATACCAAATGAAAATGGTCCTGTATGTCACCGATACGATGAACTACGCCAAACAAAATCCGATTGTTTATATGGAAGCACTCGAAAAATGGGCCAACCAATACCCAGAGTCAATTCGCCCTCAGATCCATCGGATTGATTCATTTCACCAATTAGTAGAACAGGCAGATCACGTGTGGAAATTCGTTGTCGAAGGCGTGCCAAGCTCCGTCGAACGTCTTTCGGAACACCCTTGGGTGAAAGAGACATTCAACGGTGAATTCTCATGGTCAAATCGCATCGATTTTGCAGCCAAAGGGAACAACAAAGGCAAACGACTGGCCGAATATGTGGCCGCTTTGGGGTATGACGCCAACCACGTCATCGCCATCGGCGATAACCACAATGATATCTCAATGCTGACTTATGCCGGCTTGGGTGTGGCAATGGCGAATGCTGACGACACCGTCAAATCTCACGCGAAACAGGTCTGTCAAACCGATAACAATAGCGATGGCCTTGCCCATCTCATACGACAGAAAATTCAAGGATAAATCTCATGACCCTACCCATGATTCAAATTGCTTTAGACCAAACCAACCTGACCTCAGCCATTGAAGTGGCACACCGTGTCGAAAGTTTTGTCGATGTGATTGAGGTCGGTACCATTCTGGCTTTTGCCGAAGGCATGAATGCCGTCAGAACCCTGCGTCACAATCATCCGGACCATTTACTGGTCTGTGATATGAAAACGACCGACGGCGGTGCGATTCTGGCACGGATGGCATTTGAGGCTGGCGCAAACTGGATTACGGTTTCCGCAGCGGCTCACATCGCAACCATCGATGCCTGTAAGCAGGTTGCCGATGAATTCGGCGGTGAAATTCAGATCGAAATTTATGGAAACTGGACCATGGCTGACGCCAAATCATGGGTCGATTTAGGCATCACTCAGGCCATTTATCACCGCTCGCGTGATGCAGAGCTGGCCGGTGTCAGCTGGACACCGGGCGATCTGGATAAGATGCGTCAATTGTCAGATTTAGGGCTAGAACTCTCGATTACCGGTGGCATCGTTCCGGAAGATCTCTATCTGTTTGAGGGCATCAAAGCGAAGACATTCATTGCCGGCAGAGCGCTCGCCGGTGAGAAAGGCGGAGAAACCGCAGCCGCGCTGAAAGAGCAGATCGAACGTTTCTGGGGGTAGTCTGATGTACCGACATGTACAACGTCACCGGACCGGGCTGTATGAGAAAGCGCTGCCACTCGACATGACATGGGAAGAGAAACTCACAACGACGCGAGCATTGGGGTTCGATTTTCTTGAAATCTCGATTGACGAATCAGATGAGCGACGCAGTCGGCTCGACTGGGATAATGAAACCATTTATGGCTTACGTCATGTGTGTGAGCGACTTCAGGTGCCGCTTCATTCGATGTGCCTGAGTGCTCACCGAAAATTCCCATTCGGTTCGATGGATCCAGACGTTCGTCAACAAGCGGATCTGCATCTGGAAAAAGCCATCACGCTGGCTTATAAGCTGGGCATCCGAGTGATTCAGTTAGCCGGGTATGATGTTTATTACGAACCCAACAGTGCCCAAACACACGCCTATTTTGTTGCCGGGATGAAACGTGCGGCAAAACTGGCAGAACGTGCCGGTGTTATGTTAGCAGTAGAAATAATGGATACCCCGTACCTCAATGCGCTGAGTAAATTTGAAGTGCTGAATCGTGCGGTGCACTCCCCCTATTTCACGGCTTATCCGGATGTCGGTAATATCAGTGGCTGGAATTACGATGTCTGCACGGAACTCGCGCTAAGCTTACCGCATATCACACAGATTCACCTGAAAGATACCCATCCGGTCAAACCGGGTTATCCGGGTCAGTTCCGCGATTTGGTCATCGGTGACGGTGAGGTGGATTTCTCAGCGGTATTCAGCACACTCAAACAACTCGATTGTGTCGTGCCGTTAGTGCTGGAAATGTGGGCTCAAGATGACCACTGGCAAGACAATATTCACACGGCACAGCAGCGTCTTAACCAAGCCTGCACCGTGGCAAACCTGCCACCGTTATTTCCGGAATCGTTGTTTCCGGGATCGACAGCGTCCGTCCATTAAAATCTCCGGCCATGGTCGGGAAGAATGGTTCGAATAGGTACATTGATTCGGGTAGGTACATCGGTTCGGGCAGACATATTGATGTCTGCCCGTCTTTTATTCTACATAAGGGGTCAACACAAGAGCTTGAAAAAAGGGGGCAACAAAAAACGGGGACAAAAGAGACCGACTGACAAGCTTGATGAGCGAAAAGTTTAACCGGAAAAATTGACATCTTCCCTTGGTTGTCGCAAGGTGAACACTTGTGCATATAACGCTGATCTCGCTCGCAATTTGATGAAATTACTCCACCTACAACTCTTCTGGTATGAGAAGTATCACGCACTGCTTGATATGGAAGACTTACCCACCTTGTCACCGACACAAGCGCAGGAACTCAAACACTGGCTCAAAAAACGGCGCAAGATCCTCGCTTATGAGGTGCACCACCAGCCGTGGGTCAAAGTCAACCTTGATGGATCGTCCTCAAGCCTATCGTTGTTGCCGAACGGCGCTTTGACCGAACAAGATTTATTCAGTGACCATACGCTCCGTGGTCTGTGGAAAGTGGTTGATGGTTTCTTATTTATCAAAGTGATCAGTGGTGAATTTATTATTGAGTATCAAGTCGTCGGTTGCGCGGAACACAATATTCACTGTGGCATCGAGTATATTAACGGACAACTCAGTTCCTACAGTAAATTTATTCAAACCCAGTCATAAACAATGCTTTCAGATGCGAATCAGTCACGATAATCATAAGAATCTGTTTTCATCCGTTAAAAAATTGTTTTAAATAGCAAACACCCGTGTGACACAGATGGAACGAATCAGTTATGTTGATCGATTTCAGAGCCAGATTCAGATTCAACCGCCCTTATGACCAAAGTAACGGCGAAGAAGAAAGTATCATTCCATACAACCACAATGGGAAAATCCCGTCGTTATCGTGCTTTGAAAGTGATCGCGGCCGGATCATCAACTCTGCGGCGATTCGCCGCCTGCAACAAAAAACGCAGGTTTTTCCGCTGGAACGGAACTCCTCCGTCCGTAGTCGTCTGACACATTCGATGGAAGTGCAGCAAGTCGGGCGCCATATCGTGCAGCAAATTTATAAGATGCTGGGGACGAATGCTGAACGCTACGGGCTTGAATCGCTGGAACGCCACTTTGAATCAGTCGTTGAAATGGCGTGTCTGATGCATGATGTCGGCAACCCGCCTTTTGGTCACTTCGGTGAGCAAGCGATCAATGACTGGTTCCATCACTATATTCCGTTAAAAGCAGAAACCATTCCGCTTCCTGAGCCATTGCAGAAAGATCTCACCGAATTTGAAGGCAATGCGCAGGCAGTCCGGTTGGTGCATTCGATTCTCAGCCTCAACCTGACCTACACGCAGATTTCAGCGATCCTCAAATATACCCGTCGAGGCGATGAACTGAGCCCGAAGGCATTGCAGGCTGAAGGTCATCCGTTTGCTGCCGGTGAACTTCAGTATCTGAAAAAAAAGGTGGGTTACTATCTCAGTGAAGAGATTTTCATTGATAAGCTTTATCGCTCTCTCTCTATGGAAAAAGGCAATCGCTCACCGTTCTCTTATATTATGGAAGCGGCTGATGATATTTCATATGGGGTTGCCGATATTGAGGATGCAGTTGAAAAAGGCATTATTGATATCAAACAGACCAGTGACGCACTGAAAGCCGAGTATCAACGTCTGCGGCAAGCGGACTATCCGAATGCAGCTCATGACATGATGGATACCATTATTCAGACCGCGCTCGACAGTGCTGAGCGCGCCAATAACTGCGCGGTGAGTCACTTTTTTATTACCTTAAGAGTCGAAATCAGCAAGCGTCTGCCGAAACATGCAGCCAGACAGTTTATCCACAATATCGAGGCCATTTATCACGGTCATCTTGACCGGGCACTGATTGAAGATGACAGTACCGAACATGTGCTGGTCGAAACCCTGAAAAACGTCGCCAAAAAACATGCTTTCTGTGATAAAGAAGTGGAAGCCCGCGAGCTGCAAGGATATCAGATCATCACCGGCCTGCTCGACTTCTATAAACCGTTACTGGAACTGAGCAGAGCGCAGTTTGAAGCGATTGCCGACGGCGAGAGTAAACCGCTTCTCCCGGCCCGCTTATATAAAAAGCTGCCGAACAAACATCTGCGTGCCTACGAAAATGCGATGAAAGCAATTCAAGCCGGACGTTTTCCCGGAGGATATTCGCTGGATGAAAGTAGCTGGGAATATTATTTTCGGGTTCGGCTCATTCAGGACTACATCAGTGGTATGACCGACCAATTTGCTTTTGACGAATTCCGTTCATTGAGTGTGATTGATAGCTTGTAAATCACGGTTCATCACAAAGCAGGTCCATCGGGCGATTGACCTGCTTTGTAGAATTTTTAACCAACATAATGCGCCGCGCTCATGACCCGTTCGGAAACCGCCTGACACCTAAAAATATTTAAATTTTAACCACCTCACCGAGTTCTGACCTTTATACCGACTAGGTGCAGAATAAAATATCAATCTCATTCGATTCACAAGTCACATCTTGCTTAAAAGACAAAAAATCACCACCTGTTTATTACTCTATAAATAAACATAAAATTAACATCATTCACTCGATATCTCACTTAAAACCAGAATATACCCCCTAATATTTGGCACAAATCAAGATTTAACATCAAATTAAAAATAGATAGCATTGAAAAGTCACATATATTAACATTTGCTTTACATTGAGATGAAAATATTGCAAACACAACACCGCCTCAATGACATACAACAACACTCAAATACAGGAAAATAACTATGCAGTCATTTGTTGATTTTTTGAATGGGATCATCTGGAGCCCGGCACTGATTTACCTGTGTCTTGGCGCTGGGCTTTTCTATTCGATCCTGACTCGCTTTGTTCAGGTCCGTCACTTTGCAGAAATGTGCCGCTTACTCTTCTCGACCAAAACGTCAACGAAAGGAATTTCTTCCTTCCAAGCTTTGGCCGTGTCTCTTTCCGGACGAGTCGGCACCGGGAACATCGCCGGTGTTGCAGCCGCAATCGGTTTTGGTGGCCCGGGGGCAGTGTTCTGGATGTGGGTCGTCGCTTTCCTCGGTGCTGCGACCGCTTATGCAGAGTCAACACTGGCTCAA
The DNA here is from genome assembly GCF_024347135.1 of Vibrio spartinae. Classification (NCBI taxonomy): domain Bacteria; kingdom Pseudomonadati; phylum Pseudomonadota; class Gammaproteobacteria; order Vibrionales; family Vibrionaceae; genus Vibrio; species Vibrio spartinae. The sequence continues at coordinate 885,805 of NZ_AP024907.1, read as the reverse complement.
ATTTATAAAGAAGAAGATGATGGTGAGTTCCGTGGTGGTCCGGCTTACTACATTGAAAAAGCGATGGGCCAAAAGTGGTATGCGATGATTTTTGCAATTGCGACCATCATCGCCTGCGGTGTGCTGTTACCGGGGGTTCAGTCAAACAGTATCGGCAACGCAATCGAATCGGCTTTCGGCAGCGGTGAGATGGTCGAGACCGCAATCGGCACATTCAGTATGGCGAAAATCCTGACCGGGACGATCGTTTCCATTCTGATGGCTTTCATCATTTTCGGTGGCGTTAAACGTATTGCCAGTTTCACCCAGATTATCGTCCCTTTTATGGCACTTGCGTATATTATTACCGCTTTCGTGATTATCCTGCTCAACATCAGCCAAGTGCCGCAGGTCTTCAGCATGATTATCGGTGATGCGTTTACACCAATGGCCGGTGTGGGAGCCGCCATCGGCTGGGGTGTCAAACGCGGGGTATACTCGAACGAAGCCGGTCAAGGTACCGGGCCTCACGCAGCCGCCGCTGCGCATGTACAACATCCGGCTCAGCAAGGTCTGGTTCAGTCCTTCTCGATCTACATTGATACGCTGTTGGTCTGTTCTGCAACCGCCTTCATGATTCTGATTACGGGTGCTTATAACGTTCAAGGTGCAGTTGAAGGGACATTCCTCGTACAACATTTGGCAGCCGATGTTGCAGCAAACAGTCCGGCATTTACTCAGATAGCCATTGAAAAAGCGATCCCGGGCGTCGGCAAAACCTTTGTTGCCATTGCGCTGTTCTTCTTCGCATTTACCACGATTTTGGCCTACTACTATATTGCAGAAACCAACGTCGCCTACATTTGCCGTCGTTTTGGCTCCGGGACGCTGACTTTCTTACTGAAAATTGTCCTGCTCAGTGCAACATTCTACGGTACAGTGAAAGCCGCCAATCTCGCCTGGGCGATGGGGGATATCGGGGTTGGTCTCATGGCTTGGCTCAATATCATCGGGATTCTGATTATCTTCTTCCTCAATAAACCGGCCATGTCCGCCTTGAGCGATTATGAAGAACAACAGAAGCGAGGCGTCAAACAATATACGTTCAACCCGGTGAAACTCGGGATCAAAGGCGCGGATTACTGGGAACGTCGCTATGAACGTAAAACGGGGCATAAACCGACCGCCACCTCTGACCATGAAGTTCAGTCCCTTTCAGCGAAGCAGACGGAATCATAGTCATTGTTCATTAAATAGTCATCATCCATTAAGATGAAGTAAAAAAGGGAGCCATTCATGGCTCCCTTTTTTTGGACTCGGTGCAGCACAGCTTGAAGCATCCATCGCCCCCCAAGTGTCATCATGATTGATGAGAACCGTTATTGATGAAACTCGTCGTTCGATGCTGCTGAAATCGATGAAGGCCAGCATAACTCAATCGTCGTCCCACCGGCTTCATTGAGAAAACAAGTCACTTCACCTTGATGCGCCTGAGCAATCGCAGCGACGACGGCTAAGCCGAGCCCGCTTCCCCGCTGTGAAGCATCTTTTGCCCGATGAAATGCCGTAAATACATTCGGCAATAATTCCGCGGCAATGCCGGGGCCTTCATCAGCAACGCTCAAAAAGTTAACCCCGTCTTGTTCCTTTGACCGAATCGTGACTGTCCCCGGGACGGCATATTTGCTGGCATTATCGAGTATCGCAAGTAAGGCTTGCCTGATCCGCATTGAATCACATAAAACGGACTGGGTATGTAAGTCCAGCCGGACGGATTGGCCTGCGCTCTGCAGCATATTCTCCGCCAAATCAGCCACCGATTTGATTTCCGCCGAGAGATCGACCGCTTCGATATTGATATTCAGCTCGCCGCTATTCATTAAGCTCACGACCCGTAAATCTTCGATTAAGTGAGATAAGCCTTCGACCTGTGCTAATAATTTAAGGAACTGTGCTTTATCCGGGATAAAAATGCCCTCGGCTAACCCTTGTAACCGCCCCCGTAATATGGTGACCGGGGTCCTTAATTCATGGGCAATGGCGGCATTCCAAAAATTTTGCGCTTCAGACATCTGCTGTAATTTCTCGGCTAAAAGGTTGAAATCCTCGGCCAGCAGCGAAGCCTCCCCTAATGAACGATCCCCGACAGATACCCGTACATCCAAATCACCTTTGGCAATGGTGCGTATTCCTTCAGCAACAGAGTTTAAAGGTTCTAAAATCCGTCTGGATAACTTAATCGCCACATGTACAGCGAACCAAATCACAAAAGCAAAAGTACACAGAATCCAAATCCATTCCGGGAAGGACGGCGTGATATCACTCTCACTGGGAATGTCATTCGGCCAATACTTTTCCCACAGGTAATAAAACACAAAGGAACCGAAAATAACGAGTAACGCCGATCCCATCGCAATTTTCATCATCGATAATGCAATCTGGCGACTCAACCCCGCTAATTTCATGACTCTCCCCTGAAACGATACCCGACCCCACGGACTCCGGCGGGAATCCCGTGAATACCGAGAACTTCGAGTTTTTTGCGCAGCTTACTGATGTGGCTATCAACCGTGCGTTCCAGTGTGTCCCCTTCCGGTAAACACGCCTCCAATAACTCTCCCCGGGTAAAGACCCGCTTCGGTGAGTGAATAAAATGGGTCAGTAGCTTGAATTCCGTCAGTGTTAACGAGAGCAAATGACGCTGCCCGTCTTGATTGATCGAGATTGCATGACTTTCTAAGTCAACCTCGAAGGGCTCAACGCGCAATATATGCTGCGTATGCTGTTGTCGACTGTCCATTGTCCGCCTCAGCACGGCTTGTACCCTCGCCACGACTTCTGCCGGGTTGAACGGTTTGATCACATAATCATCGGCACCAATTCTCAGAGCCACCAGCTTATCGACATCCTGATCCATTGCCGTCAACATGATGACGGGTGTCTGACTGTGCTGACGCAGCTCAGTCAAAACTTTCCATCCGTCCATCTTCGGCATCTGAATATCGAGCAGTATGAGATCAGGTTTCATGGATGAATGCAGCGCAAGTGTTTTTATGCCGTCCGTTGCATGCACGGCACGCATCCCGCTGCGTGCTAAATATGCCGCCAGTATATCCGCAATTTCAGGTTCGTCCTCTGCGATCAGAATCAGGGCCTGATGGTTTGCACCTGTATCTTGTTCTGAATCAGCACGCCATTTCTGCGCATCAAAGCGTAAATCGTTCATCTCCATCAAATCTCCACATTTACTCGGCGGAACCTCCACATAGGAGCGGTAGACTGAACCTATCGCTACAGCGCCAGCACTTCAATCATTGCCAAAAGGATACCTGAGTGAAAAAGATAAATATATGTGTCCGTTGTCACTTACATATATTCCCCCTGCTCTTTTTAGTGGCTTGTCATCAGTCCGAAAATGACAAGAACAATCAAGAAACAGAGTCGCAAGCCGTCGTACCTTTCGTTTCAACCATGACGATGAAGCCAGCACAACTGGATATTTTCGAAGCACTACCGGCAAGAGTCACGGCTTATCGTGTCGCGGAGATTCGCCCACAGGTGAGTGGCATCGTCCAACATCGTCTGTTCAAACAAGGGGCCGAAGTGAAAGCCGGTCAACCATTGTTTCAGATTGACCCAACGCCCTTTCAAGCGGATGTCGATACGGCCAGAGCCAATTTGCTGAAAGCCGAAGTGACCTTAAAACGCGCTTTAGAAAAAGTCGCCCATCTCAAACCGCTGGTTGAGGCAGACGCAATTAGTCGTCAGGAATATGATGATGCAGTTTTACAACGCGATCAGGCCAGTGCCGACGTTGCCCAGACCAAAGCGACGCTCGCTCGCCGTGTGCTGGATTTAAAGTATGCCAGTGTCACCGCCCCGATTGCCGGGCGCATCGACCAGACACTGGTCACCGAAGGAGCACTGGTCAGCCGCTCAGATAACACACCGATGACCCGAGTTGAACAGATTGACCAAGTTTTTGTTGATGTTCGCCGCCCGGCCTCATCACTTGAGTCAATCAATAAGGCGCTCCCAACGGGTTCTGCTGAATCAACCGCAGCCACACAAACCAATATCAACATATTACATCCGAACGGGCAGCCTTATCCGCTGCAAGGTCAGTTGCTATTTTCCGGGATCAAGATTGATACCAGTACCGGAGATGTTTTATTGCGCGTGTTGGTGGATAACGAGCAACGCTTATTACTGCCGGGGATGTTTGTCAAAGCTCGCGTTTTGCGTTCGCGTTATACCAACGCGTTGACAGCCCCGCAGCAAGCAATCGTCCACATTGGCGGGGTGCCTCATATTTGGACCATTGATTCCCATGATCGTGCTGCTTTGAAACCCGTGGCTCTCGGGGCGTTGGTGAAAGGACAATACCATGTCAAAGCGGGGCTGAATGCGGGCGACCATATTGTGGTTGAAGGCAAAGAAAGATTACAAGACGGTATAACCGTTCATCAGCGGCAATGGCAAGCGTCACAGCCCCTTTAACTTTAATCACAGTCCCTTACTTTAAATAGAGTCAACACATCCACAATCCATGCTTTAGGTGAGAGTGTCCTTTTATGTCTCAGTTTTTCATACAACGCCCAGTGTTTGCGTGGGTGATTGCACTATTTATTATCTTATTCGGGTGTCTGGCAATTCCTCAATTGCCGATATCTCGCTATCCATCAGTGGCACCGCCAACCATCAGTATTATGGCGACTTATCCGGGGGCAACCCCCAAAGCAATGAACGATGGTGTCCTGAGCCTAATCGAGAGTGAATTATCCAACGTCAAGAACCTGATGTATTTCGAATCTTCCGCAGATACTTCCGGTTCAGCCTCAATTACGGCAACCTTCAAACCCGGAACCGATCCGAATATCGCTCAGGTTGATATTCAGAATCAGCTCAAAATGATTGAGTCACGACTGCCGCAAGCCGTCCGCCAAAATGGCTTAAGTGTTGAATCAGCCACATCAAATTTCCTGATGATTGTCGGCTTAAAATCTGATGACAATCGCTTCGATGAAATTGCACTCAACGACTATCTGGCTCGTAACATTGTTGAAGAACTCCGTCGTATCGATGGGGTCGGACGAGTGCAATCCTTTGGTGCCGAGAAAGCGATGCGTATCTGGGTTGACCCGGACAAATTGAATGCGTTGGGTTTAACCATGACGGATATCAGTCAGGCCGTGACGCAGCAAAATATCCAAATCGCCCCCGGTAGCGTCGGGGCTGCGCCAACGATATCCGGACAACGCGTCACAGTACCATTAACGGTACAAAGCCAGTTAACCACCCCCGAACAATTTGCCAATATCATTCTTCGTACCCATCTCAATGGTGCCAAAGTGGTGTTAGGTGACGTTGCCCGCGTGGAGATCGGCTCGCAATCCTATGGCTTCTTAAACCGGGAAAATGGTAAAAATGCAACCGCTGCCGCGATACTTCTGCGACCCGGCGCGAATGCCCTCAGCACTGCCGAAGCCGTCGAAAAACGGCTCGCAGAATTGAGGCATAGCCTGCCGACTGGCATGAGTGATTCGATCCCATTCAATACCGCGCCTTTCGTGAAAGTGTCGATCGATAAAGTGATCCAGACGTTAATTGAAGCGATGGTTCTGGTCTTTTGCGTGATGTTTCTATTTCTGCAAAACATTCGCTATACGTTTATTCCTGCGATCGTCGCACCAATCGCACTGTTGGGGACATTCTCCATCATGCTGGTTACCGGTTTTTCAATCAACGTCTTGACTATGTTCGGCATGGTATTAGCGATCGGTATCATCGTTGATGATGCGATTGTCGTGGTAGAAAATGTCGAGCGCCTGATGTCAGAAAAAGGGCTATCGCCACAAGCCGCCACCTCAATTGCAATGAAAGAGATCACGGGGGCAATTATCGGGATAACCCTTGTCCTGACAGCGGTATTTATTCCGATGGCACTTGAAGGTGATTCGGTAGGCGTGATCTATCAACAATTCACGCTATCAATGGCTGTCTCAATTCTGTTTTCTGCATTTTTAGCCCTTACTCTGACACCGGCCTTATGCGCTACGCTGCTAAAACCAGTCACCGCCCAACACCAAAAACCAAGATTCTTTCAGTGGTTCAACCGATGCTTTCATCACATCAACAACCGCTATGAGGCTCACGTTGGTTCATGTGTCACCCATAAAGGGCGCATGATGGTGATCTTTGTGCTGCTGAGCGCGCTATTGGTTGTCACATTCCGCCAGTTACCCACCTCGTTTCTGCCCGAAGAAGATCAGGGATATTTCATGACGAATATTCAGCTTCCTGCGGATGCGACAGCCGAGCGAACCTTAGCGATCGTCAAAAAGTTTGAAGACTATATCCTGTCCCGCCCAGCGGTACAGTCCACCATGACGGTGATCGGGTTTGGTTTTTCCGGTTCAGGGACCAATACAGCCCAAACCTTTACCACCTTACGAGATTGGGAAACCCGCGATGACACATCAACGCGTCAAGAATTATTACTGGCTAAGAAGGCTATGGCAGACGTACCTGAAGGCTCCGTCACACATATGATGCCTCCCGCGATTGAAGAACTCGGAACCAGCTCTGGAATCAGTTTCTTCTTACAAGATCGGGGCGGTCATGGCGAGCAAGCGCTCAGGCAAGCTGAGGCACAACTATTGGCACTCGCTGAAAAAAGTCCAAAATTGACCGATGTATATTCAGATGGGCTCCCCTCGGGAACAAGCATTCATTTAGAGATCGATCGTCAAAAAGCAGCCACACTGGGGGTCTCCTATACGAGTATCAGTGATACATTATCGACCGCGACGGGGTCGTTATACATCAACGATTTCCCCAATGCCGGCAGAATGCAGCAAGTCATCATGCAAGCCGATGCTTCAGCAAGGATGCAGATCGATGATGTCCTGCAACTTTATGTTCGCAATAGCAATGGAGGCATGGTTGCTTTATCAGAGTTCGTGACGCCGGGCTGGCGTGAAACCTCGCCGCAATTTATTCGTTTTCAGGGCTATCCCGCATTACTCATGTCTGGCAGTGCCGCGTCCGGCGTCTCTAGTGGCGAAGCGATGGCAGAAGTCGAGCGTCTCGCTAAACAGCTGCCTCCCGGTTTTACCATGGCGTGGACAGGACAGTCTTTACAAGAACGTCAATCCGCCTCACAGGCACCGATGTTGATGGCGCTATCCATGTTCGTGGTGTTTTTAGTGCTGGCGGCCCTCTACGAGAGCTGGTCGATTCCTCTGTCCGTCATGTTGGTTGTGCCGTTAGGTTTACTGGGCGCGGTGATTGCAGTGACGTTGCGTGACCTGCCCAATGATGTGTTTTTTAAAGTGGGGCTGATTACAGTAATTGGCTTGTCTGCGAAGAATGCCATTCTGATCGTCGAATTTGCCAAACAACTACGCGAACAAGGCCATGGATTGATTGAGTCGGCAACTCAAGCCGCGCAATTACGATTACGGCCGATCTTGATGACCTCACTGGCATTCGGTCTGGGGGTTGTGCCACTGATGCTGGCAAGCGGCGCGAGTCAGGAAACACAGCATGCGATTGGAACGGGGGTATTTGGCGGCATGGTGAGTGCGACGATTCTTGCTATCTATTTTGTTCCGACATTCTTTGTATTTGTGACGCATATCCAAGAACGCCTCACCAACTGGCGAAAAGCGAAACAACACTCACCGGCACAACCCAAAGGTTAATTTAATATGATGCGTGTATTCATTTTTTGTCTGACTGGTTTGCTTTCAGCATGTTCTCTGACACCCGAAATGACCAAACCGGCGCTCCCCGTACCGGCGACCTTTCCGCGCCACGACAATGCGCTTGGGACAATGTCCCCTCCAACCGCTGAGCTTGGCTGGCGAACCATGTTCAGCGATGAGCGCTTACAAACAATCATCGGACTGGCATTGGCCAATAACCGGGATTTACGAATGGCGATCCTCAATGTTGAAGCGGTGCAAGCTCAATATGGCATTCAGCGTTCGGCACAGACGCCTCATCTGGATTTGACGATGAGCAGCAGCCGACAACGTACCCGGACGAGCAATGATGATGGCACTCAAACATTTGAGACCCAACAACAAAACAACCTGAACATCGGTTTCAGTGCGTTTGAAATTGACTTATTCGGCCGCGTGCGTTCACTGTCTGATGCCGCATTTGCGCGTTACTTAGCCAGTGATTATGGCCGTAAGGCCGCACAAATTGCGCTGATCAGCGCAATTGCAGACGCTTATTTTTCTCAACGTCTGGCCGCTGAGCAACTCAGCTTAACCGAGAAGACGTTAACTGACTGGCAGCAGTCGCTCAAATTGACGCAAACACTCAGAATGGGGAATCAGACGAGTGCGATTGATATTGCTCAGGCCGAAAGTCAGGTCGCCAGTGCACAAGCCAATCGAGCCGCAAAAATACGCGCATTGAGCCAAGCCAGAAACTCGCTTCAACTGCTGGTTGGTTCGCGCTTACCTGACGATCTCCCCGCACCTCGGGTACTGACAGACCAAGGGATCATGACCCGATTACCCGCGGGTCTGCCTTCTGATTTATTACGCTACCGACCGGATATTTTGCAAGCGGAGCAAAACCTCATTGCAGCCAATGAAGACATCGGCGCAGCGCGCGCGGCTTATTTCCCTCGCCTCTCTCTGACCAGCGCCATTGGCTATGCCAGTTCGGATATCCAACATCTGGTCGGTTCGGGGTATTCGGCATGGTCCTTATCACCACAAATCGAGCTGCCTATATTCCAAGGGGGAAAACTTGATGCGACACTACAGTTGGCAAAAGTCCGCCGCGCCAGTGCCATCGCGCAATATGAGAAAACCATCCAGACCGCTTTTAAAGAAGTTGCGGATGGTTTATCCGGCCGTGAAACATACCAACAACAAATCGCGGCACAAATGGATGTGATTGCAGCAGAACAGCGCAGAACACAACTGTCTAAACTGCGTTATCAGGCTGGTGTTGAACGACATTTGACGTTACTCGATGCCCAACGGCAACTCTACGCAGCCAAACAGACATGGCTTGAACTCAAGCAGCAAGAATTAAGTAATGCGGTGTTTCTATATAAAGCGTTAGGCGGCGGATTAGTTGAGTCATCAGAGACACGGGAGTGATTGGTGACTTGAATCAGCGAATCGGCACTTTGATTGATCATCGAGTCAAGGTGAGCGATGCCACTCACTCAGTACATTCATCTCAGTAAAAGGTAATGATAATGCAAGAAAAACAGGTCACATTAATGCCGGTTCAACAAGAAGACCGGCTCGAATTTAAACAAAAATTAAAGACAGCATTCACCGATGCAGTGATCAAAGAGTTTGGTCAGTATCATGGTAAACCCATTCCCTCTGATGAAGACATTGAGTCATCATTTGATGAGGAGAATATGGTTCTCTACCATATTTTATCCAATGGTAACCCCGTTGGCGGTGCGGTTTTGCAGATCAACGAAGAGACGCAACATCATGAACTTGAATGGTTTTTTATTGACTCAGGTAATCATAACCAAGGGATCGGCCTTGCTGCATGGCAGGCGATAGAAGCGGCCTATCCGGCAACCAAGGTCTGGCAAACCGGAACGCCCTACTTTGAAAAAAGAAATGTCCACTTTTATCTCAACAAGTGTGGCTTCCACATTACTGAATTTTACAATCGCTATCATCCGGATACGCATTTTCCTGCCGATCTGCGCGATTACAACCTGACGGATTTATATGAATATGAATACTTCATTTTTGAGAAAGTGATGAAAAAATAAGTCTGTCAACGGCCCCATAACAATACCGATGGTACATCAACGCAATGATCAGATATCGAGATCAACACTTGAGCCAGTCTCGATGGATGCCTATCATGAGATCTCAAGTTAAGTTGAGGTCAATAAACCAATGCAAAAGAAAATAATGCCTGAGTGGATCTCTGTCGGTATGCTGAGTGAAAGAACCGGGGTTGCAGTATCAGCGTTACACTTCTACGAAAAAAAAGGCTTGATCAAAAGTCACAGAAACGCTTCCAACCACAGACAATATCCCAAACATATCATTCGGATTGTCTCTCTGATTCAGGTTGCTCAGCGGACCGGCTTCTCTTTGGATGACATTTTATCTGAGCTTGAAGGCCTGCCGAATCGTACCCGTGTCACGCTGGAAGACTGGGAAGCATTGGGTGTCAGATGGCGACAAGAGTTGGATAAGAAAATCATCCAGTTAACCGAGTTAAGAGACATGATGACAGACTGTATCGGCTGCGGCTGTCTTTCTCTTGAAAGATGCAGGCTGCTTAACCCTGACGATCAATTAGGCGAGAAAGGCGCCGGCCCGCATCGGATGAGTCAGTAAGGTCATCGTCATATGAAAGATCAACTGGCTCAACTCACGAATGAGGGCTGAGCCCAAACTTTCCCCTACGCTTCAAGATACTGCAATAGTTGCTGTTTCAGTTCCTCATACAACTGAGCCGGAACGGCTTCTAGCTGATATTGATTGCGATCCAGACACAATCTTAGCGTCCCCAATGGCGGAAAACCGCTCAGTTTGGTAATGCTCTCCGGGTGGCTGAAAGAAGAACGCACGGTAATCCCTAATCCGGCTTCCACCGCACGCCATAAATTACTTAAGCTTCTGCCAACAAAGTTAATTTTCCACGGAATACCTTGATGATCTAACGCTTCTGTGGCTTGTTTGCGGATCAGACATGAGCCGTCCAGCATCACGAGTGGTAAAGGCTTTGTCGTCAGCACTGACTCTCGGAGGTGCTGACTGGCCGGGCCATACCAGTGCATCGGTAACTCCGCTAAAAATTCACTATAAGGTGCACTTTTTTCTCCCACCCATCCCAGCGAGAAATCCAATTCACCCGATACGATACCATCAAGCAACTCTTGGTGTCGCCCGACAATCGACTGCAATTGTATTTGCGGATGAGTGCGTGCAAATGCACCTAACATTTGTGGCAAGAGCACATCACTGAAATCTTCTTGTAAGCCAAAGGTGACCTTTCCTTCCAGCCGCTCCCCCACCAGCCGGAGCATTAATTCATCATTGAGTTGCAACATGTGCCGGGCATATCCCAGCACCACCTCCCCTGCGTCTGTCGGTTCAAGGTGCCGGCCAACCTTCACCGCTAACGCTGTATGACACTGTTGTTCCAGTTTCTTTAACTGGGCACTGGCGGCTGAAGGAGAGCGATTCAGGCGCTCGGCAGCCAGAGCAAAACTGCCCAATTCAATCCCTAAAACAAAACATCGCAAAGCATCTAGATCAAGGCTGCGCATCACCAATTATCCCAAAAATCAAAATAGTTAATACCAATAGTTTTGATTTTTTGTATCAATAAATCAACTTATGGTTTTCCTGTCCATTGAAGCACACGAGGAAAACCGATGACTACCACAGAAACAGAACTGATGGCGATGTTCGCCCGGCTCGCGCCTGAACGCCTCGATGAAACGAATCAGCGTGTAGATTGCTCTTTTACTCCCAATATTTCAGCCACCGATAAATAGGAAAAATGATAATGATCGCAATGCAATACAAGTTTGTGTTTCCCGCTGATTACGACATGACACTCATCGAACGCAGAATCACTGAGAAGGGCTATTTATTAGATGGTTGGCCGGGATTAGTCTTCAAGGCTTACCTATATGCTCGTAAAGATGCAGCGCTGTATCACTATTCTGTGAATGGCTTCCCCGTGAATAGCTACGCACCCTTTTATGTGTGGCAAGATCATCATGCGATGATGGCCTTTCTTAGCAGTGATGGATTTAAAGCACTGTGTGAGCAATTCGGCCGGCCAAAAGTCGAAACTTGGTTTATTGATGAACCCCCGACGCCGCCCACTGAGCAACATCAATTTGTATCGATTACCCATGATGCAAACCAACAGACTGATATCCAAGGCATCAATTACCACGCCTGGCAACCACTCAGGGTCACATGGATTCGCAACGCAGAGCTGAGCACCTATCAAGCGCATGACCTTTACGCGGTAGGATATATTGCCCGAGGCCAAGCCTTCACCGCCAGCTAATGTCAACTAAAAATAGGGGCAGTCAACAATCACTGCCCCACATTTACCTGTATCGATTCATTTGGAGTTGTGGTAGTACAAACCGGCAGGTTTCGTTCACTTTTTAGTTAATGAGCGATAAATTTAAGTCTTCAGAACTCAACATTGTGATAAGATATCAACTGCATAATTGGCATTTGTAATTTGAAATAAAGTGCTTAGTCAACGGAGTAGTAATGAGTACATTGAAATATTCAGATTTTAAAATAAGCCCTATCTTTCCTGATGTTATGACGTCTCAAGCTGAAAACCTTGCTCAAGAGTGCTCACCACACTTTCATTTAGGTTATGACATTACTTTGGTAACTACTGGCGTGTTAAAACTGAAAGTCGGTAACCTGAAGCGTTACTATAGTGAAAACCAATTATGTATTATCAATCCGGGAATGGTTCACTGCGGTGAAGGGGTTGGGGGCCAACTACTATCGACCAAAAACCTGCGGATAAAGCCTGAATTTATGTTGAAAGTGGCAAAAATAAAATTCCCCACCGCCCCAAACACGTTGCATTTCGATACAGCACCCGTGTTCGACCCAAGTCTTACTGAATTGTTTTTAAACTACTTTGAACTTTCCAGAAGTGAAACGAGTTCACCGCAAAAGGTTTCAGATACGGGATGGGATTTATTTACGGCCCTCGTTGAACATTCTTGTGACGCATCACCCAGTGAATTTGGCAAGCCAGTACATGGTATGAATGAGATTGACCTAATGCACGAGAAAGTTCGCGAGAAAATCAACATTCCTGATTTGGCGGCGCGAATGAACTTGTCTGAATACTACTTTATTAAAAAGTTCAAAAAGCAGTATGGCATAACACCCTATCGCTTCTTTATGCAAGTGAAGTTAGAAAGCGCATTTAGTGAACTAATGAACGGTAAGCAGATTAAAGAAGTAGCTCACGAGTTTGGCTATTCTGATCAAGCTCATTTCAATCGCTTACTCAAAAAACACTATGGCTACACTCCTGTGGAAGTAAGAAAAATAAAGCAAGAGGTACGAGGGTGATCACCTCTTGCTGACTCCGAGTCGTTTATAAAAATTGCGCGTAGTTAACAATGAAAAGGTGAATCCCCAAACCTATTCCTATTGCTGCCAGCGCATTTTTCGAATACCAATATGCTGCGAAAACAACTAAAGATGAAATAACTTGTGGAATACCGTAAGGCGCTGTAGAAAAATCAATGTGCAGAAAGGTGTAAGCAACCAGCAATACCATAATTCCGATCGGCATCTTCGCCCCGATATACTCCAGATATTTATTTGATGACAACTTATCCATCACGACAAAAGGCGTAACTCTTAAAAGTATCGTAACTGTTGAGACGGTTAAGATAATCAAAAATATTTCCAGGCCACTATTCATTAATCGGTACCTCCACTTGGGCTTGTTTATAGTCCTTACTGATAAGCAATAGGTAACATATTATCCCAGCCCCCAGAAAAGAAGACTTTAATACGTAGAACTCCATTAACATGCCAAATAAACAGGATATTGCGGCATAGAACAGCAAAGACTTATCTGAATCGTTACTGATAGCGTCTGCGGCTAGTGCAATGAACATTGCGGTTAGAGCAAATTCAAAGCCAGTAATCTCTGGCGGTAATAATGAACCTAATACGGCACCTAAAAAGCTGGCCCCGACCCACCATGTATGGCTGATCACTTGCAGTAAGCTAATGTCTGTACCCGTCAACGGTTTTCCTTTACTGGCGCAGACAATGGCATAGGTTTCGTCTGTTAAAGCAAAAACACCGTAAGCCTTTTGTACGCGTGATTTCATACTTTTCAGCGGAAAGGATAATCCGTAGAAAATGTGCCTAAAATTCACGATTAATGCAGTCCAAGCAACCGCAATTAAAGGCTGTCCTGAAAGAATAAAGGTGACAACCAAAAACTCGATTGAGCCAGCAAAAATCACTAGCGCAGAAATGGGGGCCCAATACCACGCAATACCGCTAGAGACCATAAAGACACCAAGTGCCAAACCTAGGGGAATATAGGCTGTCGCAACGGGTAGTGATAATTTAAAAACTCTAAGTAAACTGGATAAATGCAATGTCCTTCCCTCGCATGAATAAAGATGGGTGGAAACCAAACCGACTCGCCACCCAAACTTCTTCTGATTAGATTCTTTGTTCTATATTTAATGTTTCAAGAATCATATTGAGACACTGCTTCAGAAAAACTTTGTCTCTGGCGTAAGTAATTCTTACCCCATTTTTAGCCCCGAATACTTCAGCAGGCATAACAAGCAATTTGTGTTGCTCAAGTAGCTGCTTAGCAAGATCATTAGAATCTATATGCTCAGCCGTATTGAACCACGCATAAGGTGTGCTTTGTGGTTCGACTAAAGACAAGTGAGCTGAAGCCAACTCAGCGAATTGCTCCAGTATTGGTCGCCCTTCATTAATGTAGTTTTTAAAACGTTGAATGTGCTTTTCTTTATCTTGAAGTACCAAGAGTGCGGCTTTTTCAAGAAGCATAGAGTTGGACACAGTGGTGTAACGCTTATAGTTAACCATTTCTTCAATAAGGGCTTGTTTTTTTGACACGGCCCATCCAAGACGTAACGCTGGTAATCCATAAATTTTAGATAAACTTGCAATGGAGACCGACTTCTCATACTTATTCACAACAGATTGAGTAAAGTCGATTAGGTACTCTTCATCGTTAACTATCCAAATTCCCTTTTGTTCACAAGCCTGAATAATCTGTGTCCATTCTTCTTCGCCCAAAGTCGCTCCAGTTGGATTACATGGGCTATTTAGGATCAAGAGCTTCGTATTGTCGCAAATCGTATTTACAAGTTCCGCAACCGGAAACTTAATACCAGGAGTCCATTCAAGCAGCGAAACATCGCACCCTTTGTTCTTCGGTACTTCCCATGCTTGCTGCCAGCCAGGGAATGTGCAAATGACATGATCTCCCTGCTCTAACAATGAGTTATAGAGAATATAAAGAGCTTCTTGGGCGCCATGTGTAATGAGATTACTCAAGTCATCAGTATGGGAAGTGTACTGAGAAAGAATCGTGTTTCTCAGCGCCAAATCACCACGGTCGATGCTGTAATCTAAGCACCACTCGTCATTTAACGTTAAGTCCTTTAAGTATTGGAATTGAACACCGCTTTCTGCCAGATCATAGTCAAAATGACCATGAGCTTCATTGAATAGCCATTCTTGAATTGTGTAATTTGCAATTGCCATTATTCACTCGTAATTTTTGAAAATGTGATGACGAAAACGTCTCGTTTTGCTTCTAAGCCGGGAAGCTTTGTTGTGATAGGTGTGACGAAGTGTTTAACCAGCCTATCATTGACGACCATGATTTCCCCTGGCAATAAAGCATGCTCATAAATAGTGCTCTCATCCTCTAGAGGGGAAATCAATGACGTCGCACCATTGACGTTATCAAGTGAGACACAATAAATTGCTAAATAATCAAAGCCATCTTGATGGAAACCTTCCGGTGCCGGGTAACCAATCGCACCTTCTTGAGCCACTATTCTTATTTGGTGACAACCTATTGAGTAATTTTCTTTGGGAATATTTTTATTATCTACAACGACATCAATGACTTTATTGATGTGCTCTTTGGATTCATCTGATAAAGGGACAAACTCCCTTGCTAATCCACCCGCATAACTATTTAGATCTTTTGATTGAAAGAATTTCCCTGTGTCATCCCAAGTTACTTTTTTAGTGTTATATTTCCCAACGCTGTAAGCTCTATATCTATAGACATAATTCTCTTTTAGATATCTATCTGCTTTTAAATCTTCAAACGTACTATGAATTAGTGAATTGTGTATTTGAGGAGCATTTACAATATTGAGCATATTCCTTTATCCGAATGTTAGTTCATGGGCTTATACTACGGACTCATCACAGCAATAGATTGAATAATAGTGTTCTATTTTTTGAATAATACTGCTGTTTCGTTTTTCGGAGCGTCATCCATGAATTTATCACAAGCGATCTTTTAAACATCGCATTGAATTCAACAGCTTCGTTTTATTTGTAATTTTATTCAAAATTAAAAAAATAAAACAAACAGATAGCAATCAACAGACCTTTTTTCTTTCAATTTATTAAATTAGTAAAAACCACACACTAAAGAGGGCTAACTTAAATTTTGAGTTTAGTGTCAATGATGTAATTTCCATCTAATTAATCTTGGACACATATTTAGAAACACTGATTTTGTTTGATTTTTTTGAAAAAACGATAATTTTATGGCTCTGTATTTAAGCTAGCTCACGATAGGATCGTACCTTGTGGGATCATTATATTTATAAGATTAGTGACAAATAGAAAATTAACAAGGGTATGTTATGGCGATTTTACCAGATAAAAATCAGAAACGATATGTAGCTATTCTAAGTAAAAAATGGATTTAGGAAGGACACTAAACGTATTAGGACACTTAAGTGTCGGGTTATCGAATCAATTGGATGATAGCGAAAGTCAGCATGTTGATTACGAAGACATCGATGGTAATATTCATCCCAGCATATCTCATTATCCTTTCATTGTTCTGAAAACAGATAGTTCAAATAAGCTACGGGAAGAAGTGATAAATCATCATCTCAAATTCACTGACTTTACAAGCTCAATGATTGAGGGCGGATCAGTTGAACAACAGCAGACAACACGAGAAACCAAGGAGGCTGACTTAGAGTACTTAGGTTTGTGCATCTTTGGTGACACTGAGATTCTACGAGGGCTCACTAAAAAGTTCAGCCTATATAAGTAAAGTGTTGTGATAGCACAACATGTTCCCACGTTGTGCTATCCATGCTAAGACAACCGGGCTGATTTAGGCGCGGATACCAGCATCACTATTCGTAATACGTAAGGTGAATGCGCAAAGTGAACCCGCATCAAGCTGACTGAGTTCAATTCACTGATTGCCAACGTATCGGTTCATACGCCATAGCTTGATGATCGTATTGGCGCTTTGCAGCCAACGCGCCAATACGGTGTCGATCAATCTGTTTGAACAATCCCGGTCGTCACAGCAAACTCTCTGACTTCCTGCGGTTGTAAATGAATCAGTGTGCCGCTCTTTTTCGCAGATAAGTAACCTTCAGGACGACATGTCGCAGGCAGGACATAAGCCGCGACTTTTTGATCGCCATTATGCAAAATCCAACGCGTCGCAAAATTGAGCATGGCTGTATCAAAATGCGTAATTAACGTTTTACCATTCCCGATTGCCATTTCAAACTGAGCCCGGTCTGTGAACAACGATAAGTTATCCATAAAGTAGACGATTTCAGGGTCGTACATATCCGGTGTTGAGAGCTGTGCAATTGGGCTTGCTTGCGTTTTGAGCATTTCATTAAAATCAAGCCATTGTGCTGTTGGAGTGACATGATTCGGGATAGATTCACGAAGTTTTATCGCACTATCGGGAATATTCTGCTTCATTTCAGCATCAGGGAAATATGCCGTGTTCATATGGCACATATACTGAAGAGGCATCGGTACAGAGGCCAAGTTTTGCACCTTCATTTTAATCTCGAATACCGAGGCATCTTGCTGAATTGAGACGGATGGTGATGCCAGATAATGATCACCGAACCCCATCACATACTCATACTCCCCTTTGATGGTGATGTGTTGTTCATCCATCTCTAACCATGCTTTATCCATATCGGCACATGGCATTTCACCATGAAGCGGGTGGTCATCCTCAGGACTAGGACAACCATTCCGAATTAAGCCAGAATGAAAAGCGAAACATCCATACGTGGCGACAACCTCATGACGTGGTTTTGGTTCAGAGAACATATTCTCCATACACAGATCTTCACCAAGAAATTGAGCATCCCATATCATTTGGCCCATAAAGGGAAGAATCACCAAATAACCTTTCGAATTTTCTATTCTCAGCGCTTCAACACCAGAGTTATATTTAAAACCAGAAACTGTAAAGTGCTCAGACTGAATCAATGTGACTTCTTGTTGATTAAATAAATGTTTACCTAAAGGCATTGTGTACATTATTTTATCTCCTGAAGATGAAAGCCACTATATAAAGTGGCTTTTCTGAATTAATTGGTTTGTTCCGCTAATTTAGGTTGTTCTTGATTTGCTTTTTTATTTTTCATTTCACCGAAAAAGTAATAACCGACATAACCAAAACAGATAAAGTTAACCAAGAACGATAATTGCATGCCGACCACATCAGCAACGAGGCCTTGGATTGCAGGCACAACAGCAGCACCGACAATGGCCATGACGATGACGGCACCAGCCGTTTCTGTATATTCATTATCGACCGTATCGAGAGTTCCGGCATAAATGGTCGCCCAACAAGGCCCAAACAGAATACTGACACCAACCGCCACATAGACAGCGCTAAAATCATGACCTAAAGACACATAGGTCAGGAACGCCATACCAATAATTGAATAAGCGATCAGTACCTTCTCTGCCGAGAACCGAGTCATTAACAGATTGGCGACGAACTTCCCAATAAAGAAACACACAAACGAATACACCATATAGTTGGATGCGGCTCGTTCGTTAATATCGGCCATCTCTAATGCTAAGCGTATCGTAAATGACCAGACCGCGACTTGCATTCCCACATACAGGAACTGAGCAACGATCCCTTTCTTAAAGCGGTTATTGGTCGAAAGATACTTTAAAGTTTTGCCAATCGAAGGCGCTTTATGACCACTTTGTCGTGCGACTTTACATTTCGGATATTGCGTCATTGCAAACAGGGTGAAGACACCAACAAGAATGAAGATAATATACTTATATGGCTTCAACGTATGCTCGAGCATCTCCAGCCGGAATGCATGAATCTGATCCACAGACATCACCGCCATCTGCGATTCCAGACTCGCGCCATCCTGGAAAATCAGATATTTACCAAGCAAAATACCGGCAATAGCACCCACAGGATAGAAGGTTTGGCTGATATTCAGACGTAAAATCGCGTGCGATTTCGGCCCCAGCATCGAAGAATAGGTATTGGCAGCCGTCTCCAGAAAAGACAGACCGACTGCAATCGCGAAAATCGCTGCCAGAAACATCGTGTAAGTCGCCATATGGGAAGCAGGGAAAAATGCGGTGCAACCCAAAATATAAAGTGACAAACCAATCATGATGGCAACTTTATAGGATGACTTTTTAATGACTAAAGATGCCGGAATTGCAATTAAGAAATACCCGCCATAAAAAGCACTTTGTACTAATGCGCTAGCAAAATTCGACAATTCAAAAACAGATTTAAATTGGGTAATTAGAATGTCGTTTAATGAAGCAGCACAGCCCCATAGTGGAAATAGACAGGACAATAATATAAATTGAAACACGGGTGTTTTATCCAAATACCCATCGGGCCCTTGGATGGTATTAGATTTAATCATTGTAGGGTTCCTTTTAGGACAGTTATTATGTGGCCCATTAAAAAATGAGCCTGTTTTTAATTGTTATTTCAGAGCAAGATATTATTTTGTGTGTTTAGTTTCGAATTCTTCAAACTGTTCAATACTGGGATAAGAGAACTGTGTTCCTTTCTCCGTCACACTGAATGCAGCGAATAACGACGCTTTTTCCAGCGACAGTTGTACATCGTGGGTTTGCATAAAGTAATGAGAGAAGCAACCAATAAATGCATCACCTGCACCACTGGTATCCACAGCATTGACTTGCGTGGGTTCGATAAAGACGTCTTTGCCGTCTTTGCTTAACCAAATGGCCCCTTTTTCCCCCATTGTCACGATAATGTTGTTCAATCCCTTATTCAGAAGGATCATTGCGGCTTCTTTTATCTGCTCTACGGTTTCAACAGGTTTGTTGACTAAGATTTCGAGCTCCGTTTCATTCGGAACAAAGAAATCACAGCGACAGGCATATTCAATGTCCAGCTCAGGAACCGCCGGTGCAGGATTTAGCAGCACAGGAATATTGTGTTTGTTACCAAATTCAATAGCGGCATAAACCGTTTCAAGCGGGACTTCTAGCTGAAGGACAATCAGGCTGCATTCGACCAATGTTCTTTCTGCTTTATCAATATCAGCCGGCTTCAGGAATTCATTGGCTCCTTTGATAATTAAAATGGAATTCTGAGATGTTGGGCTGACAAAGATCGGTGCAACACCGCTCGACGTTTGAGGCTCTTTACTCACGTACTGGGTATTGATGCCATAAGATTGAAAATTTCTGATGGTATTGTCGGCAAACATGTCATCACCCACTTTCGTCACCATCACCACATCAGCGCCCAGTTTTGCGGCTGCAACAGCTTGGTTTGCCCCTTTACCACCACATCCCATTTTGAATGATGGTGCTTCTAATGTTTCACCTTCTTTTGGCATACGTTCCGTGTATGAAATGAGATCGACCATATTTGAGCCGATAACTGCAATTGTTTTCATTTTGTACTTCCCCATTCATGTTATGAAATTAACATTAATCGATATCAACAGGCACTTACTGCGATCAGAATCACCTTAATGATGTTAGTGTTGATTAATAAATATCAATTTAAGCGATTGATCACAATTTAATGTAAATATAATAACATTGATGTTTTCAAGTGTTATTAATATAACACGAACGTTTTTTTCAAAATGAAAGTACAAGGTAATCTTATGAATCACTATATTGACCACACGCTGCTATCTGCGAACGCAACCACAAATCAAATCAACACACTATGTGATGAAGCACATCAACATCAGTTCTTCTCTGTCTGTATTAATCCCGGCTTTGTTGAGCATTGTGCACAGCGATTAAAAGCATCAAATGTGAAGATCTGCACAGTCATCGGCTTCCCATTAGGCGCAAACACCACTGCGGTGAAAGTCTTTGAAACCAAAAATGCTATCTCGTCGGGCGCAGATGAAATCGATATGGTCGTTAACATCAGCGATGTGTTGGATGCTAACTGGAACAAAGTTGAACAAGAGATTCGGGCAATCAAAGAAGCATGTGGACCACAATTACTCAAAGTTATCTTTGAAACTTGTCTGTTAACCAACGAGCAAATCGTTGAACTGTGTAACATTAGTCAGCGTGCCGGGGCTGATTTTGTGAAAACCTCAACAGGTTTCTCGACTGGCGGTGCAACTGTTGAGCATATTAAGTTAATGCGTGATACTGTTGGCAAAACAATGGGCGTTAAAGCATCAGGTGGTGTTCGTACGAAAGAGACAGCACAAGCAATGATTGACGCTGGTGCATCACGCATTGGTGCAAGTGCCAGTGTCAGCATTGTCTCTGGTCAAGCGCCAGCAGCTCATGATTACTAAAAGCAAGAAGCCTTCGGCTGTAAAAGGCCGAAAATGGAGAAACATGGTTACAAAGCAGTTAGAAAGACTCCGACGAATTGAAGCGTGCCTCAAGCACAGCGATAAAATTCACTTGAAAGAAATAGCCCGTCTTTTAGAAGTGTCAGAAATGACAGTGCGTCGAGATTTAAACTCCAACGCTGCCCATTCTTTTCCCCTGGAGTACTACGGTGGATATATCCGCCGTGGTCATCCAATCGTACATGACGAAGTTCAGGAAGGTCTCGAGTTCATATCCTACGGAACATCACCGCCGTCTCCTGTCGATCACCCAACCAACACCGCAAACGCTTTTCCTCCGGTGAAAGTCAACAACTACATTTCGGCAATTGTCTCTGATTTTATCGAGATGAATGATGTGGTGTATTTTGACAACGGTGATCTCAATGCTGACATTATCGGTTCCATCCCGAATCATGTGATGTTTACCGGGGTTACGGCTTCGATGAACGTTTTCTTGGCGCTAAAGAATAAGCCGAACTGCAAAGCAATCTTGCAAGGTGGCAGTTACAATCCTGTCCATGATGTGTTTATTTCAGCGTCCAATGATGTCCTGACCCCGATGATATTTCAGAAAGTATTTATTTCATCTGCGGGTGTACATGACAAATTTGGTGTCACCGCTTCAGACATGTTGGTCTCGAATATCGCTAACATTGTGATGGAAAGAAGCATGAAAAGGTATCTTATCGTAGAAAAGGAAGCCATTAACCAAGCCGCGACCTATAAAATCGGTGACCTGATGGATTTTCACTATTTGATTTCAGATGAAACCTTACCCAACAAGCTCGAAACCGCATGTTACGAAGCTCGCTTGCAGGTTCTCACCCCCAAAGGGTTACTCTGAGCCCTTTGGTAAAGATTAAGTAAAAGAAGATAAATTTTTATTGAATATGCGTGAAGATAACCCTAATACATTGCAAATTCGTCACTTAATAGAACCATGATTTATGTCATGTTCAAATTTTTTAGCAACCTTTTCTTTTCGTCAGTACTGACACGCTGATATACCCGCGCAACAAGCAATAGTTTGATCATTAACTGTATACCTATCATCTCAAAGACTAAGCCGATTGTCGTCTTTCTCTGACGACGGCTTCCGAGAGGGAGAATATAGGCATAGTCAAACAACCCAACCATATCTCGTATGAGCCATTTTAAAAAACGGCATCTATTTACGTAGGCTTAGCACACAAATATTTATATTCTACTCATGGAATAATAAACTCAACAAATCGACAGGATATTTCATATTTTATGCTAATACTTTATTTACGGGTGGTTAATAACACTCAATTTACTGATTTAAAACTCAGTATCTACCAAAATAAAACACTAGGACCCAGTAACTATGAAAATAAATTTCATTAAATACTTAGCATCAACAGCAATAATTGCAGGAATAGGCGTTACCGTTCATGCTGAGGAAGTTCCTCGCAGCCAACAAGCCATCTTATCGTTGTCACCACTTACCAGTCAGATCAATCCAATACCCGCTGAAGTGACAGGCACCTCTCTGGTGAAGTCTGGTAAAGTAGAATTAGCACCGGCTCCCCCACTATCTTCCATGTGGGTATATGCTGTTGGATCAAGTGATTGTGGGTGGGAGTCTACCGCTGGCCTTACAGTAACAACATGCAATCACGGTGGCTCGGCTCTGCGTGCTGCTGTGTTGGAAATCGGCTACGGTTCAAGCAGTATTGCCTGGATGAATGGTGGTATCTTGCCTCGTTCAGCTCAATATGCAAGCACGTCTGTTTGTGTCACGGGTAATTATTACACATGGCCCTGCACTGCAGGACAAATTGTGGTTGGGTGGCTTGTTGAATATAACCTCGACGGCCACCAAAACGGAACTTTCAAGTACCAGAACACATCCACAAATTCACCATGGAATACCATGTCAGTGCGGATCAGGATATTATAAGATACTGATTTGGTTTAGTTGTAGGCTTGGGGAACCAGCCTTTACCATTATCTAGACTAGGGTATCAACACCGATGGTTTGACCTTGATACCCCTTCATGATTGACAGAGCCGATTCCAATATCTTCAAGGTCGCTTCATCGTTATACAACAGCGTACTTTTGATGTGCTCGAAGTACTGCGTGTTAACGGAGCTTTACGTCCGTCCATCATGAGTAAGCAGCTCGGAATTTCCCGGACTCAACTGTCAAAAGCACTACGCGTGCTCAAAGATTTGCAGTTGGTAGAACAGACGTCGGACGACAACGATGGCCGTGTTCAGGCGACGCGGTTAAGTGCTCAGGGCACTGCTTTCATGGAACGAGCCGCCAAGCAGCGACACGGGACAGCCCAGTTAGTCGCATCAGTGATGACCGCCGGAAAACAGGCGATCTTCGCTGAACTCTGTCATAAAGCCATCAGGGGATTGCAAACGGAGATCGGTGAGCATGACTGATCGGCCGATACGCATTGTTCGAGCCAGAACCCACAACCTGAAAAATGTGACCCTCGATATCCCAAAACATCAAGTCGTCGCTTTTACCGGTGTTTCCGGCTCGGGTAAGTCGTCACTTTTGTTCGATACAATCGCAGCAGAATCCCAACGTCAACTGGCTGAAACCTATTCAACCTTCGTTCGTAACCGACTGCCTCATTTTGGTCAGCCTGATGCCGATCGTCTCGAAAATTTACCGGCATCCATTGTGATTGACCAACGTAGACTGGGTGGCAATGCTCGCTCTACCGTCGGAACAGTGACCGAGATCTATGCGCTACTGCGTCTGCCTGAGCTGACTTTTCTTGGACGGACCGACTTTGTTGTGCTCTCTCGTACTCCTTCTTGTTCATCCGCCAGCCATTGCCAAAAATGACTCAACGAAAGCAAAACACCGCGACACTGGAGCACGATTATGCAAATCACACAAATTCGTAATACAACACAAATTATCGATGTTGACGCCGTTCTACTGACCCATACTCATCCGGATCACTGGGACGAAACAGCCCCTGAGCACCGACCCGGCCGTGTCAGGTATTGTGCAGTCACGGCAAAAGCAGCATCACAATAAACAGTAAATTAGCTATTTATAACCAGCCCTACTCCCACTCGCCTATCAACGACAAGGAAATTCATTTATAACCGCTAGGTAAAAAGGCGACCTTTCGCAATACCATCATCTGTACCCTGCTGAGCTTTTTCAGGCATGATCGAATTTGGAAAAGAGTAACTGCTTTTCTAGGCATACGCCCTAAACAAGATAAGGCTCTAATATCTCTTCCAACCACTGTTTAAAACACCGAACTCGTTTTGAAAGATTACGCCGATGGGCAACGACTAAAGAAGCTGTAAGTGGCTCGGGGCGCAGGTTTGGTAAGACCTCCACTAGCCTCCCATTTTCTATGTGTACATTAAGAGCCGGTTGTCCTGCCTGAATAAGCCCAACCCCAGCCAATCCGCATTCATGATAAGCTTGAACATTGTTTACCTGTACCGCGCCCGGCAAGGCAAGCGACTTATAACCGTCTTTGTCAGGATATTCCCAACCATCTTGTTCACCACCAAGAATTGGGCTGTAATGAACCATTTTATGCCTCTGGGTGGTGAGGTCATTTAGTGTGTGTGGTGTGCCATGACTGCGTAAATAGTCGGGACTGGCAGCATTAATCATCCGCAGTCGCCCCAACGGTATTGCCACTAGAGTCTCATCAACGATAGGGCCATAACGAATCGCGCAGTCAAAGCCTTCACGTGCCAGATCGACCCGCCGATCAGTACTGGAAAGCTCCAGTTCAAGTTCCGGATGAGTAGAAAGTAATTGAGGGAGCGCAGGGATTACGACACTTCGTGCCATTTCGGTTGACATATCGACTCTTAGCTTGCCTGCCAAAGCCGATTCTTTGGTAACAAACATCATTTCCAATTCTTGCGCCTCAGCCAAAAGATCTGCCGCGCGCTTATAAAATGCTTGCCCATCCTCTGTCAATTGAACGTTACGCGTGGTGCGGTGAAATAATGCAACCCCCAATTCTTTTTCTAAATCGCGAACTGATACGGAGGCCCGCCCTTTGGGGATACCCAGCGCTTCAGCTGCGCGGGTAAAACTGGCCATTTCTGCCACTCGGCAAAAAATAGTTAAGATATTGAGACTTTTCATTGTTACCAAAATCTATAACAGTTAGTTATTTTTATAATACTTTATTCGCATTAATTAAACCAATAACCTAGCCTCATCTGTCGTCTATAAATAATTTCCACCGAAGCACATAGTAGTGAAAGAACACAATTCTAGCGTGAGGAGAGAGTATGAAGTACAACCAACTTGGCCAAACCGGCCTTTATGTTTCAGAGCTTTGTCTTGGCACCATGACCTTAGGTGGCAATAGTGATGCAGGTAAGTGGTCAAATATAGGTGCCGTAAAGCAAAAAGAAGCTAATCAGTTAATAGAGCGCGCTTTAGAAGCCGGAATTAACTTTATTGATACCGCTGACATATATTCTCACGGTCAGTCAGAGCGTATCGTTGGGCAAGCACTGAAAGAACTCAGTGTCCCCCGCGATGAAGTTATTCTTGCTACGAAAACCGGTGGGCCGATGGGGCCTAAACCCAATCAGAAAGGCGCGTCACGCGGCCATATTATGGACTCGGTTCAACGAAGTTTGGAACGTTTGCAGTTAGATTATATCGACCTATATCAAATTCACGCCAGTGATCCCATCACGCCAGTTGAAGAAACACTGCGGGCATTAGATGATCTAACGCGTCAAGGCTTGGTGCGCTATGTCGGCGTTTCAAACTGGAACGCAGGCCGTATCGGTAAAGCACTAGGCCTAAGCCAAGCGCTTCATACCAACCGAATTCAGACCCTGCAGGCTTATTACTCTATTGCCGGACGCGACCTTGAACGAGAATTGTTGCCTCTGGTCAGTGAAGAGAAATTGGGCTTGCTGGTTTGGTCACCACTCGCTGGCGGTTTATTGTCTGGAAAATTTGGGCCTGGTGCACCAACGGAAGAAGGCGCGAGGCGCAACAACTTCGATTTTCCTCCAGTGGAATTAGACCGAGCTTGGCAATGTGTTAGAGAGATGCGAGCCATTGCACAGGCTAAAGGGGTTTCTGTTAGTCGTATTGCCTTGGCTTGGCTATTAAGCCGTCCGGCGGTAACTAGCGTCATTATCGGTGTGAAACGTATGGAGCAACTCGAAGACAATCTGGGAGCTTGTGACGTTGTGTTAAGTGCCGACGAGTTAGAGCGTCTTGACAACGTCAGTTCGCTACCGCCTTACTACCCCGATTGGATGATTACCCTGCAAAATGAGTACCGTCAACCGCCATCATCAGAGATCCAAGTTTGATCAAGAGGATATTAACTCATGTCTCTTTTTACAGTGATGGGTTCTACCCATATTTTACGGACACATCTATAAAGAGGCATACTATGCCTAAAAGGAGTGTCTATGACCAAGCGAAGAAAATATTCTGCAGAATTCAAACGCGAAGCCGTTGCGCTGACTCAGCAACCGGGTGTGAGTTGTCGTCAGATAGCATTAGATATCGGCATCAATCCTAACTTATTAAACCGTTGGAAACGAGAGGCGGAGCAGTCACAAGATAAAGCATTTCAAGGCAGTGGCTCTCCTCGTGATGAAGAAATGGCGAGGCTAAAACGCGAATTAGCGAAAGTGAAAAAGGAACGAGATTTTTTGCGAGAAGCGGCAACGTTCTTCGCCAAAGAGTTACCGTAAGGTATCTTGCGATATCGCGTTGCCGCGATGTGTTTTCTATTCGCCTCATGTGCCGTTGTTTGCGCGTCTCTCCTAGTGGTTATTACGCTTGGGTGGAACGTCAGCCAAGTGCGCGTGCTCTTGCTAACGCAACGTTATTAAAACGAATGCGCGAGATCCATGATGATAGCGGTGGTATTATCGGCGCACCACGTATGCACGAAGATCTGCAAGCCGAAGGGTTGCAAGCGAGCTTAAATCGTGTCGCCAGGCTGATGTCAGCGAATGGACTTTATGGCAGGCCGCGTAAAAAAGGTCGAGGGGCAAAGCGACAGTCCGCACGTCCTGACGGTTTAAAGAATCATCTTGAGCGGGACTTTCATGCTTTGGAGCCGGAAACCAAATGGGTCACAGACATTACAGAAATTGGGACACTTGAAGGGAAGCTTTATCTGTGTGTGGTGCTTGACCTGTTTAACAAGCTCATCGTTGGCTGGTCGATGCATCATCGACAAGACCGTCATATGGTGATTCGAGCCGTCGAAATGGCGGTTTGGCAGCGACAGGAAAGACATCATGTTATCTTACATTCAGATCGTGGCACACAATTTACCAGCGGAGATTATCAGCGCTTTCTCAAGCAAAAGAACCTAACCAGCAGCATGAGTGCTGTAGGCCATTGTGCAGATAACGCGGCTTGTGAAGGGTTCTTCGGTGTGATGAAACGGGAACGAATCAATTATCGACAATACCGGACAAGAAATGAAGCCAGAGCAGATATTTTTGATTATATCGAACGGTTCCATAATCCAAGAATGCGACGTAGACTGGCGAATCAAGACAGCAAGTTTACGTCTTTACTAAACCGTCCGTGAAAACGGGGTAGAACCCGATAAACACTGAAAATAGTTAGGAGAAATAACATGCCTAAAGGGTACCTTATCGCACATCTTACCGTCATTAATGCCGATTTATATGCAGAATACGGCAAAGCAGCTGAAGAAGCAGTAAAACCATTCAACCCCAAGATTGTGGCTTGGACTGGGCAATATGAAAATCTGGAAGGGGAGGCTCACCAACAGCATATGATTTTTGAATTCTCCTCTTTTACCGAGGCTAAACGCTTTTATGACAGTGACAGCTATCAAGCCGCGAAGAAGTTACGCGCCAAGGCGGCTACCGGCACGTTTGTTCTTATTGAAGGGTTCGAATAAGGCCGTCAAAGCATTTGCGATATAACTTTTTATCTATTGATTTAAAAGTAGACGCTGCTAAAACTGCGGCATACTCGCTAGCCAACAACACAGACTCAGACTTACCGATAATGTTGGATTAAAAATGCCAGTCAGTACGACTGACTGGCATTTCGTTATTTATAAAACGAATAACTCAATATTATTCAGCTTATTCCCACTCAAATATTAACGAGCAGAAAATACATATAAATAACAGCCAGTTAGAAGGGATACCTTTCTCAATACCATCATCGATACCATGCTCAGAATTTTTTTGATTTTTTGCGTCTCGTCGGCGTTTTAGTTCGGCTTTGGCCCAAGCGGAGGATTCTTGCATATCACGACGAAGCTCTTGTTTCTCTCCAGTAGTAAGTATTCGCGGTCCTGATGTAACTCTATCCACCTTGTATCTCCAACTTGTCGCTGTACATTTTAGATAGCGTATCAAAACATGAGTTATCAGCAAGAAACCTTAAGCGTATTTTTAGATTATTTTTCATACACATCTTGAAAACCATTAGCATTGACCAAATAGTGTACAGCGAGGAATGACCTCATCATAAATAAGGATAAAATTATGGGTTTGAAACCAGGACCAAAACCAATAGCCAAGTCGACCGGCAAGCCAGATCAACGTCGACGTGATAACAAAAAAACGCCAGGCAACACTCCAGGCCTAAAACCGAGCAAATCCTCGACCAAGTAACGCTACCTCAATATCGAGTCAGAGTAAGCGGTACTGACTCTTGTTACCAAAACCTAAAACACATTTTTACCCTAAGTGAGTTACAGTACAGGTAACCAACAGGCTATTTGGCCTATTTTTTTATTCATGAAAGTCACTAGCTGATTACTTTCAGCAAGGTCTTGGTACCAATGCACACTTTATCAGAGTGTTAGCCCTTTCAGTAACACTCTGATAAAGTGCTTATTGATCAATATCTTTACTAAATATGGCTGAGGTAATGGATTTATTAAATGTGCATACGCGTTTTACCAGACAAATGCGCACGCGCACTAATAAAATGTTATGAAAATTTGAAGACTTAAGAGGTTTACGGTGCTTCCGAAAAGAAGAAAAGGGTTATCTCGACTATCTGTGTTCTATAGAAAAACAAAATTTAAGCAGATTCGTAATAAGTTTTACTCCAAGGCACAGTGCTTTAAAGCAGACTTCTCAAGTACTTATTTTACTAACGTAAACTTTAAGGGTGCGATATTAACCAGTTGTAGCTTCAAAAATGCATCCTTTTCTCAAGTTGAGTTCCTCGGAACAAATCTAAAAAAGTCAAACTTCAAAGGTGCGAGTTTCAAGTATTGTGTGTTTTCAGGTACGTTGATGAAAAAGACTAATTTTTCAAATTGTCGCTTCGAAAAGTGTACTTTTGTAAATACCAACTTAGAAGATGCCAAAAATATAGTTCTTGACAGCTCCAATATCGTTCTAACTCACCACCCGTCACCTGTTTTAGATGATGAGTTACAAACTTTAGTCAATGCCCTAAGGTTTAACCCCAAGCTACAAAATAGTAGGGTTCTGCATTTAAAGGGGGGAAAAATTAATGGACTAACAATGCATAGTCTCATTGATCGTCTAGGGATCATCAGGCTAAAAGTAGGTTTGAAAAAATTAGATGGAGATCTGCCTTATCGAGTAGTTACAGCAAATGGCCTATGTAACGCTATTGACAGAGCTTCCCGCTCCGTTTAATTTATTACTTGTCCCGCCCCATTCAATCGAAAGATTGAAAAGTTAAGGAGATTAACGGGGACTCGATTCAATAACTGGCATTCGAGAGGGGGTGACTATGGTAGGAAATCTTTGCACGATACTCGGCTTTATGAGCTTAATCATTGTTAACTGTTTAGATCTTTTTGTTGTGGGTGTTCACTTTCGATTGTTTGGGGTTTCTTACTCCAAAGAGTTTTCCAGTTTTTTAGCCTTCTCAATAATTCTTTTTACAAATCCATCAAGTCGATCACAGACTCGCTGGGACATCAAAACTACACAGCAATTTAATTTTGCTACTTCGCAAATTTTATACTAATCACTACTATGTTTGCTTCCTCTTGTGCGGGTACTAATCCATAGAAGTTTCAATCTTAAACCTGCAAATTAGAACTAATGATCTAATAAGGTTATGCCCCATTGTTTGCTAATGTAAACCTCCCACCTAATTAGTTACATATAAGGGAAGGTTTACATTCATACCATGATTAAATTTTTAGGATTATGAATTAGTCACCAGCAAGGGCCCTCTCACACTCAAGAACAACATACTCGGGAACATTATCAAATTTATGCGGATTCAATTGCATGACATATTCGTTCTCGATATGGAAGGTTTCATTAACAAACTTTTGTAATACACCATCTTCCTTACCTTTAGGAATATGCATTGCTTTGTAAACTCTGAAGAGTTGAAGCTTGTCGTACCCTATAGTTGAATCAAAAAACCTTCTCTCCATCTCTTCTTTATCGGTAAGGATTTTAAGCAGTTCACCATAATCAAATCCTGGAATAAATTCTTCTATTCTGGCCTGAGCCTTCTCTACTTCTTCAGGCAACATATCTACATCGCCCGCATCAGTCTTCCTAATTGGGGTCGCTCGACCATGCAGAAGGTTTGCAAGATAATTATACTCCTCACCAAGGTCATTAAGAATCTCAAAATGGCGCCTAAGATATATGCATTTAATGACCTCATCCGACAAATCACGAACGTTCGTTTCGCATATTTGTGCAAATGTCTGTATATCACATTCGTTGATCTCAGCTTCAGAAACAACTCCCGCTATAGAGGATAAAAAACAAGCAGTTGGCTTGGAGTGTTGGAACAACCTTTTTACACTTCGTATAACATCAATAGCAGGCTCAATGTCGTGTGTGAGCATTAAAACTGTAGAATCACGTAAACTCGCCTTCCCTCTAAAAAGCTCATTCAAAATTGCAAACTTTTTCGTCTTATCAAAGCTAGAGACAGGGTCATCTAAAATTGCAAGATCAGGCTTTTCACTAAGAACCTGGTGCATAAAAAGAACAAGAGCAAAAGCATTCTTTTCACCATAGCTTAGGTGCTGGGAAGCAGTTTCTATGTGTTCATCGAAATCCTGATGGACCAGCTTCATCTTGTAAGAATCAGCTTCAGCCTGGATTGTCACACTATATTTATAGCCAGCAGAACTTAGGAAATCATTAATACTGCTTTGGTTATCTATGATAGATTTCTCAATCAGCCGCTTATGTTTGTTGATTTTTCCCTTCAGCTCACCAACTCTTTCTATTAGCTCCTGAAGTTTGGTATTAATTGGTTCTACAACTGATGTAGTTTCAGGTGAGTTAAGCTTTTCCAACAAACTCAGATCGACCTTCAGTTTTTCAACCTCATCCTCTATTTTTTCCACATCTCTTAACGAGAAAAAAGAAATTGAGCGTAAACCTTCTAGCTTTGATAGCAGTGTTTCAACATCCCCACGCAAAGAAGCCAAGAAATTTATTTCTTCAGGGGACAGTTCAATCTTGGACTTGGTAACGGATTCTAGCTTTTCTCGACATGTCTGTTCGAAGTATTTACCAAGCCTATCAATGATTGTCCTTAGGTTGTTTAGATGCTCTACAGCTTTAGAGTCATATTCTTTGGATACCTGCTTTGCAGTGTCTTTTTTTCCAGGCTCTTGAATACTTGAAGCACAGTAAGGGCAATTATCTGACAATTCTAAAAAGGCATTGCCTTTTGCCTGCCATGATATCCAACTAGCAGGTTGCTCACATTTGAGGAAATCTTCGAATGGCTTTAATTCATCTGGAATATTTTCAATTTTATTGCCAGAGCCAAAAGCCTTATATCCTTTACTAGATTTTGAGAGTTCCCCCTTTTTAGTCACCCCAAAAGCATCACGCAGTTCTTTCAAGTCGGAGATAGCACTTTCGAGCTCTTCGTTATTGTCAAATGCGGACTTTATTCCAGAGAAAAGTTCTTCAATTTCCTGCATGGCGCCCAAAAAAGCATCGTTTTTAATAAAAATATCAAAACTATTTTTAAGAACCTCGTCTCTCTGAAAAACAAACTGGGAAACATAAGTATCATCAAAAACCAAAACAGAACCTATATCTTCAACGCCTTGCACTGATGGTTCGTGTTCTCCAGGAACACCTCGATACTTAAAAGGCTTTAAACCTTGCAACGAACCATCATTAGCTACCGAGGAGATAATTGAACGTGCAATCGTGCTTTTTCCTAGTCCATTTGGGCCATACTTAATATTCAACACACCTTCAGTTATTTTTATTTCAGCGCTCTCTATGCTGTTGCAGTTTTCTATTTTTATAGTCCGCACAATAAAACCCCTTCCCTGATTCAATCCATATAAAATTTACTGATTGGGTAGTTATAGTATATTCTTGAAATTTTTCCTCGGCTGATGTTGCATTCCAGCGTAACCTAAGAGTAAACCATGCATAGATATGAAAGGGCAAAGGAAGAACTGGCCGACGACATAAAAATAGATAGATCATAGTCCTATCATCGATTCAATAGCCCCCTAAACGGCCAAGGCCTGGGAGTTGATTCAAATCAACTCCCAGGCCTTATCACAATTTACTATCCCGTATTCTTGTAACCCTAACCAACCTCACGCAGGTAACCTGCAGCATTCATACCTACTCGCTTTGCTTGCGACTCGATATGTTCATTTTCCTCACTAAGCAGTAAATCTTAATAGCTGTACTGCTCTTCCTCGTTGTAAGTTATGCGCTTAGTCTTATCATCCACGTCGTTTGCCTTAGTTCATAGTCACTTGTCGAATAGTGACCAGCGCCTGCTCGAAGTCCTCCGGCGTCGCTCGGCCAGTTTCAGCTTGGTAGTAGAGTATCGTAAACATATTGGCGACCGCTTCTGCGACAGGCGAAATCTGCTGTGCGGTTTCCTGATCGATGAATTCCAGGGAGGCCAGCTTGATTGCTGCCTGATGAATTGCGTGCTGAATTTCGATATTATGTGTGATTGTCATGTGTCACCTCTCTGACAGGTGGTATGTGAAAATGCGGGCCGGTGCACCATCACCGGCCCGTGTGCTTTCTAACTACTTGCGTCGACCAAACGGCCAGCGTCTCATTTTGTCGATTTGATCAACCGATCTCGTCATATCCTTGTAGGCACGCCCGGCCAACCTGTTTTGGAAAACCTCCATTTTGTCGGCAATAGCTTTCATCTTCGGACCGTGTCCGGTGTTGTGCAGCCACTGCCCCAAAAAGTAGAAGGCCAGCATCACAATGAACATCACTGCAAAGAAACCAAATACCTCCGCAAGGTTTTGAGGTGGAAAGCTAAACTCCATAATCAGTAATCCTTATCTAGTTAGGTCGTGCGGCCTTTTTTAACAAAACTGGCAACCTCTTCGTTGCGCTCCTGCTGGCGTTCCTGAGCGTATGAAACGTAGTATTCAATGTCGAAGGTGTGCTTTTCCGGATCGCGCTCTTGCCATTCTGCGTGTGCTTGGCGGGCTTCTTCTTGATCCTCACTGGATAGGCCATCAAAGCCGCCAGTTTGATTCATCCAGCCAGTGCCGCCACCGCCTAAGCTATCGTTGTCAAATGCAGGGGAAGCCTCATCAGTCCCCCTCCTTATCGTCATCATCCGCGTTATCTTTCATATTGTTTCGGATCGAACTAGCTAGACGACCTCCGGTAGTGCCGCTGATTCTATCCCCGGCCATATCACCCATTCCCTTTATCAAATTCGCACTGGTATCCGCAGCAATACGCCCCGCTTTTACAGCGCTACCTTTAAAGCCGCCAGAGGATTCGCCACCGCTAGAAGATTGACCGGAAGCTTGGGAGAAGGAGCCAGCCTCGTCAGAATCACCACCGCTATTAAATGCACCGCCCAGGCTCGACATAACGTCCGTATTATTCGCTACGTTCTCACCCGCTTTTGCAAATGCAGCCTGAATAGCAGACGCACCGCCGGTGGTAGCCATTGCGGCACCGGCAGCCATACCACCAGTAGCAACAGCCGCTCCGGCCATGGCCCCGGCACTGATACTGCCAGCACCTGCTGCTGCACCGCCTCCAGGAACCAGGCTGGCGATCACATTGGGAACAGAGTGAATGAGCATCACGAGAACCAGTGAAACGACAAAGATCACCAGCAGTTCACGCATGGGGGCATCATTGGATAGATCGGCATAGAAACCGTCCATGATCGACATGGCAATGCCAATAAGCAACGTCATTGTCATCAACTTCAAAGCAACACCCAATACGCTTCTGAAGTAGTTGATTGCTATATCTGAAGTCCAACGCGAACCACCAAACCCCAGCACGAAAACACCGGCATAGACTAATATCCAAGCCGTCACCAAGGCCAACAACACATTGGCCGCCACTACCGCCATACACGCCAAAATTGCCAGCGTGATTAAGAAGATAGACAAGTTATCTATCGGACTTGTGATGCTGTAGGACTCACCAGCTTTCACAATAATGTCGAACGCAATACTAATAGGCTCTGACGGGGTTAGATCTCTCGAAAGGCCACCGGCTTGAGCACCGATCATTCTCAATGAGTCGATAATTGACGTGGCAAACTCTGGGCCGTTTCTGAGTAGCCATAGAAAGAAACCAAACGTCAAAATGAAGCGCACGAACTCGGCAAAAAACTCTCTTATATCCGCTTGCTTAAGGATTAAGGTCCCTCCAGTCCAAACAAGGGATATCGTACCCAGCGTCCAGAATAGCCAGGCGGCATAGTTTGTAATTACCGTACCCCAAGTAGCACTTGCCGTCATGAAACGCACGGCCACTTCATCTAGGACACCATTAGGCTCAATGGCCGCTGATGCTGTTTGCGAAGTCAGTAAAATGCTCAGAGTCATCATAAGTCGAATGAATATCTTGCTCATGATTAGAACCCCTTGTTCTTGGAGCGAACCGTGGGTTCGCCCATATTCCAAAGACAGTTCCCTTTTTCCTTCTGCTCTTTCGTCAGGTTCGGGTTGTTACAGTTGATCGTTGCAGGCTTTGGCCCGTCATCTTCACCGCATCCTACCAGGACAAAAGAGGCCAACGCACTAACGATAAAAACTCGGGGGATATTCTTCATGATTAAAACCCCTTGTTTTCCGAACGGTTGGTTGGCTCGCCCATATCAAACAACCTTTCACGGGACGCTTGATATTGAGCTTCGCGATCAGCATTCGAGTGCCAACGGCATTCTGCTGAGCAATCAACAGGCTTCGGATTTGCAGGAGCTGGTTGGCCTGGTTGCTAGCAAGCTGATTAGCGTAACCAATCGCAGCCAGTTGGCCGTCCGCGCTCTGAGCACCAGATTGCAGGCGATT
Organism: Vibrio spartinae; assembly: GCF_024347135.1. Classification (NCBI taxonomy): domain Bacteria; kingdom Pseudomonadati; phylum Pseudomonadota; class Gammaproteobacteria; order Vibrionales; family Vibrionaceae; genus Vibrio; species Vibrio spartinae. Next base: position 850,158 of record NZ_AP024907.1, on the reverse strand, counting down.
GAGCTGGCGGGCATCGGCTTCCAGGTTATCTTGCTGCTGCTCCAGACTCTTAAACAGTGCGTCGTTGGCCTTCTTCTGCGATTCGGACGCCAAGCGTCGGTTCTCGGTCATTGCGGCGCGTTCGGCATCGCTGCATCCCACCGCCGAGAAACAAGGCGAACTGCGGTAATAAGCCACGTCCTGAAATTTTCCTAGGTACGCATCGAGGCTACCGATCTGGTTTTGATAATAGGCGAGCGTGTTGGTCGCCTGGTTCAAATCGTTGATGGTGCGCTGTGCCTGATCCCAAATATAAGAAGCCGGGGCCATCGAGTTTTGCAGCATATTTTCGTACTGCTGCAACTGGGTTTGATACTGCTGAATTTGTTTAGCAGTCTGTGTAACAGCTTCCATTGCCGACATGATGTTCTGAACTAGATTCGTACCATCAGCAACCGGAATCCCCGCATATACAGGATTAGAAAGGTTTAACGCCAAGGAGATGGCAAGCACGGGAATTTTAGCCGCTAAAATTTTTCGTTTTAGCATGGTTAATTACTCTTAGTTGTTATGACTAAAAGTTGCATTCACCAACCTGTAGAAACTTGATCTCTACTCCTGCCGTTACCAGCGGTGAATGTGGGCCTGTACAGAGCTAGCTCGCCACTTACTATCTCGGCGCCCGACCAGCGCGACACCGTTAAACGCGCGGTCAAATAGGGTTAAACATCGGTGTCATTACCAACCGAAGCGGTTAGGGCTTCCGTCGATTCCTTTGCCATCACATCAACGTGATCGGCTCTTATGTTGTCGTTTCGCTTTTTTAGCTGCCTGCTCAGCTTGCAGCTTGGCTTTACGCTGCTCTAATGCTGGCATGACCACCGCTTTTTCAGTTACAGGGGCTGACTGAATAGCTAAAACCTCTAACTGAGATAGATTCTGCAACCGGCCACGGCGTGAAGGTGGCACTTTGCCAATCGGTAACACACCAGGCTTATCTGACCGTTTGGCCTTTTTGCTCTGGGCTATTAATGCCTGACGGCGACGCTCTAGCCCTGGGTCGGCAAACTTTATAGACAGGTTGCCATCTACTGCCGCCTTGATCACTCGCGCCTTGAACTCAGGCGAGCCATTCACGGTAATACGATCACCGTAACGCTCCATTGCTACCTTTAGCGCAGCTAAAACACTGGTTTGGTTGGAAGCCGTCGACACTTGTAGACGCTCACCATCATCACGCACAGCACTGTTACCTGCTCGATAAATAATGATGCCTTTTTTCGTAATCGTATCGACCGTTGCTTTGGGCTCGGTCTGAACTGCATCCCCTTTTAGCGTGTTGCCTTTAAGCTTTTGTGCCGCTTCTCGGCTACGTAGCGCTTTGAGGGCTTCGCTATCTCCCTGCAATGCTTGGCTTTTTAACCAATCCGCCCAGGCTTGGCGTTTATTGCTTTGATATATCGTTTGCCGTTGCTCTTGGTAACGTTTGTGGATGCGTTCAAGATCGCTTTTCAATGCATCACTGGCCTGTTTGTACAAAAGCTTCTTAGTAAGCTTATTGCTGCCAGTTAACTTAATCGCCGCACGACGGCCTCGCCCTTTTCTCTTGGCGTTTTCAACCTGTCGATCTTTATCACGGCGGGCCTGTTCAAGGGCTTGCGACTTACTCGCTGCGGCACGTTTCTGCTCAGCTTGATAACGGGCATATAGCTCGGTGGTATTCACCTTCAAGCGAACCGGTCGATGTGTGTATTGGCGGCTCGGCTTAACTGAATCCGTCTCAGCTACTTCAAAGGGACCAAGGCGCGCTTCGAGTTTGGGTTTAGAAAACTCACGCCCCAAGGTGCTCGCTTTGATGATCGCTTCACCATCGGCAACGATCACTAGCCCATTTCCTCTGGTTCTTAACTGCAAACCATTGTCCTGCATGACCCGATGCAACGCCTGCCAGCTATTGGCTGATTTGATCTCGTTCATACATTCGCGCTTCACCCAACCCACTAAGCTTTCAATACCCGAATGCCGCTCCATATCCATCGCCCGTGATTCGGCCCCTCGCTTGCGCGGTATATGATTATCCGGCTGCAAACCAAAGTCCTGCTCGATGGCCTCGCACATTTCCGCTAGCTTCTTATGCGGGTAATACGGTTCATGGATTGTGTTGCGTGTAGGATGAATCTTATTGATGGCGATATGGATATGTTGATTGTCCGTATCGTTGTGTACCGCACTGACACGCTGATGCTCCCCATAGCCCACCCCCTGACAAATGCGCTCTTCTATCGCAGCCAAGGTATTCGCTTCTAACCACTCACCACTCGGGAAGCTCACTATCAGGTGATAGGTTTTATCACTCTTCGCTCGGGTGTTCTTAAACTGAGTCGCCAACACCTCACTGATCGCATCGCGCACGGTTTCCGCTTCACAGTTATTTAAACGAACACTACCAAGTCGATGTGCTTTACTCTGGTGATCGGTGATGTAATTCACCAGGCCAGCAAAGTCAGATTTGCCCTGTGAACGCATCGGTACATGCTTGGCGATCATTGGTCCGCCCTCGGCCGAAGAATAGACTCCATAAGCGTGCTCATTTGATCTTGCGTCGCTTCAATACGATTAAGCACCGCTAAGATTGTATTGACTCCCACATTCGCTACCTTGGTATCATTACTAAGCCATAACTTAAGCAAACCACCCAAACGCCCTAAGTCACCATTCACTCTTACCAGTTCGCGTACCTGTTCAACATCGGTAACACCTTGAATGCGATAACCTTGGCCGACTTCACGTAGATAAGTAGAAATACTAAGACCGGCTTGCGCGGACAGCGATTCAATCAACGCACGCTCCTCTGGCAGACAGTAAACCTTAATCGGTGGGCTGTTCTTTCTAGTGCTCTTGTTCGTGTTGTTCGCCATGCTTTGTCTCCTCTCTCTGGCCCCGCAGGGCAGGATTAACGTTGAGCTCCGAAGGTGCGAATAAGTCCAAAGTGAAGAGGCTTCGCCATGCTTGCATGGTGTGCCTACTTCACACATCCTGCCCGCATTTCAACTTTGGTTTTATCACGGAAAGTTATGCATGCCCGTGTGCATTTCTCTGCATTTAACTGTTTATTCCTGTGTAAACTATGTTTACTCAATAAGTCCGACACTTATAGCGGTATGACAGCGCACTTATAGCGACTGAATAGCGCTAAAATAACGGTCTTACAGCGATTTATGTGTGTTGGCTTTACTCAATATCACGACACCGAAAAACACAGCTTTCCTAACACTTTCAGCTCTAGGCTAAATTCAAAGCCTTCGTGTTTAACTGCCCCTCAAGTGTCAATGAATGTTTAGACGCCAAGAAAAAAAGAATAAAAAACATTTTATTTTCATGAAGTTAAAAATACATAACTTCCCAAAAAATGATTTCATTGACAGTTTTAAGCAATTTATTTTTATAAATCTTATCCACAATATTTGTTTGCTTAACTACAGGTTAATTTTTATATAGGTATACCTACAGGAAAGTACTATAGGGAGTTCTACAACCACCTGTTATTAAAAAACTTTTTGGCACTTCGCGGGACAGAACATGCGCACTCCGGGACAAAACATGCGTAAGCCGGGACAGAACATGCGCAAAATACCCCCTTTAAAGCGGGACAGAACATGCGTGGATAACTTTCTAAATACCCAAGCTTAATAACATCAAGAATGGGGCTTACATACTGTTTCATTCCACCCACTCTATCGCTTTGTCCGTCGAGGTACTTGTGGAGCACTTGGTTTCAAAAGCAATCCTTTTTCGGTTGAAGTAGCATCTAGCTCTGGCCATGCATATTGAACTTTTTTAAGCCCATCGAGAAACCGTTTTCTGAAATCTCGATGCCCCTGAGCAGTATTAGGATAATTGGCACCTATTTGGTCCATTAGCCCTTCCCAAGGAATGACTGTTGAACGTTTTAAATAGCTGACTCGATATGTTGCCCAGCAATATATATCGAGAGCCATAGGAGAGCGCTTAATCAACCGCAAAACCCTCATATCTAGAGGAACTGGTTTATCGGTTATCAGTTGAAAAAACTTTGGCGACAGTTCTACCCAAGAGCCCCATAATGAATTTTGATCTGGGTGCTTTGTGCTCCACCATATATGTGAAACATCCGCTACTCTGGCACCAATCTCATCCTCAGAAATATATTCATCACCTTCATTATGTTCCGTAAACATAACGCTAATGGTGGTTTTAAAAAGTTTGCTCATCTGCTCACGCAAACGAGGAATAGAACCATCTTTCCCCCCAGTTCCCGATAACCCTAGTTCGGCCATAAAACTTCTCTGAGAATTTCCTAATTCAAGCCTGCGTGCCTCTGTCTCATCGATATAACCTTTATCCAATCTGGACTTATTTCTTACTGCTTGAGTGGTCATCCAAACCAGAAGCAAACGTGCATAGCAACCGTAAGGCAAACCTACCGATGAGGGGGCCATCATGTGCATTGTGAAATTACCATTCTTGCGACTCCACTCACTCGATTTGGGTTTGCTATGCGGTATGGTTGCTTGAATCAAAAGCCGTGCAATAAAACCGAGTTCATTAGCCTCCTGAGCACTGCACTCCTGGATTGCTATGATGTTGTCTATATATTTCGTGCTTAGCTCTAGTTTATCGCTGGCACCCGAGGCACTTTTTTGCCGAGTGGTTCCCCTAGCCTGAACATCCGTTACATCTTTAAGCGTCATGTGAACTCAGACTTACCAAATAAAACCGGGTCTTGCGGCTTTTAACGCAGACCTGCGCTTTTCTTCTATCCAGTTCTCAACCTCAGCTAGGTCCCAAGCAACACTTCGGCTGGTCAGAACAATACGACGAGGAAACTCACCACGCTGTTCCAGGTTATAGATGGTTCGATCAGACAAAGGGATCATGCTGAGTAAGGTCTTGCGATTTATCAGCGTTTTGTTTGTCATTGATGGATTCATAACCCTCTCCTTTTCAACATTCTTGAGTTGATAATGCCAGGAGTTGCCTGTAGATTAGGCTAATCATTGGACAAAAAAGTTGGACATGAAAATATTTGAAACTGAGATGGATGCGTTAGAACGACTAGGTCAGTTTTATATCCCTGTATGGGAGAATTCTGACAACTCTGTGGCAAATGCCATTCGCATTTTTAGAGAGAAATGGCATTCATACTCGGAAGAGTCTAAAAGCCACAACATCATAAACTTGATTAAACAGGTGATTGATCCCGTGGTATCGGAATACTTAAGTAGCCTTCCAAACCAGTATTTGTCCTTTTGCCCTATCTCAAGAGAAAAGTGTAACTATAGTGACCTCATCAAGTTGAGAGGTTTTCGTTATACGGCCGACCAAATTCACTTTTATTTACGCGACTTTGTTGATAAGAGCTCCCACACAGAGCAAGACATACTATTCATATCGACTCAAGATATGCTCAAATCATTGCTTATGATTTGTGAAGGAAAAAAAACCAACAGATCAAAGCTAGCGCCTGATATCAGTTTAAAAGCGGATAAAAAAACACGACTATGCGCCCTGTGTGGAAACCCAACAGAGTTTTCACAGTTCATGCACACATGGACAAAACACGGATATATTGAGAGAGAAAACAATGATCGTGACAATGATGAAAAAGCAGGAAAGAAAAAGCGACCGGATCTGAGTACGAATTACTGTCTAACCCATCGCCCCAAGCTTCATGATGGTTCTTGGAATTCTCTATATAAGCAAGCCAAACGCTCTTCAGAACAATTTGAGCAAGAAGTCTTGAGACTACGACGCCAAATCGCACATCCAGACCGTCATAACGCTAAGTCCGGAGATAAATTAATTGATGAGTACTTTTACCACTACATGCTGGACTCTTCACTGAATCCAACTAATGTACCCGAGCTGCGCAACTTAGCACGCAAGATGGTAGATTATCGACTAACCGACAATAAAAAACGCATGTTGGTTCTTCGTAAACAAAACCGTTCTAATGAAAAAATTGGTATATTGCTGGGTGAAATCACAGGTAAGCCTTTGTCAAACCAGGCAGTGTCTAAGGCCTTGGGAACGATTCGAGAAGAATTTCAGCTACCAACGTCCAAAACTAATGAGAAAATTTAGCCGCTAAAATTTCATTCAGGACTATTGATCAATTAAGGGTTGACAAATAGTCCACCCCCATTTATTCTATCCATAGTGCAGATGAAATCATCTGTAACGCTCTTTCAAAAATTACCTTAATTGTGAGCCTGACATATGGCCTAACAGCCGTTCATTTGTAGTAATTCAAAATGAACTATCTTTCCAGCCCACATAAGGATTCTTATCGGCACGCGGTCGTGATGAGCCAAATCTCAAATCGAACGTCGATGGTCCTTATCGCTTAGTTGAATAACTTTGATGAAGGCAGGGGGAGAACCAGAGATACACTTCTCTGGGGGTATTGGTTGGTTTGTCTACTGTATTTCTATTCGGCCACGATGTGCAAATTGGCAGGGGGTACATCCTGTATCCGATTAGTGCAACTTAGATAAGGTAATATTATATGAATTTGAAAGAATCGATCGAGCGTCTTAAAGAGGCTCGTGAAAAATGCGTTAATACAGTAGATAAAAGCACACTTGAGAAAATCGATAATTCTATCGAAGAGCTTGAGAATATGAGTAAAGTGGCAAGTAGGGCCAACAAAATGAAGTGGTTGTCAGTGGTTGTTCAGGTATTGAGCTTGATAAAATTGGCGGCTGGTTTCATTGACTTGGAGTAACAAAAGCTCACTAGATCTGTGCAACCAGCCAAATAAATCCTCCAATATTTAAGAGATATAATTATGTTAGCGATCGGTAAAACTATTAAAGAATTCAGGCAACTACGTGGACTATCTTTAAATCAGGTGGCTGAAGAAGCTAATATGGATAAATCTTATCTATCCAAAATAGAAAATGAAAAGCGAGATCCTTCTTTATCATCATTATCTCGAATCAGTAAAGCACTTAATGTTCCTTTAAATATACTTATTTTGATGTGTGAAGAGCCCTCTGATAGTCCTTTCTCCGAATTTACAGAAAGTCTAAAATCAATAGCGAGAGAAATCGTAAAAAGTGAATCTACAGCCTAAATACACACAGAAACCAATTGGTAGTATCGAAGCTTTAGCTAATTTATTGAATTTATCGTTACAAGATCTTGAGAAGCTCATAGTATCATCAAACGATGACTATATCGTAGCTAATAAAATTGAGAAAGATGATGGCAGTCTAAGAGTTACATACAAAGCAAAACCAAAACTTCGTGCCGTTTTAGATTCCATAAAATCAAGAATTTTTGATAAGGTTGAGCATCCTGACTATATAACAGCAGGACAAATAGGAAAAAGTTATATCGACAATGCAAAAGTTCATATTAATTCACGCATGTTAATGTCTGAGGATATAAGAAATTTTTTCCCGTCAATTAGTATCAAAGAAGTCAACCGTATTTTTCAACACTTTTTCTGCTTTCCTCCTAAAGTATCAAATGCACTTAGCGAGCTAAGTACAAAAGAAGGCTATTTAGTTCAAGGCAGTCCCTTAAGTGGTGAAATAGCCAATCTAGTATTCTACCGAGATGAGCCAGAACTTGTTAAATATTGCCAAGTTCAGGGACTAAGATATACACGTTACTACGATGATATTCATATTAGCTCTGATGAGAAAGAATTCAATGAGTTAATTCCTCATCTAAAATCAGAAATCTATCGAATATTCGGAAAATCTGGGGTAAAACCTCATAGATCTAAGAAAAAAAGCCATTTTAGTTCGTGTTCATCTCGGCTTTCTGTACACGATGTCACTGTTAACTCAAAAAAGACTAATCCTTCCCATAAGAGAATATCTCAAGTGAGGAAGTTACTATTCACATATGAACATATGGTAGATAATAACTTTAATATAGAAGACATTATAAAAAAATACCGTTCAATTCTCGGGCACATAAACACTCTTCAGCAACAAGGTTACTCAAAAGCAGGAAAATTAAAAGAACAATTATCCTTGATAACTTGTAGAATAAGCGAGTCTGAGGCAAAAAAATACGCTAGAAAATATCGGAAAGTTAAGTCAAAGAAAGAGCTAACCCAATTTAGTTCAAAAGTATATATTCTAAAAAGAATTAGTGGCAGAGTAGCTATGGTTATAAACTCAGAAAAAAAATCTGCAAATGATAAAATTAAGAAAAAGCTATCTCGTAATAGAAATATATAATCAACATTAACTAGCGTAATTGAGCTTTAACGAGTCCACTCATCAATCATGTCAGCCCAATCCTGCAACATGGCCGCGCGCTGTTCTCGGTACTCGGCTTTGTTATAAACTGCCCTCACCCCTTTCTGTTCGTGCGCAAGGCATTTTTCTATCCAATCCGTGTTGTATCCAGCTTCATGCAATAAGGTACTCGCTGTTCGACGCAGGTCATGCGGCCCAAACTTACTTAGTGACTGACCGTCCTTTTGAGCGGCCTTGTATGTCAAATCCATAACTCGGTTCATCGTCGCACTACTCATGGGAGCATCAGAGTCATAACGGGAAGGAAGAATGTAATCAGACCCACCGGCAAATGTCTTCAAGGCAATAAGAATGTCCATCGCCTGGCGTGACAAAAACACCAAGTGAGGTTTTCGTCGTTTCATTCTTTCTTTCGGAATCGTCCACAGCGCTTCGCTAAAGTTAATTTCACTCCAAGTTGCATTGGTTAATTCGCTTTTACGTACCATAGTCAGCAATAGCAATTTTACCGCAGCACGAATCGAAGGTGTGGTTCCAACTTTTTCCATATAACGATACATCAAACCGATTTCAGCCGGTGTTAACGTTCGGTCTCTTGGCTCAAATCGAGCGATACTTGCGGGCCTCACCAAGTCTGCCGGGTTCTCAACTTTCTGGCCCCGTTCAATTGCCCACCGATACACCTGGAGTACAATGTCACGCGTGTGTACAGCCGTTGCGGGCGCGCCACGCTCTACTATTGCGTCAGTCAGTGCTCGCAGATCTTCATGGGTAATTTCTGTAAGCTTCCAGTTACCAAATTTTTCTTTAAGTTCTCGGGCATAGACTGAACGACGCATATCCCGGGTAGAATCAGCCATCTGATAGCCACGCAGCCATTTTATAGCCCAGGCACCAAATGTTTCAGCATCTTTCGTTCTCGCCTTCGCACGGGCTTTCTCTTTGGCCGGTGACTTTCCATCAATAACCATTCTCTTCGCTTCATTGAGACGCTCGCGCGCTTCTGCTAACGTGATACCCCCTACTCCGTAGCGGCCAAAGGTGATGGTTTCTTGCCTGCCATTGATCGAGTAGTTGTAGCGAAAAGAAATAGATCCCGCTTTGGTGACAGCAACATAGAGGCCATCACGGTCATTGACTTTGTATAGTTTATCTTTGGGTTTGAGATTGCGTAGCTTGGTATCAGTCAGCATGTTTCGACCTATTATTCTTATTTAATACCATGCTGAAACACCTCTAAAAAACTAGAGATTAATCTTTACAAAACAGATAGATATAAAAATTTAATACCATGTCCCATCAAAAACACTCAGCATGGTATCGGACGTAATCCATGGCATTACCGATGCATCATACCCATCAAAATACCACGGTCAAACCGTGCTTGGCGTTGCCAGACATTGCCAAAAATGACTAAGCCAAAAACAAAAAAAGTCCGCAATTACGCGGACTTAAGTATGATTTAGTGCCTGTTAATGCCAGACCTTTCTTAAAGGAGGATTATTCCCACTCAATTGTTGCCGGTGGCTTACCTGAGATATCGTAAACAACGCGGGAAATGCCATTCACTTCATTGATGATGCGATTAGATACCTTACCTAGGAATTCGTATGGTAAGTGTGCCCAATGCGCGGTCATAAAGTCGATCGTTTCTACGGCACGTAGCGAGACAACCCAATCGTATTTACGACCATCACCCATTACGCCAACCGAGCGAACAGGAAGGAAGACCGTGAACGCTTGCGAGACTTGGTTATACAAATCAGCAGCGTGTAATTCTTCAATGAAGATTGCATCAGCGCGGCGCAGTAAATCACAATATTCTTTCTTGATTTCACCTAAAACCCGGACACCCAGACCCGGACCGGGGAATGGATGACGATATAGCATGTCGTATGGCAGGCCGAGCTCTAAACCAATTTTACGCACTTCATCTTTAAATAACTCACGTAACGGTTCAACCAAGCCCATTTCCATATCTTCTGGTAATCCACCCACATTGTGGTGAGATTTAATCACATGTGCTTTACCCGTCTTAGAAGCGGCAGATTCGATGACATCCGGATAGATGGTCCCCTGCGCAAGCCATTTGGCATTTTTCAATTTACTGGCTTCTTCATCAAAGACTTCAATGAACTCGTGCCCGATTACTTTTCGTTTCTCTTCTGGATCTGACTTGCCAGTCAATGCATTAAGAAAACGCTCTTCAGCATCAACTTTGATAATATTCAGTCCAAAATGGTCACCGAACATATCCATCACCTGCTGGCCTTCGTTAAGACGCAACAAGCCGTTATCAACGAAAACACAGGTCAGCTTGTCACCGATAGCACGCTGAACCAACATCGCAACAACCGATGAATCGACACCACCGGACAGCGCCAGAAGGACTTCATCGTCACCGACAGTTTCTTTAATTCGGGCAACCGCATCTTCAATAATTGAGCTCGGCGTCCACAAACGTTCACAACCACAGGCACCAAACACGAAGTTCTCCAGCATTTTCAGCCCTTGCTTGGTGTGGGTCACTTCAGGATGGAACTGCACGCCGTAGTATTTTTTCTCTTCATTTGCCATTGCTGCGTACGGACAAGTATCCGTTTGTGCAACTTGGGTGAATCCCATTGGAATCTCGATGACTTTATCACCATGGCTCATCCAAACATCTAACAGCGCACTGTTATCTTCAGTGACGCTATCACGCAGGCCTTCAAACAGCTTCGATTCCTGAACCACCTGAACCTGAGCATAGCCAAATTCACGCTCGGTCGAACCGGAGACTCTTCCGCCCAATTGTTCTGCCATGGTCTGCATACCGTAGCAAACGCCCAAAACAGGCACGCCACAATCAAAGACATATTGTGGTGCGCGAGGAGAGTTGTCCTCGGTCACACTTTCAGGGCCACCTGATAATATGATGCCGTTCGGATTAAATTCTCGAATGTCGGCTTCATCGACATCCCAGCTCCATAGTTCGCAATATACGCCAATTTCACGAACACGACGTGCGACAAGCTGCGTGTATTGTGAACCAAAATCTAGGATAAGGATCCGTTGGTCATGAATGTTTTTGGTCATGTTGAGTCGTCTTCAAAGAAAAGTTTATAGAACGGAGGCGAGTTTACTCGCCTCTCATGTCATCATCAAGCAAAAAGCAAACGTTTTCGTTGCGGGATTATGACCCTAAACGATAGTTTGGTGCTTCTTTGGTAATTTGAACATCGTGGACGTGGGATTCTTGAATACCAGCACCAGAAATTCGTACAAATTGAGCCTTGGTACGCAGATCTTCAATGGTTGCAGAGCCTGTCAATCCCATACAAGAGCGTAGTCCGCCCATTTGTTGATGAACGATTTCTTTCAGCAGACCTTTGTATGCAATACGCCCTTCAATGCCTTCAGGAACTAACTTATCGGCCGCATTATCCGACTGAAAGTAACGATCTGAAGAGCCTTTTGACATCGCGCCCAGTGAGCCCATACCACGATAAGCTTTATAAGAACGACCTTGATAAAGAACCACTTCTCCCGGAGATTCTTCTGTACCGGCAAGCATCGAACCAACCATCACGCAAGATGCGCCGGCTGCGATTGCTTTACAGATATCACCTGAGAAGCGGATACCACCATCCCCAATCACCGGAATATCATATTCATTGGCAACTGATGCTGCATCACCGATGGCTGAAATTTGTGGAACCCCAACACCAGTGACAATACGAGTGGTACAGATAGAACCTGGGCCGATCCCAACTTTTACCGCACTCACACCAGCTTCAATCAGTGCACGAGCACCTTCAGCTGTTGCAACGTTGCCACCGATAATATCTAAATCAGGGAATGTCGCGCGAGTTTCACGAATCCGTTGCAAAACCCCTTCGGAATGACCGTGAGAAGAATCAATCAACAACACATCGACACCAGCTTCAACCAATGCTTTGACACGCTCTTCATTGCCAGCACCAGCACCGATAGCAGCACCGACACGCAAACGTCCCAACTCATCTTTACACGCATTCGGCGCAATTTCTGCTTTATGGAAATCTTTCGCGGTGATCATCCCTGTCAGTTGGAATTCATCATTCACAACCAGAACTTTTTCAACACGGGCTCGGTGCATTTTTTCCTGAACATCTGCACGATCCGTCCCCTCTTTTACTGCTGCCAGACGTTCTTTTGGCGTCATCACCACAGAGACTTTTTTGGTCAAATCCGTCACGAAACGAACATCACGGCCAGTGATAATACCAACCAGCTCATTATTTTCTGTCACGACAGGGAATCCGGCAAAGCCATGTTTTTCAGTCAGAGCCATAACATCGGCGATAGTTTGATCTGGCTGAACAGTAACAGGAGAAGTCACAACCCCGGCTTCGTAGATTTTGACCTGACGAACCTGAGCAGCTTGTTGCTCGATTGACATATTCTTATGGATAAAGCCGAGCCCACCTTCCTGAGCCAAAGCAATCGCAAGACGAGCCTCAGTGACTGTATCCATGGACGCAGAAATCATTGGAATGTTCAGCGTGATATTTTTGGTTAGCCGAGTTTTCAGTTCAGCAGTATTCGGAAGAACAGTTGAATGGGCGGGGACGAGCAATACGTCATCAAAAGTCAGGGCTTCTTTGGCGATTCGTAGCATTTGCAATATCTCACAGCTAGGGTGTTAAAAGAAATAACCCAATCCCTCAAATGTTTTTATCAAAGTGAATTGGATTTGATATTGCGGAGGGATTATACCGAGCGATGAATCGTTTTACTACACATTTATTCAATTTTTATTTGCAATTACCCCCTTGATATGTATTATATTGCGGCTAATTTCCATTCCTACGGCCACGACATTCTCCTGTGCTATCAGCAAACAACCAAAACATTTATACGGTATCCCGCCTTAATGCAGAAGTTCGTCTGCTCCTCGAACATGAGATGGGCATCATCTGGCTACTCGGTGAAGTATCTAATTTTTCCGCGCCTGTTTCAGGGCATTGGTACTTATCGCTGAAAGACGCTCGGGCACAGGTCAAGTGTGCGATGTTTAAAGGCAATAATCGTTTTGTCTCCTTTAAGCCCCAAAACGGACAGCAGGTTTTGGTCAGAGCACGTCTGTCGTTATACGAGCCGCGAGGCGACTATCAGTTAATTATTGAAAGTATGCAAGCCGAAGGTGATGGACGGCTACAACAAGAATTCGAGCAATTGAAGCAAAAGCTCACCGCGGAAGGACTATTTGCTCCCGGCAATAAGCAACCTTTGCCTGAGCATCCACAATGTATCGGTATCATTACATCCAAAACCGGTGCCGCACTGTTTGATATTCTCGATGTATTGAAACGCCGTGATCCGACACTGCCTGTGATTATCTATCCGACGATGGTGCAGGGAGAAGATGCTGCAATTCGAATCGCCCAAGCGATTGGCCGAGCCAACGCCCGCCAAGAGTGTGATGTGTTAATCGTTGGACGCGGAGGCGGCTCTCTGGAAGACTTGTGGTGTTTTAACCATGAGATTGTCGCCCGAACAATCGCAGCCAGCCAAATCCCGATTGTCAGTGCAGTCGGCCATGAAATTGATATAACTATTGCAGATTTTGTTGCCGACGTGCGAGCTCCGACACCTTCAGCCGCAGCCGAGCTAGTGAGCCGCGACAGTAGTGATAAACGGACCGGTCTGCTCAATTATCATCACCGTCTGAACCAAGCGATGCGTTACTATCTGGCAGCACAACGTCAGAAAAGCCAGACGCATCAGCATGCCTTGGAAAAACAACACCCAAGTTATCGTCTGGAACGACAAATTCAGCAGATAGATGAGTTGAGTATTCGCCTGCAACAAGCCATGCAGCATTACTTAACCAGACATTCGCAAATGGTAGAGCGAACCACTAATCAACTCAGATACCACTCTCCACAACAACAGATCCAGCAACAGCATTATCTGCTGAAAAAATATGAACAGCGCTATATTGATGCGATAGAAAGAAGATTGCTCAGCTCACGCCATCAACTGGCACTCGCAGCCGAGACATTGGATGCTGTCAGCCCGCTTTCGACGTTGAGACGAGGTTACTCCGTCACTCAAAACCAGTCCGGTCAGATTGTCCGGAGTCTGAACGATGTCAAACTCGGTGAATGCATCACCACCCGCCTCACTGATGGCACGATTCGCTCAACCGTCATTCAGTCTGAGTAGGTTCTATCCCTCAGCGTCTTGTCCTATCGGTTGAAATATCAATCGCAGTTTAGGATTTCGTTTTGACTTCTGCTCATGACACTGTGCACAAAAATAGCTGACCGCGCCACAGGCTTGCAGCCGCTCCAACTCAGTTTGGCAATCAGGACAATAAGCGACTTTACGGTAATGTATCGCACATACCGGGCAATAATACTGTCCATCCCATTCAAGTTCTTCATCACACGCTGGACATTGATTCAGGCTCATCCTTTCTCTCTCTTTTCTGGAATAGAACGATTTCACTCACTGTCGATCTGCTCTGCATCTCAGATTTGTATACCGGATCGTATATGGAAAAAGATCAGATCTGAAAACCGTCGGTTGATTGTATACTCCGTGAAACAGACACATATAAGTATTTGCCTGTATTGGTAAAAAAGATGATAACGTAGATCCAGGCAACAAAGAATAAGATCTTTGCTTGATCTCATGCTTTATTCACACTGATCAGCGATCAATACCAAAAAGAACATTTATATAACCACACACCGAAAGCATAAGTTACATGTTCTGTTTTTGAATTTTAAACGATATATTATAAATTAATAACCGTATTAAAAACCCACATAAAGGATTTCATAAAAAGATCATACACCTTACATTGCCTGTTGTTTGTAAAAAATTGTTGGTGACAGAGACCAAACCCCGGACATGAAAAACCCGGCTTGATTGCCGGGCTCTCGATACGTCTGATATAACGAAAAACTATTTCTTGCGATGCTTCATCATCGACATCAACCGTTTTTTCTGTCTCTCTTGAGACATGGTTAACTTAGAAGACTTATTCTCATACGGGTTCTCACTGCTCTGGAACTGGATCCGGATCGGTGTACCCATAATCTCCAGAGACTTACGATAGTAATTCATTAAATAACGTTTGTAAGAGTCAGGCAACTCATTGACCAAGTTTCCGTGAATGACAATAATCGGCGGGTTATAACCACCGGCATGGGCATACTTTAATTTGACGCGTCGACCACGTACCATCGGTGCCTGATGATCTTCCGTTGCCATTTTCATAATACGAGTCAATATCGATGTGCTCACTCGCGTTGTCGCTGATTTGTAGGCCTCTTCAACAGACTCAAACAAATGACCAACACCAGTGCCATGCAATGCTGAAATAAAGTGAATACGGGCAAAATCCACAAATCCCAGCCGACGATCGAGCTCTTTTTTCACTCGATCTTTAACATCAATATCCAATCCATCCCACTTGTTCACAGCGAGAACAATAGAACGTCCGGCATTCAAGGCAAAGCCAAGCAAGCTCAAATCCTGATCAGAGATATTTTCCCGTGCATCGATCAACAGCAATACAACGTTTGCATCTTCAATCGCTTTCAGTGTCTTAACGACAGAGAATTTTTCTACGGTCTCATTAATGCGTTTACGACGCCGCACTCCTGCCGTATCAATCAAGACATATTCACGCTCGTGACGTTGCATCGGAATATAGATCGAATCGCGGGTGGTTCCGGGCATGTCATAAACAACGACGCGCTCTTCACCCAGAATACGGTTAGTGAGTGTTGACTTACCGACATTGGGACGACCGATAATAGCCAGCTTGATCGGCTGCTCTTGCAAGCGCTGATACTCAGCTTCTGCATCTTCTTCGGTATAATCCTGGATTGCAGGGGGCTCAACGGTTTCGATGTCGGTCAGGTCTTCGATTTCAGCCTGTGCTTTTAACGATTCAATCGTTGGTGTCAAAACCCGTTCAATCAGTGCACTGACACCTCGTCCGTGGGCTGCCGCAATTTGGAACATCTGCGTCATCCCCAACTGCCAGAATTCAGCGCTGGCAGCATCGGCATCAATGCCATCGACTTTATTCACAACCAGAAATGACGTCTTTTCAATTTTACGCAAATGCGATGCAATACCGTCATCTGCTGGCGTTAATCCGGCACGGCCATCGACCATAAATAGCACAACATCTGCTTCTTCAATTGCAGCCAGAGATTGTTGTGCCATTTTGCTTTCTACACCCTCTTCACCACCATCAATACCACCGGTATCAATCACGATGAACTCTTGCTCGCCTATTTTGGCATGACCATACTTACGGTCTCGGGTCAGACCGGGAAAGTCTGCAACCAATGCATCGCGAGTACGGGTTAATCGGTTGAATAATGTAGATTTACCGACATTCGGACGCCCAACCAGCGCAACAACAGGAACCATAACAACCTCTAAATCGTTCAATGCTCTGTGCATGACCACATGACGGCGTCAATTCATTTTGATGAATTCAGTCGGTATCACACAAAGCAAAACTGCTTGGAAAAAGCAGTTTTTCAAAACCACAATAAAATGGCTCCTAACTGTTTCCAGCCAGGAGCCGATTATAAAATTATATCACGAATTCTTAGCGGATCGTCAGTTTCTTCAGATCGCCATTTCGAGTGATCGACAGATAACTACTGTCTGGCAAAGCAATCGGAGAAACAGCAAATCCACTGCTATCAACAAACTGCTGAGCAACAAACTCACCACTATTCCGGTCAATCCAGTAGAGGTAACCTTCACTATCGCCAACAACAACATAGTTACTGATCACGACGGGCGCAGTCACCAAGCGATGTTCGAGTTTACTGTTACTCCACAACTCTGTTCCGCTACGCGCATCAACCGCGACAATATGGTCTTCATCTGTCGCGATAAACAAGTGTCCGCCATCAGTTGCGATATTTTTTGCTGAAGAATAAGTCCGTTTCCAGACTGGCTTTCCAGAACGAAGATCAATATCAACCAGTTGACCATTATAGCCGATAGTATAGAGAGAATTACCGATGACCAGTGGTGACGAATCAACATCAACGAGCCGATCAATCTCTGTTGCCCCTTTCGGTATCCCGATCGGTTGTTGCCAAATCATTTGTCCCCGGGACGTAATCGCGGCAGCCAGCCGTCCGCTGGCCGTTCCCCAGAATACACCGCCAGAGACAGCCACCGGTTCACTCACACCGCGCAGTGTCAGGTTCGGTACTTCGGTACTAATCACCCATTGTTCTTTACCACTGCTTTGATCCAGTGCCGTCAAATTGCCATTGCTGGTATTGATGATTAATAGATTACTGTCAGTTGTCGGGGGAGCCAGAACTTCACCACCAATGTTCTGCTTCCACTTCAGTTCACCGCTTTTCGCATCCAGCGCGTAAACCACCCCATTTTCACTACCAACATAAATCTGGTTAAATCCAGACTCAATGCCGCCGGCCAAACGAATAGGGTCATCAACTTCAAGATCATGATGCCAGAGCTCTTTACCATTTTCAGGATTCAGCGCTTTGACTAAACCATCGCGGTCTGCAACAAAAATGGTGTCATAGGCATATTTCGGCTTGAGTTTTGAGAAATAATGACCGACCCCACTGCCAACGGAAGCATGCCAATCCGAATGTGGCGTAAACTGACTTTTGACGACAGGAACCGGCGCCATAACGACCGACTCTTCTTCTCCGGAACATCCAACCAACCCGCTCGTCATTACAGCCATTAAAAATAAGTTGCCAAACCACTTTTTCATTCACTCACGCCCTTATTTGGCAAGATCATCTAACTTCATTTGTAATGTCTGGCTGGCATCTTCAGCCTGCTGAGCTTCTGTATAAGCAACATAAGCGGCTTCCTTATTGCCCTGACGCAGCGCAATATCACCTTTCAGTTCGGCAACACGACCAACCCAGCCTGAGTCCGTAATCTGTTTCAAAGAGGCTTCAGCACTCTCATAATTGCCTTGTTCAGCCTGAATCCGGGCAATTCGGTAATCAATTAACGTATCCAATGCTTTATCATCGGTATGCGCTTTGGCCCACTCAAGCTGATCAAGCGCTTCATCCAGATGCTTGGCATCAATCTGAGATTTCGCTAACTGCATGGCTGCCAACACGGCATAGTTACTGTCTGAATGTTGTTCAATGAAACTCTGAACAGTTTTTTCTGCGTCGAGTCCTTGCTGAGAAAGTGAAGCAACCACATCAGAATACTGATGAGAGGCAGCCACCTGAGCATCTTTCACTGATGACTGATAATAATTCCAGCCTAGAATCGCAGCTAAGCCGACAACAGTGCCGACAATGACGGCTTTGCCATTCTCTTGCCACCAATTCTTAATCGCTTCAACTTGTTGTTCTTCGGTATCGTAGAGTTCCACGTTTTTCCCTCTTTAATTAAGCTTCTCAGCTGAACTTCCAACCATCAGCACTTGAAAAAATAAGCCAGTTTTTCAATGATATCTGACTGTAAAACCGTTTCCTGAGTTCCACCATTCAGATCTTTAAAGACAACCATCTGTTGTGCCATTTCATCCTCTCCGAGAACTAATGCAACAGAGGCGCCGACTTTATCAGCCCGCTTAAACTGTTTCTTGAAATTCCCACCACCAAAGTGGTTCATAATACGCAACGTCGGCAATGATTCCCGCACCGACTCCGCCAGTGTCATGCCTGCCGATAATGTGCCTTCGCCAGCCGTTACGATATAGACATCGACTTGGCGTGCAATATCATCGGTCAGTTCCAGCGCTTCAACCATCAGGACCAGGCGCTCCAATCCCATCGCGAAACCAACCGCAGATGTCGCTTTACCGCCCATCTGTTCGACAAGACCATCATAGCGACCACCACCACAAACCGTGCCCTGAGCCCCGAGACTTTCAGTTACCCATTCGAAAACGGTACGATTGTAGTAATCCAGCCCGCGAACTAAGCGCTCATTGACCGTGTATTCGATGCCTGCTGCGTCAAGAAGTTCACATAAACCGGCAAAATGAATCCGAGAATCACTATCAAGATACTCTGACAATTTAGGCGCCTCACCCAAAATCGCCTGAATTTCGGGATTTTTGGTATCCAGCACCCGCAGCGGGTTAGTATACATACGACGTTTGCTGTCTTCATCCAGCACGGATTCATGCTGCTCCAGAAAGGCAATTAACGCGGTCCGGTACTCAGCACGCGCCTCTGGTGACCCGATTGAATTGAGTTCGAGTTTGACATAGGGTGCGATTCCCAACGCCTGCCACATCCGGGCAGTCATCATGATTAACTCTGCATCAACATCTGGTCCATCAAGACCAAACACCTCGACACCACACTGATGGAATTGGCGATATCGTCCTTTCTGTGGTCGCTCATGGCGGAACATCGGCCCCATATACCACAAACGCTGTTCCTGATTATATAGCAGACCATTTTGAATACCGGCTCGGACACAACCAGCCGTACCTTCAGGACGCAAGGTTAGGCTATCACCGTTACGATCTTCGAAAGTGTACATTTCTTTTTCAACCACATCGGTAACTTCACCGATCGCGCGACTGAACAGAGGCGTCATTTCAATGATCGGCATACGGATTTCACTATAGCCGTATGCATTGATGACTTGTTTTACCTTGCCCTCAACCTTTTGCCAGAGCGGTGATTGTGTCGGGAGACAGTCGTTCATGCCTCGAATTGCTTGAATTGTTTTTGTCACAAGGATTACCGTAAATTCATTGATATTAATTGTTGTCTTCGACTTGAGTGACCTGAATGCGATTTTGCTGGTCGAGCATTGACGCTTTTGCCCGAATTTTTGCTTCAAGCTGATGAATTAAATCATCATTGTCGAACCGTTCTTTCTGGCGGATCCCATCTTCATAAAATGCACTTTTGCGGTTGCTACCCGCAATTCCCAAATGTGAAGCTTCTGCTTCTCCGGGGCCATTGACGACACAGCCAATAATCGAGACATCCATTGGTGTGAGGATATCTTCAAGACGCTCTTCCAGTGCATTGACGGTGCTGATGACATCAAACTCTTGACGAGAACAACTCGGACAGGCAATAAAATTGATTCCCCGGGAACGAATCCGCAGAGATTTGAGGATATCAAATCCGACTTTAATTTCTTCTACCGGATTGGCTGCCAAAGAAATGCGCAACGTATCGCCAATCCCCGCAGCAAGCAACATGCCCAGTCCAACGGATGATTTAACTGCACCCGCGCGTGCACCACCGGCTTCGGTGATCCCTAAATGTAAAGGTTGATCGATTTTCTGAGCCAACAAACGATAGGAATCAACGGCCAGAAAAACATCGGAGGCTTTCACACTTACTTTAAATTGGTCAAAATTGAGTCGGTCAAGAATATCAACATGACGCATTGCGGATTCCACCAGCGCTTCGGCTGTTGGCTCGCCATATTTCTGCTGAATCTCTTTTTCTAATGATCCACCATTGACACCAATTCGGATCGGAATGCCTTTATCCCGAGCACAATCTACAACAGCACGAATTCGCTCTTCACGTCCGATATTTCCAGGATTGATCCGTAAACAATCGACACCGTATTCAGCAACTTGAAGTGCAATGCGGTAATCAAAATGGATATCGGCGACCAAAGGAATCGATACGCGTTTCTTAATTTCTCGGAATGCTTCGGCTGCATCCATGGTCGGAACTGAAACCCGAACAATATCTGCACCGACTTTTTCCAGTGAATGGATTTGAGCAACCGTTGCCTCAACATCGGTCGTTCTCGTATTTGTCATCGACTGAACTGCGATGGGAGCACCATCGCCGATAGGAACATCGCCAACGTAGATACGTGTCGAACGGCGACGCTTTATTGGAGACTCATATTGCATATTTTTGTCTAAGGTAAGCTAAATCTGGCTACTTTGCCTGAAGTATACCCAGAAAGGTCAACAGGTTCACCTGCAAATGTCATAGAAACACTTTCTGGAGCCCCTAAAATAACCTTAAATGGCGCTTCTCCCTGAAGCTGAACCGATTGATTCGCTTTTTTCAATCCAATCGCTAACGTTTTACCGTTTGTATCCGTGACGCGAACCCAACAGTCATTCTCAAAATTCATGGTCAAAGCCGTCAATGCAACTGACGATTGTGGTTCATCTGCGGGAGGAGTTGCTGAATCGGAAGCAACCGATTCAGCTGATGCGGTATCGGTTTGATCAGTCCCCCCTTTCTGTTCGTCTTGCGGAGGTTGTGCCGGTTCAGATTCAGTGGCGGCAGTATCATCAGCGGCAGTGTCATCGGCTACGTTTGCTTCTGGCTCTACAGGTGAGACGGCATTCTCAGCATCGGATGACTGAGTCAGATCACGTACCGTCGTAAAGTCATCACTTTTCTTCTCTCCCGACGAACCCGCGACTTGATCCTGTTGTGATGATGTCTCGGTCTTAGGCGGAATCAGTGTGTCCTGTTTTTGGTTTTGATACCACCAGACCGATGAAATACCGATCACAATGGCAACAATACCAACCGTAATCAGATTAATCCGGCTGTTATGCTGCTCTCGGGTCGTTTTTCTTGAAAAGCTAGTCATCAATAAGTCAGGGGCAGTCACACCACAGTAATGATCATACGCTGCGAGTATTTCCGGCTCATCAATCCCAACCAGTTTGGCATAAGAACGAACATAACCTCTTGTAAATGTTGATACCTTGTCGATATCAAAATTATTTTCCTCGAGCGACTGTATAATCGTCAGACGTAGCCGAAGCTTGTCCGCGATCTGCTTTTGAGTCAGCCCTAGCGATTCGCGCTTCTGTTTCAGAAGTGTGCCGGGGCCTATCTGGTTATCTTCTTCTTTTACTATTTCTGATTCTGTCATCACGTAGCGTCTATCTCTTGTCTCTTTGCTGTAACCCTATAATAAGCATTGCGCTTTATTGATTTTAGTTCTTTTGGGATAGCTTATTTCCGTTCCAGCACAAAATAAAGTTTATCTTAGCGTCAAAATTATCAGTAACTCAAATGATTTTGATACGCACAGTGTCATTCTAAAGGATATTAAAACTGAAACAACAATGAATTAAGGAAGAAGACTCGGTCAAATCTAAGTTTTTCGGAAAATTGACACAAAATAGGGCTAAACGCTGGGTGAAACAGGCAAGAAGACGACTTTTATCAACTCATCGCACTTCTTGAGCAGAGAACAAATATACGCTCAGAAAACATCAAGAAAGGAAGTTAAGCATATAAAATGACGGATATTTCGACGCAGAGCCGTTTTAATCATAAAAAATAAACGCCTGCGTCAGAGAAAATCATCAGTCATAGCAATCAGAGAACCGCTTTAATCGGAATTGCATTGTCCTGCTCAGTTAATAACCGAGTCCGTTTGGTCCGATCAATGACATCTCCGACAAGCTGACCGCAGGCTGCGTCAATATCATCCCCGCGCGTTTTACGGACCGTTACGGTGTATTCATGTCCCATTAAGGTCTTCATGAATCGATCAATACGGGAATTGCTTGGTTTCTGATATGGCGATCCCGGATAAGGATTGAATGGAATCAGGTTAATCTTACATGGCGTATCTTTCATTAATTCCGCCAGTTCGTGAGCATGCTCAGTCCCGTCATTAACATGGTCAAGCAGAATATATTCAACCGTCACTTTGCCACGGTTCGCATTTGACGAGGCGATATAGCGACGCACAGAGGACAGAAAATCCTGAATATCCCACCGATCATTGATCGGCATGATGTCACTTCGTAACTTATCATTCGGTGCATGAAGAGAAATCGCCAGCGCAACATCAATCCGTCCGGTCATTTGTTCCAGTCCGGAAACCACACCAGATGTGGACACCGTCACCCGACGCTTGGATAACCCGAATCCGAAGTCATCCAGCATAATCTCCAATGCCGGAAGCAGGTTTTTCATATTGAGCAAGGGTTCACCCATGCCCATCATCACAACGTTAGTGATAGGACGCCGGCCGGTCTCTTTTTCCATACCGACTTCACGTGCAGCACGCCAGACTTGCCCGATAATTTCAGAAACGCGTAAGTTACGGTTGAACCCTTGTTGCGCTGTAGAACAGAATTTACATTCCAGCGCACAACCAACCTGAGATGACACACATAATGTGGCCCGATCATCTTCCGGGATATAAACGGTTTCAACATCTTGGTCACCGACCCGCATCGCCCATTTGATCGTACCATCCGATGAATGCTGAGCTTCTGAAACCAGTGGCGCTTTAATCTCACAGCGGTTTTTCAGCTTTTCTCTCAGCTTTTTATTAATGTTGGTCATCAGTTCGAAGTCATCACAACCAAAGTGATAAATCCACTTCATGATTTGATCAGCACGAAATGCTTTTTCGTTCAGCTCTTCAGTAAAAAACTGACGTAAAGCTGTACGATCAAAATCAAGCAGATTAATTTTTTGTGTGGTCATGGCGCCTCTCAGAAAAACCGTACATCAAATTCAGGGCGCGAATTGTACAGCCTTTGAGCACTGACAACAAGCCCTATGAATAAGCAACAAAACCCCGCTTAAAGCGGGGTTTTTCATTACACATTTCAGTCATAAACAAGGTTCAATTACGACAGAGATACTCTTGGACAGATTTCTGAATCAGGGAAGAAAAAAGCGATTTCCCGAGCAGCAGAATCGTCACTATCACTACCATGAACAGAATTCAGACGCATATTCAGTGCGTAATCCGCGCGAAGTGTGCCACAAGCGGCTTCTTCCGGGTTAGTTTTTCCCATCAGCTCACGATAGCGAGCAATAGCGTTTTCACCTTCAAGCACCTGGACCATGATTGGTCCGGAAATCATAAACTCTTTTAGCGACTCAAAAAATGGTTTGCCTTGATGCTCAGCGTAGAAACCACTCGCCTGCTCTTCAGTCAGATGCACCATCTTCGCTGCAACAATCTGCAATCCGGATTTTTCAATACGATGATAAATTTCACCAATCAGATTACGCTCTACAGCATCGGGCTTTATGATAGAAAACGTTCTCTCTAACGCCATAAAATTGTCCTTTCTTTCTCTATTGTTATTCAAATATCAAGATCTGAATTTTATTTTAGTCAATCAATAAACGAGCCAAAGTACGAATACCAATACCAGTCGCACCCGCTGCCCACTTATCCGTGGCTGATTTACGGTAAGTCGCGGCACAATCGAAATGTAACCAGCCTTTGCGGTAATCTTCAACAAAATGCGACAAAAATGCAGCTGCGGTACTGGCTCCCGGCGTATAATCAGAGGAGCTGATATTCGATAGATCGGCAAAACTAGAAGGCAACATGTCACGATGGAATGATTCCAATGGCAGTGGCCATAAACGTTCACCTTCCATTTTTGCAACAGAAAGAGCCTGATGACTTAAGGTTTCGTCAAAACTCATCAGAGCATGATAGTCAACACCTAATGCGGTCTTCGCAGCCCCGGTCAATGTTGCACAGTCAATGATCATCTCTGGCTTTTGTTCACTCGCATAAATCAAACCATCGGCCAACACTAAACGCCCTTCCGCATCGGTGTTCATGATCTCAACCGTTTTACCATTCTTATAGGTAATGATATCGCCCAATTTCAGTGCGCGTCCGGACACCATGTTTTCTGCACAGCACAGAATCAGTTTCACCCGTTTATTCAAGCCGCGTAAAATCGCGAGCCCTAAGCCACTGGTGGCCAACGCAGCCCCACCCATATCTGACTTCATTGATGCCATGAAGTTCGAAGGTTTCAGGCTATAACCACCCGAATCAAATGTAATACCTTTGCCGACAAGGCAGGCATACACAGGGGCATTCTCATCACCCGTTGGATTGAAATCTAACTGCAGCATCGCTGAAGTCCGTTCAGAGCCGCGCCCGACAGCAAAAATGCCTTCCCAACCATCAGAAAGTAAATCTTTATCTTTCACAATACGATAAGAAACCAATTCAGGCGCGAGAGACTTCACAAACTCAGCAGCCACCGTTGCCAACTGCCGAGGGGCAACCTCTTCAGCACTTTTATTAATGACATTTCTTGCCCAGTCAGATGTTTTGATCCGAGCTTCTAGTTCTCGCTGATCGTCTTCAGCAAGCGCTTCCCATGTTAATGTGTTTAATTTTTTCGGATCACGATATCCTTGATAAAAAGCCCAGATTCGCTCTAAATCCCAATCACTGCCAATTAATGAAATATTGCATAAGCCTTGCCCATCCATTTTTCGGGCGGCTTTCTGAATCGTCGCTAGCGGGGTAGAGAATGGATCGATATGAATCGTCACACCGGATTCGGAATAAGAAACTGTCGCCTTTTCTCCCCACTGTTCAGGGGCTTTCTCTTGGCTAATTGATACTGACATATTTACAGACATGGCCTCTCCTTGTCTTTCTTCACTTCTTGCCACTTATTTTTCTGGTTCACTCAGACAATTTACCATTATATCTGGCAAACATGTCAAATTGATAAAAAGCGGATCTGTAAAGATCCGCTTTTGACGAGATTTATTTTACAAGCACGCTTCATGCAAGGATGGCAACATTAATCGACTTCGTCCATCCAACACAGAATAATTGCTTCCAGAATTTTTTCATTCGAATGATTTGGATCATCATCAAAATCATCCAAATCCATGACCCATTGATGTAAATCGGTAAAGCGTACATTTTTCGGGTCAACATCAGGATAAAGGTCGCATAGTTCGATAGCAATATCCCGTGAATCAATCCACTTCATCATTCGTTCCTATCAGCTACGGTGCAACAGTCAAATCAATGCTCTTCCGCTGCATGGTTCAATGTATATTTAGGGATTTCAATCACCAAGTCTTCATCGGTCACTTTCGCCTGACACCCCAAACGAGACTCAGGCTCAAGCCCCCAGGCCTTATCCAGCATATCATCTTCCAGTTCATCACTTTCACCGAGTGAATCAAACCCTTCCCGAACGATAACATGACAGGTTGTACACGCACATGATTTCTCACACGCGTGCTCAATCTCAATCCCATTTTTCAATGCCACATCAAGAACCGATTCTCCGGTTTCTGCCTCAAGGACAGCACCTTCAGGACATAGCTCTTCATGAGGTAAAACAATAATCTTTGGCATGTTTGTATCTCAACTACTCAATATCATCTACAGATTGACCAGCTAATGCTTCACGAATTGATTTATCCATACGGCGTGAAGCAAATGGCTGACTCACTTTATCAATATCTTTGATGCCCTGTTCAATTGCATTGGCATCCTCACCATTTCTCAAAGCAATCAGCGTTTCAATCGCTCTCAGGAGCTCAGCTTTCTCTTGCTCATCCAATAGTTCATCACCATCAGCCTGCATTGCTGCAATTAACCCTTCGATCACACGGTCCGATTCAACACGCTGTTCCATCAGCGCCCGGACCTGCATGTCTTCGGCTGCATAAGCCATTGAATCTTTGAGCATCGAGGCCACTTCATCATCACTTAAACCATAAGACGGTTTCACCTGAATCTCAGCCTGAACCCCCGTACTTTTTTCCATGGCGGTGACAGAAAGCAAACCATCAGCATCAACCTGGTAGGTAACCCGGATGTGTGCAGCACCAGCCGTCATCGGTGGGATCCCTTTTAAAGAGAAACGCGCCAAAGAGCGACAATCCGCAACCATCTCCCGCTCACCTTGCACCGTATGAACCATCATTGCAGTTTGACCATCTTTAAACGTCGTGAACTCTTGTGCCCGGGCAACCGGAATCGTTGTATTACGCGGAATTATTTTTTCCACTAATCCACCCATGGTTTCAATGCCCAACGACAGTGGAATGACATCTAACAACAACATTTCCGAATCCGGTTTATTACCAGCCAGAATATCCGCTTGCGTCGCGGCACCAATCGCCACAACTTCATCGGGATCAATACTGGTCAGCGGCTCGCGACCAAAGAATTCACCAACCATTTCCCGGACGAATGGGGTTCGGGTCGAACCACCGACCATCACCACTTCGATCACTTCATCCGTATCGACCTCGGCATCTTTCAATGCGCGGCGACATGACATCAGCGTCTTTTTCACCAACGATTGAATCAGAGCTTCAAATTGTTCACGACTCAATTGCCCATGCCAGCCAAGCACTGAAATATCAACGGATTCAGCGTCCGATAAATCTACTTTTGCCTGTGATGCGGCATCTAACAATGTGCGATATTCTTCAGCATTGAGCGGATGTTCAATGCCGATGCATTCTTTGAGATGTTCTGCGATCAGATGATCAAAATCATCCCCACCAAGGGCAGAATCTCCGCCAGTCGCCAGAACTTCAAACACCCCTTTTGACAAACGCAAAATAGAGATATCAAATGTCCCACCACCAAGGTCATAAACCGCGATTACCCCTTCACGTCCTGAATCCAGACCATAAGCAATCGCAGCGGCGGTTGGTTCATTCAATAAACGTAACACATGGAGCCCGGCTAACTGTGCTGCTTCTTTTGTTCCCGCGCGCTGGGCATCATCAAAATAAGCAGGCACTGTAATCACTACACCCGCTAATTCGCCACCAAGTGATTGTTCGGCACGATGTGCCAGAGTTCTGAGAATATCGGCAGACACCTGAATCGGGTTTTTCTCGCCATGTTCTGTTTGAATGACAGGTAAGCCATTCTGGCTCGATTTAAACCGATAAGGTAAATGAGGATAACGTTGTTGAACGTCATGCAGTGAACGACCGATCAGTCGTTTCACGGAAATAACTGTATTTTCAGGATCTTGCTGAGCTTTCTTTCGTGCATCAACACCAACGATAACTGCATCCTGGGCATAATTCACCACTGAAGGGACAATAGACCGTCCATGTTGATCGGGGAGCGTTTCAGCAGTACCACTCCGGACCGAAGCCACCAGTGAGTTTGTTGTACCTAAATCAATGCCTGCAGCCAGCTTATGTTGATGAGGTGTTGCACTCTGACCAGGCTCAGCGATTTGCAGTAATGCCATAGGGCTTTCCTTTGTTCTAAACTAGCCGAGAAGTTTCTCTTCGGCGCGTTCGATTTCATTTCTTAGTTTGGCAATAAATTTGAGCTTTCGGACAGTGTCCGCAGCCGATTCCCAATGGGATTGCGCCAGTTGTTCTTTCAGGGTCGTCAATTGTATTTTGTACATTTTGCTGACTTTCCCTTCAAAATCGAGCAGTTGTTCCTGAGCATCTGCCACACTTTCAAGCGTTTCCAACTCCTCACGTAACAACATCTGTTCCATCAGGAATTCAGGATCCTGCATGGTCTGTTGTTCACCCCGAAGTTCAATGCCATGGAGCATTAAAAGATACTCAGCTCGACGGATTTCATTTTTCAGCGTCTGGTAAGCATCATTAATTTCTGAAGCTTTCTGGACCGCAACTAAACGCTCACGCTCTGACGCTGTGGCAAAGTTATCTGGGTGAAAAGTCTTTTGCAACGCTCGGTACTGAGAAGAAAGAAGGCTACCATCCAGATCAAACTGAGTTGGTAGCCCAAATAATTCAAAATAATTCATGTTCATATCAGTCCTGATTCATCGGCTATCCAATTCAACATTCATCAATCCTGACTTCCGATGTCTTAAACATTAAAGCTTTCACCACAACCACATTCACTTTTGACATTTGGGTTGTTGAATTCAAAGCCTTCGTTCAATCCTTGCTTCACATAGTCTAACTGAGTGCCGTCAAGATAAACGAGACTCTTGGCGTCAATAATAATTTTCACACCATGATTTTCAAAGACTTGGTCTTCTTCTTCATTGAGATCATCAACAAACTCCAGCACGTACGCCATGCCAGAACAACCTGTTGTTTTAACACCCAAACGCAAGCCGATCCCTTTTCCACGATTGTCTAAAAAAGAACGAACGCGATCAGCTGCCGTTTCAGTTAAGGTGATGGACATACAACTCTAACCTCAAATCTAAGTGGGTTTCAGAGGGAATCCGTCGACTCCCTCAATCGATTATCAATGCTCGTGTTTTTTCTTATAATCCGCAACAGCTGCTTTAATCGCATCTTCTGCAAGAATCGAGCAATGAACTTTCACTGGTGGCAACTCAAGCTCTTCAGCGATTTCAGCATTTTTGATCGCTGCCGCTTCATCAACCGACTTGCCTTTCACCCACTCGGTAACTAATGAGCTGGAAGCAATCGCACTACCACACCCATATGTTTTAAATTTCGCATCTTCGATGATGCCTTCCGATGAAACTTTGATTTGCAGTTTCATCACGTCACCGCACGCAGGCGCACCTACCATACCACTTCCGATACTTGGGTCTTCTTTGTCAAAAGAACCAACATTGCGTGGATTCTCGTAGTGGTCAATTACTTTATCACTATATGCCATGATGATTACCTCATATCCTCTATCGCTGCGAAGAAATTAATGCTGAGCCCACTCAACGGAACCCAAATCAACGCCTTCCTTGTACATATCCCATAGAGGAGACATGTCGCGTAATTTATCTACAGCTACACGGATTTGCTCGACCGCGTAGTCTACCTCTTCTTCCGTCGAAAAACGACCAAATGAAAAACGAATTGAGCTATGAGCCAGTTCATCGTCCATCCCCAGAGCGCGCAATACATAAGATGGCTCTAAACTGGCAGAAGTACATGCACTACCAGACGAGACGGCAAGGTCTTTTAACGACATCAGTAACGACTCACCTTCGACATAAGCAAAACTAATGTTCAGGTTGTTCGGCAGACGCTGTTCAAGATCACCGTTGACCGTGACCGCTTCCATCCCTTCAAGGCCAGTTAACATCCGATCACGTAACTTTTTCGCATGATCATAGTCTTGTTGCATTTCTTCTTTGGCGATTCGGCAAGCTTCTCCCATACCAACGATCTGATGCGTAGGGAGCGTTCCTGAACGGAATCCGCGCTCATGCCCGCCACCATGCATTTGCGCTTCAAGACGAATGCGAGGTTTACGACGAACATAGAGTGCACCAATCCCTTTTGGACCGTACATCTTATGCCCAGATAAAGAAATCAGATCAACCTTGATTTGTTGGACGTCAATCGGAAGTTTTCCGGCCGACTGCGCAGCATCCACATGGAATACAATTTTATGTTCACGGCATAACTCACCGATAGCTTCAATATCCTGAATCACACCGATTTCATTGTTCACATGCATAATGGAGACAAGAACCGTTTCATCACGCATAACCGCTTTCAGCTTGTTGAGATCGATCAAGCCATTTGGCTCAGGCTCAAGATACGTCACTTCAAAGCCTTCGCGTTCAAGCTGACGACAGGTATCCAGGACGGCTTTATGCTCGGTCTTACAGGTAATGACATGCTTGCCTTTCTTACCGTAAAAATGAGCAGCACCTTTAATCGCAAGGTTATCAGACTCTGTCGCACCTGAGGTGAAAACAATTTCTCTTGAATCGGCATTCAGCAATGCTGCGATCTGCTCACGAGCCGTATCCACAGCTTCTTCTGCCTGCCAGCCATAGCGGTGAGAACGAGATGCCGGATTACCATAAATACCATCAACCGTCATGTACTGAACCATTTTCTCAGCAACACGATGATCAACCGGACATGTCGCTGAATAATCAAAATAAATAGGCAGTTTCATTTTCTACTCCAATGTAAAACTAGCAATTATGACCGAGCATTCGCTCTAAGAGACACGGGTTCGGCTTGTACCGAAGGCGGCTTCTGCTGCGTGCGTCCCTGATTGATTGCAAGGTCTACATTCTGTCGATCTGAAATTTCTATTACTTCGTTATCATTCATCAGATCACCCAGTGTGATATTATTGAGAAAATCACTAATACGAGAACTTAGATCGCACCAAAGTGTATGTGTCAGACAACGAGTTCCGCCCTGACAATCGCCTTTCCCTGAACATTTGGTTGCATCGACGGATTCATCAACAGCACCGATAATATGTCCGATAGAAATCGCATAGGCTTCGGAGCCTAAACGGTATCCGCCTCCCGGTCCTCGGACACTTGCAACCAATCCGGCTTTACGCAGTTTTGCGAACAACTGCTCCAGATAGGACAAAGAAATTCCTTGACGCTCGGAGATATCAGCCAGCGGCACTGGATTTTGTTGCGAATGCAGAGCCACATCAAGCATGGCTGTTACTGCATATCTTCCTTTTGATGTTAATCTCATAATCACTTGTATCCACACCGTTTATGTGGATAGGAGTGTGTCATACCCGACTAAATAGGTCAAGTATTTATTTGACCTATTTAGTCGGGTATTTAACCACTCGATAAAAACGGTTATTTCGCGCATCGTTCAATCGATGTCAAAATACCTCTTAATATGTTGATTTCCTGAGATTCCGGGCGGGCACGACTAAATAAACGACGTAATTTATTCATTACCAGGTTGGGTTGTTCTTCGGTAATAAATTGGGTCTGATACAGCACTTTCTCTAGGTGCTGATAGAATCGTTCTAACTCATCATGACGCGGATACGCTGACGGTGCTTCCTGGGGAAAAGCCTGCGCTTGCCGATCCAAATTGGCGACACGAATCTCATAACAAAGCGTTTGTACCGCCATCGCCAGATTCAAAGAGCTGTATTCCGGATTCGCCGGAATCGCGACATGATAATGGCACTTCTGTAATTCTTCATTCGTCAGGCCCGTTCTCTCCCGACCAAACACTAATGCAACCGGTGCTTGCTCCCCTTCCTGCACAAAACGTTCTCCGCACGCTCTCGGGGTCAACATGGGCCAAGACAGTGTTCTCGAACGAGCACTACTGCCAACCACTAACTGACAATCTTCAACAGCGGCTTCGAGGGAATCAACGACGATTGCATTTAACGCAATGTCACTGGCACCAGCAGCCATTGCAATAGCCTGAGCATCAACCTCACATTGAGGCGCAACCAAAACCATCTG
Organism: Vibrio spartinae; assembly: GCF_024347135.1. NCBI lineage: Bacteria > Pseudomonadati > Pseudomonadota > Gammaproteobacteria > Vibrionales > Vibrionaceae > Vibrio > Vibrio spartinae. The sequence goes on along the minus strand of NZ_AP024907.1, from coordinate 818,031 downwards.
GCTGAATCCCATCACTTTCATAGCCCGAGCCGCTGAACCGATATTACCTGAATGAGAAGTGCCGACGAGCACGATTTTCACTTGACTGAGCATGGGTGATTCTACTTTATTGATTATGGGATGACGACATCATTGATAGCTGTCGATGTTATCATAAAGCAGATAAAAATGGTCAGGTTCTGAGTGAAATAATCCCCTATAGAACATCATTTAACCACTTCCTTTTCTGAATATCTCTGGTATACTTCAGCCCGCTTTTTTCGTTCTTTAACATCCGTTGGGAAACCCGTATGCATCCAATGCTTAATATCGCTATTCGTGCCGCACGAAAAGCTGGCAACCATATTGCTAAATCACTAGAAAACACTGACAAAATTCAGTCTACTCAAAAAGGTACGAACGATTTCGTAACGAATGTAGACCAAGAAGCAGAGTCTATTATTATCGACGTGATCAAAAACTCTTATCCAGAACATGTCATCATTGCTGAAGAAAATGGCCTGATTGAAGGAAAAGATCAAGACGTACAATGGATCATCGACCCACTGGATGGCACAACCAACTTCCTCAGAGGAATACCTCACTTTTCTGTATCTATCGCAGTCAGTATCAAAGGCAGAACAGAAGTCGCCTGTGTTTATGACCCAATGTTGAATGAACTGTTTACCGCACAACGTGGTTCAGGCGCACAGTTGAACAGTTCCCGAGTTCGCGTCAATGCGCTCAAAGATTTACAGGGTACTGTGCTGGCAACCGGTTTTCCTTTTAAACAGAAACAGCACGCTGAATCTTACCTAAAAATTGTCTCTGCTCTCTTCACTGAATGTGCAGACTTCCGCAGAACCGGCTCTGCCGCATTGGATTTATGCTACGTTGCCGCGAATCGTGTCGATGGTTTCTTTGAACTGGGATTGAAACCATGGGATATGGCAGCAGGCGATCTTATCGCTCGTGAAGCCGGGGTTATCGTGACAGATTTCGCAGGCGGCACAAATTACATGAAGTCAGGCAATGTCGTGGCATCAAGCGCCAAAGGAGTCAAAGCAATCCTGAAGCATATCCGTGAACAGGGTAATGATGCGATTCTAAAATAGTCATGGCTTGAATGCTCTAAACATAAAAAAACCGCTGATTGATATCAGCGGTTTTTTTTAGCTCAATGCGCGCTAAGGGCGTTCATCAAACTCCGCACCTTCCTTCTCAACTTGCGGTTGAAGTAAGTGCTCACGTTTAATCCCTAGTTTTAAGGCCAGCGCAGAAGCAACGTAGATTGAAGAGTATGTCCCGACAGTGATACCAAGTAACAGTGCCAGTGCAAACCCGTGAATCATCGCCCCACCTTTAACAAACAAAGCAATCACCACAAATAACGTCGTAGCGGAGGTAATTAAAGTCCGGCTCAGCGTCTGTGTAATTGAATTATTCATCACTTCATCAGATTCTCCTTTCCGCATTTTACGGAAATTCTCACGAATCCGGTCAAAGACAACGATTGTATCGTTCAGTGAGTAGCCCACCACCGTCAGCAATGCCGCAACGATCGTCAGATCGACTTCGATCTGTAAGAGCGAAAACACACCGAGAGTAATGGTCACGTCATGCGCCAAAGCTAAAACCGCCCCGGCAGATAAACGCCATTCAAAACGCATCGATACATACATCAGGATACAGAGAAGCGATATCAGGATTGCCATCCCACCCGCTTCAGTCAGTTCATCACCCACATTGGGACCGACAAACTCGATACGACGCATTTCAACATGCTGCCCTGTCGCAGTATTGATTGCGCTAATGATCTGGTTGCCTAAAGCTTCACCGGCAACATTATCACGCGGACGGAGGCGAACCATCACATCTTTGGCAGAACCAAAGTTTTGTACCGTCGCATCACCAAAACCTTTCGCTTCAAGCGCGCCCCTGACCTGTTGAAGATCAGCCGGTTGCTCAAAACTCACTTCAATCAGCGTACCACCGGTAAAATCGAGCCCCCAGTTAAATCCCTTCGTCGAGATTGTCACGATAGACGCCACAATCAGTAACGCGGAAAGGACGAAGGCAAACTTCGACCAACGCATAAAGTTGATCGCTTGCTTTGCTTTTAGAATTTGAAACATATCTATTCCCAGCTTTTAATCATGACGACGATTAGATCGACAATTTCTTAATCCGCTTGCCGCCATAAAGCAAGTTCACCACACAACGTGTTCCAATAATGGCAGTAAACATTGAAGTCAGAATACCAATGGACAACGTCACAGCAAATCCTTTGATTGCACCGGTTCCGACCGCAAACAAGATAATCGCAGTGATTAACGTTGTGATATTGGCATCAGCAATGGTGCTAAATGCGTTGGCATATCCCTGATGTATCGCCTGTTGCGGATTACGCCCTTCAACAAGCTCTTCACGAATCCGCTCAAAGATCAGCACGTTCGCATCCACTGCCATACCGACAGTCAATACTATCCCTGCAATGCCCGGCAATGTCATTGTTGCTCCGGGGATCATCGACATCACTCCGACAATCAAGACTAAGTTTGCCATCAGCGCCAAATTCGCAATCAAACCGAACTTGCGATAGTAAAATGCGGTAAACAGCATGACTGCGAGCATCCCCCAGAGACATGCCTGAATCCCCATATCGATATTCTGTTGTCCCATTGACGGACCGATTGTCCGCTCTTCAACAATAGAAATCGGAGCAATCAGAGCACCGGCACGAAGCAGCAATGCCAGATTATGTGCTTCTGCGGAAGAATCGATCCCCGTAATCCGGAAACTACGTCCCAAAGCCGACTGAATGGTCGCTTGGTTAATCACTTCTTCATGCTTCGTCAGGATAATTTTTCCTTTCGGTGTCTTACGACCACTGTCTTTATACTCCGCAAAAACAGTTGCCATCAACTTACCGATATTCTTCTCGGAAAACGCAGCCATTTTGCTGCCGCCTTCGCTATCGAGAGAGATATTCACCTGAGGTCGGCCATATTCATCAGCACTAGAGCTTGCATCGGTAATACTGGAACCACCCAGAATCACCCGTTTTTTCAGCACAACCGGACGACCTTGACGATCAAGCTTGACCTCTGTTCCCGGTGGGACACGTCCGGCGGCAGCCGCTGCCAAATCGACACTGGTATCAACTTGACGGAATTCCAATGTTGCCGTCGCCCCCAAAATTTCTTTGGCACGGGCAGTATCTTGGACACCGGGCAGCTCAACCACAATACGGCTTGCTCCCTGACGCTGCACCAATGGCTCTGCGACACCCAGTTCATTCACCCGGTTTCTTAAAATCGTAATGTTCTGCTCAACAGCATAATTACGGATTTCTTGCAGACGCGTTTCGGTATACACCGCTTTCAGAACATAGCGACCTTGGTTTTCTGTCGCTGAGATGGTCATGTCCCGGTGTTTTGGTTGAAGAATGTTCACAGCCTCATTGGCCTGCTCTTCGTTACGTAGCACAACTTCCAAACGCTTATTGTCAACCGTATGAACCGCACGATAACGAATTTTTGCTTCCCGAAGCTCGGTTCGGAAGGCATCTTCTTCCTGAGTCAGCAATTTGTCCATCGCGGCATCCATATCCACTTCCATCAGGAAATGTACGCCACCGCGTAAATCAAGCCCCAGCTTCATCGGTGTCGCACCGATAGACTCCAGCCAATGGGGTGTCAATGGTGCAAGGTTCAATGCCACGATCATATTACGGTCAAGCGCTTCCCGAATCGTATCCCGAGCACTCAGTTGGGTATCGGTACTATTGAACCGGACAAGAACAGAGCCGTTTTCTAAAGCGGCTGATTTGTAAGAAAGGTGCGCTTTGTCAAGCGATTGGGTGACAGTATCCAGCGTTGCCATATCAACGGAGGCGCCACGCGCCCCAGTTATTTGAACAGCTGGATCTTCACCGTAAATATTCGGAAGTGCATACAATGCAGAGATGGCAATAATCAATGCCACCATCAGATACTTCCATAATGGGTAACGGTTCAGCACAGCGAGGATCCTCTAGCTGTTATAGAGATTTAAGCGTACCTTTTGGCAACACTGCAGTAACGAAATCCTTTTTAATCACAACAGGATTATTCGGGTTCAATTCGATCGTAATGAAATCATGGTCATCAGCAATTTTGATGATTTTGCCAATCAAACCACCACTGGTTAATACTTCATCACCTTTTGCCATCGAAGACATCAGATTTTTATGTTCTTTGCTACGTTTGGCTTGTGGTCGATAAATCATGAAATAGAAGATGACAGCAAACACAGCCAGCATGATCAGCATTTCAAAACCACCACCTTGTGGTGCGCCTTCGCCCGCCGCGTGGGCAACAGAAATTAAACTCATTGAGAAACGTCCTCTTGGGTTATTGTTGTTAAATCATATTAGTCTTATTGTTGGGTTGCGCCATTGGAATTTCAACCACTTGATGATTATCTCTCGCTGGCGCAATCCGTTCAGGCTTTTGCAAGTGGCGGAACAGCACGCTCTCTACGAGCATAAAATTCCTCAACAAACGCATCAAACCGATCCGCTTCAATCGCCTGACGAATACTTTCCATGAGTCTCTGATAATAGCGAAGATTATGGATAGTGTTCAAACGAGCTCCCAAAATCTCATTACAACGATCCAGATGATGCAAATAAGACTTAGAATAATGTTTACATGTATAGCAATCACAATGCGGATCTAACGGTGTTGTATCCGTTTTGTGCTTCGCATTACGAATTTTTATCACACCACCAGTCACAAACAAATGACCATTTCTGGCATTACGAGTCGGCATCACACAATCAAACATATCGATACCACGCCGAACCCCTTCGACCAGATCTTCCGGTTTTCCGACGCCCATCAGATAACGAGGTTTATCTTCAGGTAATTGTGGACACGTATGCTCCAGAATGCGGTGCATATCCTCTTTCGGCTCACCGACAGCCAAACCACCGACGGCATACCCGTCAAAATCGAGCGCTGTCAAGCCTGCAGCAGAAACATCGCGTAAATCTTCATACACGCCGCCCTGCACAATACCAAACAGTGAGTTCGGATTTTCCAGTTGGTCGAAATGATCTCGCGAACGCTTCGCCCAGCGCAATGACATTTCCATCGACTGTTTTGCTTCTGCGTGTGTGGCCGGATACGGTGTACACTCGTCGAAAATCATCACGATGTCAGAACCAAGATCGTTCTGAATTTCCATCGACTTTTCCGCATCCATAAAGATTTTTTCACCATTCACCGGATTACGGAAATGTACGCCTTCTTCGGTGATTTTACGAATATCACCCAAACTAAAGACCTGAAAACCACCGGAGTCAGTCAGAATCGGGCCTTGCCAGTTCATGAAATCATGCAAATCACCGTGCATTTTCATCACTTCCTGCCCCGGACGCAGCCAAAGGTGGAATGTGTTACCTAATAAGATTTCAGCCCCCGTCTCTTTGACCTCTTCAGGGGTCATGCCTTTGACGGTGCCGTAGGTACCGACCGGCATAAATGCAGGGGTCTGTACGGTTCCTCGTTCAAAAGTAATCTGCCCGCGCCGGGCATTTCCTTGTTTCTTTTTCAGTTCAAATTTTAACTTCACAATGCCTCCAAAGTGCCAGAGAAACAATCTGACGGTCTACGAGAAATTTTCTCTTGGATGTTCGTGCTTCACAAACATCATTGACTAGCGTTTGTATACGCTATGTTTATGTGCTTTCATGCTGACGCTTTTCAATGAACATCGCGTCACCATAACTGAAAAAGCGATATTTTTGTTCAACAGCATGACGATACGCTGCCATCACATTGTCATAACCGGCAAAAGCACTCACCAGCATGATCAACGTTGATTCCGGCAGGTGAAAATTGGTAATCAGACAATCAATAACCTGATATTCATATCCCGGATAAATGAAAATCTCGGTATCCCCGAAGAAAGGTGCCAACGCTGTGCCGTTTTGCAACGCCTGCTGTGCAGCACTTTCTAACGAACGAACCGACGTGGTTCCGACCGCAATAACTCGACCACCCCGTTGACGAGTCGCGGTAATTGCATCCACAACAGCGGGAGGCACTTCCACGTATTCAGCGTGCATGTGGTGATCATGAATATGTTCAACCCGGACAGGCTGAAATGTACCGGCACCGACATGGAGCGTAACATAAGCCATTTCGACACCTTTTGCCGCAATTTGTTCAAGCAAATCAGTATCAAAATGTAACCCTGCCGTTGGTGCGGCAACTGCACCCGGTTTTTCGTTATAGACGGTTTGATAACGATCTTTATCTGCGTCTTCATCAGGCCGGTCAATATAAGGTGGTAAAGGCATGTGCCCGATGGCGTTCAAAACGTCCAGCACTGTCACTTCAGTCTCCAGACGAATCTCGAACAAGGCATCATGACGCGCAACCATGGTCGCTGGATAGTCGTCATTTTCGCCCAGCAATAATGCACTGCCGGCACGTGGTGCTTTTGAAGAACGGACGTGAGCCAGAATGCTGTGCTCATCCAGCATTCGCTCAACCAACACTTCAATCTTGCCACCCGAAGCCTTTCGACCAAACATTCGTGCCGGGATGACTCGCGTGTTATTGAACACCAGTAAATCTCCCGGCCGCACCAGATTCAAAACATCGGTGAAGGTTCCGTCAACAACGGCCCCCGTCTCGCCGTTGAGCTGCAACAGACGACTCGATGTCCGTTCAGCTTTTGGGTATCGGGCTATCAGCTCATCAGGTAAGTCAAAATGAAAATCGGAAACTTGCATAACTCTTTTCTGTCTAGTCATTCGCAGCGCGGTAGTATATACGGAAATCAGCGAGGACGGCAGCGTATTCCATTGATTCAGGCTAAATCCGGAATAATTTTTTAACAAAAACCAGAAATCGGTTTCGATCTCTCATCTCTGCCTTGCAGAAATTACTATAGTCAGGGTATTCACCTTCTTGTATTCACTACAACAGATGATTGCCGCTTCAGTAAGGAGTTCACTATGATCAAGATTGAAGACATGATGACTCGCCATCCCCATACCCTGACCCCGACACATACCATAGAAGAGGCCCGGGCATTTATGGAGAAGTATGAAATTCACCATATTCCGGTGGTCGATCAACATCAGAAAATTCTGGGTATCGTTTCACAGAGAGACATCTTACAAGCTCAGCATTCCTGCCTGAATCGGGATATTTCTCCTTCGACAATCTTACTCTCTCACCCGCTGTCTGAAATCATGCATACACAGATGATCACGGTTTCACCCGATGCAGGGCTGAAAGAAAGTGCCTTGTTTATGCAAAAACATAAGGTCGGTTGTCTCCCCGTGATCGAAAATGATCGTTTGGTTGGGATCATCACCGACAACGACTTTGTTGCGATTGCGATTAACCTACTCGAACTACAAGAAGAAGCCGAACCCGATGAGCTCGAAGGCGAAAATAGAGATTCCCTTTAGCATATCCCTTTAGTATAAGTAACGGCCATCAAATTTGATGCGTTATCACAAAAAGTGATCACAAAAAAAGAGCAGCCTAAGCTGCTCTCTTTGCAATCAGACGCGATGAATTGCAAAGTAAAATGGCAAGGTTAGTGGTAAAAAGCTTCGTTCGCGATATTCAGAACTGATCTTCTTCCGTTGACCCCGTCAATGCTGTCACCGAAGAGTAACCGCCCTGAATCGTATTGGTCACCCGGTCAAAATAACCGGTTCCGACTTCTTGCTGGTGTGCAACGAAGGTGTATCCTTGTTCTGCGGCTTCAAACTCAGGCCGCTGAACTTTTTCAACGTAATGACGCATCCCTTCTCCCTGTGCGTAAGCATGGGCTAAATCGAACATGTTGTACCACATGTTATGAATCCCCGCTAAGGTGATGAATTGATAGCGGTATCCCATATCCGCGAGAGACTGTTGGAAGTGACGAATCGTTTCCGCATCGAGATTTTTCTCCCAGTTAAAGGAAGGGGAACAGTTGTATGCCAGTAGCTGATCCGGATACTGCTCATGAATCGCCTGCGCAAAACGCCGCGCTTCTTCTAGATCAGGTTTGGCGGTTTCGCACCAGACTAAATCAGCATAGGGCGCATAGGCGAGACCACGAGAAATAGCCTGTTCAATCCCCGCTTTCACTCGATAAAACCCTTCAGCCGTCCGCTCTCCGATAATAAAATCCTGATCATAAGGATCGCAATCGGAGGTCAACAAATCGGCTGCGTTTGCATCAGTTCGCGCAATGACCAGTGTCGTCGTGCCAGCCACATCGGCAGCAAGGCGGGCTGCAATTAATTTTTGGACGGCTTCTTGAGTCGGCACCAACACTTTACCGCCCATGTGACCACATTTTTTCACCGATGCCAGTTGATCTTCAAAATGAACCCCAGCCGCTCCGGCTTCAATCATATGTTTCATCAGCTCATAAGCGTTAAGAATCCCACCAAAACCGGCCTCTGCGTCGGCAACAATCGGCAGAAAATAATCGATACCGCCCTCATCTTCAGGGGTCATGTTATTCGACCACTGGATTTGATCGGCACGCCGGAATGCACTGTTGATTCTTTTGACTACCGCCGGCACAGAGTCCACCGGATAGAGGGATTGATCCGGATACATGGCTGAAGCGGTATTATTATCCGCAGCCACTTGCCACCCCGACAAATAAATCGCCTCAATGCCGGCTTTGGCTTGTTGAACGGCCTGTCCGCCGGTCAGTGCTCCCAGACAGTTCACGTAGCCTTTTTTCGCCTGACCATTGACCAAAGACCAAAGTTTATCAGCACCATGCTGTGACAGGGTGTATTGCGGCATGACCGATCCCCGTAGTGCGACGACTTCCTCGGCTGAATAAGTCCGTTTCACATGTTGCCAGCGTGGATTGGTTGCCCAGTCTTTTTCTAGTGCTTCAATTTGTTGACGACGAGTCAGAGTCATAGTCTTATCCTTCATGTTATCCCGAATCATATCGGTAATCCTTGTTCCTTTTCTCTATCAACCCATGTTGATCAAACCCGCGTTGATCAATTGACATCGAAAAGCTTGTTTCACGTTTTGTTCATTTATTTTTATCGGCTTACACCCGTTTTATCGGCTTACGCCAGGTAGTCATATCCCGGCACCGTTAAAAATGCCGTTAACTCATCACTGGTCGTCAGACGTTTCATCAGTTGAGCGGCTTCACTGAAACGCCCTTGCTCAAACCGTTCGGCGCCGATTTCTTTGTGCACGACTTCAAGCTCTTGAGCGAGATAACGCTCGAACAAAGCTTTCGTCACAACCTCCCCGTTATCCAATGTCTTATGATGCTGAATCCATTGCCAGATAGACGTTCGGGAGATCTCTGCCGTTGCCGCATCTTCCATCAGGCCATAAATCGGTACACAACCATTCCCGGAAATCCAAGCCTCGATGTATTGCAATGCGACCCGAATGTTATGTCGCATTCCCTGTTCGGTTCGCTCCCCTGCACAAGGCTGGAGTAATTCTTCCGCGGTGATCGGGGCATCATGCTCGCGCATGACGTTTAATTGATTGGGGTGACTGCCAAGCACCTCGTTAAAAACGGCCATGGCGGTATCAGCGAGACCGGGGTGAGCCACCCAAGTCCCATCATGACCATTGGTGCCTTCCAACAACTTGTCCTGACGAATTTTTTCCTGAACCTGAAGGTTCTGAGCTGCATCTTTGGCAGGAATGAAAGCAGCCATTCCCCCCATCGCGAAAGCACCGCGTCGGTGACACGTCCGAATCAGCAGACGGGAATAAGCACTAAGGAAAGGCTTATCCATCGTCACGACCTGACGATCAGGCAGTACGCGATCCGGATAGTTTTTCAACGTTTTGATGTAGCTGAAAATATAGTCCCAGCGGCCACAATTCAGGCCGACAATATGCTCTTTCATAGCAAACAGGATTTCATCCATTTCAAACACTGCCGGCAGGGTTTCAATCAACACGGTTGCTTTGATCGTACCGGTATTGAGTCCGAAATACGCTTCGGTGAAATGGAAGACATCGCTCCACCATTTCGCTTCCTGATGGCTTTGCAGTTTAGGAATATAGAAATAAGGGCCACTCCCGTTTTTCAGTAACGCCTGATAATTGTTGAAAAAATAGAGTGCAAAATCGAATAATGCACCGGGGATAGGCTGTTGTTCAAAAGTGACATGTTTTTCACATAGATGCAGACCCCGCACCCGGCATATCAGCACCGCAGGGTCATCACATAACTGATAAGACTTGCCGGTTTCCGGTTGTACATAACGAATGGTGCCATTGACGGCATCCTGAAGGTTAATTTGTCCTTCCAGCATCTTTGACCAGACAGGAGACATTGAGTCTTCAAAATCAGCCATAAACACTTTTACATTCGCATTCATCGCATTAATCACCATCTTTCGGTCGGTCGGCCCGGTAATTTCAACCCGCCGGTCCTGCAAATCTTGTGGAATACCTAGAATTTTCCACTGTCCGTCCCGAATCGACTGAGTTTCCGGCAAGAAGTGAGGCAATGTCCCCTGATCAATGCTTTCCTGCCGGTCGATACGACGCTGCAATAAGGTTTTGACGTGAGGCGCAAAACGAGCACAAAGTTCAGCCAAAAAGAGCTGGGCCGCCGATGAAATAATATAAGACTGCGCTTCAGCCACGCTGCCGTGAATATTGAGTCGTTCAAGCACTTTTTGCTGCTCACAAGAGAGCCTTTGTTCATCAGCGAGTGGTTGTTCCATCATTGCTTCCCTCTTCTTTCATCATCATCCATCATATATAAATTTTCATTTGTAAATTTAAAACAACATTTAAATAGCATTCAAATGAGATATTTTAATGTTGATATCATCTACCATGTTCCAGAATAATCCATTTTTCAACCTTTCCCAGACTAGACATAAGTCTTAATCAGCTAGGTAAACTCTAGGAAATAAATAGATAAATGGAAAGATGGTTGAACAGCAAAAAACAAAATTCGAAGTTTCATACTGTGAGAGAAATAAAGACCAAAAGTAATTTAATTTCGTAATTAAATTACTACAATAATGACGCATGAAATCCGGAGACAAAACGCTATATTTTCAGTCGCGCTTGGTGAGTAATTGATTTGATTCAAATTCATTCGACATGTCAGCCACAACCGTCTCGCATGTTTGTGTAAAATTGACATTGTGAATATTTTTGATTTTATGAAAGCTTCAATCGATAGGTGCTGTAAAATTTGACAAAAAATCGCAACCAATCAAGATAAATAACTGTATAAATAACTTTATACAGTATAAATATCTAGTTACGACCAATTGCTAAAGGAGTTCTGACACCACCTCAGATAACTGATGAAAAACCTGAGTGCGAGAAGAGCTCGGCCGCCAGACTAAACCAATCAGACGAAATGCACTTTGACCGGGCGGCTCAACAACCACCAGGTTCTGGTTATCCAACAAGCCGTGCTGAATTGCCATTTGCGGAATGAACGTCGTGCCCAACCCATTCGCCACCATTTGCACGAGCGTGTGCAAACTGGTTGCCATGAAGGGATTAATTTTTTCTTTTTCCGTTAACTGACAGGCCGACACAGCATGCTCTGTCAAACAATGTTCATTCTCTAACAGAAACACCGATTCATCAGGCAAGTCATCATAACGAATCGGAACCGGAATACGATCAGCCTGACTTTTACTGATAATCATTCGGAAGGGATCTTTACCGACAATTCGGCTTTCCATATTACCGATATCAACGGGTAAAGCTAAGACCAGCACATCCAGTTCACCATGGCGCAGGCCTTGCAGCAAATTGGTCGTGGTATCTTCTCGCAATAATAAATGAAGCTTAGGAAAGCGAAGGTTGACTTCCTGAACCAGATCTCCCAATAAAAACGGAGCAATCGTTGGGATACAACCGACTCTGAGCTGGCCTTCCATTAAATCGCCCTGACAGAGTTTCCCCATCTCAATCAGATCTTGCCCTTTGGCGAGTAACTCTCTGCCCTGATGAACGACCTGCTCTCCGGCATGAGTAAAGACGAGCGGGCTCTTCTTATCCTTTTTTTCATATAAAGGACACCCGATCAGCACTTCCAGCGTCTGAATGCCTTTACTCAGCGTAGACTGACTGACAAAACAGCGTCCAGCCGCTTCGCTGAAATGGCGTGTTTCATACAGGGTCACCAAGTAATGAATTTGCTTTAAACTCGGCCATTTATTCATAAAATCATTTATATATGAGTTAAGTCTGTATAAACGCTAGGATATCCTAGTCCATCGTTTTTTTCGATAAACTTAATCTATTTATTTCTCTTTTTCCTATACAAGGATTTGACTATAGTTGATTGGAAACACACATGGACCGGGCCGTTTTTTAACAGTCTGGAACTTTTTATATTATTAGGAGCAAAAAAAATGGTACTAGTTGGTCGTAAAGCCCCTGATTTTACTGCTGCTGCTGTTTTAGGTAACGGTGAAATTGTTGATGCATTCAACTTTGCAGAGTTTACTAAGGGTAAAAAAGCTGTTGTTTTCTTCTATCCACTAGACTTTACATTCGTTTGCCCATCAGAATTAATCGCATTTGACAAGCGCTTTGAAGACTTTAAAGCGAAAGGCGTTGAAGTGATCGGTGTATCAATCGACTCTCAATTCTCACACAACGCATGGCGTAATACCCCAGTTGATAAAGGTGGTATCGGTGAAGTGAAATATCCACTGGTCGCTGATGTCAAACATGAAATCGTAAAAGCATACGATGTTGAGCATCCAGATGCGGGTGTTGCTTTCCGTGGCTCTTTCCTGATTGACGAAGAAGGTCTTGTTCGTCACCAAGTCGTAAATGATCTGCCACTTGGTCGTAACATTGACGAAATGTTGCGTATGGTTGATGCATTGAACTTCCACCAAAAACACGGTGAAGTTTGTCCGGCACAGTGGGAAGAGGGCAAAGCAGGCATGAAAGAATCACCTGATGGTGTTGCCGCTTACCTATCTGAACACACAACAGATTTAGATAAGAAATAAGACAGACTTGCCAGTTCTCAACGCTGGTCAGTGGTTGGATAATAAATAAAGAATGACTTACCCCAATCATGAAAAGTAAAGTCGATACAAAACCGGAGCTCTGCTTCGGTTTTTTTTATGGATCAGAATCGATGTTTAACACATCATCCAGAGATTGATCGCCTAAATGACGGACATCTTTCCCTTTCACAAAATAGATAATGTATTCACAAATATTCTGGCAGCGATCACCAACGCGTTCAATCGCCCGGGCCGACCACATCACTTGCAGAATATGCGGGATATTCTTGGTATCTTCCATCATGTAGGTCATCAACTGGCGAATGACTGCTTCGTATTCTGAATCAAGCCGATCATCAAGTTTGTGAACCTGAGCTGCGGCCTCAACATCCATACGAGCGAAAGCATCCAGCACTTGATGCAACATGGCAATGGCTTGGCGACACAACGGCTCCAGAGACACTTGAAACCGCCGCTCTTTCGAAGCCGGGCTCTCGATAGCAACGTGAGCCATTCTGGTCGCAACATCCCCAATTCGCTCTAAATCAGTGATGGTTTTGATAATGGCAATAATCAAGCGCAAATCTTTCGCGGTCGGTTGGCGCTTGGCAATAATCCGGGTACAGGCATCGTCAATAGAAACTTCCATTGCATTGACTTTGTGATCACCGCGGATCACCTGACGAGCAAGTTCCAAATCTTGCTTATGCAATGCTTGCATTGCATAAGACAATTGCTGCTCGACCAACCCGCCCATTGTCAGGACATGAGTCCGGATCGCTTCAAGCTCAGCGTTGAACTGTCCGGAAATATGACGACCAAACTGCATAATACCTCTCTTAAATTGTATCGTCGTAACAACAAACGTTTATCCGTAACGTCCCGTAATATAATCTTCGGTCTGTTTTTTCACGGGTGATGTAAAAATAGTATCGGTATCGGCGTATTCGACCAGTTTTCCCATATGGATGAAGGCTGTATGATCACTGACTCGCGCTGCCTGTTGCATGTTATGCGTGACAATCGCTACCGTATATTTGGTTTTCAGATCATTAATCAGCTCTTCTATCGTCAGGGTCGAAATCGGATCAAGCGCTGATGTCGGTTCATCCAGTAACAAAATCTCCGGTTCAATCGCAATTGCCCGGGCAATGACCAAACGCTGTTGCTGCCCACCGGACAAACCGAATGCATTGTCATGTAAACGATGTTTGACTTCTTCCCACAGCGCAGCCGCCCGTAACGAACGCTCAACAGCATCATCCAATATCCGCGCATTGCGGACGCCTTGTAAACGAAGCCCATAAATCACATTTTCATAGATTGACTTCGGGAACGGATTCGGACGCTGAAACACCATCCCCACTCGCCGGCGCAGCGTCGCAACATCCACGGATGGCGCATAAATGTCCTGACCATGCAGGGTGACTTTCCCTTCGACACGACAGCCTTCAACCAAATCATTCATCCGGTTCATACAACGCAATAACGTTGACTTACCACAGCCGGAAGGCCCGATAAACGCCGTCACTTGCCCTTTAGGAATCCGCATTGAAATATGGCTGAGCGCGACGGTTCCCTGATAAAACAGACTGAGATCATCAATCTCAATCGCTGTCTGTGAATCACTGAGGTGATTCACATCAATTGATGGCTGGAACCCAAGCGTATGATTCGGCGGCATCATGATTAATCCTGTCCCATTGTTCTGTATTTCTCCCGCAAATTATTCCGGATACTGATGGCTGTCAGATTCAGCGCAACAATCACAGCCACGAGTAAGAATGATGTCGCAAACACCAGCGGACGAGCCGCTTCAATATTGCTGGTCTGGAAGCCGACATCATAAATATGAAACCCCAGATGCATAAATTTTCTTTCTAAATGAATAAATGGAAACTCATTATCGACCGGTAGACGTGATGCCATTTTGACCACCCCGACCAACATTAACGGTGCAACTTCACCGGCAGCTCTGGCTACAGCCAGAATCAACCCTGTAATCATAGCAGGCGTTGCCATCGGTAAAACCACCCGCCAAATGGTTTCAAATTGAGTCGCTCCCAATGCCAACGAACCATGACGTACAGAGAGTGGAATTCGACTTAATCCTTCCTCTGTCGCAACAATCACAACCGGTAACGTGAGAACAGCCAACGTCAACGCTGACCATAACAGACCGGGGGTACCGAAAGTCGGTGCCGGCAAACGCTCGGCATAAAAGAGCGAATCGATGGTTCCACCGATGGTATAAACAAAAAAACCGAGTCCGAAAACACCGTAGACAATGGAAGGGACACCGGCCAAATTCATAACCGCGACACGGATCAGGTGGGTTAATGTATTGTCACCTGCATATTCATGTAAATAAATCGCAGCAACCACACCAAGCGGCATCACGATGACCGACATAATAATCACCAACAAAATGGTGCCGAAGATCGCAGGGAAAACCCCACCTTCCGAATTAGATTCTCTGGGATTATCCGAGACAAAATGCCATACCTGTTGCGCCCAGTGAACCATTTTTTGCGGCAAGGACATATCGTTGGGATACCATATATTCAAGATCTGACTGACCGGAATACGAATGGTATCCCCCCGCATATCGACCACCACCAGCGCTTGCATTCTGAGTTGCTCCCGCAACGTATCCAAGGTCTGAGAAACCGTGGTCAATTTTTGCTCCAGCACCGATTTTTGCTGTTCATACTGTGCCAGATAAGCAGCATTGAGCTGATGGTTCAATTCCCGCTTACGTTTCTCGAGCCGGAGTTTTTCAAGCTGTTGGCTCCAAACCTGCACTTTGTCATGCATCAGGGTTTGAACCCGTTGATGGCGCTGCGCCGCTTCACGCAATCCGGTCTGCAAGGCAGCATCAATGTTATCCGTCATCACGCCGTCAGCAAGCTGATAACCCGTTGGTTTGCCAAAAAACTGTCCGTCCCGTACCCGATCAATCACAGCCCATCCTTGTGGCTTCGAAGGTTCAGAGAGCTGACGCTTGAGGACCGATATAAAATCTGACGGATAAATATCCCGGTTCGCAATCTTAATATGCAAACGAGTAATCGAATCCCCTTTCTCCACTGTCTTGGCGTTCTCTGGCGAGGACAAATGAGAGGCCAGCACTTTATCCTGGTCATAAAGCTGACCAATCAAACGTTCACCTGACAATGTCTGCCATGATAACAACGGTGTCGGCCAGAAATAGGTTAACCCTTTCCAGCCAATCAGCAGCAACAGCCCTAATACGGCAAGTAAACTGAAACTCACCGCACCACCTGTCAACCATATCCACGGGGAGCCGGACCTTATCCAATTCACCATTTAATCCAGTCCTAACATTACAATGCCCGATACTTTTCTCGCAGGCGCAATCGAATCCATTCCGCCAACGCATTCACTAAAAATGTGAACACAAACAGCAGCAATGCGCCCAAAAACAACAAGCGATACTGACTACTCCCCACTTCCGCTTCCGGTAACTCCACCGCAATGGTCGCAGCCAGTGTTCGCATTCCTTCAAAGATATTCCAGTCCATAATCGGTGTATTGCCTGTCGCCATTAATACAATCATGGTTTCACCGACTGCACGTCCAAGCCCCATCATGATTGCGGAAAAAATGCCCGGACTTGCGGTTAGCAATACGACATGAGTCAGGGTCTGCCAAGGCGTCGCGCCCAATGCAAGCGATCCATCAGAAAGATGTTTCGGCACAGAGAAAATCGCATCTTCCGCAATGGTAAAAATGGTCGGAATCACAGCAAATCCCATGGCGATACCAACGACCAACGCATTGCGCTGATTAAAGTCGATACCGTATTGCGCCAGAAACACTCGGATATCGCCATCAAATAACCAAGTCTCAAGGTTGAAGCCAACGGGCAACATCAGGACCATCACACCAGCAAGTACCGGCACCAAAAGCGCTGCGTGCCAGCCACGCTGCACCGTACTGCGCCATCGTTCCGGTGAAAAATGCCAAATCAGGCCGAACACAATTGTCGATATCGGTAATAAAATGATCATGACCACCGCAGCGACCAGATGCCGCTCTAAAATCGGTGCCAGCCACAACCCGGCCAAAAAGCCGATAATGACCGTCGGTAATGCTTCCATCAGTTCGATTGTCGGCTTGACCTTACGCCGCATCTGAGCAGACATGAAATAAGCAGTATAAATCGCTGCTAAAATAGCCATCGGCACCGCAAAAATCATCGCATACAACGCAGCTTTGATGGTGCCAAATGCGATGGGAACCAAACTAAACTTCGGTTCGAAGCTATCTGAAGCTGATGTTGATTGCCAGACATAGTCCGGCTCAGGGTAATTTTCATACCATATCTTCTGCCAAAGCGCAGAAAATGATATCTCCGGATATCCGAGATCAATATGAGCCAGATTCAGCCGTCCCTGATGATAAGCCACCAGATATTTTTCATTTTCAGACAACGCCACTCGCTCAGGCGCTTGATCAAACAGCTTTTGGCTCAGAACAAGCTTATGATTCGTTGCCTGATAATTGCGCACTTGACCGTCGCGATGTAATGAGAAAAATCCCTGATGATAAATATCCGCAACAATCAGACGGGTCTGCTTACCGGTGTTGAATGCGCGGATCGGCATAAACTGTCTTTTTTGATCCCGGATGACGTCAAACCATTGGGTAACAACCCCCTGTCGGTCACGTACTAACAATGAGTCACCACCCGGCAATAAAACCATTTGGGCGATCATTCGCTGTGTGTCACCACGGGTCAGATCAACGACTTCTCTGACTGGATAGGCATGACCATGACGCTGAGCAATCACCAGATGGCCACCTTCGCGGATATACAACGTATGACCATCCGGTGACAATAATAACGCGTCCGCTGCAATCTGCTCAGGAAAACGAAAAACACGCACTTGCTCCGAATGCCGAGCAAAAGACAAAACCGTCAGCGTGCCATCTTGGGCCGCCAATGCGATCGTCACTTCCTGTGCAGACACAGTAAATGTTAATCGCTGAACCTGCTCCGGAAGCACAGTACGCAGAGATGAAGGCAATGGTAATCGTTCAAGATTCGGGACGAAAATCTTCTCTCCCGCACGAAGCCGATGGGTAAATTGAGGTCGAGCAATCACCAGCTGTTTATCGGCACCGAGTACAGCAAACCAATGCCCAACGACTGCACTCTGCTTGGGTTCGAAACCCAGTTGCTGCTGCCAGACCGGAGATTGCTCTGTTGTTTGAGTCGACCAGAATGTCATTTTACCAATATGGTCGAGCATAAAAACATACTGACCATACTCATCCACAGCCAGTTGGATCGGAATTTGATCAGCGGCTGCAACATGAGGATGAACGGAAGACATTTTGATTTCAGCGCTGGAGAACAGGGGAAATGCTACCCAAATCAGATACACAAAAATTAAGATCAAAGCCCCAAGCACACTGACACCACCAGCACGAACGGTCAAACGAATCAGCCGATCTTTAACAAGACGCTTTTTATCCGCTGCTTTGAGAGAAAACTGAGGGTATGACATGTTTGTCCTAATGAATCTGACCTATATACCAATGACACAGACAGAGAGTAACACCCGTCCCCAGCCTGCAACAGACTCACGAGGCCCCGAGCTTTGACATCTCCGACCCATAAGCATATGTCAATGACGTGACACTTATATTACAGCAAGCGCTAACCGCCTGAAATAACAAGTGACACATGAGCCTGATTTGATCCTTGATTCATCAGCACTTTTCTCTGTGCGTCCCCCGCCGCCAGATAAATAAATATTCCCGACCTGCTCCACGAATCAGCAAATGTCTTATATACTTTGAAATAAAAATGTAACACAAAACACCTAACTTTCTTTGTTATTACTGATAGTTATATTTTGCTTTGTATGAGGTGAATATCATCGACAAAGCATTGGCTCACTGACTATTATTTCACAGCGAATTAGTCGCCATGACTGATTCGCTGTCGCTGAATGTATCGCCCTGAGTTACATGAAAGGTCTGATTTTATGAGTGTTGAGAAGTTATATATTGAAAAAGAATTAAGCTGGTTATCGTTTAATGAACGGGTTCTTCAAGAAGCTGCGGATAAGTCAGTGCCACTCATTGAACGAATACGTTTTCTGGGCATTTTTTCTAATAATTTAGATGAGTTTTACAAAGTCCGTTTTGCCGATGTAAAACGGCGGCTCCTGATTGACCGAGAGCATGGCGGCAACAGTACCTACAAACATCTCCTCTCGAAGATGCAAAGTAAGGCGCTCAAACTCAATCTGGAATTTGAAGAACTGTATAACGATCTCATCAAGGAGATGGCTCGCCGGAGAATCTTTTTAGTCAATGAAACCCAACTGGACGAATTTCAGGAGAGATGGGTCAAAAAGTATTTTAAAAGTGAAGTGATTCAGCATATTACGCCTTGGCTACTCAATGAAGAAGCCGATATGCTGCAATTTCTTAAAGATGAATATGCTTACATTGCCGTCGAACTGAACACCGATGAACATTCTCACTATGCACTGATTGAAATTCCGACCAATCATCTGCCTCGGTTTATCATGGTACCGGAGCAAAAAGGTAAGCAACGCAAAACGATTATGCTACTGGATAATATTATCCGCTATTGTCTCGATGATATTTTCAGAGGGTTTTTCGAGTATGACCAACTCAACGGTTACGCTATCAAGATGACCCGGGATGCCGAATATGATCTCAGCCATGAGGTGGAACACAGTTTGCTGGAACAAATGTCGGAAGGTCTCAGTCAGCGTTTAACAGCCATGCCGGTACGCTTTGTCTACGAAAGTACCATGCCGAAAGAGATGTTACATTTTCTGTGCGATAAGCTCAAAATTTCCAATTATGATAGCCTGCTTCCCGGTGGTCGGTATCATAACTTCAGAGATTTCATCTCATTTCCGAATGTCGGGCGGAACTACTTGGAAAATAAGCCAATGCCACCGCTCAAGTGTGCTGACTTTCTCGGTTTCGACAACAGTTTTGATGCGATCAAAGAGCAAGATATTCTGCTGTATTACCCTTATCACTCTTTCGAACATATTTCCGAGCTGGTCAGGCAAGCTTCATTTGATCCCAAAGTCCTGAGCATCAAAATTAATATTTACCGCGTCGCGAAAGATTCAAAGTTAATGCATTCACTGATCCATGCCGTGATGAATGGTAAACAAGTGACCGTGGTGGTTGAACTACAAGCCCGCTTCGATGAAGAGGCGAATATCGAATGGTCCAGAATCCTGACTGAAGCCGGTGTACACGTCATTTTTGGTGCCCCGGGGCTCAAGATCCATTCAAAATTGCTCTTGATCAGTCGCAAAGAGGAAGATGAAATCATCCGCTATGCACACATCGGAACCGGCAACTTCCATGAAAAAACCGCTCGGATTTATACCGACTTTTCACTGTTAACCGCAGATCCGGAAATCACCAATGAGGTACGCAGTGTATTTGGCTATATTGAAAATCCATATCGGCCAGTGAAATTCCGTCATCTGATTGTATCGCCCCGGAACTCCCGCGCTCGTCTCAATGAATTGTTGGACAATGAAATCACCAATGCCAAAGCGAATAAAAAAGCCACCATTACCTTGAAAGTGAATAACCTGGTTGATCGAGAGTTGAATAACAAACTTTATGAAGCCAGTTCTGCCGGTGTTCAGATCAAAATGGTCATCCGTGGCATGTGTTCTCTGGTTCCGGGAATAGAAGGGGTTAGTGACAATATTCAGATCATCAGTATCGTAGACCGCTTCTTGGAGCATCCTCGCGTCATCATTACTCACAATGACGGAGATCCGCAGGTGTATATTTCTTCCGCTGACTGGATGACGCGAAATATTGATCACCGAATTGAAGTTGCCGCACCAATTCGTGACAAGCGCCTGAAAAAACGCATCATTGATCTCATCAACATCCACTTTACCGATACGGTTAAAGCTCGCTGGATAGACAAAGAGATGAGTAACCGATATGTTAACCGGGGTAACCGGAAGAAAATACGTTCTCAGATAGCAATTTACGATTATCTGAAAAATATCGAAAAACAAACACGTAAGCAAAAAACAACAGAAGTAAAGCCGCATGAAAGCACCCAGTGAACCCCGACATATCGCAGCAATTGATTTAGGTTCAAACAGTTTCCACATGGTTGTCGCACAGGTCATCGCTCAAGATCTTCAGCTGGTCAGCCGCCATAAACAGCGTGTCCGGCTGGCATCAGGGCTGGATGACAATAAAAAACTCGATGATGAAGCGATCACCCGCGGGCTGGATTGCCTTGCGATGTTTGCTGAACGTATTCAGGGGTTCGCGCCTGAAAATGTCCGCATCGCTGCAACCCATACCTTACGACAAGCAGCGAATGCTCAGACGTTTATTGAATGTGCCCGGGCAATCCTGCCCTACCCGATAGAGATCATTCCGGGCATGGAAGAAGGCCGGCTCATTTATCTGGGAATTGCCCATACCCAACCGCAATCAGACTCAATGCTCGTCATTGATATTGGCGGGGGGAGTACGGAAATGGTGATTGGTCAGGGATTTGAAGCGCAGCTGGTCAACAGCCTCCAGATGGGATGTGTCAGTTATAATCAGCGTTTTTTCCCACAAGGTAAGCTCTCCAAAAAGCGGTTTGCGCAAGCATTCGTTGCCGCCCAGCAAAAGCTGGAATCCGTCGCCCGACAGTATCGTAAAAAAGGCTGGCAAAGTGCGTTCGGCTCATCGGGTACAATCAAAGCGGTCCGGGAAGTGTTGATCGGCATTGGCTATGACGATGGCATCATCACCATTGAGCGATTGGAGGCTCTGATCGACAAACTCTGTGAAAAAACACAGATTGAAGAATTGGATCTCAAGGGACTCAGTGACGAAAGAAAACCGGTATTTGCCGCAGGCGTTGCGATTCTGTATGCCATTTTAAAAGACCTGAATATCAAAGAGATGCACTTTTCACAAGGCGCTCTCAGAGAAGGTTTATTGTATGAAATGGAAGAACGCTTTAAATGCTCAGATATTCGATTAAGAACGACCGAAAGTCTCGCCCAGAAACATCGAGTTGACTTGGAACATGCTGCGAAAATCAAAGGGTTGGCTCGCCAGTTTTTTGATCAAATCCATCACGGCGCCAATATTTCGTCTCAGCAGCACGAGCTGGTCGATTTGCTGGAATGGAGTGCCCTGTTACACGAGGTCGGTCTCAGCATCAGTCTGCAAGGCTACCACCGTCATTCGGAGTATATTCTTCGCTATACCAATATGCCGGGATTTAACAGCGAGCAGCAATTAGTCCTTTCTACATTAGCCCGTTTTCAGAGAAAAGCGTTAAAGCTCAACGAAATGCCGGACTTCACGCTCTACAAGAAAAAACAGATCATCCGGCTGATCCACATTCTCAGACTAGCGATTGTTCTGAACGGACAAAGAAGTGATGAATTACTACCGGAGATATATCTGACAGCAGAGGACAACGTCTGGACTCTCTCCAGTCATGATGCCGAATGGTTAGAAAACAACAAACTGCTTCATGCCGATTTGCTCAGCGAACAGCAATACTGGGAAAATATCGGTTGGACATTAATCTTTTAAAAAACGTCGATGCATCTCAATTTAACCCGATTTTCGCCAGCTCTTGCCTGGCGATTTGTGGCGATACCGGGACATACCCATCTTTAGCAACCAGTGCCTGCCCCTCCCGGGAAAAAATAAAGCGAATGAATGCTTCCTCAGCAGGCGAGAGTGACCGCTCCGGGTTTTTATTAATATAAATATAGAGATAGCGAGATAACGGATAGTCCTCGGATAAAATATTATCCCGGTTAGGGAAGATATAATTGGTCCCCTGACGGGATATCGGTATCAACCGAACCCCGGAAACCGAATAACCAATGCCAGAATAACCGATGGCATTCATCGAGGACGCGACCGACTGCACCACAGAAGCAGAGCCGGGCTGTTCATTAACTCTTGGGCTGAAATCACCGCCACACAACGCGTGATTTTTAAAATACCCGTAAGTCCCTGACACTGAGTTACGCCCAAATAACTGGATCGCCCGTAGCGCCCAACGCGCTTTAATGCCTAACTGAGACCAGCTTGTCAGATGCTGAGTTTCCCCACATCGTAGCGTCGTAGAAAACATCGCATCAATTTGCTGAAAACTGAGCCCTTCAATCGGGTTATCCTGCCGGACGAAAATACCAATGGCATCAATCGCCACGCGCAAGGCCGTCGGCTTATAACCATACGTTTGTTCAAACGCCCCGACCTCCCGGTGCCGCATCACCCGACTCATCGGCCCCAATTGAGCCGTCCCTTGTATCAATGCAGGCGGGGCTGTCGAAGAGCCGGAAGCCTGCATTTGAATATTAATATTGGGATAATAAGACTGGAATGCTTCCACCCACAAAGACATGACACCCGCCAGCGTATCAGACCCGACCGACAAAAGACTGCCGGAGACATCAAGCTGTTTTTGATATTCAGGCAACGACTCGGGCAATGTTGCGGCTTGCAATGACCAACCACTCCACCAACACACCAGAAAGCCCCATAACCAGCGCTTCACTCGGCTCATGACGGCACAACCAGACGTTTAGGTAATACAAAAGAAAACCGACTCCCGACCCCGACTTCACTATGAATATCAAGATATGAGTCATGATGAGAAAGGGCATGTTTCACGATTGCCAACCCAAGCCCACTACCACCGGTATCCCGGGAACGCGCTTTATCAACCCGGTAAAACCGTTCCGTCAGACGGTGCAGGTGCTGTGGTGCAATCCCTTCCCCTGAATCTTCAACTTCCAGACATGCCCCCTGATAACTAGCATACCAGCGCACATGAATCTCTGCTTTGGGTGGCGTATATTTCACCGCATTATAAACAAGATTAGAGACCGCACTTCTGAGCTGATCTTCATCGCCCAACACTTTCAGGGTTTGATCCACTTCAAAATACAATTGATGCTGATTGTCACCACTGAGGCTCATGGCTTCTTTCTCCAGTACCTTGAGCATCGCAGGAATATCCACCACCTCATCCAACTCATGCATCGGCGCCGCTTCGATCTTCGATAAAGTCAGTAACTGATTGACCAGACTATTCATCCGACTCAACTGCTCGGTCATGACCAGATGGGCTTTCTCCCACATCGGTCCCCCCAGCATATCCGGATCTTCAGTCATCTCCAGATAGCCCTGCAAAACAGTCATTGGCGTTCGTAATTCATGAGAGACGTTGGCAAAGAAGTTTCTGCGCATGCCTTCCAACTGCTTCAACTGGGTCACATCACGAACCACCAACAAGTGTTCACCTTTGGTGTAAGGCACAATTCGCAATTCCAGCATTCGCTCGACATTCAGCGGTGAATGAATTTCCAATGGTTCGGTAAAATCATTCTTTTCGAGATATTTAATAAAATCGGGTGCCCGTAAAAGATTAGATATCGGCTGACCTTCATCTTCCGGCCAGCGAAACCCCAACAGGTTCTGAGCGAGCCGGTTACACCAGACGATATTGCCTTCATCACGGAAAACCACCACACCATCGGGCAACGATTCCGCACCGTTACGGAAACGACGAATCAGGTTCGCCAGCTCTTTGCGCTTTTTACGCTGATGCTGTTGAAGATGGTAGATGCCGTTAAAGAGATATTCCCACTGTCCTTTGCCAGATGGCGGCCCTAAACGGCGCTCATCCCACAGCCAGGCAGAAAGGCGGACTTGATTGCCCAGATGCCAGAGTAGTTGAATGACTGTCGCGATCAACAACAGCCAAGGCATGTAGCCAAAGATCCAACCGACAAGTACCCAAGGACAGTAAAAAAAAGCCAGCCCCCAAGCCAGCCTTTTCCATGTTAGACGTTCGACCATCTCACTCCTCTACGATTTTTCAACCAAGCCATCAACATCAGTTATGCTTTCGTTGAAAAACGATATCCGGCACCACGGACCGTCTGAACTAATTTATCGTGTTCGGCATCTTCCAGTGCTTTTCTCAAGCGGCGAATATGCACATCCACAGTCCGGTCTTCGACATAAACATTCGTTCCCCAGACATTATTCAGTAACTGTTCACGGCTATAGACCCGTTCTTGATGTGTCATAAAGAAATGCAGTAACTTAAACTCTGTCGGCCCCATGTCCAGCGCTTGATCATTGGCTGTCACCCGATGCGACACCGGATCAAGTTTGAGCCCCTGAACATCAATCACATCTTCCAACGCTGTCGGTGTCACGCGCCGGATCACAGCTTTGAGTCGGGCAACTAGCTCTTTCGGAGAAAAAGGTTTGGTAATGTAATCATCAGCACCGACTTCGAGCCCGCGCACTTTATCTTCTTCTTCTCCGCGAGCCGTCAACATCACCACCGGGATATTTCGGGTTAACTCTTCTCGTTTCATGTGCTTGATAAAATTAATGCCACTTCCTCCGGGAAGCATCCAATCAAGTAAAACAAGATCAGGGAAAGGTTCTGCCAGTTTGTTTATTGCGGTCTCATAATCTTCAGCTTCAACCGCCTGATAACCTTTTTGTTCAAGTACAAAACACAGCATTTCCCGAATGGGTGCTTCGTCCTCAACCACAAGAATCCTTCTGGACATATCCGATTAGCCTTTATTTTTCTATCAACGCTTTGCATTATTAAAAATAATTATGACACTTTTGTGACCTTTGAAAACAAATTTTCACATAACGTTCGTCGCAAATTCACAGATAAGTGCTTTCACAGATCAGTGTTCTGCCGCAACATCCTGAACCATCGATGTTTACCGGATCGATCTACACGATCACGGTAGAGATGCAACAACATTGAGGAAGTTAACCGGCTCCAGAGATTGTAAATCGGCTGAGACATTTATCGGCTTTTAGCCTATGATATTCGCCCTTGATTATGGGACAAGAGAGACTTTATGTGGTTTAAAAACTGTATGGTTTATCGTGTAAACAACGATATCCACTTCAATGCCGATCAACTAGAAAAACAACTTAATGAATTCCGCTTCACACCATGCGGCAGTCAAGATAAGCAAAAATTCGGCTGGACAAGTGTGATGGGAAAAGATGGGGATATGCTGACCCACATTTCTGAAGACCGCATCCTCGTATGTGCCAGAAAAGAAGAAAAGCTCTTGCCGGCATCGGTGATTCAAGACTCTCTTTCGAGTAAAGTAGAAACGCTTGAGGCGGAAGAAGGCCGCCCCATCAAAAAGAAAGAAAAAGATACGCTCAAAGAAGATATCATCATTGACCTACTCCCACGCGCGTTTAGCAAAAGCCAATATACCTATTTGCTCATCTTGCCTTCACTGGGGTTAATTGTGGTCGATGCGGGAAGTTATAAAAAAGCAGAAGAAGTGATTTCCCTGCTACGTAAAACAATGGGCAGCTTGCCTGTTATCCCGGCGATCCCACAAAATGCGGTCGAAACCACGCTCACCGAATGGGTTCAAGGCGGCCAGTTACCGGCAGGTTTTCAATTGCAAGACGAAGCAGAACTAAAATCGTTACTGGAAGATGGTGCCATCGTACGCTGTAAAAAACAGGATCTGACCAGCGATGAAATTATGAGTCACATCACTGCCAATAAAGTGGTGACCAAACTGGCGCTAAGCTGGCAGGAGCGAATCACATTTGTACTGGCCGACGATGCAAGCCTGAAAAGAGTACAATACAGCGATGAGCTGAAAGATCACAACGAAGATATTCCCCGAGAAGATCGTGCCGCTCGCTTCGATGCGGATTTCTCGTTGATGTGTGGTGAACTCAGTGCTTTTCTGCCGAACCTGTTTGAAGCATTAGGTGGCTTACCCGAAGCCGAGTAACGCTCAGCTGAATTCACATTGAATGACTGAAAAGCCAGACGTGGGTAAATCCTGCTTCTGGCTTTTGACTTTTGACTTTTTCCAAACCTAATACAGCCCAAATCGAACAAGTGTAACCATGTCGCACTGCTTTGGATTATCGCACTGTTTATCATCTCACTTTTATTATCTCAATGCGCCACCAGAATTTATCGCTAAATCCATCCGAAACAAAGCTAGGATCACAATCTGTTTTGACGTAAAATTCGCCCCCTCCGATACCATCAGGTGGTATCGGCCTGACTTGTGATCAGATTTGGAATAGAAGCAATGACAACAGAAAAAACATTCGTACCAGAACTCCTTTCTCCGGCGGGCAGCCTCAAGAACATGCGTTACGCGTTTGCCTATGGCGCAGATGCAGTCTATGCAGGGCAACCCCGATACAGTCTCCGGGTTCGTAATAATGAATTTAATCATGAAAACCTGAAAATCGGGATCGATGAAGCCCATGCTCAGGGAAAAATGTTTTATGTGGTCTGTAATATTCAGCCGCATAATTCAAAACTGAAAACGTTTATCCGCGATTTAAAACCCGTTGTCGATATGGGGCCGGATGCGCTCATCATGTCTGATCCGGGCCTGATCATGATGGTTCGGGATGCCTTCCCTGACATGCCAATCCACTTATCGGTTCAAGCCAATGCCGTCAACTGGGCAACCGTTAAGTTCTGGTCAATGCACGGTGTCACTCGGGTTATTCTCTCCCGTGAACTGTCTCTCGAAGAGATTGAAGAAATCCGGGAAAAGTGCCCGGACACCGAACTAGAGATATTCGTTCACGGTGCACTTTGTATGGCCTATTCAGGTCGTTGCCTGTTGTCCGGATACATCAACAAGCGCGATCCGAATCAGGGAACATGTACCAACGCCTGCCGTTGGGAATACAAAGTCGAAAAAGGCACAGAAGACGAAGCTGGCCAGATCGTCGAGCAATTTGATCCCAATACGCCACAAACGATAGAGGTGCAAAACGAACGCCCTGAAAACACCATTGGTGCGGGTAAACCGACTGATGATGTGGTGTTATTGTCTGAGAGCCATCGCCCAGATGAAAAAATGGCGGCTTTTGAAGATGAGCACGGCACCTATATCATGAACTCAAAAGATCTGCGTGCGGTACAGCATGTCGAGCGCCTCATGAAGATGGGAGTTCATTCCCTGAAAATCGAAGGCCGGACCAAATCATTCTATTATTGTGCCCGAACCGCTCAGGTGTACCGCAAAGCAATCGACGATGCTGTTGCTGGAAAGCCTTTTGATGAGACTCTTTTAGGCACACTGGAAAGTCTGGCACACCGAGGCTATACCGAAGGTTTCTTACGTCGCCATACGCATGACGCTTACCAGAATTATGACTATGGGTATTCTGTATCGGATAGTCAGCAATTTGTAGGTGAATTTACCGGTAAACGTCGTGGTGATTTGGTTGAGGTTGAAGTAAAAAACAAGTTCTGTCTGGGCGATAGTCTGGAACTGATGACGCCACAAGGGAATATTGTGTTCACATTAGAAGCGATGGAAAACCGCAAGAGTGAGACAATTGATGACGCGAAAGGAAACGGTCATTTTGTCTATATTCCTGTCCCTGAAGACGTCAAGCTCGATTATGCATTACTGATGCGCAATCTGAACGTTGGTCAGGATACCCGTAACCCGACAGGCAAGTAATATGGCACTCTTGATCACCAGTAAATGCACCAATTGCGATATGTGCGAACCTGAGTGTCCGAACAATGCAATTTCATTTGGTGAGCATCTTTATGAAATCAATCCGGATCTTTGTACCGAGTGTAAAGGCCATTACGATCAGCCGACTTGTCAGTCGGTTTGTCCGATAAGCAATTGCATCATCACAGATCCAAACCATATTGAAACAGAAGATGAACTGCTGGAAAAATTTGTCATTATTCAAGGGCTGACCTGATGCTCCAGCCTGTTGCCCTTGTGTAAAATAACCACCATCTCAGGTTGTTCACGAAAAAGCCCAATTTTTGATTGGGCTTTTTTATCGCTGTTATTTTTTGGCTAATCCCTTACTGTTCAGGTAATCGCGAATATAAGGCCGTTGCTCTTTACTCAGTTTGGTAGTGACTTGATCGGACCATGATTGCTGCTTCGCATTCGTCGAGCGATGCTGGTAGTAGTTTGCCATTTTCTGGTCATATTCATCGATCAGCGCATGATCTAATGGCTGATAGCTGTTCTCATGAACAATGACTTGAGGACTTAAACGCGGTTTCAATTCTGGATCTTGAGCCGGATATCCCAAACACATCCCAAACAAGATCGCGGTATATTGTGGTAATCCCAATAACTCATCGACTTCTTTCGGAGCATTGCGCAAGCCACCAATATAAACACCGCCGAGCC
This sequence comes from Vibrio spartinae, assembly GCF_024347135.1. Lineage (NCBI taxonomy): Bacteria > Pseudomonadati > Pseudomonadota > Gammaproteobacteria > Vibrionales > Vibrionaceae > Vibrio > Vibrio spartinae. The sequence continues at coordinate 788,775 of NZ_AP024907.1, read as the reverse complement.
CCATCGACTCCGCCGCGAGCAGGCAGTTCTGCGCCATAATCCCGGCATCAATCGCACCAATCAAAGTGAGCTCAGTATATTCCGATTGAACATCTGGATTCAGCGAAGTGTGGCGTTGGTAATCAATGCAAAAAACTAAAAATTCTGCCGCACTTGCCACATAAGACTGATTTCCTGCAAGTTCGGCTAAAACTCGCCGTTTCTCCTGATCCGTGACTCGTATAATAGAGACCGTTTGTAACAAACTTGAAGAAGACGCTGCAATCCCAGAAGCGATAATAGTATCCATCTGTTCTGTTGTGAGCGGCTTCTCTTGAAAAGAACGAATCGAACGATGGTTCTGAATAGTTTCAATGACCGGATTCATTTTAAATTGTCTCCATTTTCTCAATTAATAATGTTGCGCATTATCATAGTAATCTGTCTGGTTCAGTGCTGTAAAAATAACAGCGACATCAACATCTTCTCCTACCACCTCTCTGACCTGTCGCGTAATGACTTGTGCAACCTGATCCTGAGTCTCCTGACCTCGGTCAAACCACAACACTTCAACAAAAGGATAAGCATGAGAAACCTCTCCCTCGTGGAAGAAGGTGGTGTATATATATTCGAATGTAAAATCTTCACGGGGAGCGTTCATCGGGGACTGTAGTTCATCCACCAATGTTTTTGAAAGATGCTGGACGGTCTGCGGTTCAACCGCGCGAAATCGAAAATGGGGCATACTGACTTCCTCTTTTTCAGCAAATGATACCATTTTTCCCTGATGCTGTTGATAGAATGAAGTATATTTAGCCATCAGTATATTTTCCCCAAAGCAACGGGGTTATAGCATGACACATGCAAGACATGAAACGGATCGCCCTGTCGGTTGCCGGTGCGATTCTGGCAGCGTATACCATCTGAACTATTAACCGCCAGTATCACACCGGACGGGGTTAACTATGGGGTTTAATTGGCACCGCTGCCCCTGTGTTGATCGGTATCTGGGAAACGCTGAGGGATGAATTTAAGTAATGGGAGAATATCAGACTTTCATCATTGCGGCTGTCAGTGCATTATCCAGCGTCATAGGTGTCGGGGTTACACTAAAAACAGATGTGAAGTGGCTCCGCCTGATGATGGAAAAATTGGATGTTCGTCTGACACGGCTAGAACAGAATAAATAATTAAGATAAATCTCTTCAATAGTTTTATATTGAAGGGGTTTATGTGATAAAAAAATCACTTAAAGAAATCTTTTTTTGAGTAAATATCTCATACAAAGGAATTCAAATTTTACGTCCTTCTTCTTCTGATCTCTTCACCTTAATATAACGGCCTAAATTTAATTGTATTCGTATTAGTTGAGTAAATTAGAATGTCAAGTAAAGGCCCTCAACCTTATGGAGTAAATGGCTCTCGTTATGGCGCTATCGACCATACAGCCATTAAAGAAAGAGAACAAAGAAAGCTAGAACTTTTACAACAAAGATCACAAGCGCACAATGATACTTTAGAAAGAATAGAAAAAAATACAAAAAGTAGTAAACAAAAAGACTGGCTTCCCGTTTCTGGCTCATTTCCTCGATTGGTCTATGAAACAGAAAATAAAATGGATACCTTCTATAACCCGAAAGATCCTGATGCACCATCTCCTAACGATATGAAGTATGGTGATAAAAAAAGAGAAGAGATTGAATCCTATGGGCATTGGCAACCATTTAGAAATAAGACCAGATACTCTCCATCACGAGGCTATGATATTGTTGTAGAAGATCAATTTACTTTACCTGCTAAGGAACATTTTAATCGAATGAGATCTCTTGGTGGAGGGGTAGTTAGTTTTTCCATGTTAGGAAAAACAAAAGATATATTTTCTACAATGGTGGATAAGTTCGAGCGTAATGAAGGTGGCTACTATATGCATCCATTACTAGATAATGCATTACGAGAGCATCAAACTACAGCCATTTTCCATACTGCCTTGAAAAAGTGTTTAGGAGAAAATATTAAAGATGGTGTACTAGACAAGGATATTGTTAATATTGCAAGTAATTATATGAAATCTAGCTCGGGGGCACGGTTACCTCAATTCAAACCATTAACTTCGGATCTTTTTAACGGAACCGTTCTGACTGTACATGGAATTTGGTCAATGAGAGTTTATGCGGAAAAATTGGAGTACAAAGAGGATCAGATTAAAGGCATATTTAAATATGAGGTTCAAGACCATTTTGGCTTAGATGTTAATGATATAAATCACAAAAATCTAGATAAGGACAATATACCTTTTGAAAAATTAGGAGGATTTAGATCATGGTTTTTGTTACAACACTATATAGGATACAGCTATCAACCTTTCATAACTAAGATCGGATTTAAACTATGAAGAAAATAATGATAAATTTGCTACTCACCTTCCCATTGATTTTATTTGTCTATATATGGATAGTTTTTGTTTTTGAAATAAATATCAATGTGGGTTTTATCCCTGAATTTATTGGTGTTCTTATGATTTTCTTCGGAACGCCATTGTTATTTCTAGTTGGTTCTATTTATACATTCTACAAAAAAAATTGGTATTGGTTTGGCATATATATGTTACTTGGTGGCTTTCCTGTTGCAACTTATTTTATTTTGTCAATTATCCACTCTTATTTTTAATATAAAAAGCTCCCAGTTTTGAGAGCTTTTCATAGATTCTATCTCTGTGGATTTTCCTGCTCATCAAATGTGATCAGATTATTGAGATAAACCAATACTTCTCTTAATTCATGTAAATCATCTTGCTTCGCGTAAGCAATTAAATCAATAAGATGTAATCGGGCTGTATGGGCTAAATCAAGTCTTTTAAGGTTTGTTTCTGGCATTCTACCCTCTGAGTGAATATTTTAACCATAGACACCACCGCGAAGGTTCTAAACTAAGGGGTGGCGAGCTGAATAAGGGAGACTGTTCATTATTCTGTGTCACGCCCATTTTTATAAATCCAGATATGGAGTGAGTCTGCCTTCAAAGTGGATGCTGAGCTGAGACAGTGTCAGGTTCCAGTTCTGCACCGGATGCGTCCACTTTTCACTGGCTTTCAACATACCTGCATACAACAGCTTGAGCAAGCTGGTTTCATTAGCAAAACCGCCCTTGGTTTTGGTCAGTTTGCGGAACTGACGATGTACCGCCTCAACCGCATTGGTGGTGTAAATGGCTCTGCGGACCTGTTCGGGATATTTGAAATACACCGATAAGTTCTCCCATTTATTGCGCCATGACTGAATCACCAGCGGGTATTGTGGTCCCCATTTGGCTTCCAGCTCATCCAGCTCATGTTCGGCAGCTTTAAGGGTTGCCGCTTTATAAACACATTTTAAATCCGCCATAAACGCTTTCTGATTTTTGCTGGCGACATACTTCATCGAGTTACGGATTTGATGGATAACACAGAGTTGGACTTCAGTCTGCGGGTAAATGGTTTCAATCGCCTGAGGGAACCCTTTGAGGCCATCGACACAAGCAATACAAATATCTTTGACACCGCGATTTTGTAAGTCGGTCAGGACACTGAGCCAGTAATGCGCGCCTTCGGCATCAGAGAGATAAATCCCCAGCAGCTCTTTTTTTCCTTCGATATTGAGTGCAAGGATGGTGTAAATGGCTTTGGAAACAAAGCGACCGTTTTCCTTGATTTTGTAGTGAACGGCATCAAGCCAGACGACCGGATAGACGGGGTCTAAATCCCGCTCCTGCCATGCTCTGAGCTCAGGGATAAGACGGTCGGTGATGGCGTTAATCGTGCCATTGGAAACGCTGATACCATACATATCCAGCAGATATTCCCGGATATGTTGATAGCTGTTGCCAAGGGCAAACAGGGAGAGGACATTACGTTCCATCTCATCGGTCAGTCGGGTCTGGTGCTTCTTGACAGTTTGCGGGTCAAAAGAGCCATTTCGGTCACGGGGCGTTTCAAGTTCAAATTCCCCGGATGAGGTTTTAACGGTTTTGCGGGATTTTCCATTTTTGCGATTGTCGGGCTCAGCTTCAAGGTGCTGTTCGATTTCAGCCCCGAGCGCGGCTTCAGTGATTTGCTTAATCAACGGGGTGAGCAAACCGTCTTTGCCGTTGAGGCCCTGACCGGATTGCAATGCTTTGGCAAAAGCTTGAATATCAATTTCGAATTTATCGTCAGACATAAGGTGTCATTTCCTTTTTGGTTCAGTTTAAAGAAATGACACAGAAATTTGAACACTACCGAATAAGGTTAGAACCCCGTCCACTCAGAAGACGGCGCGCACGAAGCGCCCTTACCCAACTCACCATAATATTGAAATGAGAGAGCAATACATAAAGCTCTTAAATTGCCTTTATGCTTCTGAGTTAAATTAAACAGGGTTCTACACCTGTGGGTTTAAAAAATACTCACCACACAGATCTGTGTCAACCCTGTTACCACTCAAGATACAAAAAACCCGCTTCAATGAGCGGGTTTCGTTTTGCATAATTATGCAATTTGTAATGGCAGGGGTGGAGGGATTCGAACCCCCAACACGCGGATTTGGAAAACCCTTCACCCTGCTAATAAATCAATGGGTTACAAAAAGGGGAAATTTCATATCGGGCGCATGTGGGTGTATGTAAGTTATCAATAGTAAGAAAAATTAGCATTTTAACTAGAATATCGTTCCCTTAGATTGATTTGATTTAATATTTATAAAATAAAAATGTATATAAATAACAATATTATATTTTTCATTTATATACTCAGAATCCAAAAAAACGATAGCTCAGATCATACTCCTGCTGAGTTCTGGAAAATATTCCTTGTCGACAATGCTTTGGTATAAAGATCGGTTCTCCATCATCATATTGTTTTTCAGGATACGAGAGAAATCCATCCTTATAATTAGAAATAAACTCATTAAATACATTAAATGCTTTCCCATCTTTAATATAACCAACTATCTCACCTTTCAAATTAATTAACAGATTAGAATATAACCATCCCTTATGATGACCTATGCTATTTCTCACCTTCAAACCATGTATATTAGCTCGTATCAACCAACATATTTTATTGTTTTCTTTACACCAAGGGATTTGGCTTAAACCAATAGCATTTACTTCACCTCTCCTATTCCCCTTACCACCACTAAAAACAAACTTATTAAACCCATTTAAATTAGAATCTGGAGTATCTACACTGCCATAATATAAAGGACTATTTTCATTATTAATCATGACTTTTATTTTGTTATACTGCATATAAAGTTCAGTTATATGAATAGGGCTACCTCCTTCACGTGACATCCCTAATATACATCCATATTTATCATCAGAAATAGTTAATCTCGAAGCCACACTGACAATATCTTGCTTTTTAATCAGTGCAATATATTCATTACGATTAATATATGCAATCGGCTCGCCACCTACCCCATAAAAAATACAACAAATAGTGAATGGTTCTTCATTATTTTCTGAACTTTCAAACCAAAAAAGAGGTTTACCATAGATACTAATAATAATTCCTACATTTATAACCTGAACACTTCCAAGTAAAAACTCCAGTTCATCTGTATTCGGAAATATTAAATCGTTTACATAACCTTGCTGTAATCCCTTAGGATTTCTTTTTGCCGCCCAAACATCTCTTTTCGAAATAATTTTTTTGGTTACTCTATCATGGCATATAGGACAAAGAATCGTCATATTATCTGGGTTGTGCTCAGAAGCATCTTTGAATTCAGGTTCAATATGTTCATATTCGATAAGTACACAACCACAAACGACACAACCAAAACCAGCATCTCTACGTATTTTTTTTCTTATATCTGTAGGAATATACCTAGAAAGACCAAATTTATTCTTCCCTTTATAACTAACCATTTTCCACCCACTTAATTATTAAATAAAAAGTTGATAGAATTACTCATTTATTATTTATAGATGCAGTTTCAATCAGTTAACTTATAAAAACATAAATCACATGAATAAACTTTTTTAAACCTTTGAAATCACATTCTATAACTCAGTCGATGAAGTTCTATCAGTCTATATAAAAAATAGTTTCTCATAACGATTTTGCCAACAAATTCTATAAAAAATATATCTATTGAAAAATCAGTAGTCCGGTTGTCTAGGCCACACTAAATAGTGACCTAGACGATTAGAACAGCCTACCGACACTCAACCAATACAGATCCATTATCTTTATTCATCAAATCAGCTTCAAAGACTAAACTATCAACAATTTCTTTCTTATGTGCATCATCCAGTTCAGGCCAAATGTCATTTACAATTTTATTTGAAGGAAACATCTTTCTTGATATAGATAAGAAAGTATTACAGTCTTCTTTCTTAATGTACTTTCCTCGGGCCTGATATGAAAACTTAAATCCTAGTTTCCCATCAGAGACAAGGCTGGTCACTTTAGAGAATTCATAGTGAGTTTTCCCAACATCTTGACCTTCGAGTGTTTTAGACATCTCATAAGCACCGATATCAAAATAAACCCGCCCAATGTCATACTTGGTAGCCGGTGTTTCTTTCAGCGTATCCCATACATTCGCATTCACAGAAAAAGATGCAGCAAAAACTAGAAAAAGAAAATATTTCATTTATACCTCTGACGATTATTGATGTTGATTTAGTGGATTAAGTTGCACCGCATCACTTAAATGACTTGGTGCAAGGTGTGAATAACGCATGGTTGTGGAGATCTCGCTATGGCCGAGAATATCTTTCAGTACAACAATATTGCCCCCTTGCATCACAAAGTGACTCGCAAAGGTATGGCGGAGCACATGAGACATCTGCCCTTTCGGTAACTGAATCTGTGCTCGGGCAACTGCTTTACGAAATGCACTCAAGCTATGTAAAAATAGTTTCTCATCCCCTACTTTACCAAGGCCTTTCAATTCATTAAATAAAATATCATTGATCGGCACTGTGCGGTTCTTGCCTGACTTGGTATTGAGGAAGGTAATTTTCCCTCCGGCCACCTGTGACGCTTTCAGGTTTTCGGCCTCACTCCAACGGGCACCGGTGGCAAGGCAGACCTTAACCACATAGATCAGGGATTCATTACTGGATAGCTGACAGGCATGTAACAGGGTTGCGATCTCATCATGACTGAGAAAACGAAGCTCCCCTTCTCGCTCTTTGAACTGGCGGATATGTTGGACGGGGTTGTCATAATCGATCACACCGAGGCGCTTAAGCTCATTGAACATTGCCCGTAAATAGGCATGTTCTCGGTTCGCAGTGGTTGTACTGACTTCCTGTGTGCGCTGCTCGCGGTACTTGGCAAAATGTTCATTAGTCAGGTCGGAGGCTATCGGATTACCGAGCCGTTCAGACATTCGATAAAGGAGTTTTCTCAAACGGATATGATCACGAAGCGTCTTACCGTGTAGCCGATACCAAATACTGACCATTTCATCGAGCCGTCGGGTATCCCGATTCGGGTGCAACTCTTCATCACGTAATGTCAGGGTGATTTCGTGGTTCTTGGCATCCCGTTCGCGAGCAAAAAAACGGTTTGGATCATGGGTGGTAAAAAACCCCCATTCACTCGGCTTTATCATGCAACTTGCTTCACTCTCTGCAACACACGGACAACCTGACCAATGATTTTAAAATCCCCTTTAAAATCTTTACTCAATTCAATATTTTTATACCGCTCGTTATCGCTTGAAATCAGGAATTTCCCTTCCGCGTAGTCATATTGAACCCGTTTGACTAAGACATCATTATCAATCCGAATCACACAAAGCCCGTCTCGTACTTCATCATGACGAACCAGAATCAAATCCCCGTCATAAAGGCTGGGTTCCATACTATCGCCCATGACTTGAACAATAGAGAGCCTCTTACCATGTAACCCCTGCTGACGTAACCAATCAGCACTAAAGCGAAATTCAGCAACAGGATTTTCATGCTCAACCAATGCACCATTTCCGGCACTCACCCGGAGATCATATTGGTAAATAATGACCATATTTTCATCTGGGATTTCGCCTGTGGTTAACCATTCTAATGACTTCCCAGAAGCATCAGAAATCGCAACTAATCGATCAAGCGTTGGATAGCTTTTTTCGTTCACATAATCGCGCAGGGTTGTGGCAGAGACACCACTCATTTCAGAAAAAGAGCGATAAGAATGTTCTCCTAATGCCTCTTTCAGTCTTAAATGGAAATTTTTTAAGTACATTTTATTTTTATCCATCAATAACATAGGCCAAACCTTCCAAATTGTTCGCACGGATATCCGCGCAATAAGTTGACTAGGGCGGATATTTGAAATAAATTAAAAAACGCACGGATAATCGCGCAACATATTAAAAAACCGATTACGCCCGATATTAGGAGGTTTGATCCATGTCTGCAAGCGTTCAGACAATCAATAAATTCTGTGAAGAAACCGGAATGAGCCGCACCAAAGTCAAAGAGCTAATCAATGACTGCATCATTCCCACCATTCCACAGGAGCAATCAGGCGGATTGGTATTGATCAACAAACTTGAGTTTGACCGACGGATTGCAGCAAATCAGATCATGCTGCCCATCCCGCCAAGAAAAAGAAAACTGTTGGATAGTGAAGCATGAAACACGAAATCAAATACCGTAAAAGCATGACGGGCGGCATTGTCTGCCAAGTCGGAAACATCAACGTATTCATCGATGAAATCAAACGGGTAAACGGGGGCGAGTGGCTCGCGCTGCACTCCTTTCACGGCGATATCATTGGAATGGCTGAGGGGGAACAGGCGGACGATATAGAGGTACAATTCTATGGATGATGTGAGTTATACCCTACCCAAGGGGCACAACTCCGATTATCTGGCACCTTATCACAAACCCTGTCCTGACATGGTCACCGGTGCCGCAATGACGGAGCAGCAACGTAAACGAAACCTTTTCTTAATCCAGAAACTACGCGAGAAACACGGTTTAACGCCACAAAAATAATGAAATATACCGCTTCTTTTATTGGTCATCATATCCATCGCACTTTGCGTAAAAAACACCTGATTGATGTGTATCAGGTGCGCCCTGATTCGCCTTATCTCTCGGCTGCTCTTCGGCTGGCTGAGGCAAAAGGCGATCAGCACAATGCAGCCGAAAAAGACGCAGCAAAGCGGGATACGTTCGAGAACGGCACAACATTTTCACGCCACTTTATGCCCCGTCTGCCGAAAATCGTGCAGGAAGATATCCAGCATCAGATCTACAGGCGACGGAAACGGGCGAACCCGACGCGTAAGAATATCGAATTAGCGGTCAATGATGCCGTCCGGCATGGCCTGAAATTCGCCCCGCTGATTGAGAAAAAATTTCCTTTTGTCGATGCCCGTAAAAATGCACCGGCACCCCCTGTCACACTCGGTCATCAAACCGTATCGCTCGATCATGACACCCTGATGAGTGATGAGCAAATTGAGCGCCTTGCATGGAACCTCACCCATGAATTCACCGCAATCATGGGCAGTATTTCTATTGATGAAGCAACAGAAAATGGATACCTTGACGCATTATATGCGGTATTTTCAGCAATCAGTGATAAGCTGTTTCAGCTCCATATCAAGCCGCCACAAATCCGCAAACATCACGCGAATATCCGAGAAGCCGAGCGCGAATTAGAGCGGGCGATCCGTCGCTGCCTCGATGTCGATTATCTGGCGCGTAAATTCCGGTTTTTACGCACCCAATATATCGAATATTCACAAATCGCCCTTGATCGGGTCGGAGCTAATCAGGGACAACGCAAATATATTTCCCGTCGTTCGTTTGCCCGCTGGCGTCAGAAACAGGGAGAAGCAAAGCGGTTTATCGAATCAATGGCCGTCTTCGACCCAGAGACCGGCACCGCCTTTGATTTAGAGGAAGTCGTCAAGCGTACCACCGCCAACCAAGAAAACCGACGGATTGAATTAGTGGTTCGCTCCCGTGGCGATGAAGAGCGCGCGATTGACTTGGGTTATGAGGGCGTATTTATGACGTGGACACTCCCGTCCAAATATCACCGCAATTCCAGTCAATGGAACGGCTGCACACCGAAAGAAGCCCATCAGAACATTATGGAGCAATGGAAACGCGCCCGTGCCCTGTTCAAAAAACATGAGATTGACTGGTTCGGCCTGAGAGTCGCGGAGCCGCACAAAGACGGCACACCCCACGCACATATGTTTTTATACGTTCATCCCAGCCAGAAGGCTGCTTTTGTGCGTATCTGTGAGGAAATCGCCACCGAGGAAGACCGCGACGAGTTAATGATTGGCGGCCAGTTTCACAAATCACACCGCATCAAAGTTGAATACAGCGATCCGGCTAAAGGCACCGCGACCGGCTACATCATCAAATACATCTCAAAGAATATTAACGGCTCACACATGCCTGAAAATGATGCCGAAGAGTCGGCATTCTCGGCCAGAGCATGGGCTTCAACCCATCGTATCAAACAGTTTTCACAATCCGGCTCCCCTGCTGTGGGGTTGTGGCGGCAATTGCGACGGGCAAGCGCGGTCGATACCGCCTTTGATGAAGAGTTGGAAACCTTGCGTGACCATGCCGATCAATCCCGTTGGAAAGGGTTTTGCGAGTTGGGCGCAAAAGCCAAGCTTGCTTATGAAGAAAACTTCAACCAATACGGGGATACCGTGAAACGGGTCATTGGTGTGAACTGGCTCGGAAAAATCATCAAAACCTGCGCCACCCGTTACAGTCTTGTAAAAAAGAAAGATGTTCAGCGTCTGCAAGAAGCGCGGCGCGCTTCCCCTTGGAGCACTGAAAATAAGTGTAACCCTCCCTTAGAAAAGGAAATTTCACCCCTTGAAAAGGCGCTCATCGAGGCCACCGGATGGAGCGTGAAAGGGGTTCAGTGTCTGATTGCCCCGTTGATGCGCGGAGCAACGATAGCCATTGACCGCTATGTCTCCCTGAAACTCAGCAATCACCGATTAACCACCGTTACAGACAGGTAAACATGAGCAAACTACAAGCAAAAACAAGCCAATTACTGGAAGAGATGGACACCGAAGCACAAGCCTATAAGCCCCCGTTAGGCTTCGGGTTCATCAAGCCGTGGCTCACTAAAACCATTTGGTTATTGAAAGCATTTAATCACCGACTCACCACACTTGAAGGAGAAATAAAACATGACTGAATCTGACGATATTCTGGGGTATGTGGTTTGTCATACCTGCAAACACCCCAAAGCGATTAAGCAAGGCAAAGGCAAACGCTCAGCCTTTGTTCACGGTCGCTGTGATTGTGGCCCTGATACCCGAACCGGCAAAGCAGCCCAAGCGGAAATGAAAGCCTTTCAGCCCCTTGAAATCGTTCAGGCTGAAGTTGAAGCGATGCACCAATCGGAGCCTGAGCCGCAATCATTGCCAATCCAGACGGAAAAACAAACGGAAAATAAACCCAATCAGGAGCCTCAACCAGAAACACAATCAAAGCCAATGACCACCCTCGCCTGTATGGGATTAGGGGGCGCTTTAGGCGTGGTGTTCGGGGGTCTGATTAAAGCAATCAAGGTGGTGTCTTAATGGAAAATCTAACGGAATATTCAGAAAATGATGCACAACATGAGATCGGTTTCGAAACCCATTCAAAAGCCGATGAAGATGCATTACTGAGTGAAATCACCGAGCAGGATTTTAACCCTGATGAAGCTATAACCAAAACCGATCCCAAAGAAGCGGCAGCACTGGCAGCAGGTGAAGCGACGTCAATGGCGGTGATGGGCGTCACTGAAGAAGTGATCCGGCAATTCGTTCACAAAGATTTTGTATTTGATGAAGCTCAGGTTAAAGGCGTTGCAGGGGCTGCCGCACCGCTGTTTGTCAAATACGGGGGCGAGCTTCCCCCGTGGCTTATCCAGTACAAAGAAGAGCTGACCTTTGTCATGGCTGCGGGGGCGCTCGGTTTTTCATCGTATCACCAAGTGAAAGAACTCAAAGCCCTTGACCGAGCCAAAGAAATCCAAGCGGCCAAAGAGGACGGAGAGCCAGACCATGCAGCCGATTAACCCTAATAATGCGCTGCACAATGGTCATGTCTATGCGGTCGGGATGAGTGGCAGCGGTAAGACCTCAGCCGCAAAGAAACTCTTCATCCACGCAACCGATCAAGTCGCTATCTTTGATCCGGTCGGGGACTATACCGGCACACTGGCGGGGCGAGTCGTTCGGGGGTATGACAACATTAAAGACTTTGCCACCGCCATGATTGCAGGACGTAAAACACGGCAGGGGTTTAAGATTGCCTACCAACCGAAGCATGAAACCACCGTCAAAGACTTTGACCGCTTTTGTCGGGTGGTTTGGGGCTGCGGCAATGGTAAACATCCAAAGCCGCTCAAAATCATTTGTGAAGAAGTGGCCGAGCACAGCGAGAATGCAGGGAAAGCCACCGGTTATCATGGCAAAATTTTGCGACTGGGGCGCAAGTTCAACCTGCATTCGATTAACCTGTTTCAGCGCGGTCAGGAGGTTTCCAAAACCATCATTGATAACTGTCAGCATGCCTGTGTAATGATGCAAAAAACCCATACCAGTGCGATTTATTTAGAAAAAATGACTGGTATATCAGCCGATGAAATCGACCGGTTAAACCCGCTTGAGTATCTGCTACAGGATGGAAAAGCCTATCAAAAAGGGGCGCTCCGATGGTGAGTTACTAGACCTATTAGACACACAGCGAATGTGAACTATATTAAATGAGTTACATATCAAAGTAACACCTAATGTATTCACAAAACGTCTTTTTGGAGAAAAATATAATGACTCAATTAATAGGAAGAGTGTCTCACACCGGTACAGTAGAAATCGGTAGTGGTTTTCAATCAGAAAAACATAGTAACGGGCTTTATAAAGTATTTTTCGATTCAGGTAAATTTACATCAACCCCTGTCGTGATTGCTACGCCTGATACATCGAACTTTTCTAGCGAGACCTATACCGTAGCAGTCTCATTAAAAAATGTTTCAACTAGTGGCTTTACTCTCAGTATTGAAAACCTAGATGCTGATACAAAAGAGGCTGCTTTTAACTTTGTAGCGTACAGCTGAGAATAATACTTAATGTCATACACCTCACAAATTGTGACTTTTATCACATTTATTCTAAACCGGATTCACAATCGGGTTAGGAATCGATTGTGAATCGTGTGCTTTGATACAGACCGCCTAATGTTGGGCGGTTTTTTATTGGAGCAAACATGAGATTATCCGCAAAGAATATCGCTGTGGTTGGGCTGATTGCCGCAGTGGTTGCCGCTGGCGTGGTCTGGGCATCAAATAACGTTGATTCTGTTGAAGACGCGATCGGTTAAGGGGAGAGCGTATGAATTCAGTGATGCGACTTAACTCGTTTACGGGCGTTGCCTACGGGGAAAAAGCCTCAATGGTGATCCCAACCGGCCCCGTCTATGAAGAAATCTTTCTTGAAACCAACCTGTCACCGGCGCAGATTAAACGGGTTTCGATTACCTTAAACGGTGATGAAATCATTGTCCTTGACGGCAAGTTGATGAAATCCCTTGAAGCTTACAAAGGGATGCCGTCAATTGATGGTTTTTATCATATTCCACTGGCTGACATTACCGCCAAAACTAAAAACGGGATGCGTTACACCGCCCTTGTGACCGAGGCCGGAGACAATATTATCCTTGAGGTGGAGATTGCACCGGATACGAGCGGCAATGCATCAGGTGTGGTGCTCAAAGGTCATGCGACCGTTTCCCCCGCTCAGGGTGTACGCATTGTCGTGCCGCAAATCAAGAAACAAACGATGCAAGCGACATCAACCGAAAACGAATTTCTCGATCTTGTATCAGGTCCGTTGTTGCTGGTTCGTCGGATGCATTTCTTGTCAGAAACTGTGAACTCACTCGAAATTCACCGCGATTATATCAAGGTGTACGACACCACCCGCGCAGTTGAAACGATGCGCGCCAAACGCAATCGTCGATTCTGGCAATCAGGAATGTATCACTTTGATCCGATTATGCGCGGTTATTTTATTGATGAACTGTTTCAGACCGCACACACCAATGAGCTGAAATTTACGGTGAAGACCGATAATGCTGTCGGCTCAATCCCGATCATTGTTGAGTCCGTCAAAATCGTTCGCCCCGACCTGATTAAGTAAGGGGGCAATCATGGCGTTTTTAGATGATTTAAATAATTTTGGCTCCGGCTTACTCGATAGTGTCGGGGAAGGCTTCGACAACCTTGTCGGAGCCGCTACCAGTGATAACAGTTCGGTCAACGCCAACACACAGCCACAGGCAACCCATCAGGCCGATGATAACGGCAACAAAGTGACACCGGCACCACAAGGCAATGACAAGACCCTCCTGTATATCGGGGGCGGTCTGGGTGTGTTACTCCTGATTGGGGTTGTGGTCATGGCGGCTAAAAAATAGGGGGACAGCAATGCCAATACCATTGATTTATCTGATCCCCGTTGCAACAGGGGTATTAGGGTTCGGGGGCGGCTTCTGGGCTGGCTCCGGTGTGGGGAAGTTAATCAAACTGTCAGCGATTGGGGGCGGGTGTTATCTCACTTACCGGCTGGTTAAGGAGATGAAATGATCCCGACTATCGGAGGCGGACTGACCAACTCCGGCACCATGCCGATTAATGCGGGCGGTGGCGCTGCCGGTGATGCAACGGCAACCGCCAGAAATTCCATCGGGGGCATCACCAACGGGGCGATTAACTTCAGCGGCAGTGCGGGACAACGTTTGATGCAAAGCCTGCCGATGCTCCTTGTGATTGCAGCAATAACGTTTGTGGTGGTGAAGAAATGAAATTTACGCTCATCCGCCCGAATCGGGCTGATATCAAAGCTCAATTGGCGTTGCTTCGTCCGGCTTTCAATCGTGTTCCGGATGCCAAATATGAGTATGCGTTTTGCTGTGATGCTGTTGCCTGTAAACGTGCCAGCTTCTACCAACTGAAAGGTAAAGGGGTTGCGGTGCGCTTCGTCGGTTATGTCACCAATGAAAACGAATATCTGATTCTGGCACTGACCGGCAAGGGACTCAAACAAGCGGCACCCGTGATAATCGATGCGGTTCGCTCTCAAGGGTATCAATGCGTGAAATATCACACGGTGCGTCAGGGCATGACCCGAATTTTAAGACGCTTTGGTTTTGTGACCACTGAAACACACAGTGATGAATCGGTCTTGTGCCTGCAATTTACAGGGGGTGATTAATGGGCGGTGGCGGAAAGTCAAGCAGCAGTAACACAACCAATACCACGTCTATCAGCGGCACCAATGCGGTACAAGGCGATAATCTGGGAATACTCCTGAGCGGGGTTCAAGGCAGTGTCGGCAATATTACCGTCACCGATCAAGGGGCGGTCAATGCGGCTAAAGAAACCGCGAAACAAGCCCTTGAGACCAGTGCAGACACAACCAAAGAAGCGCTCTCTTTTGGTAAAAACTCGCTGAAAGAAGCATTTTCATTTGGTGAAAAGTCCCTGTCAGCCAATAAAAGCGCCATTGATGCGATCAAGTCGGTTGCAAATCAGGCCAGTGACAACACACGTACCGCCCTTGCCGTTGCAGATGCCGCCAAACAGCGTGAGCAAACCGGTCTGGATAACAGTAGTTACCTGACCACGTTTGCAATTGCGGCCTGTGTGGTCGGTGGCGTTTTGGCTGTTGTGGCACTAAGGGGAAAATCATGATTTTACAGCCCAATACCGAAACCCCGATCACCGTCGGGGGACGGGGAAAATATTTGATTGTCCGGTCAACGTCGGCACCGGTTTTTATTTCTGCCGACGGCCTGAAACCACAGCGGCTTGAATCTGGGGACAGGATTCAAGTCACTGAGTTTGAGAATATGTTTCTGACGCATCATTCACCCGACATTGTGAATTTTGACTATCAGATTTCAGATTTGGAGCACAAACCCGCCTCAACATCGGGCTTAGTTGTTCAGCGGATCATTGAGCCGATCCAGTTTGAGGCCAGTGTCAGAGTTGCCGATGGTCTGAAGGTGGCAACGATATCCTCATCGCAGATGGTGACCCGTCCCGATATTGAAATCGCGCCACAAACCAAAGCCAAGCTGACATCGGGCGGTTATCGTCAGGTCGTGATGCAGGTCATCAGTGATGAATTGACCGCCTTGCGTGTCGGTGACTTTAATGTTTCCGGTAACCGAGGGGCGCTGGTCATCGGTAGCAAAGCGGCAATCGGCTCACTCTCATTTGATTTTTCAGGGGAGCTATACGCCTATAACGCCAGCAGTACCCCTGCCCGTCTTGCCGTTTTGGAGGTGAAATGATGCAAATAAATAGCCCGGTCTCAGTGGTGCAAAGTCTGCCACAGGTTGAGGTGAAAACCGTGCCTCAGATTGAGGTCAAAACCATGCCTCACACCGAGGTCAGTGTCACGAACTGGAAAGCCGTTCAGACCGTGACCCAACAACCGACTGAGATTTACGGCCGCAATGACGTGGTACTTAATGGCAGCACTCAACGTATCGATGCCAATCGAAAGCGTCAGGGACTGATTTTACAGGCAAATGAAGGCAATCAGGGGGAGATTGTGATTCAAGGTTTTCTCCGTGTCCCTGCCGGTGCGGTGGTCGAATTTCCGGCCTCGAATGCGGTCACCGTAGAGGGGATCGCGGGGGATGTGCTTCATATCGGGGAGCGCGTATGAATTTTAGTTATTCGCAAGCCTCCGGCTGGAAACGGGGAGATATTCGGATTTGGACACGCTCCCTGAGTGAAATCCCTCACGGCTGGCAACTGTGCGACGGCACCAACGGTACCCCGAATATGTTAAACCGTGCGGTTGTCGGTGCCGGTGACAGCTATCAGCATGGCGAGATATTCGGCTCAGACTGGAATAAAACCGCAATCAATATCGACAGTTACACGCTCTCACAGGCACAGATGCCGGCACATACGCATACGTTAATCCGTCGGGCTGCCACCGGTGGCGGCAATAACAGCGGTACGACGGGCACTGACGGCAACTTTAACCTTGGTAATACACCGGTTCCGGTGGCCTATGCCGGTAGTAACGGTGCCCATAAACACACCGCAAACATGAGCAATGTTGATGTCCGGCAACAATCCGTTGCCGTTTACTGGATTATGAAAATCAGGTGAATCATGAAAGTTACAGCAATTACACAAGACCAGATGATTATCGTTGATGGCGTTGTTGCAGAGATGTCCAAAATCGGCGGCTATCAGATGACCCATGGTGAATGGGCGGTGCAATACGATACCGCAACCGGAGCGGGACATATCGAATATCTGGACGCCCGACCCAATCAGGCAATAGGAGAAAACGAATTTAATGCACGCTATGCATGGTTGATTGACGAGCATCAGCGTTATCAAGATTACGTCAAAGACCAGAGCGCATGAATCAGCCGCTCTTGATTGGCCTGACCATCATCACAGGAGGACTTGCCTATATGCTTTACCGCTCAACGCTTCCGCGTGGCGTTCGCAACAATAACCCGCTCAACATTCGTGACTCAGCGAATGATTGGGAAGGTAAATCAGGATTTAACCGTGATAAAGAATTCGAAGAGTTCAAACACCCTGTCTACGGCTTTCGGGCTGGCGCGCGGATACTCCGGAGTTACAGCCGCCAAGGGTATAAAACACTCAGTCAAATGATTTATCGGTTCGCGCCAGACAATGAAAATGACACCGCGCTCTATGTGCAGCAAGTCAGCCAATGGACGGGGCTTGCTCCAAATCAGGCGGTTGATGTCAATGATAACGACCAACTTGCTCATCTGCTTTATGCCATGAGCCGTAAAGAGGTCGGCAATTACTACGGCCTGAGCATGGCACAACAAGGGGTTGCAATGGCATGACAAAACAAGACATGAAACGGTTCGCCCTGTCGGTTGCCGGTGCGATTCTGGCAGCGTATACCATCAAATATCTGAAAAGGAGCCATCTATTATGAGCGATTTTTTCAAAAACAAATTAGGCATCGATATCAACCAAGCATCGACTAAGAAAGGGTTCGCTTTAATTGGTGCCGGTGTCGCACTAGCGGCCGGACACCCTGAACTATTAACCGCCAGTATCACACCGGACGGGGTTCACTATGGGGGGTTAATTGGCACCGCTGCCCCTGTGTTGATCGGTGTCTGGGAAACACTGAGGGATGAATTTAAGTAATGGGAGAATATCAGACGTTAATCATTGCGGCTGTCAGTGCATTATCCAGCGGCATAGGTGTCGGGGTTACACTAAAAACAGATGTGAAGTGGCTCCGCCTGATGATGGAAAAATTGGATGTTCGTATTACTCAGTTAGAACAGAGGAAATAAAAAGAGTTTTAACATTAAATGTATAACTCTATTGGAACGAATATAGAATCAATATCTCACCATAGCAATATAACCCCTCTTAAAGGTCTCATATAACTGAACGTATGATAATATGAGCTACTATCAGATTTATAAGGTGGGGTTTCTCATGGCTAATAACAAACTAGCCGGTTTTATGTTTGCTTTCACTGTGCTATCTATCGCACTCGCAACAGCATTTGATTATATCGGTACAACGATTGAGCAAGTGATCCAGTTTGTCTCTCAACTAATGACATTTTTTGTGGTTATTGCATTATTTGGAGTATGGAAGAAAATTGATTTATTTACTCACAAATCAATGAAGATAATTGCAGTGTTATACCCTATTATCATCATAATTCGAACAATTTACCCTGTGCTTGAATATACAGAGCAAACTATACCTCGTGTTTATATTTTGGCTCAATCAATAGAAGTAATATTATCTTTAGTTATTGCAGGTATCTTCCTTAGGGAGATAAAGAAATGAATAGCTTTGATACGGTAAAGAAATTGAAATCAAGTCCTTTGGGTAGCATCTTCATTGCAATGTTAGAAAGAATTAAAAATTTATATGATGCAAATGATCAATATAAAGAATTAGTCGTATCATTGAATGGTTTACTAGATGCAGGATATCATTTTAATTCGCCAGAAGTTCAGGGTATCGTAAATGTATTACGAGATTTACCTTCATATGGGGCAAGACAGCGTAATTTTGAAAGAATGTATCTGCAAGATGAATATACGTTGAGAAAACTTCCGCGTGACCCTCGTAAAATTCCTTATGGATATTGGGCAAGATAATAGAATTCAAATGATTTAAGGCTCACATATCGTGAGCCTTTTTTTATCTCTGTGGATTTTCCTGCTCATCAAATGTGATCAGATTATTGAGATAAACCAACACTTCTCTCACTTCATGTAAGTCATCTTGCTTAGCGTAAGCAATCAAATCAATAAGATGTAAGCGTGCTGTATGGGCTAAATCGAGTCTTTTAGATATAGCGTCCGGCATAAAACCTCCGAGTTAACTAAACCCACACCACCATACAAAGGTTCTAAGCTAAGGGTGGTGAGCTGAATAAGGTTAGAACCCCGTCCACTCGGAAAGACGGCGCGCCCGAAGCGCCCCTATCCAACTCACCATAATACAGATATGGCAAAGCCATAAATCACTAAAGGATTTATAACACCGAGGGAAATAAACAGGGTTCTAAACCTGTGGATTCAAAAATTACTCACCACACAGATCTGTGTCAACCTTATTCCCTCTCAAGATACAAAAAACCCGCTTCAATGAGCGGGTTTCGTTTTGCATAATTATGCAATTTGTAATGGCAGGGGTGGAGGGATTCGAACCCCCAACACGCGGATTTGGAATCCGCTGCTCTGCCAATTGGAGCTACACCCCTGTAATCGCTAAAGCGAAATATAAAATAAAGTGGCGGAGTGGACGGGACTCGAACCCGCGACCCCCGGCGTGACAGGCCGGTATTCTAACCAACTGAACTACCACTCCGCATTGGTCAGACTATGAAGTCTTTTCTAGCTTTTGCCTTCAGATTCTTCTGAAAACAAATAATTAAAGCCTGGCGATGTCCTACTCTCACATGGGGAGACCCCACACTACCATCGGCGCTGTTTCGTTTCACGTCTGAGTTCGGCATGGATTCAGGTGGGTCCAAAACGCTATGGTCGCCAAGCAAATTCTTTCAATTCGAAAAGCTGATTCTCGTACACAATCAAGTCTCTAAGAGTCCTAAAACCCCTTCGGTGTTGTATGGTTAAGTCTCACGGGCAATTAGTACAGGTTAGCTCAACGCCTCACAGCGCTTACACACCCTGCCTATCAACGTTCTAGTCTCGAACAACCCTTTAGGACGCTTTAAGCGCCAGGGAGAACTCATCTCAAGGCTCGCTTCCCGCTTAGATGCTTTCAGCGGTTATCGATCCCGAACTTAGCTACCGGGCAATGCGATTGGCATCACAACCCGAACACCAGTGGTTCGTCCACTCCGGTCCTCTCGTACTAGGAGCAGCCCCTTTCAATTCTCCAACGCCCACGGCAGATAGGGACCGAACTGTCTCACGACGTTCTAAACCCAGCTCGCGTACCACTTTAAATGGCGAACAGCCATACCCTTGGGACCGACTTCAGCCCCAGGATGTGATGAGCCGACATCGAGGTGCCAAACACCGCCGTCGATATGAACTCTTGGGCGGTATCAGCCTGTTATCCCCGGAGTACCTTTTATCCGTTGAGCGATGGCCCTTCCATTCAGAACCACCGGATCACTATGACCTGCTTTCGCACCTGCTCGAATTGTCATTCTCGCAGTTAAGCGGGCTTATGCCATTGCACTAACCACACGATGTCCAACCGTGTTTAGCCCACCTTCGTGCTCCTCCGTTACTCTTTGGGAGGAGACCGCCCCAGTCAAACTACCCACCAGGCACTGTCCTCGACCCGGATAACGGGCCAAAGTTAGAACATCAAAACTACAAGGGTGGTATTTCAAGGATGGCTCCACACAATCTAGCGACTGCGCTTCAAAGCCTCCCACCTATCCTACACATGTAGGTTCAATGTTCAGTGCCAAGCTGTAGTAAAGGTTCACGGGGTCTTTCCGTCTAGCCGCGGGTACACTGCATCTTCACAGCGATTTCAATTTCACTGAGTCTCGGGTGGAGACAGCGTGGCCATCATTACGCCATTCGTGCAGGTCGGAACTTACCCGACAAGGAATTTCGCTACCTTAGGACCGTTATAGTTACGGCCGCCGTTTACCGGGGCTTCGATCAAGAGCTTCGACCGAAGTCTAACCCCATCAATTAACCTTCCGGCACCGGGCAGGCGTCACACCGTATACGTCATCTTACGATTTTGCACAGTGCTGTGTTTTTAATAAACAGTTGCAGCCACCTGGTATCTGCGACTCCCAACAGCTCCATCCGCAAGGGACTTCACCGTCAAGAGCGTACCTTCTCCCGAAGTTACGGTACCATTTTGCCTAGTTCCTTCACCCGAGTTCTCTCAAGCGCCTTGGTATTCTCTACCCGACCACCTGTGTCGGTTTGGGGTACGATTTCTTGTGAACTGAAGCTTAGAGGCTTTTCCCGGAAGCATGGCATCAATGACTTCACATCCGTAGATGCTCGACATCGTGTCTCAGCCTAACGCAGAGCCGGATTTACCTAACTCTACAGCCTACGCACTTGAACCTGGACGACCGTCGCCAGGCCCACCTAGCCTTCTCCGTCCCCCCATCGCATTCACAACAAGTACGGGAATATTAACCCGTTTCCCATCGACTACGCCTTTCGGCCTCGCCTTAGGGGTCGACTTACCCTGCCCCGATTAACGTTGGACAGGAACCCTTGGTCTTCCGGCGAGGGAGTTTTTCACTCCCTTTATCGTTACTCATGTCAGCATTCGCACTTCTGATACCTCCAGCAGACTTTACAATCCACCTTCAACGGCTTACAGAACGCTCCCCTACCCAATACTCTCACGAGCATTGCCGCAGCTTCGGTTTACAGCTTAGCCCCGTTACATCTTCCGCGCAGGCCGACTCGACTAGTGAGCTATTACGCTTTCTTTAAATGATGGCTGCTTCTAAGCCAACATCCTAGCTGTCTGAGCCTTCCCACATCGTTTCCCACTTAGCTGTAATTTGGGACCTTAGCTGGCGGTCTGGGTTGTTTCCCTCTCCACGACGGACGTTAGCACCCGCCGTGTGTCTCCCGGATAGTACTTACTGGTATTCGGAGTTTGCAAAGGGTTGGTAAGTCGGGATGACCCCCTAGCCTTAACAGTGCTCTACCCCCAGTAGTATTCGTCCGAGGCGCTACCTAAATAGCTTTCGGGGAGAACCAGCTATCTCCGGGTTTGATTGGCCTTTCACCCCTAGCCACAAGTCATCCGCTAATTTTTCAACATTAGTCGGTTCGGTCCTCCAGTTGATGTTACTCAACCTTCAACCTGCCCATGGCTAGATCACCCGGTTTCGGGTCTATATCCAGCGACTGAACGCGCAGTTAACACTCGCTTTCGCTACGGCTCCCCTAATCGGTTAACCTCGCCACTGAATATAAGTCGCTGACCCATTATACAAAAGGTACGCAGTCACCCCACAAAGGAGGCTCCTACTGCTTGTACGTACACGGTTTCAGGTTCTATTTCACTCCCCTCACAGGGGTTCTTTTCGCCTTTCCCTCACGGTACTGGTTCACTATCGGTCAGTCAGGAGTATTTAGCCTTGGAGGATGGTCCCCCCATGTTCAGACAGGATATCACGTGTCCCGCCTTACTCGTTTTCACCTAAACAGCGCCTTCGGTTACGGGGCTATCACCCTCTATTGCGTGCCTTTCCAGACACTTCACCTAACGCTGCAAAAGCTTAAGGGCTACTCCGATTTCGCTCGCCGCTACTCTCGGAATCTCGGTTGATTTCTTTTCCTCGGGGTACTTAGATGTTTCAGTTCTCCCGGTTCGCCTCATCAGGCTATGTATTCACCTGATGATAACTGCTGCTGCAGATGGGTTTCCCCATTCGGAAATCGCAGACTCAAGTGGTTTTTACTACCTCATCTACGCTTATCGCAAGTTAATACGTCCTTCATCGCCTCTGACTGCCAAGGCATCCACCGTGTACGCTTAGTCACTTAACCATACAACCCGAAGAAGTTTCGAGTGGCATTATCAGTAACCAAGGTGTCTCTCATTGATTTACATGAGCGAGAGACTGGTTTTGCCGGACTCAATTGAATGACACAGTAAACTGTGCATTTCCAAGAACACTTGATTGTGTTGGTCTTTCTCTTTCGAGAAAGTATTGAGAACTTTTACAAATAATCGTCTGTTTCCAATGAAACACACATTATTTTGTCAGCTTTCCAAATTGTTAAAGAGCAAAGATTTTGTTTCTCACAAAACCATCTTTAAAGATTCTTATCAAAAACCCTTAAAGATGGTGGAGCTATGCGGGATCGAACCGCAGACCTCCTGCGTGCAAGGCAGGCGCTCTCCCAGCTGAGCTATAGCCCCATCGTGTAGTCAATTTTTCTTATTCAAGCCACATTGTGAACAAGCATAGTTGACTATGCGATGAACAATGTAACGCCGAAGAAGGAAAATTTGGTGGGTCTGAGTGGACTTGAACCACCGACCTCTCGCTTATCAGGCGAACGCTCTAACCACCTGAGCTACAGACCCAAACTCTCTTTGCTTATAAACCAAATCAATCTGTGTGGACACTCATCTCAATATCTATTCGTAAGGAGGTGATCCAGCGCCAGGTTCCCCTAGCGCTACCTTGTTACGACTTCACCCCAGTCATGAACCACAAAGTGGCAAGCGTCCTCCCGAAGGTTAAACTACCTGCTTCTTTTGCAGCCCACTCCCATGGTGTGACGGGCGGTGTGTACAAGGCCCGGGAACGTATTCACCGTGACATTCTGATTCACGATTACTAGCGATTCCGACTTCATGGAGTCGAGTTGCAGACTCCAATCCGGACTACGACGTACTTTTTGGGATTCGCTCACTTTCGCAAGTTGGCTGCCCTCTGTATACGCCATTGTAGCACGTGTGTAGCCCTACTCGTAAGGGCCATGATGACTTGACGTCGTCCCCACCTTCCTCCGGTTTATCACCGGCAGTCTCCCTGAAGTTCCCACCCGAAGTGCTGGCAATCAAGGATAAGGGTTGCGCTCGTTGCGGGACTTAACCCAACATTTCACAACACGAGCTGACGACAGCCATGCAGCACCTGTCTCAGAGCTCCCGAAGGCACACCAGAATCTCTTCCGGCTTCTCTGGATGTCAAGAGTAGGTAAGGTTCTTCGCGTTGCATCGAATTAAACCACATGCTCCACCGCTTGTGCGGGCCCCCGTCAATTCATTTGAGTTTTAATCTTGCGACCGTACTCCCCAGGCGGTCTACTTAACGCGTTAGCTCCGAAAGCCACTCCTCAAGGGAACAACCTCCAAGTAGACATCGTTTACGGCGTGGACTACCAGGGTATCTAATCCTGTTTGCTCCCCACGCTTTCGCATCTGAGTGTCAGTATCTGTCCAGGGGGCCGCCTTCGCCACCGGTATTCCTTCAGATCTCTACGCATTTCACCGCTACACCTGAAATTCTACCCCCCTCTACAGTACTCTAGCCTCCCAGTTTCAAATGCAACTCCGGGGTTAAGCCCCGGGCTTTCACATCTGACTTAAAAGACCACCTGCATGCGCTTTACGCCCAGTAATTCCGATTAACGCTCGCACCCTCCGTATTACCGCGGCTGCTGGCACGGAGTTAGCCGGTGCTTCTTCTGCAGCTAACGTCAAAAGGCAGCTCTATTAAAACTACCCCCTTCCTCACTGCTGAAAGTACTTTACAACCCGAAGGCCTTCTTCATACACGCGGCATGGCTGCATCAGGCTTGCGCCCATTGTGCAATATTCCCCACTGCTGCCTCCCGTAGGAGTCTGGACCGTGTCTCAGTTCCAGTGTGGCTGATCATCCTCTCAGACCAGCTAGAGATCGTCGCCTTGGTGAGCCCTTACCCCACCAACTAGCTAATCCCACCTGGGCATATCCTGACGCGAGAGGCCCGAAGGTCCCCCTCTTTGGTCCGTAGACGTCATGCGGTATTAGCCATCGTTTCCAATGGTTATCCCCCACATCAGGGCAATTTCCCAGGCTTTACTCACCCGTCCGCCGCTCGTCAGCAAAAGAGCAAGCTCTTTCCTGTTACCGCTCGACTTGCATGTGTTAGGCCTGCCGCCAGCGTTCAATCTGAGCCATGATCAAACTCTTCAATTAAAAGTTTTTTTGACACTTGCGTGTCGGCTCAATGAATACTGCTTTTCGTCTCCGCTTTTTAAAAAAGCAGAAGCAAAAAGTTACATTACATAAGTAATGCTGAATTGACTGTGCTCTCGTCAGATAACAGTAAACTGCTTTCCAACTTGATATTGGTCACTCGGTTCATTGATAAAATCTTATTTGATATTTATCGACGAGTGCCCACACAGATTGATTGGTCTATATTGTTAAAGAGCTTGGCTCCGAAGCGCTTTGTTAGCACTTGAAGCGGACGGACATTTTAGCGAGATAAATCTTTGTGTCAAACACTTTTTTATTCTCTTTTTTTGAGCACTTAAAACTCAAAATCCGTCATCGAATCGCGACTGAGTCCCGAGACAACGAGGCGCATTATATGGCGTTAATTGAACTTAGCAATAGCAAAAGCTATAAATTCTTTCTTTTTCCGTCTAACCGATTAAATATCAATCGAAGCGATTAATTTTTTAGCGCTTTTATTCGAGTTATCACATATTTTCACATGACCACCTACCAAAAAGAGGTGTCATCAGACACCTCTTTTGTGATTTCAATCCAACCATCTCTACTGTGACATTACAATCTGACTATCTTCTACTGACAGACGAATCGGAATCCCAGGTAGTAGCTCCCCACTAAGAATTAATTTCGCCAGTGGGTTTTCTACGGATTGCTGTATGGCGCGTTTGAGTGGTCTCGCACCATAAACAGGGTCATAACCAACTTGAGCAATCAATTCTAATGCGACCTCTTCTACGTCAAGGTCATAATCTTTTTCCTGCATCCGTTGACGCAAATGCTCAATCTGAATCGATGCAATCGACTTAATTTGTCCTTTACCCAATGGATGAAATACCACACATTCATCAATCCGGTTGAGGAATTCTGGACGGAAATGTTTACTGACAACATCCATCACTTGCTCTTTCATTGTTTCATAATTCAGTTCTTTAAAATGTTCCTGAATATGTGAAGAACCTAAATTAGAAGTCATGATCACAACGGTATTGCGAAAATCGACCGTTCTCCCCTGTCCGTCGGTTAATCGACCATCATCCAAAACCTGAAGCAGAATATTGAAAACGTCAGAGTGCGCTTTTTCAACCTCATCCAATAAAATGACAGAGTAAGGCTTTCTGCGGACTGCTTCTGTCAGATATCCACCTTCTTCATATCCGACATAGCCGGGAGGCGCGCCAACCAAACGAGCCACGGAGTGCTTCTCCATAAATTCAGACATATCGATTCGAACCATCGCATCATCGCTGTCGAACATAAAGTTAGCGAGTGTTTTACACAGTTCTGTTTTACCAACCCCGGTTGGCCCCAAGAATAAGAATGAACCAATTGGTCGATTGGGATCAGATAAACCTGCCCGACTACGGCGGATCGCATTAGATACCACCTCAACAGCTTCCCCTTGTCCAATGACCCGTTTATGCAACGCATCTTCCATACGTAGCAGTTTTTCTTTTTCAGCTTCAAGCATTTTTGAAACTGGAATACCGGTTTGCTTTGACAAAACATCTGCAATTTCCGCATCTGTTACTTTATTCTTCAGTAATGTCATTTCCTGCATTTCGGCTTGAGTCGCGAGATCCAACTGCTTTTCTAACTCGGGTATTCGGCCATACTGAAGTTCCGACATCCGGTTCAGATCAGTTGCTCTGCGAGCGACTTCAAGATCCAAGCGGGCCTGTTCAAGTTCAGCTTTGATGTGCTGAGTACCAGAAAGAGCGGCTTTTTCAGCATTCCAGATCTCTTCTAGCTCGGCATATTCCCGCTCTTTCTCTTGCAATTCATCATTGAGAATATTCAGTCGTTTCTCACTGGCATCATCATGCTCATTACTAAGCGCCTGTTGCTCTATTTTTAGCTGTACAATTTTGCGTTCTAGTTTATCCAACGCTTCTGGTTTTGAATCGATTTGCAGACGGATGCTGGAAGCCGCTTCATCAATTAAATCAATCGCTTTATCGGGAAGTTGCCGATCCGAAATATATCGGTGAGAGAGACTCGCCGCCGATACAATCGCCGGGTCAGTAATCTCGACGTGATGATGGAGCTCATAACGCTCTTTCAGACCGCGCAAAATCGCAACCGTATCCTCAACACTCGGCTCTGAGACCAATACTTTCTGGAAACGACGTTCAAGCGCGGCATCTTTTTCAATATACTGCCGGTATTCATCCAAGGTGGTGGCACCAACACAGTGAAGTTCTCCTCTGGCTAATGCCGGTTTCAACATGTTACCTGCATCCATAGAACCTTCACCTTTACCAGCGCCGACCATGGTATGCAGCTCATCAATGAACAGAATGACATTCCCTTCTTCTTTAGCGAGCTCATTCAGGACAGACTTCAAACGCTCTTCAAACTCACCCCGATATTTCGCACCGGCGACCAATGCCCCCATATCAAGGGAAAGCACCCGACGTCCGCGAAGCCCTTCCGGTACCTCACTGTTAATGATCCGCTGCGCTAATCCTTCAACAATGGCGGTTTTACCCACACCGGGTTCACCGATGATCACTGGATTATTCTTAGTCCGGCGTTGAAGAACCTGAATCGTCCGTCGGATCTCATCATCACGGCCAATGACAGGATCTAATTTCCCCTGTTCTGCACGCTCAGTCAGATCTATCGTGTATTTTTCAAGTGCTTGACGTAGTTCTTCCGCATTCGGATCATTAACTTTCTGTCCTCCGCGAATTTTATCTATTGCGTCGGAGACTTTTTTCTCAGTTAAACCGATTTCTTTCAGTAGTTTTCCGAGAGGCCCTTTGTCTTCTATCGCCGCTAAAAGAAAAATTTCGGAAGAGATATAAGTATCTTGTCGTTTCTGGGCAACCTTGTCACACATGTTCAAGACTGTCCCCATGGTATTGGACAATTGAACTTCACCACCAATACCACTCACTTTAGGGAGTCGATCAAGCATTTCTCCAAGTTTGGATCGTAAATGCATGACATCTACATCCAGCATGGTTAGTAGTGGCCGGATAGGACTGCCATTTTGATCGAGCAAAGCGACCATCAAATGAACGGGCTCTATATATTGATGATCACGCCCGAGTGCGAGTGACTGGGCATCAGAAATAGCAATTTGAAATTTACTGGTAAATCGATCAAGACGCATATCTATCTCCTGCTTGCTTCGGAGCAATAAAATTCCACTGTTAGAAAAATGGATACGCCTGATCGTTTTTTCAAGGGGGAGCGATCAAATCACCACCATAAAAAGATGGTTATTTGATCCAAATAAATGAAGCTTGTCTGCCCGTCACACCATCCCGTCGAAAAGAAAAAAAGTTGTGACTATCACTGTATGTACATAAACCACTGACGGAAACATGTTCAACCCCAACTCGGTGCAGTCGTTGTTGCGCCAGTTTCACTAAATCCGCGGACCACTTTCCATCTTGCAGGCGTGGTTCAAACGCTTGTTCAGCCATTGGATCGACCCGGGTGAACGCAGCGACCACATCATCACCGACCTCAAAAGCAGCTTTACTGATTGCAGGCCCCAGCCATACCATCACTTCCCCAGAGAAACAGGCGACGGCCTTTTCAATAATACCGTGAGCTAATCCTCGCCAGCCGGCATGAACCGCAGCAACCTCAGTCCCTGACGAATTCGTCATCAGAATGGGCAGACAGTCTGCGGTCATCACCGCACAAACAATTCCCGGTGTCCGGGTAAAAATCCCATCTGCATCCAGCACATCAGTGGTTGGCTGATGAATGGGAAGCACTTGTGTTGAATGGGTTTGATTCATCCATACCGGTGCCGAAGGCATGTCAGCATAGGCGATCATCCGTTGACGGTTTTCTGCAACATGTTCCGTAGCATCACCGACATGCATTCCCAAGTTAAGACTGTGATATTCCCCGGTGGAAACACCGCGTTGGCGTGTCGAAGACACCGCACGAATATTTTGAGGAAGCTGCCAGTCAGGGATGATCATGATGAATACTCATCTTTCCCATATGTGTTGATATCGTCACGTAATGCTTCAGTCAGAATCACCATGTCTTCAGGAACTGGGGCATGGAATTCCAGCACTTCTCCTGTAATTGGATGCTCAAACCGCAACATTACCGCGTGGAGCGCCTGACGATCAAAGTTTCTGATCAACGATACAACCTCATCATCTGCACCTTTCGGAATTTTGACTCGCCCGCCATAAGCAATGTCTCCCAATAACGGGTGCTGAATCGATGCCATATGCACACGAATTTGGTGAGTTCGTCCGGTTTCCAACCGCAATCTAATCCGTGTGTGCTCACGGAAATGTTCTGCCACCCGATAATGCGTCACGGCTGGTTTTCCCATCGGTGATACGGCCATCAATGTTCGTTTGGTCGAATGCCGACCAATCGGTTGATCAACCAAACCACCAGCGGTCATTGTTCCGATTGCAATCGCTTCATATTCTCGGGTAATTTTTCGTTTCTGAAGCGCCCGGACCAAACGAGTTTGAGCCGGAACGGTCTTTGCAACCACCATCAGGCCGGTCGTATCTTTGTCCAGACGATGGACAATCCCTGCTCTTGGCACTTCCGCAATTTGTGGGTAATGATGCAGTAATGCATTCAGTACCGTGCCATCGGGTGTCCCGGCACCGGGATGAACCACAAAGTCACGGGGTTTATTGATCACCAGAATATCATCATCTTCATAGACGATATCCAACGCAATATCCTGAGGAAGCCAGCGCTCTTCATCTTCCAGTTCAGCGTGAAGAACAATGTCTTCACCCCCCATCACTCTCTGACGAGGTTTGATTACCACTTCACCATCGACAACTACTTTGCCGGCAAGTAACCATTCTTTAAGACGAGAACGGGAAAAATCAGAAAACAGTTCGGCAATCGCCTGATCGAGGCGTTGTCCTAACTGACTATCTCTTACGGTACTCTTTAATTCAATCTGCTGAGCCATATCGAACTTTTTAAAAAACAAGGAGACTAATAGTCCCTAGTATGGATAAAATGATGCACTATTGTATCTGTTACCACAGAGAAAGTAACGTAACCTTTTACAAAGAGAACTTTCACTGAACTATTTTGAATTAAAGGAAGCCACTTCTGACATGAAATATCAAGCTTTATCAGGTCTACTTGCGCTGACACTTCTAGCGGGATGCTCCAGCAGTGAACACGTTGTTCCCGATATCCCTCCTTCACAGCTCTATTCAGAAGCCAAAGTCTCTTTGCAAAATGGTAACTGGACCAATGCAATTGAAAAATTGGAAGCAATGGACTCACGTTATCCGTTCGGTGCGTATTCAAAACAGGTCCAGCTTGATCTGATCTACGCTTATTATAAAAGTGATCAGCTCGCCATGAGTCTGGCAACGATTGATCGCTTTATGCGTTTGAATCCAACGCACGATAAAATCGATTGGGTACTGTATATGCGAGGCCTAACCAACATCGCCCAAGATAACAACTTTATGCAGGATCTGTTTAATATTGATCGTTCGGATCGCGATCCTGAACCGGCGAAAGAAGCTTTTGCCGATTTTAAAAAATTACTTGAGCGCTACCCGAATAGTCCTTATGCCAAAGATGCTCATCAACGCCTTTTTGCGCTAAAGAACAGATTGGCTAATTATGACTTGGCGACGGCAGATTTTTATTTGAGAAGAGAAGCATGGATCGCAGCAATCAAACGTTGTCAGGAACTACAGAAAACGTTCCCGAATACTGAAGCAGCAAGAAAGTCATTACAGATACAATTGAAAGCCTACCAACAGCTAGGATTAACTGACGCGGTAAAACGAACGCAGACACTTATCAAATTAAACCCCACCAAATAAACATGCGTGAATGAAACAAACTGACACGGATTGCTCTTCCTCATTTTTGGAGGAGCAATTCATTTATTTGGAAATCCGTTTTTTGGAAAGAAGATACGAATTGACTGAGCAGCCGATTTGATGACTTTTTAACTGACCGCTTTTTATCAAGCTGAAAAAAACCACTAAAAAACAAATATTTTTCAGTTCAACCTTCCTCTAATCTAACGTGACGTAAAATATTCTCAACCCTTTTCTCACTTTCTCGCAATGACTCTTTGCGACAGATCACGTTTGATTCGACGTCAGAATTCATCGCCCATTTAAGTGACGCGCGTCACATTTTTTCCATATTAAATAGGTAACCTGAAGATAATCCAGATGGGATAGCTACAGAGGAATCACCTATGAATGTAAACATTATCGGTAAAAATATTGAAGTCACCTCTGCAATCCGCGAGCATATCGAAGGGAAAATCAAAAAACTGGAAAAATGGCAAGTTGATATCATTGGCTGTCAAACCACGTTCCAAGAAGAACCGGATAAGAAGAAAAAATTCGAAGCTGTTATTTCGATTCCCAAAGGACAACTCGTTGCCTCGGCCACACACGAAGATCTCTATATCGCTGTGAATGAAGTCGAACAGAAACTAGAACGTCAGCTCAATAAACTGAGACACAAACCAGAAGCCAAACGTACTGATAAAGATAAAATTGACCCACCGACAACCTTGTAAAAAAGAAATAATTGATCATATAAAACAGCGCTGATTCAGCGCTGTTTTTTTGCTTGACGCCTTATGACACCTTGCTTATTGTGTGACTAATTACGATTTTCGATTTTAGATTCATCCGATGAATCAGCGCTGAGACTCTGAATCAAATGACAATCATTGCGCATATAAAATAACAAATAGAGACCTCCTCTCCGTACGGAGGTCTTTTCTTATGAGGATATATTAATGACGTCTCAGAAGTACTCTTTGCAGGATATTCGCTTAAGACTGAACGAGTTAGACGATCAGTTACTTCAATTACTTTCAGAACGCCGCAAATTGAGCATTGAAGTTGCAAAAAGCAAGGTGGAAACAGCCAAACCCGTGCGTGATGCTGACAGAGAACAACAATTACTGGTGAAATTGATTAATAATGGCAAAGAAAAATACCAGTTAGATACTCCCTATATCACCAAAGTTTTTTATACCATCATTGAAGATTCAGTATTACTCCAACAAAACTATTTACAAAATTTAGCCAACCCAGTGCACAGAAAACCAACATCTCGCGTCGCTTTTCTGGGGGCGAAAGGCTCCTATTCACACTTGGCAACGCGTGAATATTTTAGTCGGAAAAACGTCGAACTGATTGAGATGAATAGCGAGCAATTCAAAGACGTGACCAAAGCGGTTGAGTCAGGCCATGCAGATTACGGTGTACTACCGATAGAAAATACCAGCTCAGGGTCAATTAACGAAGTGTATGATCTGCTCCAGCGCACCACATTATATATTGTCGGGGAATTAACCTTACCGATAGAACATTGCCTGTTGGCAACACAAGACATTCCTCTGGAAGAGATTCAAGTCCTTTACTCCCATCCACAACCCCTACAACAGTGCAGTGAGTTTTTAGGCTATATGCGTCATGCCACGCTCGAATCTTGCATCAGTACAGCGGATGCCATGCAGAAAGTCAAAGAGATGAATCGTCATGATGTTGTCGCGATCGGGAATGCCTCCAGCGGAAAACTGTACGGGTTACAACCGATCAAAACCAATATTGCCAATCAAACCGAGAACTATACCCGATTTATTATTGTGGCTCGCAAACCGGTCGAAGTTTCCTTACAGATCCCCGCAAAAACAACGCTCATTATGGCAACATCCCAAGAAGCCGGAGCTCTGGTTTCAACCCTTCAGGTGTTGCAAACGCTGGGAATTAATATGACCAAATTAGAGTCGAGACCGGTGATGGGAAATCCTTGGGAAGAAATGTTCTATGTTGACTTAGCCGCACATTTAGCGTCTCCCGAAATGCAGAAAGCCTTGGAAGAGCTGACTCATTTAACCAAATACCTCAAAGTGCTGGGATGTTACCCGATTGAAAATGTAAAACCGACCCGAGTGGAACAATATTGAGAAATTGATGATTTCCCGCCATGGTCAAGCTGACAATGCGACATCGACAACATAGAATGAATCTCCTCACTCAAACATAGTCTTTTGTCGTATTGTTATCTTAGATACAGGATAAAGTAGCCAATAGCGCTTATCTTTAGGATCGGCATACGTCAGGTTCAAACGTATAAATGATGGTTAAAAAACTGGTTAGAATACTGATTATTACCCTTGCAGCTTTTCCCTTAACAGCCACGGCTTCAGAACTTAATATTTATCTATGGG
This sequence comes from Vibrio spartinae, assembly GCF_024347135.1. Classification (NCBI taxonomy): domain Bacteria; kingdom Pseudomonadati; phylum Pseudomonadota; class Gammaproteobacteria; order Vibrionales; family Vibrionaceae; genus Vibrio; species Vibrio spartinae. The sequence continues at coordinate 755,388 of NZ_AP024907.1, read as the reverse complement.
AAGATACACTATCAACACATGTCATATCACAATGGAGCAAATATTTTAATATCCCTTTACATCTATTCCATTTTGATAATGATGATGAACGCAGCCTTCTTATGCTGAAAAGTTTTCAACTTCCTTTTGATATTATTGTTTTAGATAATGTCTCTGCCCAAATTTTTGCCCGGCAGGATGCATTTGAAGACTTGTCATCGCTAAAAAACCGTCAATATATAGATCCGCGTTGGAATCAAGTTTGCGGGACACACGCCATCCCTTATTTTTGGGGAAGTGTTGGTATTGTCTATAGAGAAAATAAATTACCTTCACCACCGCGTACATGGTCTGAATTTATGAATCCACCACCAACGGTCAAAGGACACATCGGCATGATACAAGACAGTGTCGAAACATTATTACCTTTCTTATATGCACAGCACTTATCCCCAATAACAGATTCTTTACCTGAGTTGAGAGCCGCTTATCATGCGATGGAACGTTTCAATGCCAATATCATCACTTATGAATATGCACTCAGCTACGTGAGAAGCCATCACAAAGATAATGACAATCTTTACATGGCATTAGGATATAGTGGCGATCAATACTCACTCAATCGATATTTTAATAATAACAACTGGAAATTTATCACACCTGCCGGTCCAATATTTATTTGGGTAGATTGTATGGCAATCAATAGTAATTCAGAAAATAAAAAGGCGGCCAAAGACTTCCTGAATTATCTGATGCAGCCGGATATCGCGGCTCAAAATGCGCTGGATATCGGTGCAGCGACACCCAATATGGCAGCACTCAAACGACTTCCGGCAAGTTTTACTCATGATGAGAGTATATTTCCCCCCATCGGGGATATGAAGCACATCATCATTGATACGGAACTTTCACCCTTGAATTTAAATATCCGCTCAAAAATAATCAATAGTTTAATTAATCAGCATGAAGCTCAGCCATAGAATATTATTACTCATCGCACCAGTTGTTTTATTGAGTGCCGCAGCATCAAATTACATTATTTATGTAACGCAAAAAGATGCCCTCATAAAACGAACCGATAGCTACCTACAGCTCAACATGGAAAAGTTAGCCGGCTATTATCGTCAGACGAATACGCTGGTGAGTAGTTATGCCTACACATTGGCTAAAAGCGATATTATTCGCCACTATATTCACCATGAACAGAATCCGTTTCGGCAACTTGAACTGATTGATAATCTGAATGATACCATTTATGCACTTCAGCCCAAGCAGCAACAGTTTATCGCATTATCGATTTTGGACAGTCAGCATAAGGTTCTTTACTATGCCGACACCAGTCATGATCCTTTTGCCCAGATGGATCCCAAACTTCTAAAAAACACCGAGCAAGTTTACCAGCAGACCAAAAAGCCCACTTATGTTGGCTATACTGAAGATTCATCAGGAGAAGGTGTCTTAATTCGTTATAATGTTTTAGATACAAAAACACTGCAAACACCGCTGAGTTATAACCAGAATGAAATCTTTTTTGTGCTTGTCTATGCAACGCTTGATCGCTTCAACCATCTGAAAAAGGTCCTCGAGTACGATAATCAAACTGCCATTTTTTTCACTCAGCAACCTTCAGAAAATCAATCGGCCCAAAAGGAAGACCTGATTCAAACCGTTGAACTTCAGTCCGACAGGTTCGCAACGCTGGCTCCGGCACCATTGATTCTGGTCCAACAGCTCAATACGATTCAGAAAGAGTTAATCTTAGCGTTTAATATCTCTGCATTTTTTACCGTTGTCCTGTTATTGCTGCTGTTGTACCGGCATGTCATCAACCCAATCACCCGGCTGGATCACCAACTTCAGGAGGTAGAAAATAATCAGCGCAAAAATATTGAAGTCCTGTCGAGTAATGATGAAATCGGACGCTTATCATCACGCTTTTATGTCATGTATACCGAACTGGAAAAGACCTATCAGCAAACCAAGTTATTAGCAGAAAACGACCACCTCACCAATCTGGCGAACCGCCATCAGTTTCAACGTCACGCGAAAGCCATTCTGGCTCAGACTCACACACATGTCTGGGCACTCTATATTGATTTAGACAACTTTAAATACGTCAATGATAAGTATGGGCATCAAATCGGGGACTCATTGCTGATTAATTTTGCCAATCATATCGAAACAATGTGTCAGGACTTTAATCAAACCTATCACGCGCATTGTCTGGCTGCGCGGCTTTCCGGAGATGAATTTGCCATTCTTCTTCAATCACCGACTCAACAACCTGAAATTGCAGATAGGTTTGCACAAAAACTATTAGAACCAATACAAAACCGGATTCATTCACCAATAGGACACTTTCCGATTACTGCCAGTATCGGGATTGCGACCTTCCCGGAAGACGGTCAACATATAGAGAAACTTCTTTCCAATGCCGATACTGCAATGTATCAGGCAAAAAATGCAGGTAAAAACCAGATCGCGCACTACTCAAAAGCACTCGATAAAATTGTCCAGCGCCGGGCAAACATCGAGCGAGCGTTGAGAAACAGCGCTTTCGATCATGAATTTAGCTTGGTCTATCAACCTTATTTCACCGGCTCCGGGAGAAGAATTGCTGGATTTGAAATCTTACTGCGCTGGGAATCTGTTTCGTTGGGTGAGGTTTCTCCTGACGAGTTCATTCCTATTGCAGAGCAAACCGGATTATTTGGTGATATCGACCGCTGGGTTATCCATAAAGCCTTTGCTGAGTTCGCAACGCTTCAAGATATTCAGGATGAACCGAAAAAAATCGCAATCAACCTGTCATCCGCAGAGCTGAACTCATTACAACTCGCAGAATATATCGAAGCGCTTGCGCACACTTATCAGATTCCAGTCCATTTGGTAGAGTTTGAAATTACTGAAACATTCGCAGCTGAATCTCAGGGCTTTCCGCTATTACACCAATTATCGAAACTCGGATTTGGTCTGACGATCGATGACTTTGGCTCAGGATACACATCGATTTCTCAGTTAGTTCAATATCCTGTACAAAAAATAAAATTAGATCGCCATTTTCTTGATACTTTAATAGCCACCCAAAAACATCTGGTGGTGAAGCCATTAATTGACCTGTGTCACTCTCAGGATATGGAAGTCACCGCTGAAGGGATCGAAACAGAAAGCATGTATCAATGGCTACAGACATACCAATGTGATTATTTACAGGGCTATTACTTCGGTAAACCACTATCAATCGCAGAACTGACGACACTTACAGAACAATCAAAAGGAACACCATGATGACCCGAATTATTGTCGCATCGCTCAACCCAGTAAAAATCAAAGCGGTAGAGAATGCCTTTCAGGAAGTATTTCCAACCGTTGAGGCAGAAGTGATTGGTATATCCGTTCCCAGTCATGTGGCTGAGCAACCCATGAGTGATTCAGAAACACGTTTAGGCGCATTGAACCGCATAGCCAACGCCCGAAAGCGTGCCCCAGACGCTGATTTCTATGTGGGTCTGGAAGCCGGTGTAGAAGGACAATTTACTTACGCATGGATGATCGTTGAATCAGGACAAAAAAGAGGGGAATCACGCTCTTCAAGTCTGCCGCTTCCCCCTGACGTGGTCACGCAATTAAATACCGGAACCGAACTCGGTAGCATTATGGACGATCTGTTTCAGACCACGAATATCAAACAACAGGGCGGTGCTATCGGTTTACTCACCAACCATCTGCTCACTCGCGGCTCTGTTTATCATCAGGCTCTGATTCTGGCGCTTGTTCCTTTTGCCAATCCAACACTTTATCCTGACAACTTGCCTCTCGCACCGAATGGCGGCTGATGGGTAGCGTAAACTTGCATTTGTCACATTATAATGATAATAATTATCATTATAATGTGAGGTAACTATGCATCGAGAAGAGAACTTATATAACGCTTTTTTCAAAGCTCAGGACCGGTTCATTCAACATCACCAAACACCGGGGTTCGAGCCTGAGATTATTCAGGAATATATTCAAAGTGGCCTGCTACTCGCATCATTTTACCGTCCCGAGACACATGATGAAAACACGCTACTCTATGAATTGTTTCTCCGGCAGGTATTCTTTCATCTTCTGGACGCAATTCAAGATCCCATATACAGCCGCATTTTCCGCCGAATCTGTCTTGATTCGATCCACATTCCACTCCTCACGCTCAAACGTTACTACCGTCAGTTAAATGATGGCGATGTTAAACTGATGGCGTTACAACAACAATTAAGCAGTATTCAGACCATACTCGACTAATCAAATATAGGAGCGCACTCATGAAACAAACATTCAGAACTGAAACCGACAGCATGGGAGAAGTGCTGGTTCCTGCGGATGCCCTTTATCAGGCACAAACACAACGCGCTGTAAATAATTTTGCCATCAGTAAACGGCCAATGCCACGTGGATTTATTCAGGCTTTAGCTTATATCAAACAAGCAGCAGCACAGACAAATGTCCAATTAGACTTGCTAGAAGATGAAGTTGCCAATGCAATTCATCTCGCATCTCAACAAATCATTGATGGACAGCACCTCGAACAGTTTCCGATTGATATTTTTCAGACCGGCTCCGGAACCAGTTCAAATATGAACGCCAATGAGGTGATTGCGACACTTGCTTCCCAAATTCTCGGCACTCAGATTCATCCGAATGATCATATCAACATGGGGCAAAGCAGCAACGATGTTGTTCCGACAGCCATCCAAATCAGCAGTGCCCTTTCGCTCGAACAACAGCTACTCCCGGCGTTAAATCACTTGGTTGAAACCCTCAACAATAAAAGTACCGAAGTTGGTCATCACGTCAAAACGGGACGCACGCACTTAATGGATGCGATGCCGATTACATTTGCCCAAGAACTCAGTGGCTGGGCGCATCAGATTCAACACGCAATTCAGGGGATTGAGCACAGTCTGACATCAGTAAAAGCTTTAGGACAAGGCGGTACAGCGGTAGGAACGGGAATCAATGCTGACCCTCGCTTTGCGGCCGCTTTTGTCGAACATTTATCTCAAAAAACCGGGATTCAGTTCGCCAGCAGTGAGAATTTCTTTTTCAACCTCAGTAGTCAGGATGCCATTGTTGCTCTATCTGGACAGTTAAAAACAACCGCCGTAGCACTGATGAAAATTTCCAATGATCTGCGCTGGATGAATTCAGGCCCACTCGCAGGTTTAGGCGAAATAGAGCTACAAGCGTTACAACCCGGCTCTTCGATCATGCCCGGCAAGGTCAATCCCGTCATCCCGGAAGCCACAGCAATGGCAGCAGCTCAGGTCATCGGTAATGATGCCACCATTACCATTGCAGGACAGGCCGGCAACTTTCAGCTCAACGTGATGTTACCTGTCATTGTTCATAATATTCTGGAAAGTATCGAACTGCTGACCAACAGCGCCACCGCGTTAGCCGATAAAGCCATCGCTACGTTTACGGTTCGTCAGGATAATTTGGATGTTGCTTTAGCCAAGAATCCGATTTTAGTCACCGCGCTCAACCCGGTCATCGGATATGCCAAAGCGGCTAAAATCGCCAAACAAGCTTACCAACAACAACGGGCAATCATTGATGTCGCAGCTGAGGAAACCGATCTCAGCAGAGCAGAATTGGAAAAACTGCTCGACCCACAAAAGCTGACTCAGGGCGGGATCGGCTAACACATCGGGTGTAAGAAGTAAGACGCGAAAATAAGCCGATTGAGACGTGACCGAATGCCGGCTGCCAACATCAATCGGTTTGATTCAAAACGCGGGCTAGTGCTCTCCAAGCAGCAGCGCCATCAGGGCTGCTTTATTCTCTTCAGTACATGATTTCAGTTCGTTCGAACCTCTGGTAATCGTTGCAACCCCGACCCCCAGCATCTGACTGATCTGGCGCTGAGACAAATCACCTTTGAGTAACTCATAAAATATATTGATTCTGGAAACCAATGTTTCCCGCTCATCTGAACTCATCATCATCGTCAATACCATTGCCAGACGATCCTGTTCCGATGCTTCTCTCAGCAGCTCCAATAAAGCCTGCCAGTCAGTAAATTTTGGTTGCTGTAACATGACTGTACTCGTTGGTTGATACACTTCATCCATTGTAGTAGTTTTAACGCCCAATGGAATCAATATTTTGTTTCCACTTCGATATGCTGTAAAAAATCGCCTTTTACGCCCATCAAATAGCGGTAATAGTTTTCGAACATCAGGACATTTTGCACATATCCTCTGGTTTCGTAGAAAGGAATCGATTCGATGAAGCGATACACATCCAACTCACCATCCGATGCTTTCAACCATTGATCAACCCGGTATGGCCCGGCATTGTATGCAGCAAACGCCAGAACCCGATTGCCGTCATATCGCGTCAACAATTCATGAAGGTACTGACTTCCCAGCTCAATGTTTTTTTCCACATTAAACAGCTCACTAGCCCTGTGATACTGCAATCGATATTTTTTGGCAACATGGCGAGCCGTAGATGGCATAATTTGCATCAGCCCCTTCGCTCCCACCGGAGAATGCGCTGCAATGTCCATGGCACTTTCCTGCCTTGCCAAAGACATCAGAGAGATCGGATCAACATTGTTTTTATTACCAAAAAACTCAAACCATTTGAGATAAGCTCTGGGAAAACGCAGATCCAAGTTTGCCCACAGCTTGGCCTGAATCGAAGCAACCACCGCCAAATGATACCAATGGGCAGTGGCAGCATAACGCGCCAACATCGCACGCTCTTCCACTGAGACACGCCGAAGTAACCACCGCCACTCACTTTTAGAAGCCACTATCTTTTCCCGCTCAATCAATTCCTCAATCCGAATCAACGCCTTTTGATAGGGTTCAATCAAATCAGAGTTGTAGTTCAGCGTACTGGTTCGATAGACAAATGGCTGTTGCAGAATTTTAGACGCTGCAACCCCATAAAAACTTCGCAATTCAGTGAGCGCAGCTAATTTATTGATCCCTTCGGCTTCATTACCCGATTCGATCTCACTGCGACCAAGCCAGAATTGCCACTTGGGCAACTGTTGTTGCGATTCAGGCAAATAGCCAATCCAACGATGAATATGATGCCAGTCTCCGCGCCTGATTGCCTGACGAATACGCTGTTCAATTAACGGAACATCACCACTTGTTGCAATCACTTGATCCCGCCACTCCGTCATGCCTGATGCGGATTGTTCATCCAGCAATTGTCTGGCGACATAAAGTGCAAGATGATTCTGTTCTTCAGCGGTCAGCAACGTCAACTGATGCTGCGCGAGCAGTGAATACACCACCATCGGCTTCGCTGCGGCCCATTTTTTCAACCCAAGCAAAACAGTTTTAGAATCATCGGCACTCAATGCATCTTCGCTCATGAGTGTCAGAACCCGCTTCGGATGACGATAAACATCAAGCAATCGCTGCGCTTGTACATGTACCTGATCTGTCTTCAACTGTCGATTCAGATACTTCATCAGAGAAAAATTTCGCTGTTCAAAAGCGAGAAACATCCGGTCAATCACTTGTTGATCTGTAAAAAACCGGGTTTTTCGCCACTGAGAAAACAGAAAATCACAAGCATCATCAACACTGTCACCACTCAACCACAGCGACTCAGCCCCCTGATATGCTTGATTTTTACTGCCGGTATGCCACATCGCGGTATAGTAATAGCAACGATATTTTTCTTGTTTGGGAATGGATTTTTGATAGGTCAGTAATACCGACCACTTCTTTTGCTGAGCTAACGCATCCAGATAAGGCGCACTAATTCGCCCGGCAAATGGAAAATGACGATGACTATCAATGAAATTTTTAATGACCAATGGCGGCTTATCACCGATGTTGACTAAAATGGAGCGATAATCGAGATAAGGTGTTAAAGGATAATCAAGCAGTTGGTCACGGATACGATGGTATTTTTTGACCTCTTTTTGATCCAGCCAGAGCTGAGCCCGCTCGTAAAGCTGACGCTGTTGTGCGAGTGTCAAATCACTTTGAGCAAAACTACGTGGTGCGAAGCAACTACCGATAAAACCACCCAGTACCATCGGCAGAATGACGCGACGCCAAGACCCGTTCATCAATGATATAATCGGCCCGACTCCCCTAAAACGACTTTTTAACATTCTAGCCATGATATCCTTCATTTATTACATGAGAGAGGCTAAATTAACAAAAAATCTCAAACAACATCAATTTGCATATTTTTTCACAAATCATCTGACCCGCCCAAAGTCTGTATGAAAAAAATGGCTGCGAGTAACAAATATCATCTGATTAGTATAAAATGACCGTTTTGGTCTACGAGTAACAGTTAGGAACGATCAGTCATGGCTGAATACGTGTATACAATGTCTCGGGTGAGCAAAATCGTGCCCCCGAAAAGACAAATCCTGAAAGATATCTCTCTAAGCTTTTTCCCTGGCGCCAAAATTGGTGTTCTGGGTCTCAATGGTGCAGGGAAATCAACGCTACTGCGCATCATGGCTGGCATTGATACAGACATTGATGGCGAAGCACGTCCCCAACCCGGATTAAATGTCGGCTATCTGCCACAAGAACCTGTACTGGACGAAAGTAAAACCGTCCGTGAAATTGTTGAAGAAGCAGTTTCTGATGTCAAAAATGCCCTTGAACGAATCGATGCGGTTTATGCAGCTTATGCGGAACCGGACGCCGATTTTGATGCGCTGGCCAAAGAGCAAGGGGATTTGGAAGCCTTAATTCAGGCAAAAGATGGCCATAATCTGGATAATATACTGGAACGTGCCGCAGATGCACTGCGTCTGCCTGAATGGGATGCAAAAATCAGTCACCTTTCTGGTGGTGAGCGGCGTCGAGTGGCGATTTGCCGGCTGCTACTGGAAAAACCAGACATGCTGCTATTAGACGAACCAACCAACCACTTGGATGCAGAATCCGTTGCTTGGCTGGAGCATTTCCTGGTCGATTACAGCGGTACCGTGGTTGCCATTACCCACGACCGTTACTTCTTAGATAATGCTGCGGGCTGGATTCTGGAACTTGACCGTGGTGAAGGGATTCCATGGCAAGGGAATTATACCTCTTGGCTGGAACAGAAAGACGCACGTCTGAAGCAAGAATCATCTCAGGAAAAAGCCCGCCAGAAAACCATCGAGAAAGAACTTGAATGGGTTCGTCAGAATCCGAAAGGCCGTCAGGCAAAATCGAAAGCCCGGATGGCTCGTTTTGAAGAGTTGCAGAACAGCGATCATCAAAAACGCAATGAAACCAATGAACTGTTTATCCCACCGGGTGAACGTTTAGGCGAAAAAGTCATTGAAGTAACAAATCTCACCAAGTCATTCGATGGCAGAGTGTTAATTGATGATCTGTCATTCACGATGCCGAAAGGTGCGATTGTGGGCATTATTGGTCCAAATGGTGCAGGGAAATCGACACTGTTCAAGATGCTCAGTGGCACTGAACAACCCGACTCAGGGACGATCGACATCGGTGATACCGTGAAGCTTGCTTCGGTTGATCAGTTCCGTGACAGTATGAACGATAAGAATACGGTCTTTCAGGAGATTTCTGAAGGTGCCGATATTATTCGGATCAATAACTTTGAGGTTCCAGCCCGAGCTTACTGTTCTCGCTTTAATTTTAAAGGTGTGGATCAGCAAAAAGTCATCGGGGAGCTCTCCGGAGGAGAACGTAACCGCGTTCATCTGGCAAAACTACTCAAAGCCGGCGGCAACGTCTTACTGCTTGATGAACCAACCAACGATCTCGATGTAGAAACACTCCGGGCCCTGGAAGAAGCGTTGTTAGAGTTTCCGGGATGCGCCATGGTTATTTCGCATGACCGTTGGTTCCTTGACAGAATTGCGACACATATTCTTGATTACCGTGATGAAGGGCAAGTCAACTTCTACGAAGGTAACTATACTGAATACTCAGAATGGCTGAAACAGACACTGGGTGCTCAGGCGGCAGAACCGCATCGCATCAAATACAAGCGTATTGCGAAATAGTATTTTCTGTTGAGATAAACAAGGCCGCCATTGCGGCCTTGTTTATCAGGAAAAGACGGATGACGGTGCATTTTCCGTAACTTAGTTCCCTTCCCCCACATACAGAGGCAGAGATATGGCAGAAAAACGTCGATTTTCACGGATTATCTACCGAGCTCCGGCTTTACTGACTCAAGGGTCAGTTCACATTGCAACAACCGTTCAGGATCTATCACTGCACGGGATACTACTTTCTATCCTTGGTGAATCGAGACTCGATCCACAACAATCGGTTTACATTGAATTCCCACTGCCTGAAAGTGATATCTCGATTCAAATGACAGCCAATATCGTCAGTTTGGAAAACAATACATTGCACGCGAGTATTGCTTATATCGATGTCGAAAGTATTTCTCACCTGAAAAGGCTGATTGAGCTGAATGTCGGTAATGACGAACTCTTACATCGAGAACTCGAACACCTGACTGATTTAGGTGATGATGAAAGTGATACGTCTGGTACAGACTAAATCGAGGGCAATATAGCGGACAATGTAAAAAGAGCGGCTTACCCGCTCTTTTTTAAGTTCTTTCAGTGAAAAATACGACTGCAACTTTACCCGCGATGAATCGCATCATTGGCATGTTTGAGCAAATTCTGACTCTCTGACATAAATTTCTGCGAGTAGTCACCAAACCATTGACTGGTTTTAGAAAAGCTCTCGATAAATCGTCCTTTCTCTTTTTCATCAATGATGGTCATTGCTTCCGTAAAGCACTGATAAAAACGACGAATCATGGCAATGTTTTCTTCTGAAGAGAAGATGATATCACCATAAAGGTTCGGGTCCTGACCAAATAAACGTCCAACCATCACTAACTCCAGACGGTAAATCGGAGAACTGAGCTGAAGGAGTTTTTCTAAGTCTGGGTTTTCTTTCGATAAATGCAAGCCATACACATAAGAGGTAAAGTGTCTCAGCGCCTGAATCAATGTCATCCCATGATCATGATCTTCAGCCCGGATCTGGCATAAGCTGGCTCCCCAAATCGAGATCTGCTGGAGCAGCCATTGATAACGGTCTGCACCACGACCATCACAATAGACCACAACCTGCTTCGCAAGGCTTGGCACATCAGGTCCAAACATCGGGTGTAATCCGACAACCGGGCCAGAATGCACGTCCAGCATTGCTTGTAATGGCTGAGATTTTATCGATGTCAGATCGCACAAAATACAATCTTCAGGCAGGTGTTTGAGCTGCGATATGACGTCCAGCGTCAAATGAATCGGCACCGTCACAACCACCATTCCCGCATCATGCAGGAGTTCATCGGCACGCTCCCAATCCTGACTGCCGAGGATATTTACCGTATAACCGGACAAACGGAACATCCGCGCGAATAAGCGCCCTAACTGCCCATGCCCACCGACAATCACAATCGGACGCAACTCGGGATTCAAACACTTAAAGCCCGCATCTTTCTCACTCGCATACGACTCACGCATCGTCCGGCGCAGAATATCTTCAATCAGTTGAGCAGGAACCCCCTGTTTCTCCGCTTCTTCACGACGTGCCGCCAGCATCGCTGCTTCACGTTCCGGGGCATAAATCGGTAAACCGTGCTGACTTTTCACTTCACCGACTTTTTCAACCAACGCCAGACGACGGGCAAGTAGCTGAATCATCTGCTGATCGACTTCATCGATCTGATCTCGTAACGCGTTGAGCTCAACTGACATGAACAACCTCTTTAATCTTGCAAACGTTTCTCTAAGAATGGAACCAGATCTTGATGTGCGCGACGCAGCAAAGTATCCGTCGCTTCCCAACTAATACATGCATCCGTAATCGAGACACCGTACTGCATTTCCTCACGGGGTAAATCAGAGGATTGGTTTCCTTCATGAATATGACTTTCGATCATCAACCCGATAATCGAGCGATTTCCCTCACGGATCTGATGAATCGCATCTTCAGCAACCAATGGCTGACGTCTGAAGTCTTTACGAGAATTCGCATGGCTACAGTCTACCATCAATGCCGGGTCAAGTTTCGCATTGTGCATTTCTGCTTCACACTCAGCAACAGAAACTGAATCATAATTGGTTTGCTTACCGCCACGCAGAATCACATGTCCGTTTGAGTTCCCTTGCGTTGTGAGCAACGCAACCTGACCCTCAGCGTTAATCCCCATGAAACGGTGACTCGATGAAGCCGCCTGCATGGCATTGATTGCCGTAGATAAACTACCATCTGTGCCATTTTTAAATCCGATTGGCATCGACAGGCCACTGGCCATTTCCCGGTGAGTCTGAGACTCCGTGGTTCTTGCCCCGATAGCGGCCCAGCTAAATGTATCAGAGAGATATTGAGGGCTGATCGGATCAAGCGCTTCCGTCGCAAGCGGAATGTCCATTTCTGCCAGTTCGACCAGCAATTGTCGGCCAACATGTAAACCGTGTTCAATATCAAAGGTACCATCCATATGCGGGTCATTGATCAACCCTTTCCAACCCACGGTTGTCCGTGGCTTTTCAAAATAAACTCGCATAACTAAATACAGCTGATCACTGACAGCTTCAGCTAACGCTTTAAAACGTTTGGCATACTCTTTGGCCGCGTCCAGATCGTGAATCGAACAAGGGCCGCATACGACCAGTAAACGGTGATCCCGTTTATGAATAATGTCAGCAATCGTCTGACGAGACTGATGAATGAATTGCTGTGCATTCTCACTCAGAGGCAGCTTCGCTTTCAGTGCTTCCGGTGTAATCAAAACCTGTTGGTCAGTTATATTAATATCATTGAGTTCATTCATCGTTGCCACCTGTACAAAAAAATTTACATATCATTCTCTATTAGCGAGAATTAAATCACACATAAGGCTTAAATTACCAGTAAAAACAGCACTTGTGAATGTAAAATAATAACAACATTAAATGTAAAATATAATTTACAAAATCCTGTCGGTCTCATTCCATCACAATTCATTGATTGGTGAGTATTTTATTGCTGTGCCTTCCCCTAGAATAAGCAAACAGTTTATAAGATGTTCTGTATGACTATGGATGTGATTATTTCCCTGCTGCAACAAATGTGCGTCTACCTTGTTCTTGCTTATATGCTCAGTAAAACGCCGCTATTCCTGCCAATCCTGAACATTTCTTCCCGTTTAGAGCACAGACTGTCCATTTATGTGCTTTTCTCACTGTTTTGTATTTTGGGAACCTACTTTGGCTTACAGATCGATGATGCTATCGCAAATACCCGGGCTATCGGTGCCGTCATGGGTGGATTATTCGGCGGGCCGATTGTCGGTTTTGCCGTTGGTCTGACCGGCGGACTTCATCGCTACGCACTCGGGGGGTTTACCGATCTGGCCTGTGCGATTTCAACCACCACCGAAGGCCTCATCGGTGGATTGCTGCATACTTATCTGATGAGAAGATACCTACGGGAACGTTTGTTTCATCCGGGCGTGGTCTTCGGGGTGACACTGTTCGCAGAAGTGATTCAGATGTTGATTATCTTATCGGTTGCCAAACCCTATGACCAAGCATTCTCACTGGTCAGTACCATTGCCGCCCCGATGATTATTGCCAACTCTGTCGGAGCAGCGCTGTTTATGAGTATTCTCAAGGATAAAAAATCGATTTATGAAGAATACTCTGCAACCTTTTCCCGCAAAGCATTACGTATCGCAGAACGTTCCGTCGGACTACTGTCTGAGGAATTCACCGCCAAAACCGCAGGACCGGTTGCCCGTATCGTCTATGAGGAAACCAATGTCGGAGCCGTATCAATTACCGATCGAGAAAAAATCCTCGCCTTCATTGGTATCGGAGATGATCATCATCATCCTAATACCCCGATCTCATCGCCCAAAACACTGGAATCGATTGAAAAAAATGAAATTATCTATCTCGACGGATACGAGCGCCCCTATCAATGCTCTCTGTCACCAGACTGTAAATTAGGCTCCGCGCTGATCATTCCGCTCCGCGTCGATGATCGCGTCATCGGGACCATCAAACTTTATGAACAGAAGCGCAAATTATTCTCATCGATTAATATGTCAATGGCTGGCGGCATCGCACAGCTATTGTCGAGCCAAATCCTTTACGGTGAATATCAACAGAAGAAAACATTATTGGCTCAGTCAGAGATCAAACTCCTTCACGCGCAAGTGAACCCTCATTTTCTCTTTAATGCTTTGAATACGATCAGTGCGATCATTCGCACAGATCCCGGTCAAGCTCGCGAACTGATTCAACATCTGGCTCATTTTTTTCGCAGCAACTTAAAGCAGAATATAGAAACGATAACCCTTGCAGAAGAGCTGGCCCATGTAAACGCCTACTTGATGATTGAGCAAGCCCGCTTTTGTGATCGTCTGAATATTGAGATTCAGTTCGATCCCGCACTGATGGAACGACGCTTGCCCACATTTACCCTCCAGCCTTTAGTGGAAAATGCTATCAAGCATGGCACCTCCAATTTACTAGGACAGGGTAAAATTCGTATTTATAACCAACCAACGACGCATGGACACCTGATCGTCGTTGAAGATAATGCCGGTCTGTACCGTGCTTCGCCGAGTCAAACACATGGGCTGGGTATGCAAATCGTCGAAAAACGCCTGATCAATTACTTTGGTCATTCATCGCAACTGCAAACCGACATCCAACCGGATGTCTCGACCAAGATGCAATTTTTACTCCCAAACCTCACCTAAAATGCCTTTGAGAGAATATCTGAATGCAAGTACTGATTATTGATGATGAAAGACATGCCAGAGAAGAACTGCTCCAACTGCTTGAAGAAGATGAGACGTTGAAAATCGTCGGTCAGGCTGCGAATGCCATTGACGGCTTGAAACAAATTAACCAGCTCAAACCGGATGTCGTTTTTCTTGATATCCAAATGCCGCAACTCTCTGGTATCGAGCTATTGGCAATGCTCGATCAAGAAACGATGCCGAGAGTCGTATTTGTCACCGCCTATGATCAATACGCAATCCAAGCCTTCGAAGACAACGCATTTGATTATCTGCTCAAACCCATTGATGAACAACGCCTACACAAAACCCTGCAACGGTTAAAGCGAGACATACAACGACAGGATTTTTCTTCCATTATCCCCAAGTCACTGGAACAGATCCCCTGTATCGGGCTCAACCGGATTGTCATTATCCCAATACAGGCAGTTGAATTTGTCAGTAGTGATCTGGCAGGGGTTCATGTCCAGACCAGCGATAAAAAAGCCACCAGTCAGCTCACGCTGAAGCATTTGGAAGAAAAGACCCCTTTGCTGCGCTGCCATCGTCAGTATTTGATTCATCCGAAAAATATTCAGGAGATCAAGCTACTCGAGCATGGTCTGGCAGAAGTGCTGACCGTTTCGGGATATACCGTCCCAGTCAGTCGGCACTACCTGAAAAACTTAAAAGAAACGCTCGGTATCAGTTAAGCGCAACAAATATTTACCGCTCCGTCAGTGGCTCAAGTGCTGCCACGGCTTGTTTCCATTGCGGCGTCGCTTTCAGTTCTGCCGGACGAAACACGCGCTGCTTTTGCAGACATTCAGCACCAGACACCGCCATGATCGGTAGATTATCCAAAACCCGGACGGACGCAGCACGATCATTACACAGCAGTAACATATCGCAGCCAGCGGCCAAAGCTTGCTGGGAACGAGCAACCGCATCGCCCATGACAGAGGCGCCTTCCATCGCCAGATCATCAGAAAAAATGATGCCATGAAAACCAAGTTTGTGACGCAAAATCTGCTTGAGCCAAAATGCTGAACCACTTGCAGGTTGCTGATCGTAATGAGAATAAATCACATGAGCCGGCATCATCGCATCTAATAAATTCGCCTGAATATGCTGCCGAAACACCTGCATATCGGTATCAAAAATATCCTCGCGATGATCATATGGGGTTTCTTTATGTGAATCTTCCACGACACCACCATGCCCCGGAAAATGTTTGCCTGTCGTCGCCATACCTGCGGACTTCATCCCCTGAATATATGCCTGACTGATCGATATGACCGTCTCACGTTCTTCGCCAAAAGCACGGTTACCAATCGCCCGACAGGAAAATCCCGTATCGAGAACCGGGGCAAAACTTAAATCAATATCATGCGCAATCAGTTCGCTGGCCATCAACCATCCCCCAAGTCGCGCGAGCCGTTCACTCTCTGGAGAACGGGCATAGCTTGCGGCAGCCGGTAATCGAGTGAACCCATCCTGAAAACGTTGCACACGACCGCCTTCCTGATCGACACCAATCAGGATCGGCTGTCTCGCATACTGACGAATGGACTGAGTTAAAGCCTGTAATTGCCTTGAATCAAAATAGTTTCTGGCGAACAAAATCACACCACCGACAGTCGGATGTGCCAACATCTCTTTCTCTTCGGCACTCAACTCACATCCTTCCATATCTAGCCACAGCGGCCCCATACCTATCTCCCGAACCCGAATGATTGATTTGAGCCGATTATATACACAACAGCGTCCGGATGCAGTTCTATTCGCAAGACAGGGACGTTGCTGCCCGGGTGATTGATGCTCTGAGGAACCGCTAAAAAAGAGCCGTCAGCAAAGATTTGCATGCACTGTGGTGCTGTGACAAAAATCAATTACAATGCAATGATATTCCACCAGCGGGAAGCAATTATGACTCAGCAAGAATTGTATATTGGCGTGATGTCCGGCACGAGTCTGGACGGTGTCGATGTTGCTCTGATTGAGGTCGGAGGTTCCAACATTCGGCGACTTTCATCTGCGATGTATCCCATGCCGGAATCAATCAAACAAGACATTCTGGATATCTGTACCGGTCAACCGACGCATCTTCCTGCAATTGGCAGGCTCGATCATCGTCTTGGCCATTTGTTTGCCGATGCAGTCAACGCACTGTTGGCACAAAGCGGATACAAGGCTGAAGATATCCGAGCCATTGGATGTCATGGACAGACGGTCTACCATCATCCGACAGGGGACACGCCTTTTACAATGCAGCTTGGTGATGCCCATATTGTTGCAACGAAAACAGGCATTGATACCGTCGCGGACTTTCGTCGTAAAGACATGGCGCTGGGCGGTCAGGGAGCACCGCTCGTCCCTGCTTTTCATCGAGAGGTCTTTTTGCAGGATGATTCAACCTTGGTCGTGCTTAACATTGGTGGCATTGCCAACATTTCAGTGATCAGACCGGATAAGCCACTGTTAGGATATGATACAGGCCCCGGTAATATCCTGATGGATGCTTGGTGCCAATACCACACGCGGGAAAAATTTGATCGAGATGCACAGATGGCTCGCAGCGGAGAAATTGATCGACCGCTGCTGGAACTGATGAAGCGAGATAGCTATTTTTCTGCCCCCGCCCCCAAAAGTACCGGCAGAGAATACTTCAATCTAGGTTGGGTTCAGTCGAAAGTCAGATTGCTGAACCATCACATCCCCCCCGAAAATGTGCAAAGAACCCTGTGCCGGTTGACCGCTGAGACCATTGCCGATCAAAGCTGTTTATATACCAGCGGTATTCAGCCTCGGCTGTTTGTCTGTGGTGGTGGTGCCAACAATCCATTATTAATGCAGGAGTTACAGACCCTGTTGCAAGGCTGGCAGGTCAGTAACACATCAGCACAAGGCGTTGATAACGATGATATGGAAGCTATGGCTTTTGCTTGGCTGGCACACCAACGCATCCATGCACGCCCGAGCAACGTTCCTGAAGTCACTGGCGCGACCAAAGCAGTGTCACTGGGCGTTATCTACACCACTCAATAGAATCAGAAGAGTAACAACTTATGACGAATGATGCTTTATTGTCCGCACTGTCTCAACTGGTTTCTGAAGGGCGGAACCCAGAAACCATGGATATCGATTTACTATCCACTGAAGCCATTCTTGAACGACTGAATCAACAGGATAAGACCGTCCCTTTTGCGGTAGAAAAAGTCATTCCTCAAATCGCGACGGCAGTCGATGCCATTACCACGGCATTTAAAAATAAAGGGCGGTTGATTTATATCGGTGCCGGTACCAGTGGTCGTCTGGGTGTACTGGATGCCTCAGAATGTCCACCGACTTTCGGAGTGTCTGATCAAATGGTGATCGGTTTGATCGCCGGGGGAAAAGAAGCAATGTTTAAAGCACAAGAAGGCAGTGAGGACTCCCCGAGTGCGGCAAGTCATGATCTCCACAACATTGCACTGAGTCAGCACGATGTTGTGGTTGGGATTGCAGCCAGTGGTCGAACCCCCTATGTGATTGGTGGGTTGGAATATGCCAATCAAATCGGTGCCACGACCGTTGCAGTCTCTTGTAATCCAGACTCAAACATTGCGGCCATTGCACAGATAGCCATCTCACCGCTGGTTGGTCCGGAAGCATTAACCGGTTCTACGCGACTGAAGTCCGGTACGGCACAAAAACTGATCCTGAATATGCTGACAACCGCGAGTATGATCCGCTTAGGTAAAAGCTACCAAAACCTGATGGTTGATGTACAGGCAACCAATAAAAAGCTGAAAGCCCGGGCCGTGAGAATCGTGATGCAAGCGACTGACTGTGAAAAAAACCAGGCGGAACAGTTACTGGCACAGAGCCAAAACAACGCGAAAATTGCGATTCTGATGCAGCTGACCGATATGAGTTATCAGGAAGCGTTGGATAGACTCTCACAATCTGAAGGGGTCTTACGCAAGGCAATCCAACCATCCTCTTAAAGACCCGGCACTAGATTCATTGAAGGCCTATAAGCCCATTTCAATACCCGGTCACTGAGATACGGACACACAAACCATCGCTCAGTGACTGGTATATTGATCCCAACCGCGTTGCCACTCCATACGGAACTGATTTCCCGTTGGCGTTCCGGCACAAACCCCATCATAGTATTGACCGGACAACCCGATTTGATAGGCAAAATCTGGATTACAATATTGGGTCATACCATCATCGTATCCTTCATCATAATCGGCCATTTGGACACCGCCCAACTGATGAAGAGCTCGATAGGATCGCTGTTGATGCCCCGCAATCCCATCACGATAACCAATTTGATACCAATCTCCTTGTGTAGCCAGTGATTGCTCCGACGCAGCACACCCTAACAGCAGCAAAGAAATCACGATTCCACCGAGCCAATTACGAAAATTTATCACGACATCAACACCTTGTTTTAAACTTATATTACTTCAACCATATACGCATTCGACGTAAAACACCAAACAGCAATGCCCAGTTTCCTATTTCCCTGTATAGCGATAGCGCATTAATATTTACACGGGTTATATTTATGAGTCATCCAAACCACCCCTCAAATCAAAACCACTTCCTGCGGATAGAAGACCACTTAATTCTTCATAGGACCACTCAACTGACTTTGTCATGCATAACGCTTCTGGTCAGACTAGTCTATTGATAGAACATCTCTGTCCACCAACAGAAGGAAAATAATATGTCGTGGTTCTTCGTCTCCTTGATCGCTTTAATCGGTGGTTACTTTATTTACGGTACACTTGTCGAAAAAATATTTGGCATTAATGAGAAACGCCAGACACCAGCCTACAGTATGAGGGATGGGGTTGATTATGTCCCGATATCAACCCCGAAAGTCTACCTTGTTCAGTTACTGAACATTGCCGGTGTCGGCCCGATATTCGGCCCGATTATGGGTGCGCTATACGGCCCGGCGGCATTATTGTGGATTGTCATTGGCTGTATTTTTGCCGGCGCGGTACATGATTATTTCTCGGGTATGCTCTCCGTCAGAAACGGGGGAGCCTCGGTCCCGAATATCAGCGGCAAATACCTTGGCAATGGCGCAAAACATTTCATGAATGCCTTTGCGATTATTCTCTTACTGCTTGTTGGGGTTGTGTTTGTTTCTGCGCCTGCCGGTATGATTACCAACTTGGTCAATGAGCAATTCTCACTCCATATCGGTACTGGTCTGATGGTCATCATCATTTTTGCTTACTACATTTTGGCAACAATCGTTCCAGTCGATAAAATCATCGGACGTCTATATCCGTTATTCGGTGCCCTGCTTATTTTTATGTCTGTTGGGTTAATCACTGCCATCCTTGTCTCCGACAAGCACACCGTCATGGGTGGTTTCGCCATCAGTGATCTGTTCAGCAACCTGAATCCACGCGACATGCCACTATGGCCGGCTCTCTTTATTACCATTGCCTGCGGTGCAATTTCAGGGTTTCATGCCACGCAGTCACCGCTGATGGCACGTTGCATGGAAAATGAAAAAAATGGTCGTTTTGTATTCTATGGTGCCATGATTGGTGAAGGTGTCATTGCTTTAATCTGGTGTACGATTGCTTTGACCTACTTCGGCTCGCTGGACGGACTTTCTGAAGCGATTGATCAAGGTGGTCCGGGGAGTGTGGTTTACAGCTCTTCGTTCGGATTACTGGGTGTGTTCGGCGGTGTGCTGGCTTTCCTTGGTGTTGTCATTCTGCCCATTACTTCCGGTGATACCGCTTTCCGTTCCAGCCGCCTGATCTTAGCGGAGTATTTTAATGTCGAGCAGAAAACCCTGCGCAACCGGTTATTGATGGCAATGCCACTCTTTGTCATCGGTGGTATTCTGACTCAAGTAGATTTCGCGATCATCTGGCGTTACTTTGGTTTTGCCAACCAAACGACCGCAGTTGTCATGCTGTGGACTGCTTCTGCTTACCTCTTACGTCACCAGAAATTCCACTGGATCACAACCGTACCAGCACTGTTCATGACAACCGTCTGTGTCAGCTTTATTCTCAACAGTAGTACGCTGGGATTAGGTTTACCCATGCAGATTTCAACAATCCTCGGCTTCCTTGCTTCTATCGCTATGCTAGCCTACGTACTCAAAGTGGCAAAAAGTCATGATGATACGACACTTGCAAATCCGAAAAACGCATCGGACAAGCAGACGAAAACCGCGTAACTTCATGTTGTTTTCTGGCAATGCTTGATATGAAAAGGGCTCCCTGAGGGAGCCCTGATTCGATCATCGCTAAAAAGAATACGGGTCAATCGACCATTTTCATTTGCAATTCTTTCGGGACTTCAAAAAACATATTTTCTTCCCGTCCCAACACTTCTTCGACGGAGACAGCGCCCAATTCTTTGATTCGCTCAAGAATCTGATTGACCAGCGCTTCCGGTGCCGAGGCCCCTGCTGTCACGCCGACAAGGTGGGCATCGGATAACCACTCCGGATGAATATCTTCCGGTCTGTCCGTGAGAAATGCAGCAGTTCCCAGTTTTTCAGCTAACTCTTTCAGCCGCGTTGAATTCGACGAATTCTTAGAGCCGACGACGATCATCACATCCACTTGCTGAGCCAGAATCCGAACCGCATCCTGCCGATTCTGCGTGGCATAACAAATATCATCTTTACGCGGCCCCTGAATATCAGGAAAGACGCGGCGCAATTCATCAATCACATCGGCTGTTTCATCAACTGAAAGCGTGGTCTGACTGACATAGTGAAGCTCATCCGGATGTTTGACTCTCTCTTTGAGCCCGACAACATCGTCTGGTTTTTCAACCAAATACATACCGCCCGTCTGACTGGCATACTGCCCCATTGTTCCTTCGACTTCAGGGTGTCCGGCATGTCCAATTAAAACGACTTCCATATGCTTTCTACTCGCTCTGGCGACTTCCATGTGAACTTTGGTCACGAGTGGACAGGTCGCATCAAAAATAGTCAATGCTCTGGATTTTGCTTCGTTTCGGACCGCCTGAGAGACACCATGCGCAGAAAATATCACAATGTGGTTGTCAGGAACTTCATGCAACTCTTCAACGAAAATAGCGCCGCGTCGCTTCAAATCTTCAACAACAAACCGGTTATGGACGACTTCATGACGAACATAAATCGGGGGCTGATACATCTCCAAAGCGCGCTCGACAATACTGATGGCCCGGTCAACCCCAGCACAAAAGCCGCGAGGGTTTGCTAGTAGTATTTTCATATCATTGCTCATGGTTTTTACTCAACTCACGACGTACGCCGTTATTCACCCGATTCAACAGCTAAAATTTCAACATCAAACGTGACATCTTGACCTGCCAGCGGGTGATTAAAATCAACTGTCACTGATTCACCTTCAATGGCAGTCACGATACCGGGAATCTCCATGCCATCGGGGCCGCTAAACCCCATGATCACACCAACGTCAAGTTCTGTATCTCCAGCAAACTTCGTTCGATCCATATGGTGAATATTATCAGGGTTTGGTAGACCGAATGCATCGGTTGCTTTTAGTTCGATCGTGCGTTGATCGCCCGCCTGCAACCCGAACAGACATTGCTCAAAGTTGTCGCTTAAGCTGCCATCTCCGATGACTAATTTCGCGGGTTTCCCCATCTGATGCGTACTGTCAGCAATCGAGCCATCTTTCAGTTTAATTGTAAAATGAAAAGTGACAGCACTCCCTTTCTGTATCAATTGAGCTTCGTTTGTATTTGTCATGTAATTTACTTTCCCCTGCTTTGATGCAAAAAGCGCTATCCGGTTTAACAGACAGCGCTTCGGGTGATTCATTCAATGAATCTGGATAAACTATTTGGGTTCATCTTTACGACGGAAGCCATCAAGAATCAGCATGACCGCGCCAATGCAGATCGCACTGTCAGCCAGATTGAAAGCTGGCCAATGGTGTCCTCCCCAATAGAAATCGAGGTAATCAACCACAAATCCATGCACAACGCGATCAAAGACATTGCCCACAGCACCGCCAATAATCATCGCATAAGCACTGCTTGTCCATCGCTCTGATGCGGGTTGCTTGCGCATCCAGTACATCAGTAACAGAACGACGATCAACGCAATACCGGTAAATAGCCAACGCTGCCACCCAGTCTGATCACTCAGAAAACTGAATGCAGCGCCATAATTATGGACATACAACAGATTAAAAAACGGCAGCACCTCAATACGGTGTTGCCATCCATAATCCATATGATTCATGACGACCAGTTTGATGATAATATCAAGCGCGAAAACCAGAACCGCCAGCCATAACCAGCGGATCCCTGAACGCTTAAGTGTCAGTTCTGTCATATTGATTCCGTCAGTCAACTGATTTATGCAAATTTACGGACTTCGCCAGCACCTTCGATGTTCGATACACAGCGACCACAAATATGTTCATGTCCGGCAATCGTACCGACATCATCCGTATGGTGCCAGCAACGTTCACATTTCTCTGCTTCAGTCGCTGAAACCATGACAAACAAACCATCAATCTCGGTACTCTGAGCTTGTTCCGTTTTCTGCGAAACTGGTTGAACAACGGCTTTCGAGGTCAACAGCACAAAACGGAGTTCATCTTCAAGTCGATTCAGTTTACCTGCCAGTTCACCATCAACGTACAGCGTCACTTCAGCTTGTAATGAACCACCGATGATCTTCTCACCACGCGCAGCTTCCAGTAGCTTATTCACCACACCACGCACATCTTGAATATGACTCCAGAATGCGTGATCTAAAGGCTCGCCATCTTGTAAATCGAAAAGGCCTTCATACCATTCTTCAGCAAAGACAAACGGATTACGGGTTGCACCGTTTGCTTGTAATTCTGGCATTTCACGCCAGATTTCATCCGCAGTGAACGACATAATCGGTGCCATCCAGCGCACCAAAGCTTCAACAATGTAAAACAGTGCTGTCTGACAACTTCTTTGTGCATGTCCGCCACACTTTGCAGTGTATTGACGGTCTTTAATCACATCGAGATAGAAAGACCCCATTTCAATCGAGCAGAAATGCATTAAACGCTGAACAACTGCATGCGTGTTATAAGCATCATAAGCCTTGATAATTTCTTGCTGGGTTGCGAGTGCACGAGCGACAGCCCAACGATCCAGTGCAACCATCTCTTCCATCGGCACAATATCGGTTGCCGGATTAAAGCCGTTCAAGTTCGCCAGGAAAAAGCGGGATGTATTACGAATCCGACGATATGCATCCGCAGAACGCTTCAAAATCTCATCAGAAACGGCAACTTCACCGGTGTAGTCTGTAGATGCGACCCACAACCGTAAAATATCTGCACCCAATTTATTGACGACATCCTTCGGGGCGATGGTATTACCGATCGATTTAGACATCTTACGACCTTGTCCATCCACCGTGAAACCATGCGTCAACACTTCTCGGTATGGTGCTTTATCTTTCATCGCAATCGATGAGATCAGAGAAGACTGGAACCAGCCACGATGTTGATCAGACCCTTCCAGATACATATCAGCCTGTGCACCGTGGAACTCTTCACGGGAATCAACGACTGAATAATGAGTCACGCCAGAATCAAACCAAACATCCAGCGTATCCAATACTTTTTCATATTGCTGCGCATCATCACCCAGTAGTTCAGCGATATCCAGATCCCACCATGCCTGAATACCTTGCTGCTCTACCCGTTGAGCAACCTGCTCGATCAGCGCAGAAGAATTCGGATGTAATTCAGACGTCTCTTTATGCACAAACAACGCAATCGGTGTACCCCAGGTTCTTTGACGGGAAATACACCATTCCGGACGGCCTTCAACCATACTTTGAATACGGCCTTCACCCCAGTCTGGCATCCATTTGATACCTTTGATCGCTTCCAGCGCTTTGTGACGCAGTCCCGCCTGCTCCATCGACACAAACCACTGTGGTGTCGCGCGGAAAATAATCGGCGTCTTGTGTCGCCAACAATGAGGATAGCTATGTTCATAGGCATGATGGTGTAACAGCGCGCCTTTTTCTTTCAGGACTTCAATCACCGAATCATTTGCTTTAAATACATGCTGACCCGCAAACAATTCAGTATCCGGCAGATAAACACCATTTGAACCCACTGGGTTTGCAACTTCCAATTGATATGCCTGACCAACAACGAAGTCTTCCTGACCGTGGCCGGGAGCAGTATGCACGACTCCAGTCCCTGAATCAGTCGTCACATGGTCGCCTAAAACGGCAGGTACAGTGAAATCATAGAACGGGTGATGAAACCGGGTTAATTCTAAATCAGCGCCGCTTGCAAACCCTAAATTGTGGAAATGTTCAATACCGGCGCGATCCATAACATCGTTGGCCAGTTCGGAAGCAACAATAATCCGCTCAGCCTGACGCTCTGTCGCTTCATCCGCTTCAATCTGAATCAAAACATATTCCAGATCATCGCGTAAACAGACGGCACGGTTTGCCGGTAAGGTCCATGGCGTTGTCGTCCAGATAACGATAGAGAGGTGACCGTCGCCTTCATGCCCCTGACTTAAAGTGAATTTAGACAATAGCGCCGGTACATCAACCGCTTTGAAACGCACATCAATCGATGGCGATTTTTTATCTTTATATTCAACTTCCGCTTCAGCAAGGGCACTACCACAATCGGTACACCAGTGAACCGGCTTAAAGCCTTTGAGCAGATGCCCGTTATCGGCAATTTTGCCTAAAGCACGGATAATGTTCGCTTCAGTGGCAAAATCCATCGTGAGATAGGGTTTATCCCACTCACCAAGAATTCCCAGACGTTTAAAACTCTCTTTTTGTCCTTCAACTTGGCCGGCAGCATATTCACGACATTTTTCACGAAATTCAGCAGCCGTGACTTTCTGTCCCGGTTTGCCGACTTTCTTTTCAACCATCAACTCGATCGGTAATCCGTGACAGTCCCACCCCGGAATATAAGGTGAGTCAAAACCTGAAAGCGTTTTGGATTTGATAATAATGTCTTTAAGAATCTTATTCAGAGCGTGACCAATATGAATATCACCGTTGGCGTAAGGAGGGCCATCATGTAATACGAAAGATTTTTTGCCTTTTTTAGCTTTACGGATAGCACCGTAAAGGTCCTCTTGATACCAACGTTGCAGCATATCCGGCTCGCGTTGCGCCAGGTTGCCACGCATTGGAAACCCTGTTTCAGGTAAATTCAGGGTATCTTTATATTCACTCATCGATTCTTAATTCCGTTATACTGGGCGAAGTTAGACATTATGTCAGCCGAACATGTCTCGGCTAACCCTCATACTGAAGCAACCACACCCTTGCAGCTTCAGCATCCAATTTTATTTGTTGTTTCAATGCTTCAAAGGAATCAAACTTATGCTCCCCTCGAAGTTTATGTAAAAGTGCGACTTCTAACTGTTTACCGTAAATATTGCCATGAAAGTCAAATAAATGAACTTCCAGTTGCTGACGGACACCATTAACCGTTGGCCGGTGGCCGATATTTGCAACACCATTGATCGGTGTTTCTGTCAGGCCGGAAACCTGCACGGCATACACCCCGGAAACAGGAGACACACATCGTTTCAACGGGATATTTGCAGTCGGAAAACCAATGGTTCGCCCCAGCTTTCGCCCATGAGACACTCGGCCACTGATACTGTAATGACGCCCAAGCATCTCTGTGGCAGCGGCAAGCTCATCACGCGCCAATGCTTCTCGAATCGCAGTGCTACTGACTCGCAGACGATCGACACAAAAACTTTGTGTACTGACAACGTCGAAACCGAATTTTTCTCCAGCTTGTTGCAACATCGCAAAATTACCGCGCCGTTGCCGACCAAAACAAAAATCATCGCCAATGACAAGAAACTTAACACCCAAGTGCTTGACCAACAAGTCATGAATAAAGGTTTCTGCATCTAACTGGGCAAATTGATGATCAAAATTAACACAAAGCAGGCGATCAATGTCGAGTCGACTCAACTGCACAAATTTATCACGCAGACGTGTCAGGCGAGCCGGAGCATGATGTTGATTAAATAGCTCCATCGGCTGTGGTTCAAAGGTCATCACCATCGATGGAACACCCAGTGCACGGGCTTGTTCCGACACCAACCGCAGTACCTGCTGATGTCCGAGGTGGACACCATCAAAATTCCCGATCGTCAGCGCACAACCATGGTGCTGAGTACGTATGTTATGAATACCTCGGATTAATTCCATATCGGACGTTTAAAACCTATGATTCAATTCTCTGGTGATGAAACCGACGGATTATATAACCTCAGCTCAGGAGAAGAAAGTCAATCAAGCCAACAAATGCGTTCCACATCCTGCTTTAGTGATGTGCTAGCCGCACTGAAAGACCAACTTTTCCCCAATATAAACACGGGAGACGACTCCGATTAGGTCACTCGGATATCTTTCAACCGAATTCCGCAGATGAAGCTGACTCCCCCATAAATACAGCCCCCGGACACGATTAATCCAGACAACATAAGAGCTCGTTTTAACGTGCCCCACTCAGCCCAAGTTGCCAGATGGTCAGCTCCCAAAGCAAGACATACACTCATAATCAGACTGGCAACAAAAATCCGGACAATAAATAGGATGGTCGAACGCTGCATCCGATATACGGCGGCTAAATGGAGCCCTCGATATAATAAGGCCATATTGATAAATGCCGACAATGCAGTCGCCATTGCCAAACCGACATAACCGAAAAACCAAGCAAATACCGTGTTAAAAAACATATTGGTGATCATCGCAACAATCCCATATTTGACAGGCGTTTTGGTATCTTGACGAGAGTAGTATCCCGGTGCCAATATTTTGATCAGCATGAAACACAGAAGACCGGAAGCGTAAGCCTGTAACGAAAGCGCAGCTTGCTGTACATCAACTAAAGTAAACTCACCGCGCATAAACAAGACCATAATCATCGGTTGGGCTAATACAATCAAACCAAGCGTGGCAGGAATTCCCAACAGACAGACCATCCGTACCCCCCAATCCATTGTATTAGCAAACCCGATGGGTTCGGCATCCACATGCTTTCTTGATAATGCAGGCAAAATCACGGTGGCAATTGCGATACCAAATAATCCGAGCGGAAATTCTAACAAACGATCGGAATAATAAAGCCAGCTAATCGACCCTGTTTGCAAAAAGCTGGCAATAAAGGTATCGAACAATAAGTTGATCTGACTGACGGAAACACCGAATAGAGCCGGGATCATCAACGTTCTGATTTTTCGTACCCCGGGATCATCCCATCCCCATTTCGGCCAGACAAAAACCCCGGCTTTCATCAAAAAAGGTAACTGAAACAGAAATTGAACCAGTCCACCGAGAAATACACCAAAAGCTAACCCAATCTCTGGCTGTGCCAGTCGGGGGGCAATCAAGAGTGCTGAACCGATAATCATCACGTTCAGAAATACAGGCGTAAATGAAGAAACAGCAAATTTACCCAATGTATTTAAAATCGCGCCGGACAGCGCAACAAAGGTAATAAACCATAAATAAGGAAACGTGATTTTGAGAAGTAAACTGGCCAACTCAAATTTTGCGGCCGACGGACCGCCATGTAACCAATCGAGGAACCAACCTGCCCCGAAAACAGCCGTCACAACACTAGAGCCAAGAATTCCCAATAGTGTTACGATCGAAACAAGAACGCCCAACGTCCCCGAGGCCCTGGCAATTAACAACCGTGTTTTGTCCATATCGCCCTGAGCGTGATATTCGGTCAGTACGGGGACAAAAGCCTGTGAAAAAGCGCCTTCAGCAAATAAGCGACGTAAAAAATTGGGGATCTTATTGGCAAAGAAAAACACATCGGCGCTCGCACCGGCCCCCATAAGATTCGCAACCACAATGTCTCGAAATAATCCTAAAACGCGCGAGAGCAGTGTCATGGTACTGACAATCAGACCAGACCTGAGAAGACGTTGACTCACCGTAACCTCTATTTATATGTCAAATCGCATCCGAGAGAATCCCGGTGACTTTACTGATATAGCAGGATGAAAAGCATCGCGCTGGCTTTATCCGGCGTGCTGAGAATACTTTCTGCCTGTGTGCAGCTTTTTAACGTAGAATGCGCTGCTTTTCAAATCATAGTTGTGTCAACAATATGTCTATTCATTCAAACTGAGCGATACAGCATCACGCTCGTTAAAATACGGATAAACACAAAAAAGACGACCGTTGAAAGAGCAGATTAAGTATTAGCATTCAAAAAAGAATGCTGTTAGAATCCCCGCCATCTTAACCGCGAATGTCCAACGATACCAAAAATGTTTTGGTTCGTTGTGTTTTTGCACAAATGAATTGACATTTTTAGGTAAATAAGGGATAGTTCCCGCCCTTAAAATGTCACTGAACTAAAGTTTTTGGGAGTAGACCCTTGGCAAATAGTAAATCTGCTAAGAAGCGCGCTATTCAGGCGGAAAAAAATCGTCAACACAACGCGAGCCGCCGCTCAATGATGCGCACTTATATGAAAAAAACTGTCGCTGCTATTAACGCTGGCGACAAAGAAGCTGCAACTGCTGCACTAGCTGAAGCAACACCACTTCTTGACCGTATGGCAACAAAAGGCCTGATTCACAAGAATAAAGCAGCTCGTCATAAAGCTCGTTTTGTTGCTGCAATCAAAGCGCTGTAATGCATTAATTGCTTCATACAAATAAAAAACCGACATTTTGTCGGTTTTTTTATTTCTCTGATGCCAGTCAACGCTCATTTTACGAACAATAAAGACGATACAGCAATTCAATCATTTCTTTCACTTCATGACTACTGAGCGAATAGTAAACCGTCTGCGCTTCTTTCCGTGTCGCAACCAATTGCTCCCGACGTAATAACGCCAAATGTTGCGATAATGCAGATTGACTCAACTCAAGTTTCTCACTCAGCTCACCGACTGAAAATTCCTGCGCTAACAGTAAACATAATATCTGAAGGCGTCTCTCATTCGCCATTGCTTTGAGCAATACAACGGCTTTCGCTGACTTTTGTTCCATTTCCTGAAGATTCACGAAAGGCTCCCTTTATGGACAGGTTCATTTCATACATATAGCGACTACAACCTTGCAGCCTTACAAATCACTTTACTTTCTGTTCATTCATCGCGATTTATGGTTATTATTTTCGAAACTTGTACTTATATAATAAGCAAGTGCTAGATATTAAAGCAATTACCCATGAAAAAGAACCAATTATACTGATAAATAACTAAAATCTTCACTACATATACGTTTCACGGCTGGGTGCTGGATCATCCGCTCAGCAAAAATAACGAAATATTCTTCCTTTAAATCATCGATTCTATCGATTAAATGTATCGGCAAATCACCATTCACCCCTTCGGTATAGAGAGACGGTGCTAAAAAAATAGCCTCTCGATTTTCTCTGGCAAAAGCTTTCATCAGCGCAACATCATCAAACTCCCCCATGATATTGGGTTGAATACCTTGGCTATCAAACCAGTGCATCACACTTCTTCCCATGGCGGTCCGACTCCCCGGGATCAGTATTTGCCCACCAGACAAACAGTCGATGAGTGAGCTCTCTTGAGGCATCGTATATGAAAAAAAGCACATTTGATTTTCTCCCAGCTTTTTACTAAACAAGCCGGGACTTCGAGCAGAGTCAACCGGGCAATCAGACAAAATCATATCCAGTTTATGCTGAGAAAGCTGCTCAAACAGCAGTTCATGGGTCGATTCAAAACAACGTAAATGAATATGTTCATCTTCAGGAACGGCACATGACAAAATCTTACTGACAATCTGTTTGGAGATGGCATCTGCAACCCCCACATCCAGTAATAAGTTTGCCCGCTGACTATAGTTGACGATATCGAGCATCTCATAGCTCAAGCCATACATACGATCGGCATATTTATAAACCAACTGTCCCAGCTCTGTCGGTTCAACCCGTCGCCCAGCACGTTTCATCAACTGACCATCCATACGTGCTTCAAGCGCTTTAATTTGCCCGGTCACCGTTTGCGGTGTCAGGAATAAAGCTTGAGCGGCTTTGGTAACCGAGCCTTGTTTACAAACCATCCAAAAATAATATAAGTGATTGTAATTCAAATGAGACATATACCCAGACCATCAGTCAGATTCAATTCATACCAGTACGGCGTATTCTATCATCAGCATGATCGAAATAATCGTAGTTTTCAATGTGTCGCATCGATATATCCGAACATAGAAATATCTTCGATACTGCCCCTTACAAGTCTCTGGGAAATTCATTAAACTGATAAAAAATTCATGAATAGGCAAGTTATGAAGCAGTACATTGCATTATTGGAAGATATTCTGGAAAACGGTGATGTCAAAGGTGATCGCACCGGCACCGGTACACTTTCGGTGTTTGGCCGTCAAATTCGTCACAACCTCCAAGAGGGGTTTCCTCTCACGACAACCAAGAAGCTCCATTTCAAAAGTATCGCAAATGAACTGATCTGGTTCCTGAGTGGGGATACCAATACCACTTGGCTCAAAGCGAATGGTGTTTCGATCTGGGATGAATGGGCGACGGAAAATGGTGACTTGGGCCCGATTTATGGTAAGCAGTGGACAGCATGGCCAACGCAATCAGGTGAGAGCATCAATCAAATCGATTATGTCGTGGATGCTTTAAAAAATAATCCCAACAGTCGCCGTATACTCTTTCATGGCTGGAATGTTGAGTATTTACCGGACGAGTCCATGGCACCTCGAGACAATGCCAGTCAAGGGAAAATGGCACTCCCCCCCTGTCATTTGCTGTATCAGTTTTATGTCTCAAACGGCAAGCTCTCTGCACAATTATACATTCGTAGTTCAGATAGCTTCCTCGGGTTACCTTATAACATTGCCTCATTGGCGTTGCTCACCCATATGCTCGCCCAACAATGCAATCTGATACCTCATGAAATTGTGGTCAGTTTTGGTGACTTACACGCGTATTCGAACCATATGGAACAAATTAAAACCCAGCTCACCCGAGAGCCACGACAGCTACCGGAATTACGTATTTTGCGCACCCCTGAATCAATTTATGACTATCGTTTTGAAGATTTTGAAATCGTTGGCTATGACCCGCATCCATCGATAAAAGCGCCAGTGGCAATATAACGACGTTATCTTTCCCCGACGAATCACTTCATCGGGGATTCTTGATATCGACAAGTCTCAAACGGGGCTCTCGCATCCCCAGTCATATGTCTCGATAACTTCGTCTTTAATGCGTTTAAAGCCATTGAGCCAGCCTGATAATCATTATTCTAAGATGTAGATTTATTGTGCTGATACACCTGAATGACGACGATAAGCCCAGAACATCAGTAACGCACCCGCTAAAATCATCGGCAGAGAAAGAATTTGCCCCATCGAGATAAACCCGGCAAACAAGCCCAGTTGTGCATCCGGCTCTCGGAAATACTCAACAAATGTACGGCAAGCACCGTAACCAATCAGAAATAGTCCGGCAACCGAGCCCGCGGGACGAGGTTTGCGAATGAAGAGGTTCAGGATGATAAACAAGAGGACGCCTTCCAAAAAGAACTCATACAACTGGGAAGGATGGCGTGGCAGTGGCCCCGCACCGGGAAATACCATTCCCCAAGGCACATGTGTCACTCTTCCCCACAACTCCCCATTCATAAAATTCCCTAAACGCCCCATCGCGAGTCCAAATGGAACCAGTGGTGCGACGAAGTCAGCAACGGCAAAAAACTGGCGATGATTGCGTTTTGCATACCAGAACATTGCCGTAATCACACCGAGTAAACCACCATGGAAAGACATCCCGCCGGTCCAGACCTTAAACAGATATAACGGATCGGCCAGAAAATACTCAAATCCATAAAACAGGACATAGCCTACACGTCCGCCAATCACCACACCAACAAATCCGGCAAACAACAGATCAGAAACCTGCTCTCTCGTCCATCCGCTGCCTTCCTTATCCGCCCTTCGGTTCGCAAGCCAAGTTGCAAAGAGGAACCCGAGCAGATACATAACACCATACCAACGGATCGACAGTGGCCCGATGGAGACTAAGACAGGATCAATATTCGGAAACTGCAAGAATTCCTGAGACATAAATCATTACTCTTTATTCAATATTAAATGGTTTATGACATACCACGCTCAGCGCAGCAACATATAAACGGATATAAACATCAGAAAAACAGAAAACACCTTTTTCAATACTGATGTCGGTAACTCAGTCGCTAACTTTGCTCCCACTTTTGTCGTAAATATCGACGAGCAGGCAACAAACAGCAACGCGGGTAAATAAACGTACCCCAGACTAAATTCAGGCAGGCTTTTTACTGAAAAACCATGCCAAATAAATCCCACCATGCCAGACAATGCAATCACACAGCCACACAGTGATGATGTGCCAACAGCCTTACGCATTTCTACACCGTGTTTGTTGAGATAAGGCACCGACAACGCCCCGCCGCCGATGCCAGCCAAACTGGCAATCATACCAATGAAGCATCCACTCAATAACATTGCACCTTGTCCGGGCATCGGTTTTGCAATCTGCTGGCGAATCGAAAGAAACATTTGTATCGCCAGAAAAAAAACAATCATCCCAAAGACTTTGGGCAGATATCCGCTCGGCATCCAGTCAGCAAGCGTCGCCCCTGTCAACCCACCGGCAATAATGCCGGGCGTCAGCCATTTCACGGCTAATAAATCAATATTGCCATAACGTAAATGATTCAATGCAGAAGAGCCAGAGGTCAGAATGATACAGGAGAGAGAGGTTGCCAAAGCCACTTGCATCGCAAT
Organism: Vibrio spartinae; assembly: GCF_024347135.1. NCBI lineage: Bacteria > Pseudomonadati > Pseudomonadota > Gammaproteobacteria > Vibrionales > Vibrionaceae > Vibrio > Vibrio spartinae. The sequence continues at coordinate 721,857 of NZ_AP024907.1, read as the reverse complement.
ATCAGGTGCGATGCCGATATAGGGAAATAAAAATAACAGGGCCGGAACAATAATTAAACCACCCCCAATGCCTAATAAGCCAGCCATAACACCGACAAAAGCACCTAACACAATCAACAACAAGACAAAAGTGATGGTCACGCTCGTTCCTTAGATTAACTTAATGTTTGCCGGCGCGGATAAAGCCAGCAAAACCGAACTCTTCAAAATAAGTCCGCATCATACTATAAATATCATGACCATAAGTTTGCATCAGCGCTTGCGATGCAAGTTTTTTCAGCATTTTGACTTCTGAATGACGAATGAGGTATTTCACTTTCGCAACATTCGCTGTGTTCATACTCAATGTCTGATACCCCATGCCGATCAGAAGCAACGCCCCGATCGGATCACCGGCAAGCTCGCCACACACACACACATTAATCTGATGCTGATGGCACACATCAGAAATATGCTTTAACGCCATCAAGACTGACGGATGCATGGATTCGTAGACATCAGCAACCCGGGCATTGTTCCGATCAACTGCTAATAAATATTGCGTCAGATCGTTTGTTCCCACGGAGATAAAGTCAACCCGGTCGGCCATCTGAGGTAAAAGGTAAATCATCGATGGCACTTCGAGCATAATCCCGATTGCAGGCATTTTTACTCGTTCATCCACTGCCGAAACTTCCATAAATGCTTGTTCAATAAAAGCAAGCGCATCATCAAGTTCTTTCATGCCAGAAATCATCGGTAACAGAATGCCCAGATTACTCGTGTTTATACTGGCTTTGAGCATTGCCCGAAGTTGAATCAAAAAAATATCCGGGTGATCAAGTGTGAAACGAATCCCCCGCCATCCTAAAAATGGATTATCCTCTTCAATCGGCAAATAAGGTAAAGGCTTATCACCACCGACATCTAATGTTCTCATCACAACCGTCTTGTCGGGATGCGCGCATAGAACCTGACGATAAATTTGAGTCTGCTCTTCTTCAGAAGGGAAACGATTCTGTAATAAGAACGAGATTTCGGTCCGATACAAACCGACACCATCCACCCCTTGATTCACTGCAATATTGTTCTCGGTACTCAGCCCTGCATTCAGCAAAATATTGACCGGATATCCATCAATTGTAATCGCTTTCTCGGCAAGGCTTTGATTGACCATTTCTGACAATTCACCTTCTTCTTCCATCAGCTCTTGGTATTCGGCCAGAACTTCAGAATCCGGTGAAATATGAATGAAGCCACTGTAACCATCGACAATCGCTAATTGACTATTAATTTCTTTGAAATTTAAGGAAACCCCCATAATGGCGGGAATCCCCAAGGCCCGAGATAGAATCGCAGCATGGGAGTTAGCTGCGCCTTCGAGTGAAACAACCGCCAAGAGTTTATCTTTGGGAATACTGGCCAGAATTGAAGCGGTTAACTCTCTGACGACAAGAATAATCGGCTTTTCCAGCGCCAACTCTTCCTGTTCACTGTTATACAAAAAGTACAACATTCGCTGCCCGAGTTCCCGGATATCCTGTGCTCTTTCTCGCAAGTAAACATCCGACATTTGGGAAAAGCGTTCGACATATGCTTCAACCACCTGACGCAAGGCCCAATCGGCCCGGTCACCTTTCAGGATCTGTTCTTTCAGATCCTTGCGTAACATCGGATCATTGAGTAAATGGGTAAACAAATCAAAAATAGCCAGCGTTTCTTTATGGATGTCACCATCCAACTTCTTACGCATTCGCCGAAAATCACCCAGTGCATTTTCAACGGCTCTGGATAACCACTCCTGTTCTTTTTTGACGTCAAGCGTCGACGCAGGCAAAACATTCTCTAGCTCCGGCTGAGAATTATCCCACCAAAACTCACCAATGGCGACTCCCGGAGAGACCCCAATGCCACGTACAACAGGCTGTTGTTTGACAAGTGACCATAGCCCCTGAGACTGCGAATGTGCAACCAAAACAGCCAACTGAGCCGAAAGCGTCACAATAAATGATTCTTCGATTTCACTAAACTGGCGAGGAGAGCGTTGCTGGACAACCAAAACACCCAGCACTTGTTTGCGGTAAATAATGGGTGTACCTAAAAAGCTTTGGTACACCTCTTCACCAAGTTGTCTGAAATATTTGAAACTAGGATGCTTAGAGGCTTCGGCCAGATTGAGCGGTTCAGCAGAACGTTTGACTAACCCGACCAATCCCTCGTCAAAGCCGATATGAATTTTATTACCTTTAAATTTCAACCCTTGAGTCGCAATCAGTTCAAGGCGTAGTTTTTCTTCATTGGCGAGATAAATCGTGCAGCATTCAGTATTCATCGCTTCACAGGTTTGTTTCACCAGGATATCAAAGGCCTGATGAACATCTTCAACTTTTGAAACCTGTTCCATAATGTCCCGAAGCTGAGAGAGCATGCTTATCCTCTTTTCCCTTTCCGTTTACCTTTTACTTTCCGTGCTTTAAATGGCATCGCAATCGAGGCAAACTCTTTCATTGTTCGCCGATAAACATCGCGTTTAAAGGAAACAACCTGCCTTACCGGATACCAATAACTCACCCAACGCCAACCATCAAATTCAGGGGTTACTCCACGCTGCATGTTGATTTTAGACTCATGACACTCTAAACGCAGAAGAAACCATTTCTGTTTTTGTCCAATACAGACAGGTTGTGAATCCCAGCGTACCAATCGTTTGGGAAGTTTGTACTTTAACCAATGACGACTGGAACCAATGACCTTCACATCCGTTTTTGTTAAACCAACCTCTTCGTATAACTCTCTGAACATTGCCTGTTCTGGAGTTTCACCATGATCAATTCCGCCCTGAGGGAATTGCCAAGAGTGTTGTCCGTATCGTTTCGCCCAGAATACCTGACCATGGTTGTTGCAGATTACAATTCCGACATTCAGCCGATAACCATCGCCATCTATCACTGGCAAACCTCTAATAAAATTTAACTTCTCCTGATTTTTTCATAGATCCCCAGATGTAGCAAATATCCATTGACAATAAAAACAAAAATACCCAGTGGACTAAATTTGATATTTCATCTCAGACAACTAACTTATTAACACAAGATGACAAATTTAGCCGATCTTATTCACCTTTTCTGTGAGTAACTATGTGAAAAAGTGATAGATTACTCACAATATTTAGATTCTCCTCTCGCAATAAATCTTTCAATAGCCACCAAAATAATCAATCTAATACTTATTTATCAACATATTAAGTCAGAAAACACAATACTCATGCTCCCAATTTAATTCACAAGGATCAACGGCCTCACCACATCGAACAAAGATCAACCACCACCATTTTTATCCACACAACAATCGCGATTTTGCTGGAAAAATAACAGAACCCGGCGAAAAAACCTGTATATTTATCCATATGGTGAAGCAATAAATCATCACACACAAGCATCCTGTGGATAAGTTGAGGACATTATCAAAGAACAGTACTTTCAGACAAACCATGACGACCTCTCATTTCATCTGTTAAACTAGCGCGCATTACATCCTAAACGGTTGCGCTTCTACCACGAACATCCGAAAGATCTTATGAGACCAGAACCAAAGACAGAGCGTGAATTAATTGAAAGAGCTTGGGAGATAGCCGGACTCAGTTTTGCTGAACTGGCAGACATTGCCCAGATAAAAGTCCCGATGGATTTGAAAAAAGATAAAGGTTGGGTCGGGCAACTTCTCGAATGGCATTTGGGTGCAACCGCAGGAAGCAAACCGCAACAGGATTTTGAAAAACTAGGCATTGAGCTGAAAAGTATCCCTATCAGCTATGTTGGCAAACCACTCGAAACCACATTTGTCTCCGTGGCACCATTAACCGGCATCCATGGTTTGACTTGGGAAAACAGTCATGTCAGGAACAAATTGTCACGAGTCCTCTGGATCCCCGTTGAAGGAGAACGAGATATTCCGCTCTCGGACAGAAAAGTCGGTGCACCGCTATTATGGAGCCCCTCACCAGAACAAGAGGCACAACTCAAAAATGACTGGGAAGAACTCATGGAGTTCATTGTACTCGGCCAGATCGAACAAGTAACCGCCAGACATGGTGAGATCCTTCAATTACGCCCTAAAGCAGCCAATGGCCGTGTCAAAACGGAAGCTTATGGTTATCACGGAAAAATAATTCGGACACGTCCCCGGGGATTTTATCTACGGACACAATTTACCGCGCAGATCCTCGCTCATCACTTCATATAGATACGGCATCATTTACCGCTGACAATCACACCACAACGAATATCGTCCCAGCCTTGATCTATTCAGTGCGATGCTGTCACTCGTCACCGACTTTTTATGATGAATTTCTATTTCCTTTTCGGTAGGAATTTCGCTTATAGTGAATGACGAAGCATATATAACCACGCTCAAACCTAATGAAGATATGCAGTCGGATCTACTGGATAATTGGTTCTCTAACAAGAAAGGAAGTCATATGCATTATACAAAGCTGCCTCACTCAACATTAGAAGTCAGTAAAATCTGCCTTGGTACCATGACCTTCGGTCAACAAAATACATGTGATGATGCTTGCAGCCAACTTGACTACGCCCTCGAACGAGGCGTGAATTTCATCGATACGGCAGAAGTCTATCCAATTCCCCCTTCTCCGGAGACTCAGGGAAGAACAGAAGAATTTATTGGCCACTGGCTTGAGAAATCAGGCAAAAGAGAGAAGATCGTTCTGGCAAGCAAAGTTGCCGGCCCTGTAAACGCAGGACCAAGAAACCCACTTCAGATCCGGGAAAATATGGCTCTGGATCATCGTAATATCCACCAAGCCATTGACGATAGTCTCGCGCGATTGAAAACCGATTATCTCGATTTATACCAACTCCATTGGCCACAACGCCAGACAAACTGTTTCGGCACACTCAACTATCCCGAACTTCCTGAACAGGAAGAAGTAACGCTGATTGAAACACTTGAAGCGATGACCGACCTTGTCCGGGCAGGAAAGATTCGCTATATCGGCGTTTCGAATGAGACGCCCTGGGGCGTGATGACCTATCTTCGCTTAGCCGAAAAACATGATTTACCTCGGATTGTCACGATTCAGAATCCATATAATCTGCTAAACCGTAGCTTTGAGATCGGCCTTTCAGAAATCAGTCATTTTGAAGGGGTGAAATTACTGGCTTACTCCCCACTCGCATTTGGCATTCTCAGCGGGAAATATCTCGATGGCGCCAAACCGGAAGGAGCACGCTGTACACGCTTCGAACGTTTTAAACGCTACTTCACGCCTCAGGGAATCAAAGCAACCGAAGCTTATATTCAACTTGCCCGAGATTATCAACTCGATCCGGCACAAATGGCGCTGGCTTTCGTCAACCAGCGCTCTTTTGTCGGTTCCAACATCATCGGTGCAACGACATTAGATCAATTAAAAAGTAATATCGATAGTATTGATGTCACATTGTCGGATGAGCTCATTGGCAAAATCAATGACATTGCCATGACCTACTCCAACCCTTGTCCGTAATTTTTACTGATATTGACTGCCCTAAACCACATCGAAGGTCATCTATGGGCTAAGTGAGCATCAGGCCAAAAGGATTACTCCCCTTTTGGCCTGGTTCAGTTATGTCGGTATTCGCAACGATATAAACTGCCTGAGCAGGTGCATACGACGAGTCACATGCTGATCTTCATTGATTGAACGACCAATGGCGCGACCATCTGCTTCCAGACCGATATCACGCAATAAATATGGGTTATTCCATGGAATATCGTAAGCACTCCGACTTACTTTTCTTCTCCATACCCGTTCTTCACGACGTAAATCAGCTCGAATGAGCCATGCTGCGAGTGATAAGTAGAATGAATGACGCATAGCAGTATCTCCTAAAGGATCATGGCCGGAGGAAATCTAGCTACACTTAACAGAATGCAGAATAGGAAATTGAATTCTTTGACTTATTAAGCTGCTACATTTCCGCAGCCTAATAAAAAAGCTTACGGATTGATTAACTAAAAATATCTCGTTTCATTTGTCGTGACATGCAAGTAGTAACGCTTGTCAGCAAGTCACAAATAGGGTGAGATGAAAACACACAAACAGAAATAATGCGGAATATAGATTTCATAGCGTGTCTCCTTTAGTCGTTACAATCCAGTTGATATTTATGGTCGAAACCACGACAATAATTTAATAGTAATCTCCCAATAAATCAATCAATGAACTATGAATATTCTGTAAAAAAATAGATTAGTTCAATAATTAACAATCGTTCATGTATTCATGATGACATTCAACTAAAATAAATTATTTTGTTGAAATAATTCACTAATACTATTTTTAGTCATGCGAATATCCTATGAAATGAAAAAAGCCTTACTGAAATCATAAGGCTTTCAAACAGTACCATACAACTTTGCTAAAATAAGATATTCAAAAATATAATTAATTTATATCTTCAGAAATTAAATTATGTTTATTCAATAAACGATACATTGTCGCTCTTGATATATCTAACTCTTTTGCTGCCTGAGTAATTTGCCCGGCATTAGACTCAAGCACCAACATCAACGCTTCTTTTTCAGAACGTTCACGGATACTTTTCAGACTTAATTTTCCATCCCCAAATTTTGGCAAATCCAGATTACTCTCACCGAGCATCACGGTATCAGACATCAGAACCATTCGTTTTATCTGATTGATTAACTCACGAATGTTCCCTGGCCAATGATAGCGGGAAAGTATTTTAAGTGCATCTTCGGTAAAATCACGGGCCTGAGCATTATATTCTTTGGAAAATTGCTGAAGATAATGACGGGCAATTGAAGGAATATCGGAAACACGTTCTTTTAAGCTCGGTACATTGATTCGCAGTACATTAATATAGTGATATAGCTCGTCATTGAAATTACCATCAATCAAAGCCTTCTCTATATCCGTCGCATTTGCGGCCAAGATTCGGACATCCGCAGCCTGGAATCCTCGTGATGTCTCTACCGTCCCTTCTTGGAAAAAACGGAGTAAATTCAACTGCTGATCTTTTGTAATCGATAAAATATCATTCAGAAGAACCGTTCCCCCATCTGCTTTTTCCAGAATTGAAACAAAATCATCATCAGCATCAATACCAAACAATTCCATCGCAAAACGTTTTTCGGACATTGCTCGGCAATTCACAGAGATAAATGGCTTTTTAGAACGGGAAGAGGAATGATGGACAGCTTTGGCAACCAACTCTTTCCCTGAACCACTTTCACCATGAATCAAAATACTCACATCGGTCGGTCCAATTCGCTTGATCTGATCACGGAGTCGTTTCATTGGAACCGACTCTCCAATCAAGCCAAAATGATCGTTTAACCCATAGTGAGGCCATACTTTTTTCTCAAGCTTCAACATTCCAAGCTGATGTCCAATCGTGCTCAACAACTGCGCATCAGGAATTGGCGCAGTAAAGAAATCAATACAAAAGTTTACAATAAATTGACATATTGTATCTGAGCTTAATTGTGACTCGCGAATGAATGCCAACCATCGAACTTGTCTATGACTACTAACTAAGTTCGCAACCCCATTTAAACTGAACTCATCGTGGCTTAAATCGACAATACCAATACAAGGACCGACTTCATTAAACAAAACATCTGCCTTTCTTAAATCGCCGACTTGAGAACATCGCCAACCAACTTGTTCTAATACCGAAAGCCATGGTTCATACGTGCCACCAACCACGATAAGAGAACCTGGCACAGAGTCCATACGGAACTGATTACCCATGAACTATTCCTTATCATTTATTCATATTGTTATGTTATTTGGGGGCTTATATAGTATTAATTATTGATAATTACGCTACCATAGGTATGAATTAAAAAACGCATATTCTTAATTATGAGACTAACATAAGAAATTACATAAAAAGAACAGAAGCGATAAAATACTACGACCCGTTTTCCTTATCCGATGACAACTCCTGAAATATATTTCCCCCTTTCGACTCCTCTAATATGTGAAATCATCACTGGTCTAATCATCCTACCTTCTCTTTCAGATAAAACAAAGCCTTTCCCGAAGGAAAGGCTTTCCGTATTTATCAGCACTTTAATCCGTAACTAGTGATAAATTTAGTCAATTATCCCTGATGACGCATTGCTGGGAATAAAATTACATCTCGAATCGTATGCGTGTTTGTGAACAACATTGCCAAGCGATCAATACCGATCCCCTGTCCGGCAGTCGGTGGTAAACCATGTTCTAGCGCAGTAATATAATCTGCATCATAGAACATCGCTTCATCATCACCGGCATCTTTCGCATCCACTTGTGCTTTAAAGCGTGCATCCTGATCTTCTGCGTCATTCAACTCGGAGAAACCATTGGCAACTTCCCGGCCACCGATAAAGAACTCAAAGCGATCCGTAATAAATGGATTATCGTCACTACGGCGAGCCAATGGAGAGATATCAGCCGGATAACCGGTAATGAACGTCGGTTGAATCAGTTTTGGTTCAGCCGTTTCACCAAAGATCTCCTCGAGTAACTGACCACATGTCCAGAATGATTCAACGTCGATATGCAACGATTTAGCAATTGCGACCATCAGGTCACGATCCTGAATCTTGTCATTATCAAGGCTTTGAATATCAGCATGGTCAGGATTGTAGTGTTTAATCGCCTCTAACATGCTCATACGCGTATAACGGCCACCAAACTCAACCATTTCATCCCCGTAAGGCATGACGGTTGCACCCAGCACTTCCTGCGCAACTGAACTCAGCATCTCTTCAGTCAAATCCATCAAATCGTTATAGTCAGAATAAGCCTGATAGAATTCCATCATCGTGAATTCAGGATTATGCCGAGGAGACAACCCTTCGTTTCTGAAGTTACGATTGATTTCGAATACACGGTCAAAACCACCCACGACCAAACGCTTCAAATACAGCTCAGGTGCAATCCGCAGATACATTTCCATATCTAACGCATTATGGTGAGTGATAAACGGACGCGCCGTTGCACCACCGGGGATGCTCTGCATCATTGGTGTTTCAACTTCAATGTATCCTTTGCCAATCATAAAGTGACGAATGGCACTAATCAGTTTGGAACGGACGATAAATGCTTGGCGCGAATCTTCATTCATAATCAGATCCACATAACGTTGACGATAGCGCATTTCCTGATCCGTCAGACCATGAAACTTCTCTGGTAATGGACGCAGCGCTTTCGTCAGCAGTTGGTAGGATTCCATATTGACATACAGATCGCCTTTACCGGATTTATGCAGCGCACCTTTCACACCAATAATGTCACCGATATCCAAACCTTGATATTTGGCTTTCAGATCTTTCTGCACATCTTTACTGGCATAGGCTTGAATCCGACCTGAAGTTTCTTGAATCACCAAGAAAGGCCCCCGTTTTGCCATAATTCGTCCGGCAACGGCCACAATATGATTCAATGCTTCCAATTCTTCTTTTGTCTTTTCACCGAATATTTGTTGCAAATCACTGGCCTGACTATCACGTCTAAAGTCATTGGGATGACCGTTTGCCTTACAATCCTGACGGATATAATCTAACTTACCGCGTCGTTCTGCGATAAGCTTATTCTCTTCTTGTCTGTTACTTTCTTGAGTCGTTTCGTTTTGAATCGCATCAGTCATTTCGATGTACCTGTCATATCGGTGAAAAGCTTAAAGGCCTGATTTCAGACTTGCTTCAATGAATTTATCTAAGTCCCCATCCAGAACCGCCTGAGTATTGCGGTTTTCGATCCCCGTTCTCAAATCTTTGATCCGCGAGTCATCAAGCACGTAAGAACGAATCTGGCTGCCCCATCCAATATCAGATTTGGCATCTTCATTCGCTTGCTTCTCGGCATTCTGTTTATGAAGTTCAAGCTCAAACAGCTTCGCACGAAGTTGCTTCATCGCTTGATCTTTGTTTTTGTGCTGGGAGCGGTCCGTCTGACACTGAACAACTGTATTGGTCGGTAAATGCGTAATCCGCACCGCAGACTCTGTCGTATTGACGTGCTGTCCACCCGCACCTGAAGCCCGGTAAACGTCGATACGCAACTCAGCAGGATTAATATCAACATGAATGTTTTCATCAACTTCCGGATAGATGAACGCAGATGCAAAAGAGGTATGACGACGACCACCGGAATCAAACGGAGATTTACGCACCAAACGGTGAACACCGGTTTCGGTCCGCAGCCATCCATAAGCATATTCGCCAAGAATCCGCACCGTGACGGATTTCAGACCAGCCACTTCCCCCCCGGAGACTTCAATCACTTCCGTCTTAAAGCCTTTCGCTTCAGCCCAGCGTAGATACATCCGCAACAACATCGACGTCCAGTCTTGTGCTTCTGTTCCACCAGAACCGGCCTGAAGGTCAATATAACAATCGGATGAGTCATGTTCTCCTGAGAACATGCGACGGAACTCCAGCTTCTCCAGACTCACTTCCAGCTCATCCAGTTCAGGGCCGATCTCATCGAACGTTTCCTGATCTTCAGCCTCAACCGCCAGTTCAAGCAAACCTTCGACATCATCGACACCACGATCCAAGAGATCGATCGTTTCAACGATAGCCTCTAACGTGGCTCGCTCTTTTCCCAGCGCCTGAGCTCGTTCGGGTTCGTTCCATACTTCGGGTTGTTCCAGTTCTGCGTTGACTTCTTCGAGACGTTCTTTTTTTACATCATAGTCAAAGATACCCCCTCAGGACATTTGTGCGTTCAGACACGTCCTGTAGGCGGTTTTTTATCGGGTTGATTTCAAACATGATTGCTCAATCGTTTATTAGAGTAGAATTTAACCGAAGAATTCTACTGAAAAACGTGATGAAGATACAGGAAAAATTGCTGGTTCCACATCAGTTTCCAGCCACAACAGCATCGAACCGAACGCCCATGTTCTCAGGAATCATGCACGTTCAGTGATTTGGGGACAAGAATTGCTTTGATGGATAGCAAGCAAATTCTCACTCACAATATATCAGTTGGTCGCTTCGTTGATTTCCATGGATTGTTCTGAGCGAGACATGCCAAACATCGCAACAAAGATAATCGCAGTCGGTAATACCCAGCCCATGCCAATATCAAACAGAGGTAAGAAGCTAAAAGAGGAAACATCCACTCCCACAAACTTAAAGGCATCAATCAGCGCGAACAAAAAAGACACCAGCAAAGCGACTCGGTAAGCAACTTTAGGATTGGGTAGTTTATTGCGGACAAATGTCAGTGCCACCAGCGTAATCGCCACTGGATACAATGCAAATAAGACCGGAATCGACAGTGAAATTAACTGACTCAACCCTACATTCGCGATCACTGCACAAACCACACTGTTCGCAATAACCCACTGGTGATAACTAAATCGCGTTAGTGAACTAAAGTAATCAGAACATGCTGAAACCAGCCCAATCGCAGTCGTCAGACAAGCCAATAATACAATGATCGATAAGACAAACTGACCAAAGTAACCAAACATCGCCTGCACATAAAGACTGAGTATCACCCCACCATTATCAGCACCGGTAGCAATAGCTGAACTGGTCGCGCCCAGATAGAACAACGAAATATAGACGAATGCGAGTCCGGAAGCTGCGATAAAGGCGGCCGCAATCAGATATTTGGTGGTCGCTCGGGACTCAGTAATCCCTTTGCCGCGTAAGACATCAACCATCAACATACCGAACATCAACGAAGCGAAGGTATCCATGGTGTTATAACCTTCAAGAAAACCGGTGGTTAAAGGCTTTTCCAGATATGCGCCTTGCGCCGCAGTAATGGGGCCTTGTGGGTGAATAAACACGCCAACAGCCACAATAATCAGTCCGATAAACAGTGTTGGGGTTAAAACCTTACCAATCAAATTAATCAGTTTTCCCTGAGACCAAGAGAAGAAAGCAGCAACCACAAAAAATAGGACAGAGAAAAAAGTAAGATTAAAGAAGCTACCTTCACCGACTAATGGTTTAAACGCCATCTCAAAAGCAACGAGCCCTGTACGAGGCGCAGCAAAAGCGGGGCCGATAATGATAAAAATCAGGACCGCCATAATCGTTGATACTTTGAGTGGTAAATCTTTGGTTAAGTATTGCCAGCTTCCGCCAGCCACGGCGACAGCAATAATCGCAATCAGCGGGAGCCCGACAGCCGTCAGTAAAAAGCCACTCATTGCAGATGACAGGTTTTCGCCGGCCATTTGTCCGGCAAGCGGCGGAAAGATAATATTGCCGGCACCAAGAAAAAAAGCGAACAGCATAAAGCCGACCGCCATAATATCGGTTAATTTCAATGTCTGTTTCACAGATCACCTTCTTATGTGGATGTTGTGTTTGTAACTGCGGCAGTAGACTGCCTTCATTTTTTGCGCGATCATGAACAAACAGGATGAAATAATCAATAACACACAAACAATTAGTCAATCGATCCATGTAAATTCACATTTACTAGAACAATAATCTAATAAAAAAGCAAAATACTGATACAAAAATAGAAATCATTTCGTACAAAACATTCACAAAAACAGCACAACAAAGCGGCCTTGAAAGGTCATGCTATTCTTGCCAACATCTCGCTAAAATATACGTCTTATGCGCTGAAAATCGTTTAAAAACGACTTCAATGAGATAAAGTCTGTTACTGGTGAAACAATATTTATGAAGAAAAAATCACAGCATCCCAAAACATTCCATTTCAAACAATTTTCAGTATCCGGTGGCGAATGTGGGATGCCCGTAAGCACGGATGGCGTGTTATTGGGCGCTTGGATGAATGGTGAGAATCTCCGCTCGATTCTCGATATCGGTACCGGCACTGGCTTATTAGCTTTATTTTGTGCTCAACGCTTCCCGGAAGCACACATCACCGCACTCGATATTGATGAACAAGCGATTCAGACCGCAATCCATAACCGGGACAATTCTCCGTGGGCTTCACGAATTGAGGTAGAACATCAAGATATCTTAACCTTTACGCCCCACTCGAACTATGATGCGATCATCTGTAACCCGCCTTATTTTACCACCGGACAGGTTTCAATGACGCCTGCACGAGCCCTTGCCCGCCATGTTGCCGGTTTTTCTCACCAACAACTCTTACATCACTGCCAACACTTGCTCTCTCCGTCAGGGCAAATCAGCTTGATTCTGCCTTGTCAGGAAGGAAATACGTTAATTGAGCAGGCCAAACAACAAGGTTGGTTCTTAACCCGATATTGTCTTGTTTCACCGACAACAACAAAGCCACCGACGCGATTGCTATTCTCACTCAGCCGATCGGCACACGATACTTGTACAGTCACCAACCTCACCATCCGCGCACAAAATCGCTATACCGCCGCATTTACCGAACTTACCCAAGCGTTTTATCTGAAGATGTAAAAAAGGATGTAAGATCGTGATGGAAGTCTCTATAATGCCGACCTTTAGTTTTGCCATCCCGATTGCACAGGTCACTGATAACGGATAGCTTAACAGATAGTTTGATGAATGAGCGTTTTGATGCAGAGCGTTCGACAAGCAGAGAAATAGCCGTGATTAAAAATTTTTCAGACTTAGAACTCGATCCCTGTCTTCTTGAAGCCATTGAAAAAGCAGGATTTACTCGCCCAACACAAGTCCAGGCCGAGTCCATCCCCTACGCTTTAGACGGTCGGGATGTCATGGCTTCTGCCCCGACAGGCACAGGAAAAACCGCCGCGTTTGGCCTGCCCGCGATTCAGTACTTAATTGACTTTCCCCGTAAAAGACCGGGACCGGCCCGAATGCTGATCCTCACGCCGACTCGTGAACTGGCCGCTCAGGTCTCGGAACAGATCCAGACACTGGCTCAGTTCACTCACCTGAAAATCGTTACGATTACCGGGGGCGTTCAATATCAGCAACATGCCGACATGCTCAATGCGACACAGGATATTGTGGTCGCAACTCCCGGTCGATTAATGGAATACATTGAAGCCGAACGTTTCGATTGTCGGGCCATCGAATGGCTGATTCTGGATGAAGCGGATCGGATGCTCGACATGGGCTTTGCACCAACCGTCAACCGCCTTTCCTCTGAATGTCGCTGGCGTAAACAGACTTTACTGTTCTCTGCCACACTGGAAGGCAAAGGGGTTGATGGGTTCGCTGCAGATCTGTTGAACGAACCGGCCGAAGTCCGTGCGGAGCCGCCGCGCCGAGAAAGAAAGAAAATCACCCAGTGGTATCACCGGGCGGATAGCTTAGCGCATAAGAATACGCTGCTCAAAGAGATTCTGACCACGCAATCTCAGCGAGCGATCGTATTCGTGAAAACCCGTGAGCGGCTGGCAGATTTACGCACAGAGTTAGAACGCAGTCAGGTTCCCTGTGCCTGGATTCAGGGAGAAATGCCTCAAGAGCGTCGTAACAATGCCATTACCCGTTTTCGTGAGGGTGACATCAATATTTTACTGGCAACCGATGTCGCTGCCCGTGGCTTAGATATTTCTGATATCAGCCATGTCATCAATTACGATATGCCCCGCACAGCAGACGTGTTCCTGCACAGAATTGGCCGAACCGCGCGAGCGGGTAAAAAAGGGATCGCGATTTCTCTGGTAGAAGCACATGATCAACCGATGATCGAACGGATTCAGCGTTATATGAACGAAGAGATTAAAGAACGGTTCATTGACGGGTTACGCCCCAAACATAAAAAGCCGATCTTCAAAAAGAAAAAGTCTCCGGAGAAAAAGAAATCGGCCACCAAAGATAAAAAAGTCGTGAACAAGAAAACCGGCAAAAAGAAGAAGTAACATCGGTTTTAAACGTCGTGAGCAAAAAAAGCTCCCTCAGGGAGCTTTTTTGTATCGATCATCTTATGAGCGATAGCGATACAATGCCGCGATTAATGCTCGCGAGTCGCACGAAAATCGATGTCCGGGAAACGCTCTTTTGCCAGATTGAGGTTGACCATCGTCGGCGCAATATAAGCGAGATTATCCCCACCGTCTAAAGCCAGATTCGCTTGGCTCTTACGTTCGAATTCATCTAACTTCTTGGCATCATCACACTCAACCCAGCGCGCGGTTGCAACGTTAACACTCTCATAAATCGCTTCAACGTTGTACTCGGATTTCAGACGTGCAACCACCACATCGAACTGCAGCACCCCGACCGCACCGACGATTAGATCGTTATTTTGCATCGGACGGAAGACCTGTACTGCACCTTCTTCAGATAACTGCACCAATCCTTTCAGCAGTTGTTTTTGCTTCAATGGGTCTTTGAGGCGAATACGACGAAACAGTTCCGGTGCAAAATTAGGGATTCCGGAAAACTTCATGGTTTCGCCCTGCGTAAAAGTATCACCAATCTGAATCGTGCCGTGATTGTGTAAGCCGATAATATCCCCGGCAAATGCCTCTTCAGCCCGCGCTCGGTCACCGGCCATAAACGTCACCGCATCAGAAATGCTCACCTGTTTACCGATCCGGACATGATTGATTTTCATGCCCTGCTGATAAGAGCCGGATACAATCCGCATAAAGGCGACCCGGTCGCGATGTTTGGGATCCATATTCGCCTGAATTTTAAACACAAATCCAGAGAATTTTTCTTCGGTTGCATCAACTGAACGTTCAACCGTTTCACGCGGCAACGGTGCCGGGGCCCACTCAGTCAACCCATCAAGCACATGATCGACTCCGAAGTTCCCCAACGCAGTACCGAAGAATACCGGTGTCAGCTCACCCTGAAGAAACAACTCCAGATCAAAATCATTGGATGCCCCGACGACCAGTTCCAGTTCCTCTCTCAACTGCATTGCCAGATCATCACCGACCGCTTGGTCGAGTTCCGGATTATCGAGACCTTTCACGATCCGCAACTCTTGGATGGTATGCCCCTGACCGGTAGAATACAAAATGGTCTCGTCGCGGTGGAGGTGATAAACACCTTTAAAGTTTTTACCGCAGCCGATTGGCCAAGTGATCGGCGCACAGAGAATATTCAGCTCACTCTCAACTTCATCCAGCAACTCCATCGGATCGCGGATATCCCGGTCCAACTTGTTCATAAAGGTCACAATCGGTGTATCTCGCAGCCGGGTCACTTCCATCAGCTTACGCGTCCGATCCTCGACCCCTTTTGCGGCATCGATCACCATCAGACAAGAGTCAACCGCCGTCAGTGTCCGATACGTATCTTCAGAAAAGTCTTCGTGTCCGGGGGTATCGAGCAGGTTGACCAGACAATCATTGTAAGGGAACTGCATGACTGATGTGGTAATCGAGATTCCCCGCTCTTTTTCCATATCCATCCAGTCTGATTTCGCATGTTGATTCGAGCCACGTCCCTTTACGGTACCGGCTTGTTGAATCGCACGTCCGAACAACAGCACTTTTTCAGTAATGGTGGTTTTACCCGCATCCGGGTGGGAAATGATAGCAAAGGTTCTTCGCTTATTAACTTCGTTAAGAAAATTCTGGTCAGCCATGAATAAAATCTTTTATCTGTACAACGGATTTGTACACATGTTTCAAGCTGCCTTTCAGGCGCGCCACAGATCAAATCCGTCATGTGAATCGTAAGAGGCTGCTATTCTCGCTGATCTTGGCTGTTTAAACAATCTGGTTGTGCAACAATCACAGTGACTAGAATCAGCTAAGATTGACCCGTCGATAAAATCCGCGTCCGTCACGCCGTTCTGAGCACGTAAGCAACGAATTGACCCACGGCGGCACTTTTCACCAAATGAAAAGTGCCGCCATCTTCTATACGGAGCAGGCTGGGGCTAAAAACGATACATCAACCCAACATTGGCGGAGTTAACATCCACATCACTCATCCCTAACCGTTGCAGACCGACGTTGACCGAAAAGCGTTGATTTAAACGAAATAACCATCCCGCTCGTAAATTGTAGCCAATTCCATCGTCATCAATGGTTTTGACGCCATGCAGCTCAACCTCTGTCTGGTTATAATTCATCCCCACAGACGCATAAAGAAACTGGCGTTCCGTGAGGTAAAAGTTCCGGTTGAGACTCAGCGATAGCGCGCGGTAATCAAGCTCCTCTTCTGACTCGGTGATCACACCGATTTCTTTGCGTGGTATGCTACTTCCCCCACCCATATGTGCACCGACCAATACACTCCAATTCTGATTCAAATCCACACCGGCCTGAATCGCCCCTGTCCATGAAGCATCAATACTGTCCGATGCAGATTCATAATCAGACGAACCGATCCCTGTTTCAATTCCAACCCATGTTGCCGCCTCACTCGTTGATGCGAGTAATACACCAGCAGCACCTAACAGACTTATGATTTTTTTCATTACTTTTCCTCTGACTACAATGAAAATGGACAAAATGCATCACAACGTCATTATCATTGAACAAAGGCTGAGATTTGAGAGGCTTATGGTGACGCTGTGTGACAGTCTGTAACAGCGTACAGAGGGCTCAGTACAGCACAATGGGTCGTTGGTCGTTCCAACTGCTATACACTGGCAAAAGAAACGGTTTATCTGGTGAAGACAAATCCTATTTACGACGTAGACGAAACGCTCACGGCTCCCGGTGGGTTTAAGGTTAGGTTTCGGGTCAGTTCAATCGGAATAAACACAGAGTTGGTAACCGACGCCTCTGACCGTTTTGATCAGTTCTTTACCATTGTCCAACACCAGTTTTTGCCGCAATCGAGATATTCTGCGATCAATCGACCGATCTAAACCATCGTACTCAAAACCGCGTATTTTCTGTAAAATCTCATCCCGACTCACCACTTGACCAACCGTACTCGCCAGTAAGACCAACAGTTCAAACTCTGCGGTGGTTGTCTCAACGGGGAGCTGATTCAATACAACCGTCCGATTACTTAAATCAATTACCAATGGCCCACACATCAGAGTATTGGGTTCTATCGTCGTACTGGCAGGCGGTGATCTTCGTTCTGAACGTCGTAGTAAAGCATAAATCCGGGAAAGTAATAAATGGGGTTGCACCTGCTTGATCACATAATCATCGGCACCAATTTCCAACCCCCTCATCTGATCAGCATCATCGTCCAGAGCCGTTTGCATCAAGATATAGCCGGTATAGAAACTGCGTATCGTTTGACAGACTTCCATGCCGTTCATTCCCGGTAACATCACATCAAGAATCACCAAATCCGGCTGAAGATCAGCCACTTGTTTCACGGCATCCGTCCCGTTGTTCACCGTTATCACTTCAAAACCGTAACGAGACAGAAAATCCGCGATCAGGCCAGCAAGCTCAGTGTCATCTTCAACTAAAAGAATCCGTTTATTGTAATTCGGCAAGGGGGTCATTGATTTCTGGCTCCACAAAATAAAACGACTTTTGCAACCAGTGTAGCGAAATTCAGCCAAAAAGAATGTAGCAGTTTGTATCAAATCAACCCATTCGGTACTGAATGGGCAGCAACCAGCCATTCCCTTTCCGCGACGGCTTTGTCACCATTTGGTGAGCACGAAAAGGGAATGCTGACCGACATCAATCCGATCTCCGAAAATGATATGATCCTCGCAAATCATATCTTGCGAAGCCGTGGACTTCCGCCTCAATTATCATTCGGGAACCGTTTTATCAATATCCCGCTCATACCACTGTGGTTTGGTCAGCACGACCAGCTCTCCGGCCTGAACCTTTTCAGCAACGGCATCAATATAAGCTTTGAAAAATGACTCATAAACGTCGATCCCCGGATTCGGTGTATCCGGCGTCCAGCCTTCCTCCGGATCAGGTACAATCCGATGAAAATAAGTTTCCATCGTGGTGCCGCGCAAAATGACTTGTTCGAGCAATGGAGAAAACTGGTTAAATGTCATGTAAGAGACACCTTGACCAATGGTCGTCATCTCTCTGCCACCAAAACCAAACCGGGTATACATATCGCCGCCGACGGTAATGCGTCCTGATTTAAATCCTGCTTTATGTAACGCTGCCGGAAGTTTATCTAAATAAAACGCCCCGGATTCATCATTAAACATGACCGGTAAATTTTGTGGCGGAATTTTTTGAGACAAAGTGACCGCAGCAACGGACTCCCCACCGCCGTTAATCACATAGGTATTCTTGGGAATATTCGAGCCATAGACGCGCATCCCGACATGGATCGGATAATTATCATCCAACGTCACCACGTTTGAACCATCCGACATCATCGATGTCACCTGAATCGGTCGAACGGATGTATCGAAAAATTTCCCTCCGGGATAGCAGAGATGAAACATCGCTTCAGAATCAAGCCCATGCTGTTTCAATTCATCCCACGCGGAAATCGCATTGGTAACCGCCGTGTCAACATCTGCGGCATCAGTCATCGGTGTATCATCCGGTGAACCATCCACACTAATCGCCCAGCCGGCGTCCGACAGTATCGAAATTTGCTCCCAAGTCAGTCGATTCACCCAACCAACCTGCTGCGTCGGAACATAGACAGTGCCGACCAACCCATACTGGGCCATATAGGGATGGGCAATGCTTTCTATCGTATCTTCCCCATCATCAAACCCGATCACGACCGTGGGTTGACCTTTCGCATTGGCATAAAGTGAATCAATGGTATTGTTGATCATATAAGGGGGATTGCGAGACGGCGAACTGACCCGAACTTTTGTCACATCAACCGATTGTGCCAACAATGGATCTTCAGATTGGTGAAATGCAACCCAATACGTTTTCAACGGTGCATTCGAGTTCAGGTTGGCCACATTGAGATTATAATTCACACCGGTGTACGAACCACCAGCCGTGCTAAACCTGACATTCAGATTGCTCGTCACGCGAGGTAATACCTTACGCACAGCAAAAGTAATCACGCCCATATCATTCGAATTGATCGACTCCGGTAATACCTTCTGGGCAATGGCATGGGATAGTTCTTCCCCCTTGCCCAGCACTGCCATAGCTCCCTGACCTTCCGTCACCGGACAGACCTGTCGGAAAACGCCCCCGCGATTGACGGACCATCCCGCCATCGAATCGAAACTTTCCAGTAGTTTAGGCGTGGGCAGATTCGTTGAGTCGGCCTCACTGACCTGAGCCATGGCCGCAACCACGGACAAACACACCATGAACAAACCACCGAGTAATCGGTGATGTGAAGATAAAAGCCACCTAACTAACTTCATATTTCTCTCTCCTCATTATTAAACAGGCGATTTTATTTATCATGAACTAAGGGGAAATCCCCAAGTTACCTCAGGTGTCGTTTCAGCGAAAATGACTGAATAAAAACACCAAGACAAATCCATTTAATTTCAATAAGTAACTTCGTTCATTTATCAGGCGCGATCATGCATGGCAAAACAATTTGAAATAACAGAGAAAAGTAAGGTTGCTGTATGTGTATGTTTAACCTTGTTATTTTGGGATACATGACAAAAGGTAGAGGGATTTTATTATGATACATGTTTATAAATATGGCACAGACTGACCAAGTAGACTAAAAAATAATCAATCTGTGTCGTTAGGAGGGAGATCGTTTACTGACCGATCTTATCGGACCAAGCTTTCGCAGCCCGATCAAGAACAGCATAAACTTGTTGAAAAATTGCGGAGGATTTTTGATAAGGATCGTCAATCTGACTAATACCGATCCAATGACCGAAAAGCATCGTTTTATGGCGTGCTTTCGGAAACATTCGGCTCAGCATATCAATCTGATTCTGGTTCATTGCTAAAATTAAGTCACAAGCATCGACCATCGCCGGGTTAATTTGCTGAGCCTGATGATCCGTCAGATCGATCCCCAATGAGCGGGCGATGGCTTGCCCCTCGGGAGATGCCGAAGCACCGACAAGCCCGCTTTTCTCGGTGAGTAATCCGGCAGAGTGCACCGTATGAGATGGCATAAGACGTTGAAGTCGCCCGGCGGCATAAGGAGAACGGCAGATATTCCCAGCACAAATCACGAGAATGTTTTCAAACATGAGGCCTCTCTTCATACTGTTATTGCTGCTCAATCATCCATTTAAGCAAGGCTTTCCGTTCTGCATCCGTCGCTTGTAAATACCAAGCCTGAATCTGGGGCACAAAATCACCTGAATATTGAGCATCTGTTGACTCAGGAATAACGGCTTGGCGGGAATTCATCGGTTGTTGTGGTTTGGTTGTCGCAGGTACCTGCTCGGCTCGCACCGACGTGCCGCCAGATGACAGTGGTATCCCATGCTGGCGATTATAGCGTCCAATAGCAGCTTCAATATCCTGATAAGGCAGAAAGCCGGGATTACCGGGCAATTCAACCGGCTGAAGATCTGTGAACTTGCCTTGCGGATCGACGAGTTGCCATGCGACGGTTCCATTCTTAAATGCTGACGCTGCCGCTGAATAGTCACGAAGATGAGAATGGCGTAACGCCACCTGCGCCGACTCAGAAAATGGGATTGAAACAATTAAAGGCGTTGACTGATATTTCTTCTTACGAGAGCCGAAACGCAGTGATTCTTCATACCGAAATACGAACTGATGCTTCCCTTTCGGCAGCTCAAGCACCTCGGTATGCTCAACTTTCTGACCATCAAGAGCCAATAACTCGACACTCCTCGGTAAGGTCAACTCTGCTGCAAGTGTTAGGCAAGAAAAACTCCCGGCGAACACGCCTAAAATAGATAGAGTGCGTTTCAAAATGATTCCCTTAAATGATGTTTGTTTATGCATTCATGAATCTGCGGCAGCTCGACCAATCAAGCCGCCGCACCGACGACATCAGAACGTCGTATCCATACCGATGACATAACCCGTTTCTTGATCATTTTCATCCGTCAAACCAACTTCGGCATAGAGCGCGACATCATTTGACAAAGCATAAGTCACATTGATATAGAAATCATTGACATCACCGTTTGGCACAGCATTACTGATGCTATGATCCGTCTCGACAACCGCCCACCCGGCAGCATACTCCAACCGGCCTCCATCGCTATAGCTCACCGTCAGACCATACGTTGATTTATCCCGATCCGATGCACTTTCCTGTTCCGTCGAAGAGATACCGTATGTTGTGGCAAACTGCCAGTCACCATACAGATAACGGACTTCCAGATCGTAGGTACTGATATCAATCTTATTTTTCTGGGCACGTGCAAGGAAAATGGTAAAGTCAAAATCTTCTACTCTTGCACCTAAATTGCCGTCGAGCTGATAATCATCGTTACTGCCCGGCGTACTGGTATTATTCTTATTCTCTAAATATGCCAGCCCGCCATAAAACATTTCGCCGCCGTCATATTTATATTTAATGACCTGATCCCCTTCATTTTTCGCACTTTCAACGAAGGAAGTAAAACCAAACTCATAGTCATCCCCGATACCGGAGTCATCCAGAATAGTCGGTTGCGCACCAAAACTAATCGTGTGTGACTGAAGGTAGATGATCTTGCCATACACATCACCGCGTCTGACCGAACTGTTGTCTTCTTCATCATTGGCATCAACATCCATATGTGAGCCAACCACCAGATCCTCAGTCATCTCATAAGTCATATCAAAGCCAAACTTCGCTTCGTTCACATTCCATTCAGAATGCTGACTTTCATCCTGAGATTTATAATACTGCACATCGACTTCACCGGATAAATTAACGGTGACACCATCCAGTGAATATATTTCCGCAGCATGAGCTACCGAAGCGCTGCTGACCACTGCTAAAGCAATTAATGTTTTTTTCATTTTATTCCCCGATATTTTAATCGTACTGACGCCCTCTCACGCCTACGAGCAATCTCAGAAAAACGATTTACGCCACAGGTCAGGCGTAATATTTATCGTATTCTGAACGACTTGCAGGATTAATCCATAGATTGAGCGCGCAGACGTCAATTTCATGAAAGTTCTTGTTCAGCGCTAAATAAATAAAAATATTTATCGTATCATTCTTATAAATAAAACAAGTTCTCAGCTAAATTCACCGCCATCAAATAAAACGATGACGTTCACACAGTCAGTTTTTCAACGGAAAGTTTTTCAACTGAAAACTTATCAACTGAAAGCTTTTCAACCGAAAGCTGATGATTGTCCGAACGGACTTGAATCTGTCTCACACAGCCAGACAACACGAGCATCAAAATAAATGTCACCGCATTCGCGGGCGCCTGGAGATGAAAATCGACACTAATCTGCGCTATCATCGCCAAAATCCCCATCAGGCATCCTAATGCGGTTCCTTTCAACGTCTTGCTATGTCTGGTTCTGATCACGTTGAAACAAAACCACAGTGCGACCAGTATCGGTAAACTGAGAAGTACAACTGCCGGGATTCCTGCCTCTGCAGCGAATTGAACATAGTCATTATGGGCATAGTTGTAATAGCCGATATTGTAGTGTGTGTAGTGAGGAAAGGTGGAATAAAAGCTCCCTAATCCCGTGCCAGTCAACGGATAATCCCGAATAATATCCAGACTCCACTGCACTGCCTGATCGCGAGTCTCCGTTTCAATGGAAGTGGCTTCGATACGCTGCTTGACCTTATCAATACCAAACAACGTCCCCACCAGAAATGTATCAATGATCATCATAGAGATGATTAATGCCGTCAACGCTCTCGGTCTTCTCTTATAAAAGCAGAGCGCAATGACACCGCCACACGCGATCACGGAGAAGAAAACCGCATTGCCCATCCGGGAACGTGTCATGATCAAAGCAATCACCATCACAATCAGACATAAACGGATCATCATTTTGGCGGACATCAGTGCACTGAACCACCTACGGATACGCACATGCCAAGACCCGGATTCAGTCTGATGTAATTGTGAGACAATCAGGCCGATCCCCAGACACAAACACATCACCAGATAATTGGCAAAATGGTTGAAATACACGAAGGTTCCCGTCGCCCGATGGCCTTGCGGCAAACCAAATAACCAGCTTTGATGGCTATTTAATAATACGGTCAAGCCCCCATAAAATGATTGGAAAGTCCCGCTGATCACCAACGCATACAGCACGGCTTTCACACGCTTAACGGAATGGATCAACATCACCGCATTGAGCGCAAACAGTGTATAGGCGATCCCTTTCATCAATCCTGTCAATGTCGCATAGCGGTCATAGGAAAGACTTCCGACATCTGCGCCGACCTGACGATAAATTTGAGCCACATCCGGTGCAATCACACCGAGCATCTCAACCGGTAACGGTATCGCCTGAATGGCTACCCAACACTGAAAGAGACTCAGCGGTGCCAGCAGCCAGACAAATTTTCTTATTTTCTGCCAAGGGAACCGGTGCCATAAAGACACACTGAGCAATACTGTCTGACAGGATATCCAGATTTCAAATATCGACCATGACCACATCCTGTGGCTACCCAGTGGAATCGGCAGCCAGATCAACATGAGCAATAAAGAATACCAGCACCAACGTTCACTATGAGTCACGGTCTTCCTCTCTCAAGATCCACGTCCTTCATTCTGTATTCTGACGGTAAGTAAGGAAGTTACGGCTGCACATCATGACCTAGCTATTAACTTGGAGAGATACCGCTTCCCCGGGGGTGGCGTCTGATGAGCGGTGCTTGTTGTGTTTCGGCAGGACCCGCTGCGGTTGCTTGGGCAACGGTCGTCGGGTCAATATTAGCAGTAATGGCAAGTTGCGGTAAAAGCGTTGCATCTAACCCCAAATCGAGTGCCATTGATGCAATCGCCAACGCGGCTTCTGGCGCCGCATTAAACGCAGCTAACACCAGGCTCTCAAGAGAAACATTCGGCGCTTTGCGATACACGGCCTGAAGTACCATCGGTGCATCAAGTGGATTTTCCCCAGCTATCATAGCAACAACGTCGAGCGGAGAATGAACAGCAAACAACTGTTCAACCCGTTGCTCGACTTGTGCTTGTTCATTAGGGGCGGCTGCCGCTGAAACGGTATCAGTTTGAGTCCCGTTATCCGGTGCGGCCATTACGGAGAATGTCAATCCGACACTCCATAAAATATTCACTACCAATCCTTTGCGTTTCATCACAATTCCCCGTCGTTATGCCAATTTAATCATGGCGATCTCATCCGATAATAAACATAACAATTCAATGTTGATGACTATTACATTCATTCGATGGTGCAAACTATAGGATTAGGGGGCGGTGTAAAACAAGACGATTGAATTAGTAACTGATCCAAGTATCAATAATGAGACAAATGTAAGCTGAAATAGCCATAAGTAAGACCCATCAATCGCACAATAGCCAGATCAATGAGTCTTCGTAGCAGACGAGAAATAATACATCTCGGGGAAAGGATTATTGTTGCTTGATATAATCGACAATATTTTTATAGGTTGTGACCCAATATTGATCATGATGCTTCGCCAGATATCGCACCAATTTTTTATGCGCCTTATTGCTTGTAGATAAATAATCACCACCAACCCCATGAAATTTGATGCCGATAATTTTAGTCTGAGGATTCGCAGCCGAGCGTTTAATGTAATTGATGAGCTGTTGACCAGATACATTATGGGCAGACCAGAAAACCTCTTCCGGCTTGGGGAGTGTGTGTCCATATACCCCGGCGACCAATGGCCGGACAGCCGACAAATAATCACCGCTCCCCGTCATTGTCTCAAAGCACGGTGGTGTTAACGTCCGACTTTTTTGCCCGTCGAGTAAAAACAGGAACGTATTTGCCATTTTGACTTCCGCTGCCATCCATTCGGGTGTCCGCTGCTCCAGAGAGGCATAGGGTTTGACCCAACCCCGATTGGGTCCTTTAGAAGAGCAGGGATGAAACACGGTATGGTTACCCAGTTCGTGGCCGTTCTGCGCCACTTTCTTCCACGCCTCAACTTGTTGCTCATTATTGAGCGTTGCTGAGCCCGGTAACAGATAAAAAGAGCCTTTGATATTGTATTGATCGAGGGTGGGAACCGCATGATCCAACTGAGATGATAATGCATCATCATACGACAGATGAACCGCAACATGCGCCCCATTCGGATATGTAATCGTGTCAGCACTCACTTGAAAAGGTGTCATTAAAACTAAAATCAATCCGGTAAAAAAACAGCCGAATTTTAACTTTAGATGATTCGCATATAAATTGTTTATCTCTATCATCGATTATTCTTCCGTTTTTGAGCCCGAGTCTTTCGGAAAGATCCCTAGCCGATTGAGTTGAATCCCTTCTTTTTTGACCATCGCAGGGTTGCCAGCCACTAACGTGTTTGACGGGACATCTTTGGTCACAACAGCTCCCGCAGCCACAATGCATGAATCACCGATCGTGACACCCGGTAGGATCAGAGAATTGCAGCCGATATGACAATTTTTACCAATCCGGACATCCGCTTTGAGGTGGCGACACATATCATGTGCCAAAATAGCCACGCCAAACGCGACGTATGTCCCTTCGTCAATATAAATCCCGTCACCATTGCGTTTATCGATTTTGGCTTTTAAAGAAATTCTTGCCGTTGCATCGATGTGTGTCCCGAAAAAGCGGTTGAGGTACCACACATTCAAAGAAAGCAGACGTTGTCGGACCTGAATTTGTATAAAGTCTTTAATTTTTTTCATCATCGTTCTATCAACTCTAGGCTAGACAATCAGGCACCTGCCAGTGACAGGATATATTGCGCCAATTGATCACGTTCTGGCGTATCCAATCCATCGGGCGCTTGTAATGCCTGATAGTTGCTCAGCAACGCTTCAAGCTCTTGTTCATCCCGGGCGGTATAAATGCCTTTCACATTAGAAAATGAATTCAGTGTATCCAACTGATGATCATTGCGGTGTTCCTGATACTGAGCTAACCGGGGGAAAATAATTAACGGCTTGCGGATTCGCAAGCAATTGATAATCGTCCCCATTCCTGCGTGAGAGATGATCAATTCAGACTGGCGGAACTGCTCATCGAGTTCATCGGGCGCAAAAAACTTCGCACACTGAATTGATTTGGCCTGATAGTCAGACTCCCCAATCTGGCTACAAACATCCAGATGATATTTTTCGGCCAATTGATCCACCGTTTGGATCAAGCGATCAAACGGTAATTGTGTACCTACGGTTAAAAAAATCATATGACTCTTCCTTGATAAGTCACCTGATGAGATTCAGCGACCTCTCGCCATTGCGAGATAACATGGATACGACACTTCGCAGCCAACCGCCCCGACAACGATAGTTTTTTCGAGTTGGCGATACTGTCAACCCAGACTGTTTTTATCCCACTCATTTTACTCAGTAATGCCATCACCAACCCGGGAGCAGCCCCGGTGGTTACCACCAACGACGGACGTTCTTTCTTGAGGATTTTCAGACACTGGAATACAACTTTAATCGCCAGATAAGCAGTATCGCGGCTAAAGTCAGAAATTTGATAATAGCGCTCTCCCGCCATAAATCCGGGCTGCTTATCATAAGTCCCCGCGACAATTCTTTCACAGCAATCGAGCTTTTCAGAGAGCAGACTCAACTGAACAAAGTGCCCGCCAGGAGAAGCCACCAACAATATCTTATTCTTCATCGTTTACCTCATTGATCGTCAGCGCGTTATATTCGATGCCCATCAACGCATCGATATTTTTGTCACGGTATAAACCAAACTTAAAATAGTGGTAGTAATCGTTAATCATGATGTCATCGGCAAAGTCAAACGGATGCCGAACACCGTCCACATCACACCAGCCTGACACCCGGCCATCAGTCTTATAGAGCCAGTGCACCTGAGTACGACAGGTAATTTGCTGCTCGGGCCGGACAGGAATTCTTTCATCATGATTATCCGTATGCAGCACCAGATAGAGTTGATCATCATATTCGAGCTGATAGGAAAGCGGCGGAGAGCTACTCTTATAATTTGACCAAGTCTCCCCTTTTCTCGGATCAGGTTGATCATGCCACTGAGCGACAATGACCCAAACCCCATCCCATCCTTGAGAAAAGACTGGCGAGTCCAGTAGCTTAAAAGAGAACTGATAACGCACCGTATCACCAACGTCATACGGGCTCTGAACACTCACTTCCGAACGTTCACCGTTAAAGATATAAGAATTATTCCCCGTCAGAATAAACTGTACCCCATCATCTTTCAGCGCGATGGCTTTATCACTGGCTTCAAAAAAGAATTGTTCGGCGGGTTGATTATACTCAAGCACTTGTTTCAGCTCGGCAGACTTCTGCGCTTCACTGCAACAGGCCGCAGCCATTGCTGAATAACTCCCCAGCCCCCCAAAGAGACATAGATATAGAATTTTCCTCATGATCATAACCTAACCTTAACTGACATATAGTTTTTCTAAGCGCGGCATGACAACCGACACATCGTAATTTTGTTGATAAAGCGCTCTCGCATTATCGGCCAGACTTAACCGGGCATCGTCAGCAAGCGCCTGACGGATCATCGCGGTTAACTGTTCAACATTGCCCGGTTCCACCAGATAACCGGTTTGTCCGGGAATCATCACCTCGGGAATACCACCGACCGGTGTTGACAATACGGGCAGCCCCGAAGCCATTGCTTCCAGAATCACGACCGGCAATCCTTCGTTATAAGATGGCAAAACCAATAGCTGCGTTTCGGCCATCAACTGTGCTTTCTTCTCATGATCAATCCAGCCATGAAATACCAACTGTTTTTCAACCCCGAACTCAGTGACCGCTTGCTGAAAACGCGCCACATCACCGCCACCACCCACATGTAAAATCACATCCGGCAAATCGCGTAAAGCACGCAACAGATCAAAAATACCTTTCCGCTCGATCAATGCACCCAAAAACAACACATGATTCTGCCGCCCTTCGGATTCCGGAGACGGTGCGACAACAGCAAAATTGGGTAATACCACTAGATTGGCTTGCTGTGGCGACTCAAGGATCGACTCAATATACTCACGCCATGATTCGGAGAGGACGATAAAGGCATCCGCGCGACAGATCAGTTGCCGGATCTTCTGCTGCACGTTGGCATCACTGGCCTGATAGAATTTTTTAAATTCTGAACCGTGTAAATGGATCAGCACCTTACGACCGAAAAACTGCGCCACCTTCTGGTAGATTCTTTTACGCCAGAAACTACCGCGATAAGACATATGCAGGTGAAAAATACGCTCTCCGGGAAGCAGCGATAGCCAGAAAACAACCCACAATCCCCACAGCGCCAACATCAGGTCGAATAGTTTATTGCCCCCTTTATGGCTGATAAACCGACGATAGCGAAACTGCTGATTCAAATTGAGCTTCAGATTGTGAATCACAGCATCAATCCCGCCATTCTGACCAGTTCCTAATACGATAATATCCATACTCAGTCATCACTCCATGGGTTAACGATAAAATCGGCAGAACCTTTCTCTGACACGACTTTAGCCGGGATGCCGGCAACAATGGCATTGTCGGGGACATCTTTGGTCACGACAGCATTGGCACCGACAACCACGTTATTGCCAATGCGAATCCCGCCGAGAATGCAACAGCCGGTACCGAGATAGACGTTGTCACCAATGCTCGGCCACGCACCGTCTTTACCGGCGATGGTGACATTATGTACAATCGTCGCATTCCGCCCGATCGTGACATGTTCCCCCCAAGTGGTGCCGAATACATGGTGCATTCTCAGTCCCGGCCCTATTGAGGCGCGATAATTGACATCACTGGTATAAATAATCTTGGATACCTTATAGAGGAAGATAAACAATACATTGAGTCCCGGAATGCGCCGACTATGCTTCGCCAAACGCATGAGCAACACAAAACGGAATCCCTTCTGGCTAAGAAAGGCCTTAACCAACAGCAACCTGCTGTATTTTCCATACCAGCGAAATACATCCGCCCTGATATTATTCAACATCTCCGAAAACCTTTAAGCTTACTCATTATTTTAAAAAGCCCACTGAATTTGAAAGTGCACCACATTTGCAACATGATTTGAAATCCGGCATCGTGCACCGACTCGTGACATCACCAAGCTTTCAATCAATCTTTTAAACAAATCTTTTAAGACAATCCTTTAAGACAAGGTTTTAAAACAGTTTTTTAAACTAATGCTTCAAACAGTGTTTTATAACGTTGACTGATTTCACGTTCAGAAAACTGTGCAGCGCGTTCTAAACGTGCTGCACGGGTACAAGACGGTGTATCGAGTTCATCAATCATCGACATTGCCAGCGTGGTACTATCACCGACGGTAACCAAACGGCCAAACTGACCATCTTGTAAAATTTCAGCCGGTCCACTGCGACAATCGGTGGATACGACCGGCACGCCAAACGCAAGTGCCTCAACAATCACATTGCCAAACCCTTCCCACGCTGAAGACAGGACAAACAGATCCGCTTGGGCGTAATAACGCTCAACCTGATCCGAAAATCCGACAAAGGTGATGTAAGGCTGTAATTGATGCCGTTCGATATACTCGGTTAATCGGGCCATCTCGGCCTTATCATGTGTGCCACCGACAATCATGACTTGTATATCATCTTGGTGTTGTGTCTCTATCAGGTAACGGACAGCCCGAAGTAAAGTCATGTAATCTTTTTGCGGCGTGACTCGCCCGACAGCCAAAATGGTTTTAGAGCCGCCCTTTTTCACCGCGCCAGCATCATCGTCGGTTTGAGCAATAACGGAAGGCTGAGCATCGGTCGTTTGGTGAATCGATCGCGCATCGAACGCAGGGGCTGTCTGATCAAAGCGCACCGGATTGTGAATGAAACAGCATTTATCGGCACGTTTGATGAGCGGTACGATATCGTTCATCACCCCTTCAGACACAGCCACGACCTGATCAGCCAGACGATAGAGACACTGCACAATCAGACGAACTTTCAAACGAGTCAATGCGGATTTATGCTGAAAATGTTCAACGATTGAGGCGTGTTCACTGACCACGACTTTGGCCTGATGCCGTGCCATCGCTGCGGACAAAAGACAGGCAGCATTGGTATCCGGATAAGCCGAAAGTATCACGTCAGGTTTAAACGCATCAATCACACGCTTAAAACGCAACAGACTCATAAACGTTCGCTTCACATTCAGACTGCGCACTGGAATATTTTCATTCAACAATGTGGTGTAACTCGCCCCCTCTGCGCTATCCGTGACGAATAACACGTCATGCTCCTGCATCAGTGTTCTGGCGACAGACAAAAACACCTGCTCTGCCCCGCCAAATCCCATATAAGAAATACGAAAAATAATTCTCATCGCCGTTTCATCCTATGACCGAAAAAATAAATCGAGGGAAAGAGACAGATCATCGTCTTGCGACGGGATAACAAACCGTGAGTATAGAGTCGGCATATTGTCAGCACCGGCAGACGTTGCACCTGACGGCAAAATTCAAAGAATGACATGGTGCGTTTACCAGCCGAGTGACACATATAATACAAATTCGCATCGACAATCTTTTTCAGGTGCGCAATATCGGTTTGGTCAGTCCCATTGGGTTGTTCACCATTGACCCGACGTTCCTGAAACACATGCGTATGAAGAAACTCACGGACCTGCTGACACTGCGCCATCGTGACCCGGGAAATCGCACTGGTTTCACCAATCCGATACCGATATAACGCCAGCTCACTGGCATAACATGTTTGCGCCTGCGCATACACGGCACACAAGTACATTAAATCTTCACAGTATTTCACCCCGGCCGGAAAAGTAGCTCGCTTTGCCACATCAGCTTTAATCAAGCGACACATGACCAGCCAGACAAATGATGAGACGGCGCCTTCAAATGCGGGTTGTTTGGTATTGAATCCCCGACAGCGTGTCACATGCCCGCGCCCCAGCACGGTGTCAACCTGATAGCGAAAAGTCTGATAGCCAAACTCGAAGATATCAACATCCGGGTGCTGTTGTATCAGTTCATAAAGACGAATGAGGTAGTCATGCTGAACCGCATCATCTGCATCGACAAATGTAATATAACGCCCTTGTGCCAGATTCAGTCCGGTATTCCGAGCCACGCTGACCCCGGCATTTTGCTGGTAGTGATAGCACAAGCGGCCGGTACTGAGTTGCTGAGCAAAATGCGCTTCTAATTGTGCTTGGGTTGCATCACTTGAACCATCATCAATGACGATCACTTCAAAGCGACAGTCATCTTGCGGGCAACTGGCAAAAATAGACCTGAGCGTATCAGGCAACGTTTCGGCTGCATTGTATGCAGGGATAATGATACTCATGTCTATCATACTAATGTCCATCATACTAATGCCCATAACGCTGACGCCCCTCTACCAGAAATGCCACACTCTGTCTGAACGCCTCGACTGGCCGGATAACAATACGCGCCAACTCTTGCACAACAACCATGAAAAAAATACGTGTCCGGGCAAACAACAGATAAGCGAATAAATCAGCAATCGCATAAGAAACCACTGACACCGTCGCCACACCGGTTGCTCCCCAGATCTGCACGGCCATGATCGATGCACACAGAGAAACCGTCGATGCAATCACCGTTTTAATCAGTTCAATACTGGTCCACTGTCGGATGATCAGCACCCGGGAAAACAGCGCCCCAAAGTAAGAAAACACCAGTTTCCAAATCAGGATCTTGAGAATAATTCCTGCGCCTTGATACTGTTCCCCATAAAGCAGATGAACGATATAGTCCCCGGTTAAACTGACAAAAATACCGCCGCCGACAGAACAGTAAATCATCAGTCGGACAATATTTCGGAAAATATACCCATCCAACTTCTGTTCATTGAGCTCTTGATTGAGACGGGTAAAAAATGCAAAGACAAAAATATGGCCGACGAACAGTAACTGCATGACTAACTTTGTTGCGACACCGTATAACCCAACCGCTTCAGGAGAGAGGAATTTTTCGATGATCACCACATCAAAGTACATAAAGATCGGAAACAGAATGGAAGAGAAAAAGACAAACTTCGACTCGCTCAGCAGCTGTTTACCATATCGAAGACTATCGGCAATCGCAGGGAACAACTCATCTTTGGTCTCGCGATAAAATTCACACAGTAAAATCACCTGAGCAACCACCGAGTACACCACCAGATAGAAAATTGCCCAGACAAAACTCAGCTGAAAGTAAATGACGCCCAGAATATAAACGATGGCTGCCACCCGCGATGCCACGGTAGAAATTGACAGAACCCGGGGCTGTTCGGTCGCTTGAAAATAGAGCCGAAATGCAGAAGACTTCCCGAAATAAGTAGTGACACAAGCGGTGAATGCCAGCGTCAACACCAATTCATCCGGTGTCTTACTGAAAAAATAAGCCCAACAAAACACCGCACTAAAGAAGACAATACCACCAACCAAGCGCACCAAAGAAACCGCATAAAACACCCGCTTTTTCTCACGATGCTGCACATATTCTTTCATCACGACGTTATCCATTCCCAGAATAAACACGCAAGAGAGAATACTCGCCAACGCTTGAATATAAGAGAGATATCCCATATTCGTCGGCCCATATATTCTGGCAATAAAGACGATACTGAACAATCCGAACACTACCCCACCAAGATTGTCCAGACTGAACCAAATCAATTTTCGAATATTACTCATGACGACACTTTATTTTTTAAAAAATACTCTTTACCTGTGATGTATTTCAACAACACATAGCAGAAGAGAAAACAAAACCAGCTAAAGCCGGAACCCAATAAAAACTTCGTCTCCGTGACATTATTCAAAACAACAAACGTGCCGACACAAAAACATAACTTCGTGATTGCGACATTTTTCTGAGTTCGCAGTGATGTATAAAAGGTCATAAAAAAATCACAAATGGTATAGACGAAAAGCGCGGTCCCGATAGCACCGATAGAAATAAGCATATCGACATAACCGCCATCCGATGCAGCCAGCTTTTCCACCCACTCCGGCGCATATTTTGCGAGTTCTGTCCCTTGGATCAGGTTGTTGTCGCCCAATCCCCAAACCGCGGAGTAACCTACGCCCAAAAACAGCTTTTCGTAAGATTGATTCAACATCACCAACCACAGCTTACCGCGGCCGGTCAACCATTCATCCCGAACATGCATCAACAGCCAGTCCACCATATCCTGGTAATAGAGCACCAGCATCACCATTAAGGCGACCGAGATACCAAACCCGACAACGCGACCGCTCCCGTAATAAAGCCGCCGGAAACGGTTAACCAGTTGTTTGTCCCAGTAAAAAATACTCCGGGCAAGCAAAGTGACCAGTACAAAAAGTGCAATGGATGTTTTGGATACCGTCGCCAACAGCAGTAAAAGAGTCGCCAGCAACATCCCCACTCTCAATACATTCCATCGCTGGACCGAGTAGAGATAAAAAAACAAAAAGACACTGATAATCGGCCCTAAATTATTTTTATTGGCAAACGCGCCTGATATTTCCAGCAAGCGCCCGGCCAATAGATCATTTTTAAACACGAGGAAATAAGTTAAAAATAACCAGACACAGAAGGTGTAGTAAACGACTCGCCGGGCATTGATCGCATAAAAATGGATCACAAACAGCATCACATAACCAAATAAGATCAATTGCCAGAGCAATTCATAGTAAGTCACTTTCGGCCATGGCGACCATTGGCCTGTCACTGCACACCATGCAAAAACAATCATAAGTGGATAACAACGCCGGCATAATGAAACCATCTGTTTAATGACCGATGGCCGCAATGATAACGACAGAAAAATCAGTAGGTATAAAGTCAAAATCGGGCGTTTGAACAAACCATTAGACAGCGTCAAAAATAACAAATTAGACGAAATTAAAAGACTATATAATGTGTTTTTGTGGAATCTCATTGAGCTCACTTCTGTGTTCGATTGCTATCTGTCTAAAATTTCTATCTGTCTAAAATTGCATCTGCCTGAATCGGTGATAGTCAGGATTTAGTCATCAAAACGCGCTTTGTTTGACAGGATGTAATTCACACAGGTTGCAACACACAATGCCATCGCAACACCAAACAGATTCGTCATCATGTCATCGACTGAAAATTCACGCCTCTGCAGCCAAAACTGAGAGGACTCATCCAGCATCATGAGTACAACAACAATCAAGGTCGGCCAACCGATCAAACACTTGGTCTTATGGTTGCGCACACGGGATCGGGTCACCCAGATCGACAGGCAAGTCAGAACAAAAGCACACAAGAAATGCAGGTATTTATCTCCGCCTAAGATCTGTTCCAGAGCAATCACGTGTTGCGCCCCAAAACCGCTACTTTTACTCAGCGAAAGAGAGCAAACCACCATGACAGCCAAAATCAGTATCCAGTATCGCTTCATTCAGACGCCCTTCTGAGAACGAGGCGCATTGCGTGCCGCATCCGATAAATTGCCACACGTCCACAAAGGCAAACGAATAAATATAGCCAGACTGCAAAACTGTTGTTTGTAAGGGGAAACTTTGAATATTTCATTCAACCGCCACCGTTTCAGACCATATTTTTCATGCGCAGTCATATAATGAATCGCATTCAGACGCTGTTGCTGAGATAGCTGCGCCCAATACTTAAACAACACATTCAGCGCGGTTTCGGCCGTATATTTTTCATAAGGTCCGAATGTCTCAGCCATATTCAAGACCCGGACAACTTCATCAAATGGCTTTTCCCATAAGGCAAGCAGTTCCGTTTCCTGAGTATAGCCGTCAGGAAACAAAGGTCTGCGCCGGATCGATTGCCAGTTATAATGATCGCTTTGCTGCAAATACTGCTCTCTGGCAAATCCCTTTGCAGCAAAACTATTCAGTAACGCGGTATAAGCAGCCATTGACAGATTTTCCGGATTGCCGTCATCCCATGACAACATTCTATCTTTGAATTGATTCAACTGCGCAAGTGCATCATCGGTTATCTGATGATCTGATTGGTCGAGACGCTCAATTTCCAGATGGACAACATTGCTGTACAAACTCCCCATCAATGCCTGTCCCGAGAAAATGATCATCCATACGGAGATCGCAATCAGCGCATACTGTGAAATTTTCGAGCAATTCATTCCCATCATCCCTGAGTTACATTGCCAGATTTCAGTTTTCCGCATAGCCGTAATACTGACCGTACTCATTCTCAGGCGCACCAGCTTTCTGACTGATCTGATTGATGACCACACCGGCAAGCGTACTTTGATGACTGATGAGTTTGGTCATCGCTTTTTTCACTAATGTCTGCTTGGTCGCATTCGCTTTCACCACCAGCACAATAGAATCGACTAGCTGTCCGATGATTAAAGAATCGCTAACCGGTAGCGTTGGCGGCGTATCAATAATAATCCGATCATAACTGGCTTCCAGCTCTGTCAGTAACGCTTTCAACTGGTGAGAACTCAACAACTCTTGAGGATTCGCCGCTAACATGCCGGCAGGTAAAACCGATAAACCGGATGCTTCATCTTTAAAGATGCACTCACTTAATGGTGTATTCATCAACAAATGATTCGTGAGCCCTTGCTGATATTTCTTGTAGCCAAAACGTTCGGCAACCGCTGGTTTACGTAAATCGAGATCAATAAATAAAACTTGCTCAACTTTGGCAAATGAAACCGCCAAATTGAGAGCAACCGTGGTCTTACCTTCTTCGGGTAGCGATGACGTCACCGCAATCTTCCGGTGTTGCCTATCAATATGATTGACCAGCAAAGAGGTTCTGATTGAACGAATCGACTCACTAAAACCCACCTCATTCTCATCCGTAAAGATACTGCTATCGATCGGTTGCTTGCGGAATCGTTTGGATTTCACCACCGGAATTCCACCCATCGGAATTAAGCCGAACTTGTCTTCAAAATCACCCGCGGATTCAATGGTATTTTTCAGGAGATCAAGCATGATAAGAAAGCCAATCGCCATTCCGATACTGAAAATAAATGCAGCAATGACTATCAGTTTTCGTTTCGGTGCACTGGGTAACTGGGGAATCAAAGCCAGATCAGTAAATCGGGCACTCGTCGAGTCAAAATCACTGGTCGCTGTGGTTTCTTTTTGTCGCGTCAAAAAGAGGTTGAGAATCTCCCGATTGGTTTCAACTTCACGCTGCAATGAATCATATTTGCTTTTCTTGACCGTCAACGCCTGAAAATCATTCTTCTCGCGTGTGACTTCCTGCACCAACAGCGCTTCTTGCTCTTTTGTTGCCTGTAGCTCTTTGCCGATGCCCCGAATCAATTTCTGAGTGACTCGTTGGGCCTGATCTTCAATCGACTTTAGTTTCGCTTGAGCGGCGATCATTTTGTCATGCTTCGGCCCATAGCGTTTGCTTAATTCATTGACTTCATTCTGGGCTTCCAGCTCCGCATTTCGGATATCAATCACCTGAGGATGCTGGGAGATCGAAGGGATCGCAGACAAAGAAGCAATATCTTTCACATTTCCCGTCGTTAACGCCTTGTAGGCTGATTCTGTTTCTATTCGCTCATCGCGAACTTGTGCCAATCGCTCAGTCAAACTTGCCAATTGTTTGCTGGCAAGAGATTCAATGCCGCTGTCGTCAATCAATTTCTCTTTGATCAAAAAGTCAGAGAGGGCTTTTTCAGAATCGGCTAATTGATCCCTTAACTCAGACAAACGCGATGATATCCAGCTTGATGCGTACTGCGTTACGGAGAGCTTCGATTCGAGATTATTTTCAATATAAGCGTAACCAACTTCATTGGCGATTTTGGCTGCCAGTTGCGGATCCTCCGAGGTAAAGCTGATGCTGACCAACTGGGTCTTTAAAATCGGTGTAATCTCAAGGCTTTTCTTAAATGCATTTAACACTTTCTGACGAACATATTCAGGATCCGGCGCTTCCTCTTCGTTCGTCGAACCAAGCAATCCAGCAATCACAGGGTAAGATTTTATCGTCTCGATAATCCCTTTCTCCTGGCTCAGCAATGGATTAAATTCTTCCTTCTGATCCAAAGCCAATTTATGAATCACTTTTTCAGCAATCTGATTGGATTTCAATATTTCAAACTGTGTCTGATAGTATTCTTTTTGATTGGGTTCGATACCGACAACCTCTTCAATTGAAATCGCCTGTCTTTCTTTTGATTCAATCAGTAAGGTAGCCGTTGCGGTATATTTCGACTTTAAAGACAGTGCAATAAATACTGACAGCCCGGTCACCAATATTGAGAATAATAATATTGAGATCCAGTTTCTCTTGATTAAATTCAGATAATGTGTCAGATCAATCATATCATTCTGTTGATTGGCATTATCTTCAAAGTGCTCTTGCATTGTTTACCTTGCCTTAATCTATTTTATATTTTCAGACTTACCAAAAAGAACTCACCACATAAATCGTATCACCGGGATGTACAGTTTCATTCAGTTCAACTTCATGTTTACCTTTCAGTAATTCCTCAATCTGATCCTGGGATAATCCTTCGATTTCTTCATCTTTGGTCAAATAGATACCACGCGTTTTGCGGTATTTCGCGAGAAATCCGCCAGCCAGAGCAATCGCTTTCTGAACAGTCAGTCCCGGTTGATATTCATATCCGCCCGGAGAATTAACCACACCATTCACATAGATATTTCGATATTTCACAATGTTGATTGTCACTTTCGGATCGACTAAATACTGACCTTTCAAACC
The DNA here is from genome assembly GCF_024347135.1 of Vibrio spartinae. NCBI lineage: Bacteria > Pseudomonadati > Pseudomonadota > Gammaproteobacteria > Vibrionales > Vibrionaceae > Vibrio > Vibrio spartinae. The sequence goes on along the minus strand of NZ_AP024907.1, from coordinate 683,374 downwards.
GCCGACAATCATAGCTCGCAGTTCACGAAGCGTTTTATGTTTTAGTTCCAGATTACCTAAATAAGGGTAATCCATTGTTCCACCACTATCGATGAGATACTGCTCATACGATAAATCGGGCTCCCCATATACAGAAATTCTGATTGTATCCCCAGCACCTAATCTATATTCAGTTGCACTGGAAAAAACAGAAAAGAATATGCAGCATAAAACCATGCCTTTTAATATTATTTTCAACATCACTTACCTATCAGAACTCTAAACCCAACTCTCGGAAAACAGTGGATTAATATGCTGTTTTCCCGACAAATCCTTTCAATACCGTCAAGAATATAATTTTTAAATCGAGCCATAGAGACCATGTCTGGATATAGCTCAAATCAAACTCAACTCTCTTTTCCATCTTATCGAGTGTGTCAGTTTCTCCTCGGTAGCCGTTAATTTGAGCCCAGCCAGTAATGCCGGGTTTGACATGATGTCGGAGCATATACTTATCGATCTGCCCACGATATTCCTCATTGTGCGCAACCGCGTGCGGACGTGGGCCGACAATCGACATCTGTCCGGTAATCACATTGATAAACTGCGGTAACTCATCTAAAGAGGTGCGGCGAATGAAAGCTCCGAATTGGGTCACGCGAGGGTCATTTTTGGTTGCCTGTTTCACCACCGAACCATTATCCATGGCCCGCATTGATCTGAATTTCCAGACTTTGATCGGTTTGCCATCGAGACCATAGCGCTCCTGTTTGAAAATGACGGGTCCCGGGGACGACAGTTTCACGCCAATGGCAACAAATAACAGCACGGGACTAATCAGCGTGATAATGATTGAGGCGAGGATGATGTCTTCGATACGTTTGATCAAAGAAGCAAAACCGTAGAAAGGTGTGTCATAAACACTCAATGTGACAACTTTACCAATATTTTTCAGCCGCGATTGCATCAGATCAAAGGTAAAGAAATCAGGAACAACGTAGACATGGGCATTCGAGTCAGCAAAGGCATTTAAGATTTGTTTGATTCGTTTGGCAGCTTCCATCGGCAATGCAATATAAACTTTCTGTACACTGTGGCTTTTCGCCAGCATCAGTGCATCATCGATTTTTCCGCGTAGGGGAGAAGAGAGGCGATGTAAGCCGATTCGATCCAGACTGCGGTCATCATAGAAGCCGACCAACACTTCCCGACTTGAACGGTGCTGCTTGAGCTCCTGAGCCAGTTGGAGACCGGACCCTGTCGCTCCGATGATGATGGCTTTGCTGCGATGTTTATCTCCGGGGAAGATCACACGGAACATGCCGTGAACCAGCCAGCGCCATCCCACCAAACATAACGGGGTTAGAGCGAACCATAAACCAATCACCAGACGAGAATAGTCTTCGCTGATTTTAAGGAAAAAGCCAACAATAAGAGATAATGCGACACAAATACTCCAAGTCATCACTATCGCAAAGAAATTTTGTTTAAATGAAAGATATTTATATGGTCGATACACACCTGCGACATCAGAAACAACAAAATAGACAACAGCAAAAAGACTCAATATTAGTTGATAAATAGTTGTAAATCCGTCTAAATACAGATCTGACACTAAAAATAAAATCATTGAAATAACAAAAATATCAACAATCTTAAATCCGACTGATGACTCTTCTCCATAATATTTAATTCGACTACCATATCCCATCTGACATCCCACCTAACCAATATAAATTTAGTATGCTACCGCCCTTGGGTGAAGCACCCCACGAACTGAAGAAACGACGCTATGGCACAACGGCTAAAAACAACATAACCTATTGTTTATATTTATTTTTTTAAATAAAAAGTTATCATCCACTTACCAAGTTCACATGAGCGACTTCACTTTATTTGTCAAAATGTGAAGTTGACCAGAGTCAAAGTATGCGACATCAGTCACTATTATTTCAATCTTAATAAAGGCAAATAACACTTATATCCCTCTCATTCTTAAAAATGAGACATTAAATTCACACAATAATTAATTATGATAAAATACGTTAGAACAACATCATTGGTGGGGTTGTTTTTATTGACTGTACAGTCAAGTTATATCGATAAAAAATCGAATTAACATCAAGTTAGATACATAGGAATGTTATTTTACTGTCAAAATATCAACAATGAGACAATCTGCTCAAAAGTATTTATTTAAAATGATAGATACTTCAGTTATTTTAATTCAATCGTTCATGACATCTGAATCCGTCATTTTTTTGAAAACAAATGAACGGACAGATGATAACGAAAAGGGATGGAGAACGACGTGTCAGACGAAATGTAATCAGGGATGTGATTATAGAAAATAGCTCATGATAATTGCATCTTCACGACCATTTTCAGTCGGATAGTAGCCAAAACGATGATCAACTTCATTGAACCCCGCATTGAGATACAGCTGATATGCTGGCAGATTACTCGCTCTCACCTCTAACCACACGCTTTCTACAGCATGCTGTTCACAAAAATCGAGAAAAAACGTGAGCAGCTGTCGGCCAATCCCTTTGCCTTGATGCACCGGATCAACGGCAATGTTGAGCAACGAGACTTCACCGACAATATTCTGAGCATAAAAATAGCCACCAACACGCCCATCAATTAACAAAGTATGATGACAAGCGCCGCGACTATCCAGAGCACGGATGATCGACGCTTTCCAAGGAAACGAGTGAGCCCGACACTCTATTTGATAGATCTGATCCAGATGGTCAGAGGACATTGGGATAATTGAAATATTCATGAGGCCTGATAAGAACAAATTTGACGCCAGAGCTCGCGACGATGTAAAGGATGACCGTCAATCTGGCTCAACAAAGGTGACGTGAGCAGTTTTGCTGTTATCCCCTCCGGTACAGAACAACCGGCAAACCAGATCCATTCAATATGAGTCAGAGCAACCAAATCAAGCGAATGAGGATAGACATGTCGTGCTTCTTCAAGAGAAACATCAAAACTCTTCAACACTTTCTCAAACATCACCGCCTGAGTTCCTTCAGGTAAAACCGGACTGACAAATAATAATTTACAGGATGATGGCAAATCATACGGTGTGTGGACCACACCCGGAATTCGCTCAGGATGAATGAGCTGCCAGCTCTGAATCCCCATTTCCTGTAAATAATATTGTTGACGCTCTTGCATGAATGTCAGCCCGATGAACCAATAAAAGAAGGCGGTATACTAACAAATTTCCCTTTGAAGCAGAAGCCGGAGAAGACTCAAAGGAGTGAGGGGTCAAAATCAATCTGATGCTCACCGATTTCATCCACCGCCCCCTGAACCATTTCACAAATGAGTAATTGATTCGGTGGTGACAAAGAATGCACAGCATTGAAGCCAAAATTTTTCCCCGGCTGAAAGCTCAGTGACTGATAGTCTTCATAGACGCCAAACACCGAACATACAGGGTAACCAAACTCATACAGCGAATTCAGCCCTTCGCTCACTAACTGTTGCTTAATATCGTCCTGAGCTTGTGGGTCAGCAAGCAACCAACGCAGATGCTGCCAGTTATGAAACTGGCCATCATGAGCAATCGGTGTGAACAGAATATATCCCAAAATCTGTCCTTCATCATCACAGGCCACCAGAGACAATGTGATACGACTACTTTCCCGGTAAGCCATGACCAGATCAGCGGTTTCCTCGCTCTTCAGCGATGAACGTAGTAACTGATCAATGGGTAAAATATCTGCGGGTGCTTCAGTGCGAATGAGCATTCACCATTCCTCTATGATTTGAGTGTTCTGACTGCATACCTTTATACACAAAATCAGAGAGCTGATTCAAAGAATATTTAATTGGTGCCGGAAATGTATCCAGATCCACACTATCCATCATATTCTTCACTTCAAGTCCCAGCTCAGTATCTCCTTCAATCGAAAGCCGTCGCTGAAAAAAGAGGGTGTCCGGATCTTCTTTTCGTCCTGCAATCAGCACAAAATCATTCAGAGAGCCACTAAAACAAGCATCCGGTTCAACCGCGGGGTCAGCGATGACCAACTGCGCTTTACGGCAGGTGAGGTGCCAAGAGAGCCCTAAATCTTTTACCTCAACTTTCAAACACTGACGCTCAAGGAATTCAAACTCTCCTTCCGCCAGCGCCTCTTTAAAAATGGCATTCAAAGCCTCTAACAAAATTTTGTTTTGCACAAAATTTGGCAAAAAGCGGGCAGGTTTTTTCAACAATGAAGCGGCATTTTGCACCATGTAGAACTGAATCTTGTTTAACACACTCGTTATCCATTAAGTTGATATGAATGGTGTTATCATACTGAAAGATTGAACTTGAATTGCTGTTGTGAATCAAAAAATCCAAGACCGTCATGCGCTTCACTAATGTTACAAAGACGGTTATAGTGGCGTACTCTGTATCGATTGATAAATGCTGAGTACCAATTTGGTGTCGAAGCAATGAATAGTTGGCATGATTTCACAAGAATTTCAACGCTGGTTTAAACAGCTAACGTCACACAGCCCTTTCTTTTTTGCCATTCTCGATGCCCAGCACAACTATACGATGGTAAATGAACGCTATTGTGAAATATCAGGCCTCACAAGCGAGCAACTCATCGGCTCCAATGATCCGGCTGTCTTTGGGGAATCGTTCTATCAAGCGATTCGTCCCTATTATCATCGCGCGTTTGACGGAGAAACCATTGAAACCGAGCTGACGCTCAACAACATGCAGCTCGCGACAACATTACTGATATCCATCTCGCGACTGCAATTCGATAGTCATCCCCCAAGAATCATCTTTCAGGCAGTCGATGTTTCAGAAAAGCAGATGTTACTCGATACCATTGAGGAGTCAGAAAAAAAATTTTCCACTTTAGTTTATATGTTGAAAGAATCGGTACTCATTGTTGAAGAAAACACCGTCATTTCCTGCAATCCTGCGGCGGCTCATTCGCTGGGACTGAATACTGCTGATGAGCTTTACGGAGAGCAGCTCTCGGAGATTTTTATTCAGACATCAACGCAAAGACCTTTTATTCTCAATCCCTCCCCGGCCATTCAACATCCTATCTCTTGTCATACGACGCAAGCCTACGGTGAAGGACAGCCGGTGACACTTCGGATTGAAACCACCAAGGTTTTTGGTAGTCAGGCATTTTTTGTTCTCATCCAACCTCAAGAAAAAAAGACGCCTGAATTATTACATCACCCATCGATTGATGTCCACATTGACCCGTTGACCGGCTTGTATAACCGATCGGGTTTTACCAAACGACTCGATATGTTCATTGCCGATAACATCCCGTTGGTGATGCTCTACCTCGACATTGATAACTTTAAAAACATCAATGACTCTCTGGGGCATCATATCGGTGATAAAGTGATCCGAGAGGTTGCAGCCCGACTCAAACGGCTACTCCCTCAAAATGCAATTTTAGGTCATTTGGGCGCTGACGAGTTTGGTTTACTCTTGCCAGAGCCGGAACCCCGTTCCGCAGAAATGCTGTCAGAACGGATTATTGCGTTGGTCAATCAACCTTTTGATTTGAACTATTTTACGAAAAGGCTTGCTTGCTCTATTGGCAGTGTGACTTACCCCGGTGATGGCAGCGATGCCCGAATCTTACTGCAAAATGCCGATACCGCGATGTATGAAGCCAAAGCAAGAGGACGTAACCGGATGATTCGCTTCAGTTCGCAGATGAATAAAGAAGCAAGAACCCGGTTATGGCTGGAGATCGAACTGCAAAAAGCGCTGCAAAATAGTGGTCTGGAAGTCTGGTATCAACCGAAAGTCGGTGCGAGAGATTTTAGTATCAACGGTGCAGAAGCATTGGTGCGATGGAAACATCCGGTCGAAGGGTATATCAGCCCCGGCACATTTATTCCCGTCGCAGAAAAAGCTGGGTTAATCGAGCATTTGGGCCGGGCAGTAATGCGGGAGGTCTTTACGACGGTTAAGCGTTGGAAACAGCAAGGGATCCTCCCCGGCCCTGTCGCGATCAATCTGTCTCCGGAGCAGTTTGGTAACCCGAAACTGATCGATTTCATGGAAAAACTTCTGCGCTCGACGCAGCTTGATCCGAGCTGTATTACTTTCGAGCTGACCGAAAGTGCGGTCATGAGTAACAGTGAACACACCGTGCAAATGTTGAATGCCATCAAGAAACTTGGCTTTACCCTATCGATTGATGATTTCGGCACAGGTTACTCATCTCTCTCTTATCTCGCCCGCTTTCCGATTGATGAGCTCAAAATTGACCGAGCATTTATTACGGAGATTGATCAATTACCCAAACAGTTGACCGTCATCGAAAACATTATCAATCTCGGCCAATCTTTACAGTTAAAGGTCGTGGCAGAAGGTGTGGAGACTCAGCAACAAGCCATTTTACTTGCCAATCTTCACTGTCATTCTATCCAAGGGTTTCATTTCCATCGTCCGCAACCCAAGCAGGAAGTCGAAGCTTTATTCGCCCAAAACCGTCGCCACTCCGCTTCATAAATCACGAGAAATCAAGGTCAAACCTGCCTCACATCAATTCATTCTGTCGCACGTTTCCATACAATACAAACACTTCAAGAGCCACCAATGAAATTAAGTTACTATGGAACTGCTTTGTCCTGCGGGAAACCTTCCTGCCCTAAAGACGGCAATCACCAATGGTGCCGATGCGGTGTATATCGGTTTTAAAGACGACACCAATGCCCGCCATTTTGCCGGCTTAAATTTCTCAGGAAAAAAACTGGAAAGTGCTGTTCGGTTCGTTCATGAACATCACAAAAAAATTCATATCGCTCTCAACACATTTGCCCATCCAGATCGGTTTAGCCGCTGGACGGAAGCCGCAGATAAAGCCGTTGATCTGGGCGTCGATGCGTTGATTGTTGCCGATATTGCGCTGCTGGAGTACATCTCTAATCGCTATCCGCATCAGGAAATTCATCTTTCCGTTCAGGCTTCCGCTACCAATAGCGCAGCCATTGCGTTTTATCACCAAAACTTCCACATCAAACGGGTTGTTCTCCCCCGGGTGCTATCGATTCATCAAGTCAAACAACTCTCTCAATCCATTGATGAGGAGATTGACTTGGAAGTGTTTGCTTTTGGGAGTCTCTGTATTATGTCGGAAGGTCGCTGCTATCTCTCTTCATATATGACGGGAGAATCGCCCAATACTGTCGGTGCCTGTTCACCCGCAAAGTTTGTCCGCTGGCAAGAAACACCAGATGGAATGGAAACCCGACTGAATAACATTCTGATTGATCAATACAAACCCGGGGAGAATGCTGGCTATCCGACTTTATGTAAGGGCCGCTTTGTCACTGCGTTGAACGGCCAACAGCAGTGTTATCACGCCTTGGAAGAACCCACGAGTCTCAATACACTATCGCTCTTACCGGCGCTCTTCGCTGCGAATGTCGCCTCAGTCAAAATTGAGGGCCGCCAGCGCAGTCCTGCCTATGTGGAGCAAGTCACCAAGACATGGCGGGCAGCGATTGACCATTATTTGTCTGCCCCGCAAAGTTATCAGGTCGATGAAACATGGAACCGAACTCTTGCCAACGTTTCCGAAGGCACTCAGACAACACTCGGTGCCTATCACAGAAAGTGGCAATAAAGGGAGTTCACAGATGAAATATGCATTAGGCCCATTACTCTATTTCTGGCCCAGAACAGAGGTTGAACAATTCTATCAGCAAGCGCAGACATCCAGCGCTGATATCATTTATCTGGGAGAAACCGTTTGTTCCAAGCGTCGGGAGTTAAAAGCACACGACTGGCTGGCAATCGCACAGGAAATCGCCCGGAGCGGTAAACAGGTTGTTCTGTCAACCATGGCGCTGCTTGAGTCACGGAGTGAGCTAACCGTGATGAAAAAATACATTGATAACGGTGATTTTATTATTGAAGCCAACGATGTTTCAGCCGTTCATCTCGCCAACGAACAGCGGGTACCATTTGTTGTCGGACCGGCGATCAACTGTTACAACGCGCATACCCTGAAATATTTTCTTCGCCAAGGCATGATCCGGTGGTGTATGCCTGTCGAGCTGTCCCACTCGTGGCTGCAACAAGTGCTGCAACAATGTGAAACGTTGGGGATTCGTCACGCATTTGAAGTTGAAATATTCGGCTATGGTTATCTCCCGCTCGCCTACTCCGCCCGCTGTTTCACGGCCCGGGCTGAAAACCGCCCGAAAGATGAATGTAAAACATGTTGTATCCATTATCCCGATGGTATCCGCGTCCAAAGTCAGGAAGGACAAGAAGTCTTCAACCTGAACGGGATTCAGACACAGTCAGGCTACTGCTATAACTTGATTAACGAACTCCCCGGTATGACCGATAGCGTTGATGTCGTTCGTCTCAGCCCCACAAACGCGGAAACCCTGACAACCATACAAGCATTCCGCGGTAATGAGACTGCGGCGCAGTCCTATCCGTTAGACAACCACCAATGTAATGGTTACTGGCACCGCGTCGCGGGACTAGAGAACGTGACCTCAAATACCCAGTGAATGGCGCCACTGCACAGCCATGACAAAACCACAACCAACCCTATCAGGCGGCTGAATGAAATAACCGCCTGATATCTTTATACAAGATCGCTGAAACCACTAACGACAAGACAATATTCGAGATCGGAAATGCCAGCCATACGCCGGTCAGCCCCCATCCCAACGGCAGCAAAAATAGAAATGGGGGCTGAATGAAAATGTTACCCAGTGAAATACTCACCGCTTTTTTACCCCGGTGAATCGATTGATAAAATGAAGATGCAACCACAATGAAGCCATCCAAACACAGTGCAATCAAGTGCAAATGTATCCCTGTGGTGGCGAAATCGCTCAATTCCGAGTGATTACGACTAAAAATAGCAATAATCTCATGCGGATAAAGATTCATAATCGTAGTAACAATCAGCCCAAACGTCACAGATAAACCCATCGCCATCAACAACAGTTTTTTGATATTCGCTAACTGATTGGCGCCGTAGTTAAAACTCACTAACGGTTGCATCCCATTCGCAAACCCTTCAACCGTCAAATAATAGAACGTCACCACATAGCCAAGAATGGTGTATGCCCCCAAAGCAGTCGTCCCACCGTAGACTGCAAACTGACTGTTATGCAAAGCAACCATCACGCTCCAATAGAAATACATGAAAAAGCTTGAAAGGCCGACCAAAACAACCTGACGAATATCCTGCCACCGGAAAAACAGCAGATCAGCGCGTCTTAAACGTAAAGATGCCGCAGGAGAAAAGAAGTAACTGAGTCCGATAATGGTGACCACAGCCTGCGATATTGCGGTCGCAATCGCTGCCCCCTGCAATGCCATATCCCAGACCACAATAAACAGATAATCAAAAACAATATTCAGCCCCCCACCGATAATCATCAAATACGTCGCAAATGCCGGGCTGTCATCGTTTCTCATCAGAAATGGTAATGCCGTCGCAGAGAGGGTAAAGCAAGAGGTAAACACCACCACTTGCATATACTGCATCGCTAGATGAAAGACATTCGGATCTTGTGTTTGCCAAGCCAGAATATCCGCCATAAAGAACCGCAGTCCCAAAGACAACAATAGCGATAACAAGATCAACAAGATCAGCCCGGTACTGATCGTCTGCCGGGCTGCGGATAAATTCTTCTGCCCTTTATAAATGGAGGTAATCGCACCAGTCCCGACCCCCACCATCAAACCAATACCAACCAGTACAGCAATCATGGACCAAGAGATATTAATGCCGGCTAATCCATCAACACCAAGATACTGACCAATGAAAATACCATCAATGAGCTGATATAAGCCATTGACCAACATTGCCGCAACGGTTGGAACGGTATAGCGAAAATACTGTGAATAAATAGACTGCTGCATAGATTCAACCTAAACCTGAAATACAAACAGCCTGCAAAAATCAATGCAGGCTGTTCACCACAAACCAAACCTCGGGACGATCAATTCAGCCCCTGAGGTGATGATTTCAATTAAGAAAATATCAATGTTACGATGAATGATCGTCCTTAATCGTATGGTATATCCGTTCCAGTTCTAAAAAAGCATAGCGATGTTCAATATATTCGTAAACATTCATTGAGATTGCGAGTTTGTATAAGGCGATGGCCTCAGCATAATGTGCTTGCATCTCATAACGCTTTCCGAGATAAAAATAAGCTTCCGTTAAGCGACGAGCGAGCACCGTATTATCACTGGTCTCTTGCAAGAGCTGTTTGAAAACCACCGAATCATCGGCTTCCCCTAACATCATGGCAACCAAAGACCATCCCCAAGCGTTATTTTGCTCAGACTGGCGGGAGTGATAACTTTGCATCAATTCTTTCCGAGCCGTTTCAGCATCCATCTCACTCACGATCATATATCGCCATAAGGCACTAAAAGGATCCGCTGAATTTTGCTGTATCACCTGTTCGATTTCATCTCGGGCCAAACGGGAGCGGCCACCGTAATACAACGCAATCGCAAGATTTCTGCCTGCATACACACTCTTCGGTGCCAGCTCTAATGCAGAATCAAATGACTCATAAGCTGAATCGAAATCGTTGATTTCTGTGTAATAAACGCCAAGCATGTTAAACACTTCTGGCTGAGATGGATAAAAGCGCAAAGATTGTTCGAAGTCCAAACGCGCCAGATTTTTTAAACCCAGCATATCGTAGCTATTACCACGTTCATAAAAAACTTTGGCCCGAATTTCATCGGTGAGTTCTTTTTGCTGTAGCAGTTGGCTCAAACGCAAGATTTTTACTTCTTGTTGAATCGTCGGTTGTAATGGCCGGGCCATCGGGGCATAAAGCCACTCTGACTCTTGCTGATGCACAAACGATGAGCACCCAGCACTCAAAAGTAAGCCGAGTCCTGTCAATATCGTAAGAAACCACTTCGCCAAAATTATTCTCCTCAACGCGGGCATAAAAAAAGGGAGCAAAACAGCTCCCTTTATAACATCATGCTTAGCAATAAAAAAGCAACCCAATGGATATATCGAATCCAGAGGTGCGTTTCTATTCTGCGTCAGATTGATCTTGTTGTGGTGCGTCTTCAGCCGCTGGTTTTGCAGCTGCTTCTTTCATACTCAAACGGATACGGTTCTGGCGATCAATTTCCAGCACTTTCACCTGAACTTCTTGACCTTCTTTCAGGTAATCCGTCACTTTCTCGACACGCTGATCTGCGATTTGAGAGATATGAACCAAACCTTCTTTAGCACCAAGGACGGCAACGAATGCACCAAAGTCAACGATACGAGTGACTTTACCAGTGTAGATCCGACCAACTTCAACTTCAGCCGTCAACTCTTCGATACGACGAATCGCATGTTTAGCAGCTTCGCCTTCTGTCGCAGCGATCTTGATCGTGCCATCATCTTCGATTTCAATTGTGGTTCCGGTTTCTTCTGTCAATGCACGAATGACAGCGCCGCCTTTACCGATAACATCTTTGATCTTATCAGAACTGATTTTCATCGTATGGATACGTGGCGCAAACTGAGAAATGTCATCACGCGCACTGTGAATCGCTTTATCCATCACAGACAGAATATGTAAACGAGCACCTTTTGCCTGATTCAAAGCGATCTGCATGATTTCTTTGGTGATCCCTTCGATTTTGATATCCATTTGCAGTGCAGTCACACCATTGGATGTACCGGCAACTTTAAAGTCCATATCACCAAGATGATCTTCATCACCCAAGATGTCAGACAGAACCACAAAATCATCATCTTCTTTGACGAGTCCCATCGCAATCCCAGCGACAGAGGCCTTAATTGGTACACCAGCATCCATCAATGCCAGCGATGAACCACATACGGAAGCCATTGAAGAAGAACCGTTTGATTCGGTAATTTCAGAGACGACACGGATGGTATAAGGGAATTCATCAATCGATGGCATAACCGCCTGAATACCACGCTTCGCCAAACGACCATGGCCAATTTCACGACGCTTCGGTGAACCGACGAAACCTGTTTCACCAACACAGTAAGGAGGGAAGTTATAGTGGAACAGGAAGTGCTCTTTTCGCTCACCGATTAGTTCATCGATAATTTGCGCATCACGCTGAGTGCCCAGCGTAGCAGTCACGACAGCTTGTGTTTCACCACGGGTAAATAACGATGAGCCATGGACGCGAGGCAGAACACCCGTACGAACATCCAGTGCCCGAACCATATCTTTTTCACGACCGTCGATACGTGGTGCACCAGACAGAATGCGACTACGCACGACTTTCTTTTCTAATGAACTCAGCATGTTACGGAGTTCATTTACATCCAAAGCGTCATCTTGCTCGAGTAAGGTTGCGATGACATCAGATTTAATCTGACTCACTTGCTCGTAACGCGCCATTTTCTCAGTGATCTGATATGCTTCAGCAAACCGGGCTTCCGCATGTTCAGCAATTAATGCTTTCAGGCTGGTATTAACTTCAGGAGCGCTCCATGACCATGCAGGTGCCGCAACTTCAGCAGCAAATTCATTGATGGCTTGAATCACAGCCTGTTGCTGTTCATGACCGAATACGACCGCTGAAAGCATCTCTTCTTCAGAAAGGATATCGGCTTCAGATTCAACCATCAGTACAGCATTTTCTGTCCCAGCAACCACGAGATCCAGACGAGATTCACCCAGCTCTTTCGCACTTGGGTTCAAAACGAGCTGTCCATCAATGTGACCCACACGAGCCGCACCAATCGGGCCATTAAATGGGATCCCAGAAATCGCCAACGCGGCAGAAGTACCGATCAAGCTTGGGATATCAGGCTGAACATCAGGGTTTACAGCCATAACGGTGGCAATAATCTGAACTTCATTGGTAAAACCATCAGGGAACAGAGGGCGGATCGGACGGTCGATCAGGCGAGCAGTCAGTGTTTCACCTTCAGAAGGACGACCTTCACGTTTAAAGAATCCGCCAGGAATCTTACCGGCAGCATAAGTCCGTTCCTGATAGTTAACTGTAAGCGGGAAGAAGTCTTGACCTTCTACCGCTTCTTTTTTTCCAACCACAGAAATGAATACAGATGTATCATCCATGGTGACCATAACTGCTGATGTTGCCTGACGTGCAATCACGCCAGTTTCAATCGTGACGGTGTGATTGCCGTATTGAAACGTTTTCACAACTGGTTTTTCAAACATTATTATTCCTTTGCCTAGGTTATCCTAGAAATGGGTTATCAATACTCAAGGCATCACAAATCGCGACTAGTAAAAGGGTACTGACATGCCAATCTCCTTTGAATAGTCGCGACCTTTTGGCCGACTTCGGTGACTGTCATGCTTTGAGTCTGTATATTGAAATCAATTGACTGACTTCAACGGTCGCTAGTATAAACTACTCAAGCGTCCTTTGGCTAAATTTAGCCATTAAAAAAGGGGCTTTCGCCCCTTTTTTGTACAAATCCAATCTTAACGACGTAAGCCAAGACGTTGGATAAGGTCATGGTAACGATCCAGACTTTTACCTTTCAGGTAGTCCAAAAGCTTACGACGACGAGAAACCATGCGTAAAAGACCACGACGGCTATGGTGATCGCCTTTGTGTTCTTTGAAGTGACCTTGAAGGTGGTTGATTGAAGCTGTCAATAGAGCAACTTGAACTTCTGGTGAACCAGTGTCACCTTCGCCACGCGCGTAATCAGCAACGATTGCTGCTTTAGTTTCTGCATTCAGAGACATAATTTTCTCCTAAGAGTTAGAGTTTTAGTTTGTGTCAGCCAATCTCTGATTCAGCCGACACGAGGAGCGGGGATTATAGAGAATATTCCCTATCCCCGCAATAGTGAATCATTGGGAAAATAACCCATCTTTCATTCACGAAAAACGACTAATCGTTTCGGGGCTATTTTTCCGTCATCATCAATTTCACCAACACCAATAAAGTGTTGTTCTTCACCAACCGTCATACGCACCGTACCACTCGCTGGTATACCAAAAACTTGCACAGCCTGCCCTTTCTGGACCATTTCTGCCAAATCAGGAATTAAATTCACTTCAGGTAATGACTGAACAGCTGAATCCATCGGTAACAGGAGCGGATCAAGTAAAATTCTTGGGGCGACATCTTGTTCACGCGCGGCTTCAAGGATATGTTCAAGCGCCTCGATAGTGACCATTCGCTCAGCCGGATATTGTGCAACAGCCGTACGACGTAAATATATCACATGAGCACCGCAGCCTAACATTTCACCAAGATCATCAACGATAGTACGGATATAAGTTCCTTTGGAACAATGAATTTCCATCTCGACTTCATCTGCTTCATGACGGATCAGTTCGATGGAATAGACCGAGATCTGACGTGACTCTCTGGGAACTTCAATGCCTTCCCGAGCATACTCATATAAAGGGCGACCTTGATACTTTAATGCTGAAAACATCGAAGGAATCTGAGCGGTTTCGCCTTTAAATTTCTCGATAGATTGCACCAATAACGATTCAGAAACTTGAACAGGCCGAGTCTCAACAATCTCGCCATCTGAATCCGACGTATTGGTACGCACACCCAGTTTTGCAATCACTCGATACTTCTTGTCTGAATCGAGGAGAAATTGGGAAAACTTGGTCGCTTCCCCCAGACAAATCGGTAGCATCCCCGTCGCTAGAGGATCTAATGCACCGGTATGCCCGGCTTTCTCGGCAAAGAAAATACGCTTCACTTTCTGGAGTGCATCATTGGATGAAATCCCCGTAGGTTTATCCAGTAAAATGATGCCATCAACCGGACGACCTTTCCGACGACGAGCCATTACGCCTCCTCATCCGAACCTGATTCATCCCTCTTCCGTTTGTCTTCATCAACAGCTTGGTTAACCAGACTCGACATCCGTCTCCCCTCAACCAAAGTATCATCATAAACAAAACGGACTTCAGGTGTCAGACGCAGACGAATCCGCTTACCTAACATCATACGAATATGAGATTCATGCTCTTTCAACGCTTTCAGGCAACTCTCTGGTGTCTGTTCTCCAACACATAAGAAGGAAACATACACTTTGGCATAAGCCAAGTCCCGGGAAACTTTCACCTCAGAAATTGTCACCATACCGAGGCGAGAATCTCTGATTTCACGCTGCAATATCATTGCCAGCTCTTTTTGCAGCTGCTGAGAAACGCGCTGCGTACGACTAAAATTTGCCATATTTTAACTTTCTCATAGAAAGAATGGGGGGATGGTCTAGCCAACCCCCCATGGTGTATTCAACAACCAACGATACATTCAACAACCGATTGTGTGGTATATCACTTAACCATCAATGTCGATTAATCGATTGAACGTTTAATTTCAATTATTTCAAAAACTTCGATCTGGTCACCAACACGGACATCGTTGTAGTTTTTCACACCAATACCACATTCATAACCATTTTTCACTTCTGCAACATCATCTTTAAAGCGACGGAGTGATTCCAGTTCACCTTCATAAATGACCACGTTATCACGCAGCACGCGAATAGGATTATTCCGTTTGATCAGTCCTTCAGTAACCATACAGCCAGCGATAGCACCCAGTTTCGGAGAACGGAATACATCACGGACTTCTGCCAGACCGATAATCTCCTGTTTAAATTCAGGAGCCAACATACCGCTCATCGCCTGTTTCACTTCATCAATCAATTGATAAATGATGGAGTAATAGCGCAGATCAAGGTTCTCTGTTTCGATGGTTCGACGGGCGGAACCATCTGCACGGACGTTAAAGCCCAGTACAATAGCATTCGATGCCGCAGCCAATGTTGCGTCAGTTTCTGTAATACCACCCACACCGGAGCCAACAATGTTGACTTTCACTTCATCCGTTGAAAGTTTAATCAGTGCATCTGTAATCGCTTCAACCGATCCTTGAACATCAGCTTTCAGCACGATATTCAATTCAGCAACTTCACCAGCGGTCATATTAGAGAACATATTCTCTAGTTTAGCTTTCTGCTGACGAGCCAGTTTAACTTCACGGAATTTACCCTGACGGTAGTTCGCAACTTCACGCGCTTTACGTTCATCACGCACAACAGTCGCTTCATCACCCGCAGCAGGCACACCAGAAAGACCGAGAACTTCGACCGGAATTGATGGGCCAGCTTCCAGCACTTCATCACCGACTTCGTTGCGCATTGCTCTGACTCGGCCATACTCCTGACCACAAAGCAGAATATCGCCTTTACGCACTGTACCTGACTGAACCAAAATCGTTGCGACAGGGCCACGGCCTTTATCCAGTCGAGACTCGACAACAACACCAGTTCCCATGCCGTCAGCAACAGCAGTCAGTTCCAGAACCTCGGCTTGAAGAAGAATCGCTTCTAACAAAGACTCTACGTTCGTTCCCTGCTTGGCAGAAATATGAACGAAAATATTCTCACCACCCCATTCTTCAGGAATGATGTCATATTGTGCCAGTTCATTTTTCACATTGTCCGGATTGGCACCTTCTTTATCAATCTTGTTCACTGCAACAATTAACGGAACTTTCGCTGCTTTTGAGTGCTGAATTGCTTCTATTGTTTGAGGCATAACACCATCATCAGCCGCAACAACCAACACCACGATATCCGTTGCTTGAGCACCACGAGCACGCATTGCCGTAAATGCCGCGTGTCCCGGGGTATCAAGGAAAGTGATCATGCCATTGTCAGTTTCAACATGATAAGCACCGATATGCTGGGTAATACCACCGGCTTCACCAGATGCAACGTGTGTACGACGAATATAATCCAGTGTTGAAGTTTTGCCGTGGTCAACGTGTCCCATGATGGTAACCACTGGTGCACGAGGAACGGCTTCAGAAGTACTATCACGATCAGAAAGAACCGCTTCTTCCAGTTCATTTTCTTTACGGAGAATCACTTTGTGACCCATTTCTTCGGCAACAAGCTGTGCAGTTTCCTGATCAATCACTTGGTTAATCGTTGCCATAGCACCCATTTTCATCATAACTTTGATGATTTCGGTGCCTTTTACTGACATTTTCTGAGCCAGCTCGGAAACAATGATTGTTTCACCGATGACAACATCAGATTTTGCAACAGTTGCATTCTTATCAAAACCTTGCCGCATTGAAGACGGTTTTCCCCGACCTCGACTCGAGTTACGTCCACCTTTTCCACCGCGAGGACGCATGTCGCGTTCTTGGCGTTGTTCATCGCGAGCAGAAGCTTTTTTCTTCGCTTTTGCACGACGACTACCTTCATCTCGACGGTCTGCTTCGTCTTCTGCCTCTTGGGCATAACGGGAAGTAGTTAGATGGTAATCAGTATTTTCGTCTTCCATAGCACCTTTCTTCTCTTCTGCAGCAGACCAACGCTCTTGATTCTTTTCAGCCAATTCACGCGCTTTTTCGAGCTGACGCTGACTTTCCTCTTCAGCTTTACGTCTCAATTCTTCTTCCTGACGACGCTTCAGTGCTTCGGCTTCTTGACGCGCTGCCTCTTGCTTGGATTTTTCTTCATCAGAAAGTTCAACTTTCTGACTGTTTTTCTCTTCACGCTTCGCTTTTTCTTCGGCTTCACGCTTCATCTGCTCTTCAGCTTCCCGTTTCGCTTTTTCTTCAGCTTCACGCTTCGCTTGAGCTTCTAATTTTGCTTTTTCAGCTTCTACTTCTAACTTAGCTTTCTCTTCAGCTTCACGCTGGGCTGCTTCTTCTGCCTCACGTTTCGCTTCATCTTCGACTGTACTACGCTTAACATACGTTCGTTTTTTGCGCACTTCAACCTGAACATTCTTACTTTTACCGCCTCCCGCATTCACACTGAGTGTGCTGCGGGTTTTTCGCTGTAATGTTAAACGAGTCGGTTCGTCCTTTGAAGAGCTGCCACCGTGCTCTTGACGAAGGAAAGTTAACAGTTTCTGTTTTTCATCTTCAGAAACACTATCCGATCTCGTTTTTGTCATTCCTGCGTCAGCAAGTTGCTCTAATAAGCGGTCAACTGGTGTACCAATCTCTTCACTCAGTGCTTTAACTGTAAGTTCTGTCATGCCGCTTTCTCCCCTTGCTGAAAATTACGCGTCTTCGCCAAACCAACAAATATTACGCGCAGCCATAATTAATTCTCCAGCGCGTTCTTCTGTCAGTTCTTCTATACCTTCAAGATCATCAATTCCCTGATCAGCCAAATCTTCAAGAGTTATCACTCCTTTAGCTGCCAGTTTGTAAGCCATTTCACGCTCAAGACCAGATAGATTTAACAGGTCCTCAGCTGGCTCACCTCCATCCAGTGACTCTTCTCTGGCCAAAGCAAGAGTTGTCAGTGCATCTTTTGCACGAGTACGCAATTCTTCAACAAGGTCTTCATCCAACCCGTCAACCTCAAGCAACTCATTCACCGGCACATAGGCAACTTCTTCTAATGTAGAGAAGCCTTCTTCAACCAACAATTCGGCAAAGTCCTGCTCAATAGCCAGATGCTTCATGAACAACTCAATGGACTCAGTTGATTCTTCCTGATGCTTCTTCTGAAGATCTTCTACTGTCATCACATTGAGTTCCCAGCCAGTCAACTGAGAGGCCAAACGAACATTCTGCCCACTACGGCCAATCGCTTGAGCTAGATTGTCGGCTTCAACAGCAATGTCCATCGAATGAGCATCCTCATCAACGATGATAGAAGCAACATCAGCTGGTGCCATTGCATTAATTACAAATTGAGCTGGGTTATCGTCCCACAGCACAATATCAATACGCTCGCCACCTAATTCACCGGAAACCGCCTGAACTCGGGCACCACGCATCCCAACACATGCACCGACTGGGTCAATGCGTTTATCGTTGGTTTTCACCGCGATTTTAGCTCTTGATCCCGGATCGCGAGATGCACATTTCAGCTCAATTAGTTCTTCACCAATTTCAGGGACTTCAACACGGAATAATTCAGCCAGCATTTCAGGCTTAGAACGAGTGATGAAGAGCTGGAAACCACGCGCTTCAGGTCTAACCGCATAAAGTAAGCCACGAACGCGGTCACCAGGACGGAAGTTTTCTCGGGGAAGTTGATCTTCACGCAAAATTACAGCTTCTGCGTTATTACCGAGATCAAGGATAATACTATCTCGGGTAACTTTCTTTACTGCACCGGTGACAAGTTCACCTTCATTATCAATAAACTGCTCAACGATTTGTGCCCGTTCAGCTTCACGAACTTTCTGGACAATAACCTGTTTTGCCGTCTGAGTGGTGATCCGGTCAAACTTAACCGATTCAATTTGATCTTCAATAAAATCATCCAACTCGATTGAATCATCATCAAATTGAGCCGCTTCGATTGAAATCTCTTTGGTTGGATTCAGAACTTCTGCTACAACCAACCAGCGACGGAATGTTTCAAACTCTCCAGTCTTTCTATCAATCTCAACGCGAACATCAATATCAATATCGTATTTTTTCTTAGTCGAGGTTGCTAAAGCAGTTTCAAGCGCTTCAAAAATACGTTCACGAGGAACAGCCTTCTCGTTTGAAACCGCCTCAACTACCGCTAAAATTTCTTTACTCATTATTTCCAGCCTCTTTAAGACTTAAAATTTAGGGATCAGATTAGCTTTTGAAATATTGCTGAGCGCGAATGGTTCTTCTTGCTCATCAACAGTAACCACAATGGTTTCACCATCAACCGATTGGATGATACCTTTCCATTTGCGGCGGTTTCCAACAGCCATTTTCAAAACAATATTGACCTCGTGACCAATAAATTGCTCATAGTGTTCAGATTTAAATAAAGGTCTGTCTACGCCAGGTGAAGAAACTTCAAGGTTATAGGCCACAGAAATAGGATCTTCTACATCAAGCACAGCACTGACCTGACGACTAACCTCAGCACAGTCATCCACAGTAATACCATTGTCGTGATCAATATAAATTCGTAGCGTTGAATGCGCTCCAGCACGAACAAATTCTAATCCGACTAATTCATAACCTGCAGCAACAACAGGTGCTTCAAGTAATTCAGAAAGTTGTTTTTCTAACCCTGTCATTTAAACGACTCCAGAAACAAAAAAAGGGCTATGAGCCCAATTTCAATTCCAAGCAAACAGACCAAATCTTCGATGTATTAACAGTGATTACTGCTCATACACGAGAATCAGATAACAAAAAACCCCGATAGCCGGGGTTTTTATCTATGCTGGACCCTGAATGTTAAGACCTTGTCTTAACATATAGTGAGATAAACACTCACTATCAAACCTGCAACAACCAATTCAATAATTGGTTGCGGGGGCCGGATTTGAACCGACGACCTTCGGGTTATGAGCCCGACGAGCTACCAAACTGCTCCACCCCGCGTCCGACTTGCTGAGCATTATACGCTCTCAATCTTCATTTACAAGTTTGTAAAGAATAATGGTGCCGAGAGAGGGACTCGAACCCTCACACCATAGGCACTAGCACCTCATGCTAGCGTGTCTACCAATTTCACCATCTCGGCCAAATTCTCTTTACTGTGGTATTTCACTGCCGTTTGAGTCGTCAGCAGGAACACCATCATCAGTCTTCGTTTGCTCTTGGACTGCTTTGTCCTGAGCAGGATCAACCCATTGCGATTTCGCTTTATGTGTTGATAAATTCCCTAAAAACAGACTAACGATTAGGAATACAATTGCAAAAATTGCAGTCATTCGGGTTAAGAAATTTCCAGAGCCACCGGCACCAAATACTGTATTTGAAGCACCTGCCCCAAATGAGGCTCCCATATCTGCGCCTTTACCTTGTTGAATCAACACCAATCCGATGATAGCAACCGCTGCCAACAGGTAAATCACAAGTAGGACTGTAAACATAACATATCCACCTATGTTCCAAATTGTTGAGCCAGCGCCGTTCTTATCTATCGACTTGAACTAGGCTAGCGACCTCCGTATCGGAAGTGGGGGCAATACTAACGAAAGGATTGAAAACTGGCAAGAGGATAAATTACTTTTTTTTCAAATTCATGGTTAAGCGGTTAAAAAAGGGACAACTGCAGTATTTTCATCATTCAGAGAGAATAAATTCAGATGACAGGAACCGTCATTTAACAGTTCCTTGCGATCATTCAACAGTTTGACTTCACGACGTCAGCAATCTTTAATGCAGATTCCCGAACGAG
Source organism: Vibrio spartinae (assembly GCF_024347135.1). Taxonomy (NCBI): domain Bacteria; kingdom Pseudomonadati; phylum Pseudomonadota; class Gammaproteobacteria; order Vibrionales; family Vibrionaceae; genus Vibrio; species Vibrio spartinae. The sequence goes on along the minus strand of NZ_AP024907.1, from coordinate 662,285 downwards.
TGTTTCATCTTCACCCTCAACCATCACGCGGAGTAACGGTTCAGTGCCTGATTTTCTTAACAGCACTCGTCCTTTATCGCCTAATTCACCTTCAACGGCCTCAACACACTGTTTCACAGCTTCAGCATCGAGTGGATTAGAATCGCCACTGAAGCGAACATTTTCCAGTATCTGTGGGAAAAGTTTCATGCCGTTGGATAATTCACCCAGTGACATCTCACTATCCACAACCGCGGTCAAAACCTGTAGCGCAGCCACAATCGCATCTCCGGTTGTCATCTTATCCAGTAAGATCACATGCCCTGAATTCTCCGCACCGATTTTCCAGTTTTTTTCCAACAGCTTTTCCATGACATACCGGTCTCCAACAGCAGCCCGGGCAAAGGGGATCCCCAGTTGTTTCAACGCAACCTCCATACCGAGGTTCGTCATCAACGTCCCGACTACACCACCTTTCAGCTCTCCCTTGCGCAGCAGGTAGCGAGCAATGATATAGGCAATTTGATCGCCATCGACTTTACGCCCCAATGCGTCAACCATAATGATGCGATCACCGTCGCCATCAAAGGCCAATCCAATATCTGCTTTTTCTTCCAGTACTTTATGCTGAAGCGCGCGAATATCGGTCGCACCGACCTGTTCATTGATGTTTAAACCATTTGGATTTACGCCAATAGCAACCACATCAGCCCCTAACTCTCTGAAAACACTCGGAGCAATATGATAAGTTGCGCCATGAGCACAATCGACAACAATTTTTAACCCAGCCAAGCTTAATCTGGATGGAAAAGTACTTTTGCAAAACTCAATATAACGTCCGGCTGCATCAGTTAAACGAGAAGCCTTTCCTAACTCAGCAGAGGGAACACACTCAATCACCTTATCCAGCTCTTGTTCAATCTCGAACTCCACCTCATCAGGTAGCTTTGTTCCCTCAGAGGAAAAAAACTTGATCCCGTTATCATCATATGGATTATGAGATGCAGAAATCACGATTCCGGCTTCAGCACGAAAGGTTTGTGTCAGATAAGCAACTGCGGGTGTGGGCATCGGTCCCGTTAACGTCGCTTCGAGCCCGGCCGCGGCCAAACCAGCTTCCAGAGCTGATTCCAACATATAGCCGGAGATGCGAGTATCCTTACCGATAATCACTTTACGGGTTCCTTGTTTCGATAAAACCCGACCGGCAGCCCATCCAAGCTTCATCACAAAATCTGGGGTAATAGGAAATTGACCAACCTTTCCCCTGACCCCGTCGGTACCAAAATAACGCCTGTGATTCGACATCGATACTCCTATTTTTTATGATTGATTTGCTTGAATCATACTGATTATTTTCATCGCTTCAACGGTTTCATCAACATCATGAACCCGGAAGATCTGTGCACCTTGCATTGCAGCAACCGCGGCACAAACAATACTTGCGACCATGCAGTCCGCAGGTCGTTTGTCCAGAAACTTATGCAACATTGATTTTCTGGATAGACCAATCAACAGGGGCAGGCCAAACTGATGAAAGGTGTTTAGATTGGCTAATAAATGATAATTATGCTCAAGGGTTTTACCAAACCCAAAACCAGGATCAAGAATAATATTTTCTCGTCGTATGCCTGCCTTCTCGCATACGGCAATTCTGTCCTTTAAAAACGTGTAGACTTCCTGAATAACATCACGATATTCAGGACGCTTCTGCATCGTTCCTGGTTGTCCTTGCATATGCATTAAACAAACAGGAATATCCGCTTTTGCAACAACGGCTAATGCTCCCGGCTCCTGAAGTGAACGAATATCATTAATCAGATCCGCGCCCGCATCAATGCTCTGTTGCATGACTTCTGCTTTGCTTGTATCAACAGAAATCCAGATGTCCGGGTACTTTTGTCGAATAGCACAGACAACAGGAATCACCCGGTTTAATTCTTCTTCAACGGTCACTTCAGCAGCACCGGGACGAGTTGACTCCCCCCCGACATCAATAATCGTCGCACCAGCCCGAATCATCGTATCTGCATGCGCTAATGCTTTCTTCGGAGAAACAAACTGCCCGCCATCAGAAAAAGAATCAGGCGTCGTATTCAAAATCCCCATCACCTGAGGAGAACTTAAACTTAAGGTTTTATAGGACGTCCGAATATCCATAATACTCCCATAATAGCAAAAGCCCCGACAATACCGGGGCTTTTTTCAGAGGCAAAACGATTTACTCAGTTCGTCCACTTTGATCATCATTATCTGATTTGTCCTGTTGTTCCTCATGTTGAGTTTCATCAGGCTTCGCATCATTTTCTGATTCAGTAGACTTCACTTTTTCCTGAGCGCCTGAGTCCCGATCACTCCATCCGGCTGGCTCCCTGATTTCAGATTTTCGCTCCAACAAATCATCAATCTGACCAGCATCGATGGTTTCATACTTCATCAGAGCATCTTTCATCGAATGCATGATATCCATATTATCCAACAGGATCTTTCTCGCTCTCTCATAGTTTCGATCAATAATCTTCCGAATCTCATCATCGATCAGTTTTGCCGTATCATCAGACATATGCTTCGTTTTTGTCATACTCCGACCGAGAAAGACTTCTCCCTCATCTTCGGTATATAACAACGGACCTAATTTTTCTGAGAACCCCCACTGGGTCACCATTTTACGTGCAATATCTGTCGCACGCTCAATATCGTTTGACGCCCCGGTTGAGACTTTATCGACCCCATAGATCAGTTCTTCAGCCAGACGTCCACCATAAAGGCTGGAAATCATTGATTCCAGGTGTTGCCGAGACATACTGATGCGATCTTGCTCCGGTAAGTACATGGTGACACCTAAAGCACGACCACGCGGAATAATCGATACTTTATACACAGGGTCATGCTCTGGGACCAAACGTCCGACAATCGCGTGTCCTGCTTCATGATACGCAGTTGATGCTTTGATTTCTTCTGACATCACCATGGAACGTCGCTCAGCACCCATCATAATTTTGTCTTTCGCCAGTTCAAACTCAACCATCGAGACATTGCGTTTATTCCCACGAGCCGCAAACAGTGCGGCTTCATTGACCAAGTTGGCCAAGTCTGCACCTGAGAATCCAGGCGTACCGCGAGCAATCAGTGAGGCATTGACATCATTAGAAATCGGCACTTTACGCATGTGAACTTTCAGAATTTGTTCACGCCCACGGATATCCGGCAATCCAACCACAACCTGACGGTCAAAACGACCTGGACGTAATAACGCAGGGTCTAATACATCCGGACGGTTGGTTGCAGCAATAACAATGATGCCTTCATGCCCTTCAAAACCGTCCATTTCAACCAGCATTTGGTTCAATGTCTGTTCGCGTTCATCGTGTCCACCACCGACACCAGCACCACGCTGACGCCCGACAGCATCAATTTCATCGATGAATATGATACAAGGAGAAGCCTTTTTAGCCTGCTCAAACATGTCTCTGACCCGAGAAGCACCAACCCCGACGAACATTTCAACAAAATCAGAACCTGAAATGGTAAAAAACGGGACTTTCGCTTCGCCGGCAATAGCCTTCGCTAACAACGTTTTCCCGGTACCCGGAGGACCAACCATTAAAACACCGGTTGGAATTTTTCCGCCCAGTTTTTGGAAACGGCTCGGATCACGCAGATAGTCGACAAGCTCTTTCACATCTTCTTTGGCTTCATCACAACCAGCAACATCACCGAATGTTGTTTTAATCTGCTCTTCAGTCATCATGCGGGCTTTGCTCTTGCCGAACGACATGGCACCTTTACCACCACCGCCCTGCATCTGTCGCATAAAGAAGATCCAGACACCGATCAAGAGAATCATCGGGAACCAAGAGATGAAAATCGTCCCCAGTAAGCTTTGTTCTTCAGGAGGCGTCCCTTGAACTTTTACATTCTGATTAATCAGATCATCAAGTAGTTTCTGATCGTACACAGGCATGTACGTAACATAATGAGTACTACTGCCTCGGCGGGTAAACGTAATCTCACTATCTTTGAATTGAGCTTCCTGAATTTGACCCTGTCCGACTTCTTTCACGAAAGTGGTATAGTCAACCGCCCTGCCACTATTATCTCCAGGGCCAAAGCTCTGAAATACGGACATTAAGACAACGGCGATAACCAGCCATAATATTAAATTTTTTGCCATGTCACTCAAGGTGTAAGCCTCGCGATAACTAGTTGTAATTAAAGGTAGGGTACTACAGATTATAGTATGTCGCTACCGAATAGGCAGCGCCCGAGCCCCGTAAATGGTTACCCTTTGTAACCAGTTGCTACAATATAGACTTCCCGAGAGCGTGCTCTCGATGAGTCTGGTTTTCTTATTTTCACCACTTTAAACAGTGACCGGACATCTTTCACGTATTGGTCAAAGCCTTCTCCCTGAAACACTTTGACAATAAAGCTACCATTCCCAGCGAGCACTTGTCGACACATGTCGAGTGCCAATTCTACCAAATACATTGCCCTGGGCTGATCAACGGATAAATTCCCAGCCATGTTAGGCGCCATATCAGACATCACAATATCGACAAGGTTCGGAGAAATTCTATCGAGTAAGGCATTTAAAATTGCTTCTTCCCGAAAGTCACCTTGAAGAAAGGCAACCCCGGCAATCGAATCCATCGGCAAAATATCACACGCGATAACCTGCCCCGAATCACCGACAATATTCGCGGCATATTGAGACCACCCACCGGGAGCTGCACCCAAATCAACCACTGTCATGCCAAGTTTGAGCAGTTTATCTTTCCCTTGGATCTCTTCTAGTTTGAAGATAGCACGAGAACGATAACCTTTCTTCTTCGCATCATTTACATATTTATCATCAAAATGCTCTTTCAGCCATCGGCCTGAGCTCGCAGAATGCTTATTTTTACTCATTTCTGTTCCAATACAAATCACTTCACCAGACAAACAAAGGACGGAAGATGTGGTCATCTTCCATAGATGGCGCTAAAATAGTTGTTTTCAACCCTAATATAGTAAATTAAATTGGCTGCATCATGAACCTAAGCACAAAACAAAAACAGCATTTAAAGGGCTTAGCCCACCATTTGAAACCCGTCGTTCTCATGGGCGCAAATGGCCTGACAGAAGCCGTGCTTGCAGAGATCGAAATTGCACTTGGTCATCACGAGTTAATCAAAGTCAAAGTTGTCTCAGAAGATCGGGAAACCAAGCAGCTGATTATTGATGCAATTATTCGAGAAACCGGTGCTGAAAAAATTCAAACTATCGGCAAAGTGCTGGTGTTATATCGTCCTTCAGAACAACGAAGAATTGAAATTCCCAGAAAATAAGAAAAGCCGCTGAAGCGGCTTTTTTATTACTATCAGCAAAGTATCGAACAATCATCATGACCGTTTTTATTTATACTCAACCTTATCGATATCGAACGTTTTTTCACCACCCGGAGTGACGATGGTAACTTCATCCCCTTCGACTTTGCCAATCAGTCCCCGGGCAATCGGAGAACTCACTGAAATACGTCCCGCTTTAATATCAGCTTCATCATCACCGACAATCTGGTAGCTTTTTTCTTCATCGGTTTCCACATCGACCAAAGTCACCGTCGAACCAAAAATAATTTTGCCGGAATTATCAAGCTTAGTGACATCAATCACTTGAGCAACGGAGAGTTTATACTCGATGTCACGAATTTGGGCTTCACAGATTCCCTGTTCTTCCCGGGCAGCATGATATTCTGCATTTTCCTTCAGATCTCCGAGTTCACGAGCTTCAGCAATCGCCTGTGAAATCTTTGGTCTTAATTTCAGGAGTCGGTCAAGCTCTTCACGCAGGAGTTGCTCGCCACGAGCCGTCATTGGAACTTTTTCCATTTTATACCTCGAAACCAAAGTTATCTTTGGACAAAACAAAACTACCCAATCCCAAGGATTAGGTAGCTTTTCATTCAAATTGATTGTCTCAGTGTAAACAAAGTTGGTCGCGAAATCATCTAAATTCAAGACCCCAATTTAGAAATCTTTGACACCGCCAAACCTGAACACTGACTTACGCATGTGTAAAATTGATCCATGCCACAAAACATTATTCTAAATATGAAGCAAAAGTCGTAAAAAAAAGTAAATATAGATTAAATTTCTCAAGTCACGGAACTTTAAAAAATAACAACAAAATACTTTTAAAACATGAATTTGACATTTATTTATATCCAATAAAACATCGTTCACCATGTCGATTTATATCATTTTACTAACTTCGTCCCCATCTTTGCATGTACAACTAGGCTACGAAAAAGGCGAAAAGTTCAATGTTTCGTAATTTTATATTTATGTTGCGTTGCGCGCATTCGCATTACAGATGATGGACGATAGTCGCTCCGATACCTCGCTTAACAGGTCAGACCGATTATGTTCTTCAACGTTTATGGACAGTAAATTTTAGGATTAACAAGATGAAAAAAACTCTGATCGCTCTTGCAGTGGCAGGTGCTGCAGTGGCAACTGGCGTGAACGCTGGTGAACTATACAACCAAGACGGCACATCCCTAACGATGCAAGGACGTGTCGAAGCCATTCTTTCTCTGAAAGACGGTGATGCAGCAGACGAATCTCGTGCTCGTTTGGGTTTCTTAGGTAAACAAGAAATCAATGATAACCTGTATGGATTAGGCTATTTCGAAGGTCAGTTTACATCTGAAGATGGCACAACGAAAACCGATGGCACAACGAATACCGTAGACAATGGCAATGGTGATTTTAAAGATCGTTATACCTATGCCGGTCTGGGCGGTACATACGGTTTAGTGACTTATGGTAAGCAAGACGGTGTTCTGACTCCGCTGTCTGATTTTACGGATATCATGTCATACCACGGTGACAACGCAGTTAAAAAACTGACTGTGCTTGATCGTGTCGATAACCAATTAAAATATGCTGGTTCATTTGATAATCTGAATGTGTTTGCTGAATATCGTTTCGCTGACCGTGTTGAGAACGACACAACTAACACTATTGATAATAATGATCAAGATGGTTATGGCCTGTCCGCAACTTATGCACTGGCAGATATCGGTGTTGATCTAGGTTTAGGTTACGGTGCACAAAACGACGACAATCAAATCGTTGCCACAGTTGCTTATACCCTGAATGACCTGTACCTGTCAGCATTGTACAGCCACATCGACTTCGATGCAGCCGGTGCTGATAACTACGACGGTTATGAACTTGCAGCTTCTTATACCATCGATAAAACTAAACTGATTGCGACATATAACTATGGTGAAACAGATAAAGATGTAGCTAATTATCTTGCTCTAGAAGTTGCTTATTACTTCCAGCCAAACTTCCGCAGCTATGTGTCTTACAACATCAATATGCTTGATAAAGATGATGTTAACCTTGCCGGTAGCGCAATTGGTGATAATGGTACTGAAGATGATATGGTTGTAGGTCTACGCTACGACTTCTAATCTGAACCAGATTCAAGATTCTTGAAACGCCCGCGCTAGCGGGCGTTTTTTTATCTGGTTATACTGGTCATATGACATAATTATAGATGGGATTACTTTGTGCTGCGGACGCTGCTGTTGATTATTACCTGTGTTGTTCTGAGCGCTGAATTGTGCGCTGCTCAGGCGACGCCTTATACCCGTCTGCTACCACCGACCAGCAGAACAGCGCTGATCGTTGAACAACTGGACACGTCCCTACGAGAAGTCGATACCGGCAGTCAGTCATTCTATCCCCCCGCGAGCACCATGAAACTGATGACTGCGCTGGCGGCTAAATTAGAACTGGGCGATCAATTTCGTTTCAAAACCTTATTAGGCAGAGCAGATAATGATTTAGTTCTTCACTTTAGTGGGGATCCTCAGCTCACAACCCATGATTTGAAACACATGTTTGTGACGCTGAAACAGCAAGGTATAAAAAAAATTGAAGGCAACTTGTGGCTCGATAATTCGTTATTTAGCGGCTATGAAAAAGCTGTCGGCTGGCCGTGGGATATTCTGGGAGTGTGTTATAGCGCCCCGTCAAGTGTCATCGTGTTAGACGAAAACTGTGTGCCCGGCTCAATTTACACACAAAAGAATGGCAATACTCGGGTTTATATTCCTGAACAATATCCCATTTATGTAACGACTCAGGTGAAAACCATTTCATCACAAGAGCAAAAACAACAGCTGTGCGATCTTGAACTACATAGTAATGCCGAAAATAACTATCGTCTGTCAGGGTGTCTGGTCCAGCGAAGTTCACCGCTCCCTTTAAAATTTGCGATCCAAAACCCTAGTCTTTATGCAACACGTATTGTTTACAGAATTCTCAATCAACTGGGGATCACACTCACAGGAGAGGTGATTGTCGGACGCCCCCCCAAACCATTGCAACAAGTTTTGGCTCATCATACATCGAAACCACTCGTTGCGTTACTTGATACCATGCTGAAAGAGTCTGATAACCTGATTGCCAATAATGTGACCAAAACACTGGGTCATCAATTTTTTGTTCAGGCGGGCAGTTTTGCCAACGGCACAGCAGCAATAAAACAGATTTTATATGCCAAAGCTGGTATTGATATCAAAAGTGCACAACTGGTTGATGGTTCCGGGTTGTCACGCAATAACCGGATGACGGCCAATCAAATGGCTGATGTTTTACGTTATATCTGGCAGCATGATGCATCTCTTCATTTGATCGAGTTGTTACCGGTTGCAGGACAAAGCGGCACGCTGAAATACCGGAAAAGTATGCGTTCTTCAGTTGTCAGAGGCCATTTGAGTGCCAAAAGCGGCTCTCTATATGGGAGTTATAATATGGCGGGATATGGACTGGATAAAAAAGGTCGGCCTCAGGTACTGTTCGTTCAGTTTGTTACGGACTACTTCCCCGATGATAAGGAAGAAACCGTTCAGGCTCGGTCACAACTAGAGCAGTTTGAAGAACAACTGTATCGGGATATCATTCAGATGAGTCAGCAAAAACAATCTTACCTGTCCAGTATCAAATAAAGCCTGAATCATCACATCAGGCTTTATGTATTGGCATGTTACTGAATGTATTGGTATGTTACTGAATCGTCACGCGGGCAAATTTCCGTTTCCCCACCTGAAGCACATAGGTGCCATTATCAGGGATCCATTTGGTATCTTGGATTTTTTCACCAGCCGCCTTGGCAGCGCCTTGACGAATCATCCGCATGGCGTCCGATGTTGAACCCACCAGACCTGCATCCTTCAAGATATTACCGATGGCAATACCTGATATAAATGTGAATTCAGGCATTTCGTCGGGAATAGCACCTTTCTGGAATCGTGCAATAAACTCTTGCTCGGCAGCTTCCGCCGCGGCTTCATCGTGGAAACGTGCAATGATTTCTTTCGCCAGTAGTATTTTAATATCCCGCGGATTCTTACCGGCAGCAACCTCGTCCTTAAACTGCTGTATTTCAGTCAGTGGCCGGAACGACAACAAGTCATAATAACTCCACATCAATTCATCTGAAATCGACATAATTTTGCCAAACATTTCTTCGGGCGCTTCATTAATTCCGATATAGTTGTGAGCCGACTTCGACATTTTCTTCTCGCCGTCCAAACCAACGAGTAAGGGCATCATCAATACCACCTGCTGTTTTTGACCGTGTGCTTTTTGCAATTCACGCCCCATCAGCAGATTAAACTTTTGGTCTGTTCCACCAAGCTCAACGTCTGTTTCCATTGCTACGGAATCATAGCCTTGCAGTAGCGGATACATAAATTCATGAATCGCAATCGGCTGACCACTATGGTAACGCTTTTTAAAATCATCCCGTTCTAACATACGGGCAACCGTCTGATTGGCTGCCAGGCGAAGCATTCCCTCGGCACCTAATTCAGAAAGCCACTCGGAATTAAACTGAATTTTTGTTTTTTCAGGATCGAGAATTTTAAAAACCTGCTCTTTATATGTTTCAGCATTACGAATCACATCTTCGCGGGTCAGTGGCGGGCGCGTGGTATTTTTTCCGGTCGGGTCACCGACCATACCGGTAAAATCACCGATAAGGAAAGTCACCTCATGTCCCAACTCCTGAAAAGCACGCAACTTATTCAGAATGACAGTATGGCCCAAATGAATATCCGGTGCGGTTGGATCGGCACCCAACTTAATTTTTAACGGACGGCCTTCTTTCAGTTTTGCGATCAATTCCTCTTCAGGAATCAACTCTTCAACACCGCGCTTGATTTCAGCTAATGCGCTTTCAATTGTTGCCATTCTCGTTCACTCCACAAATTTGGCAGAAATTTATTAGTTAGATATATTACTTGAATAGCGATGCATTTTGAAACCAGTTAAACTATTGTTCTAAGGATTTTATGAACCATCGGTAAAACGCTGCCTATATGTTGTCTATTTTTGCTCGTCTGCCACGATTACATCAAACACTGATTGGGTGTTTCTCTGCTTTGATCGTGATTGCTATTTTTTTTCTGCCCAATCCTCAAGAGCTTCAAGGAAAAGAAAAACATCTTGAAATTGGTCGTCATTATCCACTCTCGATCAATGCAGAGGCGCTTTCTCCCGGAGTAGCAATTGCACCGACAGCGACACTCAGGTGGGAACAGTATCAGGTAAAGTCCGGAGAAAGTGCCGCCATTTTATTTCAGCGTATCGGGCTATCATCACGTCTCTTATATGAATTAACCGCCAGTGATCCAGAGATCAAACAACAACTCACCCGACTCCGCCCCGGAGACGAGCTCAGTTTCGGCTTTGACGAAAATGATCAACTGGTGCAATTGCGACGAAGTCTTTCGACTTACGAAGCGTTTATGATTACCAAATCAGAACATGGCTTTACCGCGAAATTAGATAAAAAGGAAGTGCACTATCAATATAACTATGCGGAAGCCCAAATTACATCTAACTTCTGGAATGCAGCAATCAATGCCGGTTTAACCCCGAATCAGATTATGGCACTGGCTGGTATTTTTGGTTGGGACATCGACTTTGCTTTAGATATTCGCAAAGGCGATACATTCAGCCTGCTCTATCTGGAAGAAGTCGTCGAAGGTGAAATTGTCGGTAAAGGCAATATCATTGCTGCAACGTTTACCAATCAGGGCACGACATTTAAAGCCATTATCAACGATGACAATGGTGATTATTATGATGAAAATGGACGAGCCATGAAAAAAGCATTCTTGCGCTCCCCAGTCGATTTTCGGCGTGTCTCATCTAACTTCAACCCACGCAGGCTGCATCCGGTTACCGGCAGAGTCAGACCTCATCGCGGCACAGATTACGTGGCTCCGGTCGGAACACCGATTTGGGCGGCCGGTGATGGTATCGTCGTGAAATCGAGTTATAACCGCTTCAATGGCAATTATGTCTTTATCAAACACAGTACGACCTATATGACCAAGTATCTTCACCTGAAACGCCGATATGTAAAAACTGGGCAACGGGTGAAACAAGGGCAAAAAATCGGCGCACTGGGGGGGACGGGACGGGTCACCGGGCCACACCTGCACTATGAGTTTCTCGTTCACGGTGTACACAAAAACCCAAGAACGGTGTCGCTCCCTCAATCCGCATCACTCTTGGGACAATCAAAACAGACATTTATCGCCAATGCCAAAATCAGACTGCAACAGCTAGAACGCTTTAGTCATCTGATGTACGCCAAACGTTAAGGCCGCGAGGCGTTGGACAACGATGGTTGAGTCTGTGTGATATTCAGGCGTGGAACAATATAAACTTGATTGCTCAATATGAGTTTTATCGCTCGACATGAATGCAATTAAACAACATCAATGTTATTAAGCAACATCAATGAGCAGTGAACTGATTCATCAGCATTTGAACACAGAACAGCCATGTCGGCTCGAATACAACGATCCGACATGGTTCATCAGGATGAGACAGCGTCAGACACTAAATGAGGCACCACAACCACAAGTGGTTGTCGCATTGGGGTTATTAACGAAAAAGCGAGATCCTTCAAGTCCTTCGGTATAATCGACCTCGCCACCGATCAGATATTGCAGACTCATTGGATCAACCACCAATGTGACGCCACAATTTTCGATAGTCATATCCCCATCATTTACATTTTCATCAAACGTAAATCCATACTGAAAACCGCTACAGCCACCACCGGTAATATAAACCCGTAGTTTGAGCGCCTGATTTTCTTCTTCGGCAATTAACGCTTTAACGCGCTTTGCTGCCGCCTCAGAAAATGTCAGCGGTATATTTAAATCACTCACAACGACCTCTCTCATGCTTCGATATCTCTTGCTAACATAGTTTCAGTCAACGGAACCGCAGTCAACATTGTTGCACCAGATATACTTTATTATCTGCCTTGATTATCTAATACCTGACTGAGTCGTTCAAGTATTCACCGCATACATCAAACGAACTTTCTTTCTCAGATGGCAATGAGCCCTCCAACCGCGCCCGCAACTTGGTAGTCTAAACCATGCAAAACCTTGAAATCATTCAGTACAATCCACTGAACAGACACAAATTCAGTAACAAAGAGTGTTCATCTATTGGCATTTCAGGAAAAAATCGAAAAAAATATTCCTCTTCGAACGATGAATAGTACAATGCTTGCCAAGTTGGTCCAACCACTCAAAAGAGGATAACTCCCATGACCAAATCATCTGATCTATATCAACAGGCACAAATCACCATCCCCGGTGGTGTTAATTCGCCAGTTCGCGCCTTTAATGGTGTCGGTGGCACGCCGATTTTTATCGACAGAGCTGACGGTCCATTCGTTTTCGACGTTGATGGTAGAGCTTATATCGACTACGTCGGTTCATGGGGTCCAATGATTCTCGGCCATAATCATGGCGTTATTCGAGAGTCGGTTATTGGCGCGGTCCAAAAAGGGTTGAGTTTTGGTGCTCCGACAGAACAAGAAATAGCCATCGCTGAACTGGTTTCACAACTCGTGCCATCGATGGAACAGTTACGTATGGTCAACTCAGGAACAGAAGCGACCATGAGTGCCATCCGTCTGGCACGCGGATATACCGGCCGTGATAAAATTATCAAATTCGAAGGTTGTTACCACGGTCATGCAGATAGCCTTCTGGTCAAAGCCGGGTCTGGTGCGCTTACGCTGGGTCAGCCCAGCTCTCCAGGAGTTCCGGCTGACTTTGCCAAATACACATTAACGGCTCGTTTTAATGATCTCGATTCAGTCAAAGCCTTGTTCGATGCCAATAAAGACGAAATTGCCTGTATTATTGTCGAACCGGTTGCCGGTAACATGAACTGTATTCCACCGGTTGAAGGCTTCTTGGAAGGGCTCAGAACCATCTGTGATGACGCAGGAGCCTTGTTGATTTTTGATGAAGTCATGACAGGGTTCCGGGTCGCCCTCGGCGGCGCTCAGGCACACTATAATATCAAGCCAGACTTAACAACATTAGGTAAGGTTATTGGGGGCGGGATGCCAGTCGGCGCTTTTGGTGGCCGGAAAGATATCATGCAATATATCGCCCCAACCGGCCCCGTTTATCAGGCAGGAACACTCTCTGGAAATCCAGTCGCGATGGCTGCCGGTTATGCATGTCTTTGCCTGTTAAAAGAAGAAGGCAACGAGAAGCGCCTGACATCGAAAACCAAACAGCTTGCGGATGGCTTTAAGTTTTTCGCTGACAAACATGGTATTCCACTGCTGGTACATCAGGTCGGTGGAATGTTCGGCTTTTTCTTTACCGATCAACAACAAGTCACCTGCTATGAAGATGTCGCCCGTTGTGATGTTGAGAAATTTAAACGTTTCTTCCATCTGATGCTTGACCATGGTGTCTATATGGCCCCATCAGCTTTTGAAGCTGGGTTTACTTCGCTGGCACACTCCTCTCAGGAAATAGAAGCGACATTAGAAGCCGTAGATCGTTGTTTCACTATGATGGCAAACGACTAAGTAACTTCATGATAACTAGATTTCAGGCGCTCCCACCAGAGCGCCTTTTCTTTACCAGATTCCTCGTAAAAGCCCTCTCGGATAGAGGCAATTTATGGCAGATGCTTATCATTTCTAACATGACGATGATTGATAACAACCTGAATTGTCGTCATGATACAGGCCTATATCTTAAATATAAGTCACCGAAGGTAGAAATAACGTGAATACCATCTCCAGTCATCGAGTGATTGTCGCGGCATTGCTTGTTGCAGCCATCGCATGTTATCTGCTCATTGAGCCCTATATCAATTCGATTATGCTGGCTTTTATTATTTCCTTACTGATTTATCCGCTCCATCAATATCTGGAACGGAAGCTGAATCCTTATCGAAATTTTGCTTCATTTTTATCCTGCGTCATTCTGACTTTTATTATTGTACTGCCACTACTATTGGTGTTTGGTGCCATTGCTCAACAAGGTGCTCGTTTCTCGCAGACGCTTTATCAGTGGGTAACTCACGGAGGTGTTCAGGAAGTCTTCAACCATCCTTGGGTTGTCAAAGCGATGGACTTTGCGAACACCTACCTGCCATTTAATACCATTGACCCGTCTGCGATTGCTGAAAGAGTAGCCAAAATGTCTAGTCAGGCCGGTACACAGCTTGTCGGTTTCAGCGCCAAACTCGTTGGTGATGCCACCGCATTCATCATGGACTTTTTCCTGATGCTGTTTGTGCTGTTTTTCCTGCTCCGCGATTATGAAAAAATCATCACCACATTGCGCCATGTTCTGCCCCTGTCTCGCAGTCAAGAGGATCGGTTGCTGGAAGAGACAGAGAAAGTATCTAAATCAGCGGTGATGGGCTCCTTCCTGACAGCGCTCGCGCAGGGCGTAGCCGGCGGTCTCGGGATGTGGCTTGCGGGTTTCCCCGGTCTGTTCTGGGGCACGATGATCGGCTTTGCTTCCTTTATTCCGATTGTCGGTACGGCATTGATATGGATACCAGCCAGTGCTTATCTGTTTCTGACCAACGATGTTTCCTGGGGGATTTTCCTCGCAGTCTGGAGTATCGTGGTTGTCGGCTCAATTGATAACTTACTACGCCCCTTGCTGATGCAAGGAAGCTCGGGAATGAATACCCTCATGATCTTTTTCTCATTACTTGGTGGTATTCATCTGTTCGGTTTGATGGGATTAATCTACGGCCCTCTGATCTTTGCAATCACCATTGTGCTGTTCAATATCTATGAAGAAGAGTTCCAGTCATTTCTGAACCGACAGGATAAAAGTTAAATGACTTCAAGCTATCCACAGATTGTGAGAAAATCGCGCCTCTTTTTGTGATACCGAATGTAGAGCACAATTATGTCGAGCAAATATTTCTCAGCCCAGAATTCAGCACCAAGCCAAATTGCTGAACGCCAACTCTCCTATTTTCAGGGAAAACATCTCCTGGTTGCCGGTGAGATCGAAGACCAGTTTCCCCTGCGACTGCGACAGACCTGTCAGTCTGTCGCCATCTTTACCACACACTATGGCTACTATCGGCAGATCGCGGACGATTCAAACGTTACAGCCTACTTTGGCGCAACATTAAGCGATGACTGCCATGCCGATATGGTATTGCTCTACTGGCCAAAAGCGAAACAGGAAGCAGAATACCTGCTTGCCATGCTCATGACCAAACTCGGCCCGGGAACAGAAATAATTGTAGTCGGCGAAAACCGCTCCGGCATAAAAAGCATTGAGACATTATTCGAATCCTACGGCATCATTCGTAAGTATGATGCCGCACGCCGTTGCTCTTTCTACTGGGGTGAATGTAGCCAGACGCCAGAGCAGTTCAATATGCAGGACTGGTTTAAAACTTATACCGTCAATTATCAGCACAAAGAACTCATCGTAAAAAGCCTGCCCGGAGTATTCAGCCATGGGAAGTTAGATATCGGCAGTCAGTTATTGTTAGATAACCTGTCCGATATGCACGGAGACGTCTTAGATTTCGGATGTGGTGCCGGTGTCATTGGAACTGTCATTGCCGCACAATATCCGTCAGTCAGTCTATCGATGTGTGATGTCAGTGCATTAGCCATTGAATCCAGTAAAGCGACTCTGGCTGCAAACGGACTGAGTGGTCATGTTTTCCCATCAGATATCTATTCAGATGTGACCGATCGTTACGATCATCTCATCAGCAACCCACCGTTTCATTCCGGACTGGGGACAAGTTATCATGCCAGTGAGACATTTCTGACTCAGTCTCCTCATTATTTAAAACCACGTGGCAAACTATCAATTGTTGCCAACAGTTTCCTCAAATATCCCCCGCTGATTGAACAAGCACTGGGGAACTGTAACACGCTAGCCAAAACCAATAAGTTCGCCATTTATCAAGCAAAACATTGATTTTAAAAATAATTTAAATCTAATTTATGCTTCGCTCAACGCTTCCACATTCAGCTCTATCCTCCCTCTCACCGACATAAAAAAACCTGCCCAAAGGGCAGGTTTTGATCATAGCGAGAACTAACTTATTTCGAAGTCACGAATTCAGGATAAGCACCGACACCACAATCGTGCATGTCCATTCCTTCCATCTCTTCTTCTTCTGTGACACGAATTCCCATTGTTGCTTTGAGGATACCCCAAACAACTAGGCTAGCACCAAATACCCAAGCAAAGATAACAACCGCACCCAGTAATTGAGAGCCAAAGGATGCATCCGCATTGCTGACTGGCACAACCATCAAGCCAAACAGACCGCAAACACCGTGCACAGAGATCGCACCCACTGGATCATCGATTTTTAATTTATCCAACGCGACAATCGCGAAGACAACAATCACACCGGCAACAGCGCCAATGGCAACCGAGTACATAGGTGACGGAGACAGTGGATCTGCTGTAATTGCAACTAAACCAGCCAGCGCACCGTTCAGTACCATGGTTAAATCCGCTTTACCCCAAGTGGTTTTACAGACTAATAACGCTGCTAATGCACCTGCTGATGCAGCAGCATTGGTGTTCAAGAAAATCTGACCGACCGCTGACGCATTGGCAGCATCGGAAATCATCAACTGTGACCCCCCGTTGAAACCAAACCAGCCGAACCATAAAATGAAGGTTCCCAGTGTTGCCAACGGCATGTTTGAACCCGGAATCGGATGAACTTCACCATTTTTCCCATATTTGCCTTTGCGGGCACCCAGTAGCAGAACACCCGCTAAAGCAGCCGCTGCACCAGCCATATGAACAATTCCTGAGCCAGCAAAGTCACTGAATCCAGCAGCAGAAAGGAAACCACCACCCCATGTCCAATAACCTTCAACAGGATAGATAAAGCCAGTCAGTACCACAGAGAAAATCAAGAATGCCCACAGTTTCATTCGCTCAGCCACCGCGCCAGAAACAACTGACATCGCTGTTGCAACAAAGACAACCTGGAAGAAGAAGTCTGATTCTAAAGAGTGGTCTGCATCTGCAGCTTGAGAGCCGATTAATCCACCAAATGAAGGCAACCAACCCCCATCAGCATTATCAACATACATGATGTGATAACCGACGATGAGATATAACGTAGAAGCAATCGCATACAATACAAAGTTTTTCGTCAGAATCTCAGTCGTATTCTTTGAACGAACCAAACCTGATTCCAGCATTGCAAATCCAGCAGCCATCCACATGACCAGTGCGCCTGAAATGAGGAAGTAAAAGGTATCAAGCGCGTAACGTAACTCCGTTACAGTTACTGATAAATCCATAATAGTCTCTCCAATCCTTAGAATCTTTTAAAGTGCTTCTGAATCTGTTTCACCGGTACGGATTCGCACCGCTTGGCTCAGATCATAAACAAAAATCTTACCATCACCGATTTTCCCTGTGTGTGCTGCTTTCACGATGGCTTCAACGACTCGGTCAACATTGTCTCCCTGTGTTGCGATTTCAAGTTTTACTTTCGGTAGAAAATCAACCTGATATTCGGCGCCACGATAAAGCTCTGTATGGCCTTTCTGACGACCAAATCCCTTTACTTCTGAGACGGTCATTCCCTCGATCCCCACATCAGATAAGGCCTCACGGACATCGTCTAATTTAAAAGGTTTTATAATTGCATTAATTAATTTCATGGCGTCCTCTCTCGAGCTGTACTCCGGTTACCTCATCTTCAATCCAAGGTACGTGCCAACTTTTTAACTAATTGATTATTATCGATAAAATTAACAACAGAAGTAAAAGTCCACCACAAGAGCACTATTATGGTGCAACGATTTCACAAAAATAAAGCGGGTTTTGAAAAGCTCACCACGGTTGTGCAAGGTGAAATGATTTGTTTCGGGATAAAACGATAGGGGTGGGCTGAAGACGATTAATTTAGCGTAAATTGTTGCCACTGCATAAGCATCGATTCGAAATCATCGAGACCACAAGTCGCAATACTTTCACTCTCATATAACTCAAATTCATCTTCAAAATCATGATGATTGGTGTGTGTCAGGATATTTTCAAAAATCGTCACTTCACCTTCCAGAATCTTGAGTGATATTTCTCTGCCAAACCAAACTTGCTCAGTGAGATCATCTTGATATGCGGATTGCAGTAATTGCAAAACCTGATCAATTATTGTGCGATCCGCGCCAGTTTCATCTTCAAGAAAGCGGGAAATAACGGCGTGCTCCATATTAAATGCAGCGTAATACTCACCTAATAACATGTTTTTTCTAAATTCAAATTCCATAATACCGAGATTCATCGAGATACATTCAAACCGACGCTTAGTATATACGGAAGTCGCATCAGATACAGGTCTCAGTCCTCCTGTATCCGTATCATTTTTCACAGATGATTCGCTCAAACAAGCATTGGAATGGGATATAAAAGAAGAAATTTCTGATAAAAAAATCCCTCCATACGGAGGGATTGACTTCAATTCAACAGAACAACCAGAGTGCTTATGCAGGCTCTTGGAAAATCACGGTATCTGCTTTTTCGGTATACTGATCCATCTTATGGAAGTTCAGATAACGATATGTATCCGCAGCAGTCGCATCAATTTTCGCAGCGAACTCAAGGTACTCTTGCGTGGTTGGAATGCGTCCCAATATTGCACCAACGGCTGACAGCTCCGCAGAAGCAAGGAAAACATTCGCACCAGCACCAAGGCGGTTCGGGAAGTTACGGGTTGAAGTAGACATCACCGTCGACTTATCAGCGACCCGGGCCTGGTTCCCCATACACAGAGAACACCCAGGTGTTTCAATCCGAACCCCGGCACGGCCAAAGATACCGTAATAGCCTTCTTCAACCAGTTGATCTTTATCCATTTTGGTTGGTGGGGCCACCCATAAACGAGTTTCTAACTGGCCGACATGATTATCCAACAGTTTACCCGCAGCACGGAAATGGCCAATGTTCGTCATACAAGAACCGATAAAGACTTCATCAATCGGTGTGCCTTGTACTTCTGACAGTAAACGGGCATCATCCGGATCGTTTGGCGCACACAAAATCGGCTCACTGATATCATCTAAATCGATTTCCAGCACATGTGCATAATCGGCATTGTCGTCAGCATGCATCATCGCCGGATTATCCAGCCATTCTTGCATCGCACTCACGCGACGCTCGATCGTCCGCACATCACCATAACCTTCAGAGGCCATCCATTTGAGCATCACGATGTTCGATTGCAGATATTCTTCAATCGACTCTTGAGACAGTTTGACCGTACAACCCGCAGCACTCCGTTCAGCCGAAGCATCGGATAACTCAAACGCTTGCTCAACAGTTAAATGCTCCAACCCTTCAATTTCGAGGATTCGACCTGAGAATTCATTGATCTTGCCTGATTTCGCAACCGTGAGCAGACCATCTTGAATCGCAAAATAAGGAATCGCATGAACCAAATCACGCAGCGTAATTCCCGGCTTCATTTTGCCTTTAAAACGCACCAAGACCGATTCAGGCATATCCAACGGCATCACACCCGTTGCAGCCGCAAATGCCACCAAGCCAGATCCTGCCGGGAAAGAGATCCCCAGAGGGAAACGGGTATGTGAATCACCGCCGGTTCCGACTGTATCCGGCAGCAACATCCGGTTGAGCCATGAGTGGATAATACCATCGCCCGGACGAAGAGAAACCCCGCCGCGATTCATAATAAAATCAGGTAACGTGTGGTGTGTATTCACATCGACAGGCTTCGGATAAGCCGAAGTATGACAGAATGACTGCATCACCAAGTCAGCCGAGAAACCGAGACACGCCAAATCTTTAAGTTCATCGCGCGTCATTGGGCCGGTGGTATCTTGCGATCCCACAGTTGTCATTTTCGGCTCACAGTAAGTACCGGGACGGACGCCTTCAATACCGCAGGCTTTACCAACCATTTTCTGTGCCAGAGTAAAACCTTTGTCACTGTCTTTCACCGGTGACGGGCGACGGAAAACATCTGACGCTTCAAGGCCAAGGGATTCACGTGCTTTATCGGTTAAACCACGGCCGATAATGAGTGGAATCCGGCCACCGGCACGCACTTCATCAATCAGGACATTCGTTTTCAGTTTGAACTCAGCCAACACCTTATCGGTACCGTGTTCACAAACTTTGCCTTCATAGGGGTAAACATCGATTACATCGCCCATATTGAGCTTGGAGACATCCACTTCGATTGGTAATGCGCCCGCATCTTCCATCGTGTTAAAGAAAATCGGTGCAATTTTACCACCGAGGACATAACCACCCGCACGTTTGTTCGGGACATAAGGAATATCTTCGCCCATAAACCATAGCACTGAGTTTGTTGCCGATTTCCGTGAGGACCCGGTCCCGACGACATCACCGACATAAACCAGTGGATGCCCTTTGTCTTCCAACAAAGCATCCATCTGTTTGACAGGGCCGACTTTTCCAACCTCATCAGGTTCAATCCCTTCACGCTCATTTTTGAGCATGGCTAAAGCATGAACAGGAATATCAGGACGAGACCATGCATCTTGTGCCGGAGACAAATCATCGGTATTGGTCTCTCCGGTCACTTTAAATACAGTCAGTGTTACCTTTTCAGGCATACTTGGTTTAGACAAGAACCATTCAGCATCAGCCCAAGATTGAAGTACCTGTTGAGCATGGGTATTGCCAGCTTTGGCTTTTTCTTCAACATCATAGAAAGCATCGAACATCAACAGCGTATGAGATAAAACCTTCGCAGCGGTAGAGGCCAGCTTTTCATCATCAAGAAAAGAAACCAGAGGTTCGATGTTGTATCCACCTTGCATCGTTCCCAGCAGCTCAGCCGCTTTGACGCGATCAATCAACGGAGAGGTCACTTCTCCTTTGGCAACAGCAGCAAGAAAACCAGCTTTGACATAGGCGGCTTCATCAACACCGGGGGGAATACGGTTTTCAAGCAGATCGAGAATGAATGCTTCTTCTCCTTTCGGAGGCGACTTTAATAACTCAACCAGACCAGAAACTTGTTCAGCATCCAGAGGTTTAGGAACAACTCCTTCTGCGGCACGCTCTTCGACGTGTTTACGATAGGCTTCAAGCACGACTTTTTCCTCTCATTGCGGTTCATTCACTTTATTATATCTATAGGAACGAACGTCCTTGGAAACTTGGCACTCCATGCAGAGACAAACTCAGATTATCTTAGCCGAGGAGGCCAAACATTTGATGCAGAATAGCAAACTTACCCATAAATGGAAATGCATACTATTTGACCCACACAGCAACTTCCGACGAAACTTTTCACGGTAGTTTCAAGCCTGACTCAAAAACATCTCGCCACTCAAAAAACTACGGCTGAAAAAACGATGATGAATGGTCTTTTCAGCCGTGTATCAAGTATTCAATGAAGCCGCTGTACTTGATAGCCTCACTGCAAATTGCCGTTCATGAAAACGCTACCATTCGAAAATCTTTCTCAGCCAACGTAACGGCTTGTCATTCTCTTCACACCGCTGTTTCCATGTATGGTCGGCATCCCATACCGGGAGTTTGAATTTATTATCACAGTCAAGGCTGAGCACACCACGACGGTCTTTATCAAACCCAATCATGGTGATGCCCTGCGGCCATGGCAAATGCAACACCTTCGGCACGCGTTTTTGCAGATAATTGGCATACACACGTAAGGCCCCGCTCGCCCCCGTTAATCCGGTGGATTTATTGTCATCCAGACCAACCCAAATGGTGGTCACTTCACGGCCATCGACACCAACAAACCAGCTATCCCGATAGTCATTACTGGTTCCGGTTTTACCAGCGAGCATTGCCCAGGAAAAACGATTGTGCAGATACCGGCCAGTGCCTTCAATCACGCCCCGTTTCATCGCGTAGGTTGTTAACCAAGCAGCTTGCTGCGAAACCGCCTGCGTACTTTTAGGAATTGACTGATACAACACATTGCCGTCCAGATCGATCACCGAACGTAATGCAGATAGCTTGGCGCGTCTGCCGGAATTAGTGAGGGTCTGATACATTTGTGCCACTTCAATCGGGGTGAGTGAAAACGAGCCTAAAAACATCGAAGGCACCGGACGAATTTCTTGTCCGTCAACCCCGAGAGCCACCAGCGTATCACTCACCTGCGGAATCCCCAGAGACATCCCCAACTTAATCGTTGGAATGTTGATGGATTTTGCCAACGCCAGATACAGCGGGACTTCACCACGGAACTGATGATCAAAATTCTTTGGTGTCCAGATATCTCCCCGATCGGATTTCAAACGAATCGGCTGATCATCCAGTGTCGTCGCCAGATTATATTTGTCCGGATCGTTCAATGCGGTCAGATAAATGGCCGGTTTCACCAGCGACCCGATTTGCCGTCGGCCATTCAACACACGATTGAAGCCATCGAACCCGATCCGGACCCCACCGACCATTGCCCGGATTTCGCCACTCTGACGATCCACCGCAATCGCAGCAGCCTCTAAACCTTTACCTAACTGCGGCACTTTCTTTTGTACTGCCTCTTCAAGCTCAGACTGAGAAACCGGATCCAAGGTTGTAAAGACTCTCAACCCTTTGTCGGATTTAAACCGGTCACCGACTTTATCTTTCAATTCAATCGCCAGTTGCTGAAAATAAGCGGGCTGACGTCTGGCAATATGGGGATGTTTCTGAATATCTAACGGGCGTTCAACGGCCTGAGCATACTGCCTTGCGGTCAAAATATCTTGTTGCAGCATCAGTTTCAGCACAAGATCGCGCCGTTCTGTGGCACGCTCAGGATAACGAACCGGATTGTAATAAGATGGTCCTTTGACCATACCAACCAGTAAGGCCAATTGATCAATTCTCAGTTCTTGCAATGGCTGCCCGAAATATAAACGGGATGCAAGTCCAAAACCGTGCACTTCTTCAGCACCATTCTGTCCCAGATAAACCTCATTCAGATAAGCTTCAAGAATGCGATCTTTACTGAAACGGTAATCAATGATAAGTGCCATATAAGCTTCTTGCAGCTTTCTCACCAAGGTTCTTTGGCTAGAGAGAAAAATATTCTTCGCCAATTGTTGGGTCAGCGTACTGCCGCCCTGAACCGTCCGTCCTGCGCGCACGTTTGCAACCAAGGCCCTGAGGATGGCAAAAGGTGAAACCCCTTCATGCTGATAAAAATGCCGGTCTTCCGTCGCCAGTAATGCATCAATCATCACTTCCGGAAATTGCTCCCGACGCAGAAATAAACGCTGTTCGGTAATGTTTTTTTCCAGCATCCCCAGCATCTTCGGTTCCAGACGTAAAAAACCGATATCCTGATGTTTGTCCAACGACTGAATCCGGGTTAAACCATTATCGTCAAAATAAAGCATGACATGTCGATCCGGTTCAGGCCCGTCGGCAAACTCAAAGGGACGGCGAATCAATTCAATCTTGGTTGAAGATGCCGAATACTCTCCGGCATAACGCGGCCGGGCAACTTTGCGATAATTTAAAATATCCAACTCATGCCGCAACGCATCCAAACTGATATCATCACCGGGAGACATCGATAAAATTCGGGCATAGACAACGGTCGGAAGATCAAAAAGTTGGCCCTCAAATTTCTGACTGACGAGGCTATTCAGATACACCCCATAGAACGCAATCACAATGGCAAGCGTTAATCCGACTTTCCATCCGATACGCCACAGTTTATTAAACCATCCAGTGCGTTTAGCGGCCGTTTTGTGGCTCGAACCCTGTGCTTTTTTGGTATCGGATGCGCGACGATCAGAACGTCGTCTCTTCTGCTGATTTTTTTGACTACTCATTGAATTAATTATCGCTTCGTTTCTATCTCTGCTCTGGATGATTCGCAACTTTCGCTGCGATGTCATCGGTTCGCAGTTATGTTACCTGATGTATTGGTGCATGAACATGGTTGGAGGTTGTTCATCTGGTGTACTAAGTCGCTGGTTTAATGTCAATTTGAACCGCTTGGTTTGACACAATATTAACAGCCACGACACGTTTATTGACATCATTGACACTCACCACTCATTTTAAGCAATGAGACACAGCACACACCGCTGGACATCCAGTGATAAATCTTGAGATCGATCAGCCAATGCAGCAAATCGCCACACAGCGATAGCTATAGCTGTTTTTTGATCTTTTTGGTGGGTTGATGGCTGGCAGGGTCATCCGGCCAAGGATGCTTCGGATACCGCCCTTTCATCTCTTTCTGCACTTCACGGTAGGCGCCTTGCCAGAAAGCAGCCAAATCCCGGGTAATTTGCAGCGGCCTTTGTGCCGGTGAAAGCAATTCAAGCACCAAAGCAATTTGCCCCTGAGCAATCCGAGGAGAAGCCTGTTCTCCGAACATCTCCTGTAATTTCACCGCCAGAACCGGTGCTTGTCCTTGTTGATAACGGATGGGATAGCGCGAGCCTGTCGGCACCACATAGTGCGTGGGTAACGCATGATCGAGTCGTTGCTTCACATCCCACCCGAGGCGCGCCTCAAGCGCTGCGACGAGATCAAGCTGCGCTAACGCCTTCAATGTTTTCATCCCTGTCATATAAGGCAGTAACCATAGTGCCGCTTCAGCAAGCAGTGTTTCATCATCCATTGCCGGAATACCTAAGTCGGGTAACCAGTCTCGTGCACATCGCGCCCGCTCAAGTAAGTTCTGCGCGGCTTGATTCCACGGTAAAGTCGATAAGCCTTTTCGTATCACCGCATTCAGCAAAGCTTCAGCAGCCTTATCGGCATCAGGTTCGCCTAAAGACTGACGTTCCAGCACTAACTTTCCACAACACAGATGCTTTTCTGCGGTCAATCGTCCTTTGTTATCATCCCAATCGAACCATTCCCGCCACGTAAACAAATGCGGCAGTACCTGTTGCAACATCGCTTGATCGGCACGAACCGCAGAAAAAATCCGACTATCGCCCTGCTGCGTTTTGACAATGTCGGCCACGACTAATAATGCTTCATCAGCCAGAGGTTCATCTGGCATCATCATCGCCCCCTGACCATTGGCTAACCGATAACGACTGCCCTGACCACGCGATAATGCAATGCGGTCAGGAAAACCGGCTGCCAGCAAAGGTGCGATCCATTGGTGAGAGACCTTGAGCGGTTGTGCTGAATAGCTGAGTTTCGTGAATAACTGCCTCGCGCGCTTTAAGTAAAACTGACTGCGTGGCAAGGCACCACTTTCAATGAGGTTCAGTTGGAAGTGCAAATCAGGATTTGCATTTCCTCTTGGCGGTTCTTCGAGTAACGCCACTAACATCGCTGCCGTTGCTGCCACTGACACACCATGCTGTTTGGCACGCCATAACATTGCCCCGTGCCGCGGCTCAACCCCAAGCTGTGAAATCGCACGGCCTGTCGCCGTCAGTCGTCCATCATCATCGGTCACCACCAGCCAAGCTAATAGCGACTCAGCTTGTTTGAGTGCCGGTTCTGGCGGGCAATCTAACCACTGTAAATCCAAAGGTGAACTGCATCCCCATTGTGCCAGCTCCATCGCCAGTGAAGTGAGGTCAGCCCGTAAGATCTCCGGCTGTTGTGCGACGGGTTGTCGGGCTAACATTTCCTCACTGTAAAGACGCAGACAAATACCGGGCGCTAACCGCCCGGCTCGCCCGGCTCGCTGTTCAGCGGATGCACGTGAGATACGGACAGACTCAAGTCGGCTAATCCCCGTTTTCGGGTCCCATTGGGCAAGTCGTTCAAGCCCGCAATCGACCACCATGCGAATCCCTTCGATGGTCAAACTGGTTTCTGCAATATTGGTTGCCAGCACAACTTTACGTTTGCCAGTCGGGGCCGGCGCAATCGCCTGCTGTTGCTGGGAAACGGAAAGTTGACCATACAGCGGACAAACCAACACATCCGCCGCCAATTGACCGTCAAGCTGCTGGGCGAGACGTTGAATCTCGCCAGCCCCGGGCAAAAAGACCAGCATGGAGCCGGTTTCACGTGAGAACAAAGACGAGATTTCTTTCGCAGCGGTTTCAATCAACCGTCCTCCCGCCGCCGGCGTCTTATAATACAATTCGACCGGATAACTGCGCCCTGTCGATTCAATATAACCCGCCGCTGGCAATATGCTCTGTAAAGCCGCCCCATCGAGCGTGGCCGACATAATCAATAATTTAAGATCGTCTCGTAATGCTTCTTGGACTTCTAATGCCAGTGCCAGTGAGATGTCCGCATTTAAATTTCGCTCATGAAACTCATCAAATATCAGTAAATCAATCCCTTGTAGTTCCGGATCTTGTTGTAGCATCCGGGTCATCACGCCTTCGGTCACAATCTCAAGTCGAGTATGAGAACTCACTTGAGTCGAGCCCCGAACCCGAAGCCCAATGGTTTCGCCAACCGATTCTCCCAGTTGTGAAGCCAGATAATTGGCAATATTCCGCGCTGCAAGTCGACGTGGTTCCAACATAATCATTTTGCCGGCAATGATGTTTTGCTGAAGTAAAGCAAGCGGCAAACCGGTGGATTTCCCGGCACCGGGCGGGGCTTTCAAGATCACCTGAGGACAATCGGCAATCGCTGCCAGTAATTCAGCCATGACGGCTGCTATGGGTAACTGAGATAACGCTGACGACTGTGACAAAACATCACCCTTGTGATTAAATGAGAAAATGATTGTACCGAAAAAACGTGAATAAATGCAGTTTGCTCCCCCGTTAAGTCCCGCTGTCCTGTTGAAACGTTACAAACGTTTTCTGGCTGATATTCAATTGCCCGATGGCACCACGACCACCATCCACTGCGCCAATACAGGCGCGATGACAGGCTGTGCGACGCCCGGTGACACGGTATGGTTTTCGCACTCGGATAACCCCAAACGCAAATACCCTTTCAGTTGGGAGCTGACGGAAACCACACACGGACATCGGATTTGTGTCAATACAATTCGAGCTAATACGCTGGCCTGTGAAGCAATCCAAGCGGGTGTCATCGAAGAACTTCAGGGGTATGACACCTTACGTACCGAAGTGAAATACGGTCAGGAGAACAGCCGGATCGATATTCTCCTCAGTGCTACCTCCCGGCCGGACTGCTACATTGAAGTAAAAAGTGTCACGTTACTTGAGTATTCTCCCCTAGATGCCAAGCCATCCGGTCAGGGATACTTCCCGGATGCGGTCACGACTCGAGGACAAAAACACCTCCGAGAACTTATTGAGGTTGCTCGAAATGGAAAACGGGCCATACTTTTATTTACCGTATTACACTCAGGGATTGAAAAAGTATCGGCCGCCCTCCATATAGACGCGACATATTCACGTTTGTTGGAAGAAGCACAAAAGGAAGGCGTGGAAGTCCTGTGCTACAAAGCAGAACTATCCAAATATGAAATGAAACTTGTATCAAAGATAGAATGGCTCAGCGAATCAATAAAATATTGATATTGTCTGCACATTGGTAACAAGTTTACAACGAGTGTTTGCCACCCCCTTTTCTTTCTGGTATAGATACCCGCCTTAAGTAGACTGCTCTCGCAGTTGACTAGGTGTTAGTAGGAGATACTGTATGACAGAATCCAAAAAAAAATCGCTAGGCATCCTAGCCATCGCAGGTGTTGAGCCATATCAGGAACAACCGGGTGAAGAATATATGTCACCGGGCCAGATCGCTCATTTTACAAAAATTTTACAAGCTTGGCGTAACCAACTTAGAGAAGAAGTTGAACGGACTGTCCACCATATGCAGGACGAAGCGGCGAACTTCCCAGATCCTGTCGATCGTGCATCTCAGGAAGAAGAGTTCAGCCTGGAGCTTCGTAATAGGGATAGAGAACGTCGTTTAATCAAGAAAATCGAAAAAACGCTGAATAAGATTGAAGAAGAAGACTTCGGATTCTGTGAATCTTGTGGTGTTGAGATTGGTGTTCGTCGTCTTGAAGCACGTCCAACCGCTGACTTGTGTATTGACTGTAAAACGCTTGCAGAAATGAAAGAAAGACAAATGCAAGGTTAAGTCAGTTCGATTACCTCATGCAATACAAACAAGGGAGCAATTGCTCCCTTGTTTGTTATTGTCATCCGGTCCAAAATACGGCCATATCAACACTTGATGAGAACATCAATCACAGTATCATTTCCATACAATCGATGAACATGAGTAATTATATCGGGCGCTTTGCCCCTTCGCCTTCCGGACCATTGCATTTTGGCTCCCTTGTCGCTGCATTAGGCAGCTATTTTCAGGCTCGCGCCATGCACGGAGAATGGTTGGTCAGGATTGAAGACCTCGACCCACCACGGGAAATGCCCGGTGCTGCGGATCTCATCCTGAAAACCCTCGAAGCCTATGGGCTTCACTGGGACCGAACGGTCTGGTATCAAAGTCGTCGTCATCGAGCTTATCAGGCGCAGATTGATGAGTGGCTTGCTCAAGGTCAGGCATACTATTGTCGTTGTACCCGTAAACAAATAAAAGCTTACGGGGGCTATTACAACGGCGCCTGCCGTCATCGCCACCTGCTCCCACAGCCCGGATATGCCGTCCGCTTATGGGTGGAGACGCCAATAACTCAGTTTGACGATGAAAAACATGGCAAAATTGAGATCCCGCTAGCATTAGCGCAAGAAGATTTTACGATTAAACGCCGGGATGGTCTGTTTGCGTACAATCTGGCAGTGGTACTCGATGATATTGACCAAGGCATTACACAAGTTGTTCGCGGTGCAGATTTGATTGAGCCGACCGGACGCCAGATCAGCCTTTATCAACAATTGGGCCATCCTCCGGTCAGTTACCTTCATTTACCACTCGCCGTTGATCGCAGCGGCCATAAACTCTCGAAGCAAAATCATGCCCCAGCGATTGATCGGCAAAACCCACGGCCAACCCTGATTCAAGCCATGAAATTTCTCGGCTTTCAGCTCCCCGTCGATATTGAGGCAGCAGAACTGTCGGAAATTGTTGCTTGGGGCTGCCAAAACTGGCATATTCATCAACTCCCAGAGACGCTTGAAATCACACGATGATTCTCAAATTGCGTCCAATAGGCTATGATTAGCCGCTAATTGACCCACAAAGACATTCTGTCAACAAAAGACAACAAGGTAGAGATTCTTATCCTTGTCTGATGCTCATGAATAAAAACGATATTACAGAACAAGCTCATCGCGTTTATCCGGATTTGACGCTAAATATCCTCACGCGACAAGAGCATAAAATCTCTCGCAAACAAATCAGCGAGAGCGCACTCAAAGTGCTTTACCGACTGCAAAGTTCAGGCTATCACGCCTATCTTGTCGGTGGCGGCGTCCGTGATCTTTTACTGGGGGAATCCCCGAAAGATTTCGACATTACAACCAATGCGACACCTGAACAGGTTCGTAAGCTGTTTCGCAACTGCCGTTTGATTGGCCGACGTTTTCGCCTTGCCCATGTGATGTTCGGGCGTGAAATTGTCGAGGTCGCCACATTCCGTGGTCATCATCAGGAAAACGACCGTCAGAAATCGAGTCAGTCGGAAGCCGGAATGCTGCTCCGAGACAACGTTTACGGCACAATCGACGAAGATGCTGAACGGCGTGATTTCACCATCAATGCCATGTATTACAACATTGCTGATTATACGATTCATGATTACGCCGGTGGCATTGAAGATATCGAAGACCGACTGATCCGTTTGATTGGCGATCCGCAAACCCGTTACCGCGAAGATCCGGTACGAATGTTGAGAGCGATCCGCTTTGCGGTCAAACTTGATTTCGATATCGAAGAAGAAACAGCCGCCCCCATCGAAGCACTGTCACCCTTATTACAAGACATTCCTTCGGCACGACTCTATGAAGAGTCGCTGAAAATGCTGCAAACTGGATATGGTCTGGAAACATACCATCAAATGCGGCATTACAACTTGTTCCAGCAACTGTTCCCGATGATCTCCGCCTACTTTACCGAGGATCACAGTTCACCGACGGAAAAGATGCTCGATCTGTCACTCGATTCGACCGACCAAAGAATCGAGGAAGGGAAACGAATCAATCCGGCATTTATGTTTGCGGCGATTCTCTGGTATCCGATGATTCATTTGGCCGAAACATTTATGGAATCCAAAAACCTCTGTTACTACGATGCCGTGATGGAAGCGGGTAACAAAATATTGGATCAGTTGGTCAAAACGATCGCGATCCCAAGACGTCATACCGCAACCATTCGTGATATCTGGCAACTACAACTGCGTTTCCCGCGCCGCCATGGTAAACGGGCTTTCCGTTTACTGGATATCAATAAATTCCGTGCCGGTTTCGACTTCTTAACCATGAGAGGTATCGTCGAAGGGGGGGAAACGCAAGAACTCGCCCAGTGGTGGGAAACCTTCCAAAATGCCGGGAAAAATATGCGTCAGGCGATGGTGAATGACATCGGCCGAATCAATTCCAAAAAGGCGAAGGCACGCCAACGCCAAACGGGACAGCAAAAAAATAGCCAGGATGTGCCATGATCACAGTTTATATTGCGATCGGAAGTAATATGGCACAACCGGACCAACAAGCCCTGCAAGCGATTCAGGCCTTACAGCATCTGCCTGAATCGGAATTTATTCAAGCATCTCAGCTATATAGCAGTACGCCCATGGGGCCAACGGATCAACCGGACTATATCAATGCTGTCGTTGAGATCAAAACGCATTTAAAACCACTTGATTTATTAGATCATACACAAGCCATTGAACAGGATCAGGGACGGGTGCGAAAAGAGCAACGTTGGGGGCCGAGAACCTTAGATCTTGATATTCTTTTATATGGTCATACCGTCATCAATTCTGAACGACTGGTGGTTCCCCACTATGGCATGAAAGAACGAGAATTCGTGTTATACCCGCTTGCTGAGATCGCACCTCACTTAATTCTCCCAGATGGGACTGAGCTGAATCAACTCCTCCAACAAGTTGATCAAAATGGACTCACGATTTGGCACTCACCTGCCGATGTCTCGTAAGGATGATGAATAATGAAAAAAATTACGATCAATCATTTGATGCGCTGGAAACAAGAAGGCCGTAAATTTGCGTCCGTAACCGCTTACGATGCCAGTTTCGCGCAACTTTTTGAAAGCCAGAATATGCCCGTATTACTGGTCGGTGATTCTCTGGGAATGGTTCTGCAAGGCCGGACAGATACGCTGCCCGTGACGATTGAAGACATGACCTACCATACACGATGTGTCAAAGCAGGTAGCCCCAATTCACTCTTGATGGCTGATATGCCATTTATGAGTTACGCGACGCCAGTCCAAGCGTGTGAAAATGCTGCTAAACTTATGCAGGCTGGTGCAAACATGGTCAAAATTGAAGGTGGTCATTGGCTGGTAGACACCGTCAAAATGCTGACTGAACGGGCGGTTCCTGTGTGTGCACATTTAGGTCTGACGCCACAGTCGGTGAATATCTTCGGCGGTTATAAAATACAAGGACGAGAAGAACAGCAAGCCGAACAGATGTTACATGATGCATTGGCATTGCAAGAGGCCGGTGCACAAATCGTGTTGCTAGAGTGTGTCCCTAGCAAGTTAGCCGCTCAGATTACCCAAGCGCTTGAGATTCCGGTCATCGGGATCGGTGCCGGTGCTGATACCGATGGTCAGGTACTGGTCATGCACGATATGCTTGGAATTTCGGCCAACTACATGCCTAAGTTCTCAAAAAACTTTTTAGCGGAAACTGGCGATATCCTTCAAGCCGTCGCCAAATACATGGAAGATGTGGAACATGGTATTTTTCCTGATGAAGAACACACCATTGCCTAATGCAGTATTGCCTAATGCAGTATTACCGAATGCAATATTAACGAATGCAGCATTGACTAATACAAAGTTATCAGGCCAGAGATTGCCTAAAGCCTCATTGTCGCAAGGAGCAAATCATGCAGACTTACACTGATATCTCAGCGCTCAAAGCGCAGATTAAACAGTACAAGCGTGATGGCCATACCATTGGGTTTGTCCCGACCATGGGGAATCTGCATGACGGTCATTTAACGCTGGTGCGTAAAGCCAAAGCAATGGCCGACATTGTCATTGTTAGTGTTTTCGTCAATCCGATGCAATTTGATAAAGCAGAAGATCTGACCAACTACCCACGAACGTTGGATGAAGATCTGGCCAAGTTGACTCAAGAAGGGGTCGAACTGGTTTTCACGCCTTCGGCCAACAGCATGTATCCGGAAGGATTGGATAACCAAACATTTGTCGAAGTCCCCGGACTCTCTCGTATATTGGAAGGGGATTCACGCCCCGGTCATTTTCGTGGTGTCTCCACCATTGTGACGAAACTATTTCATATCGTCCAACCGGATATAGCCTGTTTTGGTGAAAAAGATTACCAACAACTCGCACTCATCCGTCAGATGGTAATTGATCTCTGTTTTGATATTGAGGTCGTCGGTGTTCCGACCATTCGGGAAGCAGACGGTTTGGCGATGAGTTCACGCAATAATCTGCTGACGCTGGATGAACGTCAGCGCGCACCGGTTTTAGCCAGAACCATGCGCTGGATTAGTAGTGCGATTCGAGGCGGGCGGACGGATTTCGACACCATAATCGAAGATGCGATTGATCAACTCAGAGCCGCTGACTTGGAACCGGATGAAATCTTTATTCGCGATGCCCGTACGCTCCTGCCAATAACAGAGACCAGCAAACAGGCCGTGATTCTCACGTCAGCCTTTATGGGCAAAGTCCGCCTGATTGATAATCAGGTTGTCGAGCTCGCCCGGGAAGGCAAAGAGGCGAATAAGAATACCAGCGAAGCAGAGAACAAAGAGAGCGATAGCTAATTCCGACCGAAGATAGCCCGCGTTGCGCTTGCTGTCTTCGGTATCTCCCCCTGACTTGATACCCGGCTGACTAACGTATTTTGCCTCCCAGCGTGCCAACCACGTCTCGGAGTCGCTCAACTAATTGCGTCTGCCCAAACCGATGAATTTCCGGTGTCAGCCCCGAGACACTGATGGCATAGTTGACAAGCTGATCGGTTTCCAGTGGTACAGCAATACAAGTAATCCCGGATTCATTGCCTTCCCCGTCAACCGCAAATCCTTGTTGTCTGATGAGTGCCAGCTCTCGGTAAAAATCATGATCTGTATGGATTTCTGCCTGACCGAAATGGCGAAAACTCGCCAAATCATGCTGATGACTCTCCCAGCACTTCTGTTGTTCATCCGGGGAGAAATAGGATAAAACCACTTTACCGCAAGCGGAATGCAACAGCGATGAAGCCAATCCGGCATGAGCATTGGTATGAAAGACCGAATTCTTAGGTTCTTCTTTTTTCAACAGAATCACTTTATCAAAATCACGCCGTTGTAAATTGACCGTAAATCCAGTTCGCTCAGCAAGTGCTGCCATATAGGGGGCGGCTTCCGTGACAAACGCATCATGATGGATCACCGAATAACCTAAGGTGATCATCTTCGTCGTCAGATAGTATTTTCCATTCTCTGCCTGACGGAGATAACCACACTGACACAGGCATTTACAGATTCTGTGTACCGTCGTTTTCGGATATGGTATCACCTTGCACAAAGCATCAAGGCTCATCCCATCCGAAGCGACAGCAACAGTCTCCAGGACTTCAAAGGTTTTATGTACGGATTGCATAGTGACTCAATAGTGCTTGCGGCTTCCACCACACTTCAATTTCCAATGACAATGAAATACAGTCTTGCGTATCAATCGATAGCGTATTTCCACAAAACCATTTTTCACAAAACAATTTGTCACCAACCATTTTTCACAAAACTATATATTTGATATAAAACATGTATTTGATATAAAACATGTATTTGATATAAACCATGTATTCGAATAAACCATGCGCTCGATATCAATGGTCACACGGACAGACTCAATCAAGCCGGATATTTAATTTTAATCACAACTTTGCGAACCTGTGATGTGGTGGTGACCGAGAGATTCGGCATATGGGCAGTTCTCGGTGTAAACAGATAGAATTGATCATGAGACATGGTCTCATAAGAGAGAGTCATGAGTTGTTGATCAAAGAAACAGATATCTTTTTGTGGGTCATAATGATAGTCATGCGATAGCTGCTGATGTTGCTCATCGGTCAATTCAGTCCAGCCAAACTGTTCTTCTCCCTGAATAATAAACTGAACATCACAATATTTGTGATGAAATTCAGGACCAACCGAGCTTTCTGCCGCCGTTTGATAATCGAGGATCATAAAAAAAGCATCATCCTGATCGATGCCGGGAATGGTATGACGTCCGGGGTCAAGCGCATTCAAATCTTGGGTCGTCACATAGTCAATCGCACGGACAAAGAGTTCGGGTAACAAAGCACGATAATCAGAGGCACGAAAATGGCAAGCGAACATAATAATTCCTTATAATTCTGCCAATGTCTGGCAGTTGAGATCGATAGCATAAACCGAAGTCGATGCCGTGATATATAGCGTACTTTCATCGTGATTCAGCGTACAGTTAGAAACCGTCTCAGGCACGGGAATACATCCCACCAGCGCCATCTCACGATTGAGCACTAAAACCCCCTCAGACGAACTGCAATAGAGCGTTCCGAAACGGTCCATGGTCATCCCGTCAGGGATACCGTGTTCCACTTGATAAACCAAACGCCCTTGAGATAGCACTTTTCCATGTACATCAAAGGCTTTCAAGTGTTTTAACCCCTGCGTTGGAAAATCAACAATCGACATATCCGCCACATACAGGGTTGTTTCATCGGGAGAAAAAACCAGACCATTGGGTCGCTGAATATCGGTCGATGCAATCGTCAATGAATCATCCTTCGGATCATAACAGTAGATATAACACCCGACTATCTGACTCTCCGATTTATACCCCTCCGCATCACTGATAATCCCGTATGGCGGATCCGTAAACCAAATCGTCCCATCCGAGCGACGCTCAACAACATCATTCGGTGAGTTGAGCCGTTTACCATCATACTTATCAACCAAAACCTTGGCGAGTGCCAGATTGTTTTTGTGCCGAATAGAAAGACAGCGCCGCCCGTGTTCGCATGTCACCACATCACCATTAGCCAGTGAGTAATTACCATTCGCAAAATGTGAGTAATCCGTGACGAGTTCTGTTACGTGAGAATCGGGGTGATAAAGATAGAGTGCATTCTTCTTTACATCCGAAAACAGCAGTTGACCAGAGTGCTGCAACCATGCAGCCCCCTCGCACCAGATATGACCGCCACTGACCTGATGCAGTGGCGACAACAGAGCCGCTTCAAAAGACATATTCACCTCGCTCAGTTCACTTTCCAAGACGCTTTGTAATAATCGCGATAGCCATTCTCCGGATCGTATAAATTGCGATCCCCACCTGACTGATGAATATTCTCTGCCGTGACTAAGTGTGCCGGCGTGACATAACCGCTGGTGGGTTGATCATGGAACAATCGATTGAGTTCATCGACTAACTGCCATCCATGCAGGTTTAACGGTTCAGCGACAGTTGCGACCTGAAAACTACCATTACGAATGCGCTCAAATGCAGATTCACTGCCATCTCCGGCAGAGATATTATAAGGGCCTTCCCCTTTTTTCTTACCGGACAGTGAACGAAGCGCCGGAGCCATGTAGTCGAAATAGAGGTCATTGATTGCCAGCGTATAGTTATACTTATCACCATACTTCTGAACCAGCGAGAATGTGAGAGGCGGAATCCGCGCTGATGTATTGGCCAGTGGCGTATCTTCATAGCTCAGCACAGAGCATCCGGTACATTTTTCAATATAAGATTTCATCACGTCCGCTTTACGTACCGCGATACTGTATAAACCATCGGTCAAAATTACGACATGCGCATGACCATTGGACTTAGCAATCGCATACATCGCTGAGACTTTGGCAACATCATCAGCCGAACTGGTGATGTTATCTTCAATATAGAGTTTCTCAATCGGCCCGGGCTCGGGAGTGGCGTGCCAACTGACAATCCGAATGCCTAGCTTGTGCGCCTGACGCAGCGTTGGAATCATCGTATTGGGGGTGAATCCACCAACGATAATCCCATCCGGCTGCAACGCGATGGCTTGCTTCAGAGCAGATGACTGTGATGGCACACTACCAGCCCCGTCAAGCACTCGCACATGCCAGCCAATGGCTTTCGCTGCTTCCTGATAGCCTTTCATCACACCTAAAACACCACTATTTTTCAGATCAGAAGCAATAAAAATAATCGTCTTATCCTTGGCTGCAACGGGTCCTTCGGGGAGTGAAAAGGCAGCAGCACTATCGGTTGATGCCTGTTTGACAACCTGCTTTGCCATCTCAACATAATCTGATGCTTCATCAGCAAGCACTGGTAGGGTTGTGAATGCAGCACCGATCACCATGGCTAGTATTTTGACTCGTCTTTTCATTATTTCACCTTCACATTATTTTTGGTTGCTGTTTGTTTACGTTTTTGGCTAAAGCCAGCCAAAGTGATGGAAATTAAGAGAATCGCGCCATTGAATAACGGCTCGACAAAGAATGGAGTGCCCCACTGTTGAAGACCTGAAATCCCGACACTGACCAGAGAA
The DNA here is from genome assembly GCF_024347135.1 of Vibrio spartinae. Taxonomy (NCBI): domain Bacteria; kingdom Pseudomonadati; phylum Pseudomonadota; class Gammaproteobacteria; order Vibrionales; family Vibrionaceae; genus Vibrio; species Vibrio spartinae. The sequence goes on along the minus strand of NZ_AP024907.1, from coordinate 625,398 downwards.
ACCCCGATCAAGGTCCCCCAGACGTTAACCCGCCCGGCCCGAAATGTGGTTGAGCCTAAGAATGCGCCGACCAGAGCCGGTAACATGTAGTCCTGACCAACCGAAGAAGAACCGATCCCGATATGAGAGGCCAATAACACACTGGCAAAAGCGATCAACCCATCCGAGACCACGTAAGCGCCAATGTAACAAGAGGTTGTGTTGATGCCATTTAAGGATGCAGTATTCGGATTCGCACCGACGGCATAGAGTTTGCGCCCTAAAGCGGTATATTCAGTCACCAGCCAGAGCAGTAGCGTGATAGCGAGCAGGTAGAACACGATGATCGGAATGCCGACAATTTCATAGCTGCTGAACAGATAAAAATTCTCCGGCAATACACCGACGATCTGACGGCCACCGGTGTGCCATAGTGACACGGCATAAATGACAGTCCCGGTGCCTAACGTTGCCACGAAAGAGTCAATATCAGCCAACGCCACCAACATGCCGTTAAATGCACCATACAAACACCCGCACAGCACAACAATCAATGCCGCAGCTTCCCAGGAGAACCCATACCGTTGCTGTAGCGTAATGGCAAAGACATGCCAGAACGTGACACCAAACCCAACATTGAGGTTCATTTTGCCGGTGATCATGGTCACCATCGCTGCTAAAGCAAGAATGGCAACAACGCTCTTTTCACTCAAAATGGCCTGTAGCGTCAGCATTGAAAAAAAGGTGTTGGTCGTCAGACTAAACAACAGGATTAAAAATATCGTTAATAGTAATAGGCCATAACGCATTGCAATCTGAGTGATGAAATTCCCAATCCCCGAAGAGAGAGTGACCTCCGTCTCTAATGCGGTCGATTTAATATTAGACGTCGCCATATTCGCCCTCTCCTACTTTTGAACCTGATGCATACTTCAATAAATTCGCCACCGTCACTTGCTGTTCGGTCAGCTCTTTCACCACTTTTCCCCGGTTAAACACCAATGCCCGATTCGAGATATTCACCACCTCTTCAAAGTCACTGGAAATGACAATCACAGACAATCCCTGCCGAATTGACTCACGCATGATCCGATAGATTTCAGAACGAGCACCGATATCAACACCCGCCGTTGGATTATCCAAAATGACAATGGGCTTATTCAGATTGAACCAGCGAGCCAGAATCACTTTTTGCTGATTACCGCCGCTCATCGAACTGATCGCAATGTCAGGATCCATCGGGCGAACGTCATATTGCTTCATCGCCTCGAGAGTCTGACGATATTCTTGAGGCTTTGACAGGAAGGTCAGATAACCGCCACCATTGATGGTCGGATTTAAATTGAGGTTTTCCATCGCGCTCATTGAGCCGCAAATACTCTCTTTGACCCGATCAGCCGCCACCATGGCAAATCCACTACGAATACTCTTCGCCGGTGAACTGATATCGGCCTTTTCTCCGCGAATGAACACCTCACCGGACTTGAGATTGAGACACCCAAATAACGCCTGCCCAATCGCTTCTTGTCCGGCATTGCGCAGACCAACCAAAGCAACCAGCTCGCCATGACGCAACCTCATATTAAACGGCTCTAAATCACCGAGTTGTAGATTGCGCACTTGCAAAATATCATCCTGCTCCGGCTGGAGGGGCGTACGATAATTCATCTCTTTTTGCGAACCGACGATCAAAGTGACCAGCTCATCAATGGTGTAGTCACTGACCAACCCTGACCCCACTAAACGCCCATCGCGTAACACCACAACGTCATCGCAAATATCATGAATCTCATCCAGTCGATGGGAGACATAAATCATCCCCACCCCTTGTGCTTTCAGACGTTTCAAAACCTCAAACATCCGGCCGACATCACTGGCAACAAGAGAAGCCGTCGGCTCATCTAAGATCAAAACCTCCGCATCAGCGACCAAGGCACGGGCAATGGCCAGTAAGGATTTTTCTGCCGCACTTAAGTTAAAAATGCGCTCAGACGCTTTCACATCTAATCCGACTAAATCCAGAACTTGCTGGGCTTTTTCTGCTGCGGCTTTCCAGTTGATCATCCCCCAGCGTTTCGGAAAACCGAGTGTTAAACCGATGTTCTCCGCAACCGTCATCCATTCGATCAAGCCAAGATCCTGATGAATAAAAGCAATGGGAACTTGATTGGCTGACGCTAAATGCGCGGCATCCTCAATCGATTCCCCTTTAAAGCGAATCTCACCAGCGGTTTTTTTATGAATACCGGCCAGCGTTTTAATCAAGGTAGACTTTCCGGCACCATTTTCTCCAAGTAACGCCACACAACGTCCCGGATGAACATGGAAAGAAGCGGACTCCAATGCAATAAAATTAAAGAATCGCTTGGTTAACCGATCAATCGAGAGCAGGCTTCCTTGTGGATTGTTGAGCACTTCCATAGATACCTCATGATGATATGACTGTTTTGCGGGATATCAGCGCACAGCCAATCACGTAATCAATCACGCTTAAATTCCATAATGTGGAATAATATTCTTTTAAATTCCAAATTAAGTTATAGTGTTTTTTGTGTTCAAAAAGTGAGCAAGATCTGTATTTGATAGAGATGTCGTTTGTTTTTGATCTTTAAGTGAATTGGATCACATTTGCTGCGAATCCTGTTTCGGCTTAGGATCCCCCTCAACGGTCATCATGGATCGAAATGAAAAATAAGGCGCGTTGACACGCGCCTTATCAGCAATTGAATCTGGAAAACTAACGAGTAGAAAACAGCTTATAGCTCAAACCCGACGCTGTGCGCCATCTCGGTTAAACGCTGTTTGGCGGTGATGATATTGTCTCGCCAGTGCTCATCGTGAGCCCACATTTCGATCACAAACGGGGCACCGTAGTGAATCTCTTTGAGTGCCGTAAAAATAGCCGGAAAATCAACTTCGCCTTCACCGATCACCAAATCCCGAAACTTCCCGGAAAAACCGTGTTTCACTTTCAGCGTATCTTTGAGATGAATCTGCACCAGATGATCCCGGGCCAGTTTCAGCTCGGTACAAACATCGTGATTCCAGCCCGTGATATTACCGACATCGGGATAAGCCATAAAATAAGGGGACGGGACTTCCCGTTTTAAGACTTCAAATTTGGATAACGAATTCAGATAGGGCGTATCCATGATTTCAACCGCCAACATCACGCCAGCCCGCTCTGCCAGCTTCGCGGCCCAACGCATTCCTTCAATAAAACGCTGGTGGGTCTGCACTGATTGAGACTCATAATAGACATCGTATCCAGCCAATTGAATGGTCCGGATCCCCAGTCGGTAGGCTAGTTTGATGGCTTTTTCCATAATCTCACGGGCTTTTTCTCGAACCTGTGGATGTTCAGAGCCAAATGGGTACTTACGGTGCGCACTCAAACACATGCTTTGTAATGGTATGTCGTACTGAAAACAGAGCTGACGAAGCTGATCAATCTCATCATCTCCCCAGTCCAGCCGTTGTTGCCGAGCGTCGGTTTCATCGACAGAAATTTCGACAAAATCGAAGCCAAGTGATTTCGCTTCTCTGAGACGATCTTCCCACGATAGCGTTGCCGGCATCGCCTTTTCATATAAGCCGATGCGAGATTTGAGGGTATGGTTGTTCATCGCTGGTATCCTTTTCAATCACTGCTTAAACAGTTCTTGTTCTATCTTTTCTGTCGTTTGTTTGATCTTCTTCGCGAGGTTATCCGGTCCGATATTTCTTAACCGGGGTGTGAGTGTTGAGAGGCTGACGGCATAGGCCGGTGAGCCTGAACGGTCAAAAATCGGCACGGCAGTACAAGAAATCCCGGCTTCATTTTCTTCATTGTCAATCGCATACCCCTGTTCTCTGATCTTGTTCAGCTCATCGAGAAAATGGGGTTTGTTGATAATGGTATTTTCGGTTAACTTCTGAATCAGTCCGACATTGCGCTGCCAGTAATTCTCTTGGTCTTCCTGCGTTGAAAATGCCAGAAAGACTTTTCCCGCAGCGGTGCAATACATTTCGGAATACATACCGACAAATGTACGGGTTCTGAAAGGCGAATGCTGAGGTTCCAGCTTATCCCGAAACACAATTTTATCCCCCTCACGGGAAATAAAGTTGATCGTTTCATTCAGGTCTTTCACCAGCTCATTCAGCTTCGGCCGAGTCGTAGACAACACATCAGAACTCAAAGCCGAATGACCGATATGCAGTAGTTTTAAGGTTAACCGATAGTTCTTCGACGCTGAATGTTGGGCGACATACCCCAACGCCTCAAAAGTACTGAGCATACGATAAGCCGAGGTTTTGTTGATGCCAGTCTGCTGCGCAATTTCATGCAACGCGACCCCATCGGGGTGGTGGCTAAGAAACTCCAGCACAGCCATAGACTTCACCAATGATTTTACCTGCTCACTCATGATTTTACCTGCTCATTCATAAAGAAACCTTACCAGTAGTGGTTGATCTGTTTGCGAAATTCACGGGCAATGGTTTTGCCCTCTTGGTTTGACAGTGCGCGTCCAGCGATGAACGATTTTGCACGGATATTCTTAAACAAATGAATATCTTCCGGAACAATACCACCCGTAATCGAGAGTTCAAGCCCGACCTCAGATAATTGTTCCATTTGCATCAAATCATGCTCCCCCCACCCCACACCGGCAGCCTGTGCATCCCGGGAGCGGTGATAAATCGCCTGTGTCACACCACTTTCTACCCAGAGTTTCGCGTCCTCAATTGTCCAGTGTCCGAACAGTTCAATCTGAATTTCACCGTCAAATTGCTGCGCAACCCGCTGAGCTGAGCGGACGGTTTCAATATGTGCGGCCGCACCGACAGTAATCCAGTTCGCGCCGCTGGCAAATGCCATCTCCGCTAATGTTTCTCCGGCATCAAGCAACTTCATATCACACACCAATATATGTCGGGGATAGTGTTGCCGAAGCGTCTTAACCGCACTCATACCTTCTGAGAAAGCCAGTACCGTACCGACTTCAATCACATCGACGACATCCGCGACATGATCAACATCATTTAAGGCGGTACTCAGATCCGTCGAATCCAGTGCGATTTGCAAATAAGGTTGTGTCGGGTTCATACAATTTCCTCAAAATTTTTCAGCGTTTCGACATAGCGTAGATAGCGTTTATACTGACTTTGATAACTGTCATATAAATCAGGATTGGGATGAACCGTTTCTATCGGGATATCTGAGGCAGCCAATGCAGTGGCGAGATCGGGATAAGTACCACTGCCAACCATTGAGACGAGAGCGGCCCCTAATGCGCCGGTTTCCTCGACTGCGGGAATTTCGAGTATCAGTCCGGTTAAATCGGCCAGCATCTGCATCCAGGTCGGTGACTGTGTGGTACCGCCGGTCACCCGTAACACACGGGTTTCAGGGAAACGATGTAACATTTTTTGCAGATGGACATGATGACAAAACAAGATGCCCAACCAGATCGCCTGAATGAGATGGGCTTTGCTGTGATAAGCCTGCAATCCATATAACGATCCTTTCAACCCCAGCCCCGCGTTAGAGCCATACAGAAAAGGCACAAAGAGCACGTCACTGGCTAATGGCGCCAGTGCGCTGACTAGACGCTCATTCTCCTGATGATCGATCTTTTCACCCCCCAGATAAGGGGCGAACCATTCATAGTTGCTCGCTGATGTCGGGCTGGCTTCATGGACAATATAAGCACCGGGCATCGCATAATGTCCGTAAACAAACTGCTCATCAGGGTGATCTTCAAGATCGGTCGTGATCCCGGAAGTCACCGACCAAGTCCCCATCACCGCATTCAGCATCGGTTGCCCGGCATCAATTCCGGAACAGATCGCGGTCGAAACCACATCGAATAACCCACCATAAACCGGTGTGCCAACCATTAATCCGGTGGCTTGGGCAGCGTCTTCGTTGATCGTACCGGAACATTCTGCAGGATAAATCAACTCAGGCAGTGCCGGCCAAACTTCTTCAATACCAAATATCGACAGGAGTGCCGGATCGTACTGTTGCTTGTCAGCATGATAGAGATTACTTTCCGACATATTGGTCACCTCTGCCCGGATCTCGCCGGTCAGGCGGTAACGTAAATAGTCGTGTGACATCAAGACCGCACCGATCTGCGCATAAATATCAGGTTCATATTCTTTCACCCAGCGCAGGATCGACACGGGATGCCCCGTCCATAAAGTCTGACGGGTCAGAGGGTAAATCGTCTGAGGAATGCCGTCTTGTTGCCACTGTCTGACAATTTCGATAGAACGGGAATCAGACGACAGAATGCCATGACGCAACGCTTGTCCGTGTTTATCCAGCAAATAGAGCCCTTTGCCCTGTGCCGAAATACTCAGACCGCAAATCTGCGCCGGACGGATGCCACTCTGCTTGATCACCCCTTGAATCGCGCGACAGGCTTCTTGCCAATACAGCGTTAAATCCCGTTCGATCCAGCCCTGTTGTTCACGAATCACTTGGGTATTTTCACGATACAACGCAATTTGACGTCCGTGACAATCAAACAGACCCGCTTTCAGAACCGTGCCACCGGAATCAATCCCAAGAAAATAACGCATTGTGCTTTGACCCATATTCTGCTCCGCCATCAGTAAACCGACTGATTTATTTACTCTTTTGTCCGTAATAGGCATCTTTGCCGTGCTTGCGGAAGTAATGTTTATCCGAAAGTTCTTGCTGCAACATAATGTCGGCATTCAGGGAACGGGTGCCGAGAGCCATTGCTGCGACTTCTTCCAAAACCACGGCATTGTGAACCGCTTCATTGGCATTTTTCCCCCAACTAAACGGGGCATGACCGGCAATGATCGCACTGGGTACAGCAACCGGATCAATCTGTCGCTGCTGTAACGCTTCAATAATCACCAAGCCGGTATTTTGCTCATAGTCGCCCTGAATCTCTGCTGGTGTCAGCGGACGAGTGCAGGGAATGTTGCCGTAAAAATAATCGGCATGCGTGGTTCCGAGCGCAGGTATATCCAATCCGGCCTGAGCCCAGATCGTGGCATGACGTGAATGGGTATGCACAATGCCCCCGATCGCTGGAAATGCTTGATAAAGTTCCAGGTGGGTTTTGGTATCGCTTGAAGGATTCAACGTCCCTTCGACAATATTGCCATCCAGATCGACGACGACGATGTCGTCGACCGTCATGTCATCGTATGCCACACCCGATGGCTTGATCGCGATAATATGACTCGCCCGATCAATCTCAGAGACATTGCCCCATGTGAATGTCACCAGACCATACTTCGGCAGACTCAGATTCGCATCGAATACGCGTTGTTTGATTTCAGAATACATACATGCTCCTATCGACAAGCCTTGTCGATATTTCTCCTCTGAATTTCGGTGTACAGCAGCACCGCACACCGAAAGCCTCATTCATCGCTGACTTTATTTTTGAGTCGCCAAAATACGATTGATCATGTCGTCACCGTTTTCTTTGATAAATTCATTCCAAACCGGTTTCACCACAGCCTGAAATGCTGCGCCATCGACATCGCGGTTGACTTTCATCCCATGAGATTCCAATTCAGCGATCATCTGATCTTCTCGCTTAATACTCATTTGGCGCTGCATATTGACGGCTTCAGTTGCAGCATCTGTGATAATTTTCTGTTCAGCAGCGCTGAGTTTTTTGAAGCTCTTTAAGTTCATGGTTAAGACCAGCGGTGAATATGCGTGTTGCGTCATACTCAAATATTTCTGTACTTCATAGAACTTGAAAGACAGGGTGACACCAATGGGATGATCCTGCGCATCGACCACGCCGGTTTCTAAGGCGGTATAAAGTTCAGAGACAGGGATCTGTTGGGGATTCGCATCTAATGCATTGAACATATCATTGAGTGCTTTGGAATTATTCACTCGCATTCTCAACCCGGCGACATCTGCCGGTTTACGGATTGGTCCACGATTATTGGTCATATTACGAAAACCGTTTTCCGGATATCCCAACCCTTTAATGCCATATTTTTCCATCGACTTAAGCACATCCTGGCCGACATCACCGTCCAATGCCTTATAAGCGGCTTCCCGATTCGGAAAAATGAATGGCAAAGTGAAAGCAGCCGACTCAGGGATTAAGCCAGACCAGTTATTCAGTCCAACCATCGAGATATCAATGATCCCCGCCCGGGTACCATCAATCATCTGCTTATCATTTCCCAATTGTCCTTGAGGGAAGATATTCACTTTGATATCCCCGTGAGAACGCGCTTCGACTTCTTTTTTAAAGAAAAGTGACATGTCCTGTTGCAGATCCGATTCAGGTGCAGCATGGGCAAGCTTCAACGTGGTGGCATAAGACTGGGTTGTGAACACTGCCAGTGCTGTCACCAAGCCTGCGACTTTCAGAATTGATTTCATGTTGTTTCTCCGTTATCCGATAATAAGTTTCATTGGTATTGTTATAATGCTCGGGAAGATGACGAACAGCGTGAGTAACACGGAGTACGCCAGAATAAATGGAAAGATGCCTTTGACCGCCGCCGACATTGGCACTTTTGCCACGCCACACACGACATTGAGCACGGTGCCAACCGGTGGCGTAATCAAACCGATCGAACAGTTGATCACGAACATCAGTCCAAAATAGGTAGGGTCGATCCCTGCCAGTTTGACAACAGGCATCAGGAGCGGCACAAGAATCAGAATGGTCGGGCTCAGATCCATCACCATACCGACACACAAAACCAGCAGCATAATGACTGCCATCAGCAGACGCGGACTGTCAATCAACGGTGCCAGCATCTGCGCCAGTTGTTGCGGTAGCTGAGCGACCGTAATCAGCCAGGCGGCGACCATCGCACATCCGACCAAGAACATCACCATCGCGGTCGAACGTCCGGCATTAAGTAGGATGTGATAAAAGCTGCGTAGATTGATTTCCCGGTATATCACCGAAGCCACAAAGATGGCATATACTGCCGCCACAACCGCAGCTTCTGTCGGGGTAAAGATACCAAAGCGGATCCCACCAATAATGATAACGGGTAACAATAGCGCCCAAATCCCATCTTTTAGCGCTGCTCGTTTCTCCGCGCTTGAGGCTTTGGGCTGCACATCCAGATCTTCGCTTCTGACGGTGAACGCCCAGACAAACATCAGTGTTAATCCCATTAAAATACCGGGCACAATCCCACCGAGAAATAGATTCTTAATCGAAATACTACCGGCAACCCCAACCAAGATTAACGGCAGAGACGGGGGAATGACCGGGGCGATGATGCCGCCCGCAGCCAACAGACCCATCGATGAGCTCTGCGGGTATTTGGCGGCTTTCATCATCGGATAAAGAATACTGACCAGTGCCGCAGCATCAGCAACCGCAGAGCCGGAAAGCCCGGCAAGCAGAACCGATGTCATAATGGCGACATACCCCAACCCACCTTTACGGTGACCGACATAGCAGCTCGCCAACCGGACAATTCGCGTCGATAACCCACCAGCCGACATCACCTCACCGGCAACCAGGAAGAATGGAATAGCCAGCAGCGTAAAGCTATCAACACCATTGATCAGCGACTGAGCCAGAATGTCAGAGCTGAACAGATCCATGTGCACCATCAGTGCGATTGACGATAGGAGTAATGCAAAGGCTACGGGTAATCCCAAAAGGATCGAAACAATCAAGACCGTTAAGAAGATAAATAGCGTCATGCTTTATCCTCCTGCGTCTGTGTTGCCGCAGTTGCGTCATGCGCAGAATGGTCAATCAACCACTGTGGGAAAAAGATCCGTCCTGCCGCTAGAATAGCCATCAACCCGCCGGAAATCGCACCGGCAAGATAAAACAGCGCCGACGGCAGACCGGTCAAAGGCGAGATATCGCGCCAGTTCGCCATCATCTGACCAAATGCGCCATAAAACAGCATCCCGACCGAGATCAAAATGATCAACCAACATAACCGTCTGAGGAATGGGACCCAGCACGGCATGAGTTTCTCGGTAAATTCTTTAACCGCCAGATGCTCATCACGTTTGAGGACGATCACCGCCCCCAGCATGACAACCCAGACTAACCCCAGACGAGACAATTCAACCGATGCCCTAAGCCCTGAAGAAAATCCATACCTGAGGACTACATTGGTAAATACCAGCACCAACATTGCGACCAATATCGCTGCCATGATGATGTCAATACTGTCCAAAACCCATTTCAATACCGTACGCATATACAACTCTCCGGCGATGCTCACTTATCTGAATCATGCTTGTTATCGGATCGACTCTTGTTGTCAGAGCGACTCTTGTTGTCAGATCGACTGATACGGTCAATCTAGAGTTCAAGAATCTGTTGCCAAATCTCATCGTGAATCTCGATACCACCTTGCTGTCGATGCTTGTCGATATAAGACTGAATTTCAGATCCCGCAATCATGACTTTGCCACTTTCAGCGGGTTCTGAGTCGAGTACATATTCTCGGATCCGTTTCATCTCTTCGATCAAACGTTCCCCGTCCATCGTTTTGCTGGTATCAATTGCAATCAAAAACTGCGAGACCCCGAATTCAGCTTGCATATCTTCGGTTAACGCAGGGACGGAATAGCCACCGCTCACAGCCGTCAGGAGCATGTCCAGCACCACGGCCATCGACGATCCTTTCCAGAATCCCATGGGGAGTAGTCGTTTGTTTTCCCAAAGCACATGCGGATCAGTGGTGAGATGACCTTCATCATCAAAGCCCCCCACGACAGGCAGTTCTTTATCGGCCAGCACATAGTTTTGCAGTTGACCATAGGAATACTGACTCATTGAACAATCCACCAATACCGGCGGATCTCCCGCTACGGCCATAATTAATGGATTACTGCCAACGCGATGATCTTTTCCTCCCCAAGCCGGCATCACAGCGATAGAGTTGGTGGACGCAATGCCAGCCAATCCGGCACGAGCCATTTTGAGAACGTAAGTTCCACCGCGCATCCAGTGGTTTGAATTGCGCATTGCGACCATGCCGATCCCATACTGTTTCGCCAGTTCAATAGCACGGTCAGTACAAATCAACCCATTCAGAACACCGGGACCAAAATGGCAATCCCACTGTTCCAATGCGCCAAGACTATTGACACACTCAGGTTCGGCATTGAGTTTGATGTGCCCTTGATCCACCTGAGAAATAAAAACTGGGAACCGATTGATACCGTGTGAGTAGGTTCCTTCATTCGCCATTTCAACAAACCCTTGGGCAAGTTGGGTTGCAGAATCGGCTTGCATGCCCCTTTTGAGCAAGGCACTTTCAAATTGATGTTGCAGTTCATTTAAGGATACGAGAGGCATTGCTTATCTCCAGTTCATTTCACATTACGTAATTGATGCTACGTTTTATTCCGAATTTTAAAATCTCAAATTGCTTACTTTGTGAGCCAATGATTTAAATTTAAAACAATTGGCGGTTTTTGTTTCACTATGCGAAACGCATAAAAATGAAATAAAAAAACACAATTGATATAAAAAACAGCTTATTAAACTTGTAATGTGCTTTAAATCCGAATGAATAAGAAAAAATGAAGGAAAATTACAACAAAAAAGTAATAGATATGGAGAAATCAGATAAAATAGAAGGATAGATACAATGACGGTATTGATGTTCTGAGGAAAAATGAAATGTGTGATATAAAATCTGTTCTGTTCTTTATCAGAATGAGCTTGCTACTTACCCTGAGCGTATTATTTACGTCATGGCCTTTTTTATAAAGCGCATTTTTATAAAAATACATTCATATGAAAACACTCATATAAAAAGGGGCACCGCTATCGGTGCCCCCTGCTGCTCAAATCGTCTTAAATTGTCGGTCAGGCGAGTCAATGAATCACGGCTCAATTGAGCCTTTAATTAAGTTCTCAGACCCGTGCCCTTTTTCACCAGCATGTAAGCCAGTGAATACAGCAACACAATGAAGATCCCTAACACTGAAAACGATGCCTGAATACTCACATCGGAAATCCCCAGAAATCCATAACGGAATGCATTGACCATATACACGATGGGATTGACCTTGGACACATACTGCCAAAATTCAGGCAACAGCGATAATGAGTAAAAAACCCCACCCAGATAAGTCAGCGGTGTCAGAATGAATGTCGGGACGATCGAAATGTCATCAAAACTTTTTGCATAGATGGCATTAATGAATCCACCAAGAGAGAACACGACAGATGTCAGGAAAACAGTCATGACAATAATGCCCCAGTGTTCAACCTGAAGATCGACAAAAAACAGCGACACCAATGTCACCATGACTCCGACACATAATCCTCGGGTAACCCCGCCCATCACATAACCACCGATGATGATATAAGTCGGTACCGGTGCAACCAACAGCTCCTCAATATTTTTATGCATTTTGGCACTAAAAAATGAGGAGGCAACATTGGAGTAGGAGTTGGTAATTACCGACATCATAATCAGGCCGGGCACGATGTAGGCCATATAACTGACACCATGCATCATCCCGATGCGAGAACCAATCAAATTACCGAAAATGATAAAATAGAGTGTCATCGTAATCGCTGGTGGTACGAGGGTTTGCACCCAAATACGGGAAAAACGGACCACTTCTTTCCCCAGCAAACTGCAAAAGGCGGTCCAATAAAGCTTATACATGCTTCCTCTCATTTTAGTTCGTTGACGTCTCATGATCGGTAGTATCCGCATCATGACTTGCGGTGGCGTGCCCACCCGTCGTTGATTCATTGACAATACGGACAAACAATTCTTCCAGTCGGTTGGCCTTATTGCGCATCGACAGGACCGGAATACCATGCTCACTTAACTGACGAAAAACATGGTTCAACCCTTGTGTTTTTTCGATTTCAATCTCCAGAGAGCCGTCCACATTTTTCTGACTGAGTACATCCGTCAGTTGAGGGATATCCGTGACTGTTGGTGCAATATCCAGAATGAAGGTCTCCACTTTAAGCTGGCCGAGTAACGCTTTCATCGAGGTATTTTCAATCAACTCCCCACCGTGAATAATCCCGATATTGCGGCACAGCATTTCGGCTTCTTCCAGATAATGTGTTGTCAGAATAATCGTAATACCTTGCCGGTTAAGCTGCTGAAGGAAATTCCACATCGAACGGCGCAATTCAATATCAACACCGGCGGTGGGTTCATCGAGAATCAATAACTGAGGCTCATGCATTAAAGCCCGGGCAATCATCAAACGACGCTTCATACCGCCGGAGAGATTTCTGGAGCGTTCTTTCCGCTTTTCCCATAAGTCAAGCTGAGTCAGGTATTTCTTCGCCCGTTCTTTGGCTTGGGCACGAGGCACACCATAGTATCCCGCTTGTTGGATCACGATTTGCTCAACCGTTTCAAACTGGTTGAAGTTAAACTCCTGCGGCACTAATCCCAAAGAAAGCTTAGCCCGCTCCATTTCTTTGTCCAAATCATGGCCAAAGACGGATACTTTTCCCGAGGTTTTATTGACGAGTGAGGAAATAATACCGATTGTGGTTGACTTCCCGGCCCCATTCGGCCCAAGTAAGGCGTAAAAATCCCCTTTTCTCACCGTCAGATTGAGGCCTTTTAGTGCTTCAAATCCACCGGCATACGTTTTACGCAAATCGGTTAGTTCTAATGCATTCATATTGAATAAGATCCTGTGTCATTGGCATCGTCTGCTGAAGCAGCAACTGATGATAGAGAAGCAAGTAGACGAATAGTTTTCATATGGAGGTTCAACCTGTCAGTTTCAACCTTACATCAGAAAAAAATGAAATTGCAAACTTGCCGCTAAAACTCAAAAAAATGAATTTAAATGAGGACATTTACGGTGAAAATGCACAGTTTAACGTCACCGCCTCATTATCTGTCTGAACCTTTTAAAATCGGTAAATTTATCACCACTATTTTTCCCACTCTTAGCATATCTGATCAGATGAGTGAAAAAAGCAATATATTCGCCACTATATTGTGTATATTAATTCTCAGTTAAACCTACCGAACAATCGGATTGATGATCTTTAGGCTGTGGGAAAGACACCCCATTGCTGATAAGGAAAGTAAGATGCCCCAGATTAAAACACTATTCGAAAACAATGCGAAATGGACCGAATCGATTAAAGCGGAGAATCCTGAATATTTCAGTAAACTGGCAGAAGGTCAAAATCCAGATTTCCTCTGGATTGGCTGTTCCGATAGCCGCGTGCCGGCAGAACGTCTGACCGGGCTTCATGCCGGTGAATTATTTGTTCACCGCAACGTTGCCAATTTAGTCATTCATACCGACCTGAATTGCCTTTCTGTCGTCCAGTACGCTGTTGATGTACTTAAAGTGAAACATGTTATCATTTGTGGACACTATCACTGTGGTGGCGTAAATGCCGCAATCGATACGCCGAAGCTCGGCCTCATTAATAACTGGTTACTTCACATTCACGATGTCTACTGTAAACACCGAACTTACCTTGACAAGATGTCTGATCAAGACCGTGCCGATAAGCTAGCTGAAATCAATGTCGCAGAACAGGTTTATAACATGGGTAACTCGACTATCCTTCAAGGCGCTTGGGAGCGAGGACAACAAATCGAACTACACGGTGTGGTCTACGGCATCGAAGACGGAAAGCTGGAATATCTGGGGGTTCGCTGCAACTCACCACAAACCGTTGAGGATGCCTACCATCAAGCGATGGAAAAAATTCTCAATCCAGATTACGAGCTACTCTGTCGCTGAGCACGGCTTGCGATTTTCCCGCCCGGATAAAAATAATAAAAGCCCTTTTCGGGCTTTTATTTTCACACATAGCATGTTGTTCAGACATACGATACGTTAACAAATACCATTTGAATCGCATGCTGTAGCCCATCTTCCGGATAAATCTTATGACGCTTGTATTGTGACCCGACCAATATAAGGCAGGTGACGATACTTCTGCGCATAATCAATGCCGACACCCACAACAAACTCATCCGGAATTTCAAAACCAATCCACTCAACATCAACGGGGACTTCTCTGCGTGAAGGCTTATCCAGCAATGTACAGATCCGAATCGAACGTGGCTCGCGAATCGACAGAATCTCTTTCACTTTATTTAAGGTATTGCCCGTATCGATAATATCTTCAACCAACAAGACATCTTTTCCTTTAATGTCATCATCGAGATCTTTCAGGATACGGACATCCCGTGAACTCTCCATATCATTCCCATAGCTGGAAGCGGTCATAAAATCGACTTGATGCGTCAGTTGAATCGCTCGGGCTAAATCAGCCATAAAAACGAATGATCCGCGGAGTAATCCAACCAGAACCAATTCTTCGCTATGCTGATAATATTCGGTAATTTCCTTCCCTAGGGCTTGTACACGTTTCTGGACATCCTGCTCAGAAATCATGACTTCAACGGTATGCTTCATAAGAATCTCATTGCTTTGGTGTGGCTTTTAAATTAATGCGTCTTGTTTCATTGACTCTGGCATGATGAAATGATAAGCCTATCAATGAAGGGAGCGTATAATACCACCTCTGAGATCAGAGTGAAACAAACCTGACAGGACGGTCTAGACTCATTCTATACGCAACGAAAAAATGTCCACACAGATCCGACCAACTCTAGATGAATAAAATTCATCTATAAAATAAAGACATAATTACACGATAATTATCACTAGTATGATTCATATCCTGTCACAAATGATACTTGAGGTACTGCACAAAAACTTCATATAAAGAATTGACCTGACACATATGCACCATTGCACTCATATATCGAACACAAAATAATAAAATAATCATTAGAACACATATTCATTCAACGTAATTGGCAAGGAAAAAAATTATGGACGCTTCAATAGAAAAACGCCCTCGTACACGATTATCACCTCAGAAACGTAAACTTCAGTTGATGGAAATTGCGCTTGAAGTCTTCGCTAAACGAGGTATCGGACGTGGTGGACATGCAGATATCGCTGAAATTGCTCAGGTTTCTGTCGCAACAGTATTTAACTATTTCCCAACTCGTGAGGATTTAGTTGATGATGTTCTTACTCATGTCGTTCACCAATTCTCAAACTTCCTCGCAGACAATATCGATGTCGATAGTTATATCAAAGATAATCTCTATCATCTCACCCATAAAATGACAAAGCTGGTCTTTGAAGATTGTCATTGGCTGAAAGTGTGGTTTGAATGGAGTGCATCGACTCGCGACGAAGTCTGGCCGTTGTTCGTATCGACTAACCATACCAACCGCCTGTTGGTAAAAAATATGTTTGTCAACGCAATCGAACGCGGCGATGTCAGCGATCATTATGATCCTGAACATTTAGTCACGCTGTTCCTCGGAATTTTCTATTCCCTGTTTGTGCAAGTGAACCGTTTACAAGATCAAAAAGAGATCGATGCTCTCGTAAACAGCTACTTGGACATGTTATGCATTTATAACAACCGTCGGGCTTAACTGATTATCCAGAAATAGATTCTCTTTGTGTTCGACTGGAAAACGTGTTCATTCCAGTAAGAGATTTCAGAGATAAAAAAACCGCTGTCATGACAGCGGTTTTTTATTGAAGGGGATCAACCCATTATTTCTTTTTCGCTTTCGCGTTTGGCAGATCCGTAATGGTGCCTTCAAAAACTTCAGCAGCCAAACCAACAGACTCATGAAGCGTTGGGTGCGCATGAATGGTGAGAGCCAAATCTTCAGCATCACAACCCATTTCAATCGCCAGACCAATTTCACCCAGCAACTCACCACCGTTGGTACCAACAATCGCACCACCAATGACACGGTGCGTGTCTTTATCGAAGATCATCTTCGTCATACCGTCAGAGCAATCAGACGCGATGGCGCGGCCAGATGCAGCCCAAGGGAAAGTTGCCACTTCGTAACTGATCCCTTCTGCTTTCGCTTCTTTCTCAGTCTTACCAACCCATGCAACTTCAGGCTCAGTATATGCGATTGATGGAATAACTTTCGGATCAAAGTAATGTTTCTTACCAGCAATGACCTCAGCAGCAACGTGCCCTTCATGAACACCTTTGTGTGCCAGCATTGGCTGACCAACAATGTCACCGATCGCAAAGATATGAGGAATATTGGTACGCATTTGTTTATCAACATTGATAAAGCCGCGCTCATCAACTTCCACACCGGCTTTCTCACCATCGAGCATTTTACCGTTTGGTGTCCGACCGATGGCAACCAGTACCGCATCATAACGTTCAGCTTCTGCCGGGGCATTTTTGCCTTCCATTGAAACGTAGATACCATCTTCTTTCGCTTCAACCGCTGTCACTTTGGTTTCCAGCATCAGGCTGAACTTGTCTTTGATGCGTTTGGTGAACACTTTCACGACATCTTTATCTGCCGCGGGAATCACCTGATCAAACATTTCAACCACATCAATCTGTGAACCGAGCGCATGATAAACCGTTCCCATTTCAAGACCGATAATCCCGCCGCCCATGATCAGCATTTTCTTCGGCACTTCTTTTAATTCCAGCGCGTCAGTTGAATCCCAAATGCGTGGGTCTTCATGCGGAATAAATGGTAATTCAATCGGACGAGAACCCGCAGCAATAATCGCGTTGTCGAAGTTAATGACGGTTTTGCCATCTTCACCTTCAACTTCGATGCTATTCGGACCCGTAAACTTACCAAAGCCATTGACGACGTTCACTTTACGCATCTTCGCCATACCGCTCAGACCGCCAGTCAACTGATTGATTACTTTTTCTTTCCACAGACGAATTTTGTCGATGTCTGTTGACGGTTCGCCAAACACGATGCCGTGTTCTGATAATGCTTTCGCTTCTTCAATTACTTTCGCAACATGCAACAGAGCTTTAGATGGAATACAACCGACATTCAAACATACACCACCGAGGGTGTTGTAACGCTCAATAATTACAGTATCCAGACCTAAGTCGGCACAACGGAAAGCAGCGGAGTAACCAGCAGGACCTGCACCTAGCACAACCACCTGGGTTTTGATTTCTTTGCTCATTTTGACCTCTTGTAGTCATTATCCCTTACAGGCTAACGGGGCTTCAAAAACATACGTCTAAAACATGTGAGGAGTGAATCCTAAAACCAACCCAGTTTACAGAGATGTTAATGATATGAAAAGATAAACCCCAAAGCCTGTGAGCCAGTCAACAATTAAAACCCGAGAATAACATTCCGGTTTAAATTGCCCTTTGATTCTATTGATTAAGGCGGCTATTCAGCCGCCTTTTCATTTCATGAGATTACAGTACCAGACGACGAATGTCGCTCATGCAACCGTTCAGATAGCTAATGAAACGAGCCCCTTCAGCCCCATCGATCACACGGTGATCGTAGGAGAGAGACAACGGAAGTTGCAGACGAGGAACAAAGTCCTTGCCATTCCAGACCGGTTTCATTTCTGACTTAGACACACCCAGAATTGCGACTTCAGGTGCATTCACGATTGGTGTAAATGCTGTGCCACCGATACCACCAAGGCTAGAAATTGTAAAACAACCGCCTTGCATATCTGATGCCGTCAATTTACCTGAACGGGCTTTCTTAGAAACGGCCATCAACTCTTCTGAAAGCTCGTAAATACCTTTCTTATTCACATCTTTGAATACAGGTACGACTAAGCCATTTGGCGTATCAACTGCAATGCCGATATTCACGTATTTCTTCATAATCAGGCTTTCACCGTCTTCAGACAGAGAAGCGTTGAATGATGGGAAAGCTTCGAGTGCTTTGGCCGCGGCTTTCATAATGAAAACCAGTGGCGTAATCTTCATACCGGTATCTTTCTTCGCTTCAATCGCATTCTGTTCTTTACGGAATGCTTCAAGCTCAGTGATATCAGCATTATCCCACTGTGTTACGTGCGGGATCATCACCCAGTTACGGGCAAGGTTTGCACCAGAAATTTTCTTAATCCGAGATAACGGCTTAACTTCAGTTTCACCAAACTTGCTGAAGTCCACTTTCGGCCATGGCAACAGTCCAAGTGCACTACCGTCACCTTGACCAGAAGCAGCACCCGATTCAAGACGTTTCAATGCTTCTTTGACAAAGTTCTGCACATCTTCTTTCAGGATACGACTCTTACGACCCGTTCCTTTGACTTTTGCCAAGTTGACACCAAATTCACGTGCCAGACGACGAACAACCGGAGAAGCATGGGCATATTCGTTATTTTCCTGGAAATCACCCGTTGCCGGTGCAGCACTAGCAGGAGCTGGTTTTCCGGCATCCGCTTTTGGCGCAGGCGCAGACTCTGATTTTGCAGGGGCCGCAGCAGGTGCAGCACCGGCAACTTCAAAGACCATGATCAAAGACGCTGTTGACACTTTGTCGCCTTCTTTGATCTTGATTTCTTTGACCGTACCAGCAAATGGCGCAGGCACTTCCATTGAAGCTTTATCACCTTCAACCGTGATCAGCGACTGCTCTTCAGTAACCGAGTCACCCACGGCAACCATGATTTCAGTGACTTCAACTTCATCACCACCGATATCAGGAACATGCACATCTTTATGCGCTGATGCAGTTGAAGCGGCAGCAGGTGCTTGCTCATCAGAGGCCGCAGCCGGTGCAGCACCTGAACTCGCAACGTCGAAGAGCATGATCAGAGATTTGGTTGACACTTTGTCGCCTTCTTTAATCTTGATCTCTTTCACTGTCCCAGCGAATGGTGCCGGTACTTCCATTGACGCTTTATCACCTTCAACGGTCAGCAAAGATTGCTCTTCTTCAACCTGATCACCGATAGCAACCATGATTTCAGTCACTTCAACTTCATCATCACCGATATCCGGAACAACAACTTCTTTCGTTGCCGTGCTTGCTGTTGATGCAGCTGGCGCTGCTTCTTCAGTCTTCGCTTCTGCGGCTGGCTCAGCACCTTCATCTTCAAAAATCATGATCAGCGATTTGGTTGACACTTTGTCGCCTTCTTTAACCTTGATCTCTTTGATGGTACCGGCAAATGGCGCCGGTACTTCCATTGAGGCCTTATCACCTTCAACGGTCAGCAGGGATTGCTCTTCTTCAACTTTGTCACCAACGCTTACAAGAATCTCAGTGACTTCAACCTCATCCGTACCGATATCTGGTACATTAACTTCGATTGTCATTGTTTTTCTACCTCAATTAAGCGTATAGCGGATTGGTTTTTTCTGTATCAATATCGAACTTCTTAATCGCTGCTGTCACAACAGATTTCTCGATATCGCCTCGTTTTGCCAGTTCATTCAATGCTGCAACGACGACATAACCGGCATTCACTTCGAAGTGACGACGCAAGTTTTCGCGGCTGTCAGAGCGACCGAAACCATCAGTCCCCAGCACTTTATAAGATTCAGCAGGCACATAAGCGCGAACCTGTTCGGCATAGTTTTTCATGTAGTCCGTTGCTGCGATTGCTGGCTCAGCCCCCATAACAGTACGGATATAAGGTACTTTTTCTTCGGCTTCAGGGTGCAGCATGTTGTCACGCTCACATACCTGACCATCACGCGTCAGCTCATTAAATGAAGTGACGGAGAAGACATCAGAAGCAATGCTGTATTCTTCGCTCAGAATCACAGCCGCTTTACGGACTTCATTCATGATCGTGCCAGACCCCATCAACTGAACTTTGCCTTTATCACCGGCATGAGTTTCCAGCTTATAGATCCCTTTACGAATGCCTTCTTCTGCACCTTCTGGCATTGCAGGCATCGCATAGTTTTCATTCATCAGCGTCAGATAGTAGTAAACGTTTTCTTGTTCACCGTACATGCGACGGATACCGTCTTGAATGATGACCGCCACTTCATAAGCAAATGTCGGGTCATAAGAAACACAGTTTGGAATCGTGCTAGCCTGAATATGGCTGTGACCATCTTCGTGTTGCAGACCTTCACCGTTTAACGTTGTCCGTCCGGCTGTCCCACCTAACAAGAAACCACGTGCTTGTTGGTCGCCGGCCATCCATGCCATATCACCAACACGTTGGAAACCGAACATGGAGTAATAGATATAGAACGGAATCATCGGTAGGTCGTTAGTGCTGTATGATGTTGCAGCCGCAACCCAAGATGACATCGCACCCAGCTCGTTGATCCCTTCTTGTAATACCTGACCTGAAGTATCTTCTTTATAATAAGAAACCACACTCCGGTCTTCCGGTGTATATGTCTGGCCTTGTGGGTTATAGATACCAATTTGACGGAACAGACCTTCCATCCCGAACGTACGCGCTTCATCGGCAATAATCGGAACAATATGTTTACCGATACTTTTATCTTTCAGCAGAATATTCAACGTACGAACAAACGCCATGGTCGAAGAAATATCACGTTTTTGTTCTTCCAGCAGCGGTTTGAATTCATCCAGCGCCGGCGTCACCAATTCTTGCGTAAATTTTGGCAGGCGTTGTGGTGTATAACCATGCAACGCTTTACGGCGAGCATGTAGGTATTCATACTCTTTTGAACCTTCTTCCAGTTGCAGATAAGGCAGAGATTTCACCGCTTCATCTGAAATCAAATCCTGCAGGCCTAAACGATCACGCATTTTCAGAACATGGGTCATATCCATTTTCTTCACTTGGTGCGCAATGTTTTTCCCTTCAGCAGCATCACCCATGCCATAACCTTTCACGGTCTTAGCAAGAATGACGGTTGGACGACCTGTGGTGTCCTGAGCATTTTTAAATGCAGCAAACAACTTCGATGTATCGTGACCACCACGTTTCAGGGCAAAGATCTCATCATCGGTCATATCAGCAACCAGTGCTGCTGTTTCAGGGTATTTACCGAAGAAATGCTCACGAACATAAGCACCATCTTTTGACTTGAATGTCTGATAGTCACCGTCAATCGTTTCATTCATCAACTGCAACAGTTTGCCAGAAGTGTCTTTTGCCAACAGAGCATCCCAGTTGTTGCCCCAAAGCACTTTCACGACGTTCCAGCCAGCACCACGGAAGAGACCTTCCAGTTCCTGAATGATTTTACCGTTACCCATCACCGGTCCATCCAGACGTTGCAGGTTACAGTTAATCAGGAAACAGAGGTTATCCAGCTTTTCACGTGCGGCAAAAGAGATCGCGCCACGAGATTCTGGCTCGTCCATTTCACCATCACCAAGAAAGGCATAAACACGCTGTTCAGAGGTATCTTTTAAGCTACGACCGTCAAGATATTTCAGGAAACGCGCCTGATAAATTGCAGAGATAGGTCCAAGCCCCATTGATACCGTTGGGAACTGCCAGAATTCAGGCATCAATTTAGGGTGTGGATAAGATGGAATCCCTTTGCCATCAGCTTCTTGACGGAAGTTATCGAGTTGCTCTTCAGTCAGACGGCCTTCAACAAAAGCACGAGAGTAAATCCCCGGAGAGATATGACCTTGGTAGTAAACCAGATCGCCACCATCTTTCTCGTTTGGTGCACGGAAAAAGTGGTTAAAGCATGTTTCATAAAATGCCGCTGAAGATTGGAATGAAGCCATATGGCCTCCCAACTCCAAGTCTTTCTTCGAAGCACGAAGAACAATCATGATGGCGTTCCAGCGAATAATCGACCGGATACGGCGCTCAAGTGTTGTGTCGCCCGGATAGGCAGGCTCCTGATCGGCAGGAATTGTATTGATATAGTTTGTTGTAACGCCTGTTGGCATATCGACGCCATCAATACGTGCTTTCTCCAGAACTTCTTCTAAGAGAAACTGAGCACGTTCAACGCCTTCTTCACGGACAACTGACTCAAGTGCTTCTAACCACTCCTGAGTTTCCAGTGCATCTACGTCATGCTTCATGTCAGACATGCGATCTTTCCTTTTGTTGGTTTGATCAAAACAAATCAGTAATAAAGCCCATTCGACCGAGGCTGTCAGTCAGGCTTATTACCTTGCTGAATCCTGCGTAGCGAACGTTCTCGTCGAGTCTGTTCACGCGTGAGATCCAGCAGTGTTTCTTCAATATAGGCGAGATGAGAATGCGACATTTCACGAGCTTTTTCAGGTTCTCCGGAAACGATAGCATCTACGATACTTGCCCTATGTTTACTCACTTTCTCCACCACTTCAGGGCGGCGGTGTAATAATTTAAAATTCTGTAATACATTTTGCTCAAGCAGCGAAGCCAGACTACGAACGATATGTAGCAAGACCACATTATGTGCGGCTTCAGTCAGTGCGATTAAAAATTCGACAACACTGGATGATTCTTCTGCGATATTTTTTTCTGCTTGTTTTTCGCTGATTTTATCCAGACAGGCCTGAATTCGCACAAAATCTTCTTCGGTACCACGCAGTGCTGCAAAATAAGCAGATATTCCTTCCAAAGCATGGCGGGCTTCAAGTAAATCTAATTGAGTTTCAGAATGGCTAGATAGTAAATCGAGTAACGGATCCGAAAAACTCGTCCCGATACTTGCAGTCACAAATGTTCCTCCGCCATGGCGACGAGTCAACAAACGTTTCGCTTCAAGTCGTTGAATGGCTTCTCGGACGGATGGACGGGAGACATCAAACTGTCGGGCGAGTTCTCTCTCTGGAGGAAGTTGCTGCCCAGGCGCTAATATTCCTTCCACAATCAGCCTTTCCAACTCTTGCTCTATCACATCTGCAAGTTTCGGCTGACGAATCCTTTTATAAGCCATACTTATTGTTCTGCTATGTTGTATTTTCACCTAGTCAATTGGTAATACCAATTACCAACTGGTGCAGAAATTAACATATTCAAAACTTGCCTGTCCAGATAAAATTTGACCCAAATCATGGAACCCATCACAATTAAACATACTAGCAACAATATTCATTCATAATTGCTAATAAACATAGTGTCATCAGGTGATAAATTCAGCAGATCTGAGCAATAAAATTGGCCAAGCAACCACAGATGACCCAGTAGAAATCAGGAGGAGATGAAGATGATTTCCGCAGGCGAAATCATCTCACAAAAGGGGCAGGCAGACACATTAACGTGCTTCAATATGATCGACAATCAGCTGTAACGACTGATTACCACGAAACTCATTAATATCCAGCTTATAAACAAGATGCACGGTTTTGACGGATCGATCAGGCCAACGGCGAACATCGACATTGAATGCAATGGCATCGATCATTTTATGCGTGGTATGTCCCTGATAAATAGGCTCAAGCATGAGTTTCAGATGCTTCTCTGCGACCAATTTCTGATCCAGCACTTTAAATTCACCATCAAAAAGTGGCTCAGGGAATGCCTGTCCCCAAGGTCCTCCGGCTCTGATCGTTTCCGCGGTATACATAGAAAACTCCTCTGGCAGCAGTTCTCCGTCAGACAAAAGCACACCTTTGAGTGCTGCTTCGTCAAGGTTATCGCGAACCACCCGATCAAACTGATGAGAGAAATGTTCAAAGTCACTGGCTCTGATTGACAGTCCCGCAGCCATCGCATGTCCGCCAAATTTCAGAATCAAACCGGGATGATGCGTATCAATTAAGTCCAGCGTATCACGCATATGCAGGCCGGAAATTGAGCGACAAGATCCTTTGAGTAAACCGTCTCCGGCATCGGCAAAAGCAATCACAGGCCGATGATAAGAATCCTTGATTCGAGAAGCCAGAATCCCGATGACCCCTTGATGCCAGTCTCGTTGAAACAATACGATACCGAAAGGGAGTTCACTTCCTTCCCCTAATTTCAATCGCTCACAAAATGCCATCGCTTCTTGCTTCATTCCTGACTCGATTTCTTTACGAGTCTGATTCAACGCATCCAGTTCACTGGCCATTCTCCGTGCGGCATGAATATTGTTACATAACAACAGTTCAACACCGAAGGACATATCATCCAACCGGCCTGCGGCATTGATTCTCGGCCCTAAAGCGAAGCCGAAATCAGCAGCAACCAGATGGCGAGAGTCTCGTTTAGCAACTTCAATGAGCGCCTGAATTCCGGGGCGCACATGTCCAGCCCGAATACGCTGCAGCCCCTGATAGACTAACACACGGTTATTCTCATCAAGCGGCACCACATCGGCGACCGTTCCCAGCGCGACCAAATCCAGCAATTCCATTAATTTCGGTTCCGGTATACCGTTCTGTCCGAACCAATTGTGACCACGCATGGCAACACAAAGCGCCATCATGAGATAGAAAGCAACCCCGACACCAGCCAATGATTTCGAAGGGAACTGGCAACTGGGTAAATTCGGATTGACCATTGCATCCGCTTCAGGTAACACATGACCCGGCAGGTGATGATCAGTCACGATCACCGTCAGCCCCTGCTGCTTGGCATAACGGACCCCTTCAATCGAAGAAACCCCATTATCAACGGTCATGATCACTTCAGCATTCATCGCCAATGCCTGATCGACAACTTCCGGACTCAAACCATAACCGTCATCAAAACGATTCGGCACCAGATAATCGACCTGCTGACTTCCCATCATCCGCAGTGCCAAGACAGATAATGCCGAGCTGGTCGCACCATCGGCATCGAAATCACCGACAACGATGATTCGCTGCTGGCGCTGTATGGCATCAAACAGAATGGCAACCGCCCGTTCAATTCCGTCAAGCAACTGGTAACTGTGCAAAGATTTGGCACTCTTCTCCAATTGGCTGATATGCTGAACACCGCGCCCAATATACAAACGTCTCAGAATCGGAGGAATACTATCCGGTAGCAAGGAAATATCAGCGACAGGTCTTCTTTTTACTTCAATCATATTTTCCTTCAGTCATTGTTCACGGCAAGATGATTCGGATACTCGGATCATACCATGCTGACCAAGTCTCTGTTCAGACCATATGTGATCCCGGCAGGTCGATACCAATGGCCAGAGTAATAAATAACCCGAGTAATAAGTAGCCCGAGAAATAAATAGCATGATAAATAAATGGCCCGATCACTATCGGGCCAAATCGGTCGGTGCGAAGAGCGCTGGTATCGATTAAATCGCTTTTAAACGCTCAAGTAATTTCTCTGGCGGTAAGTAGCCACCGACCATTTCTCCGTTCGGTAGGAAAATTGCAGGTGTCCCGCTAATGCCCAGTTCCCGGCCAAGCTGGTAATGCTTCGCCACTTCCTGCTTACACTTGCCTATATCATCTTCAGGCTTCGGAATATCGCGATTGATTTTGGCATTATTCAGCGCTTTCGCTGGATCATCCGCACACCAAATTGCGGCCATTTGTTCAGCAACCTGTCCGGTCGGTCCCTGACGTGGGAACGCCAGATAACGGATTGTAATACCTAAATCATTATACGCTTTCAACTGACTGTGCAGACGGATGCAATAACCACAAGTAATATCGGTAAACACCGTGACTACATATTTTTCATGATCAGCTTTATACACGATCATCTGATCTTTCATTTGTTCAACTCGTTTGGCATTAATCGGTGCCTGACGTTTTGCAATCACATCTTCATACTGACCGTTGCCTTTCATTTTATACAGGGTTCCGGCAATGAAATAATCCCCTTTGGGAGAAGCAAACAGCACACCTTTAGAGGTTTGAACTTCAACCAGGCCATCAACATCAGCAGGGACAATGTCCTTCACACTCAATCCCAACGACTGGAATCGCTGCATTAATGCCTGTTTATCAAATGAATCAGCGGCCGACGCTGCCAGAGAAAAAAATACTAAACCTAATAAAACTAATTCGCGGATTGCGCGCATCATTGTCACCTTACTTAAGCCCTTGGATGATGTTCGTTGTGGAGCTGTTTTAATCTTTCAGTCGCCACATGAGTATAAATTTGCGTTGTCGATAAGTCACTATGCCCCAACAACATCTGTACGACTCTGAGATCTGCACCATAGTTCAGCAAATGAGTTGCAAATGCATGTCGTAGCACATGAGGCGATAACATGTCCGTATCGATACCAGCCTGAACTGCGTAATATTTAATCCGGTACCAAAATGTCTGACGCGTCATCTGACGCGCCCTACGGCTGGGAAACAAGACATCAGATGAATGATCACCCAACAAAGTCCCTCTCCCTTGTTGCAAAAATGTCTGAATCCACTCAATCGCATTTTCGCCCATCGGTACCAGTCTTTCTTTGCCGCCTTTACCGAATACTCTGACAACCCCCTGCCTCAAACTGATATTCTCCATCGTCAGCGTGACGAGTTCCGTCACCCGTAATCCAGTCGCATACAACAACTCAAGCATAGCTTTATCACGTAACTCGACGGGGTCGTCAGGATTTGGGGCGTCCAGTAATGCTTCCACCTGAGCTTCACTCAAATCCTTCGGTAACCGTTTCGGTAACTTTGGCGTCACCAGCAAAGCACTCGGATCGTCCGTTCTGATTTTTTCACGATTCAGATATTGAAATAAACGACGAATCGCAGAAAGCATTCTGGCCCGGGATGTCTGTTTATAATTCTCGTCCACCAGCCAAGCTTGAAACGCCTGTAGTTCAGGTGTCAGAACGGATGCCAGTCGATAGTCGTGACGCTGCATCCAGCGCAACAGCTTTTCCAAATCATGACGATAAGACGCCAACGTGTTTTCTGATAAACCACGCTCCATCCACATCGCATCCAAAAACTGTTCAACCCAGCGCTGATCAGCTGCAAAAATCTCAGACACTATCAACCTCACTTTCATTGCACCTGCCCTTAATACCATAGAATCATCTTCCGACAGAAGAAACATCACCAAAAACAGATCATTTTTATCGCGAATCACTCATCTTGAGCTCGTCGGGGGATAGCGTTAGAATCCGACAACCTTGAGCCCGTTGGCACACATTGATTTGCCGGAATAATTGTTATGAAGATTGGTCTTTTCTACGGTTCCACCACCTGTTACACCGAAATGGCAGCCGAAAAAATTCGCGCGATGATCGGTGAAGATATCGTCGATGTACACAACGTGAAAGATATCTCTTTAACACGCATGCAAGACTACGATCTGCTGATCCTCGGGATCTCGACTTGGGATTTCGGCGAAATCCAGGAAGACTGGCAAGTAATCTGGGATCACATTCAACAGCCGAATCTGGCCGGAAAGTATGTTGCACTCTACGGACTAGGCGATCAAGAAGGCTATGGTGAATGGTATCTCGATGCCATGGGGTTGCTTCACGATGAACTACAACAGTGTGGCGTCCATTTTATCGGATATTGGCCGAACGAAGGCTACCACTTCGATGCATCGAAAGCACTGACCGAAGATGGCCGCCATTTTGTCGGCCTTGCGCTGGATGAAGACTCTCAATACGAGCTGAGTGACGAGCGCATCGCAAACTGGTGTGAACAAATCCTCGTTGAATATCATGATGCGCTCTAGAGCGTACGATATTCATCCTCATCTCAGCATATCATTGACGTTATTTTTCAGCATGTGTCGATAGCGCCGCCAGTCAAAGGTTAACCCCGGATCCGTTTTGCGTAGCGGTGCAATGTACTGATGACCGGTAATACGTTGCTGGGAGATCTGCGGATAGCACGCGAGGATAGCTTGGGTCAATGTTGCCAGAGACTGGTACTGCGCATCGGTATACGCGGTCAATTCGGTGCCTTCTAATTCAATACCAATCGAATAATCGTTGCAGCGAGCCCGTCCGGCAAACGAAGACACACCAGCGTGCCATGCCCGGTCCAGAAAAGAAACAAACTGAATCACATGGCCGTCACGTCGGATCAGACAGTGCGCAGACACCCGAAAATCAGCAACAACTTGAAAGAAAGGATGCTGCTCCGCCTGTAGTTTGCCCTGAAAAAGCTGCTCGATGTAAGGCCCGCCAAATTGCCCCGGTGGCAGACTGATATTGTGGATCACCAACAAGGATATATCCTCAGGGCTTTCCCGTTGATCATAAAACGGAGAAATCACCTGTTGAGCTTTATCGTACCATCCATTCGGATCGATCATTCCTGTCATCCTCTCACTGCTTTTATCTCAGAATTTTACGCAAATTACCGGAAAATTCGAACGCAATGGCTGAATTTCACATCCGGTCATCGTATGATGCCGCATCTATATCACTTAAAATGTCTAACCAACAGCGAAAGATCGTCGATGAAAAACAGCCATAATAGTCAGGAACGCCTCAGCTACCTCAAACAGCAGCTACCTCTCGATATTACTCGAGTCGTCAGAGAAACCCTTTATGAAGATCTGGGCGGCACCGTCGATCCGAGCGCCGATATTACAGCCAGCCTGATTCCGGCAGATCAACAGAATACAGCCACAATCATCACCAGAGAAGCCGGTGTCTTTTGTGGTCAAGCCTGGGCGGATGAAGTCTTTCTGCAACTTGGCGGCAGCGTGACGATCGAATGGCATGTACAAGATGGTGATCGCGTCGAATCCAATCAAACCCTGTGCACCCTGCGCGGCCCCTCTCGGGTGCTGTTGACCGGTGAACGAAATGCCATGAACTTTATTCAGACATTATCCGGCTGCGCCTCCAACACTGCGCAGTATGCAGCAATGCTTCAAGGCACTGAATGCCGTCTGCTCGACACGCGTAAAACAGTCCCCGGCCTGCGTAACGCACTCAAATATGCAGTCACCTGCGGGGGAGGATTGAACCATCGCATCGGTGTGTTTGATGCCTATCTGATCAAAGAAAATCATATTATCGCCTGTGGGGGAATTGCCGCTGCCATTCAAACAGCGAAACGACTCAACCCCGGCAAACCCGTCGAAGTTGAAACCGAATCGCTCGAAGAGCTACAACAAGCGATCGAAGCGGGTGCCGACATCATTATGCTGGATAATTTTGATTGTGACATGATGCGAGAAGCGGTTGGTATCAATGCCGGCAGAGCCGCGCTCGAAACCTCAGGTAATGTAACTCTGGCAACCATTCGTGAATATGCCATGACGGGCGTTGATTATATTTCTGTCGGGGCGCTCACCAAGCATATTCAGGCGCTCGATTTGTCGATGCGTTTTCAGGGATAGCCAGTCATGGCACTCAAGCATACCCCTCGGATTCATAAAGCATGGTTTGTTTGATGAGTCAGGTGGCGCATCAGGCATGCAAGAAAAAACAAAAAATTCTGAACACTGACACACGGATTGTGTCTATTCAGTCAAGATGCTGAATGTTCACTGTGAACGAATACCGGATAAAATCACAACCGATATGATCAATGTAAAATCCCTGCTGCGCGCGACGAGCACGAAAATTGTCCTGCTATTTCTGCTGGTAATCACCATTGGTCTTTGGCTGGTGTCCCATTATCTGCTGACATTTCAGAATAAAGAAATGGACTGGGAATGGTACGACATCGGTGGTGTACAGGTCACGCGAACCACGGATACCCATCAGTTACTGTTTCGCCGCGTTTATCCTTTTCAGCAAGCCGTTATCTTTACCTCTCTCACACTAGACAACCGCTTTGATCTGTTCACGATCTTCAATCACTCATGCACGCCAGATCAAACGTATACCGTCACCGTCAAGCGTGACAAAGGGCCACAGCAACAGCCACTCATCTGCCATGAAAATGGCCGTGAACTCTCTTTTCGTCTGGTCATGACGAGACCTCACCCGTTATCCATCACCTTCGCTCAGCAATCCATCACCTTCCAGCCCCGCAACTGGGCATTGGCATTTCTGAAAAAAGATCAGTTCATTCAGAAAAATAAGCACTATTTCTGCACGAAAAAGCATTTCGATGCCTGTCAATATGAGTGGTCCAGAGACTAAGACAAACAGGTTCCCGCGTGATATTCGCCATAAAAAATGCGGACTTTGTCGAAATATTCTGAGACTTATATGTCGGTCAGAAATGAGCGCCCTAGTGCT
This sequence comes from Vibrio spartinae, assembly GCF_024347135.1. NCBI lineage: Bacteria > Pseudomonadati > Pseudomonadota > Gammaproteobacteria > Vibrionales > Vibrionaceae > Vibrio > Vibrio spartinae. Next base: position 594,694 of record NZ_AP024907.1, on the reverse strand, counting down.
CTCCCGCATTCAGAAAGCGTGTCCGTTTCAATGATCCGGCACCGAATTATGATGTGCTCCGTTCATCTAACAACGGAGATCTTTATATGCCCTCAACAACCAGCCGACAACTTGGGTTTACCCTGGTTGAATTGATGATTGTCGTCACCATTATCGGCATTCTGTCTTCCATTGCCGTCCCGGCTTATCACAACTACATCCAAAAATCAGAAATCACCGCCGGTGTCAGTACAGCCAGTGCGCTGACAACCAATATCGATTTATTTATTCAGGAGAACGGTAAGTTTCCGCCCGCAACAGATCTGAGCGAGATTGGCGCAACTGCCACCATGAGCGCTTTGGGAACCCTATCGCTACTCCCGGATACCGAGGTCGCTGAGCAAGGAGTGTTGTTGTTCGAATTTAATGCCACGACATCGGTTTCCGGGAAAAAGGTGCAATGGCGAAAAAGTGCCACCACGGGATGGCAATGTATTCAGGATGCGGCAGAACACATCAAAGGCTGTCAGCAAGGCACCATCATGTAACTCCCTATATGCCAGATAACGATCCGGCATGATAACCACAACTATAACCAGAACCATGACCAGAACGATCAGAGGCTCAAACCATGAGTATATTACTTCGGCTGCTCCACTCAGAACACCACCTGACGCAAGAACAATTGACCCTGATGACTGAACAATGCGGACACCATGCAACCGCGCCACTGAGAGTCCTGTTAGACGCTCAACTGATGACCGCAAGACAGATAGCAGATTTCATCGCCCAACATCTCAAGCTGCGCCAGATCGACATCCACACTTACACCTATGCAGAAACCTGTCAGCAACTCGATGTCAGTGATCTGATGCATCTTTACTTAGCTCTGCCACTATCAATCCAGCACGAATGGCTGACACTGGCTGTCGGAGATCCAACCATCCCTCACCTTCGCGAAGATTTTCAGTTTGCTACCGGACTCAATATTGATGTGGTGGTTGCTGATGCAGAACAATTACAAGAAGCAATCACACACTATGAATCCAGCGACAAAGCCGGTCATAGTATTCCCGCCCAAAATCGATTGGATGAATATGTAATTCAAGAAGCGCATGATGATTACCAGACAACGGATATCCAGCCCAACGACGCCCCGGTCACGCAGTTTATCCTACAGCTCATTCAGGAAGCCCATCAAAGACATGCTTCAGACATTCATTTCGAACCTTATGAAAACACTTATCGTATTCGCATGAGAATCAATGGATTACTGCTGACGACACATACACCATCGAATAAAGTCAGTCGCAGGCTCGCATCTCGGCTAAAAGTGTTAGCCAATTTGAACATTGCGGAACGTCGCTTACCACAAGACGGACGGATCAAACTCGGAGCTTTATTGACAATCGATATCGATCTCCGGATTTCAACATTACCGACCCAGTGGGGAGAAAAGATTGTCATTCGGCTTCTCAATAGCCATCAAATGGAACTACACCCTGATCAACTGGGATTTTCAGCGGCTCAACATGAGATATTCCTACAGGCCATCCAGCACCCTCAGGGCATGATCCTGATTACCGGCCCGACGGGTAGTGGCAAAACAGTGACCCTCTATTCTGCACTCACTTGGCTCAACGACGAATCACGCAATATTTCAACCGTAGAAGATCCGATAGAAATCGCACTCTCTGGCGTCAATCAGATTCAAGTCAACGAAAAAATCGGGATGTCATTCAGTCATATACTCAGAGCGCTACTCCGGCAGGATCCTGACACCCTGATGATTGGTGAAATCCGGGATCCGGAAACCGCAGAAATTGCCTTTCGGGCAGCTCAGACGGGGCATCTGGTATTGTCAACGCTGCATACCAACTCGGCTCATGAAGCCTTGACCAGACTGATCTACATGGGATTGGAAACCTATCATATCCTGCCGACCATTCGTCTGGTGGTGGCCCAGCGACTCCTCCGCAAACTTTGTCCACGCTGCAAGGTCACCGTACAACTGGCGCCTGAATTGTGCCAACGCTGGCCAATTTTAAATAACGGACAGACTTATCAGCCTTCACCTCAAGGTTGTCACGCCTGTATTGCCGGCTATCAAGGTCGCTTCAGCATTTATGAGATGTGCCAGCCCACCCAGCTCTCCGCCTTCTCAGATACTCCCTTCTCAAATACGGCCTTCTCAAATAAAGCGTCCCATCCTGTGGAAGAACACATGCAGCCCCCGGGAAACGGCACCACAGCAGTCCTGTGGCATGAAGGGCTGGAGAAAGTCCGCCAGGGTGTAACCGCTTATGCAGAGATTGTCCGTGTGCTGGGAACACCACCAGCCGAGACCATTGCTCCACACCACAGACAGAGGAGACCATGATGCCGTCCCCAACGCCTGAACTTCATCGCTATTACTGGCAAGGTATTCATCTCGATCAACAGCGGAAAACCGGACATCTCTGGGCATTCTCTCAGGCAGAAGCACTCCGCCAGTTGCAACAAACGCTGACAGCGATTCACATCATTCGCCCAGATCCGCCCAATCCACTCACCCGCTGGCTCAATCGCGCTCGCGTGAAAGATATCACAGACCTTGTACGACAACTGGCAATCATGCTGAACGCAGGGATCCCCATTGTTCAAGCGCTTCTTTTGATGGCCTCACAATTCTCTCGTTTTGGCGGAAAACTCATTGTATTACAAGCACACGATGCACTGATGAACGGTGCATCAGTCACCAATGCACTCCAACAAAGTTCACCCGCTTTTCGTGGTCTGTATGGTGACATGATCCATGCCGGAGAAATGACCGGGAGAATCGCTGAGACACTGACTCAAATTGCTGACTACCGAGAAAAACATGCACAACTCCGGGCAAAAATGATCAAAGCAGCAACGTATCCGTCGATTGTTCTGACGAGCGCACTGCTACTCACCACACTGATGTTAACCAAAGTCATCCCTGAATTTGCTCAGATGTTTGCCCATATGCACGCTGAGTTACCTTGGTTGACTCGTCAGGTTCTGACCATCTCAGACGTGCTACGATTTTGGGGAAAGTGGATGCTCGCCTTCATGATTGGTGCGCTTTGCCTGTTGAGGTGTCTCTGGCATCGCCTTACGATACTCCAAACGATGACTGAAACACTCCAACTTAAGCTACCGCTATTGGGCCCTTTGAGAACAAAAGCGATTATGATTCGTTGTTGTCGCACTCTGGCAACCTGTTATGATTGCGGTATTCCTTTACTGGATAGCCTGAAAAGCGCACAAAATATTGCAGGGTCGCTGCGGTATCGAGCAGCACTAGAAACAGTTTTAGTACAAGTGTCTGCCGGAAGCAGCTTATATGTGGCAATGCAGAACAGTCACCATTTTCCTGAATTTGTCACACAAATGGTATTCATCGGAGAAGAATCCGGTACATTAGGTCAAGTATTGACGAAAGTAGCCCAACAATACGAACAAGACATCGATCAGTGTATTGAACAGCTCGGAGAAATGATTGAACCCTGCTTGATCGTGTTGCTTGGCGGCTTGATCGGGGGGTTAGTCATCGCAATGTATTTACCTGTCTTTAACTTAATGCAGGTGATGGGATAGTATAATGCCCGCGGTTGTCCACTCAGAGACACACTGAGCGACCGATCTGAATTGAAGCCACCTCGTCAAACGGGGTGGATTATCGAATAACATTGAGCACAGTTGAATGGATGCATTTTTGATTTATCCTTGGTTATTTCCTGTTTTTGCGAGCCTCTTCGGGCTCATCATCGGCAGTTTTCTCAATGTCGTCATCTATCGTTTACCACAAATGATGGTCACAAACTGGAAGCAAGAATTTGCCGAAGCTTTCCCCGAGTACGATATTCCTTCCCCAACGAAGCAGGAAAAAATTTCACTCAGTCTCCCTGCATCATTCTGTCCACACTGCCATCACCGAATCCGGCCTTGGCATAATATTCCACTGTTTGGCTGGTTATTGCTCGGTGGCAAATGTACAGATTGTGGCGAACGGATATCGATACAATATCCACTGGTAGAACTCGTGACGGCACTGGCAAGCTGCATCATCGCGATTCATGGCGGTATGACCTATTATACATTGGCATTGCTTCTCTTTACTTACATCAGCATTGCCGCGGCATGTATCGATCTCAACCAGATGTTACTTCCTGACAATTTAACCATCCCATTAATCTGGCTTGGGCTGTTACTATCACTGACACACATCAACCCACTCCCTTTATCCGATGCGCTGATAGGCGCGGTGGCCGGCTATTTATCTCTCTGGTCGATTTACTGGATGTTTAAACTGTTGACCAAAAAAGAAGGCATGGGATACGGCGACTTTAAATATCTTGCAGCCTTAGGTGCATGGATCGGCTGGCAAACGCTACCGATGGTGATTTTATTGTCCTCCGTGATTGGCATCATTTTAGGAGCCACTCTACTGTTGATAAGAAAGCAAGGTAATCAGAGCTTTCCATTCGGCCCTTCTCTGGCGATTGCCGGATGGATCTGTCTCATCTGGGGGGAGCCCATGATGAGCTGGTATACATCAATCGTGTTAGGAGCATAATATGACATTCGTCGTCGGGTTAACCGGAGGGATATCAAGCGGGAAAACAACGGTGGCCAATCTCTTTCATCAACAGTTTGCGATTGATGTCGTTGATGCAGATGTCATTGCCAGAGAGGTGGTTGCCATGGGTACAACGGGGCTGGCTGCTATTACAGAACATTTCGGTCCAACCATACTTAACCATGACGGTACATTAAATCGCTCGCAGCTAAGAGAGATTATTTTTGCCGATGCGCATGAAAAATCATGGCTGAATCAACTGCTTCACCCGATGATAAGACAACAAATGCAGTATGCACTCGCTCATACCACCTCTCCCTACGCATTGTTAGTTATCCCACTCTTAGTCGAAAATCAACTCCAGTCGATGACGGACCGAGTTTTAGTCGTCGATGTGGATGAAACGATACAAATCCAGCGCACAATGCGCCGTGACGGAATCAGTTATCCGCACGCTCAGAACATCCTGTCTGCCCAAGCGACAAGAGCTGAACGCCTTGCAGTGGCCGATGATGTGATTAACAATAGTGCAGAAAACCACCAACTTCTGCCTCAAATCACAGAATTGCATCAAAAGTACCTAGCCATGAGCGGCAGAAATTTGTGAAAATAATATCGATATAAATAAAGGCTAGCGAAATGACGATCCATCAATTCGAACATCCCCTGAATGAAAAGACTCGAATTTATCTGAGAGTCGAAGCCCTGCTGGCCCAACTTCATCGTGCATCTCAATTTGATGATAGTGACCAATATCAGCTGTTTTTCCGGGCATTATTTGACCTGCTTGATATTTTTGAACAAATTCAGCTCCGCAGTGAACTGGCAAAAGATATCGAAAAGCAGCGAATCATGTACCGCAATTGGTTGAATGTTGACGGTGTCGATCAAAATACATTACTGGCGTTACTGAGAGAAGTCGATGAAGTCCATTCAAATTTGATGAATTCAGAACGCTTTGGTATCTCACTCAAAGAAGATCGCTTTCTGCTCTCTGTTCGCCAGCGATTCAATCTTCCCGGTGGTTCATGCTGTTTTGATCTGCCGGCCCTGCATTACTGGCTGCATACACCGACGGAACAAAAACAGCGGGATGCTTCTGCTTGGCTCCAAACCCTGAAACCACTCTCATCGGCACTGAGTCTATGGCTGAAACTTGCCCGGGAAACCGGTCAGTACCGGGCTTATACAGCAAAATCAGGCTTTTATCAGAGCGATGCTGAGGGTGCGAACATTCTCCGCCTGATGATTCCTCTGGAATATGGGGTTTATCCCATGATTTCAGGACACAAAAATCGTTTTGCGATAAAATTTATTGAATTTGAAACGAATCAAGCCAGCGCCAGTGATATTCAGTTTGAGCTGGCGGTTTGTTGCTAACGAGCTATGTTTCTAACGGACGATGTTTCTAACAGACGATGTTTCTAACGAACTATATAGAGAATTATGACGAATCCAAAAATTACCACCGTTCAATGTCCTCAATGTGGCAACACTGTTATTTGGGGTGAGCAAAGCCCCTTTCGGCCATTTTGTAGTAAACAATGCCAAATGATCGACTTTGGCAGTTGGGCAAATGAAGAGAATGCCATCCCCAGTGCACCCAATATATCCGATACGGAAGATTGGTCAGAAGACGATCTCGATTAACCTTCACATCCGCCTGAATCGGGCGGATGTCTTTATTTCCTCTATCAATTTTCCTCTTTCTATTGATCACCGCTCAGACCTGAATCCGCTCCGACTCGCGCATCAGTGATCCCCCGTTATTTCAACACGCGACGCAACGCCAGAGCCCTGCGCGGCTGTCAAAACTATAAAAATAAAAATGTACTGTAAGGAATTGATTCAAGATTCGTCTAAACTAACAGAGTTCCTTTCTATTGAAATATTGAATTGAGATATTGAATGACATTAGCCGACTCAGAGATTCAACCAAACATACACTCACGCCGTCTCTTTGATGATGAGCAGTTTATCCAACCATTAAGGCAGCAGATGTTGAAATTTGCTCGGTTGCAGGTTCAAGACGAGCAACTGGCCGAGGACGCTGTTCAAGAAGCGATGATTGCCGCGTATCAACATATCGATAAGTTTGAACAGCAAGCTGCGCTGAAAACTTGGATTTTTGCCATTCTCAAAAATAAGTTGATCGATTTACTGAGAAAAGAAAAGCGCATCACTGTCGCCAGTCAGCTTGAGCAAGGGGACGGTATTCAAGGCGATGCCCTGATTGAAAAACTGTTTGATCAACATGGCCACTGGCATAAACATGAGCGTCCTGTGAAATGGCAACAACCTGACAATTGTATTGAAAACGAACATTTTTGGCGCGTGTTTGATGCTTGCCTGAATGCTTTACCGGAACGCTACAGTCGATTATTCATGATGCGAGAGTTCCTTGAACTGGAAACCCCCGAGATTTGTCATCATGAAGAGATATCGGTTAGTCACCTCAATGTCACGCTCTACCGTGCTCGTCTCAGACTCAGGGAGTGTTTAGAAAATAACTGGTATCTGTCGGAGGAACGATGATGATGAACTGTAAACAAGCCACACGCCTTCTTTCCGAACGAATGGAGCGAACACTCACAACCAAAGAAAAATTAGCGCTGCGTCTCCATACGAGCATGTGTAGCAGTTGCCGCCGCTTTGGGAAGCAAATGGATGATATCCGTTCATTATCAAAGGTTTATATGTGCACGGAATTAAAAGATAAAGAAGAATAAATTTTTTTTCATTTTTTGTGTAATACCGACCCCTGTTCATCCGTCGAATAAGGGAATTAGACAGTACACTTGTGAGGAAAACACTATGAACACATCAAAAACATCTCTTGCTTTCGCTCTGACAACTGCGGTTGCACTTTCGGCAGTGACACTGCCGGCTCAAGCCGCCAGTAAAGAAAAATGCTACGGAATTGCACTTGCCGGGCAAAATGATTGTAAAGCCGGCCCCGGAACCTCTTGTGCCGGGACATCAAAAACAGATTATCAGGGAGATGCCTGGAAGTTTGTTCCTAAAGGGACCTGCATGGAGATGAAATCAGAAACCTCGCCGACAGGCCATGGTCTGCTCAAAGCATTCTAAGTCGGGATTTTCGCGATGATTATATCTCGTCTAACCCAATCCACCGAAGACGTGCAAACGTCTTCGGGCTTTCCTCGCCGAAGTGGGGTGAGCTTAAAACCCTGTCACTATCAAACAATTTTGGCAGAAAAACCGTCAGTCGGTTTTTTTGAAATCCATGCCGAAAACTATCTCTCCGCCGGAGGGCCTAACCGCTACTATCTGGAAAAGATTCGGGAACACTATCCGATCACCGTTCACGGGGTTGGCCTCTCTATCGGTGGCGAGTCACCATTAAACCGAGAGCACCTGAAAAAAGTCGCTCAACTGGTTGAATGGATCGAACCGCTGGTCTTCTCTGAGCATTTAGCTTGGTCCAGCCACTTCGATCATTTTTTTAACGATTTGCTGCCACTCCCTTACACGGAAAAAACGCTCCGACAAGTTTGTGCACACATTGATCAGGTTCAGGAGCAAATGAAACGCCCGATGCTGTTGGAAAATCCATCCACCTATTTGCGTTTCAACACAACCACCATGAGTGAGCTGGAATTTATCACAACGATCATCGAGCGGACCGGTTGCCAGTTGTTACTTGACGTCAATAATGTTGCCGTCTCCTGCTTCAATCATCAGCAGGATCCTTACCAATATATCGATCAATTTCCCGGCCAGTCTGTGCGACAAATTCATCTGGCTGGATATGCGATTGACCAGAATGAGACAGTCCCACTGAGGATCGATAGTCATGATCGAGAAGTCACTGACGATGTTTGGCAACTATATCAATATACTTTGCAGAAGTGGGGAGATAAGCCCACGTTGATTGAATGGGACGGACAACTGCCGGAATTCGCCGTGCTGCAACAACAGGCTACCATGGCTGATCAGATACGGACTCGCATTCAAGACACTTTTCAATCGAAGCTAAGTCAATCAAATTCAGGGGCAGACCATGCAACAACAATTTAGCCAGTCAATCCTGATGCAAAGCGATGAGGCCCTGTCACAAATCGACGCCACGTCAATCGCGGAAAAACAAGCACGCTTCACCGTTTACCGCAACAATATCTATCATTCACTAACCGAAGCGCTGGAAGAGATTTACCCGGTCTGCCAGCAGCTTGTCGGTGAGGATTTTTTTCGAATGCTGGCAGGACGTTTCATTCAACGTTATCCGCCAACCTCGCCAGTTTTAAGCGAATATGGTGAACATTTTGCTGAATTTTCCAGCACAATCCCTCAGCTTTCATCACTGCCTTATTTCAGTGAATTAGCCAGACTGGAATATCAATTACTGCAATTGACCCACGCAGCGGATAGCCCGGTGCTCTCCATCACCGATATTCAACAGCATCTGGCAGAATGCGCCGATCCGACACAATCGGTCTGGCAACTTACCGAGCCCTGTCTGTTATGGCAGACATCTTATGCGGTCGGGTTAATCTATCAGGCCCACCAGCCAGATTCAGCGCTCAGACTTCAAGATATCCAGTGGGATAAAAGTGAGTACCTACTACTCACCAAAAGAGAGCGCTATGGGGTTTTCTATGCGCTTTCTGCAGATGAATACCACTTACTTCAGCAGTTACAGCAAGGCATCACGCTAGCGCAAGCGAGTCAAACCATCGTGCCTGATCACTTTCCCGCGTTATTTACAACACTCTTACAGAAACCCATTATCCGCGCGATTTTGCCACAATAGGAGCCTGTTTATGTCACTGCCATTGCTGAAGAAAATCTCGGCCTCTCCGTGGACAGTATCGATCATTTTATTGCTGAGCCGCTTCGGTCTCGCTGCAATTTTCTGGCTATCCGGACAGACCAAAATTGAAGGTTTTGCTTTCAATTTGATTTCCGGCCCAATTGATCTGGGTTGGCCGACGGTTAAAGACAGCACATTTGCCCTATTCGAATATGAATACAACCTGCCGATCATCCCTTATGTGTGGGCCGCTTATCTGGCCACCATTGCCGAGCATCTGCTGGCCATATTACTGCTCACCGGATTGATGACCCGGTTTGCCGCGCTGGGCATTTTTGGGATGACACTGGTGATTCAGATTTTTGTTTATCCGGATGCTTATCCGACACATGCCACCTGGCTGGCGCTGAGTGCCTGGATTATGTACCAGGGTGCGGGAGCGATATCACTGGATCATCTGCTGCGTTTTCGCCGCCATCACTAGGCCCATCAATAAAAATTGAGCCATAAAAAAAACTGGGCAATTTTCATTGCCCAGTGATTTTTTCCATTGCGGTGAAGTCGATTGGTTCAATCAAGCATCATCACTGCCAGATGTTTGCCCATTTTCCTCAGCCGCTACCTCTTCGATATGAATCCGGGTCACCCGTTGCAGCCCCCGCGGCAGTAATGCCCCTCTCCGGCCTCGTTCACCACGGAAGTTTTCCAGATCGTCCTGCTTCAGCCCGAGCTTACGCTTACCGGCATAGATCGTCATTGCAGCGCCTTGCGGCAGAACCATCAAATGAGAAACAAATTCTTCTCTTTCTTTGGCTTTCGCTGAAGGAATATTAATGATCTTGTTGCCTTTACCTTTACCCAGTTGCGGCAGATCTTTTATCGGGAATAACAACATTCGACCTTGATTGGTGATCGCCAGAATTTCATCCGATTCTAAATGGTTCAACGGCTGTGGTGTCATGATCAGGGCGTTATCCGGCAAATTCACCAATGCTTTACCGCTACGGTTCTTGGAGAGAAAATCACTCCCTTTACACACAAAGCCATATCCGGCATCCGAGCCCACCAGCCACAACTGATCTTCATCTCCCATGACCACCTGACGAATTTGTGTGTCTTCAGCGACATTCAGACGCCCGGTAATCGGTTCTCCCTGAGAGCGGGCTGACGGCAAGGTGTGCGCTTCGAGTGAATAACTGCGTCCGTCACTGCCAAAGAACACCGCCTGCTGATTACTTTTCCCACAAGCATGAGTCAAGTATTGGTCACCCGATTTATAATTCAGCCCCTGACAATCGATGTCATGGCCTTTGGCATGGCGAATCCAGCCTTTATCCGACAAGATGACCGTAATCGGTTCACTCGGAACCAGTTCTCTTTCTGTCAATGCTTTGGCTTCAGCTCTTTCAACCAATGGAGAACGACGCTCATCCCCATATTTCTCAGCATCGGCTTTCAGCTCTTTTTTCAGCAGCGTATTCAAACGACGCTCCGAACCAAGCAGTTGTTCTAATTGATTTTGCTCTTTTTCCAGCGCTTCTTGCTCAGCACTGATTTTGTATTCTTCCAGTTTCGCTAAATGACGTAAGCGCGTATCCAAAATCGCATCCGCCTGAATTTCAGAAATCCCGAAACGAGCCATGAGAACGGCTTTCGGCTCATCTTCGTTGCGGATAATCTCAATGACTTCATCGAGATTCAGGTAGGCAACCAACAAACCTTCAAGAATGTGTAATCTTGCCAGAACTTTGTCCAGTCGGTACTGCAAGCGACGCTTGACCGTATTGCGGCGGAATTCAAGCCATTCGGACAAGATTTCCACTAAACCTTTCACCTGAGGACGATTATCCAGACCAATCATATTCAGGTTCACACGGAAGCTTTTTTCTAAATCAGTCGAAACGAACAGATGATTCATCAGGACGTCACAATCGATTCTTTTCTTACTCGGTACAATCACGATCCGCGTCGGATTCTCATGGTCAGACTCATCGCGCAGATCTTCGACCATCGGCAATTTCTTCGCGCGCATCTGGCTGGCAATTTGCTCTAACAGTTTCGCACCGGAAACTTGATGAGGCAGCGCAGTGATGACAATATCACCGCCTTCTTTGTGCCAAACCGCCCGCATTTTGATACTACCGCGGCCGGTTCGATATATTTTTTCAATATCGGTACGCACAGAGACGATTTCCGCTTCCGTCGGATAATCCGGTCCCTGAACATAGCCCATGATCTCATCTAAGCCCGCCTGAGGTTTATCGATGAGATGAATGACAGCATCTGTGATTTCCCGGACATTATGTGGTGGGATATCAGTCGCCATCCCCACAGCGATCCCTGTCACGCCATTCAATAAGATATGTGGTAAACGAGCCGGCAGCATTTGTGGCTCGTTCATGGTGCCATCAAAGTTCGGCTGCCATTCAACCGTGCCTTGCCCGAGTTCACTCAATAAAACTTCCGCAAAACGAGACAGTTTGGCTTCGGTATAACGCATCGCGGCAAAAGATTTCGGATCATCCGGCGCCCCCCAGTTCCCTTGACCATCCACCAGCGGGTGACGGTAAGAGAAAGGTTGAGCCATCAGAACCATGGCTTCATAACAGGCCGAGTCACCATGAGGATGATATTTACCCAACACGTCCCCGACGGTCCGTGCCGACTTTTTATATTTGGACGAAGCCGATAGCCCAAGCTCCGACATCGCATAAATGATACGGCGCTGAACGGGTTTCAGACCGTCACCAATGTAAGGCAGTGCACGGTCCATAATGACGTACATCGAGTAGTTCAGGTATGCGTCTTCCGTAAATTTACGTAACGGCAGCTGTTCTACTCCGTCAAAACTGATTTCTGTTGCCATGTTTATACCTCTGCCAAGTCACCGTTGTGTTGCAACCAAGATCTTCTGTCATCAGCTCTTTTCTTACCGAGGAGCATGTCCATCATCTCATCAGTCGCTTCGATATCGTCGATCGTGAGTTGGACAAGACGGCGCGTATTGGGATCCATGGTTGTTTCACGTAACTGAAGTGGATTCATCTCCCCCAGTCCTTTAAAACGCTGCACGTTGATTTTGGCTTTTTTCTGACTCAGACGTTCTAGTACGCCATCTTTTTCCTGATCATCCAATGCATAATAAACCTCTTTACCACAATCGATTCGGTAAAGGGGTGGCATCGCAACATAGACATGTCCGGCACGGACCAATGCAGGAAAGTGGCGCGTAAATAGCGCGCATAATAGGGTCGCGATATGCAACCCGTCTGAATCCGCATCCGCGAGAATACAGACTTTACCGTAACGCAGACTGTCCAGATCATCGTTGTCAGGGTCAATCCCCAAAGCCACCGAAATATCATGAACTTCCTGTGAAGCCAAGACTTGATCGGCTGAGACTTCCCACGTGTTAAGAATTTTACCCCGTAGTGGCATCACAGCCTGAAACTCACGATCTCTGGCCTGTTTAGCGCTCCCTCCGGCAGAATCACCTTCCACCAAAAACAATTCTGTACGACTTAGATCTTGTACCGTACAGTCGGTCAGTTTCCCCGGCAGAGCTGGCCCTGAAGCGATTTTTTTGCGGACGACTTTTTTACTGGCTCGCATCCGGCGATGGGCATTGGCAATACAGACTTCCGCCAATAGCTCCGCCAGTTGAGGTTTTTCGTTCAGCCATAGACTGAATGCGTCTTTGACGACACCGGAAACAAATGCTGCGGTTTGACGCGATGACAGGCGCTCCTTGGTTTGACCGGCAAACTGCGGATCCTGCATCTTGACAGACAATACATAGGAACAACGCTCAAAAACGTCATCACCTGTTAGCTTGACGCCACGCGGCAACAAGTTGCGGAATTCACAAAACTCACGCATGGCATCGAGTAATCCCTGACGCAACCCGTTGACATGTGTCCCGCCGAGTACGGTCGGAATCAAGTTGACGTAGCTTTCGGTGATCATGTCACCACCTTCAGGTTGCCAAATGACAGCCCAACTCGCAGCTTCGATTTCAGCTTTAAACTCACCGGTAAACGGTTCTTCGGGCAACAGCGTATACCCTTTCACCCCTTCTGCCAGATAATCTTTCAGACCGTCTTCGTAGAACCAACGGTAATCATTCCCATTGACTTTATCTTCGAAGGTAATTTCAAGACCGGGACATAATACCGCCTTGGCACGCAGGTTATTGATCAGCCGAGAGACTGAAAAATTACCGGAATCAAAGTAGACACTATCCGGCCAGAAGTGAACGCTGGTTCCTGTATTCCTACGCCCACAGGTGCCGGTCACCGTCAGATCAGAGACTTTATCGCCATGCTCAAACGCAATATCATAGACCTGTCCGTCACGCCGTACTGTGACTTCGACACGTTTGGACAGGGCATTGACGACCGAAATACCCACCCCATGCAGGCCACCGGAGAACTGATAACTTTTATTGGAAAACTTTCCTCCGGCGTGAAGCTTACACATGATCAGCTCAACGCCTGAGACTTTCTCTTCCGGGTGAATATCAACGGGCATACCTCGCCCATTGTCGCTCACTTCCAGAGATTGGTCAGAATGAAGAATAACTTGTACCTTCGATGCATAACCGGCTAACGCTTCATCAACACTATTATCAATGACCTCCTGACCTAAATGGTTCGGACGTGCGGTATCGGTATACATCCCAGGTCTGCGACGTACTGGCTCTAAACCATTCAATACTTCAATGGCACCAGCATTATATTGTTCAGTCATATTTCGGGATGCTTATATCAATCAATGATTCTAACTTTGCGCTCAATCTGTAAACATTTCGAGATTATTTACAGTTGTCACTGAAAAAGTTTATTTGTATGGGACTCATCATCCGTGGGAAATGACAGAGACTTCAATCCTCTCCTTTCCCATCGATGTTTGAGGTATAGTCTGGAAGAGAAGGCTTCCTGTCAAGCTTCTGTCTGGCTTCGGCCTTAGTTTCTGACACTTTTCTCAATGCATGTCAAAGTTCCAGAAATTCAAGAATAGCAGCAGCGTAACGTTCAAAGCCAACAAAACTATGATCGCCGCCCTGTTCTACGGTTTGTCGGGCATCGTGGAATTTTTCAACAGCCTGACGATAATCAAGCACTTCATCACCCATTTGTTGTAATAGCCAAAATTGGTCAGAGTCCGGCAGAGCCTCAATATCCAATGCTTTAAGTTCCTCGATATGACAAGCCGCCAGAGTATACTTTTCATGGGTGTATGGATTCACTTGTTCGCCAAGATAGTCTTGTAACAATTCGTAAGGGCGAACGGCTGGATTGATGACCACAGCTTTGAGCTGAAACTGAGAATTCAGCCAGACAGACAAATATCCCCCGAGCGAGCTTCCCACCAAACCAATACGATATTGTTGCTGTTTCTCTCGAATCAACTCAGAAAGCATTTGGGCGGCAGCGTCAGGGAAGCAGGGTAGCTGTGGCACAATCACGCGCATATCAGGACGATAATCACGGCAGTATTGCTGCATAATCATCGCTTTATGAGATAAAGGAGAACTGTTAAAACCGTGAATATAGATCAATAAAGAAGGTTTACGCATGGATTGCCTCATCTTCTGTTCACGTAAGTCATTCGCTGTTATCAGTATCCGTTTGCTGAGAAATCAGGTAAGAAAAGACCTTGCTTCACACGACCAACCTGTGTCGTCAGTTGTCCGTCAGGATGAAGTTCCAGCTCACGCCAGCCGGGAGAGACCAGATCCAGCGCAAATTCATCAGTGTGCGGTTTAAACTGAACACAAGTTGAAGGCGTCGACATCACCTGAATCCCATGATAATCGCGTTCCATCACCTGATGAACATGACCACATACTACACCTTTAACGTGAGGGTATTTCAACAGAATCTCCCAGAATGAATCGCTATTTTTCAGCGTATGTTGATCCAACCAACGACTGCCGACTAACAGCGGGTGATGATGGAGTAAGATAAGCGTATGTTTTGCTTGCGTCTCACGTAACATGTCATCCATCTGTTGGAGCTGCTCCGGGCTGATGTAACCATAGGGCACTCCGGAGACCTGTGAATCAAGCAAAATCATCTGCCAGTGGGCCCCCACCGTTACATGTCTCGGCTGGGTGATTTGAGAATTCGCCAGAATGGTTTTCATTGCGTGCTGCTCATCATGATTTCCCGGCAGGCACAAACAAGGCTTCTGTAACGGCTCAATGCTGTCAACAAACAACTGGTAAGATGCTTGAGAATGATCCTGAGAGATATCACCAGTCGCCAGAATGAGCTGATAATCGACATTCCTCGCGATAACTTCTTGCACGACCGCTTTAAAACTATTTGCCGTATTGACGCTGAGCAGACTGCCCTCATCAGAAGCAAACAAATGAGTATCGGTCATCTGAAGCAGTTTTATACTATCAAGATGTTCGGTGTAAAACGATACGTCCAAATCTACTTAACCTTATGAAGATGATCGATCCCGGATATTAATCGGTGCACGAGTAATACCATGCTTTAAACAAAAGGTCAGCCAATCCCCCAAAAAACGGTTGGTCTGAGCCTTTTCATCTTTTTGTACCATGCTATCGTTCGGATAATCGTAACGAGGCTTTAATCGGTGTACCTGTTCAGCACTGCATACCTCGGCAACACGCGCATCATGATATAACCTGACAGACATGGTCGGTAGGGGAAATACAGCCACATCATCACTCTGACATATCTTGACCAATGTCGTATATCTGGTCACTTCCATGACTTCGAGTTGATAATTCATACGCAAGGCTTGGTAACAACGCACATCCTCAGCACTGTGCATTGATGGCAACAACGCATTCAATTTTGCATAGTTTGTTTCATAAACCCGCATCAATTCCGGCAAGTCAACGTGATACGGCTTTTTCATTGCTACTTTTGCCATTGTGTCTTCAGTTCTTCCCAATTTAACGCCAACCATTGTAACGCGATAATGGAGGCCCCATTTTCAATCTTACCCGTTTTCACCCAGTGATAAGCCTCTTCCCGACTTAACACATGAACACGAATATCCTCATCTTCCCCGTCCAGCCCATGAACCCCATGCGCTTTAGCGGCGTCCACTTCACCAACATAGACATCAATCATCTCATTGCATCCGCCAGATGAAGGATAGTATGACGTCACCGGAACAATCTGTTCGAGGTTGAGGCCGGCTTCTTCGACAGCTTCGCGACGAACCACGTCTTCCGAAGATTCACCCGCTTCAACAATCCCGGCAACGACTTCAAACTGCCATGGATGCTGGTTTTCAAGCGCGCCAACACGGATTTGCTCAATTAAGACAACCTGATCAAGCACCGGATCATAAGGAAGCACTGCGGCAGCACGCCCCCGCACAAACATTTCCCGTTCAACAACCCGACTCCAGCCACCTTCAAACTGCCTATATTTGAAATAATACTTTACCATTTTGAAGAAGCCGTTAAAAAGTGTCTCTTTTTTGACAACCTGCAAATCTTGAGCAGAAAATTGTGTCGGCTCTTTTCGTGATGATCGCATTCTTTCTATTCTCCATTTGAATCTTTAAATTTAACCATGTAAGAGTTTACTCACCAAGGATGCAGCTCAATTTTTTATATAAAAATTACTAAAATAGTTAAATTAAGTAATTTGTTTACTATACAGATGGATAATTAACCAGAAAAATGACAAACTCCCTGAGCACTTCTTAGCAAATTTAAGTTAAACTATCGAGCGCAATCTCTCATGACAATATTGCAGGAATAGGAAGAATGAAAAAACTGCTCCCACTATGCGTCAGTATCACCCTGGGAAGTCTGTCCCCCATCGTTTGGGCAGATACCCTTGCGGACATCTATGACCAAGCCAAACAAAATGACCCCCAGTTGCTTAGCGCTGCGGCACAACGAGACTCAGCCTATGAAGCAATAAAGTCAACTCGGGGAGAACTATTACCACAAATTAACCTGTCAACAGGTTACAACATTATCAGTAGTAATAAAGACGTTGCAGACAGCAAGCAATGGTCTGCGGGTGTGACGTTATCTCAAGCGCTGTATGACCGAAACAGCTGGCTGAATCTGGGAATCGCTGAGAAATCAGCACGCCAAGTCGATTCTCAATATGCACAAACACAGCAGAACCTCATTTTACGTGTCGCTCAAGCCTACTTTGAAGTGCTGAGAGCCAAAGATAACCTTGCTTTTGTGCGTGCCGAAAAAAATGCGGTTGCTCGCCAACTGGAACAGACCAAACAACGTTTTGAAGTCGGTTTATCTGCGATTACCGATGTCCACGATGCTCAGGCACAATACGATAGTGTTCTGGCTGATGAAGTCTTAGCTGAAAATAGCCTGACCAACAGTTACGAAGCCATTCGGGAAATTACCGGTCAGGAACCTCACCAACTCAGCTCATTGGATACCGAGCGTTTCTCTGCCAGTAAAATGGACCAAACGATGACTGAGCTGGTGAATGAAGCCCAGAAGAAGAATTTATCGCTTTTGACGGCCAGAATCTCGCAAGATATTGCGCGTGAAAAAATTGCTTTAGCCAGTTCCGGGCATTTACCCAGCCTAAGTCTGGATGCCGGTTATAGTACCAAGCATGAATATGAGCAATCCAATGCGAATTATGACGCTTTCGATCCGATCAATAATGTCAGTGTGGGTGTGAACCTTTCCGTTCCGCTTTATACCGGTGGTAAAATTACTGCGGAGACTAAGCAGGCGGAATATGGTTTAACGCAAGCCAGTGAAGATCTTGAAGCCAGTTATCGTAGCGTCGTTAAAAACGTTCGTGCATACAATAACAACATCAATGCTTCCATCGGAGCCATCCGGGCTTACCAACAAGCAGTCGTATCGGCAAAATCGGCACTGCAAGCCACTGAAGCTGGTTTTGATGTTGGAACTCGGACCATCGTAGATGTCTTGGATTCAACCCGTCGCCTCTATGATGCCAACAGAAACCTGTCGGATGCGCGTTATGACTACATCCTGAATGTACTTCAGTTAAAACAGTCGGTTGGAACGCTAAACGAGCAAGATATTCTCGCTATCAATGCAGGTCTGAAATAAATATCGCTCTGAAATCATTCAGGGTACGTCAGACAACCAGTGATGATTGACCAAAAAGCCAGCAATTTGCTGGCTTTTTTATTTGAATGCAATTGCTTATAGAGGCATTAGCCACGACCACCTTTAATTGCTTCAATAATTTCAGAGGTCGAGCAGCCATCTTCAAAGTTCAGCACTCGCACTTCGCCACCAGCAGCAATCACTTCCTGACCACCCGCAATCTCTTCAGGACGATAATCGCCACCTTTGACCAAGAGATCGGGCAATATGGTCGCAATCACACGTTGCGGGGTATCTTCGCTGAATGGGACAACCCAATCGACCGCACCCAATCCAGCCAGAACCGCCATCCGACGATCCGTCGGGTTGACCGGACGACCGGGCCCTTTCAACCGCTTCACCGACTCATCGGTATTCACAGCAACAATCAGACGATCTCCCAGTTGTGCCGCATGATTGAGATAAGAAACGTGTCCGGCATGAAGAATATCGAAACACCCATTGGTCATAACGACTTTCTCACCACGAGCCTGTGCTTTTTTGACAACTTCAATCAGCGTTTTCTCACTCACAACCCCGAAATCGGTGTCCTGACTACCATGAATCGCTTCCGCCAATTCAATCGTCGATACCGTTGATGTCCCGACTTTGCCAACGACGATCCCGGCGGCTGCATTTGCCAACGCACAGGCTTCGTCCAACGGTTTGCCAGCGGCAACCGAAGCTGCCAGAACAGAAATCACCGTATCTCCGGCCCCCGTCACATCATAAACTTCCTTCGCCAGTGTCGGTAAATGAAACGGTTCATGATCACGACGTAGCAAGGTCATTCCATGCTCACTGCGCGTCACTAACAATGCATCGAATTCGTATTGCTCTATCAATGCAAACCCTTTAGCAACCAGCTCATCGTCTGAATGAACTTTACCGACAACCATCTCAAACTCAGCCATATTCGGGGTGAGCAGAGTCGCCCCACGATAGCGTTCGAAATCGGCGCCTTTCGGATCAATAAAGACAGGCACACCGAACTGTTTCGCTTTCTGAATAAACTGCTGCACATGCTCCAGTGCACCTTTGGCGTAATCAGACAGGATAACAGAGCGCACCCGAGGGAGAGAGCTTTCCATCTTGGACAGTACCAGCTCAGGGTCGATATTCTCGAATTTATCTTCAAAATCAAGACGGATTAACTGTTGACCACGACTTAAGACACGTAACTTGGTAATCGTCGGATAAGACGGTAAAGCCACAAAGTGACAATGAACATTTAATGAAGTCAGCTTTTCTTCCAAAACTGCGGCAGGCTCGTCTTGGCCGGTTAATCCGACGATATGCGCCTGACCGCCAAGCGATGCAATATTCATAGCAACGTTTGCTGCCCCACCCGGACGTTCCTCATTGTGTTCGACTTTCACAACCGGTACCGGGGCTTCCGGTGAAATTCGCCCGGTCGGACCATACCAGTAACGATCCAACATCACATCACCAACAATTAAAACACCTGCTTGGTTATAGTCAGGTAGAATTGGCTTCATTAGAAATCTCCAGTTTTTCGATTTGTTCAGAGTTTATCACAGCCCTATCACAGGCTGAATAACCACGCTCCGAGATATTATCCCAGCCACTGTTGCCAGGTCTGAATCACCACTTCACGTTCTGTCGAGAGTTTATCCTGACTCACGTCCGCATCCAGATTCAGCAAATTACGATGATGGATTCGGTCTCTCATTGTGGTATAAGCCTCAATGAGTGCTTGCATCTGCTCCGATGACATTATCCCGGCCATCATCAATGACTCGAAAATTCTGACATTATCCGACCACCGCGTCAGCTCCGGATATTGACTGCTATAGCAAAGCACCAGATACTGCGCTAAAAATTCAATATCCGTGATACCGCCTCGATCCTGTTTAAGCATAAAACGGCCTGCTTTTTTCTCTGAGAGGTGCTGACGCATTTTCTCTCGCATCTCAACCACGTCTCGTTTCAGGACGGCTTCATCTCTGACAAGACTTAACACCTGATGACGCGTTTGCACAAATGCCTCCGCCAATGGTTCATCGCCATAAATCATGCGCGCCCGAACAAGTGCCTGATGCTCCCATGTCCACGCTTCCTGATGCTGATATTCGGCAAAAGCGTTGACCGGTGCCACTAATAACCCTGAGGCGCCTGAGGGTCTGAGGCGCATATCAACCTCATATAAAATACCGGAAGCGGTTCGCACCGAGAAAATATGAATGATGCGTTGTGCCAGACGTAAATAAAACTGGCGACCATCAATTTCTTTGTGACCATCGGTATTAATATTCGCCGGGCAGTCATGAAGAAAAACCAAATCCAGATCGGAGTTATAACCCAACTCCCAGCCACCAACTTTACCATACCCAATCACCGCAAACCCTTTGCCATCACGCTGATTCAGATGCGTCGGCTCACCATATTTCTCTTTTAACTGTTCCCATGCCTGATGAACAACGGCTTCAACAATCGCCTCAGCCAAATAAGTGAGGTGATCACTCACTTTCATCACCGGCATCACGTCCGCAATATCGGCTGCGGCAATGCGTAGCAGACAGATCTGCTTAAACTGACGCAGTCCTTCCATTTGCTGCTCCATATCATCCTGAGGAATACGGGCTAAAAAATCTCGTAGTTCCACGCGATATTGATCCAGTGGAATAGGATGATAAAGCTGATGGGGATCGAGTAATTCGTCGAGCAAAATGGGATAACGAGCCAACTGTTCAGAAATCATCGGACTCGCGGTACATAAGCGAGTTAATCGCATCAATGCAGCGGGATGCTCATCAAGCAATTCCAGATAGGTGGTTCGGGTGGCAATCCGTTGTAACAGATACAAAACCCGGGGAAAACCAAACTGAGCGTCAGGGTGACGAAAAATGGCCTGAAACACTTTCGGCATTAAATGATTCATCACTTCCCGGCCGCGAGGTCCTAAGGTTTTTTTAGCCAATTCGGTTTTAAATTGCAGCAGCACATCCGCCACGTTGCTTTCAGCCGTTAAGGCGAGATCTTTTTGGACAATATCGGCGACGACTTCCGGTTTATTCGCCATATCCCAAAGCTCTTGATACACCGGCTCAACCGGTGTTTCTTCGCTATCGTCTTCATCACCGATCAAATCTCTGAAAATTTGATGCACATGATTCATATGCGCCTGAATATTCTGCAAGAGTGCCTCCCAACTATCCATCCCTAAAGCAATCACTAGACGCTGCTGGGAACATGAATCGTCAGGTAAAGTCTGCGTCTGCTTATCCGCCAAGGCTTGAAGTAGATTTTCCACGCGTCTTAAAAATAAATAGGCCTGTTGCAGCGAAGTTACTTCGCTCTCACCAAGCAGCCCTAACGTCAGAATGGCGTCCAGCGTTTCTAATAAGCCGCGTTTTCGTAGCCCGGGTTCGCGCCCTCCCCGGATCAGCTGAAATGATTGGACAATGAACTCGATTTCCCGAATGCCACCCGCACCGAGTTTAATATTATTCACCAATCCCCGCCGACGGACTTCGCTTTGAATCATCGACTTCATCCGGCGCAGCGATTGAATCGCACTGAAATCAATGTAACGACGAAACACGAAAGGACGTAGCATCTGTCTCAGCGCCTGATAGCACGCATACATTTCGCGCCCCATCACGCGTGCTTTCACCATCGCATAGCGCTCCCAGTCTCTTCCCTGTTCCTGATAATAGTCTTCTAATGCTGCAAAACTCATCACCAGCGGGCCGCTATCGCCAAAAGGTCTGAGTCGCATATCAACGCGGTAACAAAAACCATCGGCGGTCTGCTGATCAAGACTTTTAATAATTCTTTGTCCCAGTCGTGTAAAAAATTGGGCATTCGCAATACTTTTTCGCACCCCGTGTGTTTCACCGTTATCCGGGTAGGCAAAAATCAAATCGATATCGGATGAAAAATTCAGTTCACCACCACCCAGTTTCCCCATGCCGATAATTAACATCGGCTGGGTCTCTCCTGCTTGATTGACCGGTGTTCCCCAAAGCTTGCAGCAAAGAGTGTATTGCCATTGATATGTTTCAAAGATCAGTGCTTCCGCTAATTCAGAGAGGTGCTGCAAACTCTCTTCAAGTGACCAGTCAGCCAGAAAATCGCGCCAAGCAATGTAAAACATTTCCCGATTCCTCTGCGCACGAAGTATATATTCCCCCGCGGCTTCATCCGGTTCTGCGACTAGCTGTTGTTGTAACTGCTGCCGGTAACTATCAGCCCGGGATTGACACTCAATCATACACGGAAAGAGCTCACACAATTGCGCGTCACGCATTAACGCTTCATAAAGGAAGTCACTCAATCCCAACACATATTTCAGTTGTTCGGTCAGCGGTGAAGACCAAGATAAGATCACCGGATGTTTTTCCGTCAACTGCTGATAGTTAAAATCGGATAGTGCTTGAAGTTCGGATGGTAATTGCATTCGCAGCCTCTTATGATTGGTGCCCCACAAAACTGGTGATTAGAAACAGCCCGCTTGAAAAAATGATGGCAAAAAAAACGCCCACTTGAAGGGATTGCCCTAACGTGATTAAACCACGAAAGTTCAACAGCCTCTCAGTGAGCGCTTACAGTTTCACAACAGGATCATACTTTGAATGAAGTAATCTTCTGATCCAGTTCCTCGGCATTGCTCTGCATAATTTCGGATGTTTCCAACAACTCACCGACCACGGAGACTGAAGCTTCTACCAGCTCACGGACATTGGTCAGATTCTGATTCATTTCCTCAGCAACACCACTCTGTTGACCGGCGGCGCTGGCGATTTGGAAATTCATATCATTGATTTGTTGAATTTGTTCAACAATACCATCCAGTTCATTGCCCGCATTCACGACCAATTCCACACCGTCAGCCGCTTCAACCACACTTTTTTCCATCAGCCCTACGGCAGAATTCGCACTGCTTTGCAGCTGAGAAATCATATCCTGAATCTCAACGGTTGCCTGTTGCGTTCTCTGAGCAAGATTACGGACCTCATCTGCAACCACAGCAAACCCCCGGCCAGCTTCACCGGCACGAGCGGCTTCAATCGCAGCATTCAGTGCCAATAAATTAGTCTGTTCAGAAATACTTTGGATCGTACCGACGACACTACTAATGGCCACCACACGTTCCTCAACCTGATTGACTGCTTGTGCCGATTCAGAAATATCAGAGGAGAGATCACGCATTTTCAAGACGGTCCCCTGAACAAATTCCTGACCCGTTTTAGCGCGAGAGGAGGCCTCTTCAGTCAACGATGAAGCACTTTGCGCATGGTCAGCAACCGTATGGACCGTAGAAGACATTTCACTCATGGCTGTCGCTAACTGATCTATTTCACTGAACTCTTCTTGTGCAGAGTCTTTTGTCTCGGACATACTGATTGTCATCACTTCTGTCAGCCCGGATAACTCCTGAGAGCTGGTGATTTGAAGTTTAATCATCTCCTGCAATTGACGACGCGTTTTCTCAAGTTCTCTGGCGACATCACCGTATTCATCTTTACATTCCATCAAAACTGGTTCAGATAAATCCCGGTTGGCCATGGTCTTAATTGAATCGCTGATATACTGCGTCTGTCTTAACATCACTCTTGCTGCAAACAGTAACAGTACAATAAACACAATGATTAACAGTAACGTTTGCCAAACAACTTGTGTGATATAGGCTTCATAGTGATGTTGTGCAAGCTGAACATTATTTGTGGCATCTAAAAGAGCTGAGTAAAATACACTGGCATCCCAGAGCTGTTTTGCAACTATCAATATCGTGCTGAATACCATCAGCATCACCATCTTGGGAACAAGACGAATATCCGTAATTACTCGTTCCCAAGGCTTAAAGGCCAGTTTTGTCATGATCCGTCTCCACTAAGTCCTAATTTTCCTAATTTTTCCAATTCAATCATTCTCACTAAATCACTATGTATTATTTTTATGATTGCAATCATAAAGAGCATATCAAAATTCATCTTCAAACATTATGAAGGCCATCAACAACAGCGTAGATACCTTTATATTTCCGGTGCTCCATACTGGCAGATTAAATTGGTGCTCAAACGATAGCCATTATATCGACTCATCGGAGCTGTTCTATAGTCTTTTCTTCATGTTAAATATGACAAAAGACCAGAGGCGGGGATCATCGACTGCGCCATCCCGACGCAGCCATTCGGTTTTTCTCAGGTTATACATGTTTCCAATAAGGGGTCACGCCCATACTGATGTTTCTGGTTTGCTCCATGGCATGAAGGATCGAGTTTTCTTGACGAATCAACCATCGTTTTAATTGCTCTTGCTGCTCGCCTTCAAGCTTATCGACCTGCTGCTCTAATGGTTCAAGCGTTAAAAGATCATCAATCCCTTGCAACAAGTCAGCCCATGGCAATCGAAACGACTGGCGTTCACTCTCATTATAAAGGCTGGCAAATCCAATGCCGGTGTATAAATTTCTCATCAGGCAATACTGCTGAATCAAATAATCCTGTTTGGAAAACTGCTTATCCGCGGGAAAAGCGGCTAACAACTCATTCCAGGTTCGTTCCAGCTGCTCGGCTGAAAACGGCTCAATCGACTCCGCCATCATGACTCGGGTTTTCTCGTTCAGAAAAGGCTGCCACCCTTTGGTCAAAATCCAACGACTCAAGTCGAGAATCAAACCGACATAACGGGAGCCATAAAATAGCTTCAACATATCTTCTGTTGAGGGTAAGTCGTCCTGTAAGGTCCGAAGCTCCGCCAGTAAAAACTTCCGGGCATCCAGCTTGCGCAAAATATGACCTTTGTCTTCACAAAGATAGTCGAGATAATTGGACTTCTTCAGCCAAGACAACTCTTGTTCCAGCCATTTAAGTTCCTGACGCAGGATGGCACTGGCGCGCCGGGGCACAATATCACTATAAACAGCAAGCGTCTGACGAATAAAACAAATCGCATAACGAATTTCATGCAACGCTTCGATCGATGCCTTCTCAACATAAATCTGTTCATGATAATGCCAATGTTCTAAAGCATGTTCCAAAGAATGGATAAAACAAGATTCAACCGTGTCACTGGCAATCGTTTCAACCAAAGCCAAAGGTTTCGTTTCATCTCCCATATATCCGAAAGCCAGTCGATACCCTCTGGCCGCCTTACTTAAATTTCCGAGACGAGCGCCACCTTCATCACTCAATGTTCTTGCCAGAGAAAACAGCGCATCGGTCTGACCTGACTTCAGTTCCAGTTCAACCTCACAAATCGGGTCTTCCAACTCTCCGGCGACCACTTTCCCCTGATCGAAAGCGACTTCAATTTGACTGCCGTCAGGCATACCGACAAGCCACTGTTCACGTGTAAAGTCGGTTGAAAAAAGAGGGAGAAGTTCAGCTTCCAGTTGCTCGGTAGTGCGGTCTTCGGGCCAGATATCTTGAGGATGAAGGGAAATAGAAGGTGTATTGCTGTCATGTTCGGCATTGTATTCCGGTCGCTGATGCAAACCAGCAACAACCCGTCCAGCGGTTTTCACCGTCTGCACATACACACCATCGCAACATCGGATTCGCAGGCCGATATCATGTTGACGCAGCCAGTTATCAGGCGTATCAAAATATATATTCTCTAATTCACGGCAACGATGCTGTAAAACTTTGGTCTGGGCAATCTTACGACGCAAAACATCTGAATATTCAGGAGAAACGAAAAACTTCAGTTCTATCTCAGTTTCCATAACAAAACCTTTCGTGGCAGATAGCGACAGGATATTGCCAATTCCGGACAGGAGCAAGTGAGAAATAACATATCATTAAGTGAGAAATAACATATCATTGGTGCGCTAAAATGGTTTTAAAGCACCGTCGAATGAGTTACCATGCGCGCCTTTATAGCCAATGTTCAACATTTCATCATAATGTTGTATGTTCTTTTAAGGTTATATCTTTGGATTGAGTCACATGCCAGTGAATACAATTATGGGGTTATTTGCAAAGTCCCCAATAAAGCCTTTGCAGAAACACGTTGTCTGTGTCAATGAATGCTGTTCTTACTTGATCAGCTTCTTTGAAGTTACTTTCCAGAAAGATTGGGAAAAAGCAGCCGAAATTCGGGCTCAAATCTCTCATCTGGAAAAAGAAGCCGACGTACTCAAACGTGAAATCCGTCTGAAACTACCGCGCGGATTATTCCTTCCTGTTGATCGAACAGACATGCTCGAACTACTGACCCAACAAGACAAACTTGCGAATCTCGCAAAAGATATCTCAGGTCGGGTTTATGGTCGAGAGCTGATGATTCCAGAGCTACTTCAACAAGATTTCATCGCCTATGTTAAACGTTGTCTAGATGCGGCGACTCAAGCCCAGAAAGTCATCGGTGAACTGGATGAACTCCTTGAAACCGGGTTTAAAGGCCGGGAAGTCACTCTGGTTGCGGAGATGATCAACCAACTTGACGCCATTGAGGATGATACCGACACGATGCAAATTCACCTGCGTCAGCAGTTGATGGCTATCGAGTCAAAATATAATCCGATTGACATGATGTTCTTATACAAAATTCTAGAGTGGGTGGGCGGTATCGCTGACCAAGCTCAACGTGTGGGAGCTCGCTTAGAGCTAATGCTCTCTCGTTCCTAAGATTATAGATTTTCACAATAACTAAGGGCACTCACACATTGCGTCTCTGAATCTAATGATTGTGGCTGAATAACATGCCACGATAGTAAAGTCGCGCGTGCTCCGCTAGTTATCAACAACTAGGTATTATGATGGATATCCTTGTACATTACGGATCTATCTTGATTCTTGTGGCAGCAGCCTTCGGTTTCTTGATGGCGATCGGCATAGGTGCAAATGATGTAGCAAATGCGATGGGCACATCGGTTGGCTCCAAAGCACTGACCGTAAAACAAGCTATCTTTATTGCGATGGTTTTTGAGTTCGCCGGCGCCTATCTTGCCGGTGGCGAAGTAACAGACACAATTCGTAAAGGTGTCATCGAGACAAATCTCTTTGCCGCACAACCTGAAATTCTGGTGTATGGCATGATGTCATCCCTGCTGTCTGCCGGTACATGGTTACTGCTGGCTTCTTATATGGGATGGCCGGTGTCAACAACCCACTCCATTATCGGAGCGATTATCGGTTTTGCCTGTATCACGCTCGGAACAGGAGCGGTTGACTGGCATTCGGTTCAAGGGATTGTCGGCAGTTGGATTATCACACCGATTATCTCGGGTTTCTTCGCCTATGTCATTTTCGTCAGTGCTCAACGTCTGATATTCGATACAGAAAATCCGCTACAAAATGCCAAGCGTTTTGTTCCGGTTTATATGTTTATCACCACCATGGTCATTGCGCTGGTAACCATTAAAAAAGGTCTGAAACACGTAGGTCTTCACCTGAGTACTGGTGAAGCATGGCTTGCCGCTATTTTTGTTTCCGCGCTCGTCATGGTCGGAGGCTACCTGTACATTCAAAAGCGCTTCTCAAAACGGGAAGAAGACCATAGTTTCTCTGGTGTAGAAAGTATTTTCAGTGTCCTGATGGTCGTGACAGCCTGTGCGATGGCATTCGCCCATGGTTCCAACGATGTCGCGAATGCCATTGGTCCATTGTCAGCCGTGGTTTCCACCATTGAGAATTTTGGTCAGATTGCAGGAAAAAGCCAGATAGCGTGGTGGATCTTACCGCTAGGTGGATTTGGAATTGTCGTCGGTCTCGCAACACTGGGGCATAAAGTCATGGCAACGGTCGGTACCGGGATCACTGAACTGACCCCAAGCCGTGGTTTTGCTGCACAGCTTGCAACAGCATCAACTGTTGTTCTGGCGTCGGGAACCGGACTACCGATTTCAACCACTCAAACCCTGGTTGGTGCCGTTCTCGGTGTCGGTTTCGCCCGTGGTATTGCAGCATTGAACCTTGGTGTTGTGCGTAACATCGTCGCTTCATGGATCGTGACCTTGCCGGCTGGCGCACTACTGGCTGTTATTTTCTATTATATGCTAGAAAAAATCTTCATTTAGGGTATGCAACCGTCAGACGTTTGTCAGAACCATGTGATTATTGACTCAAATCTGCACAAAGGGAGGCCAAGCCTCCCTTCTTTGTTGCACCATATAAAGAAACTTTTTACTATTTGGAGAGATTTACTTTTCAACCTTATCGTTAAAGGATTTATCGTGAAAAAACTGTTATTCATGTTGCTGCTTTCGCTTCTGACCACGCCCGTTTTTGCACAAGTACATTACATAGCAGATGACTTGTTTACCTATATGCATTCAGGCCCGAGCAACCAGTATCGAATTATTGGCAGTATCAATGCAGGTGAGAAAGTGCAACTGCTGAAAACCAATAAAGAAACTGGTTATAGTGAAATACTCGATAGCAAAGGGCGTCAGGGTTGGGTACAAGACAAGTTTGTTACCACCACAGAGAGTATGGCCTCCCGTCTTCCCCGTTTAGAAAAAGAGCTCAAAGACGTGAAGGGACAGTTATCTGATGCAGAACATACGGCCAGCCAAGAAAAGGCCGGGCTAGTCGAGTCTCTTGAAGTGCGTAACAAACAGATCTCTGAGTTGGAAGAAAACTACAGTGGGATCAGCCAGAAACTCGCGACCGCACAAAGTGAAACGCGTGAGTTGAGAGCGAAGCTGGACACTCAGAAAGAAGATCTGTTAATGAAATATTTTATGTACGGTGGCGGTGTTGCTCTCGGTGGTATTCTACTGGGAATCATCCTGCCGCATCTGATTCCAAGACGGAAGAAATCACACTCAAACTGGCTCTGACCGATGAAGAAGGCCGGCCTCCGGCCTTCTCTCAACGATTTCAACCACGCGTTCCAAAAGAGGCAAGCTGTGCAGGTCTATCTCGTCGGTGGCTCCGTTCGTGATCAGTTACTCGGTCTTCCTATCAAAGATCGAGATTGGGTTGTCGTCGGTAGTTCCCCCTCATTCATGCTTGAACAAGGTTTTATATCCGTCGGAAAAGATTTCCCGGTGTTTCTTCATCCACAAACCAAAGAAGAATATGCACTCGCCAGAACCGAACAGAAAAGTGGTTCAGGCTATCATGGCTTTGAATGCTTTTTCTCACCGGAAGTGACGCTTGAAGATGATCTCATGCGTAGAGATTTAACCATCAATGCGATCGCACAAGATGCTCAAGGACAACGCATTGATCCTTATCATGGTCAAGCCGATTTGGAACAGAGAATACTTCGTCACGTATCAAGCGCCTTTGCTGAGGACCCGGTGCGAATTCTCCGCGTTGCCAGATTCGCAGCCAGATTCGCTTCACTTGGGTTTACCATCGCACCGGAAACAATGGCCTTAATGCGTCAAATGGTTCAGTCCGGAGAAGTCGCTCACTTAACCGCAGAACGTGTTTGGCAAGAACTCCATCAAGCACTCGCAACAGACCACCCCGACATCTTTCTGTCCGTCTTAAGAGCGTGTGGCGCACTCGCCGTCATTTTCCCTGAAATAGACTGTCTCTTCGGGGTGCCACAACCCCCGCAGTGGCATCCTGAAATTGATACAGGCGAGCATACATTAATGGTTCTGCGTCAATCGACACGTCTCTCAACATCGCTTCCGGTCAGGTTTGCAGCGATGGTTCATGACCTCGGCAAAGGGAAGACGCCGCCAAGTGAATGGCCAAGCCATAAAATGCATACACACACTGGCTTAGCCTGTATCCGTGCGCTTTGCGAACGCATTCGAGTCCCGGCGGAATATCGGGATTTAGCATTAATCGTCTGTGAACAACATAGCAATGTTCACAATGCTGCGATTTTGAAGCCGGCAACTTATCTCAAAATACTGAATAAAATGGATGTATGGCGCAAGCCAGAGCGACTTGAAAGTGTGCTGCTTTGTTGTCAGGCCGATCATCAGGGGCGCTTGGGCTATGAAGAAATACCCTATCCACAAAAATCACAGTTTGAAACCGCCTATCAGGCTGCACTTGCGATTGATGTTCAATCGATCATTGCCGAAGGGTTGAAAGGTTCCGCGATCCGGGATGAGTTAGACAAACGCAGAATCGCAGCAATCAAAGCGATTTTATAGGGGTTGTCCAATCAGCAAGACCAAAAAAAACGCCTCATGAAGAGGCGTTTTTTAATTCATGATAAAGCCGCGATTAAGCTTGGCCTTTCACTTCTTTCAGACCGTTGAAAGGCGCACGTTCACCCAGTGCTTCTTCGATACGGATCAGTTGGTTATATTTTGCAACACGATCAGAACGGCTCATTGAACCCGTCTTAATTTGACCAGCAGCAGTACCAACAGCCAGATCAGCAATTGTTGCATCTTCAGTTTCACCACTACGGTGAGAGATAACTGCAGTGTAACCCGCGTCTTTTGCCATCTTGATTGCAGCCAGTGTTTCAGTCAGAGAACCAATCTGGTTGAATTTGATCAGGATAGAGTTAGCAACACCTTTCTCAATCCCTTCTTTCAGGATCTTAGTATTGGTAACGAACAAGTCATCACCAACCAGCTGGATTTTGTCGCCCATCAGCTCAGTTTGGAACTTGAAGCCGTCCCAGTCAGACTCATCCAGACCGTCTTCGATAGAAACGATAGGGTATTCTGCAACCAGGCTTTCCAGATACTTAGAGAACTCTTCAGAAGAGAAAGTCTTACCTTCACCCTTCATGTTATAAACGCCGTTTTCATAGAATTCTGAAGCAGCACAGTCCATCGCCAGTGTAACATCTTTACCCAGCACATAACCTGCAGCTTCAACCGCTTCTTTAATTGCAGCAAGCGCAGCAGCGTTCGATTCAAGGTTAGGCGCAAAACCACCTTCATCACCAACAGCAGTATTCAAACCTTTTGCTTTCAGAACTTTCGCTAGGTTATGGAAAACTTCTGCACCGATACGTAGTGCTTCTTTCAGTGTGCTTGCACCAATCGGTTGAATCATGAATTCTTGAATATCAACGTTGTTATCTGCGTGCTCACCACCATTGATGATGTTCATCATTGGCAATGGCATAGAGAATACGCCAGGAGTACCGTTCAATTCAGCGATGTGCTCATATAACGGCATTCCTTTTGCTGCAGCGGCAGCTTTTGCGTTTGCCAAAGAAACAGCCAGAACCGCATTCGCACCGAACTTAGATTTGTTTTCAGTACCATCCAAGTCAATCATGACCTGATCGATAGCAGCCTGATCTTTCGCATCTTTACCAATCAGCGCTTCAGCAATTGGGCCATTAACTGCTTCCACAGCTTTCAGTACCCCTTTACCCAGGAAACGAGACTTGTCGCCATCACGAAGCTCAAGCGCTTCACGAGAACCAGTAGATGCACCAGATGGCGCAGCAGCCATACCGACGAAACCACCTTCTAGGTGAACTTCAGCTTCTACAGTTGGGTTTCCGCGAGAGTCGATGATTTCACGACCTAGAATTTTAACGATCTTAGACATTAATGTTTCCTCTCTTTGAATTTAAATGTCAAACCTTAGGGTAACCGTATTCCCTACCGTTACCCGTATCCTTTTATTTCTCAATAGTGCGACGCTGATACTCACCAGCGGCTTTTACAAACCCAGAAAACAGCGGGTGTCCATCGCGAGGTGTTGAAGTAAACTCAGGATGGTACTGAGAAGCCACAAACCATGGGTGATCCGGATTCTCAATTACCTCAACCAGTTTTTTATCCGCAGATAAACCAGAAACTTTCAGTCCCGCAGCTTCAATTTGAGGACGCAGCACGTTATTCACTTCATAACGATGACGGTGACGTTCATAAATGGTTTTGCTGCCATATAGTGCATGAACTTTACTGCCTTCTTCAAGATGGCACAACTGCGCACCTAAGCGCATTGTTCCACCCAAATCTGATTTCTCAGAACGCTCTTCAACTTGACCTTCAGAATCGGTCCACTCCGTAATCAAACCCACAACCGGATATTGCGTGGCTCGATTAAACTCGGTTGAATGTGCCCCTTCCATACCCACAACGTGACGCGAATATTCAATTAAGGCAACCTGCATTCCCAGACAAATGCCCAGATAAGGGATCTTATTTTCACGCGCATATTGAGCGGCTAAGATCTTTCCTTCGATGCCGCGATCGCCAAATCCGCCCGGCACCAGAATTGCATCCAGCCCTTCCAGCAGTTCAACGCCTTTATTCTCCAGATCCTGAGAATCAATATACTTGATCTGAACACTCAAACGGTTTTTCAGACCCGCATGTTTTAAAGCTTCGTTGACTGATTTATATGCATCAGGCAACTCGATATATTTACCCACCATGCCAATGACAACTTCACCGGTCGGGTTGGCTTCTTCATAAATCACCTGTTCCCATTCAGACAGGTCAGCTTCCGGGGCTTGAATCCCGAAGCGAGAGCACACTAAATCGTCCAGTCCCTGCGACTTAATCAGCTGAGGAATTTTATAAATGGAATCAACGTCTTTCATTGAAATGACGGCTTTTTCAGCCACATTACAGAACAGCGCAATTTTTTTCCGCTCATTGGCGGGAATGATGCGATCAGAACGACAGATCAAGATATCTGGCTGAATACCGATAGAAAGTAACTCTTTCACGGAATGCTGGGTCGGTTTTGTCTTCACTTCTCCAGCAGCGGCCAGATAAGGGACTAAGGTTAAATGCATAAACATTGCATTTTCACGACCAATGTCTACAGCAAGCTGACGAATGGCTTCGATAAACGGTAGCGACTCGATATCTCCCACCGTACCGCCAATTTCAACGATGGCGACTTCGTGCCCTTCAGCACCGGCAATCACACGGTCTTTAATCGAATTGGTAATATGAGGAATGACCTGAATCGTTGCACCGAGGTAATCACCACGACGTTCTTTCCGTAAAACATCCGCATACACACGACCAGCGGTAAAATTGTTCCGTTTGGTCATCTTGGTCCGGATAAAGCGCTCGTAATGCCCCAAATCCAGATCGGTTTCCGCACCATCTTCAGTGACGAAAACTTCACCGTGCTGAGTCGGGCTCATGGTACCAGGATCCACGTTAATGTATGGATCAAGCTTCATGAGGGTCACTTTCAGACCACGTGCTTCTAAAATCGCTGCAAGAGATGCTGCTGCAATGCCTTTACCTAGAGAGGATACGACCCCGCCAGTCACAAAAATATACTTTGTCGTCATGTTTAACCTGAAATTGGTTGAATGAGGGAAATGGATTTCTTCTGGACGGGATGTAAATATACCAGAACCCCATTAACGCCACAACGTGAAACTTATCACACTCCCACTTTTTCTTTTTTGCTTCAAATCAAATCCAATCAGCACAGTTGTAGCTCATTCTGGTTGAGCTACATTATAAAGACTTTCATCCAAAGCCAGAGTTCAATCTGAACCCTGATTTTTCTCTTGGAGCTTCACCTGTTCCCAGAAACGATCTAATTCACTGAGTGTATAGTCATCGAGGGATCGACCTTCCTGCTTAGCCAGCGCCTCGACGCCTTGAAAGCGTCTGGAAAATTTCTGATTTGCTCGCGTAAGCGCAGACTCAGGATGCTGCTGCAAATGTCGAGTCAGGTTCACGACCGCAAATAGCAGATCGCCCAACTCATCTTCGATAGCAGCAGGATCCTGCGGTGAGCAACGCACCTCTTCAATCACTTCATCCAGCTCTTCCCGAACTTTGTCCACAACAGGCGTCAAAGTATCCCAGTCAAACCCATGCTTGGCACACTTTGCTTGTAATTTATAAGCCCGGCTTAATGCAGGAAGCGATTTAGGCACCCCATCCAAAATGCTTTGCTCTTGCCGACCTGCGCTGGATTTTTCTGCTGATTTAATTTTTTCCCAGTTAGCCCGAATGGCCGCTTCATTGTCAAAAACCTGATCAGAAAAAACATGTGGATGACGACGGATCAGTTTCTCATTGACACTTCGAATCACATCATCAAAATCGAATAACCCTTGTTCTTGAGCCAACTGACTATAAAAAATGGCTTGGAAAACAAAATCACCTAATTCTTCTTGCAGATTTTCAAAGTCCCGGGCATGAATGGCATCGATCACTTCATACGTCTCTTCCACGGTATGAGGAACAATACTGTCAAACGTCTGCTTTTGGTCCCATGGACAGCCGGACTCAGGATCTCTGAGTTGTGCCATGATCTGCTTTAACTGTTCAATTGGATGAGACATAACCTTCCTTTTGCTCCAAAGAGAAAGCGAGGAATGACCCTCGCTTTTTGTAACGACTGAACTGCCATGAGCATGTCAATACTCGTTATCCCAGCCGTTTGACTGACAGGACATCTTTCGTCTGATCGATGCGTTGACAGACTCGTGTAAGCACTTCAACACTGGTCAGTTCCAAATCAAAATCCATATAGACAAGCTGACGTTTATGATCGGTTCGGCTCTTCATACTGGTCACTTTAATTTTCTCATTCGCCAACAGCGTCGTAATATCCTTTAACAATCCGCCCCGCTCCATCGCTTCAACCCGCACGGTCAACACGTAAGAACCAAGCAGTCCACGTCCCCAAACGGTATCAATAATCCGCTCCGGCGCATGATGACTTAACTCTTCCAGCTGTTCACAGTCGCTCCGGTGGACAGAAATCCCCCGTCCCTGAGTAATGTAGCCTTTAATCTCATCCCCGGGAATCGGGCGACAACAACGCGCCAAGTGCGTCATTAAATTATCGACGCCTTCAACAACAACGGCATCTTTACTCGGTGCCGGGGTTGCCGTCTTCAGCTCCTTCTCCTGTAACTTTTCAAGAACCAGCTGATCTTCTTCTTCCGCAGTCGGCTTATTGACCAAGGCATTAATGTGATTGACGATCTGATTGATCCGCAAATCACCACTGCCGATCCCGACATATAATTCATCGGGTGAATTGACGTTAAATCGTTTCAGCGCATATACACTGGCATCTTTCAGTGTTGCACCAATTTTTGCCAGTTCTGTTTCCAGAATTTCCCGCCCAGCCTCGAGGTTCTTCTCTCGGCTTTGCTTTCTAAACCAAGCGTTAATCTTCGCCCGGGCCCGTCCGGAATGGACAAATCCCAATGCCGGATTGAGCCAGTCTCGCGATGGGTTCGGCTCTTTGGCTGTGATAATTTCAACCTGATCCCCCATCGTCAGTTTATGGGTAAACGGAACGATTCGTCCTGCAACCTTCGCACCAATACAGCGATGTCCCACTTCTGAATGAATATGGTAAGCAAAATCCAGCGACGTTGCCCCCATCGGTAAATCCACGACATCCCCTTTGGGTGTAAAGGCGTACACACGGTCATCAAATACCTGACTGCGCAACTCATCCAGCATTTCACCGGAATCAGACATTTCTTCTTGCCAGTCAAGCAGCTTGCGCAACCATGTAATCTTCTCATCATAGCCACGATGTCCCGCAGAGCTGCCTTCTTTATATTTCCAGTGGGCAGCAACCCCCAGTTCTGACTCTTCATGCATCTGGCGAGTTCGAATCTGAATTTCAATCGTTTTCCCTTCAGGGCCAAGAATTACCGTATGAATCGATTGATATCCATTGGGTTTCGGGTTGGCAACATAATCATCAAACTCACTGGGTAAATGCTTATACTTGGTATGAACCACCCCAAGAGCCGCATAACAATCCTGAAGTTTCTCGGCGATAATCCGAACCGCCCGAACATCGAATAACTCATCGAATGCCAGGCTCTTCTTCTGCATTTTGCGCCAGATACTATAAATATGTTTCGGACGTCCGCTGACTTCGGCATGAATGTTTGACAGATGCATTTCTTCACGCAGATCTTCAACAAACTCCTGAATATATCTTTCACGAACAATCCGCCGTTCAGACAACTGCTTGGCAATCTGTTTATAGGTATCCGGCTGTTGATAGCGAAATGCATAGTCTTCCATTTCCCATTTCAACTGACCGATTCCCAGACGGTTGGCTAAAGGCGAATAGATATTGGCACACTCTTTTGCCGCCTGACGTTTGATTTCGTCAGGTTGATCTTTCACTTCACGGAGATTACAAATTCGTTCCGCGAGCTTAATCACGACGCAACGGAAATCATCCACCATCGCCAGTAGCATCCGCCGGACATTATCCACTTGCGTTGAGGCTTCACTGCCTTGCATCGTGACATTCAATTGCCCGATAGCAGCCATTTCCTCAACACCATCAATCAACTTGATAATGTCCTTGCCATAGCGTTCTTGTAAAATTTCAGCATCGAGCAATCCGCCAGATACAATCGGAAACAACAACGCTGCGACTAACGTTTCCTGATCCATCGATAACGTCACCAGTATTTCGATCATCTCACGCCCACGCCACAGCAACAGTGGCCCGGCCGGATGATCGACCACTAAGTTTTCCATCTGTCGATAGACCTGTTTCAGTCGCTCCGCGAGTTTTGGGTCTCGCACAATACTGGCGATCCACTTATCGGGTTCAAATTGTTCGTCTGAGTTCAGATGTGCGCTTCTTACCGCAACCATTATTCTCTATTTCGTCCTAGTTTTATGTTCGTTTATTGAGGGCCGATGCGTTGACTTTGACCCTATCGCTACTGATGAGTTCACCTCATCTGACAGTTTCACAACCCACGTTACATTTTGATAAACAAAGCCATCGATTCGAGATGACTTGTGTGAGGAAACATATCCAGCATCCCCACTTTCTCTAACTGATATCCTTGCTGTAACAACTGCTGACTATCTCTGGCCAGTGTCGCGGGATCACAGGACACATAAACCACACGCTGAGCCCCGAAATCAGACAGCAACTCAATGACACCTTTCGCACCGGCTCTGGCCGGGTCGAGCAATACCTTATCAAATTTCGCCTGTGCCCACTCGACGTCGATCAACGTTTTCTCAAGATTCGCCTGATAAAAAGCAGCATTGACAATCTGGTTGAGCGCAGCATTGTTACGCGCTTGAACAACCATTTCTTCAATCCCTTCAACCCCGACAAGTGACTTCACTTGTTGCGCGATCGGCAAGCTAAAATTACCAACACCACAGAATAAATCTAGCACACGATCTTCCTCACTGAGTGCCAGCCAAGCAAGCGCCTGATGTACCATTTTCTGATTGATGTGTCGGTTTATCTGTATGAAATGGTGGGGCTGGAAAGAAATTTCAATCCCTGTATCGCGATAAACAGGTTCATGCCCATTCAGTAAACGAGGGTTCCCGGCTTCGGCCATCATATAGAGTGAAACATGCCGTTGCTGCGCAAAAGTAACGATATCAGCCTGATCCGAATCAGTCAGCGGACCAATAGTACGCAACAGCATCACTGTCCCGTTATCAGCAGCAATCAATTCCAGATGCCCGAGCTTTTCTGGCTGCGACATCGACTCAAATAACGCTCTGAGTTGCGGAATCAGTGACTCTAGCGTCGGCGCTAATACCGCACAATGTTCAATATCGACAATATGGTTACTATTTTTCTGACGAAAACCGAATGCCAGACGTTTCGATTGACTGTCCCACTTCAAACTGAAACGAGCCCGACGTCGATACCCCAAATCCACGTCAGAAACAACCGGAGAGAGTGGCACGGATAATCCGGCAAATTTATTCAGCAACTGTGATAGCGACTCTTGCTTGTATCTCACTTGTTCCCGATGGCTCAGGTGTTGCAGGTTACAACCACCACAACGATGATAATGCGGGCAGAACGGTTTGGTTCGTTCGGCACTCTCCTGTTTAACTTGGATCAGTTTCGCCCGGGCATACTTACTTTTATTCTCTGTCAGTTGAATCAGGACTTGTTCTGTCGGCAAAGCACCTTCGATAAAAACCGGCTTCCCTTCCAGATAAGCAATGCCCTCACCATGGTGATCCATGCGAGCCACCTGAACCAACTGATGCTTTTTATTGATCGTAGATTGTTTTTTAGGTTGGAAAAAACGAGCCATATAAATACATTACCGCTTGTGATATTGCCGAATACCGTGTTACGCCTGCCCGTTCGAGCCGTCGATATCACAGTAAGAGACTTGCAAAATTTTTGCTATTTTCCCATATCCACATCACGATGTTTAGCAAATAATCCACCGAGAAAAAAGCGCACAATCAAACGGCATAAAATTTCGTGAAATCATCACTATTCTTATCAAGAATAAATTGTGAATTGTTGATGACTTGATTAAGCTAGCAGCTCAGATAAAGCTTCTCCGTGACGGAAGAAAACCTCAACCGAAAGCAGAAAAGTGCATGATTCAATGCGTTATTTCTGATCTTCATTATGATAATTAGAGACTAATGACCACCAAATATGGCTTGCGCACTCGCGTCATCACACTCACTCTGGCACCGACGCTCATCATCGGCCTGCTGTTAAGTGCATTTTTTTCTTATAACCGTTATCACGATCTTGAGTCTCAGGTTATTCATGCAGGCTCAAATATCATCGAGCCGCTGGCTATCGCCAGTGAAGAAGGGTTGGAAAAGCATAGTCGGGAATCGATCAGGCGAATCATCAGTTATGCGCACCGTAAAAATTCTCAGTTTGTCCGGAGTATCGCTGTTTTCGACAAGCACCATGAACTATTCGTCACGTCTAACTTCCATCCTGATTTCGAATCACTGACTTATCCGAAAGACAAGCCCATTCCAATTTTGGGCAGCTCAGAAATGAAGGATAACAATACTTTAATTCTTCGCACTCCGATTCTGGCGGAAAGTCGGCTGATTGACGGTAGAGCCAATGCCGAGACCTTACCGGTCCTTGGCTACATTGTCATTGAGCTCGACCTTTCATCACTGAGGCTCCAACAGTATCAGGAAATTTTTTCCGCGATTTTAGTCTTGATTCTGGGCTTGGCACTTTCCGGTGCTTTCGCATTTCGTTTACTCCATGATGTCACCCGACCGATTACCCATATGAAAAATATGTTGGACCGGATTCGACGAGGACATCTGGATGTTCGTATTGAGGGAGAAATGCATGGCGAACTGGATGAACTGAAAAAAGGGATCAATGCAATGGCGGTCTCTCTGTCGGAGTACCATGTCGAGATGCAGCATAGTATTGATCAAGCGACCTCTGACCTACGAGAGACACTCGAACAGCTTGAAATCCAAAACGTTGAGCTGGATATCGCTAAAAAACGGGCTCAGGAAGCCGCCCGCGTAAAATCTGAGTTTCTGGCCAATATGTCTCACGAGTTAAGAACACCATTGAATGGTGTGATTGGTTTTACCCGACAAATTCTGAAAACACAACTCACCAATAGCCAGAAAGATTACCTGCAAACGATTGGACGTTCAGCGAATAACCTCTTGACGATTATTAATGACATTTTGGACTTCTCCAAACTGGAAGCCGGCAAACTGGCGCTCGAAAATGTTCCGTTTGAATTGCAAGAAAATCTCGAAGAGGTCGTCGATCTGCTGGCAACCAGCGCGCATGAAAAAGGGCTGGAAATCAATCTAAAAGTTGATCAGAAAATTCCGGTCGGTCTGGTCGGTGATCCCCTGAGAATCCAGCAAGTGATCACCAACCTTGTCGGTAACTCCATTAAGTTTACGGAACGAGGGAATATCGATATCAGTGTCGAGCTTCGGTCGGTCCGGGATGATTTGGTTGAGCTTCAGTTTATGGTCAGGGATACAGGAATTGGTATTTCCGAACGACAACAAGCACAGTTATTCCAGGCATTTAGTCAGGCAGATGCCAGTATTTCCCGCCGTTATGGCGGCACAGGGCTTGGATTGGTTATCACCCAAAAACTGGTCAGTCAAATGGGTGGAGAAATTAGTCTGACCAGCCGTTTGCACCGCGGTTCGACCTTCTGGTTCACCATTCGCCTCCATCCGACCGATATTATGATGGGTGAGTGGTACACTCAAAAACAACTGGCGGGTAAAGAAGTTCTGTTGATCGAGTCACACATGCAGTCTGCTTCTATCTTACAGCAAACCCTGACGCAATCTGGCTTACGTGTTAATTATATGACCACTTTCCCGGACAATCCGCCTCAGTCAGACTACGTGATTCTCAATTTCTCACCGACTCAGAAATTAGTATCAGAAGAAGCGGAAGCGCTGGTGAAACGAGCGGTAGCATGTTCTGAACATGTTTTAATCGGGATCCCGAGCACCGAACTGGCACTGGCTGATAACCTGATGACGCACTATCCGATCAAGTGCCTAACCAAACCACTCGCACGTAAAAAACTGTTACAGCTCATGCTGGATATTCATCCTGAGTTGTCTGCTTTTCAGGAAGAAACCACGCTTTCGACTTCGATTGAGAAGATGCCGTTAACGGTCATGGCTGTCGATGACAACCCCGCAAACCTGAAGTTGATCACTGCACTATTACAGGAAAGGGTGGGTACGGTGATTAGCTGTACCAACGGAGAAGAAGCAGTCGAGATCGCCACTCGCCAGGAGTTTGACATTATCTTCATGGATATTCAGATGCCCAAAATGGATGGGGTCACCGCCTGTCAGGAGATCAAGAAATTACCGCTCAATACAACCACGCCGGTCATTGCTGTCACCGCCCATGCGATGGTGGGAGAACGGGATCGTTTACTCAATGAAGGCATGGACGATTATCTGACTAAACCGATAGATGAACATGTGTTGCAACAGGTTTTGGTGCATTGGAATCCTCAGCCACAACGGCCGCAACAAGATGCCTCGCCAGTCGTTGATTCGCAATCGACTGATGTTGATGTCACACAGCCAACATCATCCGTGATTGACTGGCATATGGCTTTAAAACAAGCTGCGAATAAAGAAGATTTAGCCAAAGATATGCTGACGATGTTGGTTGACTCTATCCCAGAAGTCCATCAGCTCATTGAATTGTCTTTGAATGATGAATCCGATCGGGAAGCATTACTTCATCATATCCATAAGCTCCATGGCAGCTGTTCCTATAGCGGTGTCCCCAGATTAAGAAAAATCTGTGCCACGCTGGAACAATCACTGCGTTCAGGCAAAGCCATCAAAGACCTTGAGCCTGAACTATTTGAATTGCAAGATGAGATGGCAAAAGTTGCTGAAGCGGCGCAACGCTTAATGACCTGAAATCAATGGCCGGTGTTGTTTTCAAGAATCACGGAAGCAACGGCGTAGCGTCGCTCATCTGATATCGAAAGATGGATGGCATTCACACCAAATGACTGAGCAAATTCTTCGGCTTTGCCACTCAACTGTAGCCATGGTTTACCGAGTTCATCATTCAACACGGTAAAATCCTGTAGTGAAACGCCTTGTGCGATCCCGGTTCCCAATGCTTTTGAAGCGGCTTCTTTGACCGCAAACCGTTTCGCTAAAAATCGCTCCGGTTTTTTACTCTGCGTATAAATCGCAAACTCACGCTCACTCAGAATACGCTGCGCAAAAGCATCTCCATTTCTGGAAATCGCAGCCGCGATCCGCTCAATTTCGACAATATCCGTCCCAAAGCCGACAATTGCCATAAATTAGCGTCGGGCCTCTATCATTAAGGACTTCATATCTGCCACAGCCTTCGCAAAACCGTCAAAGATAGCACGACCAATAATCGAATGGCCGATATTCAGTTCGTGGATCTCCGGCATTGCAGCAATGGCAGCAACATTATGATAAGTCAAACCGTGACCGGCATTGACGATCAGACCGATATCACTGGCATAACTGGCTGCCGCTGAAATTTTCTTCAACTCATCTTGCTGAGCCGCAGAGGTTTCTGCATCTGCATAATGCCCCGTATGTAGCTCAACGTAAGGCGCTCCACAGGCCTTAGCAGCATCAATCTGTTCTTTATCCGCATCGATGAAAAGCGACACTTTGATACCGGCTTCAGTTAACTTGTGAGTCGCCGCTTTGACTTTCTCAAGTTGCCCTAACACGTCCAGACCACCTTCAGTGGTTAGTTCCTCACGCTTCTCAGGAACGAGACAAACATAGTCCGGGCAAACCTCTAATGCGATAGCCACCATTTCATCCGTGACGGCCATTTCTAAATTCATTCGAGTTTGTAGTGTCTCTCTTAAAATTTTGACATCACGATCAAGAATATGGCGACGATCTTCTCTCAAATGAATCGTTATCCCATCTGCGCCAGCACGCTCAGCAACCTCTGCTGCATGAACCGGATCAGGGTATTTAGTCCCACGTGCATTCCGTAATGTTGCAATATGATCGATATTAACGCCTAAAAGAATTGCGCTCATGTTCCTTTACTCCGTGCTCTCGAAATACCAATTTGAGAAATGAACAGTTCTCGGCTTTTGAGTGGTTTGGCCCCCAGATAAGGTTTGAGTGCTATCCGGGTAAACCGTTTGGCCGCCTGTAACTGTGCTTGTGTCGTGAAGCGTCGTTCACTAATGGCTATCAACTCTTCTCCCACAAACGTCAGATTATCTTTGCGAACGGAAGCGATAAATCCTTTTTGTTCCCGATATCGATAAGTCATCGTCGGAACAACCGGTTCTCCGCTGCCGGCACAGTGCAAAAAATCGACGCCATACCCCAAACAAGCCAGTAGCGAGAGTTCAAAACGCCGTAGCGCCGGCTCTGGATTCGATGACTGTGCCAGTTCGGTCAATACTTGCAGATAATCATAAAAAAGTCCCGGTAAGGGAACTTCTGAAGGGATGAGTCGTGCCAGTAATTCATTGACATATAACGCTGAATATAAATGAATGCCAGTCAAAGGTAAACCCAGACTGATCGGCTCGGCCTGACGCAATGTGCGCATCGACCCCTTCCCCGACCATTTCAGAAACAGTGGTACAAAGGGTTGCAACACAGCTTTTAGCGGAGAACGGATGCGACGTGCACCTTTAGACAGTAAAGTCATTCGCCCGAATTCTTCAGTGAAGACATCGATAATCAGGCTGCTTTCACTATATGAGCGTCGATGTAAAACAAAACAACGCTGAAGTTGGTTCTCTGACATCATTCCTATCTCTCTGAGGTGGTAACCTCAGGGGCTGTAGAACTTATCCCTAATGACACTCGGGCCCCGCAACAAGAGAAAGTAATATCACTATAGATCGTCAATATATCCCAAACTTCTTAGTGCTCTTTCATCGTCAGCCCAACCGGATTTCACTTTGACCCACGTTTCCAGATAGACTTTACGACCAAATAACGCTTCCATATCAAGACGGGCTTCGCGACCTATCGTTTTGATTTTTTCGCCCCCTTTGCCGATGATCATTTTCTTCTGACCGATCCGCTCGACCAAAATCAAGCCATTGATATGAAAACCATCGGTTTCCGGGTTGTAATCAAACCGTTCAATATCGACCGTCACCGAATAAGGGAGCTCTTCACCGGTAAAACGCATGATTTTTTCCCGGAGGATCTCTGACGCCATAAAGCGTTGCGAGCGGTCAGTCACATATTCACTCGGGAAATGGTGAACCGCTTTCGGAAGATGGCCGCGAACATGCTGACGAATCGCATCAATGTTTTTACCGTGTTTTGCAGAAATGGGAATCACATCAACAAAATTCATCTTGGTAGACAATTCGTACATGTGCAACATCACTTCATTACGGTCTTTAACGTTATCGACTTTATTGACACAAAGAATGACCGGAAACCCCGCTTTATTCAGCTTGGTAAACACCATTTCATCATCTTGGGTCCAGTGAGTGCCTTCGACCAGAAAAAGAACTAAATTAACATCACTGAGTGAGCTGCTTGCAGCACGGTTCATGAGACGGTTAATCGCTCGTTTTTCCTCAATATGTAGCCCCGGCGTATCCACATAGATTGCCTGATAGTCCCCGTCCGTATCAACGCCCATAATTCGATGGCGTGTCGTCTGCGGCTTACGCGATGTTATCGAAATTTTCTGTCCCAGTAGCTGGTTCAGTAAGGTGGATTTACCAACATTGGGGCGTCCGACAATCGCCACAAAACCACAATGTTGGTTCTCTGGTTTACTCTCTTCCTGACTTTCTGATGCAAAAAAAGCATCAATATCAAATTCTTTATCAGCCATTATTCAATTGCTCTAGTGCTAGCTCTGCAGCCGCTTGTTCTGCCTTGCGGCGACTGGTGCCTTTTCCGATAACAGGTATTCCGATACCCGCTATTTCACATGACACAGTAAAATCTTGGTTGTGTGCCTCACCTTTAATATTAGTCACTGTATAAACAGGAAGCGGTTTTCTTCTGCCTTGCAGGTACTCTTG
This sequence comes from Vibrio spartinae, assembly GCF_024347135.1. Classification (NCBI taxonomy): domain Bacteria; kingdom Pseudomonadati; phylum Pseudomonadota; class Gammaproteobacteria; order Vibrionales; family Vibrionaceae; genus Vibrio; species Vibrio spartinae. The sequence continues at coordinate 550,147 of NZ_AP024907.1, read as the reverse complement.
TAGCCGAGTTTTGGGATCTTTTTGCGACACCCCGGGCTGAATCGCGTCCAAACGCGTCTGATACCACTCTAAAATGATCCGCCGGATCGACTCGATATCACTATCCAGATAAATGGCGCCAATAATCGCTTCAACGGCATCGGCAATAATTGAATCGCGGCGGAAACCACCACTTTTTAGTTCCCCTGGACCTAATTTTAAGTAATCTCCCAGCTCAAACTCCCGAGCCAGCTCAGCCAGAGTGTTCCCCCGGACAAGCGTCGCACGCATCCGGCTCATATCACCTTCGTTACTCTTCGGAAAACGGTGATAAAGCTCATCTGCGATGACAAAACTTAAAATTGAATCGCCCAGAAACTCAAGACGCTCGTTATGATGACCATTCGCACTCCGGTGTGTCAGTGCGAGCTCCAGTACAGCGCCATCACTGAACTGATACCCTATTTTTTTCTCAAGTTTATATGTTGGAGAATTCATGATTTCTCAATATTGAAAGGCTGATCTATTGACCAGCCTGGTTAAATAAATGCCCCTGATAATCGCAATTATCCGGTAAATATTAATGAATCTGACCAATTCGATTCAAGCGAACCCCAGTCGGAATCCATGATGGTAACACGCTATCAGGCGAGCGGTTAAACTCAAAACTAATCCATATAGCAACGGCCTTACCGACCAGATTGGCTTCAGGAACAAATCCCCAGTAACGGCTATCAGCACTGTTATCCCGATTATCACCCATCATAAAATAGTGCCCTTCAGGAACAACCCATTCATTCACCCCCGGACGAGGTTTATAATTTATCGGGTTATCCATCCGCCATGGATTAATCAAAATATGGTGCTTCACCTGACCCAATTGCTCATCGAGTTGCTCCATCGGTGCTACATTCGATTTCAGGTCACTCCGCACACGATTTGACTGTGACACGACCTTACATTTTGTTGCACCTTTTGGCTGAATACAAATACGCTTATCGGAACTGTAACGAACAATATCACCCGGTAATCCGACAACGCGTTTAATATAATCAATACTCGGATTCGGTGGATAACGGAACACAGCGATATCGCCACGCTTAGGCTTACCGATAGGCAAAAACTCGGTATGTGTCACCGGATCTCTCAAGCCATACGCAAATTTCTCAACCAGTATAAAATCACCAATAAGCAAGGTCGGTTTCATCGACCCTGATGGGATTTGAAACGGTTCAAAAATAAATGACCGAACAATCAGAACCAACGCAATAACGGGAAAAATAGAAACACTATTTTCTACCCACCATGGCTGAGGTAAAACTTGATGCTGTAGGGATGGGTCGAGCTCTTTGGTCTGAGCCAGAATCTCATCGCGCTTTTGCTGGCGTTTTTTCGCCCAAACAAACTTTTCGAGAGCCCAGATAATCCCGGTCACAAGCGTCACAATGACTAGTATGAGTGAAAATGTATTCGCCATGAACTTCCCTTTGTTAAAAATACGAAAGTGAAAGAACCGAGACTCTTTCACTTGAGCTGTGTATATCCAAGTCACTCAACATGTTAAAACGACATGTTGAGTTCATGGAGATATATCTGTGCAACAGACCGAACGTCAATTAATCTTTGCCGACATGAAGAATGGCTAAAAACGCTTCTTGAGGTAACTCGACGTTACCAATCTGTTTCATCCGCTTTTTACCTTCTTTCTGCTTCTTCAACAGTTTTTTCTTCCGGCTGACGTCACCACCGTAACATTTTGCCAGCACGTTTTTGCGTAATTGTTTCACGGTCGAACGTGCAATGATGTGGTTACCGATTGCAGCCTGAATCGCAATATCAAACATCTGGCGAGGAATGAATTCCTTCATTTTTTCAACCAACTGGCGTCCGCGTGTCTGGGCTTGATCTTTGTGGGTAATAATCGCCAGAGCATCAACCTTCTCGTTGTTGAGCAACACATCAACACGCACCATGTTTGATGTTTCAAAACGCTGGAAAGAATAATCCAGAGAAGCATAACCGCGAGAGGTTGATTTTAAGCGATCAAAAAAGTCCAGAACTACTTCAGCCATCGGAATATCGTAAGTCAAAGCCACCTGATTACCGTGGTACACCATATCAACCTGCACACCCCGTTTTTCGACACAGAGTGTAATGACGTTCCCCAGATAATCGGAAGGTACCAGAATATTACAACGACTGATCGGCTCACGAATTTCATTAATATCGTTTATCGCTGGTAATTTGGCCGGACTATCGATATGAATTACTTCACCATCCGTTTGCTCTACCTGATAAACAACCGTTGGCGCGGTTGTGATCAAATCAAGATCATATTCCCGCTCTAAACGCTCCTGAATAATTTCCATGTGCAGCATGCCAAGGAAACCACAACGGAAACCAAAACCAAGTGCTGCCGATGTCTCCGGCTCATAAAATAACGATGCATCATTGAGACTGAGCTTGCCTAGCGCATCACGGAAGTTTTCATACTCATCCGACGAAATCGGGAATAATCCGGCATAAACCTGCGGTTTGACTTTTTTAAATCCGGGGAGAGCTTTCTCACACCCATATTTTGCATGGGTTAACGTATCCCCGACCGGTGCACCGAGAATGTCTTTGATACCACAGACAACCCAGCCCACTTCGCCAGTACCTAACTTCTCGGTATCCACCTGCTTCGGTGTAAAGATCCCGATGCGATCAACGCCCCAAGTTTGTCCGGTACTCATGACTTTGATCTTATCGTTCTTTTTCAGAATCCCATTTTTAATTCGCACCAGCGACACGACACCCAAATAATTGTCAAACCAAGAATCGATAATCAAGGCTTGCAAAGGGGCATCAACATCCCCTTCCGGTGGTGGTATATCTGAAACAATGCGTTCCAGAACATCATCGACACCAATTCCGGTCTTCGCAGAACAACGCACAGCATCAATCGCATCAATGCCGACAATGTCCTCGATTTCTTCAGCTACCCGTTCTGGTTCTGCCGCTGGTAAGTCGATCTTATTCAGGACCGGAACAACTTCCAAGTCCATTTCAATCGCGGTGTAGCAATTGGCGAGCGTTTGAGCTTCAACACCTTGTCCGGCATCGACGACCAACAGCGCCCCTTCACACGAAGCGAGAGAACGGGATACTTCATAGGAGAAGTCAACGTGTCCGGGAGTATCGATAAAGTTGAGCTGGTATGTTTCTCCGTCTTTGGCGAGGTAGTCCAGAGTCACACTCTGAGCTTTAATGGTAATACCACGTTCACGCTCAAGATCCATTGAATCTAGAACCTGTTCTGCCATTTCACGGTTCGTTAAGCCGCCACACACCTGAATCAGGCGGTCGGAAAGCGTGGATTTACCGTGGTCGATATGGGCGATAATCGAAAAGTTACGAATGTGCTTCATAGGTTTGGGATGATTAAACTCTTTTAATATTGAAAAGAAAAAGAACAAACCGTCTCAAAGATACAGGTTCTATTCCATTTAAGTTGGCAGATTCTACCCAATTTAAAAGGGATTCGCATCATAAATCACTTCGAGACATCATGACTGACAATTGGCTCTCCTAAAACCCGGAGCAAAACAACTTCTTCCAGAGATAATTTTTCCATGCGACGGGCCAGAATTTTAGCGATCCAGACACCACCAGCAGTGAATAAGACGGTGCAGGCAATCACCCACGGCTCCCCGCCACCAAGCAGTGGTGCAAGCCAAAGCTGCCCAATTCCACCGCCTAAAATCATCATCAACAAAGGAAAAAGATAAACAATAGCAGCAGACTGCAACAGACTTTTTTCAGGAAATCCGATTTCCACAACCTGGCCGGCTTTGACTTGCTGGGACGTATGCAGCTGCCAAGTCAGCACTTTCTTACCGATAGCTTTAGAAACCATCCCGGTACCACAGCTGGAAGAAGACGCACAGTGGCTACAACTGGTCTGCTGCTGACAACTCAGTTCAACCTGATAATCATTCGTGTCTTCGTGCACTCGAGCAACCGTTGCCAAAGCCGTCATCATGGCTGACTTTCCTCGGGTGTGGTTTTCGAACGCCGTTCAAACGTGACGGATTGAGCAATTCGTTTTGCAGTGGACGGCGGAATATCACCAATCACTGAGATTTCAGTTTTTCCTTTCACGACAGTTTGTAATGTCCGCCGACCTTGACGGATCAACTGATTTTTCAATGAAAGATTGTCACTATCAGCCACATAAACCGAGAAACTAAACAGACCGTCAGTATAGATCTGGCTTTCGACCAAACGATCCGTGATTGCCATCCGGTAACGGTTCAACTCTTTAGAAGAGAATCCATTAGGAACCCAACTCACGCTCCAGAATGATTTCTTCACAGGATTTTCAGGCAATGAAAGTACATGTGGCAATTGCGCTTTATTTAAGCTCAGCATGAGCTCAGCCAATTTATGACTCAGGGAATAAGAAATGGTCCGGTACTGCTCCAGAACTTCACCGTCACGATCAACCAGATCAGCGCGGAGTGGCAGATGACTTCGCTCATCGATCCACAAGACATAGGAATAACGCAGTCCATCTTTCGGAACAACTCGAATAACCTGACACGCAGCGCCGGCTTCTCTCCCACGGCCAATTTTCACAAAATCATAATAATGACTCAGTTGGGTCATGTCGCCATGGAGTAACGGAATAACCGGTGCCACCATTTTGTTGGATTCGATGGTAAATGGTTCAATTCCCGGCTCGATATAGCTAACCTCGTCACCACGACGGATAACCTCTCGAACAGGTCCGCTCAAATAAACCAAATGCGCCAAAGAATAACCATCTTCGACCGCATGCCGATATAACAATGGCTCAATCCCATTCTTCTTAATCAGAATATAGGAAAGCTCATAATTTAATTTTTGGCTGGCGCGGCTCATCTGATGCAACAAAGCCTCTGCAGAGGGTTCATCTGCAAAGGCTAATGATACATTCAAACTGAACAGCGCAGTTACAACACTGACCAGAAATTTTTTCATTCAACAACTAACTCTTGGTTTTCACCTGAATGATCAGATGAGTCCCGTTTTTGTTCGCTATAAAGTTTTAACTGTAGCTCATAATCTTGCAACATCGCATTGACGCGACGACGTTGTTCCTGAGCACTATTTTCTGTCGTATGTCTCATCATCGAATCACGCGTCAGACTTACGGGCTCAGCAGTTCCGGCCAGGGGGACCGTTTGTAACACGGGAAGCTGCCCATTGTCAGCAACACCCTCTCCATCAACGCCATCCCCCGTCTGATACTGTTGTACACCGACAATGACGACAAGGGAAACACAAGCTGCAACAGCAACCTGTCCCAATTGACCTAACCATGCAGGTAACTGTCTTCTGGACTGTTCTGGCGATGGCTGAGATTCCAAAGGTGTAATCGTCAAAGTGTCCGGATTCTCAGTATTATGTTGTTCATATGCCAAATCTTTACGATGGATTGGCTCATCTTCCAGCGCTAACGCAACCCGAGAGGCAATATCCCATTCCCCTTGAGGTGTATCACCACGCATCACATCACCAATCATGTGATAGTTACGCCATGTATCTAAACCTTCATGATCTTGCGATAGATCGCTAATAAACGATTTATCGATCAATTCGCCATCCATAAGCGCCGAAAGTTTCTCTTTATCAGCCATTTTATTCACCATTATCTAGACAACTCCAGACATTACAAAAGCGAACCAATCCGCTTTTCTACCGCTTCTCGTGCTCGAAATATTCGTGATCTTACCGTTCCGACAGGGCAATTCATCACCACCGCAATTTCTTCATAGCTTAATCCTTCCAATTCTCTCAGAGTCATTGCGGTCTTCAAATCTTCAGGCAACGCATCAATTGCCGCAAATACAGCATGTTTCAATTCTTTTGACAGCGTAATATTCTCTGGGTTCGAAATTTCTTTCAAAACATGACCACTTTCGTAATATTCAGCCTCTTCGGCATCCACATCATTTGCAGGAGGACGTCTACTTTGTGCAACTATATGGTTCTTTGCTGTATTCACGGCAATTCTGTAGAGCCACGTATAAAATGCACTTTCTCCCCGGAATGAAGGAATAGCCCGGTAGGCTTTAATAAAAGTATCCTGAGCGACATCAGCGACATCACCGCTGTTGTTTACATATCTGGCGATGAGGTTGCAAACTTTATTCTGGTACTTAACCACCAAAAGATTAAAGGCTTGCTTATCTCCACTCTGAACGCGCTCAATCAATACTTGATCAGTCAACTGCTCGTGCATTCGAGCGTATACTCCTATCGTTCATCCCTTACCTTCTCAGATATGGGTATTAATACTTCAAAATGTAGTATTGACACCACCGCTTACATGAGCAGTATAGTGAGACCCATGCACAGGAAAATAGTTCCTCCCTGCGGTGAAATTTTTCTTCATATTAGTGGTGAATCTGTCGCCGTACAAATCAGCGCTTCGTCACTTTCCTTAAATGAGGTAAAATTTCATCGATGTCAACCGTGTTTATTAAAGCATTGCATGTAGTGAAAGTGAAAAACAAGCGAAATCGGGAATTCATTCATTTTTATCGGACTGATCCATTATATCGCCACGATGTTTCAATACTTAAGGTCCAATTGTCACTTCAGGTTGTCACTTCAGGGAGCTTGTTCATGACAGAAAACGACATGAACGGAAGAGAAATAGATTAGGAATTGTTGGGAAAAATAAAACTATGCGTGTAAACCAAGAACATCAGTGTGATGTACTCGTTATCGGAAGCGGTGCTGCCGGACTTTCTCTCGCACTACGGGTTGCAAAAAAGTGTCAGGTCATTGTTCTGAGTAAAGGGCCCTGGAGTGAAGGTGCGACCTATTATGCACAAGGTGGTATTGCAGCGGTATTCGATGAGTCCGACAGTATCGAATCACATGTTCAGGATACGCTGATTGCCGGTGGTGGCATTTGTGAAGAAGAGACTGTTCGCTTTATTGCTGAAAATGCTAAAAAGTGCGTTCAGTGGCTGATTGATGGCGGTGTGCCATTTGATCTGGACGAAGGCAGCCACCAGAACCATCCTAAGTATCATTTGACTCGGGAAGGCGGACATAGCCATCGTAGGATTCTCCATGCTGCGGATGCAACAGGCATGGCGATGCAGACATCTTTACAAGATAACGTCATCAATCACCCGAATATTAAAGTACTGGAACGCCACAACGCACTTGATATGATCACTGAAGACAAAATCGGCGGTGACCCGAAGAAAGTGATCGGAGCCTATGTCTGGAACCGTAACGATGAGCATGTCGAAACCATTAAAGCGAAATTTATTATTCTGGCAACCGGTGGCGCGTCCAAAGTATATCAATACACGTCCAATCCCGATGTTTCATCAGGAGACGGGATTGCCATGGCTTGGCGCGCTGGCTGCCGAGTCGCCAATCTAGAGTTCAACCAGTTTCATCCCACCTGCCTGTACCACCCGGATTCACGCAACTTTTTGCTGACAGAAGCCTTAAGGGGGGAAGGCGCTTTCCTACGCCGTCCTGATGGTTCTCGATTTATGCCGGATTTTGACGAGCGAGCGGAGCTGGCACCGAGGGATGTGGTCGCCAGAGCAATCGACTACGAGATGAAACGTATTGGTGCGGATTGTATGTATCTGGACATCAGTCATAAACCTGCGGACTTCATCGAAAAACATTTCCCGACAATTTACACCCGCCTCCAAAGTCTGGGCATAGACATGACCAAAGAGCCGATTCCAATTGTTCCTGCAGCACACTATACCTGTGGCGGGGTGATGGTAAATCGCCAAGGGGAAACCGACCTCAAGCAACTTTATGCGATTGGTGAAGTCAGCTACACCGGCTTACATGGTGCGAACAGAATGGCATCCAATTCATTACTGGAGTGTGTGGTTTATGCCCGTTCTGCGGCACAAGATATTCTCGAAAAACTTGAACATGCCCAACTTGCCAAGTCTCTTCCCCCTTGGGATGAGAGCCAAGTCACCTGCTCCGATGAAGAAGTTATCATTCAACATAACTGGCATGAGCTGCGGCTCTTTATGTGGGATTATATGGGCATCGTTCGCACAGATAAACGTTTAGAACGCGCTTTGAGAAGGATTCACCTGCTTCAACAGGAAACACATGAATATTATAGTAATTTCCGAGTTTCCAATAATCTCATCGAGCTCAGAAACTTACTTCAGGTTGCCGAATTGATGATCTGTTGCGCAATGCAACGCAAGGAGAGCCGCGGATTGCATTACACGCTGGATTATCCTGAGCCATTAGAGAATAGTGGTCCAAGCATCCTTGATCCTAAAGATTTTTCCTGAGTCTGAGTTTTCCTGAGTCTGAGTAATGTCTAGAACGCGTTTCGGCGCGCTGCTTGTCAACGGAGGTGATAACGCCTTCGTTTTTCCATCACCAAAAGCTGCCGATATGCATGATCCCGGCAGCTATCACGCCACAGAATCTGCCGCTTGCCATGTTCTCCGACGAAAATCACGAACCAGATTGCAAATGAGAGTTGAACTTGCTCAATCCTCTGCTGCTGACCGCCAGCGATCAACATGCCCGTATCCGTATATCGGCATGGTTCAGAAATCACAGGCAATAAGAGTCTTTGTTCATGCCAGAGATTCAACAGCCAGCCGATACAAATAATGGAGGGAATCAGGGGAAAATTGGTAGAAATTAATGCCCAGATGGAAAGTTGAACAATCAACCCTTGAACCATATAGGCATTCAAAGAGACTGAGGCGTAAAGATTAACGAACTTTACCAAGGTTATAAGCGACTATTTTATCAACCATCGATGCATGACTGAGATTTTCACTCCGTTTGTGCCCCATCAGCCAAGAAAAGAGATCCGGATCATCACATTCCAGTAGCGAAACAAAATCCTGCTGATCGGATTCACTCAATTGCTCAAAACATTCTTCAAAGAATGACATAATCACCACATCTAGTTCCAACATACCACGTCGGCATGCCCACTTAATACGGGCTTTCTCTTCGTCGGTATACATTCTAAAACCTCATTGATTTAATTTTTATTAGTGTATCAAGGGAGCACTCAACCCGCTACTAAGTGGGTCACAGTCCAGTCAGCGACAAAACTTATCCGATCTAACATACCTTTCTGACGATTAGCAAACCATTTATCTGAAAACGATAGCATGATTTGAACTCGCCCGTATTTGTCGGTAAATATCTATCATGAATAAATATCTATCATGAAATAGTATCGCGTGTCATCCTTGCAACACAGGAAAGCTCGCCCCAACAGTGATTTGGGAATCAAAAGATTTATGTATAGAATATCTCCATTCAATCGGCACAAGGTGATACAGACATGACACAAGAAAACAACTTTCACCCTTTCGAACATACGCCAGAGACCCCATTACCGAATTTACTCCTCACGCATCTCTCGTCATGGGGATATATTGCCACCATCGGCGCGGATCAGAAATCTTATCTGCAGGGTCAGATTACCTGTGACATCGTTTCGCTCGCGAAAGATCAATCAACGTTCGGGGCGCATTGTGATCCGAAAGGAAAAGTCTGGTCGGTATTTCGAATTTTCCGACACAACCATGGCTACGCCATGTTCCAACCAACCAGTGCAATTGATGCCGAACTCAAAGCTCTCAAGAAGTATGCGGTATTTTCCAAGATCGAGCTTACACAAGGCGATGACGTACTCCTCGGTGTGATGGGAAAAGATGCTGAAAATTATATCAATACTCTCAGTGATACTCGTGGCGATGTCCGAGAGATTGAGGGGGGCACCGCAGTCAAAATTTCTGCACAACGCTGGCTATTTATCATCAACCAACCGGCAGCCCAATCATTCATAGCCGCTTTTCAGGGTGAGAAAGTCACCGAAAGCTTATGGACCTGCTTTGACATTGAAGAAGCCCTACCGATTGTGACGGCAGATGAGCAAGAGCAACACATTCCTCAAGCGCTGAATCTTCAGGCTCTCGGTGGAATTAGCTTTAGCAAAGGCTGTTATACAGGGCAGGAAATTGTCGCGCGAGCAAAATATCGTGGCACCAACAAGCGCGCCATGTGCATCCTCAAAGGAAACATCGACGCGCCACTCAACAGCGAACAACCACTTGAATTGGAACGTTCCGTCGGGGAAAACTGGCGCAGCGTCGGCCGCTTTCTTGCGGTCTATCCATTCAGTGATCATTCCGCAATCGGTCTCATGATCCTGCCAAACAATCTGGAAGAAGATACCCGCTTCAGAATCGTGGGAGCACCACAAACCGAGTGGACGATACAACCACTTCCTTATAGTCTGGATGATGAATCCTAAACTCGATACTCAAGTCCTTGAATGCCTTCGACAGCAGCAGGTACCACACCGGCTGCTGTTGCAACAAGAAGCAGCCGTCACGATTGAAGCAGTGGCGATTTTACGTGGGATTCGCCCAGCTCAAATGGTCAAGTGTGTCCTACTGAGAGATATGAGCGAGCGTTATGCATTGGCTTGTGTGCCGGGCCACCTGTCCGTCGACCCTAAAAAAGTCAGATCCTACCTCGGGTGGCGAAGAATGACATGTGCAACAAGCGAGCAAGTTTTGCAGGTAACAGGCTATCCTGTTGGCGCGGTTCCCCCCTTACGACTTAAAACCAATATGCCGATTCTGTTTGATCCTGAAATCTCCCAACAATCAGAAATTACTATCAGTAGCGGTGACCTGCATGCCGGTATCGCAATGCAAGTCAAAGACTTACTTAAGCTTGTTCAGCCCGCCATCCTCTCCATTCATCGCGAACCTTCTGCCTGTTAGTGTAATCTATTGCAAAAATGTGTGATCAATTTCAAATATAAGCAAACCAATGAGTGAATTATTAAGCAAAAATAAAACATAAATAGTCATTTGCTGTTTTTTCACGTAATCTGTTGATGTTGGTTCAGTCATGCATTTTCACCAGAAATCGCACCTGGATCGACTAAAAAGTGACACTGATTCAAGTCAGTACATCCACTTTTTGTGTAATGCATCTGTGACTATTTCGCCCGTATCTAAACAGATGCGGGCTTTTTTTCATCAAAGTCAGGGATTTTTTTTGACAGCCATCGGTCAAAAACTATAGTGATGGATAAGCATCATAAAATTTAACAATAGCTCAGCAATTTTGTTATAAAAGTGTCACAATGTTCGGGCCTAATGGTCCACCGAGAACGGGGCTACACATCGTTGCAATGATGTGTGTAAGCTGTCTCAAAGTTAACAGAACCGATACAAACGATGCAGTTCATTCTGTTAAATATGTAGATGACAGCACAAAAATTCAATTGACTCATCATGTCATGATTATTTCACTACAAATATCACAACATGAAGAACGAAATAAAATAGAATCGTTAGAGCGAGTTGAGTTCTCACAAGGTTGATGTTGAGGTTTGCTGGCTGTGAAGTCATCAGGTTAATAATCACCTCAGATATTCAGAAAAGGACGATAATATGAGACTGTTTAAGCGCTATACACCGAGTATGATTGCTAAACATATTAGTCGGCTATTTAAAGGTAGAATCTACATTGACGGTATTGGTAAGTTTGAGTTCGATCAGGGAAAACTGATGCTTCCGGAACAAGCAGAACAACGTCATTATCGAACGGTCAAAGAAATTAATCAGGAAATCATGCGGCTAAAATGCGTATGTGCATAAGCAGAATCATAGGGCAACGAAATTCGTTGCCCTTCATAGGTGTCACTCAATAATCCCTGTTTTGGCAAGCTCCGGTAAGTGACCCCGAATCCCCAAAGCCCGTAGCATCATGTCATTTTTGACATTCGGTACTTGATTTAACACCGACATGCCCATCCCCCGAACTAATTTTTTCACCGGAAAATCTCCGGAAAACAATGTCTTAAATCCCTGCATTGCCGCAATCATCTTAGCAGCTTCAGCTTTTCTCCAGCGTTCATATTGGCGCAGGTTTCGCTGGTATCCAATGTCTTTCCCTTGCTGCCATAACATCTTGATTTCCTGAGCTAATGATGCTGCATCAAGCAGTCCAAGATTGACCCCCTGCCCTGCCAGTGGATGAATGGTATGGGCTGCATCCCCAGCTAATGCAATACGCTCACAGACGAAGTTTCGGGCATAACGCATTTTCAAAGGGAAGACCGCTCGTTCGCTGACCAATTTACATAAACCAAGATGCCGGTCAAATTCAGTACAGAGTGAGCGGTTGAACTGCTCTGCTGTCATATTTAGCAATGCTTCTGCTCGCTCAGGATCTGTAGACCAGACAATCGAACACATATGCGGATCAGCCAGCGGCAAAAATGCCAGCGGCCCCTGTGGTGTAAAAATCTGCCGTGCAATGTGCTGGTGGGGTTCTTCCGTCATGACATTCGCGACCAAAGCAGTATGGCCATAATCCCAATGCGTTAACGGAATATCCTGCTGCTGACGAACCCAAGAGTTTGCACCGTCCGTTCCCACAACCAGCTTCGCGGTCAAAGCACTGCCATTATCCAGAGTCAACCAAGCTTCACTTTCACCCACAACCAAACTCTGGCAATGCGTCGGCATAAAAAAGGTGACATTTTGCTGAGATTGAACGACATCCAAAGCCGCCAGCTGAATCACTCGATTCTCAACGATATGACCTAAATCTGGCTGAGCAAGCTGTTGACAGTCAAACTCAATCCGGGCAAAGCTGTCTTTTTCCCAAACATGCATTTCACTATAAGGCGATGCTCGACGTCGGACAATACCTTCCCAGATCCCAACATTCTTTAAAATATGCTCACTGGCCCGACTCAAGGCTGACACGCGGACATCCGGCATGTCACCTAATGTTGAATCCGGTGTATGTCCTTCAATCACAGCGATTCTCAAATCTGTATTTTTCAGTGCTGCGGCCAATGTCAACCCAACCATACCACCACCGATAATGGCTATATCAAAACTTTGCATCATATAAAAACCTTCTAACGAGATACGTATCCCAGTGTCCGAGTCAACAAGGGTTGTTTGAGCACAGGGAGGTTATCAATGGCCATCAATCCTAAATTTCTTCCCACAACCGCAGGAAACCACGCATTAGAGAACGTGTGGACCAGAGTGGAAGTCATTATCATCGTCTTTTGTCGATCGGGGGTGCGACGTTGTTGGAATGCAGAGAGCGCAGCATAACATCCGACGTCATCCGGATGGCGTCGCACTTCTTCAACCAAGGTTGCGATATCCCGAATGCCCAGATTAAATCCCTGACCGGCAATCGGGTGAAGCGTTTGAGCTGCATTACCGATAATGGCAAACCGATGAGACACCGCGCGAGAGCGATAAGTCAGCTTGAGCGGATAAGCCGCCCGTGTTCCGACACGGTTCATTTTGCCCAACCGCCAGCCAAATGTCTGCTGAAGCTTGGCTAAGAATGTATCATCGTCTTGAGAGAGCATTTCGGCCCAGGAATCAGGTCTGACACACCACGCCATTGCCATCCGTTGACGCGACATGGGCAGCAGGGCCAATGGTCCGGAAGTCGTGAAACGTTCAAAAGCCTGCCCCTGATGAGGCTGATCCAACTCAACATTCGCAATCACCGCAACCTGTTCAAAGTCACGCACCTCAGAAGTGATTCCGAGCTGATGGCAACAGGTCGATGTATTGCCATCGGCGGCAATCAATAATTTACCACGGAGCGTTGATTGATCAGCGAGCTGCACTTGCACTTCATCAGTGGTTCGCTCAACGCTTTGGATCGTTGCCGGACAAAACAGAGAAATCGCGGCACGTTCCTGCAACAAACGATGATAAACCTGACCAACATCAGCCAACTCAACCACATACCCCAGTGCAGACATCCCAAGGCGGTTGGCTTCGAGGTCCGTCATCCCGGCATGTCCCCGATCAGAGATATGAATGCTAGAAATCGGTGTCGCATAAGGTTGGATAGCATCCCAGAGCTGATATGCCTGAAGTATTTGAACAGTTCCGTCAGAAAGTGCAATTGAGCGTGCATCAAATCCGGGATGCGCTTGCGTCGAAAAATCACACGATTCAACCACAGCGATCCGAAGTTTTCCACCAAAACTGGCATCTAATGCCAGTGCCAGTGTCGCGCCAGCCATTGCACCACCAGAGATAATGACATCAAACATTTTCATTCAACTGCTTTCCGTTTGTATAGGTTCCGGTATGACTCTGCCATAAAACCTTCAGCAATCAAGCTCGCCTCAGTAAGACAGTTGCAGAGTGAGACATTCACACCTCATAACGTGGGCTGAATCACTGATATATGATTATCGGTATCAACCCAACGTCCGACAATCAAACCGATTTAGTGAATTGTGGGACGCTTGTTTTCGGTTTTGATTTGAATGCCATATTCAGCATGGATCGCCAAGACACAAGCTTTCACATGCTCGATGACCTGCTCAAGTAGTAGCGCCTGTTCCTCAAGATCATCATCTTCATCAATCCCGAGCCGAGCCATCTCTTCCAAATCAGCCAAAGCTTCTTTGGCGTCATTCGATAACTTATTGACATTTGGATGCGCTAATCCCAGACCGGAGATAAAGTGATTAATCCATTCAGAAACGGCATCGGCTAATTCAAACAGACCATGTTCACCATCGCCTGTCGGTAGAAACAGCCACAACTGAAAATGATTCTGGGTGATTTCTTCCGCTGTATGGGCCATCAGCTCACCAGCCAAACCTAATGCTGCCATCGGCCAGCCCATGCCATCATTGGTATAATCAAATAAGAGCGGCTGCCAACGCCCATCTTCCGGGCTCAAACCACCAGATAACATACCGGTTAACAGTCCATGTAGTTCTGCTGGTGTTACAGAGAGGGAAACAGACTTTAGCGTCTCAGCAAAAGACTCATATTTAGGAAACTTATTGTCACTCATAGGGCTGCCTAAAGAAAAATAAAACTAATCCTACCACCTCAGTCTCATTGCTGAAATATTCAAAACATCAAATCTGTTAAACAGTCCCGAACAATAGCCTAGGTTTTGTCCGAATTGTCTAAGATCTGTGTTTTTAACCAATCATTGACCTTGATATCAAGGGAAAGACTTGAATCTTATCGATGCTTTTCCTATAGTTTCCGTCTTGATGATACCGTCAACGTATCATTCACAGTGGCATGTTGCGAGTTCATAAGTCATGAGTAACCAAGCGGTTGATGTTGAGATTCTAGGAAAAATAACACGAGTGAATTGCCCCCCGGGTCAAGAAGACTCTCTGATTCAGGCGGCAAAAGAGCTTGATAATCGTTTGAAAGAAATGACGGAAAGAACTAAGGTGACAAATGAAGTGAAGTTACTCACGATTGCTGCTTTAAATATTTGTTATGAGTTACAAAGCCAGATAAAAGAGAATCAACAGACGACGTCTCATCTGGCGACACGGATAGAGCGCCTCTCCACATCGCTGGATCAGGTGATTCATCAAGTCGAGCAAGAGAAGTTGTAACTCAGCGCCACAAAATTTACCCTGAAGTGTTCGTCAGCGGATTACGTCCCTGAGCCGATAAGCAATACATAAGGGTTGGTATTTGTTGGCTATTGAGCAAGCTCGGCACGCACCGAGAAGCCTACGGTCAACATTACTAATCCGCCTTGAACCAGCTGGTTCAAGGGTCAAACATCTGCAACGGCACTTTGGGGTTCCCTATGCACCAAAACAACATGACTCGCGCTGATTTCAGAAAGCAGATCCGCGCCAGAAGAAAACAACTCTCTGACGCGTTTCAGCAAGCTGCCAGTGAGCAGATAATTCGTCAGCTTTCCCACTTACCCGAACTGGATACCAGCCAACATATTGCCATTTATTTATCAACCGACGGGGAGCTCTCAACCCATGCATTGATCGAATGGCTCTGGCAACAAGACAAGTCAGTTTATCTCCCCGTGATTCACCCTTTTTCAACAGGGCAACTTCTTTTCTTACGCTATACACCAGATACAGCCATGGTTCAGAACCATTACGGTATTGCCGAACCACGACTGAATCAACAGCTGATTCTTCCGACGCGGCAGCTTGATCTTATTTTTACCCCATTGGTTGGCTTCGATGCATCAGGACACCGTCTCGGTATGGGAGGCGGCTATTATGATCGAACGTTAGAACCTTGGTTTAAAAGCCGAAGCGGTGCCAAACCGCTCGGGCTTGCCCACTCGTGTCAGTTTGTCGAACGACTTCCGGTTGAATCCTGGGATGTGCCACTGCCAAAGATCGTTACGCCCGACAAAATATGGTCATGGGAATAAACGGGCATATAACGGTGCAACACGATGTGATGCAAGACAGAGGAAAAGAAAGATTGACGCTGCAACTCCTGTGAAGATGAGTATATAATCCTTCGCGGAAATATCGATTACATATTCAGATGGCATTTACGCGCAATCAGCAGGAGATCAATACATGACCCAGGACGAAATGAAAAAAGAGGCGGGATGGGCAGCACTCAAATATGTCGTCAAAGGTGGCATTATCGGAGTAGGCACCGGCTCAACCGTCAATCACTTTATCGACGCTTTAGGGTCAGTCAAAGATGATATTCAAGGTGCGGTCTCCAGCTCAAAAGCATCGACAGAGAAACTTGAAGCATTAGGGATTCAGGTATACGACTGTAATGATGTTGAAAAACTGGATGTCTATATTGATGGTGCCGATGAAATCAATCCAACGCGGGATATGATCAAAGGCGGTGGTGCAGCCCTCACACGGGAAAAAATCGTTGCTGCAATCTCCGATACATTCGTGTGTATTGTTGACGGCACCAAAACCGTTGATGTGTTGGGTAAATTCCCGCTGCCTATCGAGGTCATTCCAATGGCCCGGGAGCAGGTTTCCCGAGCGCTGAAAGAACTTGGGGGAGAACCGGTTTATCGTGACGGAGTGCTGACAGATAATGGCAATATCATCCTCGATGTACACAATATGCAGATTACTGAGCCCAAAGCCATGGAATCAACCCTCAATAATATTCCCGGTGTCGTCACCAATGGCTTATTTGCACATCGTGGAGCAGATATTGTGATTATCGGGACGCCAGAAGGCCCCCAATTTATTGAGTAACTCATTAAAATCATTTGCACCAATATGGATAAATCGTGAAAAACGGTACATTGCGTGCCGTTTTTTTATTAGCTATAGAAAAATTATTCCTTATGACGGAAATTTCTTACCAATTGGAGATTTTTTTTGTTACTTTATGGTGAGATGATGCACTAGGCAAACGTTTGCTTGTTAATAAAATGCTAAATTCTCTGTTTTGGCCACCGTGCACCTCATTTCTTCATCTTTCCATCGTTAAGGACAAAAATAATGGCCAAGGTTTCATTGGAAAAAAACAAAATTAAAATTTTACTTCTTGAAGGTGTGCATAACTCTGCAGTAGAAGTGCTTCAGGAAGCTGGCTATACCAATATCGAATATCACAAAGGTTCATTATCCGAAGCAGAACTATTAGAATCCATTCAGGATGCTCATTTTGTCGGTATTCGTTCCCGCACCAACCTGACGGAGAATGTTATCAACGCAGCGAAGAAACTGGTTGGTGTCGGTTGTTTTTGTATCGGGACCAATCAAGTTGATTTAAGTGCGACAGCAAAACGCGGGATTCCGGTCTTCAATGCTCCCTTCTCCAATACCCGTAGTGTTGCCGAACTGGTTATGGGTGAAATTTTGCTGCTACTACGGGGCGTGCCTGAAAAAAATGCATTTGCGCACCGCGGTATCTGGAAAAAAAGTGCAGACCAGAGCTTCGAAGCTCGCGGGAAAAACCTCGGGATCATCGGTTATGGCCATATCGGTACTCAGTTGGGGATTATTGCTGAAAACTTGGGGATGCGGGTTTATTACTACGATATCGAGAACAAACTCTCTCTGGGCAATGCCATTCAAGTCGCCTCTCTGGCAGAACTGCTAGGCAAATGTGATGTCATCTCTCTGCATGTGCCTGAAACAGCAGACACCAAGAATATGATTTCCAGTAAAGAATTCTCTCAAATGAGACCGAATTCAATCTTCATCAATGCGGCACGGGGAACCGTCGTCGATATTGATGCCCTATGTGGTGCATTGGAATCAAAACAAGTAACAGGGGCTGCAATTGACGTATTCCCAGTTGAGCCAAAAACCAATGCAGACCCGTTCGAATCGCCACTGCTTCAGTTCGACAACGTTATCCTAACACCACATGTCGGTGGATCAACGCAAGAAGCGCAAGAAAATATCGGGATCGAAGTGGCAGGCAAGATTGTCAAATACTCTGATAATGGCTCGACAGTATCCAGCGTCAACCTGCCAGAAGTATCACTGCCAGAACTCAGAGAATGTTCTCGTCTGCTTCACATTCACCAAAACCGTCCGGGTATCCTCAATCAAATCAACACGATTTTCGCTGAGGATAGTATCAACATTGCCGCACAGTATCTGCAAACATCTGCTGATGTCGGTTATGTGGTCATTGACGTTGAAACAGCCCGCTCAGAAGAAGCGCTGCGTAAACTGAAGAAAATCGAAGGGACTATCCGCGCTCGGATTCTGCATTAATCCCATCTTAGTATCTCAGGTTCAAAGCCCTTTCTCTGTGGAAAGGGCTTTTCTTTTTGGCCGTCGCCATTACGCAAACCGATACTGACAGCCAAAAACACGGTAAAAAAACCTGCCTCAGGCAGGTTTTTATTAAACGACTAACACGGGTAAACAATCGTCCGTGATACAGACCTCTAATGAATGACCAGATTCGGTAACCAAGTCACCAGATCCGGGAAAACCATACAAATAACCAGCACAATAAACTGTACGGTAATAAACGGTAATACCGATTTATACAGATCCAACATTGTCACACCTTTCGGGGCAATCCCTTTCAGATAGAACAACGCAAAACCGTAAGGCGGTGTCTGAACAGCAATCACAATATTCAGGATCATCAACACACCGAACCAAATCGGATCGTAGCCAAGTGACACCGCAACCGGCGTAAATATGGGTGCACACATCAGCACAATGATAAATTCATCGATGATGAATCCCAGTAACAGCATGATCAATTGGAACATAATAATGATCATGATCGGTGGTAAATCCAACCCTTGGGCAAACCCGGACACCATCCCTTGAATTCCCATCAATAAATGGAAATTACTGAAAACCGATGCACCGAGAATAATCCACATTGCTACACTCACCAGCAGCGCGGTTTGCATTCCCGAACGTCTTAACATCTCCGGTTTAAATCGCTTAAACAGGATCGATAACAGGATCGCCCCCATCACCCCCAAAGCACCAGATTCAGTCGGTGTTGCAATCCCGGCGATAATACTGCCGAGAACCACCACAATCAGAGCAAGTGACGACGCACCGTCTCGGATGGTTTTAAACCGCTCGTATCCTTTCGGCACCTGAATATCGTTGTCAGAATCAAGCGGGGCGCGTTCCGGATTCAATTTACAAGAGATCACCACGTAAGTGATCAACAGAACTATCGTAATCAATGCTGGAATCATGGCTCCCAAGAACATTTTGCCAACTGAGTTTTGGGTCGCAGAAGCAAACATAATCATTGGAATACTCGGTGGAATAAGAATTCCCAAAGAGCCACCAGCCATAATGACCCCAAGCGCAAGCTTCTTGTCATAGCCACGATCAAGCATTGGTTTGAGTGCAATACTACTGGAAGTCATGATACCGGCACCGATGATGCCAACCATGGCTCCGATCATGGAGCAAACCCCAATGACACTAATGGCCAAAGAACCGCGCAACCGGCCGATCAGCAGTTGACTGGCATTAAACATGGCATCCCCAATCCCGGACCGGGTGAGGATCTGTCCCATATAAATATAAAGCGGAATCGCTAACAGAATAAAATTGAAAAATGTGCTCTCAACGGTGGTCGGCACAATATTAAACAGCGTCTCTCCCCAAACCAAGTAACCGACGCCCATGGCAATGCCACCCAATGCCAGTCCCACCTGCGCACCTAACACAAAAGCGGTCAGAATACATGCCAGCAAAACAAGGGTTAACATCTCAATTCCCATTTGAATTCTCCTTGTCAAAAACGGACTTCTCTACGGGATGATCCTCAGCCCGAAACGGCTCATCATCTAAACTGACATGGAAAGGCTGCTCATCTAAGCTGACATGCGGATGCACCGTTCCGCTCAATTCACGTCCGGTGAAAAGGAAAAATAGATTACTGATCAATTCAGTTGAATATTGGGCAACAAAAATACTCGCAGAGACGGTGATCATCAGCCAAAAGTGATGCATCGGCGGGGCCCATTCACTCTTGGTTCTGTAATGATATTGAAGGCTTTCCAGAAACATGCCATAGCAAGTTTTGATCATGACCACTAAAAATCCTATCGCCAGAATCGCAGTGATCAGGTCAAAAATCCGGCGAGTCTTTTCCGAGACTTTACCGTGTACGATGTCGACGTTAATGTGTGCTTCACGTTGCTGCGCATATGCACCGCCTAAGGCGGCAATATATCCAAACAGAAACAGCGAAGTGTCATACCCCCAAATGGTGGGTTTATCTATCACATAACGAGCAAAGACTTCGTAGGCAACAATCGTGGCTAGTACAGGAAGCAGATATGATACCGAACGCCCGATTAGGCCAACAACATATCTGACAAACTGGCAATATCCTCTTAGAATTGGTTCAACCATATATACTCCCAAACCAATCAAGGTGAGTCATCAGACTCACCTTGATTATTCCTTGTTACTGCTTCTTATTGAGGATCTCAACAAGCTGTTTTGAATAAGGGTCGGCACTGGCATATTCCTGTGCAAGTGACACCCCAGCGGCTTTCCAGGCTTTTTTGTCTGCTTCAGATGGCTCAGGACTCCATTTCAGTCCTTTTGCTTCCATTTCCGCCACAGCCTGTGACTCCCACAGTTTTGACTTCGTCAACTGCTCAATCGCATGTTCAGCCGTCGCACCTTTCACAATCGCTTGCAGATCTTTCGGCAATTTATTCCATGCTTTTTGGTTCACAATAATCGGTAACACCTGAGCACCGGCAATGGGTAGAGGATACATGTATTTTGCAACTTCCACATGGTTACCATCGCGGTGATCAATCATATTTGAACCGATAGAACCATCGATGACACCGGTTGCCAGTGAAGTATAGATTTCACTCCAAGACAGAGAAACAGGTGCCGCACCGAGGTTACGCAGGAACTTACCATAGGCACCCGGTGCACGAATTTTCATGCCTTTAAAGTCAGCAATCGAGTTAATTGGTTTTTTGGTAATGATATAAACCGGGGGCTGAATATAAGGTTCCAGCCAGACGATCCCTTGAGAGGCATAGGCTTTTTTCAACACATCGCCCCAGCCCCGCTCATGAAATAATGTCATGAGTTCACTGGCATCCGATGTGCCACCAGGCAAACCGACCTCCACAACCCCAGCCGGAAACTCACCCGCATGCATCGGTTGGAAAGGGGCTCCCATTGTAATCAGACCGGAACGTACAGCACCTAAGATACCACTGGTACCTACGCCTTCTCCGGAGTACAGAACTTGCACCGCAATGCGGCCATTGGACATGATTTGAATATTTTTTGCCAAGTCTTCATAAACGGCACCAAATGCAGTACCGCGGCCGTATAAATTTGCAAAACGCCAATTATATTCAGCGGCAAAACTGACCGTAGAACTCGCAAGTGCGCTGACACCCAGCGTGACTGCCAGTAATGTCTTCGCAAGCTTCTTTCCCTTTAACCCAAACATAGAAATTCCTCTTCCTGTGTCGTTACTTGTTTGTTACTGATTTGTTTCACAGGTTAATATGAAGAAAGCAAAACCAAAGCAATAGAACCAGAAAGACAATTTGTATGGTACCAGCCAGCAACTTATCGCTGGTACCACATAATTGATCTAACTGGTACTTCGGGTGGTGTCATTTTTAGATCTACCATTCTCCTTACAGCTAACAAAAGAGACACAATGATGGACCAAATTGTTAACAAAAACCTACTCAAAGCAACGTGTCCTTTCAGTGAAGATGCGATTGCAATCCTCAATCCGGCAACCGATGAAACGCTAACTTATATTCCTTCGGTTCAGACAACGGATATCCTCACTTTGATTGAGAAATCAAAGCAGGCTCAACAAGCTTGGCAACAACGTTCAGCCGCAGAACGCTCGACCATCTTAAAGCGCTGGTATGATCTCGTGGTTGAAAACAGTGATGATCTCGCCCGGATTATGACCCTCGAACAAGGCAAGCCCTTAGCGGAAGCCAAAGGGGAAGTCATGTATGGTGCCTCTTTCATTCAGTGGTTTGCAGAAGAAGGGAAACGCACCTACGGTGATACAATTCCGGCACCGGCGTCAAACAAACGTTTAATGACGATTAAACAACCGGTTGGTGTGGCAGCGGCGATCACGCCTTGGAATTTTCCTATCGCAATGATCACCCGTAAAGCAGCCCCCGCGCTGGCGGCAGGGTGTAGCTTTATCGTCAAACCCGCCAACCAAACCCCGCTTTCTGCCTATGCCATTGCAGAATTAGCGTACGCAGCAGGATTGCCAAAAGAGCTCTTAATCGTGGTGAACAACCACTCTTCAGTGGCCGTTGGTGATATTTTCTGTAGTCACGATGATATCAAGAAGTTGTCTTTCACAGGCTCGACTCAAGTTGGTAGTCACCTGATCAAACAGTGTGCAGAAACGATCAAGCGTACCTCAATGGAATTAGGCGGCAACGCACCATTTATCGTCTTTGATGATGCAGATATCGATGAAGCAGTCAAAGGTGCCATCGCCTCAAAATTCCGTAATGCCGGGCAGACCTGTGTGTGCGCAAACCGCTTCTATGTTCAGGACAGCGTTTACGACCAATTCGTTGAAAAATTTGCCGAAGCCGCGGCAGATCTGAAAGTCGGTAATGGCGTGGAACCCGGTGTGATTATCGGTCCGCTGATCGATATGAAAGCGAAAAACAGTGTGTTGGGCTATATCAATACAGCCGTCGAACAAGGCGCAAAAATCGCATTTGGCGGCCGCTCTCTGGAAGGTCTCTTCGTTGAACCGACCATTCTGACTGAAGTCACTCAAGATATGGAGATTGTACATACCGAACTATTCGGTCCGGTCGCTCCGATTGTTCGCTTTTCCAACGATGATGACTTGGTCGAAAAGGCCAACGATACGATTTACGGATTAGCCAGTTACTTCTACACCAGTACGCTGAATCGTGCATTCCGTATTGCCGAACAGCTTGAATACGGCATGGTTGGGATCAATGAAGGCATTATCTCCAATGAAGTCGCACCATTCGGTGGTGTAAAACAATCCGGCTTTGGCCGGGAAGGTGCCAAACAAGGGATTGATGAATACCTCAATGTCAAATATCTCTGCTTCGGCGGCTTCTGATATCTCACAATAACGACTGTTTGAATGTGAAGGAATAAAACTCATGACAAATATGGAATGGCAAGCCCGTAAGGAAAAAGTCGTCGCAAAAGGGATGGCTAATCTGGCGCCAGTTTATGCAGTAAGTGCGAAAAATGCGATGATCACAGATATTGAAGGCAAAACGTATATCGACTTTGCCGCTGGGATTGCCGTGAATAATACCGGGCACTCTCACCCACAGATTATTGAAGCCGTGAAAAAGCAGTTAGACAGCTTCAGTCATACCTGTTCAATGGTCACGCCTTATACGAGCTTTGTTGAACTGGCTGAAAAAATCGTGGCGAAAACACCGGGAAATTTTGAGAAAAAAGCGGCATTCGTGACCACCGGTGCTGAAGCGGTAGAAAATGCGGTGAAAATTGCACGGGCACATACGGGCCGTTCAGGCGTCATTGCCTTTAAAGGCGGCTTCCATGGACGGACAAACATGTGTATGGGACTCACCGGAAAAGTCGCACCCTACAAAGCTGGTTTTGGGCCGTTTCCAAACGAAATCTATCACTTGCCATTCCCGAATGATTATCATGGGGTCACTGAAGCGCAAAGCCTGAGTGCTTTGGACGATTTGTTCACCTGTGATATCGAGCCAAGCCGTATCGCGGCAATCATTTTCGAACCGATTCAGGGAGAAGGTGGTTTCTATCAGGCTCCCGCATCCTGGGCACAGAAAATCCGCGAAATATGTGATAAACACGGTATCGTTTTAATTTGTGACGAAATTCAGACCGGCTTTGCCCGAACTGGCAAAATGTTTGCAACAGAATACCTAGGCATTGAGGCAGATCTGTTCACCATGGCCAAAGGTATTGCAGGGGGATTCCCACTGTCCGGGGTTGTCGGTAAAGCAGAAATTATGGATTCAGCCAATCCCGGGGGCGTCGGCGGAACTTATGCAGGCTCACCGCTTGCTTGTGTTGCGGCGTTAGAAGTGCTCGATATCATTGAAAAAGAAAATCTCTGTGAAAGAGCGCAACATATTGGCTTGCAATTTAAGGAACAATTGACTGAATTGCAAAAAGAGATTCCCCAAATTGGTGATATTCGCCAAGTCGGTGCCATGATTGCAATCGAGTTCAATGATCCTGACAATGGTGCACCGCTTGCTGATCTGACCAAACAGCTTGTGGTAAAAAGTAACCATGCCGGTGTGATTTTGTTATCTTGTGGGGTAAAAGGAAATGTGATTCGCTTCCTGCCACCATTGACGATTGAGCCAGAACTGATCGTCAAAGGCCTTGAAATCATCAAAGCAGAATTACAAGCGTTGCTCGCTCACTAAGTACATTCAGAGAAAGGTACATTCAGAGAAAGGTACATCCAGAGAAAAGTACCTCCAGCGAAGATGCGGTCACGTTGCATGTCCGTATCTTCGTTGCTTCACTCGGATTAGTCAGCGGCACAAGAAACAGTTGTAGGAGCCGTATGCTAAGCCAGTATATCCACCTTGATCCGCAGGATTCCAAAACCCTGCAAGATCAAATCAAAAGCAGTCTTGCCAAAGCAATCTTCGATGGCTTCATTCCTAAGCAATCTCCCCTTGCCTCTTCACGGAAGTTAGCAAAAGATCTCAATGTTTCCAGAAACACAATTTTGCGCGTTTACGAGCTACTGACCGAAGAAGGGATCCTTGTCTCCATTGAGCGCAAAGGCTATTTTGTCAACCCAGCTCTGGACATCTCCGTCACACCACTCGCTTCGACAACCCCACAAGAACAATCAACCCAGCTTGATTGGAGCCGTTATCTGATCTCTGAAAACAGTGTTTCGGAACGCGAAGCCAAAGCGCTCAAAAATTATGCTTATCTCTTTGTCAGTGGCGTTGTTGATGAGGACTTATTCCCAGTTTCTGAATGGCGCAAATGCAGTATTCAGTCTCTCAATCGCATCAATCATCGTACTTGGACATCAAATGACTCAGACTATGATGAGCTGATTGAACAGATCCGCATCCGCGTGTTGACCAAGCGTGGCATATTCGTCAATCGAGACAATATCGCTATCACACTCGGGTGTCAGAACAGCCTCTATTATCTGTCAAAACTGCTCCTCTCGGCTGACTCCTCAATTGCGGTTGAAAATCCCGGTTATCCCGAGGCATTACACCAGTTTCAGGCCAGACGCGCAGAGATCGTGCCGATCAATGTGGATCAAGAAGGGATGATGATTGATGAACGACTGACCGACTGCCAACTGGTTTATACCACGCCAAGCAATCAATTTCCGACGACTGTACGTCTGTCTGCCAGTCGTCGCCAGAAGCTCCTTACGCTGGCTGAGGAACATGACTTCTTGATCATTGAAGATGACTTTGAACATGATATTAATTTTATCGAAGACACTTGTCCGCCACTGAAAAGTGAATCATCCAGTGAGCGTATTATCTATATCTCCAGTTTTTCTTCGACAATTGCTCCGGGGTTACGACTCGGGTATATCGTTGCTCCCGCCCCCTTGATCTCACAAATAAAGGCCCTTCAGTTCAGAACACATAGCTTACCTCCGAAGAATAATTGTCAAACCCTTGCGTTGTTTCTCAGCCTTGGATATTACGATGCGCTGGCTCAAAGAATGCTCAAACGTTATCGGGAAAAATGGCTGACGATGGAGAAGGCACTGAATTACTATTTTCCGCAGTCAGGTGTGACACCTTCATTGGCAGGGACGGCTTTCTGGATCGACTATAAACAGGGATTCGATGCCGGGAGATTTGAAGAACTGGCCGAACAACATGGTATTCTGATTAACAATGGCGCCAAATACTATTACTGTGATGAACGGACCAATAGCTTCCGGCTGTGTTTCCAATCTATCAGAACGGAACAGATTCGGGAAGGGATTGCGCTTCTTTCCCAAATCGCTAAACAAGTCATGCCAATCGAAACCCTTCAGGAATGTCAGCAACCGCCACTCCGTAGTAAAGCGATTCGTCATCTGCTGAAAAATCAGACCCTCTTAACCAAAGACTGTTTTAATATTCCTTACCGAATCACCTTTCAGGCCGATGGCAAAATGACGGGGGTTTCTGACCGCCCTAATGATATGGATGAGGGCTATTGGTGGGTTGAACACGATCAGTTTGTTTACCAATGGCGTAATTGGCAGTTTTCAGATATCCGAAAAATCACCATCGTTGTAGAGAACGGAGCAGTGAAACGATTTGATGAAGATGGCTACTTTATTGGCGAGGCGCAGCTGATATCCAATCAAATTGGATACCCGTAAAAAAACCGGCTGATGCCGGTTTTTTATTGCGTTTTGCCACGAGATACAAGATATTACGCGCGCAGTGCCCGTTCACGGCGGGCGATCCCCACAACACCACTGCGAGCAACCTCTAGCACTTCCGTCACTTCTGAGATCGCCTCGATAAATGCATCCAGTTTATCGGTTGTTCCACCCATCTGAATGGTATACTGACTACTGGTAACATCGACGATTTGACCTCTGAAAATGTCCGTCGTCCGTTGCACCTCAGCCCGGACTGCACCACTGGCTCTCACTTTCACCAGCATCAACTCCCGTTCTATATGTTCAAACTCTGATACTTCCTGAACTTTCAATACATCAATCAACTTGTGAAGCTGCTTCTGAATCTGCTCCAGCTCCATCGCGTTGGTTTTCGTCGTGATGTTAAGACGAGATAACGTCTCATCGTCAGTCGGGGATACATTCAACGTTTCGATATTGAAACCACGCTGGGAGAACAATCCGACCACACGAGACAAAGCACCGGGTTGGTTCTCCATTAATACTGAAATAATGTGTCTCATCAGGTTCTCTCCGTTTTGCTCAACCACATTTTGTCCATCCCTTCGCCTTTAATCTGCATCGGGTAAACGTGCTCTGTTTCATCGACATTGATATCCACAAACACCAGACGATCTTTCAGATCCAGTGCTTTCTTCAATCCGGCTTCTAATTCATCCGGTGTCGAGATACGGATACCGACATGCCCATAAGCTTCTGCGATTGCAGCAAAGTCCGGCACAGAACTCATATATGAATTCGAGTGACGTCCCTGATAAATAATATCCTGCCACTGTTTGACCATCCCCAAGAAACGGTTATTCAGGTTGATGATCTTGACTGGAATATCATATTGAAGTGCGGTTGACAGCTCTTGAATATTCATCTGAATACTCCCGTCTCCAGTCACCACAACCACTTCTTCTTCCGGATGAGAGAATTTGACCCCCATCCCGGCAGGTAAACCAAATCCCATCGTGCCAAGGCCACCTGAATTGATCCAGCGACGCGGCTTGTTAAACGGGTAATAAAGTGCCGCGAACATTTGGTGTTGCCCGACATCAGAAGCGACATAGGCATTCCCTTCGGTCAACCGATGGAGCGTTTCGATCACTTGCTGCGGTTTGATCCGATCATTGGATTTCTGATAAGCAAGGCACTGACGCTCCCGCCACACTTGAATCTCTTGCCACCATTGTTCCAACGCGTTGGCATCATTCGAGCCCCCCTGCTCAACCAGCAACTTCAACATGGTTTCCAAAACTTTTTCTGCTGAGCCGACGATGGGTAAATCCGCTGGGACATTCTTTGAAATGGAAGACGGGTCAATATCAATGTGCATGATTTTGGCGTTAGGGCAGTATTTTTCCAGATTATTCGTCGTGCGGTCATCAAACCGGACACCGATACCAAAAATCAAATCGGCATGATGCATCGCCATATTGGCTTCATAAACACCGTGCATTCCCAACATCCCCAGCGCATTTGCGTGAGTGCCGGGAAAAGCGCCTAATCCCATCAGGGTACTGACCACCGGTAAATTCAAGGTTTCCGCTAACTGAATAATCTGCTTATCCGCCTCAGAAATAACCGCACCACCACCAACATATAAAACTGGTTTTTTCGCATCTAACAGCGCTTTGAGTGCTTTCTT
Organism: Vibrio spartinae; assembly: GCF_024347135.1. NCBI lineage: Bacteria > Pseudomonadati > Pseudomonadota > Gammaproteobacteria > Vibrionales > Vibrionaceae > Vibrio > Vibrio spartinae. The sequence goes on along the minus strand of NZ_AP024907.1, from coordinate 521,821 downwards.
TATCTGCCCTTTATGTCCACTTGTTGTCGGATTATAAGAGCGCATCTTGATGGTTTTCGGATATTGATAAGGCAATTTAACCTGAGGATTCATGATATCCTTCGGCAAATCAATGACCACAGGGCCAGGACGACCGGTCGAAGCAATATAGAATGCTTTTTTAATCGTTTCGGGAATATCTTCAGCTTTTTTAACCAAAAAGCTATGTTTCACAATCGGCCGGGAAACCCCAACGATATCACACTCTTGAAATGCATCATTGCCAATCAAGCTGTTAGGGACGTTGCCTGATATAACGATCATCGGAATGGAATCCATATAGGCTGTCGCAATACCGGTCACGGTATTGGTTGCCCCCGGGCCAGAGCAAACCAGCACGACACCGGGTTTACCGGTCGAGCGGGCATAACCGTCAGCCATATGAGTTGCCGCCTGTTCATGACGAACAAGGACATGTTTGATTTGGTCGGTTTTTTCATGAAGGGCATCATAGATATCAAGCACGGATCCACCGGGGTAACCAAAAATCTGCTCGACACCTTCTTCGATCAGAGACTGAACAACCATCTCTGCACCGGATAGCATTACCATATTATTCTCCTTACCAGTCACTGTATCCCGAGGTCAGTTCAACAGTCTGGTTGGTTACATAGTCTAGGGCTTATTCGTAGCCTAATCGAAATCGATTCGCTAATGGCTATGTCCTTGCAGAGTCATAACACCGCAAGGGATAGAGCAACTTTACTCGCTTCAGAAAGATTGGTCTATTCAGTTTCTGACTGCAATTTACCGAATATGTTGTACACAGGCATTTATTCAGAACTATATATGAAAAAAACATTTAAATACAGATGACCATGTTAAATCCAAGAATAAAAAAGACATAAAATATTTATTTTATGTAACAAAGGTCATCAAAATGCTAAATAAGAAGCGAATCTGTTGATATTAGGTAAGTGTTCTAACCAATGATGATTATCAGGGAAAATTCGGAGCAGGAAGAGAAAAGAGAAAGGCAGAAATAAACAGATGTTGCCTTCCCTGATTTTCATCGGGTCGGCAACATCAGGATGAAACACAATATTAATGGGTTACAGAAGCACTGACAATTTCACCACAAATCATCATGAGCTGCTCTCTCAGCCAACCGTGTCCCTTATCTTTTTCATTCGATTCGTGCCAGCTCAGGTAACCACTGATCTGTTTACGTTCAAATGGTGAAGCAATCGTTTGAAGTTGCTCTCTGTTAGGTGACGCTTCCACCAACCAACGTGGTGCGATGGTAATCAGTTCTGACTGACTGACAACATAAAGCACATTGCTTAAGCTTGTCCCCTCATAGTGGGAATGGCAATCGATATCTCGGTAAGCCTGTTCACTGAAACTCCGGATACCATGTGCCTGAGATAGCTTCGCGTGTTGCTCTTCTATGACCTGTGCTGGGGTAATCGAGCCTTGAATTCGAGGGTGTTGTTTAGAGGCAACAATCACCAGCTCATCTTGGAAAATTTCGGTACTACAGAAACCGGATTCTTCAAAACGCGCATAGTCAATCACAAAATCGACTTCCTGATAACGCAACCGCTCAGCAAGTTGTTGGTTCGAATCCGCTTCCAAATGGAGTTGCACTTGAGGCGCCTGATCGTGAATTGAAGAGAAAACCTTCGGTGCGAAGCGCAAATCATTCGGACTACAAATCGCTAAGTTAAACTGCCTGGTTGAAGATTCAGGTGTAAAGACAGAATTCGGTAGTTCATTACGAATTAACTGTAATGCTTGGCGAATCGGGCCAAAAAGCTGTCGGGCGCGCTGAGTCGGCTGAATGCCTCGCCCTTGCCGCATGAACAGTTCATCATTAAACATCACTTTCAAACGTGCCACAGCGTTACTTACTGCTGGCTGAGACATTCCTAAATTATGAGCTGCCCGAGTAATATTTTGTTCTTGCATGACCGCATCAAACACGGTGAGCAAATTCAAATCAACGCCTCGTAGCGTACTTTCCATCCGATAGCTGGCGACTGGTTGGATAACTTCTTTTTTTTCTAACATTAAAATGCCTCTTATTTTGCTTCAGTCATCACTTTCGTTATCCCTCTCGGAATAGCACTCTTGTCAGGCGACGTGACATACATCAGATAAAGTGACTCAACGTGATTCTATTTTGAACAACCTATTGATAGTTCGTATAAGTAGGCTGTGCAATTCACTATCTTTTAATTGATGTACAAAAGGCAACTAGATTGATAAAAAGTCAGTTTATTTTACCTCATTTTTAAAAATATACTTAAAAATCATGTCGTTAAAAAAACATCAAAAAAGATAAAACCGCGGTTTTTATCGTATTCACAAAATTAATTGACGTGAGTTATAGGTTTGCGACAGAAAACCTATAATCATTCATCTCATATATGACAAGCAAAATAGATTAATTGTGATCAATGATTTTATGCGGGTTACACTTTTATGCGGGTTACACCATGACATAGTCAGGAAAGTTGACCTGTTTCCAGAGTGACTGACACAGTTGCTGATGACTATCCCAACGCCCCTGAACCACCCATTCAGCAATGGCTTGAGCAACATCGGGATAAACGACTCGCTCGGCATTCGGTTCATCGAGCCACTGCCGAATCACGGCGACATCAAGCGATTCCATCGCAGAAGCGAGCCCCAGAATTTCAAGTGTTGCCACGTTACTCTGCTGCTCAAATTGGCCAATCAAAGGTTTGAGTAGTAATTTTTTGCCATATGACATGGCTTCAGAAGGGAGCTCAAATCCACCATTGGCAATCACGCCGGCACAGCAACGTAAATGCTCTTGGAAGAGCTCATGGCATAATGGATGAAATGTCATGTTCTCTGTCTGTTTCATTTCATCAACCATGGGGTGATAACAGACAAACTGATAGTGACCGAAACGAAAGAACAGATCCATAATGGATTCCAGAGATTCGAATGGGAGATAGACTAAAACGAAAGGTTGGTTTTCTGCTGCCGCCCCTCCGGTATGGATAATCGGCGGTAAAATCGGATGTTCGAAGTGATACCAGTGCAACCCAAGATAATGATCTGCAGGCGCGAAATTGGTAATAATCTTCTTATCGAGCCAGTTGGCCCCCTTTAACGGTACCGGATAACGAAAAGCATTCTGATGACTAAGACTGATACAGGGTTTGTGCTGTAATTTTGCGGCCCACGACGTAATCGGTTCAAAATCACTGATCACTAAATCATAAGTGCTGAGATCAAGCTGGCGGATATCGGAAATCAATTGACCGAAACGATTCTCTCTGGCGGTTTTTAAATAATTAACCCGTCCTTTTTCAGTCATAAACGTCAACCCACGGCGGGTTTGATAATTGCCAAAGCTATCCATTGAAAAATATTTATCTTGCTCTCTGCCGCTGAAAATAAAATCGACATCAACATGATATTGCCGGAGTGCATGGCTCATCGCTCTGGCTCGTGCTGTATGACCGTTTCCGGTTCCCTGAACACCATAGAGAATTTTCAAATCATCCACTCCATGACCAGTTGGCCAGCTTGTGCGCAGCTCATACCAAGTAAGGCACCAATCAGTACATCCGTGAAAAAATGAACCCCCAACAAAATACGAGCAGCGCCAATACACCCCGCCCAGAGAAACACCATCACTGACAATGATGGATAAAAGGAAGCAATGAGTGTTGCCATCAGAAAAGCGGCACTTGTATGCCCGGAGGGTAAGCTAAACCGATCAGAAGGCGTAATATAAGCAATGACTCTTGAGGAGAACTCTTGAGGACGACGCCGTTGAAAAAGGTTTTTCAATAACCAGTAAAGCGGCAGCTCAATCAGAAAGGAGATCAATCCAGTGACGAGTAATGCCTGACCTGCAATCTCATCAACCAAAAAAGCAGCACCACCGATGACAACATATAAATGACCGTCTCCAGTATGGGATACCGCTCGGCTGATACGTGCCAATGGATAACTGAATCTATGTTGCAGACAGAACAGTGACAAGGCCAGATCAAATTTCACAATCGGTTCAATAACTCTCATGACTGCATTCCTGTAGTTCAACCCCTTTATATCCAAGACACTAATCAGTCCAGATGACAGCGGTGTGACTATTTGTTGTCGAAAGTATGAAGATTGTTGTTGTCGGAAATATGAAAGCTATTGAACTAATAAATACCCTCGGCTAGTAAGCCGATGGGCATAATGAAAGAGGTACTACCAATAAATATACAATTTTGGGTTGACGTGATGTATCAGGTGCGGTACTAATTTGTTATTGAATTTTGTGGAAAGTAAATGAATATGACATTGAAAACTTCTCTCCTACTAGGCCTCCTCCTTATCGTGTATCAATCGCGCGGGTAGCCAGTGGATAGAAAACACCACAAAGAATCACAAAAACCCGCATCGAAATGCGGGTTTTTTTATAGCTAAAAACACTTACAAAAGAAAACATCAAGTGAGCAAACACAACCACTTATCGATCTAGGAGCCAGCCAATATGAACGATCAGGTCATTATCTTCGATACAACCTTACGGGACGGAGAACAAGCATTATCTGCTAGTTTAACGGAGAGAGAGAAATTACAAATTGCTTACGCTCTGGAACGACTGGGCGTGGATGTGATTGAAGCAGGGTTTCCGGTCTCCTCGCCAGGTGATTTCGAATCGGTACAAACCATCGCGAAAAACATCAAAAACAGCCAAGTTTGTGCGCTTGCCCGCGCAGTAGAAAAAGACATTGATGCTGCAGCAGAAGCCTTGAAAGTTGCTGAAGCATTCAGAATTCACACGTTTATTTCAACCTCAACCGTTCATGTTCAGGACAAGCTTCGTCGTAGCTATGACCAAGTGGTAGAGATGGGGGTCAAAGCGATCAAACATGCACGTCGTTATACCGATGATGTTGAATTCTCTTGTGAAGACGCTGGTCGGACACCAATCGACAACTTATGCCGGATGGTTGAAGCCGCAATTGAGGCTGGTGCCAGAACAATTAATATCCCCGACACAGTTGGTTATACTGTCCCGGGAGAATTCGGTGGTATCATTCAGACATTATTCAACCGTGTCCCCAACATTGATAAAGCAATTATTTCTGTCCACTGCCACGACGATTTGGGAATGTCCGTTGCCAACTCGATCTCGGCTGTTCAAGCGGGAGCCCGTCAGGTTGAAGGAACCATCAACGGTATCGGTGAACGGGCCGGAAACTGTGCGCTAGAAGAGATCGCGATGATCATCAAGACCCGCCAAGAGCTTTTAGGTGTGCATACCGGTATCAAGCACGAGGAGATTCACCGGACAAGTAAAATGATCAGCCAGATCTGTAATATGCCGATCCAAAGCAACAAAGCGATCGTGGGTGCCAATGCGTTCAGCCACTCTTCCGGCATCCATCAAGATGGTATGCTGAAGAATAAAAATACCTATGAAATTATGACCCCAGAGTCGATTGGTTTAAAAAATCAGGCATTAAATCTGACAAGTCGTAGCGGCAGAGCTGCGGTGAAGAGCCATATGAACGCAATGGGTTATCAGGAAGATGAGTATAATTTGGATGCACTGTATGAAGATTTCCTGAAACTTGCTGACCGCAAAGGTCAAGTGTTCGATTATGACTTAGAATCCTTGATGTTCTTCTCCAACTTACGTGAAGAAGATAACTTCTACAAACTAAACTATCTGAGTGTTCAATCGGGCAGCGTAATGGCAACCACCACAATTAAACTGCAATGTGGTGATGAAGAAAAATGCGAAGCCGCTGTCGGTAACGGTCCCGTGGACGCATTGTACCAATGTATTTATCGTGTTACCGGTTACGATATCGTCCTCGATAAATTCGATTTGACCGCGAAAGGAGAAGGTGAAGACGGCTTGGGACAGGCTGATATTATTGCCAACTATAAAGGGCGAAAATACCATGGAACAGGGATATCCACCGATATTGTTGAAGCTTCAGGAGAAGCATTATTACATGTGCTCAACAGTATTCAACGTGCCGATCAGATCGAAGTCATTAAACAGAAAAAAATAGCCACAGTATAATAGCAACAATATAAGACCCTAAGCGTCGGTCTCATTGTGTCACGTAGACCGACGTAGTTAGAAATCAATAAATACGAGAGTTAACAAGGACTCACATGACAGACAAAACTTATAAAATTGCAGTACTGCCCGGTGACGGCATCGGCCCGGAAGTCATGCAACAGGCTCATAAAGTACTTGATGCGATTCAAACAAAACACAACATCACTTTTAACTGTACTGAATACGACGTGGGTGGGATCGCCATTGATTATCACGGCAGTCCGCTTCCGGAACAGACTCTGAAAGGGTGTGAACAGGCACAGGCCGTTCTGTTTGGTTCAGTCGGAGGGCCAAAATGGGAACATCTGCCACCAAACGAGCAGCCTGAACGCGGTGCTTTATTACCATTACGTAAGCATTTTCAACTGTTCTGCAACTTGCGTCCAGCACAAATCCATCAGGGACTTGAAGCATTTTCGCCTCTCCGTGCAGATATATCGGCCAATGGCTTTGACATCGTGGTTGTACGCGAGCTCACTGGAGGGATCTACTTTGGTCAGCCGAAGGGTCGCGAGGGCGAAGGCGCCAATGAGAAAGCATTTGATACGGAAGTCTATCACCGCTACGAGATTGAACGTATTGCTAAAATTGCTTTTGAGTCAGCCCGTTTACGCCGTAAGAAAGTGTGCTCGATTGATAAAGCTAACGTCCTGCAAAGCTCTATCTTATGGCGAGAAGTCGTGAGCGAAATTGGTAAAGATTATCCGGATGTCGAACTGTCTCATATGTACATCGATAATGCGACCATGCAGCTGATTAAAGATCCGTCTCAGTTCGATGTCATGCTATGTTCAAATATCTTTGGTGATATTCTCTCTGATGAGTGTGCCATGATCACCGGTTCAATGGGGATGCTTCCTTCAGCCAGTCTGAATGAAAGCAATTTCGGGCTGTATGAACCCGCAGGTGGCAGTGCACCGGATATCGCAGGGAAAAACATTGCCAATCCGGTTGCCCAGATTTTATCGGCAGCATTAATGCTCCGTTACAGTCTGGGTGAAGAAGCCGCGGCTCAAGATATTGAGTCTGCCGTCAGCAAGGCATTATCCGCCGGAGAGCTGACCGCAGATCTGGCAACCGATAAACCCGCACTGACAACCTCTGGAATGGGCGACAAAATCGCTGCCTATATATTAAGTGCATAAGCATGTGACCGAGAGGACTCTCGGTCCACGAACAAGCTCAAGGTAGAAGCAATGTCAAAAGCAAAAACATTATACGAAAAAATCTACGATGCACATGTCGTGGTCGCCGCTGAAGGTGAAAACCCGATTTTGTATATCGATCGTCATTTAGTCCATGAAGTCACGTCACCACAAGCTTTCGACGGACTCCGGGAAAAAGGTCGCCCAGTTCGACAGGTCAACAAAACCTTTGCCACCATGGATCATAATGTTTCTACAACCACGAAAGATATCAGAGCTTCCGGTGAGATGGCTCAGATCCAGATGGAAACGCTCTCGAAAAACTGCGAAGAATTCGGTGTCACACTCTACGATATCAATCATAAATATCAGGGTATCGTACACGTTATGGGGCCAGAACTGGGCATTACCCTACCGGGAATGACCATTGTTTGCGGTGACTCTCATACGGCAACACACGGGGCATTCGGCTCGTTGGCTTTCGGTATCGGGACGTCTGAAGTTGAACACGTACTTGCGACGCAAACTCTCAAGCAAGCTCGCGCCAAAACAATGAAAATTGAGGTCAAAGGCAAAGTTGCAAAAGGTATTACCGCAAAAGATATCGTGCTGGCGATCATCGGTAAAACCACAGCAGCAGGCGGAACCGGATATGTTGTTGAATTCTGTGGTCAGGCCATTCGAGATCTGTCAATGGAAGGTCGAATGACGGTTTGTAACATGGCGATAGAACTGGGTGCCAAAGCTGGTTTGATCGCGTCAGATCAAACGACATATGACTACATCAAAGGCCGTAAATTTTCGCCAACAGGTGAAAACTGGGACAAAGCAGTTGAATACTGGCAAACATTGCAGTCTGACGAAGGTGCCGAATACGATGCGGTGGTGACATTAGATGCAACAGAGATTAAACCTCAAGTGACATGGGGCACCAACCCGGGACAAGTCATTTCGATTGATGCCCCCATTCCGACTCCGGAAAACTTTACCGATTTAATCGAGCAATCATCTGCGCTCAAAGCACTGAACTACATGGGGCTTGAAGGTGGCAAACGACTATCCGACTATGACGTCGATAAAGTTTTCATCGGCTCTTGCACCAATTCCCGGATTGAAGACATGCGTGCTGCTGCACACATTGCTAAGGGTAAAAAAGTCGCATCACACGTTCAGGCGATCGTTGTACCGGGTTCAGAGCAGGTCAAAGCACAAGCAGAGTCAGAAGGTTTAGATAAAATCTTTACCGATGCCGGGTTTGAATGGCGTTTACCGGGATGCTCAATGTGTCTGGCGATGAATAATGATCGCCTAGGGCCGGGAGAACGCTGCGCATCAACATCAAACCGAAACTTTGAAGGACGCCAGGGCCGAGATGGTCGCACGCACCTTGTCAGTCCTGCAATGGCGGCAGCGGCAGCAATCGCTGGACACTTTGTAGATATTCGTACACTTGAGCAAGGGGAATAATGATGTCAGGATTTAAAAAACATACAGGTTTAGTCGTGCCGCTGGATGCAGCGAACGTCGATACTGATGCAATTATCCCGAAGCAGTTTCTGCAAAAAGTAAACCGTATCGGTTTTGGTAAACATCTATTCCATGACTGGCGCTTCCTAGATGATGCAGGCCAACAACCCAATCCTGAGTTTGTGATGAATGCCCCCCGTTATCAAGGCGCAAGTATTCTACTGGCTCGTGAAAACTTTGGTTGTGGTTCATCCCGTGAACATGCGCCATGGGCTTTGGCTGATTATGGGATTCAGGTAATCATAGCGCCAAGCTTTGCTGATATTTTTTACGGCAACTCAATTAACAACCAGATGGTGCCCGTTCGCTTGAAGGAAAGCGAAGTCGATGCGATTTTCCAATATGTTGAAGCCAATCAAGGCGCTGAGATTACTGTTGATCTGGAAGCGATGAAAGTGTCGGCAAATGGTCAAGAGTACAGTTTTGAAATAGATGAATTCCGTCGCCACTGTCTTCTGAACGGACTCGATAATATCGGTCTGACACTTCAACATGAAGATAAAATTGCCGAATATGAATCAAAAATCCCAAGTTTCTTGAACTAAAAGTGCCAACTGGCAATACGCGAAATGTATTGCCTGACGCATACAAAGTGATTTTATAGACGTGATTAAAAGCTGATGTATAACATCAGCTTTTTCTTTATTTACCGATAATTCATCAAAGATACATCAGACTATACGAAAAAAGCCCTGACATCGTCAGGGCTTTCAATAAGTGTTTAGCAGTGACCTACTCTCACATGGGGAGACCCCACACTACCATCGGCGCAGTTTCGTTTCACTTCTGAGTTCGGCATGGAATCAGGTGGGTCCAAAACGCTATGGCCGCTAAACAAAATTCATTTATATAATGGTGCTGATACCCAGAATCGAACTGGGGACCTCATCCTTACCAAGGATGCGCTCTACCGCCTGAGCTATATCAGCAAACTGGGTAATAGCTTGTCTCTACAGACATTCGCTAAATAAAGTCTTACGCTGAACAGCTCTATTTAGAGTTCATCTTCAGATATCACTATCTCAAGATGATAATTAAAGCCTGGCGATGTCCTACTCTCACATGGGGAGACCCCACACTACCATCGGCGCTGTTTCGTTTCACGTCTGAGTTCGGCATGGATTCAGGTGGGTCCAAAACGCTATGGTCGCCAAGCAAATTTCTTTCAATTCGAAAAGCTGATTCTCTTACACAATCAAGTCTCTAAGAGTCCTAAAACCCCTTCGGTGTTGTATGGTTAAGTCTCACGGGCAATTAGTACAGGTTAGCTCAACGCCTCACAGCGCTTACACACCCTGCCTATCAACGTTCTAGTCTCGAACAACCCTTCAGGACGCTTTAAGCGCCAGGGAGAACTCATCTCAAGGCTCGCTTCCCGCTTAGATGCTTTCAGCGGTTATCGATCCCGAACTTAGCTACCGGGCAATGCGATTGGCATCACAACCCGAACACCAGTGGTTCGTCCACTCCGGTCCTCTCGTACTAGGAGCAGCCCCTTTCAATTCTCCAACGCCCACGGCAGATAGGGACCGAACTGTCTCACGACGTTCTAAACCCAGCTCGCGTACCACTTTAAATGGCGAACAGCCATACCCTTGGGACCGACTTCAGCCCCAGGATGTGATGAGCCGACATCGAGGTGCCAAACACCGCCGTCGATATGAACTCTTGGGCGGTATCAGCCTGTTATCCCCGGAGTACCTTTTATCCGTTGAGCGATGGCCCTTCCATTCAGAACCACCGGATCACTATGACCTGCTTTCGCACCTGCTCGAATTGTCATTCTCGCAGTTAAGCGGGCTTATGCCATTGCACTAACCACACGATGTCCAACCGTGTTTAGCCCACCTTCGTGCTCCTCCGTTACTCTTTGGGAGGAGACCGCCCCAGTCAAACTACCCACCAGGCACTGTCCTCGACCCGGATAACGGGCCAAAGTTAGAACATCAAAACTACAAGGGTGGTATTTCAAGGATGGCTCCACACAATCTAGCGACTGCGCTTCAAAGCCTCCCACCTATCCTACACATGTAGGTTCAATGTTCAGTGCCAAGCTGTAGTAAAGGTTCACGGGGTCTTTCCGTCTAGCCGCGGGTACACTGCATCTTCACAGCGATTTCAATTTCACTGAGTCTCGGGTGGAGACAGCGTGGCCATCATTACGCCATTCGTGCAGGTCGGAACTTACCCGACAAGGAATTTCGCTACCTTAGGACCGTTATAGTTACGGCCGCCGTTTACCGGGGCTTCGATCAAGAGCTTCGACCGAAGTCTAACCCCATCAATTAACCTTCCGGCACCGGGCAGGCGTCACACCGTATACGTCATCTTACGATTTTGCACAGTGCTGTGTTTTTAATAAACAGTTGCAGCCACCTGGTATCTGCGACTCCCAACAGCTCCATCCGCAAGGGACTTCACCGTCAAGAGCGTACCTTCTCCCGAAGTTACGGTACCATTTTGCCTAGTTCCTTCACCCGAGTTCTCTCAAGCGCCTTGGTATTCTCTACCCGACCACCTGTGTCGGTTTGGGGTACGATTTCTTGTGAACTGAAGCTTAGAGGCTTTTCCCGGAAGCATGGCATCAATGACTTCACATCCGTAGATGCTCGACATCGTGTCTCAGCCTAACGCAGAGCCGGATTTACCTAACTCTACAGCCTACGCACTTGAACCTGGACGACCGTCGCCAGGCCCACCTAGCCTTCTCCGTCCCCCCATCGCATTCACAACAAGTACGGGAATATTAACCCGTTTCCCATCGACTACGCCTTTCGGCCTCGCCTTAGGGGTCGACTTACCCTGCCCCGATTAACGTTGGACAGGAACCCTTGGTCTTCCGGCGAGGGAGTTTTTCACTCCCTTTATCGTTACTCATGTCAGCATTCGCACTTCTGATACCTCCAGCAGACTTTACAATCCACCTTCAACGGCTTACAGAACGCTCCCCTACCCAATACTCTCACGAGCATTGCCGCAGCTTCGGTTTACAGCTTAGCCCCGTTACATCTTCCGCGCAGGCCGACTCGACTAGTGAGCTATTACGCTTTCTTTAAATGATGGCTGCTTCTAAGCCAACATCCTAGCTGTCTGAGCCTTCCCACATCGTTTCCCACTTAGCTGTAATTTGGGACCTTAGCTGGCGGTCTGGGTTGTTTCCCTCTCCACGACGGACGTTAGCACCCGCCGTGTGTCTCCCGGATAGTACTTACTGGTATTCGGAGTTTGCAAAGGGTTGGTAAGTCGGGATGACCCCCTAGCCTTAACAGTGCTCTACCCCCAGTAGTATTCGTCCGAGGCGCTACCTAAATAGCTTTCGGGGAGAACCAGCTATCTCCGGGTTTGATTGGCCTTTCACCCCTAGCCACAAGTCATCCGCTAATTTTTCAACATTAGTCGGTTCGGTCCTCCAGTTGATGTTACTCAACCTTCAACCTGCCCATGGCTAGATCACCCGGTTTCGGGTCTATATCCAGCGACTGAACGCGCAGTTAACACTCGCTTTCGCTACGGCTCCCCTAATCGGTTAACCTCGCCACTGAATATAAGTCGCTGACCCATTATACAAAAGGTACGCAGTCACCCCACAAAGGAGGCTCCTACTGCTTGTACGTACACGGTTTCAGGTTCTATTTCACTCCCCTCACAGGGGTTCTTTTCGCCTTTCCCTCACGGTACTGGTTCACTATCGGTCAGTCAGGAGTATTTAGCCTTGGAGGATGGTCCCCCCATGTTCAGACAGGATATCACGTGTCCCGCCTTACTCGTTTTCACCTAAACAGCGCCTTCGGTTACGGGGCTATCACCCTCTATTGCGTGCCTTTCCAGACACTTCACCTAACGCTGCAAAAGCTTAAGGGCTACTCCGATTTCGCTCGCCGCTACTCTCGGAATCTCGGTTGATTTCTTTTCCTCGGGGTACTTAGATGTTTCAGTTCTCCCGGTTCGCCTCATTAGACTATGTATTCATCTAATGATAACTGCTGCTGCAGTTGGGTTTCCCCATTCGGAAATCGTAGACTCAAGTGGTTTTTACTACCTCATCTACGCTTATCGCAAGTTAATACGTCCTTCATCGCCTCTGACTGCCAAGGCATCCACCGTGTACGCTTAATCACTTAACCATACAACCCGAAGAAGTCTTTTTTGCTTGGCCTTTTTCCCTGAATACGGCGTTAGCGTCGAAGGTTGCTTGGTCACTATCAGACGATAGCTCCCTACGACATCCTTCTTGCTGCCTTGTCTCAGGCAAAAATTCTCAGCGCAAAAACCTAAGGGTTGATATCATCAACTAATTAGGTGTCACACAATATTTTATACATGAGTGTGTGACTTGGTTTTGCCGGACTCAATTGAATGACACAGAAAAACTGTGCATTTCCAAGACACTTGATTGTGTTGGTCTTTCTCTTTCGAGAAAGTATTGAGAACTTTTACAAATAATCGTCTGTTTCCAAAGAAACACACATTATTTTGTCAGCTTTCCAAATTGTTAAAGAGCAAAGTGTAATACTTCATTAATTCAAGCAACACTTTCTAATGACTTTCAGCGCCACAAAATCGAACCACATCGGTAAAAACCGCTGGTTTGAGCTGTCGAGCTAAAAATAGTTAGAAAGTGGTGGGCGATACCGGGTTCGAACCAGTGACCCCCTGCTTGTAAGGCAGGTGCTCTCCCAACTGAGCTAATCGCCCACTTTCAGGCGTTTCCCCAAACAGAAGGAAAATGGTGGGTCGTACAGGATTCGAACCTGTGACCAATTGGTTAAAAGCCAACTGCTCTACCAGCTGAGCTAACGACCCGAACTTCACTAAAGAAGTGGTATCCCGTAGGGGAGTCGAACCCCTGTTACCGCCGTGAAAGGGCGGTGTCCTAGGCCTCTAGACGAACGGGACAATACACTCTACATAAACCAAATCAATCTGTGTGGACACTCATCTCAATATCTGTTCGTAAGGAGGTGATCCAGCGCCAGGTTCCCCTAGCGCTACCTTGTTACGACTTCACCCCAGTCATGAACCACAAAGTGGCAAGCGTCCTCCCGAAGGTTAAACTACCTGCTTCTTTTGCAGCCCACTCCCATGGTGTGACGGGCGGTGTGTACAAGGCCCGGGAACGTATTCACCGTGACATTCTGATTCACGATTACTAGCGATTCCGACTTCATGGAGTCGAGTTGCAGACTCCAATCCGGACTACGACGTACTTTTTGGGATTCGCTCACTTTCGCAAGTTGGCTGCCCTCTGTATACGCCATTGTAGCACGTGTGTAGCCCTACTCGTAAGGGCCATGATGACTTGACGTCGTCCCCACCTTCCTCCGGTTTATCACCGGCAGTCTCCCTGAAGTTCCCACCCGAAGTGCTGGCAATCAAGGATAAGGGTTGCGCTCGTTGCGGGACTTAACCCAACATTTCACAACACGAGCTGACGACAGCCATGCAGCACCTGTCTCAGAGCTCCCGAAGGCACACCAGAATCTCTTCCGGCTTCTCTGGATGTCAAGAGTAGGTAAGGTTCTTCGCGTTGCATCGAATTAAACCACATGCTCCACCGCTTGTGCGGGCCCCCGTCAATTCATTTGAGTTTTAATCTTGCGACCGTACTCCCCAGGCGGTCTACTTAACGCGTTAGCTCCGAAAGCCACTCCTCAAGGGAACAACCTCCAAGTAGACATCGTTTACGGCGTGGACTACCAGGGTATCTAATCCTGTTTGCTCCCCACGCTTTCGCATCTGAGTGTCAGTATCTGTCCAGGGGGCCGCCTTCGCCACCGGTATTCCTTCAGATCTCTACGCATTTCACCGCTACACCTGAAATTCTACCCCCCTCTACAGTACTCTAGCCTCCCAGTTTCAAATGCAACTCCGGGGTTAAGCCCCGGGCTTTCACATCTGACTTAAAAGACCACCTGCATGCGCTTTACGCCCAGTAATTCCGATTAACGCTCGCACCCTCCGTATTACCGCGGCTGCTGGCACGGAGTTAGCCGGTGCTTCTTCTGCAGCTAACGTCAAAAGGCAGCTCTATTAAAACTACCCCCTTCCTCACTGCTGAAAGTACTTTACAACCCGAAGGCCTTCTTCATACACGCGGCATGGCTGCATCAGGCTTGCGCCCATTGTGCAATATTCCCCACTGCTGCCTCCCGTAGGAGTCTGGACCGTGTCTCAGTTCCAGTGTGGCTGATCATCCTCTCAGACCAGCTAGAGATCGTCGCCTTGGTGAGCCCTTACCCCACCAACTAGCTAATCCCACCTGGGCATATCCTGACGCGAGAGGCCCGAAGGTCCCCCTCTTTGGTCCGTAGACGTCATGCGGTATTAGCCATCGTTTCCAATGGTTATCCCCCACATCAGGGCAATTTCCCAGGCTTTACTCACCCGTCCGCCGCTCGTCAGCAAAAGAGCAAGCTCTTTCCTGTTACCGCTCGACTTGCATGTGTTAGGCCTGCCGCCAGCGTTCAATCTGAGCCATGATCAAACTCTTCAATTAAAAGTTTTTTTGACACTTGCGTGTCGGCTCAATGAATACTGCTTTTCGTCTCCGCTTTTTAAAAAAGCAGAAGCAAAAAGTTACATTACATAAGTAATGCTGAATTGACTGTGCTCTCGTTAGATAACAGTAAAAGATAACAGTAAACTGTCTCCAACTTGATATTGGTCACTCGGTTCATTGATAAAATCTTATTGGATATTTATCGACGAGTGCCCACACAGATTGATTGGTCTATATTGTTAAAGAGCGATTCTTCAAAACGTTCTCCGTTCGAAGTGGCGGCCATTCTAACGGGATAAATTTTAGAGTCAAACACTTTTTATTGATGATTTGTATTTTTTTATGATTTGCTGTTTTTTCAAACACAATTACTGATCATCACTATCAAAAAAGTACGAAATCCGTGAGCGAGGATTTAAATATTCACGCACTTTATCCGGTAGTTTTGCTGGTAAAACTACATTGACAATCGTTAACTCTTTCTCTGCCAAATCAACAATTGGTGCTTCCGTCCTTGGCACAGACGGATCATAAATCAGGACACTCGGATAGAGTAAATCATTTGAGTTAATCGAAATCACCAACCCGACCATGTCATTTGATAATTGCACAACCGTACCCGGCGGATAAACCCCCATAAACTTCACTAAGATACTTAAATTATCAAAATTGTATAAATCTCGGCAGTTTTTATACAAATGTGATAGTGCTGCATAAGGAATTTTCTGTTCACTGATAAGATTGCCATGGCACAATGAATCAAAAGCGTTTGCAACGGCAATAATCTGCGCTAACTCATCAATGTCATCACCTTTCATGCCTTCTGGATAACCGGAACCATCCATAAGTTCATGATGCTGACTAATCACCCGTTTTGCACTCTCTGGAAATCCTTCAATACCATTGGCAATATCAAAACCATAACGCGTATGTTGCCTCAAGTAGTTTTTCTCTGGTCCAGTGAGTGGTGTCTGTTTCCGGACAATCGCTGCTGGCACTTTAATCTTACCGATATCATGGAACAGCGCAGCAAAAGCTAACTCTTTGATCTTCTCCGCATCAAACCCTTTGACTCGCCCTATCATCATTGCAATCACTGATACATTGAGTGAGTGAAAATAGATATCTTCAAACTCACTTTTGCTATTCATCAGATGGAGAGTCACACTTTCTTCAGCCAGCAACTCATCAACAACATCCGCCACCAATTGGGAGGCTTCCTCCACTGCGTCTTGAGGTCGATTGCGAATCTTATTCGTCACACTTCGAATCCGTGCCAGAGAGCGTTCGAATTCTTTTTCACAACGAACGACACGACGACGGTAGGCTTTCAGTTTATCAATCCGGTTTTCTTTCTCTTGCCAGAGTTTTTTTGCCTCATCATCAATGGCGGACTCATCCTCTGGTGCCATTTGGTTATCACCAGCGCCACTTTCCAATGCTTGCAGAGGCAATGGTTGTGCATCACTTTGAGCGGGATTCAAATAAACATGCTGAATACCAAGATGCTTAATAATATTAATCTGATCTTGGTTTTTGATTTTAAAGCTATTCAGCAAAAATGGGTGATCATTCCACTTCACGGGTAAGCGGATATGTAATCCCGGCTGTAATCGGTCTACTGTTATTTTTATATTTGCCACAATCGAATTAACACTCTTATCTATAAGAACTATCCATAACTTTTACATTGTAGATGTATGCAACTGCATCCGCCTACAAGTCAGGTCACTCGTTCATCGACCGGAACGCTACGGATCAATAATGCAGTGCATTACTGTATGATAAAAAACTCAAAAAGTTAAAGGAATTAAAATCACGAAATTGATGTAATTTAAGGAAATAATCAAGCAAAGAAGTACAGATCCATTTGGGAATAGATAAGCAACTGATTTGAACGACATCGTGTGAAGTTATGCGCAGCAAGCGCTATAGATAAAAAAGGGAAGCCTTGGCTTCCCTAATGACATAGAGATGATTAACTTTATTCAGTCAGGAAAAATTACTCCACTTTGAGTACATTCTGAGTACAAATATGACCGAGCGTCACTCCGGGGACGTTAGAGCCACCCACACCAAGTGAAGTTCCCGGAACCAATATTCTCCATAGCCCTGCATCAAAACCGGTTCTATATGTCACTTTACTGTTATACACATAGGCAACTTGCCTGGTAAATAATTCATCCTGGCAATTCTTCCGACCAAGCGTGACCATTCCTTTTGCGGTTCCCGTTTTATCTGTATAAGCAATAGAATTCGATGGATTCCATTCTCCATCAAACAGATTCACATCATATTGTAAAGCAACGGCTGCATTCACTGCCGGTTGTCCGGCGGAGTCAATCAGTTTCACCTGCCAAGTTAGCTGATTATACGCCTGTGTTGTTAAATAAAGTCCTGAGGGGCCATTCGACAATATATTCGGATACATTGATGTCTCGCTCAGTTTTAACCGAACCACATCAGATTCTCCAGCAACCTTACTGGAAGACATAGACGCAACAGATGGGCCAACAAGCACCTGATATTGCTTACTGGGATCAACATTTTTTGCCGGATTATGTGAAACTTGAAGAAGTATTTGTGTGCCTTCCGTAACCGTATAGTGATATGTATTTTCTTCACGTTCAACTGAGCCACTGAGTGCAATAACGTTAAACAACCACTGTTCAGGAGATGCACTTTGATCAATTGTGATATCAATTTTTTTGCCTTTATCGACCGTATAAAGGTAATAATCAACATCCGTTGTTGAATCAATATTCCCCACAATCATGTCCCGTGTTTCAGGTAACAGAGTTGAAGTCTGGGGCGTATCATTCGGTTCATAGGTATCGATGGCCGAATTGACTGAAACACCAAACTGGATGCTGGCATTCTCCGCTGCTTTCGCTTCCATGTACCAATAGTAGTGCCCCGGTTCAACAACTGCGGAAACAACTTCATCAGCATTACCGGGTTGATCAGACGTACCAACCATCAAGAGCTGGTCATTCGCACCGTGCTTGAGCACTGACAATCTCATATCGGTCGTTTTATCTTGGTTGACCAACAATGCCATAATTTTTGACCGCTGTTTGACTTCAAAGTGATAACAATAGACTCCGTCCTTTTGTACACCACTCAACGTATATAAATTCCCCGCCTCTAATGTGTCACATAAAGGCGTCACCGTATCCGCTTCATCTTCAGCGGTTACAGATAGCGGAAGACTTTGTGTCGAGACTTCAGTCACATGTTCAGCTAAGGACTGCAATTTTCCGATTTGAGGCAGGATCGATGCTTTGTCTGACAAATCGAGCGCCATCGGCACAAAAGCGCGACGCTGCACTGAATCAATGGGCGCAACTTGTTTACTCAACCGAGCATGATCGGCTGAGAGTAACTGATCAAAATAAGGCGCTTTTTCAGCGTCAGCCAGCGCATATCCACTGAAAATACTCGGTAATAATAAGAACCATGACAACTGTTTACGCATATTGCCCTCCATAGTGAGTGAATAAAAAATAACTGTATCACCCCATATGCAATTCATTTAAGCCAATTCAGGCCCTTTTTTTACTTTATTTGATCATACATATAATAAACTGATGATTATAAAAACAAATGAATCAATAGATTAAAGTGATGAAGTTGCCGGGAAAAGAGGCGTCGTCAGAAAAGGAAATAAATAGAATGGAAGCAACAAAATGACGATGTCGAAGAAATCATTGACATCCAGATACAACAAAGCCCCGACTTTCGTCGAGGCTTTGTTGTATAAATTATGGTACCGGTGGGCGGACTTGAACCGCCACGCCCGAAGGCAACGGATTTTGAATCCGTCGTGTATACCAATTTCACCACACCGGCATTAAGGGCTACCCCTTTAGTGAGGTGAATTATACGGAAGAAATGAATCAGCGCAATAATAAAAATCGAAAAAAAGCTAAAATTCAATTGATTGTTGATTATTTCACCATAAATAGCAATTTACTCGGTTTATCCTCTTTTTTACCCGCGCAATAATGACTATCCTCTCGGGAATTATTTTACTGAGATATAGATAAACAATGTCACATCAACCTCATCTACAAACCGCTGGCTTTATCCGCCGCATCGGTGCACTTATTTACGATACTTGTCTGATTTTAATCTTAGAAGTTCTGGCAGCAGGCGTGATCGTTGCCATTCTTGAAACGATGGTTGCCATTGGACTAATCCATTATGGTATCTACAAGGATGTCAGCAGTTTCTTAACACACCACCCATTCTGGAGTTCTATATTTACCGCTTATTTAGCAATCATCTGGATCGGTTTTTTTGTGTGGTGTTGGACTCAAAAAGGACAAACACTTGGAATGAAAGCGTGGCGCTTGGTTGTCAGCAATGAAGATGGTACGCCCATCACCATCACACAAGCACTAATTCGCTTATTTACCTCTGGATTCGGTCTATCGAACCTGACCGTCCCGCTCGATCCTCAAAAACGGGGATTCCATGATATTTGGGCTAAAACCAATCTCTATGTCATCCCCAAAGACAAATCGTAAAGCGAGCTGACTCCGCAGAGCGCCTACAATTTCCGACGCAACAGAACCAATGCAACCGAGAGAAAAACGATACTAGGGGCAATCGCCCCGATTGCCGGATGGAAACCGTATACCAGACTCAGTGGCCCAAAAAACTCACTGGAAATATAGAAGGTAAAACCGGCGATCACACCTGACAAGATTCTCGCTCCCATCGTGACACTGCGCAACGGGCCAAAGATGAACGAAAGCGCCATCAACATCATCACTGCAATCGAAATGGGCTGGGTGACTTTACGCCATAATGCCAGCTCATAACGAGACGTATCCTGTTCAGATATTTTCAGGTAATGCACGTAGTCATACAAACCACTGAGGGAGAGTTCTTCTGGTTTGACCGTCACAACCGCTAATTTATTGGGTTCAAGAGACGTGTGCCACGGATAAGTGGCGAACTGCTGTTTCGAAATGACAACTTTATCACTCATATTGGTGATATGGACGTTTTTCATTTCCCACTGCTGGTTACTTGTTTCATAGTCAGCCTCGGTGGCAAAAATCACTTCACGCAACTTCTTGTGTTCGTCAAAACGCCAGATATTCAAACCGTATAGTTTGTCATCATTGACCTTATTGATAAAAATAAAGTCATTGGAGTCTCTGGCCCAAACCCCCATACGTACAGAAAGCAGTTGACCGCCAGACGTGGCAAATGCACGTAAATCACGCGCCATTTTCTGCGCTTGAGGCGCTCCCCACTGCCCTAATAAGGTAATCACAATCATCAATGGCACTGCCGTTTTCAGCACCGAAAGTCCGATATCGAGTTTAGAAAAACCGGAAGCCTGCATCACCACAAGTTCAGAGCTGGCCGCCAACATCCCAAGACCAATCAAAGCCCCCAGCAAAGCTGCCATCGGGAAAAACATTTCGATATCCCGGGGAATACTCAGCACCACAAAATACAACGCCTGAATCAGGTCATAACTTCCCTGACCAACTTTTCGCAGTTGTTCAACATACTTGATAATCCCGGATAAGCCGACAAAAGTGACCAGTACCAAACTGGTTGTCGCAATGATCGTTCGGCCTATATATAAATCTAAAATCTTAAACACGACTTGCCACCTTTCTCTGTCTGTACCGATCTTTCAATCGGCGGACAAATACACTATCCAGGCTATTAATCAATATGGCGGTCCCCAGCAATGCAGCATTCAACGGCCACATCCCGACACCGGGGGGAATCCCACCATCTTCAATGGCTGATTTCGTTGCACTGATCGCTAAGAAATAAGTCAGATAGACTAAAATCGCGGGTCCCATTTTTGCGAATCGCCCTTGCCGGGGATTCACAGCGGACAGCGGAACAACCAGCATAGTCAACAGCGGGATACAAACGACCAGAGAAATCCGCCACTGCAACTCCGCCTGAGCATGGCTATCCGGGTTCCTCAACAGTTCCAGCGTCGGTATCGCTTCCCAGTCACGCCCTCGGTTTTCAACCTTGCGCTGACCAATCAAGCCTTCATATTCATCGAACTTGGTCACCATATAACTGACCTGCGTCGGAATGCCTTCATAACGGGTGCCGTGTTGTAAACTGATGATCTGACGACCATCTTTGAGTTCTTTTACATTTCCCGAATCAGAAAAAATAACACTGGGCAATATCGAGTCTTTCGGTGTCAGCTGCGCTACAAATACATTGCGCAGTTTCTTGTCTTCAATATCATCGATGAAGACCACGGAAGAGCCATCCGGCGTGCGCTGAAAATGTCCTTCCTGAAGTAAATCAACGCTATTTTCAGCCGCGAGTTTATCCATCAACAGCGCCTCACGATCCTGACTCCACGGTGACAGCCAGAGTGAATTAATCGCAGCCGCACTGGCAGTAATAATCGCCAAGTATAATGCCGCACGCACCAGAAACTTATTACCGATGCCGGTTGCGTTCATCACTGTAATTTCACTTTCCGCATACAGCCGGCCAAAGGTAATCAAAATACCAATGTATAAGCTCAATGGCAGCATCAATTGCCCCATCGCCGGCATATTCAATCCAACGATCGAGAAGATCAATCTGGCAGGGATCTCTCCGTCGGATGCATCAGCCAGAACACGGATAAATTTTTGGCTCAAAAACACTAAAAAGAGGATGAAAAAAATCGCCAATTGGCTTTTAAGTGTCTCTCGGATCAAATATCTAACGATAATCACACTGAAATTACCTATGAAAAACTTGTTTTTTTAATCGAATCACTATAATTTTTCGTTGAAACATGTATTTTTTAAAATCTTATGTCTCTCGAAAGCTGAGTAAAATGATTCGGATTTCGCTGTTGTTCAGCCAGTAAGAGTGCATTATCTACGATTTAGTTCTATTTGTCTTCACGATGTAGGAGTACGCATGGAGTTTAGTGTAAAAAGCGGCAGTCCGGAGAAACAACGCAGCGCATGTATTGTTGTCGGAGTATTTGAACCACGCCGACTTTCTCCAGTTGCTGAACAGCTTGATAAAATCAGCGATGGCTATATTAGTTCATTGTTACGACGCGGTGATCTGGAAGGAAAACCGGGACAGATGCTCCTGCTGCATCAAGTTCCGGGCGTGCTTTCCGAACGCGTATTGCTTGTTGGCTGTGGGAAAGAAAGAGAGTTAGGAGAACGTCAGTACAAGGAAATTATCCAGAAGACGATTAGTACCCTGAATGAGACAGGCTCAATGGAAGCCGTATGTTTCTTAACCGAATTGCATGTCAAAAGTCGGGATACATACTGGAAGGTTCGTCAGGCTGTCGAAGCAACCAAAGATAACCTGTATACATTTGACCAGTTTAAAAGTATCAAACCTGAAACACGTCGCCCACTGCGCAAACTAGTGTTCAATGTGCCGACCCGACGGGAGCTGAATCTCGGTGAGAAAGCGATCAATCACGGATTAGCGGTATCTTCCGGGATCCATGCCTGTAAAGATCTCGGCAACATGCCACCGAATATTGCCAATCCAGCTTATCTGGCTTCACAGGCACGTCGTCTCGCTGATGATTACACCAGTGTCACCACCAAAATCATTGGTGAAGAAGAGATGGAAAAGCTAGGCATGACGTCCTACCTTGCCGTCGGACGAGGTTCTAAGAATGAATCGATGATGTCGGTGATCGAATACAAAGGACATCCAGATCCAGAAAGCAAACCCGTCGTTCTGATTGGTAAAGGGCTGACGTTTGACTCTGGCGGCATTTCATTGAAACCCGGTGAAGCCATGGATGAAATGAAATATGACATGTGTGGTGCAGCCTCGGTTTTCGGCACGATGAAAGCGATTGCCGCATTGAATCTGCCACTCAACGTGACCGGTATTCTCGCAGGTTGTGAAAACATGCCGGGCAGTAATGCGTACCGCCCCGGAGATATTCTGACAACCATGTCCGGACAAACGGTTGAAGTGTTGAATACTGATGCAGAAGGACGCTTGGTTCTCTGTGACGCACTGACCTACGCGGAACGTTTTGAGCCTGATTGTGTGGTCGATGTTGCGACGCTGACCGGTGCCTGTGTGATTGCATTGGGTCACCATATCAGTGGTGTGATGTCCAATCATAATCCGTTGGCACATGAGTTGATCAATGCATCAGAGCAATCCAGCGACCGGGCATGGCGCTTACCGATTGCCGATGAATATCAAGAGCAGTTAAAGAGTCCGTTTGCAGATATGGCGAACATTGGTGGTCGTCCGGGCGGTGCCATTACCGCAGGATGCTTCTTGTCTAAGTTTGCCAAAAAATATAACTGGGCTCATATTGATATTGCAGGTACAGCTTGGCGCAGCGGTGCACTGAAAGGTTCAACGGGACGCCCTGTCCCACTGCTGGTTCAGTTCTTACTCAATCGTAGTGGGCTGATTGAGAACGAAGAGTAACTGTATGGTTACCGAACGGAAGAGGGTCATACCGACCCTCTTTATTTTTGATGTTTGTCCGACATGCCAATGAAAACAGCCACATTTTATCTGATTTCACCTGATAGCCGTCAGGCACAGCCCGAAGGATTTCGGGAATATGTGCTCTTTCTCGCCCAATACTTTGCGCATCAAGGGGCAAAGATTTATCTGAACTGCCATCATCGAGATGAAGCAGAATTGTTTGCCGAGCTTTTCTGGCAAGTCCCTGCTGAAACGTTTCTGGCACATAACCTCGTCGGAGAAGGGCCGAAAAATGGCACTCCCGTTGAAATCGGTTATCCGCAGGTATCCCCGTCCCGGAATCGGCAAATCGTCATAAATATGGCAGAAAATAACACAACCTTTGCGGATCGCTTTACAGAGGTGATAGACTTCGTTCCTTGCGAAAAAAATGCCAGACATTTGGCCAGAGAACGGTATAAAATCTACCGTCAAAACGGGTATAAGCTCCAAACAATTGAAATCGCTTACCCATGATTGAAAAACATTATTGCTCAGGTTTTCTGCGTACAGAGACCTCAGTCATAACGTTTAATCCCGATTAATTCAGACAGTATCCAGCTAAGAGCACTATGGAAAAGACATATAACCCGACATCAATTGAACAAGCTCTCTATCAGACTTGGGAAAAGCAAGGCTATTTCAAGCCTAGCGGTGACACATCAAAAGCATCTTATAGCATTATGATTCCGCCACCGAACGTCACAGGTAGCCTGCATATGGGTCATGCCTTCCAAGATACCATCATGGATACCCTAACCCGTTGTCAGCGGATGAAGGGAAACAATACGCTCTGGCAAGTCGGAACCGATCATGCGGGTATTGCAACGCAGATGGTTGTCGAACGCAAAATCGCTGCAGAAGAAGATAAAACCAAACACGATTACGGTCGGGATGCCTTTATTGACAAGATCTGGGAATGGAAAGGTGAATCTGGCGGAACGATCACACAACAGCTACGTCGCTTAGGCGCTTCAGTCGATTGGGATCGTGAGCGTTTCACCATGGACAAAGGCTTTTATGCTGCCGTTCAAGAAGTCTTTATCCGACTGTATGAGGATGACTTGATCTATCGGGGTAAACGTCTGGTCAACTGGGATCCGAAACTGCATACGGCTATCTCTGATCTCGAAGTTGAAAACAAAGATAAAAAAGGCCATATGTGGCACTTCCGCTATCCATTAGCTGATGGCGCGAAAACAGCAGATGGCAAAGACTATATTGTGGTTGCAACAACACGTCCTGAAACCATGCTGGGAGATACAGGTGTTGCAGTCAATCCCGAAGATCCGCGTTATCAAGATCTGATTGGCAAGCAGATCATGTTACCGCTCGTCAATCGTCGTATTCCGATTGTCGGTGATGAACATGCCGATATAGAAAAAGGGACGGGTTGTGTAAAAATCACCCCGGCCCATGACTTCAATGACTATGAAGTCGGCAAGCGCCACAACCTGCCGATGATCAACATTTTTACTTTTGATGCCAATATCCGTCAAGACGCTGAAGTCTTTACCAGTAAAGGGGAACCCAGCGAAGATTATCCATCTGAGTTGCCGGAGAAATACCAAGGCGTTGAGCGGTTTGCTGCCCGGAAACTCATCGTCGCTGAGTTTGAGTCACTCGGTTTGCTCGAAGCAATCAAAGATCATGACTTGACGATTCCGTATGGTGATCGCGGTGGTGTGGTGATCGAACCGATGCTGACCGATCAGTGGTATGTTCGTACAGCCCCGCTGGCAGGTGTTGCAACCAAAGCGGTTGAAGACGGTGAAATTCAGTTTGTCCCCAAACAGTATGAAAACATGTACTTTTCTTGGATGCGTGACATTCAAGACTGGTGTATTTCACGCCAGCTATGGTGGGGACATCGCATTCCGGCATGGTACGACAATCAGGGGAATGTTTACGTTGGCCGTGATGAAGAAGAAGTGCGTCGTAAACATGCCATGGCAGCAGATGTTGAACTCCATCAGGATGAAGACGTGCTGGATACATGGTTCTCTTCTGCACTGTGGACCTTCGGTACACTAGGATGGCCGGAACAAACACCTGAACTCAAAATGTATCACCCGTCAGATGTACTGGTCACAGGCTTTGATATTATTTTCTTCTGGGTTGCCCGGATGATCATGATGACGATGCATTTCATTAAAGACGAAAACGGCAAACCACAGGTACCGTTTAAAACGGTTTATGTGACCGGACTGATTCGGGATGAAAACGGCGATAAAATGTCGAAGTCCAAAGGTAATGTGTTGGATCCTATCGATATGATCGACGGGATTGACCTTGAATCACTGGTCACCAAGCGAACCGGCAATATGATGCAGCCTCAACTGGCAGCCAAAATCGAGAAGAATACGCGTAAGACTTTCGAAAATGGTATCGAAGCTTATGGCACCGATGCGCTGCGTTTCACACTGGCCGCGATGGCGTCAACCGGACGGGATATCAACTGGGACATGAAGCGTCTGGAAGGTTACCGGAACTTCTGTAACAAACTCTGGAATGCCAGCCGCTATGTCCTGATGAATACCGAAGATCAAGATTGTGGATTCGCACCGGATGCACAGCTTGAATACTCGCTGGCCGATCAATGGATCGAATCTCAGTTTGAACTGGCCGCCAAAAACTTTAATCTCCATATCGATAACTTCCGTCTCGATATGGCAGCCAATACCCTGTACGAGTTTATTTGGAACCAATTCTGTGACTGGTATCTGGAACTGACCAAACCCATTTTGTGGAAAGGCACTGAAAATCAGCAGCGTGCAACTCGCCGTACCTTGATTACCGTACTGGAGAAAACGCTGCGTCTCGCTCATCCCGTCATTCCTTATATTACTGAAACGATCTGGAAGAGTATCAAACCGCTTATTGCTGGTATTGAAGGGGAAACCATCATGTTGCAGGCGCTGCCGCAGTATGATGAAGCAAACTTCCACCAGGAAGCGCTCGATGACATTGAATGGGTGAAATCTTTTATTACCAGCATTCGTAACCTGCGTGCCGAATACGATATTAATCCGGGTAAGCCGCTGTCTGTCATGCTCAAAGCCACCAATGAAAACGATGCGGCTCGTCTGGCAGCAAACCAGCAGGTGTTAACATCTCTGGCAAAACTGGCAGATGTGCGTGTCTTAAACGCAGATGAAGAAACACCGGCATGTGCGACCGCATTAGTGGGTAAATCTGAACTGATGATTCCAATGGCGGGTTTGATTGATAAAGTTGCGGAGCTGGATCGTCTCGCCAAAGAGATTGCCAGAACGCAGGGTGAAATCAAACGGATCGAAGGCAAACTCGGTAATGAAGGCTTTGTCGCCAAAGCACCGGAAGCGGTTGTTGCCAAAGAGCGGGAGAAACTCGCTGCCTATCAAGAAGCATTGGTGAAACTAGAAGAACAACAAACGACGATTGCAGCGCTGTAATCGCCAAGATGGCAGAGACAAAAACAGCGGCATTGCCGCTGTTTTTTTATTGCACCAAACCATCGATTGTCATCAAATCCATCGGGGTGTTTTCCTATGGCTTGCGCATCGATTCAATCCGTTCAGAGAAATTTGGATGAGAACTCAGCCAGTCCGGCATATGTTGCATTTGCTGCTGTCGAAGCAATTCAAACATCGCGGCCATTGGCTCACTGGTATGATAAGTCTTCAACATTGCCTGTTTAGCAAACTGATCGGCCTGACGCTCCATATCTCGCGATAAACCCGTACTCATCACAAAAACACCGGCACCGATCATCTGATGTACGACACCTGACGTATCCCCGGTCAACGAAGCCACGACGACAGCCGTCAAACTCGACTCAACCAAACGCGTCATCATATGACGATGATAAACGTGCCCCATCTCATGCAAAATCACCCCATCGAGTTGCTGATCGCTTTGTGCAAGTTCAACCAAAGGATCAAGCAGTACGATTTTGCCCCCGGGCAACGCGAATGCGTTGGCGATCTCACTGTCGCGAAACTCAATCTGTACAGGGAAAGGCATTGGAGGGAGTTGCTGTTGGAGTACAGCGATCCGCTTGCTGATGATTTGTTGCTGCTTCACCGGAATCTGGCTCGTTTCAAACTGTTCATCCAACTGATCGAGGATTTTTTCTCCGACGAAAACAGGGACACGATCAGGTAGCATTCGAGCCGCATAATGACTCACCCATGGAATCCCATAGCGATAACCGGCAAACAGCATTGCGATACAGAAAGCAATACTCACTAAAATCAACCATAGGTTAGATTCAATCTGACGGATTCTGAGCGATTTCTTGCCCTTCTTTTGCAGCAAACAGTCGATATCTTCATTCTGCTCAGGGACAAAAACCCACCCATCGGGAAAAGAGACCCGCACAGGGAGATTGCCCACACTGTCACTAAGCGTCAACAGCTCAAACGAAGTCTGACTGACTAACTGGTTATCACAACGCAGTTCGATTTGTTCTCCGGAGATTTCGATATCCGCAGAACACCGCTGTGACAAACGGGGCGGATAAGCCGCCCCTACCACTCGCATTATCCAATTCCTAAATTGATATCAAAGGCTTGCACCAGCTCATCTCCCAGTGCAGAGCGCACATCAGAATCTTGATCCACAGCCTTGATCATCTCTAAATCACCGATCACTTGTGTCTGCTCGGCGGCATAATTCGCCATACGAACTTTCACCCACGGATGTGCTAGCCCTAAGGTGAAAATTAACCCCAGTATGTTTGTCAATAATAATCCCACATACTTCAACACTGAGAAGCTAGA
Source organism: Vibrio spartinae (assembly GCF_024347135.1). Classification (NCBI taxonomy): domain Bacteria; kingdom Pseudomonadati; phylum Pseudomonadota; class Gammaproteobacteria; order Vibrionales; family Vibrionaceae; genus Vibrio; species Vibrio spartinae. The sequence continues at coordinate 493,315 of NZ_AP024907.1, read as the reverse complement.
ATTGAGCTTAAGTGACTGGTTCTCCAATGAAACCGACGTTTGAGAATAAACGTAATTTCGAATCCGGACACTCATATAAGCAGCAGAAATCATCCCGATAATAATCAACAAGAGGTAGCCAAGGATAATACTGCCGAACATGGTGTCATTCATCGAATACATGAAAAGGTCGATATCCATGATGATATTCATCACCATTGAATAAAAGAAAATGCAGCCAAGCACTAACATCATCAACACACCACTAATAAAAATACCGATCGCACCTAAGTTGATGAAAAATAATTTTTTACTGGTCAGAATCGCTGAAAACTCAGCATTACCGTATCGGTAGCCATTCATAAAATAGCGCCATACTCCGGTCATCACCCATGCTTGAATAAATGCACATAGCGCAACGAAAGCAATTGCCATCACGACAATCAACAAGACACTATTGACCATCCTTGTGATAACCACGATAACAGAAATTCCCAGAATGAACCCAAGAATTGCAACTACACCACGCCCCATAAAGGTGATATAAGCTTGTTTCAGTGTGCCTGCAAAAGCAAAGTGGGTATTTCGGTAACTGGTCATTGCCGAATCAAACCGGACATTACTCCACATCATCCAAGGCAATACCAGATAAAACAAAATTAATAAGACAGCAGACGCCACTTCAGAGACAGAACTTAACATCACCCACATTAATAAACACAGCATGGCAACAGCACGCCCTTTGAGGATTTGTTTCGGTGTCCCGTGATATTCAAAGTTATCTTCAGCGAGATATGTATTTCCATAAAAATAACGTTTGGTTCTTACTTTGGCCCAAGCCGAATAGACTCCCAAAGTCACTACGGAGAGCAAAATATTCACAATCCAAATGCCAAAAAACTCCCCAGTCCGTCCATTAAAACGGAGAGGATTCACAGTATTATTTTCGTTCATGAGTCAATCCTGACGTTACATTCAATAAATACCAAATCACCGTCGTGATGATTTGGCTAAATCATATAAAGTAGCCATATTATCAACAATGCAAATATTCTGCACCTGTCTACATGACAAGCTCATAAATGTGAGAAGCCTTGCCAAAAAATAGCGCACAGATATCCAAATTTACTTATTTAACGTGATGATATTCATCATGACTAAACAATTCGGTTCTGCTTTTGTCCTTGATAAAATACGACAATATTTTCGATTAATCGCTGAACCAGTTGCTGAATTGCTGAATCACTTCCCCAAGCAATATGAGGCGTCAATAATAGATTCGGTAAATCAATATTGGCGAGCAGTGGATTGTGCTCATCGGCAGGCTCCTGCGTAAATACATCGACCCCGGCGGCAGCAATGGTGCCAGACGTCAACGCATCAACCAGTGCAGATTCATCCACAAGCCCACCTCTTCCGGTATTGATTAGAATCGCGTTGGCTTTCATCATGGATAACTCATCCGCACCAAGCAGATGATGGGTTTCTTCGGTTAAAGGGCAATGTAATGAGACCACATCAGCCTGACGTAACACAGTTTCAAACCGCAAAAGTCCTTCTCGGCAAACCGACGCGTCTTTATGTTCAGCAAAGATAACCTGCATCCCAACCGCCCGGGCCAGTTCAGCCGTTGCTTGTCCCAGCGCACCATGACCGATAATACCGATGGTGCTATCGGCCACATCACCGATTGGATGAGTGAAAAAACAGAACTGACGATGCTGTTGCCAAGCTCCCCGGGCAATATCATGATGATAGGCCATCAAATGACGACGGAGTGCGAATATCATCCCGATCACATGTTCGGGCACAGAACGTGTCGCATATCCCTGCACATTCGTGACCGCGATGTTATGCGCCCGACAATACTCGATATCAACATTGTTCACACCGGTTGCCGCAACAGCAATCAGGCGTAATTTGGGGAGTTGAGACAATGAATCTGCGTTGAGCACCACTTTGTTGGTAATAATTATGTCTGCATCGCGAACTCTCTCCAGTAACTGCGACGATGATGTTTCATCATAGCTTACCCACTGATGTTCAAAAGGAAGCTCAGGAAAATGAATATGGGCAGGGATCGTGGCTCGATCAACAAATACGACTTGCGGTAATGACATCCTTTTCTCCTTATCTGAGTTGGGGAGTCCGACTTATGGCCTCGGCAATGTCTTATAATCCGGCAGTTTTCTCTCTGGGTCAAAATATTCGAAAATAATTTCTTCCGCTGGCGGATAAAACTCACACGGCACGAATATGCGTCTCAACCAATGATTTTTGGGATGATAGAAACTCAGTTCTGCGGCATGTAAATGGAGCCGTGATGCAAACGCTTGGGCAGCTTCAGGCGCATAAAACTCATCCCCCACAATCGGATGACCCATTGCCAGCATGTGAACCCGTAACTGGTGGGAGCGCCCCGTCACCGGGAAAAGACGGACAACCGTCGTCAACGCTTCTCTTGCGACCACCTGAAATAAAGTCCGGGACGGCTTACCGGTTTCAAAACAAACTTTCTGACGGGGACGATTCGGCCAGTCACAGATCAACGGTAAGTCCACTTCCCCCTCATCCTGCGCAACGTTGCCCCACACCCGCGCATAATAGACCTTATGCGTTAATCGATACTGAAACTGTTTTTTCAATGCACTTTCTACATGTTTATTCTTGGCAAACAGCATCAGTCCGGACGTCGCCATATCCAGACGGTGAACCACCTGAATTTCGGGATAATCATCCACTAAGCGAGCCCACATACTGTCATAGTGCTGCGGATCTTTGCCGGGCACAGAAAGCAAGCCAGACGGTTTATTGACCGCCAAAATATGCTCATCTTGATAAATAATCTCCGTCCACGGTGTTGTCGGAGGCGTATACGATGTCATTGCCATATCAGCATCTCTAGGGGAAAAACGCGCTGCATTATATACCGAAATCAACGCAAGATGCAGTTCGGTTGATCTGGCTTCGCATGTAAGGTCAACATGAGAAAATGATCACGAAGAGATCGTACCATGGCATGATTCGTCCCTATTTCTTAACATTTATGTATATATAAATTGACACATACTATAAATGTGATATTCATGTGTTTTATTGACAAAATAACAAAAATACGCATGAACAACATAGCGTGCATGATCAATCTGTCGTCATCAACGATAGCACAAACACACACAATAAAAACGACACAACATCGCAGCAAATAATTGCTTCAAACTATTTGCTTCAAACTAAGGAACAAGAATGGAAAATGCTGCCGCTTATCCCTCTCCACAAGGATTTTCATTGTCCAGAGTGATCAAATCACTCGGTCCCGGAATTATGATGGCTGCTGCTGCCGTCGGTGGATCGCATCTCGTGGCATCAACCAAGGCTGGGGCAATCTATGGCTGGCAACTGGCAGCCTTAATCTTGCTCGTGAACATTTTTAAATATCCTTTTTTCCGAGCGGGTATTCAATACACGATGGGCACAGGGGAATGTCTGGTGCACGGTTATGCACAACTCGGCAAACCTTACCTGTGGATTTTCATGCTGCTGAGTATCATTTCGGCCGTGATCAATACGGCAGCCCTGACGCTCTTTAGTGCCAGCCTGCTGGGATATTTCATGCCGTTTGACTTATCCAGCCTGACTTTATCGATCATTGTCGTCACCACCTGTTTGATCATTTTATTTGCCGGCCACTATAAAGCACTCGATTCACTGGCGAAAATGATCATGGCAGTGCTCACCATTGCCACGCTATCAGCAGTCGTGATTGCAATCGGACATCCTGTTGCAACCGTGGCCAACGCACCCGATCCATCACCTTGGACACTGGCGGCGATCGGCTTTCTGGTTGTGACGATGGGATGGATGCCGGCCCCCATTGAGATTTCGAGCCTTACCTCAATCTGGCTGAAAAATCAGTGTGCCCAGCAAAATGTCACACCGAAATCAGCGCTGTTCGATTTTAATGTCGGCTATATCGGGACTGCGATTCTGGCCATTATCTTTCTGGCGCTCGGGGCATTACTGATTCATGGTACGGGCACCGAATTATCGAAATCAGGCATTGGATTTACCCACCAGTTAGTTAACTTATACGCATCGACTATTGGTGAATGGGCGCGTTACCTGATTGCCATCATCGCTTTCTTCTGTATTTTTGGCAGTACGATTACGGTCATCGATGGCTATTCCCGAGTAATAGCAGAGTCACAACGTCTGTTAAAACAACAGGCGACCGATGAGAAAACAGATGAGAAAAAACATCGTTATCTCTTGCCCTGGATGCTGATCGTTTCAGTAGCAGCGCTGAGCATTCTTGCTTTTGCCAAATCAGCGTTACTGCCGATGCTGAATTTCGCCATGGTCATGGCATTCGTCACAACGCCCGTTTTTGCCCTGCTCAATTATATTCTGGTCACCAGAACACCATTGCCTGAATCATTGACACTGGGACCTAAAATGAAATTATTGTCGATTACCGGGCTGATTTATCTATTTGGCTTCTTGGCTCTCTTCCTCTGGTGGAAATGGTTCGTGTAAGCGGTCAACACTCTCTGTTCAGTACTCCTGAGTATCAAAAAAGCCATCATTGCTGATGGCTTTTTTTGTGCTTATTTTGTGCATCAGTCGAATACGACTGACCGATGTCAAAACACAATCATTGATGTGAAACCACAATTAAGCGTAATGAATCCAACTGATACTGCGCTTGCTGAATCAACACGGACAAGACTGAAATCTGATTACCCAGAATCTCAACCTCTGCTTCCCGAATATTAGGATTGACCGCTTTCAGGGCCTGTAAACGTTCAAGCTCACGATTCAATACCGATGCCATCTCCTGTTGTGCAGCTTGTCGAATGCTCTCCACTTTCGACTGGATCACCACTTCACTTCTCTGAATCAGTTGATGAACCTCTTGCTGAACAGAAGTCACCAGCTTGTTCGCTAAATGGCGATTCACCGGACTAAGCTGGCGATTGAATCCTTCGAATGCCACCTGTGACGACAGGTCATTGCCCTGAGCATCCAGCATCAGACGGATTGGTGTTTTAGGCAAAAAGCGGCCGATACCACTGCTTTTGGGTGCCTGAGCATCCACGACATAGACTAACTCGAGTAAGATCGTCCCGACCGGCAGTGCTTTATTCTTCAACAAAGATACGGCTGATGTCCCGACGCCCTCACTCAGCAGGAGATCAATCCCCCCCTGAATCATCGGATGCTCCCACGTCATAAAGTGGATATCTTCCCGCGAAAGTGCGGTTTCCCGCTCAAATGTAATCGTCGCACCTTCATAAGGTAACCCCGGATAACTCGGCACCATCATGTGCTCAGAAGGAGTCACCACCAGCGTATGCTCACCGCGATCATCCTGATCCAGTCCGATGATATCGAACAAGTTCAGCGCAAAAGCGACCAGTTCGGTATCACCGTCAGTTGCTGCAATATCACGGACAATTTGTTCGGCTTTTTCACCCCCATGAGAATGCATTTCCAATAAACGATCTCGCCCGTGTTCCAGTGCGGCTTTCAAGTCATGATTCATCTTACGGGCATCCGCAATCAACGCTTCTAACAGATGCTCATCTGATGCAGATAGCAGCGCCATCAAGCGCTCAGCAAAGGCTTCAAATACGCTATTCCCTGTCGGGCAAGTTTCCGCAAAAGCATTCAAGCCTTCGTGATACCAACGGGCGATAACCTCTTGTGAGGCGCCCTGTAAATAAGGTACATGGATCTCAACATCCTGCTTTTGACCAATCCGATCCAGACGTCCGATACGCTGTTCCAACAGGTCAGGGTTCATCGGTAAATCAAACATGACCAACTGGCTGGCAAACTGGAAATTTCGTCCTTCAGAACCAATCTCACTACAAACCAGAACCTGAGCTCCACCTTCATCCTGAGCAAAATAGGCGGCCGCTTTATCACGTTCAATAATCGACATTTCTTCATGGAAAACCGTCGCCCGAATTCCTTCCCGCTCACGCAATGCCTGTTCAATCTGAAGTGCGGTCTCCGCCTTGGCGGCTATCACCAAAATTTTATCACTGCGCTTCGACTTCACTTTATCGAGCAGCCAATTGATACGCGGATCAAACATCCACCACACCTGTGAGCTATGCGCCTGAGCGTGATAAGCATGCTCCGGATACATACCGCTTTCGATTTTCAGGTGGGCAGCATCAAGTGAAGCAATATATTGTTCAATGAAGTCTAGATATTCCAGTGGCTGCGCCAGTGGAATCAGATTGACACAACGCTGTGGAAATCCCTGAATAGAGGCGCGCGTATTACGAAACAGCACTCGCCCGGTCCCATGACGGTCCATCAAGTTACCAATTAACTCATCTCTCGCACTGACTTTTTCTTCACGGCTGGTATTGCCGTCAATGATCCGGAAAAGCGGTTCGACATCCTGCTCAGAAAGCAGCTCGACAATATGATTTTTCGATTCATTGGATAACGCCCGCTCTTCAGTCAGGGCAGAGACGGCCTCAGCCACTGGTTCATAAGACGCCTCTTCTTTAATAAATGCCTCAAAGTCATAAAAACGGTCAGGATCTAATAAACGCAATCGGGCAAAGTGACTTTCCCGGCCAAGCTGTTCAGGCGTCGCAGTCAATAACAAAACACCGGAAATCTGTTGTGCCAGCGCTTCAACAATCAGATATTCAGGGCTAGGCTGATCAACTTCCCACGCCAGATGATGCGCTTCATCGACAATCATCAAATCCCAGCTTGCCGCTTTGGCTTGCTCAAAACGCTGCGGATATTGGCGAAGGAAATCAAGGGAACAGAGAACATACTGCTGAGTCTCAAACGGATTTTCAGCCTCACTCTGTGACTCAATACAGCGTTCTTCATCAAAAATAGAAAAGTGCAGGTTAAAACGACGCATCATTTCGACCAGCCACTGATATTGGAGTGTTTCAGGAACCACGATCAAAATTCTTTCTGCTCTGCCTGCCAAGACTTGTTGGTGGATGATCATTCCCGCTTCAATCGTTTTACCCAACCCAACTTCATCAGCCAGAAGAACGCGAGGTGCATGACGTCGCCCGACCTCATGAGCAATGTAAAGTTGGTGGGCAATCAAACCGACACGGCCACCACAAAGTCCGCGCATTGGGCTTTTATGCTGCTGATGCTGATTGACTAATGCGTGGTAACGCAATGCGAAATTGTCCATCCGATCAATCTGACCGGCAAACAGTTTATCCTGAGGTTTATTAAATCGAATTTGGTGGCTTAAAAATATTTCTCGCAATTCAACTTGTGTTTCCTGCGTATCCTGACGGGTACCGATATAAGTGAGCACCCCATTTTCGTCATTCACCTGTTCAATCAGTAACGTCCATCCTTCTTGGCAATCGACGGCATCACCCGCATGAAAAATAACTCGGGTGACTGGTGCATCGTGGCGTGCATAAACCCGATTCTCTTCTGATGCAGCAAACATTAATGTGACGGTTCGGTCATCTAATGCCACCACAGTCCCTAATCCTAAATCGCTTTCGGTATCACTTATCCAACGCTGCCCCAACGCAAAAGCCATGAATCAACCACCTCATTTTGATCTAAAGTATCACTAAAAAAATCTGCCCTTCACTCATCCGTATCATTATGACCGTGATTCCAACAAGGTGCAGAAAATGGGGGCTCATCTTACTTGATGCTGTGATACAGGTCACGTGAAATCCACTACGCTGCGGGATGACATAAAAATGTAAAAAAATGATGTCATTTGTAAATTGATTGATTGCTATACTTACATCATTCGGTATACAGGAAATCATGGCTTTCAGAATGTGAAACTGGGCAGCAAGGAGACGCTTATGGGCGATACTGACCGGAAACGATTTGTCTTGGATAACAATATCCTCCCCCCTGAACCGCTGGCAATTTATTCCTTCCAGCAACATGATGTGCCCCTTCCAATCCCCTCTTCAGAACTCAATCGAATTCAAGACGGTAAACCTGATACCACATGGGATACTCAGGTCACAATCCGTGCTTCGGACTCTCAATACCAGAAAAGAAACTATCGGTGTCAAAAAGGACAATACATTCGAACGATACAGACCTTCAAAACGCAGTGCCTGTTCTCTCACGGCAGAGATGAAATCATTGGATAAATCATGATGGCAGAAACAGCGGTCTTTCCATTCTATGTAGGAAACATATTATGATATCAAGAACCAACACCCCCCGAGTTTTAGATACTTCAGCATTAGTCCACGACCCGAAAAGTTTACTCGCATATCAAGATGATGTTTATATTTGTTTAACCGTACTCGAAGAACTGGACAATCTAAAAGAACGCAGAGAAAAATCAGTCAGTGCCGATGCTCGCGTCTGTATACGAATGCTCGAAGATTTAGTCAATGGTCATAATGCAGAAGAATTACAAGCAGGAATTGAACTGCCATCGAGTGAAATCGGTAAAAGAGGTAAATTATTCATTGCTGTAGATACCAATATTGAAGTCGAAGAATCCCTTCGTCACGGTATTGGTAGTGATGCGGATAACCATATTATTAATTTCGCATTCCAATTACAGAAAAAGCTCGGCAGAGATGTGTCGTTGGTCAGCCGTGATATCAATATGCGACTGAAAGCTCGGACGATTGGCGTATTCTCCGAAGATGTTCCGATTGATAATCAAATTACCGACATCGACTTACTTTATTCCGGAGTGCAATATTTTGAAGGTGATTTATTTAATCGGATAGAGACGGATAAAGATTTCAAACTATCCGGAGATTGTTATCAATTCGATCGCCATTTATTTAATGAAGACGTTCAAAGAAATATGTACTGGTTTGATGATGAAAATCATATCGGGGTTGTGACACAAGTAACCCCCACACATGTCATCACCAAACTTTTACCGAAAAAACAGGGAAGGGTCTGGGGTATCAGCCCTAAAAATCAAAGGCAAGCCATTGCATTAAATCAGTTAACCGACCCCAATTATGACCTGAATATTATGCTTGGCCCTGCGGGATCAGGAAAAACATTCCTAGCGGTCGCAGCCGCATTACATCAAGTGATCGAAACAAAGCAATATAAAAAAATTGTCGTGGTCAGAAGCCGGGATTTTATGGATGACGATCCGGGCTTTTTACCCGGTGACTTAAAAGAGAAATCTCTCCCGCTCATGGTCGGTATCACTGATGCGCTTGTATCCATGCATTCAGGCGAAGGTGAGGACTGTAATGTCCACGAAACAGTCGAGCACATTATCGAGCGGGCTAATATTGAATTTACCAGTATGGCTTACTTCAGAGGCCGCTCGCTTGACGATGCCGTTTTAATCATAGATGAAGCACAGAATATGACTCGTGCGCAAGTCAAAGGAATGCTGAGCAGAGGCGGAAAAAATTGTAGAACGATATTACTTGGCAATCTGAGTCAGATTGACGATAAGTTTGTGAGTGCCGCATCCAGTGGTTTATCCGCAGCGGTCAATGTTTATAAAAACTATGAAAAAGGTTCTATTCTCATCTTTGATGAAGTAGAAAGAAGCTCACTTGCTGAATTCACAGAAACATACTTCTAAATTTTAAACTGAAAGGCTCACAGCGACGATTTCATTGTGAGCCTGTTCTTTAACTAGCCTACATATTTATAAAAAATATTCATTAAAGATCTTATAACCCAGATAGAACTGTTCAAAAATCAAACGTTATAAATTTAGTGAATATAAATATCCAATCACAAATAACAAAAAAAACATTAACAAAAGCCTTAAATGAGATTTAATTAGCACAAGTGTGATAATAATATAAAAAATAATATCATGAATTATTTTTATGCTATCCTCATTTTCATCATAAATTTAAGCGTATGTATTATGAGTGTTTCCTCAGAATTAAATGAACCCCAAAATACCAAACTTGACATTGTTAACATCAATGATAGTTCTGTCGATGGCTTAGTAAAGAAAGCTGTACTCCATATCATTAACCATGGTAACAAAGTTAAAACAAGAGCAGGTGATGCGCTTCAATGTTATGGCGTGAACTACATTTTAAGTAACCCAAGAAATAGAGTTCACTCTTTAAGAGAAGGTGCATTAAAATATCTATGCAATGAGTTCATTGCATACTTTAAAGGAAGTCTGAATGCTGATGACGGCTTATCTAAAGCCTCCAAATTTTGGACAACTTTAGTTGACGAGAATGGAAATATTAATTCAAACTATGGATACTATGTTTTTTACGAACAAGTAGATAGTTATGAGAGTCAATTAGATTGGGTTATAAAAATGCTTATCAAAAACCCGGACTCCAGAAGAGCAATTATTAATATCAATCAGAATTATCACAAATCTGATACAAAAGACTTCCCATGTACAATTGCCATCATGTTTTATATAAAAAATAATAAATTATATTGTGAGGTATCTTCAAGAAGTACAGATGTAATCACTGGATTACCTTATGATATAGGTTTTTTCTCATTTATTCATGAGCTTGTGTATTGCATACTAAAAGAAGAAAGTTATGAAAACATAATACTTGGTGAAACGATTATGAAGACAACTTTCACACAAATATATGATAAAACATTTGATAAAGCAGTCGATATATTAAAAATGGGAAAACCAGATATTTCTTGTGTTATGCCAGTCATATCCAATTATAAATCACTATTGAATGACATTTATAACGGTACAAATGAGACTAATTTTATTCAATGGGTAACACAGCATGCAGAATAATATAAATGTTTTAGTTCTATCCAAAAATATTGCTAAAAATGAATCGGTAAAACAAGTTTTCTCTTCAATATTCAAGGATAAAGAAATAATCTTTCACTCCGTAGAAGTGAAGTCAGATATATCCAAAACTCCAATTAATGATGAAGAAGCAATATTAGGTATTGAAAATAGAATAAAAAATTGCAAAACATCTTTAAATGACATTGAGAAAGATTATGATTATCTAGTATCGATGGAAGGTTTAATTAATCATTATAGCTTCGGACATTTTGTATATGGATGGGTAAAGATTGAAGATCTTAAAAAAAGCAGAAATGCTTATGGCTGTAGTGCGAAAGTAAAAATTCCTGAAACTATAGTAAAAAGAATAAACAAAGATCAAGAGCTTTCTGATGTAATAAAAGAAATGTATTCTGAAATTCCACAAGATAAAATCAATACCATAGGAACAAATGGTGTTATCACAAATGAAGCATTTACTCGTGTTGACGAGTTTAATACAGCTTTACTCACATCTCTGGGATATCTAATCAACGAAAAAAATCATGACTATTAAAAAATTAATTTTTGACCTAGATGATACCTTAATTAATCATTCATTTGCTGAAAAAAGAACATTAATTGATATATTTCAATCAAATAATAACTCAGACCTATCATTTGAAGAATTTGTAACAAAAACAAAAGTAAGATCAAGTGATCTTTGGTCTCATTTTGAGCAAGGAAAATTAAATATAGATTCAGTTTTGAACCTTCGAAGTGAATACGTAAGTCAATTAATTCATCTCCCATTCAATGAAACTCACAAACTCTATATAGACTGCTATTTAAACAACTCACATACATACTCTGGATCTGATCATTTATTAGAAACACTTAGAGAAAGTTACTCTCTTTCTTTATGCACAAATGGGAAAGAAGAAATTCAAGTTGCAAAGATGAAAAAAAACAATATGCATCATTTTTTCGATTCTTTCTATTATGGAACAGAGTATCCTTTTAATAAACCCAACCGTTATTTATTTGAAAAAATATTAAGGAATGAAAGCCTAAAAGCAAACGAAGTCATCATGATAGGAGATTCATTAAAAAATGACATTTTAACACCTCAAAACTTGGGTATGAAAACGATATATATTGATAGAAATAAGTTCTTTTCAGATGGTAAATTAAAATGGAAAAATATAGTTCAGGAAGTAGAAAAACTTGCTTAAAAAATGTTAATTACTTTAACGAAAATAAAGAATTCGTTCGTGGAAATATATATATATCATCTGGAAAGATCTCAAAAATAGATCATGTGTCTGAAATAATCCAAGAAGGCTATGCTGTTTTGGATGCTTCTGATTGTTACGCACAGCCAGGATACACAAACTCTCATATACATCCCAGTAAAGATATGTATTGTGGGTACTCTGTATATGACTCAATAAGTAATGTTTTAGACGCAGTTCATAAAAACAATTCTTCTGAAACAGAAGAATTACAATTTAATTCAAGTATATCATCATTGAAGAAGCAAATTTTAAGTGGTGTTACAGGTATAGGCATATTTACAAGCAGAGCAAATATTGATGCCGAAGCTGCTCTAAGTTTAGGAGTAAGGGCAAACATACAATATGCTGTTAATGACACATGGGTTGGCAAAGAGTCCGTACCAGTTATTCAAAATAAAGAAAGCATTTTAAACCAATTTCATGATACTTATTCAAGGTATAGTCGTGATACTATCACTGTATCTCCGGCAACAGCATCAGAAATTTCATGTTCGGATGAGCTTCTTATTGCTCTAAATAATCTAGCTAAAGAATACAATTCTTTTATTTCATTGCATATAAATGAAGGACAGCATCAGTACAACCAATGTATTGAACATTTTGGAAAGTCAGGAATTAAACGATTAAATTCACTTGGTTTATTAGACAGTCATATCAATCTTATACATAATTGTTATTTGAATGAAGATGATATAAACATCATCAACCAAAAACCAGAAACGAAAGTTATCCATTGTCCAATTAGCAATAGTTTTGTTGGTGCTGGAACTCTCCCAGTATCCAAGCTAAAAAATAGTATCTCCTTAGGGACAGATGCAGCAATGGTCAATCCCTCAAATTCAATCGTGCAAGATACCATATTTGCTTTATACCATCATGGTACAGATGAATTACATAATAAAATTAATCCAGAAAAGCTAATTGATATGGTTACCATCAATGGTGCTCATTGTTTAGGTTTCAAAAACTGTGGTTTAATCAAAGAAGGATTTTCAGCAGATATTATTATTTATAATGATGAAGAACCATATAAAATAAACAACAAAACACCTGATATAAATAAATTCATAGTAAATATGTTTAACAAACACCCTAAGCATGTTTTTATTAATGGCCAGCAATTAGTCGAAAACTTTAATTTTATAGAAAGGATGTAACAATGAATAACATTGCTTTTTTATTTTCGGGAAGTGGAAGTTTGTTAGAATCTGTCTCTGAATTATGTTCAGATCTAATTAATAACTGTCATTTGAAGTTAGTTATATCAAACAACAGAGATGTTGACCTTGATAAGCTTCATATCCCGAAAGGTACTGAATTTCATATAATCGATCATGCTAACTATCAAAATCGATTAGAACATGAGAGTGCCATTGAAGAGCTTTTGATGGATAACGATATTCATCTCATTGTCTTAGGGGGGTACAGACGTATTTTCTCTCAGAATTTTGTGAAAAAGTTTGGATGCATCACAATTAACACCCATCCATCTATATTACCATCATTTCCGGGAGATAAAGCACAACAATCTGCTATCGATTATGGGGTCAGATGCAGCGGAGCAACTGTTCATTTCATCAATAATGAAGTTGACCAAGGACCAATCATTGCTCAAAGTATTATTGAGGTTAAAATGGGAACTCAGGAGTCAGAACTGAGAAAAAAAATTACAAATACAGAAAAGTATCTCATTCCTCAAGCAATCCGGTTGATCACATCAGGTAAAATTTCTTTTGATGGAACGAATATTGTTTATCATTCTGAAATTAATGAATCACTGTTATACATAGGAAAGTAATGAGTAATAATTATTTAAATGCTATAAAAGTATCTTCTTTGATATTTTTCTCTATTGTTTCTTTAGGTATATCACTTGCCATACTTCCTCTTTTTATAAAAGAGTCATTAGAGCTTTCGGCAATTTTCATCGGTTTAGCGGTTATAACGGAGTCATTATCAACTCTATTATCAAGATTTATATCAGGAAAAATATCTGATAAAAAAGGACCTAAGTATGGTATGCTTTTAGGTCTCTCATTACTTACGGCCTCTGGATTGCTATGTTTTATTACCATATATAACCTTTCTGAAGATATTATTTTAAGTTACTCAATTATAATTATATCAAGGATATTAATGGGTATAGGCCTGAGTTTTGTTTTTACTTGCGGTGGTACATGGCCTATAGGCTTAATTGGTCATGAACATGCGGGAAAAATCATGTCATGGGTAGGTATAGCAATGTTTCTCGGTCTCGCTTTGGGAAACTATTATGGCGCATGGAGTTATGAAACGATCGGTCTTGAATACTCAGCAGCAACAATTTTGGTATTACCTCTACTCTCTTTGCTAGTCTGTTTAACTATTCCTGCGATTGAAACAAAAGAAAATAAGAATGTTATATCTCTCTCTATTGCTGTAAAAAAAATATGGCCTTCTGGTAGTAGTTTTGTATTAGCTAATGTGGGATATTCTCTTATAACCTCTTATCTATTGGTTAATTTCATTGATTTAGGATGGAGTAAATTTGGTGCTTTAGCATTATCTTGTTTTGGTATTGGATATGTTATATCTCGACTAATATTTGGCTGGATGGCAGATAAAGCAGGGAAAGTATCTTGTATTACTTTTTTAGCGGTTGAATCGCTAGGATTAGTGCTCTTGAGCCTACAATACAGTCCATACATTTCTATTGCTGGATCTTTTCTCTGTGGTTTCGGTCTGTCTATGGTTTATCCACTGCTAGCAGTTGTCGCAATTAATAGTCTACCAAAGGAAAACATTGGTATAGCGATAAGCACTTACGAAGCCTGTTTTGATATTGGTATATTGATCGCAGGTTTAATTGGTAGCCTAGTCATCCATTATTACTCATATCAGTATGCATTTTTCATTGGTGTCATTTGTTGTTTAATCGCAGTTTTCACAACGAATTTGTCATATAAACGTTCGGAAAAACCAGTTGAAATTGTAGAGTCTTATTAAAGAATAGATCAATGTCATCGCGATAAATCGGGTAGAGATCAACAGAATATGTCGAAGATATACTACTTTCGACATCTTTTATATCTCATTACCGAACCCGGTATCTATGTGTAACACTGAAAATGAGTTACCAAAAGTCGTCACCGTCGAACGGCAACCCCCTCGATAACTGCGCTTGGGTTCACAGAAGAAAATATGCAATAAAAAACAAAAATCACGGTTTAACATGAATAATTCGCCATTTATTCAAACTAATTATTCACATACTGGGGTGTTCTATGGTTTACTAGCCATATTCGTGGTGACCTTTTGCAGGACTGAAGTATGGCTTTTAATTTACGTAACCGCAATTTTCTCAGACTTCTCGATTTTACGCCAACCGAGATCCAATTTTTGCTGGATCTGGCAGCAGATTTGAAAAAAGCAAAGTATACCGGTACCGAGCAGAAAAAACTGCTGGGTAAAAATATTGCGCTGATTTTTGAAAAATCATCCACCAGAACCCGTTGCTCGTTTGAAGTCGCTGCATATGATCAGGGGGCACAAATCTCTTATATTGGCCCGTCCGGTTCTCAGATTGGTCATAAAGAATCGATGAAAGATACCGCCCGGGTCCTTGGCCGGATGTATGATGGGATTCAATATCGCGGTTATGGTCAGGCCATCGTAGAAGAACTAGGCGCTTACGCGGGTGTTCCCGTCTGGAACGGGTTGACTGATGAATTTCACCCCACTCAAATCCTGGCTGACTTCCTCACCATGCAAGAGCATAGCCGTGGCAAACACCTCTATGAAATCTCCTTTGCCTATCTGGGAGATGCCCGCAATAACATGGGTAATTCGCTGATGGTTGGTGCCGCTAAAATGGGTATGGACATTCGTCTCGTCGCCCCTAAATCATTCTGGCCGGAAGAGTCGCTCGTCAAAACCTGCCAGGAAATCGCCAAGACCACCGGAGCGACCATTACGTTGACCGAAGATGTTGCCGCGGGTGTGAAAGGGTGTGATTTTCTCTATACCGATGTCTGGGTATCGATGGGCGAAGCGTCCGAGGCTTGGGACGAGCGCGTCGCACTGATGACGCCTTACCAAATCAATATGCAAACCATTCAGCTTACGGGGAATCCACATGTTAAATTTATGCATTGTCTCCCCGCATTTCACAATGATGAGACGGTGGTCGGTAAAGAAATCGCTGAGAAATATGGCATGCAAGGTCTGGAAGTCACGGAAGAAGTCTTTGAATCGGGTTATTCGATTGTATTTGATGAAGCAGAGAATCGAATGCACACCATCAAAGCGGTGATGGTCGCAACGCTCGGTGCTTAACATTCTTGCATCGCAGAGGCTGAGATTAATTCTGTGCAGACCCGATGTAATCGCTTGCACTCAATTAAGTTAAGCGTATAATGCCGAGCAATTTGTCTCAGAGGGAACATCATGGGCGTTCGGGATCATGCCGCAACATACGCTTGTCAACGCAGCATTAGGGTAAGTAAAGACACTTGCCTCATCCTATGGTTCTCCTTTGTTACTATTTTTGAAAGCCTCCCTGATCGGGGGGCTTTTTTATGCCTGTCAGAAAATACTAGGGAAGATGATCATGACGAATTCGCTATACAGAAAGCACATCATCTCAATCTCTGAACTCACACGCGATGAGTTAGAGTTGATTGTCAATACAGCAGGTCAGCTAAAAGCAACACCTCAGCCAGAATTGATCCGCAATAAGGTCATTGCCAGTTGCTTTTTTGAACCATCAACGCGGACGCGACTCTCTTTTGAAACCGCGATCCAACGGATTGGTGGTAACGTGATTGGATTCGATAACGGTGGTAATACATCATTGGCGAAGAAAGGCGAAACGCTGGCAGATTCAGTACAAATCATCTCTTCCTATGCCGATGCCTTTGTCATGCGCCACCCACAAGAAGGTGCTGCGCGTCTGGCTTCTGAATTCTCTAACGGTGTCCCCGTCATCAACGCTGGTGATGGTGCCAATCAACATCCGACTCAAACCTTGCTTGATCTCTTTACCATTACAGAGACTCAGGGACGTCTCGATGGACTCAACATTGCATTTGTCGGTGACCTTAAATATGGCCGCACCGTTCATTCCTTAACTCAGGCACTCGCTAAATTTAGCAACAACCGTTTCTTTTTTATTGCGCCGGATGCGTTGGCGATGCCCGACTATATCTTAGAAGAGCTGGAAGAAGGCGGTCATGAGTATAGTCTGCATACCGATATCGAGAGTGTGATTCCTCAAGTGGATATTCTCTATATGACCCGAGTACAGAAGGAGCGCTTTGATGAATCGGAATATGCGCATATTCGCTCGGCTTATATTCTTTGTGCCGCCCAACTTCAGAACGCAAAAGAGAATATGAAAGTACTTCATCCACTGCCACGCGTCGATGAAATCACCACGGATGTCGATCAAACACCACACGCTTATTTCTTCCAACAGGCAGAAAATGGCGTATACGCACGCGAAGCACTGCTGGCGCTTGTGCTGAATGAAACACTGTAAGGGAGCCAATGATCATGCCAAAAGATTCACAATTACAGGTAGAAGCCATTAAAAATGGAACTGTCATCGACCATATCCCCGCACAAATCGGTATCAAGGTGTTGAAACTTTTCGATATGCATCAATCCTCGCAAAAGGTGACTATCGGTCTCAACCTGCCTTCATCAGCATTAGGTATTAAAGACTTGCTGAAGATCGAAAATGTGTTCATTAACGAATCTCAAGCCAACAAACTGGCACTGTATGCACCTCATGCCACCGTCAACCAAATTGAAAACTACAAGGTAGTGAAAAAACTCGCGCTAAAACTGCCACAACGCATCAATAATGTCTTTGCTTGCCCGAACACTAACTGTATCTCCCATGATGAACCCGTAGAAAGTAGTTTCAGCATTGTAGAGAAAAAGCATGATATTCGGTTGAAATGTAAGTATTGCGAAAAGGTTTTCTCCAGAGAAATCGTCACAGAGCGTGCTTAATATTGCCCCAGCGATTGAGGCTTTACCTCGGCTCTGAATCAAGGCAAACTGACCTTTCTGAAGCAACATGTAATGGATAGAAAACAATGACAAAAGTAATTCATACGGAATCAGCGCCAGCAGCTATCGGGCCCTATGTTCAAGGTGTTGACTTGGGTAATCTCATCATGACATCCGGACAAATCCCGGTGAATCCGGTCACAGGCGAAGTACCGGTCGAGATTGCAGCACAAGCCCGCCAGTCTCTGGAAAACGTCAAAGCGATCATTGAGTCGTCTGGTTTAACGGTCGCCAATATTGTGAAGATGACAGTTTTTGTCAAAGATCTGGGTGACTTTGCAACCGTCAATGAAGTCTACGGCAAGTTTTTCGATGAACATGACGTTGCAAACTATCCGGCTCGTTCTTGCGTTGAAGTCGCACGTTTACCCAAAGATGTTGGGATTGAAATTGAAGCGATTGCAGTACGTTAAACCGATTTGAAGTGTATTTCGTTTGATGTAATACACGGATACGTCCGCATCTAAAAAGAAAAAGGTTGATAGCAATATCAACCTTTTTCATCATAACCAAGATAAACGGTTCGTATCAGTTCGTCACTGATCCCCGGCTCTGATTTAAAACAGAGACCTCTTGATCCAACGATGCAAGCTTCTCTTTCATCACTCGGTGAGATTCTTTCGCTAAGCGACGAACATCTTCTTTTTGCATGCCTTCCGTCGGAATCGGAGCCAACATTTCAACAATCACATGTCCGTTATTCCAGCGATTAAATTTCACATGACTGGTTGAACTACACACAATGGGCACCACCGGCACTCCCGCGGCAATTGCTGCATGAAACGCACCGACTTTAAAAGGCAATAACCCGCGTCCCCGAGAGCGTGTTCCTTCCGGAAACATCCACACCGAGACACGATGGTTTTTAACACTATCGACCACCTGATCAATCGTGCCTTTCGCTTTTGCTTTATTGGCGCGATCAATCAAGATATTGCCCGTCAGCCAATAGAGCTGCCCGAAGAAAGGAAGCCATACCAGACTTTTCTTTCCGACCGTAACCACCCTAGGTGTCACAGCCGCAGAAACGGTAAACATATCCCAGTTACTCTGGTGGTTCGCTATATAGATACTTTGTGTCTGCTGAAGGGCATTCTCCGGCAAACGTAGCTCAAGTTTAATCCCGAACAAACAGGACATACGAGCAAACAAGCGACCAAATGTATAAACATGCTTCGGATTACGTGGGCTCAACAAACAGTAACCACATCCAAAGATAAACATGAATAGCGCAAATATCACGACAGCTAATACACGTAATAGTGCAATCATTCTGTTCTCCTACAAGGGCTACCGTTAACGCGCCAGCCCCACAAATAAAAAAGCCGAAAACGCTACAGTTTCGACTCAGTCCGACAATTCATTAACCAACGTCACTGAAC
The DNA here is from genome assembly GCF_024347135.1 of Vibrio spartinae. Lineage (NCBI taxonomy): Bacteria > Pseudomonadati > Pseudomonadota > Gammaproteobacteria > Vibrionales > Vibrionaceae > Vibrio > Vibrio spartinae. The sequence goes on along the minus strand of NZ_AP024907.1, from coordinate 473,891 downwards.
CTTTCAATACGTGCGCCCAGTGCGGATAATTTATCTTCAATACGTTCATATCCGCGGTCGATGTGATAAATTCGATCAACAATGGTTTCACCTTTCGCAATACATCCGGCAATCACTAGACTGGCTGATGCACGTAAGTCCGTCGCCATGACCTGAGCACCGCTCAATTCATCAATATCACCACAGATAACGGTATTGCCTTCGATCTCCGTTTTTGCGCCCATTCGCATTAACTCAGGCACATGCATGAATCGATTTTCAAAAATCGTTTCTGTAATGACACCACTGCCTTTTGCCATGATATTGAGCAACGTAAACTGCGCTTGCATATCGGTCGGAAACCCCGGATGCGGTGCCGTCCGAACCGATACCGCTTTCAATGTTCTTCCGGTCATGTCCAGCGAGATCCAGTCCTCACCGATTTCAATCAATGCACCGGCCTCTTCCAATTTCGCTAAGACTGACTCAAGCAAATGCGCATGAGTATTGCGACAAATAACCTTGCCACCAGAAACGGCGGCTGCGACCAGAAATGTCCCCGTTTCAATCCGGTCAGCCACAACGGTATGTTTACCACCGCCTAACCGTTCAACCCCTTCAATGGTGATTGTATCCGTTCCTGCACCAGAAATTTTCGCCCCCAATGTGTTCAAAAACATGGCAGTATCGACAATTTCCGGCTCACGTGCGGCATTATCTAAAACAGTTACACCTTCAGCCAGTGTTGCAGCACACATCACGGTGATCGTCGCACCGACACTCACTTTATCCATGACAATATGCGCGCCTTGCAAACGACCATCCACTGTCGCTTTCACATAGCCGTCTTCCAACACGATGTTGGCACCCAGTTGCTCCAGCCCCTGAATATGTAAATCCACAGGGCGCGCACCAATCGCGCAACCGCCCGGCAGAGAAACCTGTCCCTGACCAAAACGGGCAACCAGTGGACCCAACGCCCAAATGGAGGCGCGCATCGTTTTGACTAAATCATAAGGTGCACAGTATTGATTGATACGGCTGGGATCAACGTGCACTGAACCATTTCTTTCCACTTTTGCGCCTAACTGCTGCAATAAAGCCATGGTCGTATCAATGTCACGCAAATGGGGAATATTGGCGACTTCAACCGGTTCCTGAGCCAAAATTGATGCAAACAGAATCGGAAGCGCTGCATTTTTAGCCCCGGAAATAACCACCTCGCCCTGTAAAGGTCGATCGGATCCGGTTACTCGAAATTTTTCCATGAATCAACCTTACAAAGACATCAGTTTTCTATCGCGTTCCCATTCTGCCGGGGTGTAGGCTTTGATGGAAACGGCATGAATTTCATTACGCTGAATATATGTCATTAAGGGGGCGTAGATGAACTGCTGTTTCTTCACTCGGCTCATCCCATCGAAGCATTCATCAACTGCGATCACTTCAAAATGGCTGCCTTCCCCTTTAACATGGATTTCGTGAAGATGAAGTGCCTCATCTAAAATCTCTTGTACTTGTGCACTATCCACTATCTACCCCTAATTACTGATTCTGAAATATGGTTTGTTACGAGCGACTCAACGTTACTTAACTGAAATAACATGTGGAGTTGCTCTGGCACGAAACTGAGCATTATATGACAGTTTCGTTTTTTTGCATGTTCTATTAAGTGGATCAGCAATACCATGCCTGCGGAATCGACCCGTACCACATTTTCAAGTGAAAGCATGATTCGCTCATCCGTTGGCTGCCATTGCTGCAGAAACTGCCACAGTCCGGGGACAGTTTCCCGATCCAGCGCCCCACTTAACTCAATTTCACCCTGCTCAAGCGGATGCCACTGCGGATGTGTCATGACTTTTTCTTCTCAATTGTTATCGGTTGCTGAGAGAGCGCTTTCAACTCATTCGCCACCGCTAAGATACCATCGTTATTAATTTTACCGCTCCACTCCGAGCGTTTACTGGATAGCATACTGATACCTTCAGCTATCATATCGAAAGCCTGCCACTCACCCGACTTCGATTTTCTCAGTTTAAACTCAAGTTTAATATCAGGATTCGGTGTATCGATAATATTGACCATCACGGTCGTAATCCGGTCTGTTGCATCGATTTTCGGCGCTGGTCCGAATTGAATGGCTTGATCACTGTACTGCGTTAAAACCTGCGCATAACTACTAATGAGATACCCTTGAAATGCATTGATAAATGCCAGTACGTCATCTCTCTTGGCACCTTTCAGGTAAGGACCTAATAGCTTTAGCGCCGCGTACTGATAATTGACATAAGGCATCAGTTCATCTTTGACGATCACTTTTAAATAGCTTGGATCCTGATGAATCTTACCTTGCTCGGATTTCAAACGCTGAAACGTCTGTTCAGACACCTGCTTCATCATCTGATAAGGATTGTGCATATCAATGGTTTCCGCCTGACTGGTCATAGAACAGAACAAAACCACCAGTAATATCATATAGCGCATTAACATTCCTTACTCCTTCGTGTCTGCCTACTCTTTCTTATCATCACCGGAATTACCGCTCCGATAGAGGAACTGCCCGATCAGATTTTCCAGCACTAATGCAGACTTCGTATCTTCAACCTTGTCGCCATTACCCAGCAACTCGGTTTCATCTCCCCAGACAAATCCGGGCACTAAACTAATATACTGTTCACCAATCAACCCGGATGTCAAAATCTGCAGACTAGACGTCGCGGGAAATTCTTTATACCGACTGCTGATTGATAATTTCACCATCGGCTTCAATGACTGTGGATCCAAGCTGATGTCAGACACCCGACCGATAACCACACCGCCGACCTTAACAGGAGAACGAACTTTCAGACTGCCAATATTGTCAAACTCTGCGGTCAGTTGATAAGTATCATCCGCTCCCAGACCTTTTACATCAGCGACTTGAAAAATCATCACCAAAATTGCGCAAATTCCGGCAATAACGAAAGTGCCCACCCAAAATTCTATTTTTCGTGTTTGTTGCATGTTTAGTTCCCAAACATCAGTGCGGTTAAAACAAAATCAAGACCTAAAACAGCGAGAGACGAATAGACCACTGTTTTCGTTGTCGCTCGGCTGATACCTTCAGAGGTTGGCATCGCATCATACCCATTAAACAGAGCAATCCATACGACGGTAAAAGCAAACGCAAAGCATTTCACCATACTGTTACCAATATCATGACCTAACTCGACATTGGCCTGAATGGTTGACCAGAAACTGCCATCGTCAATCCCCTTCCAGTCTACACCAACCAACTGCCCACCCCAGATACCGACAGCCATAAAGATCATCGCCAATACTGGCATTGAAATGACACCGGCCCAAAACCGAGGTGCGATAACCCGCTTCAATGGATCAACAGCCATCATTTCAAGACTCGACAACTGCTCGGTGGCTTTCATTAACCCAATTTCAGCCGTCAGTGCCGAACCGGCTCGTCCGGCAAATAGCAAGGCGGTCACCACCGGCCCTAATTCACGTAATAACGACAGCGAAACCAGAGTTCCCAGACTACCTTCAGCCCCATAATCAACCAGAATGACATAGCCCTGCAAACTCACAACCATGCCGATAAACAATCCCGATACAATGATAATGGCCATGGATAGCACACCGACACTATAGATTTGCTTCATGAGCAGCGGAAAATTTTTCACCGGGTGAGGCCGGCTCAGTAAAGCACCCAGCAACATAAATGTCGCACGACCAAATGCTTCACAGATATCAAATGTTCTCCGCCCAGTGTGAACGGCAAACTGAATAAAACTAGCCAACATGAAATAGGTCCTTCTCAAGTGATGGCGCAGGATAGCGGAAAGGAACCGGCCCGTCAGCGTCACCCTGTAAAAATTGTCTGACCCTTGGATCATTGTTCTGTCTCAATGATTCAGGCGAACCTTTGGCTATGATTTTCCCGTCGGCGAGAATATATACCCAATCCGCAATACTCATTACTTCCGGAACATCGTGAGAGACCACAATCGATGTGATTCCCAAAGCTTGATTCAGATGACGAATTAATTCAACCAATACGCCCATGGTCATGGGGTCTTGTCCGACGAAAGGCTCATCAAACATAATCAACTCAGGATCCAGTGCAATTGACCGGGCAAGTGCCGCACGACGGGCCATCCCGCCGGATAGTTCACTCGGCATCAGATACGCCGCCCCTCGCAAACCAACCGCTTCCAACTTAAGTAATACCAGCGTACGAATGAATGCTTCACTCAATGCGGTATGCTCCCGTAACGGGAATGCCACATTGTCGAACACATTCAGGTCGGTAAATAACGCACCGGACTGAAATAGCATACTCATTTTCTTGCGTGCCTGATAAAGCTTGCTGCGCCCCAAAACTGGGATATTTACGCCATCAAACCAGATTTCTCCGGATTCAGGCAGCAGTTGCCCGCCAATCAAACGGAGCAAAGTCGTTTTCCCAATCCCAGAAGGCCCCATAATCGCGGTTACTTTTCCCTGAGGGACATGGAGTGACACATCATCAAAAATCTTTCTGTCACCACGAGAAAACGTCAGATTGTTAATCGTTACCAGATCAGACTCGGACATATACAGCCTATCGTTCCTTTCCTATATTCATTGTTATGACGTCATCCATCATGAACAAAAAATGCAATCATAAGTATAATTTCAAAAGTTTAAAGCACTGTATCATGATGCTGCTGACCTCATGATACCTTTAAAATATCAATGCTGAACATCACGTCAGACAAGCTGTATCATACCATCACTGGCGCAAGAATCATCGCCTTACTTTATTGCATCAAATCTCGCCCCATCGCCCTGTCGAAAAAACAGACAGCCCGCACCACTTTGACATCCCTATTTTCCATTTTGATGGTAATATGCTCCTCCTTTGTCAGGGCGCTTACAGGTGTCCGACAAATATAGATAGAGAATACCATTCGGTCATTGACAGGGTTGGCTGAGCAACATTTTGAATTCACTCAGAAAGAGAAATGAATCTAAATCTGCAATCTTTGATGAATAAATGAAGAGGTTTCACTTTTCTTTTGCAAGCCAAAACGTCAAAATCGACGGTTAAATATTTTTATCTTTACCCACTAGGAATACACATGCTTACAGCTGTTGCTTTATTGATTGTCGGACTCATCTTACTGGTATGGAGTGCAGATCGGTTGGTTTTTGGTTCTGCAGCGCTGGCACGCAATATTGGGATTTCACCGTTAGTGATTGGTATGACAATCATTGCAATGGGCTCATCAGCACCAGAGATGATGGTTTCTGCAACGGCAGCGCTGGCCAACAAAACCGATACCGCTGTTGGTAACATTCTGGGTTCTAATATTGCCAATATCGCATTAATTCTCGGTATAACGGCCCTCATTAAACCATTATCGATTAACTCAGAACTGCTACGCAGAGAACTTCCATTCATGATTGGAGTCACATTACTATCTGGTGTGATTCTTTGGGATGGACACCTTGGTTTCTATGAAGGCGTCTTACTATTTGTTGTGTTTGCCATGTTTATTCTGGCAATGCTCAAAATCAGCCGCAGTGAAAGCGATCAGAAAGACCGGCTTCTGGCTGAACAAGAGTCAGAAGTGCCAGAAGGTATTAATAGTAAAATAGCGCTGTTCTGGGTCATTGTCGGGTTGATCCTGCTGCCACTGGCTGCTGAGATTCTCGTGAGCAATGCCGTCATCATTGCCAAATATTTTGGCATGAGTGATCTCGTCATCGGTCTGACGATTATTGCGATAGGAACCAGCTTGCCTGAACTCGCTGCCTCACTGGCTGGGGTACTGAAAGGTGAAGATGATATGGCCGTGGGTAATATTATCGGTTCGAATGTGTTCAACATTCTAGCGGTAATGGGTATCCCTGGGATTCTGAATCCTTCAATCATCAGCGAACATGCCATGGAAAGAGACTTTTGGGTCATGTTGGGGCTTTCTCTGCTTCTGGTCTTGATGGCATTAGGAAAATCGCGAAGCATCAACAGAATCGAAGGATTTATTCTGTTCGCTATATTTATTGTCTATCAGACTTATTTGTTCATGAACATGAGCGCGTAGTCAAAGAGAACGGAGTTGAGAATGTCACAACTGAACTACACTCAGTCAGCAAAATGGGTTTTGAACGTAGAAATCAAATGCTTACAACAAATAGAACAATATATTGACGAGCATTTCTGCCAAGCCTGCGACATGATCCTGAGTAATACGCAGGGCAAAATTATTGTCATGGGCATGGGCAAATCCGGCCATATCGGTAAAAAAATGGCTGCGACCCTTGCGAGTACCGGAACACCCTCATTCTTTGTTCATCCGGGCGAAGCAGCACACGGGGATCTCGGCATGATCTCTGCAGGCGATATCGTGATTGCGATCTCCTACTCAGGGGAATCATCAGAGATACTGCCGCTTTACCCAGTATTAAAACGTCGCTCAATTCGCATCATCAGCATGACCGGTAATCCACAGTCCAATATGGCTAAACTTGCTGATCTCCATTTACAAGTTTCCGTTCCGGAAGAGGCTTGTCCGTTAGGGCTTGCTCCGACATCCAGTGCCACAGCAACGCTGGTGATGGGGGATGCGCTCGCGATTACGCTCTTACAAGCGCGCGGATTCACTCAAGAAGACTTCGCACTCTCACATCCGGGAGGCGCCTTGGGTCGCAAACTGTTACTCAAATTGGGTGACATTATGCATTCTGGTGATCAACTCCCTCTCGTCAGTCCTGATGCTTTGATTCGTGATGCCTTGATGGAGATTAGTCAAAAAGGGTTAGGCATGACAGCCGTAGTCGATCAACAACAAAAACTACTCGGTATTTTTACCGATGGCGATCTCCGACGAATTCTGGACAAACGTATTGATATTCACAGTGCAAAAATTTGTGATGTGATGACCCAAAATCCAACCACAGCATCACCTCACATTCTTGCAGTTGAAGGGCTTAATTTAATGCAGGAAAAACGAATCAACGGTTTGATGTTGGTTGAAAACGGCCGGCTGGTCGGCGCTCTCAATATGCACGACCTTCTGAAAGCAGGAGTGATGTAGTGACAAATATGGTTGAAACACTTTACGGCCCGGTGACATCATCCATTTGGGAAGTGGCGAGCCGACTCCAATTACTCATCTGTGATGTTGATGGTGTTTTCTCCGATGGCCGAATTTACTTAGGCAATCAAGGGGAAGAGCTGAAAGCCTTTCATACCCGAGACGGCTACGGCATAAAATCGCTGATGAATGCTGGTATTGAGGTTGCAGTTGTGACCGGCAGACACTCAAAAATAGTCGAAAACCGAATGAAAGCTCTGGGTATTTCACTGATTTATCAGGGGCAAGATGATAAAGTGAGCGCATATGCTGACATTTGTCAAAAAACACAGATTTTACCGGAACATACCGCTTATATCGGTGATGATTTGATTGATTGGCCGGTCATGGAGCAAGTGGCGTTAAAAGTTTGTGTTGCCGACGGTCATCCATTACTGGTCAAAAGAGCAAACTACGTCACGACAATGTCGGGCGGTCATGGTGCTGTACGGGAAGTCTGTGATTTAATCTTACAGTCCCGGGGTGAGCTGGAAATGCACAAAGGTTTGAGTATATGAGTCTGGCTCGTACGATCTATATACTCTTATTTTTCATTATCTGCTGGTCAATTTACTACTTGATCGATAATGAAAGAAAAGCAAATGTACAAGTAGCTCCGAATACGGAGCTACCGATGTTTAGTGGAGAACATCTTTCAAATATTTCGTATGGTGCAGACGGTGTGAGAAGTTATACCATCACATCAACTCACCTGGATTATTATGCCAAAAGTGGCAACACCATATTCGAGCATCCGATTTTACAGGTTTACCGTGATGGACGAGTCATGGAATGGAAAGTGACGGCTCAACGGGGAATTCTGACAAAGAATAAGATATTAACGCTTTACGACAACGTGATTGGTAAAAACTTACTTGAGAATTCCAGTTTTGAGTCACTCAAAACTGCAAAACTCAGTATGCAACTGGATAACCGTGATTTTTGGACAGACACATCCGTCTTACTGGAAGGTCCACTATTTGAAACACAAGGTCAGGCGATGAAAGGCAATTTTGCCGATCATAACGCCTTACTTTATAACCATGTACAGGGTAGATATGAAAATCTCGCACCTTAGTTTGCTTGCTTGCCTGTTTATCTCAAGCGGCGCTTTGGCATTATCAACAGATACCGAACAACCGGTTTACATCGATTCAGATAGTCAGCAACTTGATTTAAAAAGTAATCAGGTGACGTTTGTAGGTAATGTGACCCTCAAACAGGGAAGCATTAATATCCATGCTGACAAATTAATCGTGACTCGAAATCCTCAAGACGGGCAGATCGAGACAATTCAGGGGTTCGGTAATCTGGCCACGTTTTCTCAGTTAACCGATGAAGGGAAAACGCTCTATGGCGAAGCCAAGAAACTCAATTATCAAATGGCTGCGGACCAATTGACCATGACGGATAAAGCAATGCTATCACAAGATGACAGTGTGATTCACAGTACCAAAATCCGTTACAAGATTTCTGCACAAAAACTCATTGCAGACGGAAATTCAAACGAGCGTGTATCAACAGTCCTGCAACCGCAGGCAACCAATAAAGAATAAACCATGGCCATACTAAAAGCAGAGCATTTAGCCAAAAGCTATAAAAAGAGAAAAGTCGTCTCTGATGTCAGTCTACAGGTAGAGTCAGGACAAATTGTCGGCCTGCTTGGTCCGAACGGTGCAGGCAAGACCACGTCGTTTTACATGATTGTCGGCTTGGTCGCCCGGGATGAAGGCTCGATCCAAATTAATGACCAAGACATCAGTATTCTGCCAATGCATCAGCGCTCTCGCATGGGCATCGGTTACCTGCCACAAGAGGCCTCTATTTTTCGGAAGCTCTCTGTTGAAGACAACATCATGGCGGTATTGCAAACCCGGGAGAAAATGTCGCGAGAAGAGCGTCAGGACAAACTCGAAGACTTGCTGGAAGAATTCCATATCGGACATATTCGCTATAGTGCAGGTATGGCGCTCTCTGGTGGTGAACGACGCCGTGTAGAAATCGCTCGGGCCCTGGCTGCCAACCCGCAATTCATTTTGTTGGATGAACCGTTTGCCGGGGTTGACCCCATTTCAGTCATTGATATTAAAAAAATTATTGAGCACCTCCGGGATCGGGGACTCGGTGTTTTGATTACTGATCATAATGTCAGGGAAACCTTGGATGTTTGTGAAAAAGCCTATATCGTAAGTCAAGGAAGCCTGATCGCAGAAGGAACACCTCAAGAAGTTCTCAATAACGAGCAGGTCAAACAGGTTTATCTCGGTGAACAATTCCGTCTATGATTAAAGTAAGAACGGGATTGGACCAGACAAACATCAGAATACGGCAACACAGAATAAGGCAATCGAAACTGAATGAAACCGTCACTACAACTCAAGTTAGGTCAACAGTTAGCCATGACACCTCAGTTGCAGCAAGCGATTCGATTGCTGCAACTTTCGACGTTAGATCTCCAGCAAGAGATTCAGGAAGCACTCGATTCCAACCCACTACTTGATGTTGAAGATGCACAGGATGAAGTCAATTCCCAAGAAGAAAAAGCAGAAACGTTAAAAGAAGCAACTGCTGATGTGGCCGATAACGAGCCGGAGCCACAAGATAGTTCAGAAATGATTGAAAAATCAGAAATCAGCAATGAACTTGAGATCGATACAACTTGGGACGATGTATACAGTGCCAATACAGGTAGTACTGGTATTTCACTCGATGAAGATACACCGCTCTATCAGGGCGAAACCACGCAAACACTACAAGATTACCTCCTGTGGCAATTAGATTTAACCCCCTTCAGTGACACGGATCGAGCGATTGCTCTGGCGCTCATTGATGCCATCGACGACTACGGCTATCTGACACTCTCTCTTGAAGACCTTCTGGAGAGTGTTCAAAGTGAAGAAGACGACGATATCGAGCTGGATGAAGTCGAGGCGGTCAGAAAACGCATTCAGCAATTTGATCCTTTAGGTGTCGCATCATTGAATCTACAGGACTGCCTGTTATTGCAACTGGCAACATATCCCAGTGATACGCCATGGCTCAACGAAGCCAGACGCCTGCTGGCTGATCATATTGATCAATTGGGAAACCGGGATTACAAACTGATCCAAAAAGAAGCAAAGCTAAAAGAAGACGAATTACGAGCCGCTTTGCAACTTATTCAAGAACTCAACCCGCGCCCTGGCAATGATATTCATGCAGAACATGCGGAATATGTCATTCCAGATGTCTCGGTCTTCAAAGACCGGGGAAAATGGGTTGTCACGATCAATCCGGACAGCATGCCAAGACTAAAAATCAACCAGCAATATGCAGCGCTGGGGCGAGGAAATGGCGCAGACAGTAATTATATCCGAACGAATTTACAAGAAGCAAAATGGTTAATTAAAAGTTTAGAGAGTCGAAACGAGACGTTGCTCAAAGTTGCCAAGTGTATAGTTGAACATCAGCACGATTTCTTCGAGTATGGGGAAGAATCAATGAAACCGATGGTTCTGAATGATGTCGCCCTTGCCGTGGACATGCATGAATCAACCATCTCACGGGTCACAACCCAAAAGTTTATGCATACCCCTCGGGGCATATTCGAGCTGAAGTACTTTTTCTCTAGCCACGTAAGCACAGACAATGGTGGAGAATGTTCATCAACCGCAATTCGCGCACTGATCAAAAAACTGGTTGCCGCAGAAAATCAGGCAAAACCACTCAGTGACAGCAAAATTGCAACACTACTAGCTGATCAGGGGATTCAGGTCGCTAGACGTACCATTGCAAAGTACCGAGAGTCTTTGGGTATATCCCCATCGAGTCAGCGTAAACGCCTACTATAAAGGCCCAACAGAGAAGGAAAGTCTATGCAAATCAATATTAATGGCCACCACATTGATCTGACCGATTCAATGCAAGACTATGTTCACTCAAAATTTGATAAACTTGAGCGATATTTTGACCATATTAACAGCATACAGGTCATCTTACGTGTTGAAAAACTTCAACAAATCGCTGAAGCCACGCTTCATGTCAATCAAGGCGAGATCCATGCGACCGCAGAAGATGAAAACATGTATGCAGCAATCGATAGTCTGGTTGACAAGTTAACCCGTCAGCTGAATAAGCATAAAGAAAAATTAAGTAGTCATTAATCATGCAACTCAATGAAGTTCTGTCTCTGGACTGCACGAAAAGTGCAGTCCAATGTTCGAGCAAAAAGCGAGCATTAGAAATCATCAGTGAAATCGCAGCCAATTATACAGGTAAGAGTGCGACTGAACTGTTTGAAAATATGCTCTCCCGAGAAAAAGTTGGCAGTACCGGCATCGGTAACGGCATTGCCATTCCACATGCAAGAATGACATTCAGTGAGAATGCGGTGGCTGTTCTCATTCAATGTGAGGAACCGATTGGTTTTGATGCTATCGATAATCGTCCTGTTGATATTCTATTTGCTTTGTTTGTACCGGAAGAGCAATGCCAAATCCATTTAAAAACTCTCGCTCAAATGGCTGAACGACTGAATAACAAACAAGTGTTAAAGCAACTTCGTAAAGCTAAAAACGACCAAGACCTTTATGATATCATGGTCAACCAGTCCTGATTTGCTGAGTATGTTACGATGCGCTTAATTGTTGTTAGTGGTCAATCCGGTGCCGGCAAGAGTGTTGCCTTAAGAGTGCTGGAAGATCTTGGATACTATTGTGTCGATAACCTCCCCGTCGATTTATTGGATGCTTTCCTTCAATCGGTGCAGGGGAGCAAGCAGAATGTGGCGGTCAGTATTGATATCCGAAACTTACCCCATGACCCGTCACTACTCAGTGACACCTTCAGCTCCCTGAAACAGTCCGTCTCTTATAATGTCAATGTGCTGTTCCTTGATGCCACCGAAGATGCACTACTCAAACGCTATAGTGAAACTCGCCGGATCCATCCCCTCTCCTTACACAACAGTAATTTAACGCTGGCACAAGCCATCGCTCAAGAAAAACACATCCTAGCACCGTTGAAACAACAGGCCGATATGCTGCTCGACAGTACCAATAAATCGATTCATGAGCTGAGTGAAACGATTCGTATGCGAGTCGAGGGAAGAGAACGTAAGCATCTGATTATCGTCTTTGAATCTTTCGGCTTCAAATATGGCTTGCCCACTGACGCTGATTTTGTTTTCGACGTTCGTTTTCTGCCCAATCCCCACTGGCAACCTGAATTACGTGCATTTACCGGACTTGATGCGCCTGTAAAATCTTTCTTGGAACAACACTCTGAGGTGATTGATATGCGCCAACATATTCAGTCATTCATTGATTATTGGCTCCCTTCTTTAGAGAAGAATAATCGGAGTTATCTGACCATAGCCATTGGCTGTACCGGTGGAAAACACCGTTCTGTCTATCTGACTCAACAAATCGGCGAATACTTCTCCCAACTTGGGCATCAGGTACAAATTCGCCATACGTCTCTTGAACAACATCACTCTTGAAATCAACACTTGAGACAAGCCAACAGAGGATCATGCGATGCCACAACTCAGTAAAACGGTGTTAATTCAGAACAAGCTAGGACTTCATGCCAGAGCGGCCGTTAAACTTGTAGAGCTGGCGCAATCATTTGATGTCATCCTGACGATTCGCAGTCAGGAAGGAAAAGAAGCCACCGCTGATGGGGTGATGGGACTACTGATGCTTGAGTCCGCTCAAGGGCAATATGTCACCCTCTCAGCAGAAGGCAGTGAAGCGGAGCCGGCATTAGACGCGGTTTGCTGTTTGATCGAAGATAAATTCGAAGAAGAAGACTAACCGACTATTTTAACGCAAAATAAATTTCATCCTGCAATAACTTCTTATTAAATCGGGCATAGAATTAAGTTACTATGTCACTTACATAATAAATACGACACAGGGGGAAGTTATGGCAGAGCATATTGAGTTTGATCAGGCTCACCTTACCCTCCGGGAAGTCACAGAAGCCTTAGAAAATGGTCGTTTTGTCCATGTCCGTCGCCAACTTCAGGACATGGAACCAGAAGATATCGCTCACCTTCTGGAAGCCTCACCACGTAAAAGTCGTAATGTCCTCTGGCAACTGACCGATCCAGAAGACTACGGTGAAATCCTCGATGAACTCAGTGAAGACGTCAAAGACGCACTGGTGTCCAAAATGGCACCGAAACGGCTGGCAGAAGCAACTGAAGGCATGGATACCGATGACCTTGCTTACGTGTTGCGAAGTCTGCCTGATGGTCTCTCCCGAGAAATTTTATCCCAGATGGATAATGTCGACCGCCTGCGGGTCGAAATGGCGCTCTCATATCCGGAGGATACAGCCGGTGGACTGATGAACACCGACTTCGTCACGATCCGTGGCGATGTTGATGTTGATGTTGTGCTCCGTTATTTACGGATGAAAGGTGAGCTGCCACAGGCAACCGATGCCCTGTATGTGATTGATGAAGAGAGTAAACTCATCGGTCATCTCTCGCTCTCCAGCTTATTAACCAGTCAACCGGATATCCGTATCTGCGATATTATGGAAGATGCTGATGAAGCGATTCAGGTTGATGCCAAAGATTCTGACGTTGCCAGTTTGTTTGAACGCCGCAACTGGGTCTCCGCACCGGTCGTCAATGCTGAACAACATCTGTTAGGACGGATCACCATTGATGACGTGGTCGATGTCATCCGTGAAGATGTCGAGCACTCGATGATGAGTTTAGCGGGGATGGACGATGAAGAAGATACGTTCGCACCGGTCATGAAATCGGCCCGCAAACGGAGTATCTGGCTGGGTGCCAATGTCCTCGCAGCACTGGCTGCGGCTTCGGTATCCAATATGTTTGAAACTACACTCGAACAAATGGCTTCGATCGCAGTGCTGATGACGATTGTTCCCTCAATGGGCGGAGTTGCCGGCAACCAAACCATTGCACTGGTCATTCGTGGGCTGGCTTTGGGACACATCGGTGACAGTAACAAACGAGAATTGCTGCTCAAAGAGGCGGCTGTCGGTCTGCTCAACGGCTGTCTGTGGGCCTTGCTGATTGGTGGTATCGTCGTGCTGTGGAAAGGCAACTGGTTACTCGGTGGCATTATTTCAGCAGCGATGTTGGCCAATCTGACGCTCGCGGGTATCGCTGGAGTAACGATTCCGATCTTACTCAAAAAGATGAAAATTGACCCGGCACTCGCTGGTGGTATGGCGCTCACCACCGTGACCGACGTGATTGGTCTGTTTGTGTTTCTCGGACTGGCAACCATTTTTATTGCATGATGTCTTAATCATATAAGCTTTATAATATGAGCTTTACGGTATTGTGCTCTTTTAGCGAACGAAGTGGCCTTACAGCCACTTCAATCTAAGATGTGAAATTACGCACTCCAACCGCCCTGATCCCAATTATCAAACCCCATCGTCCCGCTAATACTATGTTGCCAGGTAATTTCCTGATAACTGAATTCAATCACCTCATGCATCTCTTCCTGGTGCGCATGGACAGTATGTGGCAGCGCAAAACTCATCCCACTGATAATCGCTTTTTTGAGTTCAATCGAATAAAACTTTTCGTTATAGCCCTGCTCATTGGTACGATAAAAATGAATCACACAATCGAGGTGCTCCTGCCGGGCAAATGCTGTAGATAGCAGCGGGCTCGATTTATCAATATTTTTAATCATACGGATGGGGGCATGACTTTTACCATGTTGATGCGGAGCTTTCGCCATATGATGATCACAAGAAAGAATTGTGATTTCATCGGCATGAGATTCCTGATACTTATTTCCCATTGAATCTTTGGTGTTGCATCCGCTGGAAATTAAGCCCTGTTTTTCCCCATTAATTGTCATGTATGCGATGTGCGCCATAAAAACCAACCTTTTTATCATGAAAATGATTATGTCTCTTTTTCATCAAATCGATCTATTGTTATAGAGAACATAATCGCTGTTAAAAAACAGACTGAATACAGCATTGATTCAGTCCTTTCGTTAATATCTGCCGGATTGTTGCTTTTCTTCGATTAATTGTTCACAGACTTGTCGATTATCGGTATAGATATGAATACGAAATATTGGCCACGATGCTCGGCGTTCTGCTTTTTCACAGCGTTGATAGCCCTTCCCTTCAATAATATGAGGTATTATAATCCCGGTTAAAACAGGAACAACTAACATTAACACGAGCCCAGTAAAAAATATTTTCATGAGTTTCTTTTCTATTTTAAATGGAATTTTTTTATAAAAAATAAGAATAGAAAAAGTAATCACCAGGCAAGAAAATGAAATACCACCACCCAAACCATACATAGCACCACGCTGATACTGAATAACCGGAGACAAGTTATTGATACTGTGAAACAAATCATTTGAGGCTGAATAAAAATAAACAAAACCAAATATAGCTAAAGCAGTAGAGAGCAATGAAACAAAAATTAAATTAAGAATATTGGTTTTCCCTTTCATTATCAATAAGCTCTCGGCCGTGGAGATAAAAACCGAACAATTGAATGTTTAGCAAAATCGATGGCCATTTGTTCAGCCGAATCTAATATATAATCAATCACCGTTCCCATTGTTTGAACCATTTTATCTTCAAATTGATGTTTCGCTCTATAGGTATATGAATTAATCCCATTACTTATCTCATCTAAAGCAGCAACCACTTTATCTGTAATACCATAGTAATCATCCAAATAACCTAGAGCTAGGTTACCAAAGATACCGACAGCAACAACAACGGCAAGAGGTCCTATCGCAAAAGTAAGTCCCCCGGCAGCACAAGCAAAAGCAATAGAAGCCCCAGTAACAATCCCAATCTTCACCACATCGGTTGCCAAAGAGCCAATTAATCGAGATAAAGTGATTTCATCGGTTAAAACATAATCGGCAATTCGATAGGCACTCATTAAAATAACAGAAAGTACACCACCAGCTTTCGCACCGCTGATTGCTGCCGCCTTTCCTAAACCCATTGTTACGACCTTGGCATTGTTCACCCCATATTTTGTCCCAGTCAGCACAGTTCTCAGACGAGGATTACCCTTTAAAATAATATGTGGTTTACCACCATAGGTCTTTATATAAGCTTTGGTACCAATACCGCCCAAATCACTAATCAGTTTGACAAGGGTTAGGCTATCATCAGCCGTAGCATACCAGTTTACCCCGTCTCCAGCTCTGACTCTGAGTTTCTTCCAGGTATCTTTCACGGTCTTCGAATAAGCATGAGGTGAAGATTTCACAATATTATCCATCTCTTCAAAAGAGATGACGTAGATTTCATGCTGGTTGGATTGAATATCTTGTTTGATTGCTGCGCGTTCTTGAGGGGATAGCATCACTTTATTCCTTATCGACAACGTCGATGATTCGTTCAGCGGCATACACGGGACTGCGCTGAAAACCATAAAGGAGAACCGGAAAAAATTTGCTATAAATTAACACAACAATTCAAAACGTTACGTCCCATTGTTATGACTCGTGATATTTTACTCAAAATAACTATCAGGCATTGATAGTTATGGCAGTAATTAAAAAGCGAGCTATTCAGCTCGCTTCTCTGTCAACGTGAGGTTTGGCCAAGAGCAATGGCTATTCTCCGGCGACTTTCATCGATTCAATCAGAATAGAACCGATCTGAACCTGAGAACGGACATCCACATCATTCCCGACAGCGACAATCTGGCTGAACATATCCTTCAACCCACCAGCAATGGTAATTTCAGAGACTGGGAACTGAATTTCGCCATTTTCAACCCAGAATCCGGCAGCGCCACGGGAGTAATCGCCGGTAACGATATTGACGCCCTGCCCCATCACTTCTGTGACTAAAAAGCCGGTGCCCATTGCTTGCAGCATCTGCTTGAAGTTCTGTTCACCGGAAGATTTCACAAACCAGTTGTGAATACCGCCGGCATGACCGGTCGGGGTCATATTGAGCTTTCTTGCCGCATAGCTGGAGAGCAAGTAAGTTCCTAATACGCCATCAGTCACGATGTCCTGATCCCGTGTTGCCAGCCCTTCACTGTCAAACGGGCTGGAAGCCAACCCACGCAGAATATGAGGCCGCTCTGCAATTGAGAACCAGTCCGGGAAAATTTTCTCGCCTAAATGATCCAACAAGAATGACGATTTACGATACAAATTGCCGCCGGAGATCGCCATCACGAAATGACCAATCAAACCTGTGGCAACTTCTGGTGCAAACATCACCGGATAATGACCGGTTTTCAGTTTTTGCGGATCCAACCGACTCACAGTTCGTTCGGCCGCAAGCTGACCGACTTGCTGAGGAGTCCACAGATCATCTTTATGCCGTGCAATGGTATAGCTATAATCTCGCTCCATCCGCTCCTGTTCACCCTGCCCAATCACACAACAACTGATACTGTGACGGCTGGAGGCATAGCTGGCGAGCAGACCATGACTGTTTCCGTAAACTCTCACACCGTAGTGACTGTCATAACTCGCGCCATCACTCTGTTTTATCTTGGTGCTGTAGTCCAGTGCCGCCCTTTCTGCGGCAATCGCAATGCTGGCAGCCTCATCCGGATTCGGTTCATCAGGGTGAAACAAGTCCAGATCCGGAATATCTGTCACCATCAATTCTTTGGGCGCCGGGCCGGCAAACGGGTCTTCAGAGGTATAATGAGCAATATCCAATGCAGCCAGTACAGTCTGCTGAATCGCTGATTCACTCAGATCTGATGTCGAAGCACTGCCTTTGCGTTGTCCCCGATACACTGTAATCCCCAAGGCACCATCACTGTTGAACTCGACATTCTCGACTTCACAAAAACGGGTTGAAACACTGAGCCCCGTACTCTTGGTAATCGCCACTTCTGCGGCGTCCGCTTGTGACGATGCAAGCTCTAAAGCTTTCGCGACCGCAGCTTCAAGTTCACTACGCTGTTGTGCAACTTGCTGTTTTACATTCATAACTGATGTCTCTTCTTGAAACTATTTCGATAGCATAACAAGAAATGCTCGTTCTCCCCACGATTCTTGCTAAAATAACGGACATTGATAAGCAGATAAGTTAGAGACTATGGCGCGCAAAAATCAAAAAGCTCCCTGGGAAGAAGAAGAAGAGATCATTTGGGTGAGTAAAACCGAAATGAAGAATGACATGATTGAGTTGCAACAACTCGGGGAAGCGCTGGTTGAACTCAAGCCGGCCTCTTTGGAAAAGTTCCCGTTACCAACGGAGCTTGCCGAGGCAATCAAAGATGCGCAACGCTTTAAGAATGAAGCGAGAAGACGACAACTTCAGTATATTGGTCGTTTGATGCGTCATATCGATGTGGAACCGATTCAGGCTGCATTGGATAAATACCGCAACAAACATGCGCAGGCAACCGCCGCGTTCCACCGTCTGGAACAACAGCGGGATCAATTGATTGAGGAAGGGGACACGGCCATCAATGCCGTCATTGAAAAATATCCTGAAGTAGACCGTCAACAATTGCGTCATCTGGTTCGTCAGGCGAAAAAAGAACAGCAGAGCGGCAAATCATCAAAATCTGCCAGAGAGATCTTTCAACTGCTGAAAACGTTGGAAGAAGACGACCAATAATTTCAATTCGAAGCGTCATGTCCTGATGAAGGCATGACGTTATCATTAGGGTCAACAGCCCCTAGCCATTTCCCGCGCGGATAAATGCATTCAGCGACTCACTTGAATGTGATTCACCCAACGACTCAATATCCCCTGTCACCTGCACATGATTGTCATCGATATAAGCAAAATGGCTGGCCATATTTTTAGCATCACTGACATGATGGGTGACCATTAAAACCGAGATATGCCGCTCGTTGGCCAAACGTCTGACCAAAGCCAGCATATCTGCCCGTAAAATCGGATCTAACGCTGAGAAAGGCTCATCCAGCAACCAGTGTGAACGTTCCTGCACAAAACAACGTGCCAATGCGACGCGCTGCCTTTGCCCGCCGGACAACTGCTCCGGTCGTCGGTCTAACAACGTTTCGATGCCCACCTGATGCGCCGCATGAACGACTTTGTCCCAGTCTTGACGCGTCAGTTTTAAGCCGGGATGCAACCCCAGCCCGATATTGTCACGCACAGACAAGTGCGAAAAAAGATTATGTTCCTGAAATAACATCGAGAATGGTCGCTCATACGGTGGCAACGACAGCACAGACTGATCATTGACCCGAATATCACCGGACTTCGGGGCAATAAACCCGGCGACCAGACTTAACAACGTCGATTTCCCGGCACCGCTCGGCCCCATCAAGGCCCAAATACTGCCCTGAGGCACTGAGAGCGAGAAATCAAACCACTCTTGCTGATATTCATAACGCACCTGATCAAGTGTCAGCATTGCTAGACTCCCCGTACCGGAACAGACGTTCCTCGATAAAAAAACATCCGAGACTGATGAGCAACAGACAACTTGCCACTACCGCGGCCGATTCCATCTGATAGCTTCCCAGTAACTGATAAAGATAAAGAGGCAAGGTTCTGAAATCCTGACTGCCGAATAATGCAATAGCACTCAAATCCCCCATCGCCACCAAAAAGCTGATCACCCACGCATGAATAATCGGTTTTCTCACGGCTCGCCACTCCACCAGCCAAAGACGACGCCATCCCCGCATTCCCAGACTGTCACACAGAGACTGATACTGTTGCGCCAACATCCACAACGGTTGTTGTAAGGTTTTAATCACATAAGGTAAAGCCATCATGGCATTGACTGCTACCACGACCCCATAGGCAAAATCAAACGCATTGGTAAAAGCACGTAACAGCAGAAAGAGTCCGGTACTGATCACCAGACCCGGTGTGACTAACACCATCATGCCGACTGTTTCCAGCATATCGGCACGTCGCTGTTGCCGATTCAGTCGCCAACGCCGGCTTGTCAGCAAGACGCCAATGCCAGCGACCAGCGCGAGTGAGCCGGCAACGCCGGCAACGCGTAAAGAGCTGGCGAATGCCTGCCAAAAACCCGTACCACTCAGCACGGGCCACAGATGTGAATTGATTCCGGAAATGAGCACCATCACCAGCGGCGGCAGCACCAACACACCACAACCGACAATCCAGCCACAATCCCAGTAACGCGCCAGACCACTATCGCGGAATAAAGGCTGCCGGGGAGAGTCGCCCTGACTCCCCACCTTGATAGTTTTCGTGATGCTTTGCAGCATAAAAGCCAACAAGCCACACAGTAACATTTGCCATAAAGCCAGTATGGCACCGGCACGCAGATCAAAATCAAACTTAATCGCCTGATAGATAGCCAGTTCGATCGTTGTAGACTGCGGCCCGCCGCCCAAGGCCATCACGGTGGCAAAGCTGGTAAAGCACAGCATGAAGACCAATCCGGCCACATGAGGCATCTGCTGACGAATTCGCGGCCAGTGAACATAACGAAATATTTGCCATGGGGTCATTCCCAGATGACAGGCTAATAAAGTCTGCTCTCGCGGAATCATTTCCAGCGAATGTAAAAACAGCCGGCTGGCATATGGCAGATTAAAAAACACATGCGCCAGCAAGATGCCATTCAGACCGTAGACTGAAAAACTGAAATCCAGATGCAATGTATGCAGTACACTGGCTAAAAAACCGCTACGCCCATAAATAGCCAGCAACCCAAAGACCCCGACTAACACCGGTATCACCAGCGTGGTCGAAAATAATTTGATCAAAAAATTGCGGCCGGGAAAAGCACGACGATGCAACGCCAAGGCAACCGGAATCGCCGGAATCACACTCAGCAATGTGGATAGCAATGCCTGATAAAAACTAAACCGCGTGACATGGAGATAATAAGGGTCACTCAGTACCGCGGTCAGTTCAAGCCCGGAGGCATGCACCAGTAATGCCCCGAAGGCACTCAGAATAAAGGCCACTACCCCAGCGGCGATCCAAATCCCGATGCGGGGAGCCCGTTGAACAATCACCGTCTCTGCTACCGTGCCTGAGTCAGCGCTGTTTGCCATTCACGAATCCAATGTCTACGGTTTTTTGCAACCTGCGTTGCAGAAAACTGCAATGTTTTTTCCGGTACAGAGAGGTGACGGAAAGCGTCCGGCAGAGTGACTGATGTCACCGGATACATCCAGTTCGTCGTCGGGATAACCGACTGGAACTCATCACTCAACATAAACTGCATAAATTGATCGGCAAGCGCCTGATGCGGACTCCCTGCTAATTTTGCGGCCACTTCGACCTGCATGTAATGTCCTTCCGAAAATTCAGCCGCAGCATATCGATCATCCTGTTCTGCAACCTGATGATACGCCGGTGAGGTGGTGTACGACAAAACCATATCCGACTCGCCTTTCAGAAACATCGAATAGGCTTCAGACCAACCTTTGGTCACCGTGACCGTTTTCTTCGCCAGTTGTTGCCAAGCCTGAGCGGCCTGATCACCGTAGACGGATTTCATCCACAGCAAAAGCCCCTGACCGGGGGTTGATGTCCGGGGATCCTGATAGATAATTTTCAAATCAGGGGATTGCTCAACCAGTGCTTTGAGACTCTTGGGTGGGTTGGGCAGTAAATCCTGACGATAAACAAAGGCAAAATAACCATAATCGTAAGGAACAAAGACATCATCATGCCAGCCATTGGGTAACGTTAATGCCGCAGTATCGACATGATGCTTGGCTAACAGACCGGTCTTTTTCGCCTCTGCCATCAGACTGTCATCCAGCCCCAAAACAATATCCGCCTGACTATGACTTCCCTCAAGCCGCAAACGGTTGAGAATCGATACGCCATCATCGAGTGCCACATAATTCAGCTTGCAGTCGCAGCGCGCCTCAAATGCTTGCTTAATCGCAGGGCCGGGGCCCCATTCCGAGGTAAAAGAATCATAGGTATACACGGTCAGTTCAGGGGACTGAGCCTGTACGAATCCAGTCGTTAAACTCAAGATGAAGATGCCTGCATAAATCGAGGCTTTAGAATTGTTCATTGTCACGGCTCGCTCTCCTTGATACGAGCGGCACAGGGTTGAGGTTGTCCTCAAAGGGCAGACCAAACTCAATTCCTACGCCAGCATTATCTGGTTCAGGTCATTGCGGGTTCCGGGCAATCGCCCAATCTCAGCACCATGACAAAAGACCGAATCGGTTATTCGTCACGGAAGCTCCCCGATGAGTGCGGATAAGTTTACTGTGGATTGAATCAATGTGCTACTGATGATTCAATGCTGATACCCCCAGCGCGGTACCACGGTCTGCGCGATCCCCAGATGGTCAAGAATCCGCGCGACCATAAAATCGACAAGATCATCGATCGACGCTGGCTGATGATAGAATCCGGGCGCAGCCGGCATAATCGTCACACCGGCCTGAGACAGCTTCAACATATTTTCTAAGTGTATGGTTGAAAACGGTGTTTCCCGCACCACCAGCAACAGTTGTCCTTTCTCTTTGATCACCACATCAGCCGCGCGCTCAATCAAATTATCTGACATGCCATAAGCAATCGAAGCCACACTACCGGCAGAACAAGGACAAACCACCATCTGTTTTGGCGCAGACGAACCGGAAGCAACCGGAGAAAACCAGTCTTCTTTGCCACACACAACCAACTGCTCACTGCGACAGTGAAGATGATCAACCAAGGTCTGATGGGCTTTGTCCGGTGCAGCGGAAAGCTTCAAACCATGCTCCGTCGCCAGTACCACTCTCGCTGCTGACGAGATTAACAGATAAACCTGATAATCCGCTGCTAACAAATACTGGAGCAAGCGTAATCCGTAAGGTGCACCGGAAGCACCCGTCCAAGCTAACGTAATGGCTTTTTCTCGCTGAAGATCACGCATGATCGCCCCTTTCCAACTGCAACAGCAGTTTGTCATGAATACCGCCGAAACCACCATTACTCATCACCAGAATCGAATCCCCGGCGTTCGCAACCTGAACCACTTGTTGCACTAAAGCGTCAATCTCATCGGCCACGTAGCCCGGCTGGTGACATTGTGCAACCACATCAGCAACCGGCCATGTCAGTTCTTCTGGCTGGTAAACGAATACCATGTCAGCCTGAGCCAGTGCATCAGCTAGTACCTGCTTATGCACGCCCATTTTCATAGTTGCCGAGCGAGGTTCCAGTATCGCAAGGATACGTTGCGAGCCAACTTTCGCACGCAGCCCCGCTAAGGTTTGTTGGATAGCTGTCGGGTGATGGGCAAAATCATCATAAACCGTCACGCCATGCACCTCACCACGCCGTTCCAGACGACGTTTCGTGTTAATAAACTGCCCCAACGCTTCACAAGCCATCACCGGAACAACACCGACATGGCGGGCAGCCGCAACAGCCATGATGGCGTTATGCATATTATGATCGCCGATCAAATCCCATGACACAGTACCAACCGTTTCCCCATCGAATGAAATTTGGAATGAAGATCCATCTTTTTCCAATTTCGTTGCATTCCAGTTTGCATTCTCGCCGCAAAGTTCTTGCTCGCTCCAGCATCCTTGTTCCAAAACATCATTTAAAGCGGGATCATCCAGAGGAGAAAGGATACGACCAATGCCGGGAACCGTCCGGACCAAATGATGAAATTGTTTCTTAATCGCCTCAAGATCGTCAAAGATATCAGCATGATCGAACTCTAAATTGTTCAGGATCAGCGTATTCGGATGGTAGTGAACAAACTTAGATCGCTTATCGAAAAAAGCACTGTCATATTCATCGGCTTCGACGACAAAAAAGTCACTTTCACCCAGTCTGGCAGAAATACCGAAGTTACCGAGCACACCACCGACCAGAAAACCGGGCTGATAGCCGCAGTATTCCAGTATCCAGCTCAACATACTGGCCGTGGTGGTTTTACCATGTGTTCCGGCCACTGCCAGTACCCAGCGTTCCCGCAACAAAAATTCACTCAACCACTGGGGGCCGGATGTATATGGCAGACGATGATTGAGGACGTACTCGACACAGGGATTACCCCGACTCAGTGCATTCCCGATCACGACTAAGTCCGGACGAGGATTCAATTGTCCAACATCAAAACCCTCTATAATTTCAATGCCTTGAGATTCCAGCAACGTGCTCATTGGTGGATAAACATTGGCATCGGAACCGGTGACCCGATGTCCCATCTGGCGGGCCAGCGTCGCGACGCCCCCCATAAATGTGCCACAAATTCCGAGTATATGTATGTGCATGAATCCCTCAATCCTCTGCTCTGATTTTCGCTCATCTTACTGCCCTTCATTATCATGATTCACATCATAAAAGCGAGCCGGAAATCAATAATCCGACAGAGATTTTACCCTCAGTCTGGCAGAATTCACGGTTGTCGGCATCTTGTATGAAAAATGAGATCTGAGTCAGTTACTTTATTACCTTAAATAAGATCTGGATCATAGAATCTTATTTAGAGGGGTTCGCCCAGTCGCATAATGCCAATTTGCTGTCTTTCAGAGTAATGGCAAGTATTCATGATCGCTTTTCAAGGAAATAACATGTCAGAGATGAGAACCTTAGGAGAATTCATTGTTGAGAAACAAACCGATTTTCCTCACGCAAGCGGAGAGCTCTCTTCCCTTCTTGCTTCTATACGGTTGGCAGCAAAAATCGTCAACCGAGAAATCAACAAAGCGGGACTCGTCGATATTACCGGAGCGGTCGGGACAGAAAATATTCAGGGCGAAGATCAACAAAAACTCGATGTTTACGCCAACGAGAAGTTTAAAGCTGCGCTTGAAGCCAGAGACCAAGTCTGCGGTGTCGCCAGTGAAGAAGAAGACGAAGCGATCATATTCAATAAAGAATTGAATAAGAATGCTAAGTATGTCGTGTTGATGGACCCGCTTGACGGCTCAACCAATATTGACGTAAATGTATCGGTCGGGACAATTTTCTCGATTTACCACCGTGTCTCTCCGATTGGTACCACACCGACAGCAGAAGACTTTCTGCAACCGGGCAATAAACAGGTCGCCGCCGGATACGTGATTTATGGCTCTTCCACGATGCTGGTCTACACCACAGGAAATGGCGTCAACGGATTTACTTACGACCCGTCCTTAGGCACGTTCTGTCTCTCCCATGAGAATATGATGATCCCGGAAGACGGCAGAATCTATTCGATTAACGAAGGTAACTACATTCGTTTCCCGACCGGGGTAAAAAAATACATTAAACACTGTCAGGAAAACGTGCCGGAAGATAATCGTCCTTATACCTCACGCTATATCGGTTCGCTGGTTGCAGACTTTCACCGTAACCTACTCAAAGGTGGTATTTACCTGTATCCAAGCACTCTCAGTCACCCACAAGGTAAACTCCGCCTGCTCTACGAATGTAATCCCATGGCATTCCTGATGGAGCAAGCCGGCGGTATTGCGACAGATGGCATGAAGCGGGTGCTTGACCTTGATCCACAAGAATTACACCAGCGTGTCCCATTTTTTGTCGGTTCAAAGAACATGGTCACCAAGCTTCAGGAATTTCTAGAAGCCCATCAAGACAACTAAGTCTCTCTATAAAGCGCCTTCGGGCGCTTTTTCTTGTCCCGTCACGGTTCAGTGATCAACACTTTTTGCGTTCAACGGTGAAGTGAATAATAATAGACTCTTCAAAAACGTCCGCTAAATAGTAAGGAATACATTCATGAGTTTGAATAACGTACCAGCAGGTAAGTCTCTGCCTGATGATATCTATGTCGTCATTGAAATCCCGGCAAATGCTGATCCAATCAAATATGAAGTAGACAAAGAGTCTGGTGCTGTATTTGTAGACCGCTTCATGTCTACACCGATGTTCTACCCATGTAACTACGGTTATGTAAACAATACGCTTTCTTTAGATGGTGACCCGGTTGACGTGCTGGTTCCGACACCTCATCCGCTGGTTCCCGGTGCAGTCATTCGCTGCCGTCCTGTCGGTGTGCTGAAAATGACGGATGAATCCGGTGAAGATGCAAAAGTTGTTGCCGTACCTCACTCAAAACTAACCAAAGAATATGACCATATTCAGGATGTCAATGATCTGCCTGAGCTGCTGAAAGCACAAATCAAGCATTTCTTCGAACGCTACAAAGAGCTTGAGTCAGGCAAATGGGTAAAAGTTGATGGCTGGGAAGATGCCGCATCAGCTCGCGCAGAGATCCTATCCTCTTATGATCGCGCACAAAATAAATAATTCGTCTGTTGACTGAAGCAAAAGGAGAGATGAGCATCTCTCCTTTTCTTTATATGAAGACAGAAGCCAATTGAGCCATAAGCTCAGATCCGCTGACACCAATCTCCGCATGCGATTGCCTGACTTAACTTAGATATATCCTGATAAAAATAGATCCAAGCCATCCCAAAGGGCGTTTCAATCTGCTCACGGCGGTATTCAACAGGCACATCTTCCAATTCATCCAAATCGGATAAGGTTTGATCATCCACGACATAGATCTCACCCATAACCGACTGATGTCCTTCAATTAACCCCGGATAAGGTCCGAGGTCATACAGGGAAAATTCCGGTGGCGTTTCGTAATATCCCAGCATCGGGCTCTCTCCCAGATACCAGTGATTATCTTCTCCATCTCGCAACGTCCCGTAGACAAACACTAAATGCTGCTGCATAAACACTCCTTGTTTATTCTCTCATCACGTTTATCTGAGTCTGACTTCATACTTTCACTGCGACATATTTAACCATAGACGCTCTCGCCACAGAAATCATGCAACATGGCTCTATCTTTCACGATGAAAACTGATGGATGACATTCAGTCATCACGCTGTCTTTAATTAAACTCAAACTGATACAAGACATTCATGGTACTCGTCAGTCCGGAGATCGCTTCAATATACAAATCACTCATCAGGCGATAACGCACCGTAAACTCACCAACAGAGTTAAAAATACCAACGCCATATTTCACTTGTAATCCCGGTAAAATATAACCACTAACCGTGACCTGAGACTGTTCTCCCGAGCCGGATGTATCTAACTGGAGCTCCTGTACACCAAATGCCTGACCGATCTCTCCGACCAATTTCCCGCTCTGGGCAAGACTCAAACCAATCAGGCTCGTCGTCAATGCGCCATTATTCGACTCTGCATCGAGGTTTTGTCCGCGAATTAAGTAAGAGAGTGCATTCGCCTGCGCCATCGCCGGCTCCGAAAAGACCGACACGGACGGATTGTCTGCCGGTCCGTTTACTTTGATCCCAGCCGTGACATTATCGGCAATATTATCCGGGTTACGGATGGCGGTAATCGACACATAAGGCTGACTGATCGGCCCATTCAGAATGACTTTGCCTTGTTGAATGACCAAATCTTGACCCAGCGAACGATATGTCCCGTTCAGAATATTGACTTCTCCGGTCATGAATGGCGTATTGTCTCGCTGTGAAATTCTCAGTTCGCCTTGCAGCTTCCCATTCAGTCCGAAGGCTGACAGCCGAACACCTGAACCGATCTTCACCGTCACTTTACTTTCCAGATTAAACGGCAGCGATTGCGTCTGCTTGACCGTTTGAGCATCTTGGATAATGACCTGATCGGGAGAGACCTTAACCGCGCTGTCCGGTAGTTTATCAACGGTAATCTCACCTTCAGGTAACTCGATCGAGCCTGCAACGCTTGCGATTTCCGGGGTCAGTGTCAGCGTCATATCCGGGATCGCCGTCAACTTCACGTAGGGAGGAAAATCGATATCAACCCCATCAGCATATAGCCGGGAATGAACCGCCCAGTCGTCGAGTCTCGTCCAGTCAGCATCCCCTGAAAGATGTAATTCGCCTTCAGGAGTCTTCACCAAAGCCGCAAGCTGAGCCTGATATCCCTTAAACTGAACCTCGATATTCCCTTGCTGAATATCGACCGGGGTCACTTCCCCCTGCAACTGAATTTGACTGACAGCCAGTTTTCCCGTGACCTGAGGATGTAACAGATCACCATGAACTTTCAGGTGCCCGTCAGCGATAGAATGAAACTCACTATAATCCCCTAACAGGGATTGCATCAGACTCAGATCCAACCGATTGATATCGATATTTGCCGTCACTTGTTTTTGTTGCTGCTTGATATCGGGAATCTTCACCGCCAAGTCAAGCGCACCATGTTCGGCCAGATCGATCTGACCGGTAGCAGAAAGATGATTGTCTTTGAGATCCATTTGCAATGTCATCTGCTGCCATGCCACCACCAAAGGTTTCATGGCAATCTGCTGCTGTAACTGACCTTGTTCGACAAGCACGGTTAGTTCAGCTTTAGGAGATAACTGTTGGTCCTCTCCTTGAGCCCATTTCAGAAACGCCTCGGCATCGACACGTCCTTTCAGTGTTGTTTCTTCTGGCAACAAATAGGCTAAGCGAGCTAAATCAAGCTGATGCAATGACACATGAAGCTGACCTGACGATGGCTTAATCGTGATGTCTTTATCAAGACACAGAGAAGAAGATTGATCCTGCCAACAATGCGCCTGAATGCTCAATTGTTGCTCTGATAGCAGCAAATCAATTTGCACTGGAGACTGGAGCGTCAGTTGATGTTTTTCTCGCGAGAACGTGGCACGCGCCAGCGTCCCTTGCCAGCGCTGAAATGCACGGTCAGTCGAGCCGGAAACCTCAAGCTGCACACGCCCTTCCGATGTATCTGCATCAAGAGTCAACTTGTGTTGAGATAAGTCTCCACGCCCGCTTAAGGTAACGGTTTTCAAGATATATTGCTGATAGCGCCCCTGCTGCAAATTCAGGACGACATCGCCATGTCCCTGATTCAAATCACTGATTTTGCCATGCAGAGAGAAATCGTTGGCTTGGATTAAATCTTGCCACTGAAGTTGTGTACCGGTCAGTGACACCTCGGCTTCGGGATGACGCAAGTTGCCTCGTAAACGGATATCCCCTTGGATATTGCCTTTCCCCTCCGGGAGGCTTTTCGACAAATCAGGGACAGAGATATGCACGTTCATATCCCAGCGTTGGTCTAAAGTCCCTTCGACCTGAAGCTGATTTTTACCATGAGCAACAACCAGTGCCGGGGTCATGGCTTGGATCTGGTTTCCCTCTGTCTCACCGGAAACCGTCAATGGACCGGACACATGCAGTGGGTATTGTTGCAATTCCCCATTCAGTTCAAGGTGAGTCACATCGAGCTGCCATTTCGGCCCGGACACCGATGCCCTAAGATCGATCTGCCCATCCAATTTCCCCGACACCTCAGGCCACTGTGCCTGAGGTTCAATCTGCCGGAATGATAACTGTGAACCCAACGTGAATGCTTTTTGCCACGCCAACTGACTTTGCCCTGTAATCACCCCGTTGAGCGTTTTGACTTGTAATGCTGAAAGGTCAAACTGAGTCAGTGTTCCCTGACCCGAAACATCAATCTGAGTCGAGGGGATCGCTTTGCCGTGCACCAACCCTTGTATGGCGAGTCGATATTGGTTGAGTTGTCCTTCAAGATTCAGATGTCCAAGATCAAGCTGGTATTGTGCATCCCCCGACAAAGGCCACTGCCCGGCCAGATCGTCAATCTCAATATTGAACGGCAACCCGGCAGAAAGCGGTTCAAGCTGCGCAGAAATGCTTCCCTGAACCCGTTCAGCCAATGTGGCGGAGAGCTGCATTTTTGCCAGACTGCCACCGACTGCAGCAGTCACACGCTGCCCCTGAATTTCCGGCAAATGCAGTACCGAATTGAGGTGGATATCCAGTGGATAATCTGAAGATAACGTGATATTGCCATGACCATCTGCTGCAATTTCCGGCGTTGTCACATCGAAATGTTCGATTCGAATCCGGTGACGATATGCCTGTGCGGATAAGTGCAGTTTCTCAATCTCATGTTTGCTTTTGCTTTCACGAGCACTTCCACTATCACTTTCACTGCGAATCTGCATGTCATTGAGCCGGAACTGATTCACACGGATATCCAGCGGAATCCATATGTCGGGCAATGTCATCGCCGGGTAGGTAAAATTCGCCAATGACGTCGTTGCCGTCGGTTGTGCTTCCGGTGCCGATTCGACATCAATCGTCGTCTGTTGTAAGGCCACTTTATCCAGTGTCAGACGGCTTCGATACCACGACAACCCACCCTTTAACGTCTGCCACTGAAGCCGTGTTTGCGGTAAGACCAACGTGACATCTTCGAGAGAAAAATGAGTGACAGAGAGGGGAATCGGCAAACTAAGGCGCAGTTTGGGCGACGACGTATCCTTATTCGGCTCAGAAGATGCGCCATTTTCCGGGATTGAAACCTGTACATGGCGGACCGTCAAAGAATCAAGACACAGAGCCGGCTGAAACAAACAACGACTGCGGACCGACAATCCGACGTGTTCCAGTTGCAGTTTCATCTGAGTCTGCGAATCTTGGTATACCACATCATATAAATTCAGTTTCCCGGCTAAGATCCCTTCTGCCCGGCTGATCTGCAAACCGGGGACAAACCGCTCAGCTCCGGAGACCGCCAGATGTAACCCCGCAGGCGTGTACAGCAGAACCCCCGTCAATGTAATCAGCAGTGCAAGCAGCAATACGATGGCAATGATCAACCATTGACTGGTACGCAACGCAAACCGAATCATAAATCCGGTCCCAGTGTGAAGTGAATATGGAATTCATCGCCCGGGGTTGAATCCAGCCCCCAGGCTAAATCAAGACGAACCGGCCCTATCGGGGAAACCCACCGCACACCAACGCCAGTGCCTCTTTTCCAGTTCGGTGTCGAGTTGAATGCATCCCCATAATCGTAAAACAGTGCCGCCCACCAATTATCATAGAGATTGTATTGATACTCCAGCGATGCCGTCGCAAGATATTTTGCACCGCTCAGCGCTCCCTTTGCATCTCTCGGTGAGATCGATTCATACGAATAACCGCGAATACTGTTATCGCCCCCGGCAAAGAATCTCAGCGATGGCGAAACCTGATTAAAATCATCGACCAAATTGGCGCCGCCTCTCAAGCGGAATAATCCGCGGTGGCGTTCCTCATAAGTCCGAATCCACGACGTCCCCGCTCGAATTCTCAAAATATCGGTTTCTGAGTGCAAATTTTTATTCCCGTATTCTAACGTCAGAGTTTCTTTATCACCCCAAGTAAGCAAGCGCTTACCACGAACCCGAGTCCGAGAAAATGTAATCCCCGGCAAAACAAATTGTCCAACGTCATCCAGTGTTCCCAATTCATAATTCTCAATCAGATAACGTGTAAATAGCGTCCGGTGCCAACCATTCGACAAGCGCCAATGCCGTTCAATCGAGAGGTTCGATTCAATGCTTTTCGTATCCAACTTATCGACCCGTTTCAGACCGTACTGAAGCTCATAATACTGATTCAACACATCTTCCAAGGGGATTTTATAACTCGCTGTCACGAGCTGTTCCGGATTTGATAATGAGAAACGACTACTGAAACTATGCCCCTTATTATTCATCCAAGGCTTATTCCACTTCAGTAACACCGTCGGCCCGACGTCTGTTGAATACCCGGCCCCCGTTTCAATCTGATTTTGACTGGCCGGTGTCAAGGTCACATGCATCGGTAAATCTTGCTGTGTATCCAACTGACTCAAATCCGGTTCGACCAACACCGAAGAAAACCAATCGGTACTTGCGAGACGCTGATTAAACTCTCCGACTTTAGACACCAGATATGGGTCTCCGGGTCGGTAGGTCTGTAACGACGCGACTCGCTCCGATTCAATCTGACTCCCCACCATAATGGTCCTGCCGAAACGATAGCGGTGCCCACTATCAAAATGCAATACCACCCGGGCCAGATTGTCAGCTTGCAAAATTTCTAAACGATTTTTGGCAAACTTCGCGTTAAAGTAGCCGCGCTCTAGCGCCAGACTTTGGAGCCGGGATTTCAGCTGTTCATAATCAGCGTGATTGAGAATCTCACCTTTTTTCAGCGGACTGGCTTGTACGACACGCTGAAAATACTCATCTTGCTGGGCATCTCCCAAAAGCTGAATATCGACAGCATCGATTCGTGTCGGCGGACCGGGATCGACATGAATCGTGATTTCGGCATCTTCCTGATTGAATGCAAAACGAATCACCGGATGGTAGTAGCCAAGCGCCTGTAACGCCTGTGATACATCGTCTTCGAGACGGGCCTGAAACCGTAAACTCGGGGCATAGTCATTGGGAGAAATAGACGATAGATAGGCCTCGACATTGTCATACAAATCGCCGTCCAGCCCATCGATGGAAAGGGATATCTGACGTTCCGCAGATACAGCTGAGAAACACAGCCCAAACAGTAACCCAAAAAATGAAAAATATTGTCTCATACAACCGTTATGTAACGTCACCGGATAAAGCGTCAAAACAATATCTTAACCGTAGATAAGTCATTCGTCTGTATGCGCTGCGTAAATTTTGTCGTTTCACTCACTTCGTGTTTTCATTCACTGATCATTTCAGACATCGTTTGTTGCAATTCAATACTTCGACAATGCAGACTGTTCACCGTTATCCAGTAGATATGCGGAATCAATCACCTTAAAATACGGAGATATCCGCTAGAATTTTCCCCCGCAGAAATGGGGGCGCTATCTCTTGTCATTTGGAATGACAGTTAACAGTTTCCACTCAATTGAGTACAACAGCATCATGTTCTGCTCAATTTTAACCGTAAGAAAACAATAACCGGATTCGCGCCTTACCCAAAATGCACTACATTTATACACTCGGAGCTCTCAAGGTTCAGCATTCATATTTCACCTGAAGAAGAGAAAGGTAAACTCATGTCAGACAAACAACAGATGGTTACAGAAGCAACCGCTCTGAAAGGCCGTTTCACCCCCCTTGAAATAGAAGACAGTCATTTCGTGAATCACTCCCGTCTTACGGCTGAGCCAGAAAAAGGTCAACAAAAAATATTGCTCGGAATGGGCTGTTTCTGGGGTGCGGAAAGACTGTTCTGGCAACTTCCCGGTGTCATTTCGACGTCGGTCGGTTACTCGGGCGGATATACACCGAATCCAATCTATGAAGAAGTATGTACCGGTCAAACCGGCCATGCCGAAGTCGTGCGGGTGATTTATCAACCGCAACAAATTTCGCTGGAAACACTGTTGGGTTACTTTTGGGAAAATCACACCCCAACGCAAGGCATGCGTCAGGGCAATGATCTCGGCACACAGTACCGTTCAGTCATCTATGTTTATCATGATAAACAGCGCTTGATCGCCGAACATTCGCGACAAACCTACCAAAAATCATTGAATAGTGAGGGCAAAGGGCAAATCACCACGGAGATCCTCTCTGCCGGGCCTTATTACTTTGCGGAAAGTGACCACCAGCAATATCTGGCAAAAAATCCGGAAGGTTATTGCGGACTCGCAGGGACAGGCGTTTGCTTCATGCCACTGTGAGCGATTGCTGACCGCGATACGAATAAGACTTGCACCCGTGGGAAAATGTTATATTATAACATTTTCCCATTCATTGCGGATGTCCCATGTTGGCTGCCAGTAAAACGATTCGTCCCCCAATGACTCGTCTCCCCAGAAAGATGGTTGCCCTTGCGGCCATCTTTTTGATGCTTTGGCTCAGCGCGGCTTACATTATTCATCAAGCTGACACATTGGCCGTGCATCATCAGCACCATGACTGTCAGCTATTTGCCGGGATTCACCATGCCATTCAATCTTCTGCGCTGATTCTGCCGGTTATCGCGTCTCACGGATATAGCGAGCCGACGTCTGAAATCATCAGAATAAGCCTGCCGTTTTTAGCTTATTTTGCGCGCTCACCTCCGCTAGTCGTTCAGTAAACCTCAATTCGGGACATCCTCACCCTGTGTGATATATCAGGCAGGTTTTGCTGTGTCACGATTTGCAGACGGCTCATGATTTTTAGACCCGTTCCGCTTTCACGATAGACGGAACGGCTCTCAAATCGGCCACGATCAAAAATAAAGTGATCACTGCATTCAATCGGACACCGCCCCAGACCGAGGTTTTATCATGAATTGTATTTAAATCATCTCAACGACGGAGTTTTTTTCATGTTAAAAATACATAACCTTGCACTACTTGCAGGGCTCATAACAGCAGTATCCGCACAAGCTGAAGAAGGTTTTCGTCAGCACGAAGCACATGTTCACGGCGTTGTCGAAATGAATATTGCTCAGGATGCTGATGCATTATTAGTTGAAATCACGGCACCGGGAATGGATGTCGTCGGTTTTGAGCATCCGCCACAAACGGATCAGGAGCATCAAGCGCTCGATCAAGCGATGGCACTGCTGGAACAAGCCGATGACCTCATCACCATCAACTCAGCGGCTGGCTGTACACTGGAACATAGCAATGTCCGTCAAACGGCTCACCATCATGATCACGAACATGAACATGAACATGAACATGAACATGAACATCATGACCATGATGCCGGCGCCCATGAAAGCGGACATCATCATGATCACGATGAAGATGCAGACCATCATGAAGAACATCATCATGACGGTGATGAGCATGAGCATGGCACACATACCGCCTTCTCAATTCAATACACATATACCTGCCGGGATAGCGGAAAGTTGGATCATCTCTCTACCCAGTGGTTTAGCCATTTCCCACGCTCACATGAAATTCATACCAATGTCTTTACGGATCGTCAGCAAACGGCCATTAAGCTGAACCCAGACCAGACTGAGGTCTCTTTGTAGCATCAAACTTCACGCATCGGCAGGGCATTCACATGTCCTGCCTTCTCAGAGGATTTCGAGTAATGAAGGATTCACAACCATCTGGATCAGAATATGTCATCGAGCTCCGCAATGTGCAATTTCGGTGGGCTGCGGATGCGCCACTCACGATTGACATTGAGCATCTGACCGTCAGTGCTGGTGAGCATCTATTCATCAAGGGACCAAGTGGCTGCGGCAAATCGACGCTGCTTGCTCTCCTGACAGGGATCAATACCTGTCAGTCTGGTTCACTCTCCGTCTTAGGTCATGAGTTATCTGATTTACCATCCAGGCAACGCGACCGCTTTCGTGCAGATCATATTGGTTATATATTTCAACAATTTAACCTACTACCGTATTTATCGGTTATCGACAATGTTGTGCTTCCCTGTCACTTTTCAGCACGGCGTCGTGAGCACATCGCCGGTACTTTGCAAGACAAAGCCCATCAATTGCTGACTGGATTAAAAATGTCGGAACAATTGCTCAATCAGCCGGTGGTTGAACTCAGTATCGGACAACAACAACGTGTTGCTGCAGCACGGGCGTTGATTGGTTCACCGAAGCTAATCATTGCTGACGAACCGACTTCAGCACTGGATTACGATAACCGCAGTGCCTTTATTCAACTCCTGATGGAAGAGGCCGATCAGGTCAATGCAACCTTGGTCTTTGTCAGCCACGATCCCACACTGGAGTCCATGTTTAACCGCAGTCTCAGTCTGCCGCAATTGAATCGGGTAGGAAACTAAACATGAAAATCATTATGAATCTGGCGTGGAAAAGCGTCCTCAATCGTAAAACAACGGCACTCTTAACGATTTTAACCGTGGCCATTTCGGTCATTCTGCTCATGGGCGTAGAACGGATCCGAACGCAGGCAAAAAGCAGTTTTGCCAATACGATTTCCGGTACCGATCTGATCGTCGGCGGACGCTCCGGTCAAGTCAATTTGCTTCTTTATTCCGTCTTTCGGATCGGCAATGCCACGAACAATATTGACTGGAAAAGTTTTCAGGAATTCAGCCATCATCGCGCGGTGAAGTGGGCTGTCCCGATTTCGCTGGGCGATTCCCATAAAGGCTTTCGGGTCATGGGGACGAATCTGGATTATTTTAAATTCTATCAATACGGGCATAAACAGCATCTGAGTTTTCAGGCTGGTCAGCCGTTCCACGGACTGTTCGACACCGTCATCGGAGCCGATGTCGCCAAAAAACTCAACTATCATATCGGCAGCAAAATTATCATTGCTCATGGGATTAGTGATGTCGGATTCAGCCGCCATGATCACCTTCCCTTTACCGTCACCGGCATCCTGGCCCCGACAGGAACACCGGTTGATCGAACGGTTCATGTGTCTCTGGGAGCCATTGAAGCGATTCATGTCGGTTGGGAGTCAGGGGCTCATATTGGCAAAACACCGGATGCCACCGTTCTGGAAAAACGACATTTTCAACCCACTCAAATTACAGCGATGTATCTGGGCTTGAAATCCCGTATTCAAACATTTGCATTACAACGAGAAATCAATGAATATCGTAAAGAACCTTTGAGTGCAATTCTCCCGGGGGTTGCCTTACAGGAATTATGGGGCATGATGTCGGTAGCAGAACAAGCGTTAATGGCCGTATCGATCTTTGTGGTCATTGCCGGCCTGATGGGAATGCTCAGCAGTCTGTTAACCAGCTTGCAAGAAAGGCGACGTGAGATGGCGATTCTCCGGGCCATGGGTGCACAGCCCAAGCATGTCTTTGCTTTATTGATCAGTGAAGCCAGTACATTAACCTTTGCCGGCATTCTCGTTGGCGTGGCGGGTTTATATGGCTTAATGTCGATAGTGGCACCATTGATTCATGCACAATACGGTATCATGATCACACTTAACCGTTTGAGTTATCATGAATGGCAATTGCTAGGTTACGTACAACTCGCCGGGATTCTGATTGGGGTTGTCCCCGCATTACGAGCCTACCGACAATCACTCAGTGATGGTATGACAATAAGAATATAGGATATTGAATGAGAAACACTTTTTCATCGGTCATGCTCCTGTGCATGACCCTATGCTCCGTTTCAGTCTGGGGGGCGCAAAAACCGCAGACGCTTGATTGGATGGATCTGATCCCAAAGCAAGAACGTCAACTGTTTGATCAACAAGGAATGCCGACCGTGAATCATAACGGTAATGCACCGGCCAAGCAGAGCCATATCGGTGCTGTCAGACCAGAACTCGACGGGAAGTATGTCAAAATTCCTGGGTTTGTCATCCCCTTGGAAGGAGACGATCAGACGATCACTGAGTTCTTACTGGTGCCTTATTTCGGAGCATGTATCCATGTGCCACCGCCGCCACCCAACCAAATTATTTATGTTAAGTTCCCTCA
The DNA here is from genome assembly GCF_024347135.1 of Vibrio spartinae. Taxonomy (NCBI): domain Bacteria; kingdom Pseudomonadati; phylum Pseudomonadota; class Gammaproteobacteria; order Vibrionales; family Vibrionaceae; genus Vibrio; species Vibrio spartinae. The sequence continues at coordinate 436,753 of NZ_AP024907.1, read as the reverse complement.
AGGTGCCCCCGTTCAGGAGTTGTGGGATGTCATTTATGTCGTAGGTAAACTCAAAGCGGAGCCTGTCAGCAGTGACGTAGCTGATGCCGGATATATGATCGAGGGGAGTCGTATTGAGCCTTACGATGATCAGTAAGGACGTTATACGACAAGGAAGCTTGAGAGATAGCCGAGTAAAGCAAAGTAAAGAATAAATACTACGGTGATAGACAGAGCCTTTTTCACTAGAATCATCAATATTCAAAATTATAAGTAGTAACAATTTTAACAAAATATTATCATTTTGAGTAGCGAAATTTGATCAATTCGGCTAGATGTCTCTCGCATTCCGCGTTAAATTGTTACTATTGCTCTCAATTGTCAGTCGGTATCAAATTATTCATGGAACAACGCACACCCACGGTCATTGAACATCAGGATGATGAGACAACAAAGTCTCATTCAAGAGGACGCTACATCAAAGATAGTGGTCACCGAATCCAAAACATTGCCAAAGATCATGGTCTCGATGCGCTGATCAGTGAAGAAAAGACCGACATTTCGCCACTGGATAGAGCCTTAAAGCGGGAGCGTAAACGCAAAGAGCAGCGGCAAAAAAACCTCGAGAGTATTGTCAAACTTGCCCATAAATCCTGTAAAAATGAAACCGCTGGCGATCCCGATCAAGACTGGCTCTACCGCTTTTTCGATATGGCTCAGGATATCCATAACTCTTCAATGCAGCGACTGTGGGCGCAAGTGCTCAAACGGGAAGTCACCAATCCGGGCTCGACATCCATGAAAGCTTTGCAGGTGTTGAAGGATATGACGCCTAAAGAGGCTCAGATCCTCCAGAAATCAGCCGCACTGGCTTGTAGTTTCGGACAAGATGGCAGTCGTAAACTATTCGTTGGGATACGGGCACACAATGGGATTTTTACCTTTGGTAAGCGTGATACCACGATTACGCTGAGTCTGGGTAGTTTCCAACTGCCCTATTCGAGTTTGCTGGTGATGATCGAACTCGGCTTACTACATGCAACCGAGCTCGCCTCAGGTGAAATCGAACAAGAATCAGCACTCCCCTTTCATTATCAGGGAAAGAACCTGTCTCTGCAGACGATGAGCAAGGGGGTACATTTGCTCTATTATCGTTTTAGTCCTACCGGTAATGAGTTGTGTAAACTACTGGGTAATAAGCTCAACCAACAATACTATGATCAAATGATTGCCCTGTTAGGGCAAAAATTCATGATCCATACCGATGCAACCGGCAGCATTCACCATACCGTCTGAGCAAACGACCTCAGCAAGTTGCTACCGAGAAAAACCGATTAATGCGATGAGACATCAATAATGCCGCGTTGACTCAGTTCTGTCAGACATTGTTCAACCAATGCATCAATTCCCATGTCTCCGGCAGGCAAATCGATTTCAGGCTGTAACGGCACTTCATATTCAGCGTCAATGCCCGTAAAGTTGGTAATCTCACCCGCACGGGCTTTTTTGTACAAACCTTTCGGATCACGCAGCTCGCAAACGTCCAGAGTGGTATTGACGAAGACTTCCAGAAACTCCCCTTCCGGCAGTAACTCCCGCACCATCTTCCGTTCGGTCCGATGTGGTGAGATAAATGCGGTGAGCACGATCAGTCCGGCATCTGCCATCAGCTTTGCCAGCTCACCGATCCGACGGATATTTTCCCGACGATCCTGAGCGGAAAAACCAAGGTCGCGACATAACCCGTGCCGGACATTATCACCATCGAGCAAGTAGGTGTGATAACCCAATTGCGCGAGACGATTCTCCAGTGCACCGGCGACCGTTGATTTACCAGCCCCAGATAGTCCGGTAAACCATAACACGGCAGGTTTCTGTTTTTTCAGCGTCGCACGAAATGTTTTATCGATCGGGTGCTGGTGCCAGACGATATGTTCATCTTTTTCATTTGACGCAATACTCATAACACTCTTCCTTTATACGTAAACTTATCAATATATTGTTTAAAAACAATACGGATTAAAACGGAAAAAATACCGGAATTAAGGTCAGAACAAGTAAAGAGTAAACCAAAGAAATTGGAATACCGATTCTGACATAATCACTCATTTTGTAGTTACCGATACTATAGACCAGCAGATTGGTCTGATAACCATAGGGAGAAATAAAGCTTGCGCTGGCACCAAATAACACCGCCATAATAAATGGCATCGGATCGACACCATAGCCGACAGCCAGACTGTATCCCAATGGAAAAGCCAGCGCGGCGGCAGCATTGTTGGTGATCAGCTCAGTCAGAACCAAGGTAATCAGATAGGTTGCAACCAAGCCACCAAATACGCCCCAACCGTTCATGGTGTGAATAAAAAGATCCCCCATGCGTTGCGACAGTCCCGATGAAATCATCAACTGGGCAATCGATAATGCTGAACCGACAATCACGACAATATCGATAGGGAAACGACGGCGTAATTCACCAATTTGCACGATACCAAAGATAACTAACAGAATCAGATAGATCGCGAGTCCTTTGATAATCGGTAGCCAATGGAGCAATGCCGCACCAATCACCGCGGTAAAACCAAGTAATACCAGACTCGATTTATGGCTGTCTAAGCGGGCACTCGAATCCAAATCATTAATGAATAGGAATTCTCGATGCAGCGCTTGGCGTTGTGCTTCGAACTCTTTTCCCGGCACAAGTACCAACGTATCGCCAGCCGTCAATGTAATATTCCCCAGACCACCTTCCAGACGTTCATGCCCCCGACGAATGGCCACGACGACAGCATCAAAACGCTCGCGAAAATGACTGGATTTCAGGGTCTTATGACAAAAACTGGCCGAGGAACTCACAACGACTTCAACAAAATTCTGACCATTCAGATGATGCTGACCAAACAAGGTTAACCCTTTGATTTCCTGAAGTGTCGAAACACTTTCGATATCACCACAAAAGAGCAGCCGGTCCTGTGCCTGTAAGACAAAATCAGGTCCGACCGAAGGGACACTCTCACCGTTGCGAATGACCTCTGCTAAGAATAGCTTGCGTAACGCCCGCAGGTTATTTTCTGTAATGCTGCGTCCGACGAGCGGTGACTGATCACCGACAGTCGCTTCCAGAAAATAAGGTAATTCATCCTGCCCAGATTCATCATTATTCGGTAACAGATAGCTCAACGGAATCAGAATCAATACGCCCCCGAGAAGTACAGCCAGACCGATCATCGTCGGGGCGAAAAAGTCGAGACTAGGCAACCCCGCATCTTCAACAAAACTATTGATGATCAGATTGGTTGATGTACCAATCAAAGTCAGCGTACCACCAAAGATAGCCGTATAAGACAGCGGAATTAATAACTTTGACGGTGCATGTTGCTGATTGCGTTTAATCGCGCCAATCAAAGAAATAACGACTGCGGTGTTATTGGTGAAAGAAGAGAGAAAGGCGGTCGATAAACCCAGCTTCGCAATCACGGTACCGAGCCGCCCCTCAGAAATATTGCTACTGATCCAACTGATGAGTCGCGTCTTTTCCAGTCCGGCAGAAGCCAGAACCAACAAAATCAGCGTCAGTAGGGATGAGTTGGTGAAATTTGCGGCTAAGTCATTGATATCAATCAAACCTGCAATAAAAGTGATAAACGCAGCACCAGCAAAGATCAAACTCGGTTTGACTCGCGTAAGCAGCAAACAGGCAACCACACCGCACAGAATTGCAATTATCACGCCTTGTTCCCACATCACTCATCCCTCAGAAAAGGTGAAATTAACCCTTTCAAACAGCCTACTTCAGTAATTGACTGATATCTTGTGCACCCCAGTGTGGGAAGTGCTTACGAATCAGTGTATTCAGTTCCAGCTCAAATTCAGAGAAATCACTCTGCGTCTGAGTCACCGTTTGTAGGCTGTCACGAACCAGTCCTGCGCCAACGGTTACATTGGTCAGGCGGTCAATAATAATAAAGCCCCCCGTATCAGCACAGTCGAGATATTTATCGAGTGCGATCGCCTGGTTGAATCGCCATTCACATAAACCAATCCCATTAAGTGGCAAAGATTCGGCCGGATAAGTCGAGAGGTTATTGATATCGTACTGGTGACGGATCGAGGTCACCTGACCAATCGTTTTATGACCTGCAATTTTGATGTCGTAATCCCGGCCAGCCTGCAATGGTTGCTCTGTCATCCAAACCACGTCTGCCAATAAATGGTTGGTTGTATCGAGCTGGGCATCCTCAAGAACAATCAAATCACCACGGCTGATATCAATCTCATCATTCAGCGTTAGCGTCACGGCCTGACCGGCATGTGCCTGTTCCAAGTCACCATCAAAAGTCACGATACGGGCAACAGTAGAAGATTTACCAGACGGTAGCACCTTGACTTGATCGCCAATCCGGACAACACCCGATGCGACAGTACCGGCAAATCCACGAAAATCGAGATTCGGTCGATTAACATATTGCACAGGAAAACGAAATGCCCCCGTTCCTTTGAGCTGATCGACATCGACAGTTTCTAATAAATCCAGTAGAGAAGGGCCTTGATACCAATCCATATGCCGACTTTTATCAACGACATTATCCCCTTCCAACGCTGAAATCGGGATGATCTGAATATTCGTATCTCCCTGTAGATGTCGAGAGAATTCAAGATATTCTTGGCGAATGGCTTCAAAACGATCCTGAGAATAATCGACTAAATCCATCTTGTTGACCGCCACCACAAAGTGTCTCAAACCCAACAGATTGGAAATGAATGAGTGACGACGAGTCTGATCCAATACGCCTTTACGTGCATCAATCAGAATAATCGCTAAATCACATGTCGAAGCGCCGGTCGCCATATTGCGCGTGTACTGCTCATGTCCCGGCGTATCTGCGATAATGAACTTGCGTTTTTGCGTTGAAAAATAGCGATATGCGACATCAATGGTAATGCCTTGTTCGCGTTCGGCCTGCAAACCATCAACCAGTAGTGCCAGATCCGGACGTTCACCGGTTGTACCGACGCGCTGACTATCCGAGTGGACAGCCGCCAGTTGATCTTCATAGATCTGCTTTGAATCGTGAAGCAAACGACCGATCAACGTACTCTTACCGTCATCGACAGAACCACATGTCAGAAATCTAAGTAACGATTTGTGTTGGTGTTGATTCAAATAACCTTCAATACCTAACTCAGCTAACTGAGCTTGAACTGCACTATTCATAAACTTTCCCTCGCCCCTTAGAAGTAGCCCTGACGTTTTTTCAATTCCATGGATCCAGACTGATCATGGTCGATCGCTCGTCCTTGCCGCTCACTGGACGTTGCCACCAGCATCTCTTCAATAATTTCAGGCAATGTGCTTGCCGTCGATTCAATGGCTCCGGTCAGCGGATAACACCCGAGTGTCCGGAAACGGACTGATTTATTCTCGATCACTTCACCCGGTAAAATATCCATCCGGTCATCGTCAACCATGATTAACATCCCATCACGTTCAACGACAGGACGCTTTTCAGCGAAGTAAAGCGGCACAATATCAATGCCTTCCAGATAGATATATTGCCATATGTCCAGTTCAGTCCAGTTTGATAAAGGGAATACTCGAATACTCTCACCTTTGTTAATCTGCCCGTTATAGGTATGCCAGATCTCCGGACGCTGGTTTTTGGGATCCCAAGTATGATTCTTATCCCGGAATGAATAAACTCGCTCTTTGGCACGGGACTTTTCTTCATCCCGACGGGCGCCCCCGAATGCAGCATCAAATCCATATTGGTTCAATGCCTGCTTCAGGCCCTGAGTTTTCATAATATCGGTATGTTTGGAACTCCCGTGAACAAAGGGATTAATCCCCATTTCGAGTCCTTCTGGATTTTTATGTACCAGTAGCTCAAAGCCGTACTTTTGTGCGGTTTTATCACGGAATTCGATCATTTCACGAAACTTCCAGTTCGTATCGACATGCAGAAGCGGAAACGGAATTTTGCCCGGAGAGAAAGCCTTACGCGCCAGATGTAGCATCACCGATGAATCTTTTCCGATGGAATACATCATCACCGGGTTTCCGAATTCAGCCGCAACTTCACGAATAATGTGAATACTTTCAGCTTCTAGTTGTTTTAAATGTGTTAAGCGTTGTTGATCCATCTCTTGCTTCCTTTTTGACTCACAAGATGAGTGTGTTATGCAATTCGGTTTCTGAGTGAATAAATCATCCTGACTGAATCTGGACGACTGGATACATATTGATTGATACATACCCATTTATTTATGCATACAAAGAACGGGAAGTTGCTTCCTGTGTGCGGCTGAACCAATTGAGCTTTTCGGACAGTGAAACCACTTCACCAATCACAATTAAAGCGGGAGAATCGGCCTGAGCAGCTAACTGCGGCAAATGATCCAATGTGCCACGAAACAGCTTCTGCGCAGCTTGTGTTCCTCGTTCAATCACGGCAACAGGCGTCTCGGCATCCCGACCATGCTCAAGTAACTGCTCTTTGATATATCCGGATTTCATCAATCCCATATAGATCACCAGCGTCTGCCGTCCCCGAGCCAGCGTTGACCAATCCATTTCATCTTGCTCAGCACGGACATGACCCGTGACGAAAATGGCAGACTGAGCATAATCCCGGTGCGTCAGGGGAATCCCGGCATAGGCGGTTGCCCCAGCGGCTGCGGTAATACCGGGAACCACTTGAAAGCGAATGCCGGCATCGAACAAACTTTCCAGTTCTTCACCGCCTCGTCCAAAAATAAATGGGTCGCCGCCTTTAATCCGCACAACCCGGTGTCCCTGTCTGGCAAAATCGACCAATAGCTGATTGGTCTTATCCTGTGGCACACTATGATGTCCGGCTCGTTTGCCGACACACACCAGAATCGTACTGTCCGGTACCAGTGACATGATCTCCTCTGAGACCAAATAGTCATATAAAACAACATCAGCTTGCTGAAGAAAGCTAACCGCTTTGACGGTGAGTAATTCTGGGTCACCCGGGCCGGCACCGACCAATGCCACCTCTCCGGCCTGTAACTGAGATTTTGTGAAGTGGTAGCTGAGTGCTGACGCATCGACCTTCACAGACGAACGCACTTGTTTGACGGGTAAACGAGTCACTACCTGATCCTTTGCCATGACACACTCTATCTAAAATGAATAAGTGCATTATGGCGACCTCTACATATGACATGAAATTCTAAAATTTCATTTTTTATTCGAAAAGCTGATAAGGGACCATTTTTTTCAACAAAAAAGCCCAACAATATGTTGGATGATATACATCACAGTTTCTAACTCATTGAAATATAGGTTTCATCCATATTTGCTACATTAACCAGATTATTTACTTGTTATGGATCAGACAGCGTATGAAACAGCCAAAAAAAATTCTCGCACTGTCATTACTTAGTGAATTGCTGATACTTGCTTCATCAGCTCTCTCATTCTCAGTCAATGCAGAAACCATCCATCTTCGTGTCATAGAAACGACGGATATCCATGCCAATGTCATGGACTATGACTATTACAAAGACAAATCTTCAGACAAAATTGGTTTACTCCGGGCTGCGAGTCTTATCAAAAAGGCGCGTGAAGAGAATCCGAACTCACTTTTGATTGATAACGGCGATCTGATTCAGGGCAGTCCGATGGGTGACTACATGGCAGCCAAAGGCATCAAGGCGGGAGAAGTTCATCCGGTTTATAAAGCGATGAACCTCCTCGGTTACGAGGTCGGAAATATTGGTAACCACGAATTCAATTACGGACTCGGATACCTTAAAGAAACGCTTAACGATGCTAATTTCCCTTACATCAATGCCAATATATTTGACGCAAAAACGGATCAGCATTATTTCCGTCCTTACCTGATCAAATCATACACATTGACCGATACTGATGGAAAACCTCAGCAGTTGAAGGTTGGCTATATTGGCTTCGCTCCGCCTCAGATCATGGTGTGGGATAAGAAAAACTTAGCTGGCAATGTTTATACCAAAGATATCAAAGCCACAGCGAAAGCCCTGATTCCTCAAATGAAACAACAAGGTGCAGATATCATTGTTGCCATTCCCCATTCGGGAATCTCTACCACACCTTATCACGTCGGTGCTGAAAACTCGGTTTACTATCTCGCAGAAATCCCCGGTATTGATGCCATCGCTTTTGGTCACGCTCATGCGGTGTTCCCCGGCAAAGACTTTAGTCATCTGCCAGATGTGAATAACCAAAAGGGGACGATTCACGGCGTCGCAGCGGTAATGCCCGGGCGCTGGGGCAGCCATGTCGGTATTATTGATCTGACCGTGGAGAAGAAAAATCACCATTGGCAAGTAACTGACAGCCAATCGGAAGCGCGTCCGATTTATGACAATATCGCACATCATGCCTTAGTCTCCGCTGATGCTCAGCTTCGTCAAGCCGTCCAATCGGATCACCAGGCAACGCGACAATTCGTCAATCAACCTATCGGCCGAGCCAATGACAAAATGTATAGTTATCTGGCACTCGTTCAGGATGATCCGACCATTCAGATCGTCAATCTGGCACAGAAAGCCTACGTTGAAAAAATGATTCAGGGCGATCCGGACTTAGATGGACTGCCAGTCCTTTCCGCTGCTGCACCGTTTAAAGCCGGTGGCCGAAAAAATGATCCCACGAACTATACCGAAGTTGAATCCGGGCAGCTGACATTCCGCAATGCCGCTGATCTGTATCTTTATCCCAATACATTAGTGGCGCTCAAAATCACCGGACGAGAGCTGAAAGAATGGCTAGAATGCTCTGCGGGCCAGTTCAATCGTATCGATCCGACTCAAACCGCACCTCAATATCTCATCGATTGGGATGGGTTCAGAACCTACAACTTTGATGTAATTGATGGCATCAAGTATCAGATTGATGTCACGCAACCGGCCCGATATGATGGTGACTGTCAATTGGTTGCTCCCGATAGCAGACGAATTGTCAGTCTGTCTTATCAGGGGAAAGCGATCCCAGATAATCAAGTATTCCTGATTGCCACCAATAACTATCGCGCCTATAGCAACAAGTTTCCCGGAACCGGGGCTTCACATGTCGCTTTTGATGCACCAGATAAAAACCGGACAATTCTGGCCAATTACATTACTCAGATGAGTAAACAACACGGTGAAATTCATCCTAAAGCGGATAACAACTGGCGCTTAGCGCCGATTAAGGCAGCCAAAAATCTTGATATCCGCTTCGAGACGGCACCGGGAGACAAGGCTGCACAATTCATTCAGCAATATGGCCGTTACCCGATGAAGCAACTCATGACTGATGAGACCGGCTTCGCGGTTTATCAGATTCAGCTATAAGAATAGACCTCAATTGATGGCCGTACAGCCGTAGCGAGAGCAACGACTGTGCGGTCATGCTTTTGAGAGATTGACAGAAAAAACAGCGCCTTTGGTGACTCGTGGGGGGATATTTTTTAATGATAATCACATCATGTTGATGTAGATTGTCGAACATAACTTTCATTCACTCAGTCGGTACTTCGATGATAATCTGGCATCTGCTTCCCTTTTCCGAGCTGACAACGACACAGCTATACCAATTAATCAAACTACGGATTGACGTATTTGTTGTTGAACAAACCTGTCCTTATCCTGAATTAGACGACAAAGACCATATGCCCGGAGTCCATCACCTGCTGGGATATCAGGATGAAAAAATCATTGCCTGTGCGCGGTTAATGCCACCTGGTATTAGCTATCCGGGCAGTAGTATGGGTCGAATAGCAACCCATACCTGTGTTCGAGGAGCAGGTGTCGGACATCAATTACTGACTCATGCCATTGAGCGATGTGATCATCTATGGCCGGAGACACCGATTGAAATTGGTGCACAGGCACAATTAGAGACATTTTACCGCCAATATGGATTCGTTCAGACATCCGAACCTTATCTGGAAGATGGTATTTCACATATCGATATGAAGAGAATGCCTCAGTAAATCTCCTTCCAAGCAAGCATCAACACGATGCTCACTTTACGGATATACCAAACGTTACAATAGATGAGGGGTCATGGCGCCTATTACGATTCCCCCTCATATCGCTTCGTTCAATCGATTTTCTTGCTGACGTTATTTACTCCGACCAAATCCACCATTGGATAAACGGAAGAACATGATCGATTGATCCTTTTGTTCGATTTGCAAAATATCCAGATCACCTTTATTCGTCAGCTTATAACGAATCAATTGTCCCGGCTTGATATTACTGAGTGGCTTATCAGAACCCTCGACCTGAACAAGATCATTCAAATCAGCCAATGATAAATCGTTGGTACGGAACACCTTAGAAAGCGTGTCACCATTTTTTACCGTATAGTTAACCCATGTCGTTGTACGAGGTTCTGAAGCCGGTTTCGCCGCTTTCGGGGATGCGACAGGTTCAGTGGGTTCCTTCAGGCTATCGGGATCAAGCGCCAGTGCAACACGCTGCTCGCCAGCTGACTGCTCCACAATCGTCTGTTCAGATGCAACGGGCTCCTCTTTCGGCCAAGGCGTCAAAACGAGAAGCATGACCACTGGCACCAAAACCATCAGTAAACGTTGATGCAATTTCGGTAATTCACACCATAGACCACGACACGGTCTGACAACGGACTGAAATGACTGCTGAAAATTCATAGCTGACCATTTGCTCTGAACAACAGCAAGATAGCCACCTTGCACCTTTTTTTCCTGTCGGCGATTCACGAATTAACATCTCCCATGCTTATTCCAGCTAGTATAAAAACTCGCGCTTAATGAGTATAGGGGAATCACTGCTATAACTAAAATGTTGACACAATCTTGAAAAAATTTCACTTAAGTTTGAAGATATGTCACATCAAACTATGCAATGAAATATTCTCCCCGTTCTTCATTTCATCATCTACTAATAACTGTTATTCTCTAGCGTTTTAACGCAAAAGAGTGACAGTTTATGTCTGACGTACAACTTGAAACAAACGAACAGAAGGCAAGCTACGGTATTGGTTTGCAAATGGGCCAACAGCTTGCTGGTAGCGGTTTAGAAGGACTCAGTGTTGATGCGCTCGCTGCTGGTATTGCGACAGCATTAACTGGTGACATGCCAGCAATTGAAATCGACGATATTAATCAGGCATTGCAAGCCGTTCATGCCAAAGCTCAAGAAACGCGTGAATCTGCAGCGAAAGTTGCTGCCGCTGATGGCGAAGCGTTCCTGAAAGATAACGCACTCCGTCCTGAAGTGACTGTTTTAGAATCAGGTCTTCAGTATGAAATCGTGACAGAGGGTACAGGTGAAGTACCGACTTCTGATAAGACTGTTCGTGTTCATTATCATGGTCAACTAACCGATGGTTCGGTATTCGATAGCTCTGTAACTCGTGGTCAGCCAGTCGAATTCCCAGTAACGGGTGTGATTAAAGGTTGGGTAGAAGCACTACAAATCATGCCTGTCGGTTCAAAGTGGAAACTTTATATTCCTCAAGATCTTGCTTATGGTGAGCGTGGTGCTGGTGCGGCGATCCCACCATACGCAGCGTTGGTCTTTGAAGTCGAATTACTCGACATTCTGTAAGCGAATCAGCTATCAATAAATTAGCAAAGAATTAACATCAAGCGGTGCTCAGCACCGCTTTTTTTATCTAAACTGAATCATCAGCTCACAATAATGGAAATACCATTCATGACAACAACACGCACTCTGGTGTGGACGCTGATGTTAAGTACCACACTGACATCCCCAAGTTACGCTTTTTTCAAACTCGGCAATCATACCGAAGAGCTTAGTAGCACAATCGGCAAAACGCTTGGACTGACAGGAAGCAGTTCAACACTGATTTCACAGGTAGCAGCACAGCTTCCGGTCTCCGGTCAGCAAGCAACCGGCGGGGTTGGTGCATTATTGTCACTGGCTCAAAATCGATTGTCCGATCAGAATAATACTGAATTGAATCAACTCATTCCCGGAATGGAAAATCTATCAAGTCTAAATCAAACCGGAATAAAGAATGGCTTATCAGATATAAATGATATGACTGCGGTCATCAGCTCTTTCAAACAGCTGGGGTTGAGTCCGGATATGGTGTCAAAATTCGTCCCTCTTATCTTAAAATATCTCAATACTCGGGGCGCAAGTGAAGGATTAATGAGCTCGCTCACTCAGTTATGGCAGCAGTAATTCAAGGGGAGATGTAATGATTAGAAAAAGAATTCCCACTATCTAAGCAGTCATTCAAGGATAATAAAAAAGCCGAGCATATGCTCGGCTTTCCTAAATGACGAACTGATTACTCAGCAGCTTCAGCAGCTTCTGGGCGATCAACCAGCTCAATGTATGCCATTGGAGCTTTGTCACCTGCACGGAAACCACACTTTAGAATACGAGTGTAGCCACCTTGACGAGCAGCGAAACGTGGACCTAGTTCGTTAAATAATTTTGCAACGACTTCGTTATCACGAGTTCGAGCAAATGCTAGACGACGATTAGCAACACTGTCAGTCTTAGCTAGTGTAATCAAAGGCTCAACTACGCGACGTAGCTCTTTAGCTTTAGGCAAAGTAGTCTTGATAACTTCATGACGTACCAAAGAGCTAGCCATGTTGCTAAACATCGCTTTGCGATGACTGCTGTTGCGGTTGAGTTGACGACCACTCTTACGATGGCGCATGACCAAATCCTTCTAACTTGTATCGATTAATCTTCAGCGATAGATGCTGGCGGCCAGTTTTCTAGGCGCATACCCAGAGAAAGACCACGTGATGCAAGCACGTCTTTAATCTCTGTCAAAGATTTCTTACCGAGGTTAGGTGTTTTAAGTAATTCTACCTCAGTACGCTGTACTAGATCACCGATGTAGTGAATCGCTTCTGCTTTCAAACAGTTAGCAGAGCGAACTGTTAGTTCAAGATCGTCTACAGGACGCAATAGGATCGGATCGAATTCAGGCTTCTCTTCTTTCTCCTCAGGAACTCGTACATCACGTAGATCTACGAATGCATCCAACTGTTCAGCAAGTATTGTTGCTGCACGGCGGATAGCTTCCTCTGGTTCGATTGTGCCATTTGTTTCCATATCGATGACAAGCTTGTCTAAGTCAGTACGCTGTTCTACACGTGCTGCTTCTACAGTATAGGCGATTTTATCCACCGGGCTGTAGGTAGCATCAACAAGTAGGCGACCAATTGGACGATCATCTTCATCTGTATGGATACGAGCAGAAGCCGGAACATAACCACGACCACGTTGAACCTTGATGCGCATTGCGACCTCAGCATTGTCATCATTAAGATGACAAATAACGTGCTCAGGGTTTACGATCTCAACATCACCATCATGAGTGATGTCACCTGCAACAACAGGGCCCGAGCCTGATTTGTTCAGTGTAATGAACACTTCATCTTTGCCTTCGGCAACGCGAACAGCTAAACCCTTCAGGTTCAGAAGGATCTCTAGGATATCCTCTTGAACACCTTCTTTGGTGCTGTACTCGTGTAGTACGCCTTCAATTTCAACTTCAGTCACGGCACAACCTGGCATAGACGAAAGAAGAATACGGCGAAGTGCATTACCCAGAGTATGGCCGAAACCACGCTCTAACGGCTCAAGAGTTACTTTTGCGTGTGTCGTGCTGATTTGTTCGATATCAACAAGACGTGGCTTAAGAAATTCTGTTACAGAACCCTGCATTGTGTCCTCTCTTTAATTTAAACCTTACTTAGAGTAAAGCTCGACGATCAATTGTTCGTTGATGTCAGCTGATAGATCTGAACGTTCTGGCAAACGCTTGAACGTACCTTCCATTTTGCTGCCATCCACTTCAATCCAAGTTGGTTTTTCGCGTTGTTCTGCAACTTCTATAGCTGCCGTGATACGAGATTGCTTTTTAGCTTTCTCACGCACTGCAACAACGTCGTCTGCCGTAACATTGAAAGAAGGAATGTTTACTACTTTACCGTTAACCAGAATAGCTTTGTGACTAACTAGCTGACGAGCTTCTGAGCGAGTTGCCCCAAAGCCCATACGGTAAACAACATTATCCAAACGACCTTCAAGAAGCTGAAGTAGGTTTTCACCAGTGTTGCCTTTTAAACGGGCTGCTTCTTTATAGTAGTTACGGAATTGTTTTTCAAGAACGCCGTACATACGACGTACTTTTTGCTTCTCACGAAGCTGAACGCCATAATCAGATAGACGACCGCGACGAGCGCCGTGTACACCTGGTGCGTTATCTATTTTACACTTGGTATCTATCGCACGAATACCTGACTTAAGGAATAAGTCGGTACCCTCGCGGCGGCTAAGCTTCAGCTTAGGACCCAAATATCTTGCCATGATCTTTCTCCAATCTTCCTCGAAACGTTAAACGCGACGTTTCTTAGGTGGACGACAACCGTTATGAGGGATTGGTGTCGCATCAACAATGTTTGTGATACGAAAACCAGCAGCGTTCAGTGCGCGAACTGTTGATTCACGACCTGGACCTGGACCCTTCACCATAACTTCCAGATTCTTAAGGCCATATTCTTTAGCCATTTCAGCACAACGCTCGGCAGCAACCTGTGCAGCGAACGGAGTAGACTTACGAGAACCACGGAAACCAGAACCGCCAGCTGTTGCCCAAGCTAGAGCATTACCTTGACGATCAGTAATGGTTACGATTGTGTTGTTAAAAGATGCATGGATATGCGCCACGCCATCTGCGACTTGCTTGCGTACGCGCTTACGTGCGCGAGTTGGTTGTTTAGCCATTGTACTCTACCTTCCCGATTATTTCTTGATCGGCTTACGCGGACCCTTACGGGTGCGAGCGTTGGTTTTAGTACGCTGTCCACGTAGAGGTAGACTGCGACGATGACGAAGACCACGATAACAACCAAGGTCCATAAGACGCTTGATGTTCATTGATACTTCACGACGTAGATCACCTTCTACAGTGTACTTAGCTACACCATCACGCAGTTGATCGATCTGCTCTTCAGTTAGTTCACTGATCTTAACACTTTCAGCAATGCTCAGTTCAGCCAAGATAGCTTGTGAACGAGTCTTACCGATGCCGTAGATTGCAGTTAATGCAATAACAGCATGTTTATGATCAGGAATGTTAATGCCAGCTATACGGGCCACTATTCACTCCTAGTACTTTCATCAAAGAATTATCCGCAACAGAGCCCGTAGAGGATACGTTGCGGGATACTACTTCTTTTGCACGCAAAAGGTAGGCCGAGGAATATACTCGACCGACCTTGTTTTTTCAAGTAAAAAATTCTGCTAATTAGCCTTGGCGTTGCTTATGCTTTGGCTCACTGCAAATCACGCGAACAACACCGTTACGCTTGATAACTTTGCAGTTACGGCAGATCTTTTTAACGGAAGCACGAACTTTCATTGCTAAACTCCGTGAGAGAAATCTGAATTAACGGCCGTAGCCTTTCAGATTTGCTTTTTTCAACACAGAATCATATTGACTTGACATCATATGAGTCTGTACCTGTGCCATAAAGTCCATAATAACCACAACTACAATCAGTAGTGAGGTGCCGCCAAAATAGAAACGTACATTCCAAGCGACCATCATGAACTGAGGGATCAGACAGATAAAGGTAATGTATAACGCACCAGCTAAGGTTAGACGCGTCATTACTTTATCAATATATCTGGCAGTCTGCTCACCTGGGCGGATACCGGGTACGAACGCACCAGACTTCTTCAAATTATCTGCTGTTTCACGTGGGTTGAATACCAACGCAGTATAAAAGAAACAGAAAAAGATAATTGCAACTGCATAAAGTATTACATACAACGGTTGACCAGGGCTCAGTGCCAGAGACACTTTCGTCAGCCAGCTAAACGCTGAACCTTCACCACCACTATTACCAAACCATTGTGCTAATGTCCCTGGGAACAAAATAATACTTGATGCAAAGATTGCTGGAATTACCCCTGCCATATTAATTTTCAATGGCAAATGGGTACTCTGTGCTGCGAAGACTTTGCGACCTTGTTGACGTTTTGCGTAGTTAACAACGATACGACGCTGACCACGCTCCATAAAGACAACAAAATAAATCACAGCAAAAGAGATTACCGCAATCAACAGGAGAAGAAGCACATGCAATTCACCTTGACGCGCTTGCTCAATCGTTTGTCCGATTGCCTTAGGCAGACCAGCAACAATACCTGCAAATATCAGTAATGAAATACCATTACCAATACCCCGCTCAGTAATCTGTTCACCTAACCACATTAAGAACATGGTACCGGTTACTAGACTCACTGTTGCGATGAACGTAAACATGGTTTGATCGATAACGACCAGATTAGAGACCATGTTTGGTAGTCCTGTCGCAATCCCAAGAGCTTGGAATGTTGCAAGTACAAGCGTGCCGTAACGCGTATATTGGCTAATCTTACGACGCCCTGCTTCACCCTCTTTCTTGAGTTCAGCTAACGCGGGATGAACTACAGTTAGCAACTGGACAACAATCGATGCCGAAATATATGGCATGATTCCCAGCGCTAATATAGATGCACGCGAAAGAGCACCACCGGAGAACATGTTAAACATTTCTACGATGGTCCCTTTTTGCTGTTCGAACAAATCGGCTAGTACAGCTGCGTCAATACCAGGAATCGGCACAAAAGAGCCAGCTCGGAATACGAGAAGCGCACCTAATACGAATAACAAGCGCGACTTCAATTCACTTAAGCCGCTCTGAGTACTACGAAGATCTTGTCCTGGTTTCTTAGCCATCTGTACCTCGTTTCGAGATTATTCCTCGATTTTTCCGCCTGCAGCTTCGATTGCAGCTTTAGCGCCTTTAGTTACGCGTAAACCTTTCACTGTAACAACTTTGTTGATCTCACCAGAAAGAACGATTTTTACATTCTCAATGTTTTTAGTCACAACATTTGCTGCCTTCAGGCTGTTCAGGTCAACAACTTCGCTTGTTACTTTCGCTAATTCACTTAGACGAACTTCAGCAGACACTAAACTCTTACGAGAAGTGAAGCCGAATTTTGGCAAGCGTTGTTTCAAAGGCATTTGTCCGCCTTCAAAACCTGCACGAACTTTACCGCCAGAGCGTGATTTTTGACCTTTGTGGCCACGACCACCTGTTTTACCCAGGCCAGATCCGATACCACGACCTAAACGCTTCTTAGAAGGCTTAGAACCCGCAGCCGGAGATAGAGTATTCAAACGCATTCTGATTACTCCTCAACTTTAACCATGTATTGAACTTTATTGATCATACCACGTATACATGGTGTATCTTCAAGTTCAACAGTGTGGTTGATACGACGAAGGCCTAGACCACGCAAAGTAGCTTTATGCTTTGGTAGGCGACCAATTGAGCTTTTAGTTTGAGTTACTTTAATAGTTGCCATGGTGCTTACTCCGAAATCGATTCAACAGTTAGACCACGTTTAGCTGCAACCATTTCTGGTGACTTCATGCTACCCAAAGCATCAATCGTTGCACGAACGATGTTGATTGGGTTTGTTGAGCCATACGCTTTTGACAAAACGTTATGTACACCTGCAACTTCAAGTACAGCACGCATCGCACCACCGGCGATAACACCCGTACCTTCAGCAGCTTGCTGCATATAAACTTTAGAGCCCGAGTGGCGACCTTTTACCGGGTGGAAAAGTGTGCCTTCGTTCAGCGCGATTGTAATCATGTTACGACGCGCTTTTTCCATTGCTTTTTGAATCGCAGCAGGTACTTCACGGGCTTTGCCGTAACCGAAACCTACGCGACCATTACCATCACCAACAACTGTTAGTGCAGTAAAGCTCATGATCCGACCACCTTTAACCGTTTTAGAAACACGGTTAACAGCGATTAATTTTTCTTGCAAATCACTCGCTTGTTGTAAATCTTTAGCCATCTTCCAACCCTACCTTAGAATTTCAGACCAGCTTCGCGAGCAGATTCTGCTAGCGCTGCTACTCGACCGTGGTATTGGAAACCGGAACGATCAAAAGCAACTTCTGACACGCCTTTTTCCAGAGCGCGTTCAGCAATAGCTTTACCTACCGCTTGTGCTGCTTCGATGTTTCCAGTGAATTTCAATTGCTCACGGATCGCTTTTTCTACAGTAGAAGCTGCAGCGATAACCTCAGAGCCATTAGATGCGATAACCTGCGCGTACACGTGACGAGGAGTACGGTGTACAACTAGGCGAGTGGCACCCAGTTCTGCAATCTTACGACGTGCACGAGTGGCACGACGGATGCGAGATGCTTTCTTATCCATAGTGTTACCTTACTTCTTCTTAGCTTCTTTAGTACGCACATTTTCATCTGCGTAACGAACACCCTTACCTTTGTAAGGTTCAGGCTCACGGTAAGCACGAATATCAGCCGTAACTTGACCCACAAGTTGTTTATCACAACCGGTGATAGTAATTTCAGTTTGGCTTGGACACTCCGCTTTAATTCCTGCTGGCAATTCATGTTCAACAGGGTGAGAGAAGCCCAGTGTCAGAGCTACAGCATTGCCTTTCATTGAGGCACGGTAACCAACACCTTTTAGTACAAGCTTCTTCGTAAAGCCTTCCGTCACACCGACAACCATGTTGTTCACTAGTGCACGAGCAGTACCTGCCTGTGCCCAAGCATTCGCAACACCTTCACGAGGTCCGAAAGTCAGGTTACTTTCTTCTTGAGCAATCACAACTGCGTTATTCAACACGCGAGTTAGTTCACCCTTTGCACCTTTCACAGTGATCTCTTGGCCGTTTAATTTCACCTCTACGCCAGCTGGAATAGCGACAGGTGCTTTAGCAACACGAGACATATCCTACTCCTATAATTAAGCTACGTAGCAAATGATTTCACCACCAAGACCTGCTTTACGGGCAGCACGGTCTGACATCAGACCCTTGGAAGTGGATACAACAGCAACACCCAAACCGCCCATCACAGATGGCAGCTCGTCTTTTCTTTTATAGACGCGCAGGCCAGGACGTGAAACACGTTTGATTTGCTCGATAACTGGTTTCGCTTGAAAATATTTCAGCGTAACTTCCAGTTCAGGTTTTACATCGCCTTCAACAGCGAAATCTTCGACATAACCTTCAGCTTTCAGAAGTGCAGCAATTGCAACTTTCAGCTTTGAAGAAGGCATTTTTACAGCAACTTTGTTTGCTGCCTGACCGTTACGAATACGGGTCAGCATATCCGAAATCGGATCTTGCATGCTCATAAACTTTACTCCAAATGATTAAGTGGCAATTACCAGCTAGCCTTACGAAGTCCAGGAATCTCGCCTTTCATGCAAGCTTCACGAACTTTAATACGGCTTAAACCGAACTTACGTAGGTAACCATGTGGACGACCAGTTTGGTTACAACGGTTACGCTGACGTGATGCACTTGAATCACGAGGAAGTGTTTGAAGTTTCAGAACAGCATCCCAACGTTCTTCTTCAGATACGTTTACGTCGCTGATAGTAGCTTTTAACGCAGCACGCTTTTCAGCATACTGAGCGACAAGCTTTGCACGTTTTACTTCACGTGCTTTCATTGATTGTTTAGCCATAACAGTAACCCTTCACCTTACTTGCGGAATGGGAAGTTAAAGGCAGCCAGCAGAGCACGGCCTTCCTCATCAGTGGACGCACTAGTCGTGATTGTTACATCAAGACCACGAACACGGTCGACTTTATCGTAGTCGATTTCCGGGAAGATGATTTGCTCGCGAACGCCCATGCTGTAGTTACCGCGACCATCAAAAGATTTCGCGCTAACACCACGGAAGTCACGTACACGTGGTAGAGCGATAGAAATCAAACGCTCCAAAAAATCCCACATACGTTCGCCACGCAAGGTTACTTTACAACCAATTGGGTAGCCTTCACGGATTTTGAAACCTGCAACAGATTTGCGAGCTTTTGTGACAAGAGGCTTTTGACCAGAAATGGCCGCCATGTCAGATGCTGCATTCTCAAGCAGTTTCTTATCGTTGATAGCTTCACCAACGCCCATATTTAGGGTGATTTTATCAATCCTAGGGACTTGCATGACGCTTGTGTAACCGAACTGTTTGGCCAGTTCAGCGACTACAGACGACTTGTAGTAATCATGCAGTTTCGCCATAGTAGAACTCCAAATTACGTCTATTAGTTAGAAATGGTTTCACCGTTAGATTTGAAGAAACGGACTTTCTTGCCGTCTTCAAAACGGAAACCGACACGGTCCGCTTTACCAGTAGCTGCATTGAAGATTGCAACGTTAGAAGCTTCGATTGCTGCTTCTTGTTCAACGATTCCACCTTGAACACCCATAGCCGGTACAGGCTTCTGGTGTTTTTTCACAAGGTTGATGCCTTCAACAATAACTTTACCAGTTCCAAGAACCTTAGTTACTTTACCTTTCTTGCCTTTGTCTTTACCGGCAAGAACAACGATTTCGTCATTACGACGGATTTTAGCTGCCATCTCAGTGCTCCCTTACAATACTTCTGGAGCCAGTGAAACAATCTTCATAAACTTCGCATTACGAAGCTCACGAGTCACTGGACCAAAGATACGTGTACCGACTGGTTGCTCAGTATTGTTATTCAACAATACACAAGCGTTACGGTCGAAGCGAATGACAGAACCGTCTGGACGACGTACGCCTTTACGGGTGCGAACTACCACCGCCTTCAGGACATCACCCTTTTTTACTTTACCGCGTGGAATTGCTTCTTTGACGGTAACTTTGATGATGTCGCCGATATGTGCGTAACGACGGTGAGAGCCACCCAGAACCTTAATACACATTACGCTGCGAGCGCCTGAGTTATCAGCTGCGTCCAGCATACTTTGCATTTGGATCATGTTAGTGCTCCGCTAAATATTAAAACTAGACCCTCTCGGGTCGGGCTGCCTTTAAAAAGGGAGGCGAATTGTAACACCCTTTTTTCAGATTGGGTAGTCAAAAAACAAACGGCTCCAAAAATAATTGGAGCCGTTTCTTGATTGAAAAACAAAAGTTAAACTTTTGCTTTTTCTACCACTTTCACCAAAGTCCAAGACTTAGTCTTAGACAATGGACGGCACTCACAAATTTCAACGGTATCGCCTTGGCCACACTCGTTGTTTTCGTCATGTGCGTGAATTTTAGTCGTGCGTTTAACAAACTTACCGTAAATTGGATGTTTTACGAAACGTTCGATAACAACAACGATAGACTTATCCATCTTGTCGCTAACAACACGACCAAGTTGAGTACGAATTTTGTCGCTCATTATGCGCCTGCCTTCTCAGTCAAAACAGTTTTCACACGTGCGATATCACGGCGTACAGCTTTCAGAGTATGAGTCTGCTGTAGTTGACCAGTCGCTGCTTGCATACGCAAGTTGAACTGTTCACGTAGCAAATTCAATAGCTCAGCATTCAGCTCTTCAGCGTTCTTTTCGCGTAGATCTTGTGCTTTCATCACATCACCTGCTTAGTTACGAAAGTAGTCTTGAACGGAAGTTTTGCAGCTGCAAGCGCAAAAGCTTCACGTGCCAATTCTTCAGGTACACCATCCATTTCGTACATAACCTTACCAGGTTGGATTTGGGCTACCCAGTACTCAACGTTACCTTTACCCTTACCTTGACGAACTTCAAGTGGTTTTTCTGTGATAGGCTTATCTGGGAATACACGAATCCAGATTTTACCTTGACGCTTAACGTGACGTGTCATCGCACGACGAGCCGCTTCGATCTGACGAGCAGTCAAACGACCACGGCCGACAGCTTTCAAACCAAATGTACCGAAAGAAACATCAGTACCTTTAGCTAGACCACGGTTGCGACCAGTATGAACCTTACGGAACTTTGTACGTTTAGGTTGTAGCATCTGTCGACTCCTTACTTACGGCCTTTACGCTGTTTCTTAGGCTTATCACCTTTAGGCTCAGCGGTATTTGCATTTGCAGCTGGCATTCCACCTAGGATTTCTCCTTTGAAGACCCAGACTTTAACGCCAATCACACCATACTGAGTGTGAGCCGAAGAAGTTGCGTACTCAATGTCTGCACGAAGAGTGTGTAGAGGTACACGACCTTCACGATACCACTCAGAACGTGCGATTTCAGCGCCGCCTAAACGACCGCTTACTTCTACTTTGATACCCTTAGCACCTAGACGCATTGCGTTTTGTACTGCACGCTTCATCGCGCGACGGAACATAACACGACGCTCTAGTTGAGACGCGATGCTATCAGCCACTAATTGGCCGTCTAGCTCAGGCTTACGTACTTCAGCGATATTGATTTGCGCTGGTACACCTGCAATTTTCGCTACCGCAGTACGAAGTTTTTCAACGTCTTCACCTTTCTTACCGATAACAACACCTGGTCGAGCCGTGTGGATAGTCACACGGATACTTTTCGCAGGACGCTCGATAACAATGCGTGATAGAGACGCTTTTGACAATTCCTTCTTGAGGAATTGACGTACCTTGAAGTCGCCGTCTAGGTTGTCAGCGAACTCTTTGGTGTTAGCAAACCATGTAGCATTCCAAGGCTTAACGATGCCTAGACGAATACCATTTGGATGTACTTTCTGACCCATTTGCTTACTCTCCTAGTCTCTTAGCGATCTGCGACAACCACAGTAATGTGGCTTGAACGCTTCAAGATACGGTCCGCACGGCCTTTGGCACGAGGCATAATACGCTTCATGACAGGACCCTCATCTACGAAGATTTTGGCGACGTTTAGATCGTCAATATCTGCACCTTCGTTATGCTCCGCGTTTGCGATAGCTGACTCAAGAACCTTCTTAACTAAGTCAGCAGCTTTTTTGTTGCTGAAAGTCAGAATTTCCAGAGCCTGATCGACAGACTTACCACGGATCAAATCTGCAACTAAGCGAGCTTTCTGTGGAGAAATACGAGCAAAGTTATGTTTAGCAACAGCTTCCATCATCTACTCCTTACTTCTTCTTCGCTTTCTTATCTGCAGCATGACCGCGATAAGTACGTGTTGGTGCAAATTCACCCAGTTTGTGACCGATCATTTCATCAGTTACGAAAACCGGGACGTGCTGACGACCATTATGGACAGCGATGGTCAAACCAATCATTGATGGAATGATCATTGAACGACGGGACCAAGTCTTAATAGGCTTTTTGTCTCCGCTTTCCACCGCTTTCTCTACCTTCTTCAGCAAGTGTAGGTCAATAAATGGACCTTTCTTGAGAGAACGTGGCATGGCTTATCCTCTTAAATAGATTACTTGTTACGACGACGTACAATGTACTTGTCGGTGCGTTTGTTTTTACGGGTTTTGAAGCCCTTAGTAGGCATACCCCAAGGAGATACAGGGTGACGACCACCAGATGTGCGACCTTCACCACCACCGTGTGGGTGATCAACCGGGTTCATCACAACACCACGAACAGTCGGACGAACACCACGCCAGCGTGTAGCACCTGCTTTACCAAGTTCACGAAGCATGTGTTCAGAGTTACCGACTTCGCCGATAGTTGCACGACCTTCAGAAGGAACTCGACGCATTTCGCCAGAACGCAGACGAATTGTTGCATATGCACCGTCACGAGCAACGATTTGTGCATAAGCGCCAGCAGAACGTGCAAGTTGTGCACCTTTTCCTGGTTTCAATTCAACACAGTGAACTGTTGAACCAACTGGGATGTTGCGCATCGGCAGAGTGTTACCTGCTTTAATTGGCGCATCTACACCAGACTGGATTACATCACCAGCTTGCAAACCTTTTGGTGCGATGATGTAACGACGTTCACCATCTGCATAAAGAACCAAAGCGATGTTTGCACTACGGTTTGGATCATATTCCAGACGCTCAACTTTTGCCGGAATGCCATCTTTAGTACGTTTGAAATCAATCAAACGATAGTGTTGCTTATGACCACCACCGATATGACGTACTGTGATACGACCGTTGTTGTTACGACCACCGTTTTTAGAATTTTTTTCTAAAAGTGGCGCATAAGGTTTACCTTTATGCAGGTCATTGTTCACAACTTTAACGACGTGACGGCGACCAGCCGAAGTCGGCTTACATTTAACAATAGCCATTTTTCAACTACTCCTGTTATTCCGCGCCGCCAACAAAGTCAAGATCCTGACCTTCTTTCAAAGTTACATACGCTTTTTTCAAGTCGCTACGACGACCTTGGCGCATACCTTGACGTTTGGTCTTACCCTTAGTAATCAGGGTATTTACAGATTCAACTTCAACTTCAAATAGCTTTTCTACGGCTGCTTTAATCTCTTTTTTCGTTGCATCTTTCGCTACTTTGAAAACAACAGTGTTTGCTTTCTCAGCAACCATTGTTGCTTTTTCAGAGATGTGCGGAGCACGCAGAACTTTTAGTAGACGCTCTTCGCTAATCATGCCAGCATCTCCTCAACTTGCTTAACCGCAGAAGCAGTCATAAGAACCTTGTCAAACGCGATCAAGCTAACAGGATCGACACCCGCTGCGTCACGTACGCCAACTTTATAAAGGTTACGAGCAGCTAAGAACAGATTCTCGTCTACTTCACCAGTAACGATAAGTACATCGTTAAGCTCAAGTTCGTTAAGCTTAGCTACCAGTTCTTTAGTTTTTGGAGCTTCAACTGAGAAATCATCAACAACGATCAGACGCTCTTGACGAACCAGCTCAGAAAGAATGCTCTTCATAGCACCGCGGTACATTTTTTTGTTTACTTTTTGACTGTGATCTTGTGGCTTCGCAGCAAAAGTAACACCACCTGTACGCCAGATTGGGCTACGGATTGTACCAGCACGAGCACGGCCAGTACCTTTTTGACGCCATGGTTTAGCGCCGCCGCCAGAAACTTCTGAACGTGTTTTTTGAGCACGAGTACCTTGACGAGCACCTGCTGCATATGCAACAACTACTTGATGTACAAGAGATTCGTTGAACTCACGTCCGAAAGTAGTTTCGGAAACAGTTAGTGCGTCAGCACCTTTAACCATCAATTCCATTACTTACTCCTAGACGTTATGCTTTAACAGCTGGTTTAACGATCACGTCACCACCGATAGCACCAGGGACTGCACCTTTAATCAGAAGCAGGTTGCGCTCAGCGTCGACACGTACGATCTCTAGGTTTTGAGTCGTTACACGCTCAGCTCCCATGTGACCAGCCATTTTCTTGCCCTTGAATACACGACCTGGAGTCTGACATTGACCGATAGAACCAGGAGCACGATGCGACAATGAGTTACCGTGAGTCATATCTTGAGTACGGAAGTTCCAGCGCTTCACAGCACCTTGGAAACCTTTACCCTTAGATGTACCAGTAACGTCTACTTTTTTTATTTCATTGAAAAGTTCAACAGTCAATTCTGAACCGACTGAAAACTCTTCTCCGTTTTCTAAACGGAATTCCCAAAGACCGCGGCCAGCATCAACACCCGCTTTCGCGAAGTGACCAGCTTCTGGCTTAGATACACGGTTGGCTTTTTTCGCACCAGAAGTTACTTGGATTGCAGTGTAACCGTCACTATCAAGTGTTTTAACTTGAGAAACACGGTTCGCTTCAACCTCAACAACTGTAACTGGGATAGAAACGCCTTCTTCGGTAAATACGCGGGTCATACCCACTTTACGTCCGACTAGACCAATCATTCTTCTAATCTCCCCTTAACCTAGGCTGATTTGAACATCAACGCCAGCAGCTAGATCGAGACGCATCAGAGCGTCAACAGTTTTGTCTGTTGGCTCAACGATGTCGATGAGACGTTTGTGAGTACGAATTTCGTACTGATCACGAGCATCTTTGTTGACGTGTGGAGAGATAAGAACAGTGAAACGCTCTTTACGAGTAGGCAGTGGGATAGGACCACGAACCTGTGCGCCGGTACGCTTTGCTGTTTCAACGATTTCCGCAGTAGAAGCGTCGATTAATTTGTAATCGAAAGCTTTGAGGCGGATTCGGATACGTTGGTTCTGCATGAGACAGAGCTCCAAATTCAAAAAATTACACAAACAATATCGCCACTCATGCCCACTTATTTGTGAGAGAATGTCGATTGATTCATGTGAAACCGTAGCTCCCTAATTGGGAACATTGTCAGCTAATTTAGATCAACTTTATTAAGCAAATTTATATTAACTACGAACATAAGCTAAGTATACATTACCTGATAAATCCCAAAAGATGTATCAGCTCCTTGCTGCTCATTGGTTCACAACTGGCTTAACCAGTGGCGGGTATTATACAGATAGAATGGTCACATGCAAGGTTCGATGGAAAAACAATCAAAATAAAATCGGGCTCAGTTATCTCATTCAGAGCCCGATTGTCATTCTAAGAGACTTAGCGTGATAAACGTTGTCTCACCGCTTCAAAAAGACAGACTCCAGTTGCGACGGATACGTTTAAACTAGAAACACTTCCCGACATCGGAATTTTAATCAATGCATCACAGGTTTCTCTGGTCAGACGACGCATCCCATCGCCTTCCGCGCCCATAACGATGGCTAACGGACCCGTCAGTTTAGACTGGAAGATATCTTGAGTTGCTTCTCCAGCAGTCCCAACAAACCAGATCCCTTGCTCTTGTAAAGCCTTCATTGTTCTGGCCAGATTAGTCACTCGGACTAAAGGTACACTTTCAGCGGCACCACAGGCGACTTTACTCACGGTTGCATTCAATGGCGCAGATTTATCTTTGGGGACAATCACGGCTGTCACGCCAGCGGCATCTGCGTTTCTAAGACACGCCCCAAGATTATGTGGATCGGTGACACCATCCAAAACAAGTAATAGCGGGTGTTCTACTGCGTTTAAAAGCGTATCCAGATCATGTTCATTCAAGGTTTTGGCAGGTTTCACTTTTGCCATCATCCCTTGGTGACTCGCACCTTGGGATTTTTTATCTAACGCTTGACGGCTCATCTGTTGAATTGAAATACCGAGCCTTTGCAACTCATTCAACACAGGAAGCAAACGACGGTCTTGTCGATCTTTCAACACAAAAACTTCGACCAATCGATCCGGGGTTTTCTCCAACACAGCACTCACAGCATGAATGCCATATATAAATTCATTACTCATTTGTTACCTATCATTTGTCAGTCTTGGCTGATTTTGATTGACGAAGACGCGATTTTTTCTTACGGACGTTCTCAGTCTTGCTTTTCTTTTTGACCGTTTTATTCCGATCATTTTCATTATTAGGATTTTTCACCGGTTCAGTACTCGGTATCGCTTTTCCTCGACGTCGGGGTGCCCCTTTTTTCCCTTGTTTTGCTTCTGCTTCGCGTTTCTTGGCTGTTTTCCCTTCACCGCGTAGCTTACGACTTGTCTCGACTAATTCAAAGTCAATATGACGTTCATCCAGATTCACGGCCTGAACTTTAACTTTGACAGCATCGCCTAGTCGGTAAATCAATCCGAAACTTTCACCAATCAGGCGTTGACCAATCGGGTCATACTGATAGTAATCATTTGCCAAGCTGGAAATATGCACCAGACCATCAATATGTAACTCAGTCAAACGAACAAAAAATCCAAACCCAGTGACATTAGCAATCACACCATCCAACACCTCACCGACATGATCTTGCATATATTCACATTTCAGCCAGTCGGATACTTCTCGTGTTGCATCATCTGCGCGGCGCTCTGTCATTGAACACTGTTCACCATAATAGTTCATATCATCGAATGAATAATGATATCCCCCTGTTGGCGTCCAACGATCCTGATTTTGTCCCTTCTCTTTGGCAATAAGATATTTAATTGCACGATGCAATAACAAATCAGGATAACGGCGGATCGGGGAAGTAAAGTGCGCGTAACGTTTCAACGCTAACCCAAAGTGACCACCGTTGTCTGCATTATACACGGCTTGCTTCATCGAGCGGAGTAACATGGTTTGGATCAGTTCATGATCGGGGCGATTCGCGACTTGTTTCATTAAAGTGGCATAATCTGTCGGAGTAGGTTCTAATCCACCTGTCAAATTCAGTCCCAATTCGCCGAGAAAATCGCGAAATCCTACCAAGCGCTCTTCTCCCGGAGTTTCATGAATTCGGAATAAGGCAGGTTCTTTCATTTTTTCAACCAAAGAAGCCGATGCAATATTCGCCAGAATCATGCACTCTTCGATGATTTTATGAGCGTCATTACGGACTAACGGTTCAATCCGCTCAATTTTCCGCTCAGCATTAAAGATAAACTTCGTTTCTACCGTTTCAAATTCGATTGCGCCTCGGTTCTCTCTCTCACTTTTCAGAACCTGATACATCCGGTATAACTCTTCCAGATGAGGGACTAACGGTTCATAACGCTCACGAAGTTCCTCTTCACCCGCTAAAATCGCGGCAACTTTGTTATAGGTCAGTCGCGCATGAGAGTTCATAACCGCTTCGTAATGTTTATAGCTTGAGAGTTTCCCTGTTGCCGAGATGGTCATCTCACAAACCATACATAACCGATCAACCTGTGGATTCAGAGAGCAGAGCCCGTTTGACAAAACCTCCGGTAACATCGGCACAACCTGAGATGGAAAGTAGACCGAATTACCACGATTGATCGCTTCTTTATCAAGGGCAGAATCGGTTCTGACATAATAACTCACATCGGCAATCGCAACCCAGAGACGCCAACCACCGCCTTTTTTGGCCTCACAATAGACAGCATCATCAAAGTCTCGGGCATCTTCACCATCAATCGTAACCAGTGGCAACGTTCTCAAATCTACCCGCCCCTGTTTCGCTTCTTCTGGGACGTCTTCACTAAACTGCTTCACTTGTTGTTCGACCGCTTCCGGCCACTCATGAGGAATCTGATGGGTTCGAATCGCAATCTGAGTCTCCATACCGGGCGCCATACTTTCACCAAGTACATCACTCACCTTCCCCATCATGCCACGAGAGCGGCTGCCTCGATCTGTAATCTCGATAACAACGACATTGCCCATTCGAGCGCTGGCGCGAGCTTCATCGGGAATCAAGATATCATGACTGATCCGGGAGTCATCCGGTACGACGTAAGAATACCCATGTTCAAAGAAGAATCGCCCCACAATCTGGCCGTTTCTTTCTTCTAATATCCTGACCAAACGACCTTCTTTTCGACCTCTTTTATCCGTGCCATTCGGTTGAATCAGCACATAGTCCCCATGAATCAGCGTTCTCATCTGATGATGTGGCAGTATAATATCCTCATCTCTCCCCCGGACGCCCTCCGGTCTGACCCAGCCATATCCATCTTTATGACCGATGACATACCCTTTAATCATTTCCAGTTTTTCCGGCAGTGCATAGCACTGGCGGCGCGTGAAGACCAGTTGTCCATCCCTTTCCATGGCTCTCAAACGTCTTCTTAACCCTTCGTATTGTTCTTCTCCTGAAAGTTGTAACACTTCGAACAGGTCATTGCGATTCATCGGAACATTCGCCTGAGCGAGAAATTCCAAAATAAATTCGCGACTGGGAATTGGGTTGTCATAATTATTTGCTTCACGATCAGCAAACGGATCGTTTTGAGTAGTGTCAGACATAAGTCGTCCTAAGGAAGAAGGTAATCTCTTAAAATACTGCCTGAATCAACCATTTTTAAATGACGATTCAGAAAGCATGAATATAGCTTATTGAAGATATATTAGCGGGAAGTTGTGATTTCTTCAAAAATCAGGTGGTTAAACTAAGGAAGTTTTCAATAAATTTTAACAGAAATGAACGCATCACGATATAGTGCTACCAAAGCGTTTCTCTCATTTTCGCCCGGGCAATAATATTCTCTGGCATACGCTGTTCAAGTCCCTGACGTAACATCGCAATACGTTTGTGCATACGCGTATCAGCTGTAACGGAATGATATAGCCATCGATAAGCGTCTTCATAATCAAGCGGGCTGCCATAATCCCGGAGTAATAATTCAGCCAATTTCACACGGGCTTTCAAATTGCCCATAGCGGAGGCTTCTCTCAGATACACAATTGCGCGCTCACGATTTTGCTGAACAAGTACACCTTCAGCGTAATAGCGACCGAGTTGCTCAAGCGCTGCCGGCAATCCCTGACTGGCTGCGGCTTCCATATAATACAAACCCAGTTCAGCGTCCTGATCGACACACACGCCCCATGCCAACATATCACCATACAAGAATTCATACGATGGTAAATTGATCCGCGTAGCTCGGGCAATGATATCTTCAACCAGCTGACACTTATCAGCTTTCACTCGCTCCAGATGCTTATTCTGTTCGATCAGTTGAATTAACTCAGCTTCGGAATAAATTTGGACTGGTGGCCCGACATCAGCGACAGTAGCATTGACTGAAACGCTCAACATCATCATTAACAACGAAGCTGCTACGCTTAGTAGCCTCATATACATACTCTTTTTTGAACGATCGCTTAACAATATCACCCACTTTGACTAGGGCTTAAATACCGTATCGGCAGACGAACAAATGACTTTAGGAGAAAGTTGCTGTCGATTTTTTGTACAATGCAACTGTACATAACAATCTCTAAAAAAGCAAAAAGCCGGTCGTTAAAGACCGGCTCTGATAATGAAGTCGTATTGAGTATTATGCAACACTGAACGGATGAACTTTGATAATCGTTTCATTCCGGTCCGGGCCGGTTGAAATTAGATCGACAGGTACACCGGTTAATTCTTCGATGCGCTGAACGTAGTTCAATGCAGCCTGAGGCAAATCTTCAAGCTTTTTGACACCGAATGTACTTTCAGACCAACCTGGCATTGTTTCATAAATTGGTGTCACGTGATCGTAAGCATCAGCCGCCATTGGAGAAACTTCAGCGATCGAACCATCTTTCATTTGGTAACCAGTACAGATTTTGATCTCTTTTAAACCATCTAAGACATCTAGCTTCGTCATACAGAAGCCGGTAATCGAGTTGATTTGAATTGCGCGGCGCATCGCAACAACATCAAACCATCCACAACGACGCTTACGTCCGGTTGTTGCACCAAATTCCTGTCCTTTGGTTCCCAGATACTCACCCGTCTCGTCATTCAACTCGGTCGGAAAAGGACCGGCACCAACGCGTGTACAATACGCTTTGGCAATACCAAGAATATATCCGAGATGACAAGGACCGAAACCAGAACCGGCAGCAACACCGCCTGCGGTCGTATTGGATGAGGTTACATATGGATAAGTCCCGTGGTCGATATCCAGAAGGGTTCCCTGCGCCCCTTCAAACATGATTTTGTCACCGCGCTTACGCGCTGTATCCAGTAAATCAGTCACATCAATAACCATTGATGTTAATACGTCAGCATAACCCATGACCTGTTCCAGAACTTCATCGTAACTCACGGGTTCAACTTTATAGAAGTTGACCAACTGGAAGTTATGATACGCCATGACTTCCTGTAGTTTGGCTGCAAAAGTGGTGCGATCGAACAAGTCTCCGACACGTAAACCGCGACGTGCAACTTTATCTTCATAAGCAGGACCGATACCACGTCCGGTTGTACCGATAGCTTTCGTGCCACGAGCTGATTCGCGAGCCTGATCCAGTGCAATATGGTAGGGCAAAATGAGTGGACAAGCTTCAGAAATAGAAAGACGTTGACGAACTGGAATGCCTCGAGCTTCAAGCTCTCCCATTTCTTTTAAAAGTGCATCTGGTGAAAGTACAACACCATTTCCGATAATGCATTTTACGTGTTCGCGGAGAATACCGGATGGAATCAAGTGAAGAACGGTTTTCTCACCATCAATGACCAGAGTATGACCTGCATTGTGGCCGCCCTGATAACGGACAACATACTTTGCATCTTCAGTAAGCAGATCAACAATTTTCCCTTTACCTTCATCACCCCATTGGGTGCCTAGTACGACAACGTTATTTCCCATCTTTCCAAATCTGATTGCTGGTTAAAAATGGATTCTACCACCGAATGTTGGATGATGCAGTCATTTTTTAAGCATAAAAAATTCATAAAAAAAAGCTCTTTGTTCGATTTTAGAATCAAAAAGAAATCGTTTGCGTAAAAGACCTTCCCACACCTAATCTGCGTATATTTTAACCTGCTTTCTGCCATGAATATCGATACAACTCCGATACATACCCGTACAGTTCATGCCGAAATGAATCTCCCCGGATTGGTCAATTGCAATCACGCCGCCTTCCCCACCTAACGTTTTAACCTCGCCTTGGATAACCGCAGTGCAAGCAGTATGTACATCTTCCTGTAAGTAACGCATTCGCGCAGCAATATCACTGGCAACACAACAACGAATAAAGGCTTCTCCCATGCCGGTCGCAGAGATGGCGACATTGTGGTTTTCTGCATAAGTTCCAGCACCGATAATCGGAGAATCTCCGATGCGTCCATACCGTTTATTGGTGATACCACCGGTACTCGTTGCAGCAGCAAGGTTGCCACTCTGATCCAGTGCAACCGCGCCAACGGTACCGAATTTATGATCATCAGGATAACTGGACTCAGACAGCGCGACACGCCCTTCAGTTTTCATAGCTAACAGTTGTTCATAACGTCTGTCAGTAAAAAAGTAATCCTGTTCGGTGTAGTCATAGCCAAGCTTTGCTGCGAATTCTTCCGCCCCTTCACCCATGAACATCACATGCTCACTCTGCTGCATCACATCTCTGGCAAGTCTCACTGGATTTTTGATATGACGCACTCCGGCAACAGCGCCAGCTTGTCGAGCTTCACCACACATCACTGCCGCATCCATTTCGACCATCTCTTTTGTCGTCAGGACAGAGCCTTTGCCCGCATTAAAGTGAGGAGAGTCCTCAAGAATTCTGACAGCACAGACAACCGCATCAACAGCACTTGCGCCCTGAGCTAATAATTGATGTCCCTGAGAAACAGCTTGATCTAACGCCCGCTCTACAGCTCGCTGTATTTCATCCGTCATTTGAGAACGTGAAATCGAGCCGGCACCGCCATGGATTGCAATCGCAAAAGGTTTCTTCATATATCCCTCAGACCATAAAAAAACACCTGCACAAAACGGCAGGTGTTTCCATTTAGATTCAGTGAAACGAATCAGGACAATTAATGGCAGCCACACCCGCCATTTCCGTCACAGCTACCTTCTTCACCGTGATCATGTCCACAACTATCGCCGCCTTGATGAATATGCCCATGAGCAACTTCTTCATCTGTCGCAGCGCGAACCGAGACCACCTCAACATCAAACGTCAGTGTTTGACCAGCCAGCATGTGGTTACCATCGACAACGACTTCATCGCCATCAACTTCTGTAATTTCAACAGGGATCTGACCTTGATCTGTCTCTGCCAGAAAACGCATGCCCGCTTCAAGTTGATCGACACCATGAAAAACATCGGCCGGAACACGCTGAACCAGGTCATCATTGTATTCACCGTATGCGTCTGCAGGTGCAACTGTTGCAGTAAATTTATCGCCAGCAACTTTACCTTCAAGTTCACGCTCTAAGCCGACGATCAGGTTGTGATGACCATGTAGGTAATCAAGCGGGGCATCAGCGGTTGACTGATCAGCGACAACTCCGTCTTCCAATTTGAGTTGGTACGCTAAACTCACCACAACATTCTTTTCAATTTTCATAAACGCTCCAAGGCATCGAGTGTATTTTGTCACCTATTGTGACCGTATTGCATCTGTCCAAGTGATTCGAAATCCTTGGAGAACTGGGCGATATTATGAAGAAGTCTCTCGTAAACCTCAATTAGTCCGGTTTAAAAATTCCAATCATCGTATCTTCCGCATGTGTACTTTGCTCAACGGAGCGTGGCATTCTCTGTTCGGTATAATCACATTCCACACATTCGACATGCTCCACATGATTATCTTCCCACCAGCGAAGCGAATCGGCAGTGTGACACTGCGGACAACTGGCTCCGGCAATAAAACGTTTTTTGACTCGCACAAATTAATCCTGATCTCTTTCCCAAAAGTCTCGCGCTTGATGATCTTTTTCCATCTCGCGTCCAAATATTTCTTCCAACTCTTGCCGAGCTTCCTTAGCACGCAACGAAAGTTGCTTACCTTCATTATGCATGGGTAGCAGCTCTTCCAGCATCGCATTATCCAAACGACAAAAATGTGATTCCGCCCGCTTTGCCTGATAGGGATGCATCCCTAATTCAATCAGTGTTTGCCTTCCCAGATCCAGCGCGCCCAAGAATGTTTCTCGCGAGAAATGCGGGACACCATGATTCATCAATTGATAGGCTTCAACCCGGCTGCGTGCCCGCGCTAAAATTTTCAATTGCGGGAAGTGATGCTGACATAATGCAACAATCGCCATCACCTCATCCGGATCATCGGTACATACGACCATCGCTTCCGCATCTTCAGCGCCCGCAGAACGGAGTAACTCCAAGTTGGTCGCATCACCATAAAAGACTTGATAACCATACTTGCGCAGCAGTTTGATCTGACTCGCATCACTTTCAAGAATAGTGACTTTGATTTTATTGGCAAACATCAAACGGCCAACAACCTGTCCGAAGCGACCAAACCCAGCAATAATCACTCTCGGGTCATTATTTTCGACATCAACCGCTAAATCATCGACTGCGTTGAACTCCCGGGCAAACCAACGTTTCTGAATACTGAGCAACAGAGGGGTTGTGACCATCGATAAACTGACGACCACCAGCAAAAATGATGTCTGCTCAGCTTGCAGTAAACCTTCAGACTGTGCCGCGGTAAAAATGACAAAAGCAAATTCGCCCCCCTGACTCAGAATCGCAGCAATACTGCTGCGTGCTTTGGCACGCGTTCCGAACAACCGAGCCAATAAATAGAGGATTCCACATTTAACCGCAACCAATACAGTCACCGCTGCGAGAATTTGTAATGGATGGTTGATCAGCAGTCCTAAGTCAACAGCCATGCCGATTGCAATAAAAAAGAGCCCGAGCAGTAACCCTTTAAACGGCTCAATAGACACTTCCAACTCATGACGAAACTCACTTTCTGCCAAGAGCACACCGGCGAGAAAAGTCCCCAACGCCATGGACAGTCCTAAAAATTGCATCAGTAATGCAATCCCAATGACCAACAATAATGCCGCAACGGTGAACAACTCCCGGACACCGCTCATCACAATATAGCGAAATAACGGGCTCAATAGAAAATGTCCCCCCACCAACAACCCGGCAATGCCACATAGCATCCAGAGCGCATCAATCCACTCTCCTGCTGAATTCCCGGCAAGTATCGGTAACAGCGCCAACATAGGGATGACCGCAATATCCTGAAATAACAATACCGCAAAGCCGGATTGACCGGTTTCGCTGCGCTCCAACTCCTGCTCCTCAATGACGCGCAAAGCAATGGCTGTAGAAGAAAGCGCTAATCCCATCCCCATCACTAAACTAACCTGCCAACTGCCGACAAAAAAATGGATGAGACTGCCTAACACGGCACTGGTCACCACAACCTGAGCACCACCAAGCCCCAGAATCGGCGATTTCATTTGCCAAAGCTTGCTCGGATTGAGTTCAAGCCCAATCACAAACAACAATAAAACCACACCAAATTCTGCAAAATGCAAAATCGCGTCGACATCACTGATTAATCCCAGTCCCCAAGGGCCGATCGCCACACCAGCCAATAAATATCCCAACACCGACCCGAGCCCCGCTCGCTGGGCCACCGGCACAGCAATAGCAGCAGCGGTCAGAAATACAGCACCACTTTGTAAAAAATCATTCGTCAATGCTGCCATTTATTGCTCCTCAGAATTATGCGTGCCCATCATCTCAGGAGCACTCAGCCACCGACGGTAAGATTCGGCATGTTGGTATCTTTCAGTTTCAGTGACATTACGAGACCAGTATAAGATCAATGGCTCACACCATGCCATGCGGCAAAGAGAGGCAACCAGCTCGAACGGTTGTAAAATCTCGTCCAACGGATATTTGTTATAGCCTTTATTCCCAAAGGCCGTCTTCTTCCCTCCGGTGGTAATCACACTCCGCCAGATCTTACCGGCCAGCGCACATTGAGAGCCAAACGCAAAGTCTTTGCATAAAACCCGATCCAACCATTCTTTCAGCAGCGCGGGACAAGAGTACATATAAAGCGGATGTTGAAAAACAATCACATCATGCGCCATCAACAAACTCTGTTCAGCATCGACATCGATAAAAAAATCCGGATAGGTCGCATAAAGATCATGAATCGTGACATTCTCAAGCGACTTGATCGCGCCAATCAAGACCTGATTAACAATCGAGCTCTGAGGCTCTGGATGAGCAAAGATCACCAACACTTTGGGACATTCGGTGGTACACGAAACCGTATCAGTCATGACTAACTTCACTCCTTTGTCTATTTAACTGAATCATAACGTATTGTAATCTGTCCGTACCAATCTTCCCTGCGATTTCTACCATAATAATGGTCTCACCCGGAAATCATCTCAAATCATAGACGGGCAAGACTTTCGCTGACACAAACACAAATAATGAAAATCAAGAAAGATACACCGCCAGATCCAACCGTCGTGCTCCGCTAATCATCGACATTTGCCATCAATCCACCTACTATTTCGGGCAGTTTGTTTTCAACCTGATACATTTTTATGATTACCTTTTCTGATATTCAGTTATTACGTGGCGGCAAACCGCTTTTAGAACAAACCTCAGCGACAATCCATCCGGGCGATAAAGTGGGTCTGGTCGGTAAAAACGGCTGTGGTAAGTCAACATTATTTGCATTACTCAAAGATGAACTCAGTATTGATGCCGGTTCATTCAACATGCCGGCCCAATGGGAATTAGCTTGGGTCGCACAAGAGACACCGGCACTCGAACGTAGCGCAATAGAATATGTAATTGATGGTGATCGGGAATACCGTCTGCTGGAAAAACAGTTGCAGCAGGCAGAGCAACGTGAAGAAGGGACACGGGTCGCAGAACTGCACGGTCATCTAGAAATGATCGGGGGTTACAGTATTCGGGCCCGGGCGTCTGAATTACTGGATGGTCTTGGATTCAGCCAAGAACAGATGCAATGGCATTTGACACAATTTTCCGGTGGCTGGCGGATGCGCCTGAATCTGGCTCAGGCATTGCTATGTCGCTCAGATCTATTGTTACTCGATGAGCCGACCAACCACTTGGATCTGGACGCAGTGATGTGGCTGGAACGTTGGCTACAGAGTTATCCGGGCACACTGATCTTAATTTCGCATGACCGAGATTTTCTTGATCCGATTATCGGCCGGATTATCCATATCGAGAATCAGCAACTCAACGAGTACACCGGTAATTATTCGTCATTCGAGAATCAGAGAGCCGAAAAACTGGTTCTTCAGCAGGCTATGTATCAGAAACAGAAAAAGCAAATTTCTCATATGCAAAGCTATATCGACCGTTTTCGTTACAAGGCATCTAAAGCGCGTCAGGCACAAAGTCGGATTAAAGCACTAGAACGAATGGAGAAAGTGCTGCCCGCACAATTGGACAATCCTTTTAGTTTTGAATTCAGAGAGCCGGCGGCTCTGCCGAACCCGATTCTGATGATGGATGAAGTGGCTGCCGGGTATGATCACGTCGCAATTCTCAATCAGATCAAATTGAATCTGGTGCCCGGCAGTCGTATCGGTTTGCTTGGCCGTAATGGAGCAGGGAAATCAACGCTGATTAAACTACTCTCTGGAGATTTACAGCCGCAGAGTGGTGCCCTAACCTATTCTCAAGGGGTTAAAATCGGTTATTTTGCCCAGCATCAGTTGGAAACTCTTCATTCAGAAGAAACCCCTTTACAACATTTAATGCAAATCGCTCCGAATTATACCGAACAACAATTAAGAGACTATCTCGGTAGCTTCGGCTTTCAAGGCGATAAAGCCCTCGAAAAAGTCGCGCCCTTCTCCGGTGGCGAAAAAGCACGACTCGTATTGGCATTGATCGTCTGGCAGAAACCAAACCTCCTGTTACTGGACGAACCGACCAACCACCTTGATCTCGATATGCGTCAGGCACTGACACTCGCACTGCAAACTTATGAAGGGGCGATGGTCATCGTCAGCCACGATCGCTATCTGCTTCGGGCAACCACAGATGACTTTTATCTGGTGCATGATGCCAAAGTGGCTGCATTCGATGGTGATCTCAACGATTACTACCGCTGGCTCACCGATCAGCAAAAACAAGAAAAACAGGATAAAAAAGAACAAACGCCAACTAAAGATAGTCCATTCAGTGCCACGGCGAAAAAAGAACAAAAACGTAAAGAAGCAGAACTACGTCAGCAAACCGCACCAATTCGCAAGAAACTGACACAATTAGAACAGCAAATCGATAAATTACAGACAACGCTCAGCGATGCAGAGCAGCAATTAGGCGATTCGTCCCTGTATGACGCGCAGAATAAAGCTAAACTTACTCAG
Source organism: Vibrio spartinae (assembly GCF_024347135.1). Lineage (NCBI taxonomy): Bacteria > Pseudomonadati > Pseudomonadota > Gammaproteobacteria > Vibrionales > Vibrionaceae > Vibrio > Vibrio spartinae. Next base: position 398,433 of record NZ_AP024907.1, on the reverse strand, counting down.
GTACTAGCGCTTCAGGCTCAAAGTAAATCTGACCTTGAGGAAGTTGAGTCTCAATGGATGGAACACCAAGAGCGCCTAGAACAGATGGAACAGGAGTTCAACACTTTATGATTCAGACATCGACGTCCCTGACACTGGAACGACTTTGGCAATTTAGTTTGCAATATTACAGTGTCCGAGAGGTCAAAGAAGCCTGTCTCAGCCTACAAAACAACTACCACGGTAACGTCAATTTACTCTTACTTCTGAAATGGCTCGATGAACAGCAGCTCAGTATTGAACAACAAGACTGGCATCGTGTACTGAGCTGTATCAGCTCAACCGAAGGGCTGCTACACAGCTACCGGGAACTGCGAAGAAAACTCAAAGTTCATCTACCGGATACACTCTATCGTGAGTCGCTTCAATTTGAGCTACAACTGGAGAAACAGCAACAGTCCGATCTGGTTGATTGTATGAATCAGCTCAGATTACAGCCCGGCGACTCACAATTAATGACGCAACGCTATTGTAAAGAACTGGCAGCCGATCATCTGGCTCAGATCTTTGCAAAACCCGCATCATTTTCATCGACACATACCAAACACAAAAAATAGAGGAAATCATGGCGGTGAGCAGTACGATACAGAACGTGAGCCAAAATCGATTACTGATATTCAACCCAGCGTCAGGCGGTGCAGCACCACACATTCAGACTGTGCTACCCAGATGGGTTCGACGTACCCCTTTATTTTCACCGCACTGGGAAACGCTGACGACACCGGATGATGATATTTTGAGTCTGGCTTGGAGTGAAGATCCTGATCAGCCCAGCGCGCGGACAAAACCACTGTTTATTTTATTTCATGGTCTGGAAGGCAGTTTTCACAGCCCTTATGCCAACGGCTTAATGTATGCTTTCGCTCAACAAGGCTGGTTATCTGTCATGATGCACTTTCGTGGGTGCAACGGACAACCGAATCGCCGCCCCCGGGCTTACCATTCCGGGGAAACCAGCGATCCACGCTATTTTCTGGAGCAAATCCATCAACGTTTTCCGTCAAATTACAAAATGGCTACCGGTGTGTCGCTCGGGGGCAATATGCTGGCAAATTATTTGGCGGAGTTTGCCGAACAACCACTTGTCGAGAGTGCGACAATTATCTCTGCTCCCTTTGATTTGAGCGACAGTTCGAGCCGTATCAATCAAGGGGTTTCACGCATCTATCAGTCTTATCTCCTCAACTCACTCAAGCAGAATGCTCATCGTAAATTCAGTACCCTACGGCAAGCGATTCCTATCACCCAATCCTTGATCCGCCGGTTGAAAACATTACAAGAATTCGATGATTTGATCACCGCCCCATTACACGGGTTTTACGATGCTCAAGACTACTATCAGCGCTGTTCAGCCATGTCGAAACTGGGGCAAATTCGTCTGCCAACACTCATTTTACACGCACAAGACGATCCATTCATGACGGATGCCGTGATTCCAACCCAGCCACTGCCTGAAACGATCAATTATCAATTGCTGAAGCATGGCGGACATGTGGGCTTTTTGAGTGGCACGCTTCTCAAACCTCGTTTCTGGTTGGAAGAGATGCTGCCTCACTATTATCGTGAGCACTCACGATTGTAAGCAACCACGATTGTAAGCAACCACAAGCGTGAGCAACCACGAGCGTGAATCATCATCACTTGCATGAAAAATCATGATTATTGCGAAACATCATACAAAATCCGTTAATATACCCCCTATACAGAAATCCCCGAGTGATAGTATAGAGAGTCATCATCATGATTATTCCTTGGCAAACGCTCGAAACGGATACACTCGATAATCTGGTCCGAGAGTTTATCCTCCGAGAAGGAACCGACTACGGTGAGCACGAAATCTCTCTTGAAGAGAAAATTGCTCAGATCAAACAACAGATTCAATCCGGAGAAGCGGTGATCGTCTATTCCGAGCTTCACGAATCCGTAGATATTCAACAAAACAGATATCGTTAATTCATGAATTGTCCGATGACAGCACCAATTTACATGATATAGTGAAATCGGTTGATTGAGTACACGACAAGGAATGATAAGACAAGGTATGTCATGTCAGCAAAACATCCGATTATTGCAGTAACCGGCTCTTCTGGCGCCGGAACAACGACGACTTCAGAAGCTTTTCGCAAAATGTTTAATATGATGCGAATTAAGCCTGCTTGGGTTGAAGGAGACAGTTTTCACCGTTTCACCAGACCGGAAATGGACGTCGAAATCCGTAAGGCCAGAGAACAAGGACGTCATATCAGTTATTTCGGTCCTCAAGCGAACGACTTTCCCACTTTGGAAGAGTTTTTCCGAGAGTATGGCCGCACCGGAACGGGGAAAATTCGCCGCTATCTGCATACATTTGATGAAGCGGTTCCCTATAATCAGATGCCGGGAACATTCACGCCATGGCAGGATCTCCCCAATGATACCAATGTGCTCTTTTATGAAGGGCTCCACGGGGGGGTCGTTGATGGCAAAACCAACGTATCCCAACATGTCGATTTTCTCATTGGCATGGTACCGATCGTCAATCTGGAGTGGATCCAGAAATATGTCCGGGACACCCGGGACAGAGGTCATTCCAGAGAAGCAGTGATGGATTCTATCGTTCGCTCAATGGATGACTACTTAAATTATATTACGCCCCAATTTTCCCGGACGCATATTAACTTTCAGCGCGTTCCGACAGTGGATACCTCGAATCCATTGAGTGCCAAAGGGATTCCAAGTCTGGATGAGAGTTTTGTGGTCATCCGCTTACTCGGCATAAAAAAAGTCGATTTCCCTTACCTGTTGGCAATGATTGATGGCTCATTTATGTCATGCCATAACACGATTGTCGTCCCCGGTGGGAAAATGAGTTTTGCCATGGAGTTGATAGTTCGTCCGATTCTCCAGCAATTGATTGAAACAGGAAAAATTGGCTAATCACGATTCAATGGTACGAATCGGGCTCTTTTAGTTCCTATACCGTGACCATGCGCACGTTTTTGCGTACTAAATCACGGTCCTGACACGATTAAAGTCAAGAAATTGTGTAAGAAAAAGGATACTATTTGATACCGAAACAGAAGACAACTTGCAGGCTTTCTCAAGTGCTTTTATGCTAAGTGTTTAGTTCGGGGACATATTCAGTTTAAACGTGTTCAGTTCAAAAGCTTCGCGAAAACATGGAAAGCAGCAAGCATACCCTGCAGAGGAAGAGAGATATTATGGTTCTAGGTAAACCTCAAACCGATCCAACATTAGAGTGGTTTCTTTCACATTGTCACATACATAAATACCCTTCAAAGAGTACGCTGATTCATGCAGGCGAAAAAGCGGAAACGCTTTATTACATCGTGAAGGGATCTGTTGCAGTTCTGATCAAGGATGAAGAAGGAAAAGAGATGATCCTTTCCTATCTCAATCAGGGTGACTTCATCGGTGAACTTGGTTTATTCGAAGAAGGTCAAGAGCGGACTGCTTGGGTCAGAGCGAAATCTCCCTGCGAAGTTGCAGAAATTTCCTTCAAAAAATTCCGTCAGTTAATTCAGGTTAACCCAGACATTTTAATGCGTTTGGCAGGACAGATGGCAAGCCGCCTTCAAGTCACCAGCCAAAAAGTCGGTGATCTGGCTTTTCTGGATGTGACTGGTCGTATTGCCCAGACGCTGTTAAATCTGGCAAAACAACCCGATGCAATGACGCATCCAGACGGAATGCAAATCAAGATTACTCGTCAGGAGATCGGCCAGATTGTCGGCTGTTCTCGTGAAACCGTTGGTCGCATTTTGAAAATGCTTGAAGAGCAGAACCTTATTTCAGCCCACGGAAAAACAATCGTTGTTTACGGTACAAGATAATTTTTTCTGCTTGAACCAACAAAAGAGCCATCCTCGCGATGGCTCTTTTATTTGCTACGATTAAACATAATACATCACTGACCATGTGTACTTTGAGTATGAGTACTTTGAGCATGAGTACTTTCAAAAATTTTGTCCGCGGAAGCTTCGACAAATCCGGGATACAATATGCCATTGCTCATCGGATAACGTTTGGCAAACTCATAAAAACCACCGGGAACCAACAACTCCGCTTCATCAAATTCAACTGCAACCCGATCAGCCATGGTTGAGGACTGTTCCAGAAATAGCGCAGGTGAACCTTTTACTTCACCACCTGATGAATTGATCACAAAATCATGCTGGTGCAGATAAGCATTAACGTCCGCGACCTGATTAAAGCGGGCCAACTGATTCACACTCACGGTAAAATGGTTCGCACCATAACCATGTGCGGCAACCCAAGCGGCATACTCACTTTCTTCGGCCAACAAATAATATTGCTCGAGTGACACGGGCCACAAACGTCCGCCATAAAGGAAATTAGCATCAGCTACCATCTCAGGCCGGACATGGGAGACCAGGCTTCTCACAATCTTTTGCAAAGATTCAGAACAGCGCTCAACTTCCAATTCACTGATGAAAACTTTGGGTAACTTGGGATTCGGATGCTCAAAGTGCTGCGCGGCTAACATTTTTCGCTCAAACTGATAATGCCCTTTCGATACATATCCCAGTCGAATAAATGGCTCAGCCATCACCTCAAGGCACACTTGTGGCAAATTAAACGTCCGCAGCGCAATATGATCATTGCTTAACGGCTCACCTTCCTGAAGTAATTGATGAATCCGCTGCGCTGATGGACAGAGTCTGGTTGTATAATCTTGCCATAATGCGGCAAACAATGAGTCCGGCGTCATAGCGCCTCCTTGTTTATCAATGATCTTGGGCTGCCATCGCGTTCCTGTTTTCAGATTCAGGAGATTAACGAATCATCAGAAAACGAACCCGATCACCAGACTGAATCAACAAAGCCTGAGCAACTTCAGGCGTGATCATCACAGTCTCAGATTCCGGGTGAAAATCGACCTCAGTAATCGTCGCCCGAAAAAATTCAAATGAAGTATTACTGAGTATCACTTTCTGCCGACTCTGATGCTGCGCCACTTTGACCGTCGCAGACAGCGAATGCCTGACCGACTCAATATGGCGTAAGTCACATTCAACCGTCGGGCCCGCATCAAAAATATCGACATAATTACGGCAAGAGAAACCTTCTTCTTCCAATAATTTTAAAGCAGGTTTTGTCTTGTCATGGACTTTCCCGATCACGGCTTGGGCTTCAGGGCTGAGCAGATTGATATAGATCGGTAATTTTGGCATCAGTTCCGCAATGAACCCTTTATGACCCGACCCCGTTAAATAATCCGCCAGAGAAAAATCGATGGAAAAAAAATGTTCCTGCAACCATTGCCAGAACGGAGAGTTGCCCTGTTCATCCGAGACGCCTCTCATTTCAGCAATAATCGTTTGAGCAAAACGTTCCCGGTGTTCCGCCAGCATCAGAAAGCGGCATTTTGACATCAAGCGTCCGTTGAGACCGGCGCGATACTCGGGTAAAAGAAATAGAGTGCACAACTCTGAGCTCCCGATATAGTTATTGCCAAGTGTCAGTAATTTCACGACTTTGTTGACGCCCAAACGACGGGAAGAATGAAGAATGGTACTGATATGATAAGAATAAGACGGCGTATCCCAGCCGACGTAGGCTTCAATTGCGGTTGTGCCGGCAATCCGGCCACTTTCGCTATCGACCCCGACCATCAAGTAACTCTCATCAGTCGGACACTGGACATCCGTTTTTGCAAAACTCGCTTCTGAATGTTCAATGCGGTGAGACAACAGCGCTTCATTGACTGGCAGTGATGTAAAACCGTAACCAGATTCTATCGCACAATGATAGAGCGCATTATAGTCAGTCATTGTTATGGGACGAACTACAAGCATGGATATCTCTCCCTGAAAACCTGAGTTCGAAATGAAACCAGTCTGACTATAAGCATAGCTCAGGATCGTTGCGAACCTGAGCTAAAATTGAAACTAAGTTAATGATGCAATGGCTTTTTCCAGTCGTAATAAACCTTCCTGAATATCATCATCCTCAATCACCAGTGACGGAGTGAAGCGAACCACATTTGGCCCGGCGACCAAAACGAGCACACCGGCTTTACCCGCAGCCTGTAGTATGTCACGCGCTCTGCCATGCCACGCCTCGGTTAACACCGCCCCGAGCAATAAGCCTTTACCACGAATCTCACTGAATATCGGATATTTAGCATTAATCCGCTCTAATCCATCACGGAACAGCGCTTCTTTCTCTTTAACGGCATCAAGTACCTGAGGTTGAGACGTTATATTCACCACCGCTTCAGCCACTGCACAGGCAAGTGGATTACCGCCATACGTCGAGCCATGCACACCCACCTTAAAGTGAGATGCAATCGCCGTCGTCGTTAACATCGCACCGATCGGGAATCCCCCGCCCAGCGATTTCGCAGTACTGAGAATATCCGGCGTGACGCTCGTCCCCTGATATGCATAGAAGTCACCGGTCCGGCCATTACCGGTCTGAACTTCATCAAAAATCAATAATGCATTATGCTCGTCACACAGCGCTCTGACAGCCTGAATAAATTCTGCTGTCGGCGTAATAATCCCACCTTCGCCCTGTAATGGCTCCATCATTACGGCACACGTCCGATCTGAAATTTGAGCTTTGAATGCCGCCAAATCATTATAAGGCAGGTGAACAACATCCGAGGGTTTCGGACCAAAGCCATCAGAATAAGTCGATTGCCCGCCAACCGTCACCGTAAAAAATGTCCGGCCATGAAATCCCTGTTCAAAAGCAATAATTTCTGATTTTTCCGCGCCATAATGATCGGCAGCCCAACGACGGGCCAATTTTAGTGCCGCTTCATTCGCTTCAGCGCCTGAATTAGCAAAGAAAACTTTCTCAGCAAAACTCAGTTCTGTCAGTTTTTTTGCCAAACGTAATGCCGGCTCATTGGTCATCACATTGCTCAGATGCCAAAGCTTCTGAGCTTGGTCAGTCAATGCATCAACCATCGCCGGGTGGCAATGACCCAGACAACTGACCGCAATCCCTCCCGCAAAATCAACATATTCTTTTTCTGCTTGATCCCACAACCGAGATCCTTTTCCCCTCACCGGAATCACTTCCATCGGGCTATAGCAAGGCACCATGACCTCATCAAACTGCGCCCGATCAACATTATTTTGTGTAGCCATTCACACTCCCTCTTCGCTCGTGAGCTTACAACCAACTCATCCAAATATTCACCAGTATAGATGATCTGTTCATGCTGACCGTATTGGCATGGTTGAAGATACGATACGTTCAATGTCAGTAGACAATATCATTACAAATAGACAATATCATTCACATAACGACTTGTCAGATGATTCTGTCATAACTCATTCTACATGTATAAATATGCAATAAAAATGATTTATTATTTAATTTTTTGCTATCGCGATGACACGCCATACGGAGTCAATGACGTAAAAAATTCGCCAGCAACGCATGACCTTGTTCGGTTTTGATCGATTCCGGATGAAACTGAACGGCATCAATGGGGAGAGTTCGGTGTTGATATCCCATGATCTCATCAACATCACCCTCGGCTGTTTCAGTCCAAGCCGTGATATCAAAACAATCGGGTAAACTCTGTCGTTCGACAACTAAAGAGTGGTAGCGAGTTACCGTCAACGGATAATTTAAACCCTGAAAAAGTCCCTGACTACTGTGACAAATCGACGAAACTTTACCATGCATCACTTGCTTGGCACGGACAACCTTTGCTCCAAAAGCCTGGGCAATCGCCTGATGGCCGAGACAAACACCAAGTAAAGGAAGCTGACCCGCGAAATGTTTGACGACATCGAGCGAGATCCCAGCTTCATTCGGGGTACATGGCCCCGGAGAAATCACGAGATGGGAAGGATTGAGAGACGTAATTCCGGCAATATCAATCTGGTCATTACGGACCACGTTGACTTTTGTCCCCAGCTCACAGAAATACTGATACAGGTTGTAAGTAAACGAGTCATAATTATCAATAATGAGTAACATGAGAATCCTACGCCACACGACTGCCGAAATCAGGTCGCTATTGTGCAGGATAGAAGCAAGAAATCAAGAATCGTCAAACAATAAAAAGAAGTAACCGAACCCCGGCTACTTCTCTTCCATACTGGCATGACACTGATCAGCAGAGATAGACCAACTAATGTACCAAGATTCACTAGAGGCTTATACTAAGAGAATAGCAGGGCGACAAACCCTATACTGAAAACTAGCACATTGGCAATAATGAACACACAGAGAAGCTCAGCTTACTTCGTCCAACCTATCCCCAGACTTGTTCAGCAACCTCTTTCACAAAAGCAATCTTCTGCCATTGCTGTACATCGGTCAGTTCATTACCTTCTTCAGTTGAAGCAAAACCACACTGAGTGCTCAGACAAAGATGTTCTAACGGCACATACTGCGCAGCCTCATGAATACGGGCAATCACTTCCTCTTTGTTTTCTAATTCACCCGTTTTTGAAGAAACGAGACCGAGAACAACCTGTTTATCTTGTGGAACCTTGGCTAAAGGTGAAAAATCACCAGAGCGGTCACTATCAAACTCCAGATAAAATGCAGAGACATTTTCTTTGGCAAACAAAACATCAGCAATCGGTGCATACCCACCTGATGCCGCCCAGGTCGAACGATAATTACCACGGCAAACATGTGTCGTCAAAATCAGATCAGTTGGTGCATTGGCAACGGAACGGTTATTGACCAGCAACAACTTCTGCGTCAGTGAAGCGATACTTTGGGCATGGTCAAACGCATGAGAATCACCACAGCCACAAGTTGCTTCTTTCGGGGTCGACGCTTTTGCTGCAATTTTAGGATCGGTTAACATCCCCCAGGTACAGTCATCAATCTGTAAATTGCGACAGCCCAATGCATACAATTCAGCAATGAACGTTTGATAAACTTGCACAACAGCATCGAGCAAATCAGTTTCATTCGGATATATCGCTTGTGTCTGTTCCAGGTTACACGGACGCTGTAGCTCTTTTAGAAACTGAGCAGGCGCCGGCACCGTCAGACGAGGTACAATCCCCGCTTCTGCAAATTGCATCAGAAACCGGAAATGCGCAAGGAAGGGGTGGTTCTCACCACTGAGTTTTCCGCTCAAACGGACACTCTCCGGACGAGTTTCCATCTCAGAGAAAAGATAACCTTGCTCAATCTCAGATTTTTCGACGCCATTGATGCCCCACATAAAATCTAAGTGCCACCAGCTTCGACGAAACTCGCCATCGGTGATGACTTGTAAGCCAGCCGCTTTCTGACGGGCAACAAGTTCCGTAATGGCTTGATCTTCAATGTCTGTCAGTTGTTGCTGAGTCAGTTGACCGGCAGCAAACTGCCGGCGAGCTTGATGAAGATAGGTTGGGCGCAGATAACTGCCGACCACATCAGCACGAAACGGGGGAACAGATAAAGACATGATATTCTCTCAAGTTAATATTGAATTATATTCATAGACTACTCGCATCTACATATGAGAGAAGTGATATTTACTCAAATCAAGCATGAAAGAAATTCATGTATATTTAACTAACTAGTTGGATAAGAGATGGATAAATTTTCCATGTCTCCCGAATAACTATCAACCAAATAAAACGAGCCTGAGTATGGTGAGTCAATGAGTATGGCAGGCATTCATTATGAAAATAAATTCATATTTTTTGGCGTGCATTATCATTCAGAACTATATTTTTTATTGATGTATTCACACACATTCATAATGTAAGGAAACTTGTCATGAAATCGCCACTTATTCCATCCATTGCACTACTTTGCTCTATTGGTTTTACCGGTATAGCATCAGCGGCTGTCGCAACAACGGGTACCTACACATTTAACTTTGATTGGGGTTGTGACGGAAGTTACTCTTCAACAGCAGCAACTCTCAGTTCTGACGGCACTTTTAATGTCGGTAATTACAGCGGCAACTGGGTAGAAAACAATCAAACCCTGACACTCACCTATAGCACAGGAACCTATTATACCGGTTACCATACTAGTAAAGCGGTCGTCGGAGTACAAAGATCACAAAATGGCTTAGATGGCTGCTTCTATATGCTGAAATCAAGTACAGTGGTAAGTAAACAGACACAAAGCAGTTCAGCAGATTCAGATGGTCGGTGATAAAAGGTTCATTGAAAAATAACACATCGGGAGAAGTCACATCTTCTCCCTTTTTAAACTAAAAAATCTTAATTATGCACGGCAATATAAAGCGGTGTTTCTCTGTCACCCCAGTCATTGCATTGATGCATTCCTTTCACTACTACTGGTTTGGCTTGCGCTTGTGCTGAAAGCACCAAGGAATACATCGCTTTCCCAAGTTCATTATTCAGAGAAAATGCCCACTCATTTGCCACAGAGCTACAAGGGGCTTTGTCTGTATTTCCTTGTGTGGTAAACATGACCACACCGTGACCCGAATCATCCCGGTGTACTATCACTTGGGTAATCGTTCCTGTTCCCGTTCCGGCAAAAGCAGTAAAAGATAACAAAGAGCCCAACAGGATACTGCTTAACATTGATTTTTTCATTGTTGTTCCTATTCATACTTATATTAGTTTTCGGATATAGTCAGCGCATCGATTTATATGCTGTATCGCATCCAACCAATTCACGGATAAACCTCTATTTTAGAGTCATACCCTAATTTTACATTGATTCAAAATCAAGCTAATTAGACATTTATAGATAATATTGTCACTATTTTTATCAGTCATAAAAAATCCCCTGTATATTTTACAGGGGATTTGCGTTTTTGTTCTCGTGTAATTATTGAAAAGATATCAATTAACGATTCGCGCAGAACCCAATAGAGCTGGTACTGGCTCCCGGTTGCAGCACTTTATTCCATTCAACACCACTAATGGTGACGGTGGTGCCTGCTTGTTCCCAGTTTGCGTTCCATAACGCATAAACACTACCTTCGACGTCAAAATTAGTCTGCCATTCAACGGCTTCTGAACCATTATTGGTAACAACAATATCAGAACAGTATGATGCGCTACCATCTTGTGGAATGTTCACGGACACAGTGACACCATCAGTACCGGGATCCGTTGGATCGGTAGGGTCTGTTGGATCAGTCGGGTCTGTTGGGTCCGTTGGGTCCGTTGGATCTGTCGGGTCGGTGGCGTCTGCTGTACTAAAGACAAAATGATAAGCAGACAAGGCAGGAATATCATAATTGAGCTGATTATTCGTCACCTCAACCTCACCTTTATCTTGGATTTCAACCGAATCGGAATTCAAGACATAAGTCTTTCCTGACTTATAGATCGTTGTTGAATCGATATTGAATACACCATTGATCGATTCGTTCATATTCTTATTCAGTACAATGACATGAAGCAATCCAGTCTCTGAATCAACCGACGCATAAATAGAGCTGTTTTCTTTATCGCTCATCGTTGCGGTGACACTGGTATCACCAAATGTCCCATTCTCACCATCATAGTTACGATAGAGACGATAGGCACTGGCTAAATATTTCTCTTCATCATTTAAAATCCAGCTATTTGCAGCATAGACGTCATATTTACCGAAAATACCCAATACATCCGCTTCAGTAATCGCACCGGTAATATCATCACCACCGCCATAACCGTACTCAGTGAAGGCAATCTTGGTTCCCGGATAATGCGCGTCGATTGAATCTTGAATATGTGGAATCAGCGGCAGTTCAGCCATATTCCATTGGGCAATCCAGCTATCTTCCTGATATTCAGGATCCCACAATGTCCGAGGAGCCTGCATCCGCGCATTTTTATCTTTTGCGGAATCCGCATTCCCCCCCGTGACACGTTGGTCGCCTTGCGCTTCGGAATACCAGTGCAAGTCGAGTACATCTAATAATCGCATACCGGATGATTCACCAGCCGCTTTCATCTCTGCCAGATAATAATCAATAAACCAGTGATACTGATCTGAATAGTTCGACCAATCCGGTGCATCAGTCAACGATACAAATGCGGTAAAGCCATACAAAGCAGGGCCAAAGATCATCGCTGTCGGATCGACACCTTTCACGGCCTGAGCCGCTTCAACCGAACGATCAAGCAGTTCTTTTGCGCCCGGTTTGTCAGGATGAATTCGTGAGTGGGTGTGGTACCATAAACTGGGCTCATTATCCAGTGAGTAAGCAAATACGCCACCGTCAGCCGCTTTTCCGTACCGCTCAACTAAAAAGTTGACCATTTCATCGGTATACACAGCATTATCTGTAAGATCAGGCGTTAACGAGAATGGTGCATTTTTTTTCGCTATCGCCGGAATCCAACGAGATGATGGGGCGACCTCCCCTTCCTGTACCGTACCATCCTTATCCGCGGCAACATAGCCAGCTAATGGCACGGTCAGCATCGTTTTCGCGCCGATCGCGTCGTTATCGACAAAATCGGTCAGCGTAATCCCGGGAATGGTTTCATCTGCACCATCCGGTACCATATAGGTATCACTGGAATGCACCCAGTCAGATCCGGCATTGGAGTAGTTATTCTCCCAGTTATATGCGGTTGTCCGGTTGCCGCCGAGGCGATAGAAACCAAAATTTTCATGACCAGTCATATTCATTCGATGATTGGTACCATAGATTAAATCACTGATTTCATGATTTTGTTCGTCAGGTGAAATCGAATAATCGATGCTCACCTGAGCAGAAGCAGCGCTACTGGCTAATGCTGCAAAAATCAGTACAGATAGTATTTTCGGTCTGGCTAGTCCATGTCGATGACTTGATACATTCATCACAAGATATTCTCCTTTGCTACTGTTGCTATAAAAGTGATGCAGCCGGAACAAAACTCGATCAAAGCAAAGCTCTACAAACGAAAAGTTCATCAAACATCAGGTATACCGACAGTGGCAAAAACGTACCAAACCAGCTCGACGTACTTCTTGAAATTCAGCATGGTATTGATGAAGATCCAGGATTAATCACGAAAGAGTTTTATCCGTCAACATTCATTCTCTCCCTTATCTGCCTCTCTTATAATCTGACAATTCCTATACGAGCACGAAAACACATGTCAGTTGATAAACACCATTTTCTGGTTGTACAAATGAAAATAGTGTCATGTCACGCGCCAAAAATCAGACTACTGAGACAAAATGGAACACTTACCATATTAGTACAACAAATTGCTTATAATAGAGCCGAGATATATTGAATCTTATAATTATTCCCAATCTGTATGATTGCTCCCAATTCATCTTCATCTAATTGATAAATAACGAGGTACATGGGTAAAAGTCCGGACAGCGATGAGATTCTCTCTGTCCGGTGCAAGATAGGTCAGATAAATACTTACAAAGTTACTGGCAAGATGTACCACAGGTAAAAATTGTGGCGGGTGTCGACGTGGACTTGATACCGTTCACGCCATTGATCAGAATCTTGCCCCACTCGCTATATGAATGATTATCCCAGTGATTGACGATGTCCAAATCCGCAACATCTTGATTATTGCCCGACCATGACCAGCCGATATAGCCGATATTCAAGGTTTCTGCCCGTTCCATAATCGCACCTTCAGCGACATCCTCACCTTGATGACTCGCACCGAACTCACCAACAACCAGTGCCAAACCTTGATTGAGAAATGTTGAGATGTAATTGTTAACCGCTGGGTAATCCCCGTAAACCTGATACATGTGGACACTAAATATCGTATTATGCAGTGGGTCAGCATCAAATACAGACTGAGCATGACCCAACATGATTTGTTGCCAGTCCTGCCCCCAGTTTGGCGCATCAACCATCAGTGTATGAGTCAGCCCGGCTTTTCTTAAGCGCTGAATCGCATCGATATGATCATTGATCCACACACTGGCACTCACCCCATTTCCCATCGGTTCATTGCCCAGATTAATAATGACATAATCCTCCTGACCGACGAGTTGATCTTTCAGTTCGATCCAATAATCCGCTGCTGAATCTAAACTTGCCGCTTGCCACTCTTCACCAAAGCCGGTTGTATCATGGACTTCAAGTACCGTGATCAAATGTCTTGCTTTCGCTTGTCGAATCACATTCGCCACATCAGCGGCACCATTCTTATTCCAGCGCTGACCGTTACTCAGAACAATCCGCACCGTATTGGCCCCCGTCGCGGCAATCCCGTCTAAGGCGTGATTCAACCGATTGAGATACCAAGTGTGGGCATGGTTGATCCCACGGATTTTAAAAGGATGTCCATTGCCTTCATATAACCCCCCATTGGCAATATAAAACCCAGCCTGAGCAGACAAAGCGTAAATACAACCGAATGTTGCCAGCAATATTTTTATTAATTTCATTTCCATATCCTTATCGTCGGTGGCGGCACCGCGATAGATAGTTCCAGCAGTACCATTCAAACCGTAATAATATGGTTATAATTTCATATTAATTCAAGCCATGTCGAATTTGATATTGAACGAGCATCCTGTTACTCAGTAATTGCCCCGAAAACAGCACACTATAGTTTCTCATTGATCACAGTATTGATAAAAAAGACAAACCCGCATTGACGGATAATAAATTCATTTCATAATAGCGAAAGTTGATATAAATCTTGTTTCATTTGCACAAGGGTCGCGTCAAACCTCACTGACGAAATCATAATAAACATATAGGAATAGGAACTAAGTATGAAACTAGACAAAATAGTCGTTGGCTTTCTCACAACAACAGCGCTTTGTAGTCAAGCTGCTCTCGCCTCGATTTATCCGGGCAACGTCGATATCGTTAACACAGAGATCCCATACCCGAATCAAAAAACCCTGGAAGTGGACTACCACATGTTCGGCTCTGAGATCTTTAATAACGGTAGAACCGTTAATTTTGCGCTGACACAAGATGGTGGAAAATCAGGCATTAATATCGGCCGTGATTTTGCTGATATTTCATGTGGAAGCGGTGGTTTAGGCGGTACAATGCGCTGCGTCCCAAGTAGCTCGACACAAACATACCGAGTCAACCTGGATTCTGTGTTAAGTGAAAACAACAGAACTGCACTGGCAAATTCATGTGTCCCCTATGAATTTAAGGTGAAGGCGAGTTACAGTATTTCGAGTGCACTGAGTTTCAATACCGTCAAGATCGGGGGTTTAGGCGCACCGGACTGGCTGGTCTCTTCCGGTAGTTTTTCTCCGAACCGAGTCACTGCGGGTGGCCAGGTTGTGATTAATGCCGAGGTATCATCAGCCAATTGTGCACAAAAAAGCGGTACAGCACCAACGCTGGCGGTATATTTGGCCAATGCAAATAAGCAACTTATCTATTTCTATGGCGAAACACCCATTAGACTCCCCAACGGTTCAAGACACACGATCACCATCCCGATGCTTTCAGGCCTGACGGCGGGTACTTATTATTTAGTGTTGGCGGTCGACAGAACTAATGTTGTTGCTGAAACCAATGAAAATAACAACGTCGCGATGGGTAAAATTACTGTGATTGACAGCTCAGCCACAGAACAAGGCATTGCGGCTAAATCAAATGTACAGTCAGCCAACAGCAGTGGCTTAATGACTTACCTGACCAGAACCGACGAAGATAACCAAAACTTCGTTGACCCACAATTACCGGTCACACCAGGGATGAAAATGCTCAAGTCAAAACAAACAAACCAAGACGATCTATTCAACGCTATCAACCAACTTGATGCAGTTGCTTTACCAGAGCATCAAGAATAGCCGGCTAATTTAGTCGTCGTCCAAAATCAACGCCAGTCTGAGACTGGCGTTTTTTATTCATCGTTTTGTAGTCATCATTATTTTATGAACTACGAAGCTTCACAAAAATTATGTCTTTGATTGATCTTCCTCCCCATGGAGTATTACAACCTGTACATCCATCTGCATTCTCACCCACCCCACCAGTATGAGCTCCTGAGTTTCCATCATTGCCCGATTGATTATCTCCATAACCACCATAATTTTCACTGGTAGGTGTAGTATGAGGCCCCATATATGTCGCCCCAGCTAAAAGATGTTCACTAAGGTCTGCATAATCACTATAATTTGTACTTCCATTATCATAAAGAGCGTCAAGTAATTCATCACTCAATTTACCTGTATATTGATAGGAAGAGCCAGGAAGCATATCATCGTGCGCATAAACACTAATCGACTCCCCATCAATTAATCCTGTTTGGCGATCAAGTGAAAAACCGGCACCAAGGAATGGACCGTTAAAGTTGACTCCAAAGCCTTCTATAGCTTTAGGGTCCCCAAATATAACCCCAGCACTAAAAGATAAAATATCAGTCGTGTCATGAGGCCCTTTATTAATAACCGCACTAGAGTATAGATTAATGCCCCTCTCACCATAAGTTGCGGTTATAGCCTCCCCATAATAACCTAGGGATGCTTCAGCACTTACAAAACCATTGATAAGAGCTGAAGCATTTTCCTCTGCTTGGACTGAGATATTTTGTACAATAGATTCCCCCATCATATCTATATTTCCGAAAGGGTTAATTTCTCGAATCCAAAAACCTGTCGGATCCCGATACTTCAATGGATTGTTCCAGACATAAGAATAGCGGTTAAAGCTATTGGTCACAAATGGTGCCTGAATCTCCGGATCGGGGCTGATAAACCGCCCTAATTCCTGATCATATACTCGGCCGTTCATATGAATCAGACCGACTTCGGTGATCTCTTCATGGCCGGTGTAACCCCGGTTGGTAATGGCGGCCTGCACGACATCCAGCGGGCCGTCTTCCCGCCAGCTCACTTTGCGCTGTTTACCCCAGGTATCATAACTGCGCCGCTCGACCACCACCCCATAACCGTCGGTGATCATATCGACCGATTCCAGCGCGTCATAATGCAGATAACGTATCTGCTTATCTTTCAGCTTATCATCGGCATCTTTGACCTGCGTATTCAGCGCGATCAGCTTACCATCGGCATAAATAAAGTGTTTATGCTGTACTTCACCGGTCTTGGTATCGGTCACCCGTTCATAGTATTTACCGAAGTAGAACGTCTCCTTACCGTCACTGGTCGTTTTCAGATAGCGGTTATGTTCAGCATCATACTTGAAGGTCACCGTATTACCGTTACGCGTAATCGTTTCCGGCTTGTTAAACGCATTCCAGCTCAGTGTCCGCTCGTTTTCACTGCTACCGGCGCCTCGGGCCTGTAACATATTTCCTGCATGGTCATAGGTATAGTTCAGTCCGTTTGCCTTAGTGACAGCATGTGGCCCGGCAGCTTTACCGTCGTACTCATAATCACCGATGCCCTGCTTATAAGTGATATTGCCGAGGCTGTCATAGCGATAACTGAACGACGCTTCGAAATCAGGGTTATCTTTACCATGGCGGTTCGGATCATCCAGCGCAATAGTATTGGATGTCACCCGATCCAGTCCGTCATATGACCATTGATCGGTAATTCCCAGTTGCTCATCCTGCCGATAAACCACGTTGTTATGTTGATCGTAGCGGTACACGAGAGAACGGATCACCTGCCCGGAGTTGAGGCTACCGGCCAGCTGACGATTCAACAACACACTCGCTTTATGCGTGGTAATCATACTCGGACGACCAGTAGCCTGATCATGAATATAGGTATTCGCCAACCCATTTCCCAGCGTTTCCGACAGGGTATGATCGTAAGCATCGGTATCGCGGCGTTGCCAGTAGTAGATATAAGCCGGGTTATCCGCAGATTCTGCTAACTCGGACTGTGTCAAAATCAGGTTGAGATGATCGGCCTGGCTGGTCGTTGCGGTATTCTGGCACTGACTGCGTTGTGCCGCATCAACTTGGCTGCCTCCTAACTGATTGGCATACTCACAATAGAGCCCGCTCAAATTGGCGACTTTTTCTGACAAAGCAATCAGTTGACTGGCGAGATGGGTATAGAATTTATACCGGCTGCCGGCAATAGTGGCAGCTTCATCGAGCTCATCAGCCGTAAAGTGCAACTCTTCTCGGGTTTGTGCATCAGCCTGTGCAATATAAATATCCTGTGTACTCATCAGATCCGGCTGACCATTATGATCATAATCCGTCAGCAAATAATCATGTGCAGCAGTTAAGGACTGACTGTTAAATTCAGTATCACTCACAGGCGATACCGAAGCATGATAACGTCGGATACCATCACCACTGCCAGCCAGCGTCGTTGTCAGTCGGTAAATTGCACCATCTAAGGTTATATCAAGCGGAATAGAGACATCATCATGGAGCAGAACCCAAGTCCCGGGGCGGAGATAACATTCACCACTGCTGTTACACCACTGTTTATAGCGATAACCACCGGCCAGCATCGCCGCCGAAGCGCTGTCCAGCGTATGTACATTGACCATTTTCTGGTTATATTCATCCGCTTTCTCTTTAAAGAAGGTTGTCTGAGTCGAGTAACGCTCCGCTTTCTTCAGATAAACACTAGCCTGAGCAATCGCTTCATCAAGTAACTGACGAATATCTTCCCGGTAGCTGGCACTGGTAAAGACTTCATCAGCATAGCTGCGCGGGCTTCGGACTGCGGCAACATAACCATATGGGTTATACACATATTCGACGGCCAGACGTTCCTGTGCATTACTACTTTGCGAGACTGAATTGGCTTTACCCCAGACCGATGTATCGGTTCCGTTCGGCCGCACTTCTCTGGAAACCCGTTCATAGTCATCATAGAAATAGTGGGTACTGAATTTTTCCCCTTTGACTCTGACAGCGATTTCTTCAACCAATCCCGACTGATTGTAGTAATAGTCAGTTTCATTACCGTTACCGGAGAAACCAGCAATCACACCAATCGCGCCTCGCTCGTCATAACGCCAGTTTGAAACCGCACCGCCTTCAGTCTGTTTGACTTTGCGGCCAAGTCCATCATAAACGATCTTTGTGATAACACCGTTGGCGTCCTGCTTGTAAACCAGTTCACCCAGAGCATTATAACGATAAGACCATTGGCCCATATCCGGGTCATCCAAAAATGACCGGTGACCAAGCGAATCATAACGGATACGGGTGACATTGCCCTTCGAGTCCTGACTGGATCGTAAGCTCCCGTCAGGGTAATAATCATAGGTCTGATAGGCACCGAGCGGCTCATCTTTACGCAGAATATATCCCATGACATTACTTTGGGTACTGTGCTGATAGCCTCGGCCATCAGTCACCGTGGTTTTCAGCCCCTGATAAACCGTTTGGTATACAGCCCGCTTACCGCCATCGGCTGGTTCAGATTTAAGTACCTCCCGGTTGAGCAAGTCATAGCCGAAAGTCACAGCAGCAGGATGCGTTTCTGACAGGAAGTAAGGTCGCGTAACTCTGATCTTACGTCCGTTGCGATCCCAACTAGTATCAACGGCAACCCATCGTCCCTGAAAACCGCGGTGTAAGTTACGGATTTCCCGGCCGGCATAATCATACTGAATGATACTTTCAGCACCCGTTGCTACCGTGGTCGTGACACAAGAAACCGTCTGTGGCAGATGCTGCGGACATTGCCCGCCTAACTGATAACGGGTCTGATTAATATTACGAACACCAGGAAGCGTTTCAGATACCACTCGCCCAAAAACATCATAACGATAGCTTGTCGTCCGGGATTTAAGTGGACTCACTGATTGTTTCAGTAATCCCTGTCCGTTATATTTAACCGTCGTTTTCTGCCCCATCGCATTAACAGATGCAGTCACAGACAAACCGTCACTGTCATACTGGGTTGCCGTGGTTCTCTGCGGCAGATCCGTCCCCTGAATACTCTCAGCGGTTACATTCCCCCAATCATCATACTGATACGATTTACGTAACTCGTTGTGACTGATTGCAGCTTCACCGGTAGACTCATATTCAGCGCCCTGAGTCACTTGTGACGTCATAAAGCCTTGAGAGCTATAAGAGAATGACTGTTTGGTGGTTCGCTTCAACCCGGAGGTTTCATCCGTCAACGTTGAAACCACGTTCTTAACCGCGCCAAGCTGCCAGTAGTTATTGCCTGACTCAGTCACTAACTGAACATTTGTCGAGCGGGATGTTGTGATCTCCGGTACACCATCGCCATTGACATCCGCCAACCCGTAACTACCACATCCATTGGCACCGGACTGCGCAAATTCCTGCGCACTGACCTGTGTTAAAGCGCCTTGATAGCGGGTTAATCCATCCAAATCAGTCGCAACTGACTGCACCGAATATTTAAAATATTCTCCGTAGCGCTCTAATAGAATCGGGGTATCCACCTCACCATGGAGAATGACGACATAGTTATTTGGTTTGAAATACATCGTCCCTTGAGACGAGCAATAACGACTGATACCTGCTTTATAACGCCCCAAAATTGCAGATAAATTATCGATCTGACTGGTTGTGGTCACATCGAAGATAGAATGGTCCTGATTGACACCGGTGGAAAGGTATTCATAACGCTGATGCTGCGTGTAGCTACCCGTACCTTCTAAGCCACTGGTGATGGTAACTTTTTCGTCTGTCAGGCTGCCAAACTGGTTCAGTACCCGTTGAGTCACCTGTTGTTTTTCAATGGCCGGATTCGCCAGTCCATACTGCTTTTGTGTCATGGTACTGGCATAAATCTGATAATAATTAGCCTGATAGCCACGATGATCTTTACGGGTATAAGCGTAGCTCGTATCGGAAATCAGATGATTATTTTTATAAACACGGACTCGGTTGGTTTTACCGACTTTGACCAAATCCAACTGCTCAAAATCGGTAATGGTTTTGGTCGAAACTTCTGCATTTTCAACTTCGGTAATCTGGGCAAATCCGAGAAAGCCCCCACCGAGACGATGTAATTTGGCACCGACATAATAATAAGTATACTGGGTTGACCCGTACCCCTTGGGCTGCTTCATCACTTGAGACACTAAATAACGACGCGGGGTAACATTACGAATATTATTTGCATCATAGAAAGACTGAGTCAGTACAGAGCGATCGACAGCTGGCTTATAAGTCACATTGAACTGAATTGCATCTTCCTGAAACGATGTAATTTTGTCTTGAATAGCTGGAGTGGAGTAATAAAGCTTAGATTTTTTCCTGTCGGTTGAATCATTATCAACTAAATCCGCCCAGCCATCGCCATTCCAATCCCCCGTTGTCAGAGAATCAAAAGGCAGATCAAGAAGCACTTCTTGGGTTATGATACCAAAGCGGTTGCGATAAAATTTCCCGTTGTAAGCCAGCTCTGGATAGCCGTCATTATTGATATCAACAAATGATATATTTTTATCCAATACGACCGAATGATTCAGCGTAATTGGTGGATTAAATGACTGACCGTTAAACAAATAAAGAAAGAGTTTACCGGCCCGGTCTTGCATCACAACATCTAAATAACCATCATTGTTCACATCAGCGAGGGCTTTCAGCGTTTTGTTGTCATGATCAACTAATGTTTGTTCACCCTTTCCAGTGATTATATATTTATAACCTTTGCTGGGATTATCAAATATATATTTATCGTCTAATCCGTCACCATTAAAATCCGCGACCTGATACCCCTTAATCAGTTCTTCGGCACTGTCCCCATTAAAATCCCCGGCATTCGTCCCACTCGACCAAAATTGGGGGGATTGCGGATCATGACAGTATGCTTCATAGCTCCCATCAGTCTTTTGAAAAGAGGCACCAACATTTGTTTGCCGACACTGATTTATTTTTACTGATACTGCATTCACTTTTCCTTGAAGTGCAAAAGATTTCACAGACGCGGTCTCTTTACCCGGTTCAACAGGCGAGTACGGCACTTCAGCGATTGGGTTTTTAATCCGGAATAAGCCCTGACTATTAATCGACGAAACCCGACCATAAAGAGTGCTGACACCATCATTATTCTGATCAATAAACTGAGGCCGATAGAAACTGGTTTCCCGTCCGCCATCGAGCTGAACCCGACCGGTCTCTGCCCAGTTAAATTTCAGTGCCGTTGAGCACTCACCACCGGCACAATATTCGATCTGACTCAAGAGACTCCGCGCAGTCCCGGCAGAATAGTGATAAGCCAGATGATAATCACCGATGAGCTGGTTATTGCGGTCGTAGGTATGAACGGTTTTTAAGCGAAAATTACGATTCAGTCTAGCGCCATAAAAGTATTGAGAAACTTTGTCTGAGCGGTCTTCATACTGAAAATTAATTTTACCCCCGACATACTGAATCTGATTCAGAACATGGGTACCGGCACCATTATCTTCTGCATACAAAAACGTAACATGATTATTTTTACTGCCATCGGTAATCTTATTCAGCGTCCATTGATAAACATGACTCTGCCCCGGTAATTCAACTCGAGAATCTGCACTATTGCCATATTCATACACCGAACCATCTTTACGCCAGATCTTAAAATAAGCAGGACCACTGCCAGCCGTTTGACCAAATGATACAATTTTATCATAGCCATTTTTTTCCAGACGGTATTCGGTCAGGTCCCCTCCATTTCTTCCCGACACAGCAATTAAACGTTGCCCATCTAAACAGTAACGATCATTACCATCAAAATTAACGCCACCCCAGCGCCCATCTTTGAGTAGATTTTTACCACAACGACGAATATTCGACACACCACCGAGCGACCATCCCACCCCCAAATTACCATTCGGTGAATCACTTCGATATTCAAAGCTCAGCTTCGGTTGATGACCGGCTCTGCCCGGAGAGATATGTATCGGTAGTGAATAGGTTGCCTCACCTCCCGAAGCCTGAAACTTGCCGGAAAGCTGAACTGATTTCTCTCCGGTCGCGCCATAAGCAGCTGGATTGTTAAAAAGAAACACACTGCATAATAAGACACAGAATGATGTCACGGTTCGAGTCATTGTTATTTTCATAAGGCGATTGAGACCACTGGCAATTGTTTATAATTTGGGGCGTAATTATTTATCGTTCTGGATGGGCAACGGACTTCAGTTGCTGTAACCGTTGCTTCAAATCAAGTAATTCATCTGACTGGGCATACTGTTTACGGATATTATTCTGCGAAAAGTCAGCAAGATCACCATGCAGTAGTGGTAGATGATTGTTATTATCTTTTAACAAACCATCCGTGACTGTCTGCTGTAATTGAATCACTGGGGAAGGATATTCAGCATGACGGCTTAATGGTGGTGATTGATGATCAACAAGCTCCGATGACTCCGTTTTCCTATCCAGAATTTTTTCATCCGTTACAGAATCTGCAATAAAAATCGCCTGATAGATCTGTAAGGTGAAATAACCTAGACAGACACAACAAAGTGTCATCAATAAAATGGTAAACCAGCGACGTTGACTTAGCATAAGAATCAAATCATTTAAGATTAAAAGAAGGACGAAAGTCCTGCATCAATATAATAATGGCTAATAATATAAATATTATTTATAGATAGCCATCATATTTCTTCCCATCTCATTGGCAAGTTGCAGTCAAACAAAGGGTGATATGCATCACTCTTTATCCGGTCCTCATAGACCTTTATATTTTTTGGGATTCTACGGCCACTGGAGTCGGTCTATTCACCTGATCTCCTTTCTGTGACGCAGATCGGTCGCATAATCATCAATATCAGTTATTATTAATTTAGTAATTACTAATATAAAAAAGAGAGAGTAAGTAAAGATGAAAAGGACGATCGTAATTGGTGCGGGGCTGGGTGGCATCTCCATCGCATATGAGTTAAAACAGAAACTACCGAAAGATCATGAAATACTGCTGATCAATGAGGGCGCTGAATTTCATTTTATTCCTTCCAACCCTTGGGTTGCCCTCGGCGAACGAACCAGAGATCAGGTGGTATTGGATCTGACCCCCTACACCAAGAAATTCCAGATTCCGTTCAATACTTCCGGCGTTGCTCAGATCCATGCTCAGGATAAATGTTTGCAAACTGAAGACGGAACCGAATATCAATATGACTATTTGGCCATCTGTACCGGCCCGAAACTGGCATTTGAAGCCGTCCCCGGTGCCGGGCCGGAGAATGGTTATACCCAGTCAGTTTGTACGGTTGACCATGCGGTACATTCTCACGAAGCATATCAGCAGCTGATCAACAACCCGGGACCAGTCATTGTCGGGGCGCTTCAGGGCGCCAGTTGTTTCGGTCCGGCCTATGAATATATCCTGTCGCTTGAAAGCCAGCTGCGTAAACTGAAAATCCGCGCTCAGGTACCGATGACGTTTGTCACCAGCGAACCTTACATCGGCCACATGGGACTCGGCGGTGTCGGGGATTCAAAAGCATTAATGGAGCACGAATTCCGGGAGCGAGGCATTCAGTGGATTTGTAATGCGCGCACCACACATTTTGAACCCAATATGGCGCATATTGAAGAACTCAACCGCAAAGGTGAAGTCGATTTCGAACATCACTTACCTTTCAATATGGCGATGTTTTTGCCGCCATTTAAAGGCTCTCCTGCGATTGCTAGTGTCCCTGATTTATGTAACCCCAAAGGCTTTGTTCTGACTGATGAATATCAGCGTAGCCCAACTTACCCGGAAATCTTTGCTGCCGGTGTTTGCGTTGCGATTCCGCCACTTGAAGAAACGCCCGTACCTGTCGGTGCACCGAAAACCGGTTTTATGATTGAATCGATGACCAGTGCGATTGTGGAAAACATCCTCAGTATTGAGCGTGGTGAAGCGGTGACAACCAAACCGTCGATGAATGCTGTCTGTCTGGCCGACATGGGGGATAAAGGGGCCGCGTTTATTGCCCTGCCACAAAACCCGCCACGGAATACCAACTGGACCTCGATGGGACAATGGGTTCACATCGCTAAAGTCGCTTTCGAGAAATATTTCCTCTATAAAGTGAAGAAAGGCACCAGTGAGCCGATTTATGAAAAATATATAATGAAGGCGGCAGGGATCAAACGGACTCAATAAAAAAAGGCTGCCGATACAGGCAGCCTCAGCATCAAGATGATGACGATATAGCGTGATCGCTAAAATGGCGTCACAAAACCAACCGCTTCATATGCTTTTTTCAGGATTGGCGCAGCTTTTGCCGACGCAGCTTCAGCGCCAGATTTCATCACTTCATTGAGATATCCCAAATCAGCACGAACCCGATGATATTCACTCTGAACGGGTTCCAGCATTGCCACAATCGCTTCACCGACGTCTTTCTTGAACGGACCGTACATTTCCACCTCAGCATATTTTGCTTCGATTTCAGCAAAGCTCATGCCAGTTGCAGCCGAGTACAGCCCCATCAGGTTGGAGATTCCGGCTTTGTTCTCAACATCATGACGAATCCGTGGTGGCGTTTCGGTATCCGTTTGTGCTTTATTGATCTTCTTGAGAATCGATTTCGGGTCTTCAAGCAACGTGATGACATTCTTACGGTTATCATCCGACTTAGACATTTTCTTCGTCGCATCCTGAAGACTCATCACCCGGGCATTGACTGTCGGAATGTAAGGCTCAGGGACCGTGAAAATTGGTTGCTCAGGACAGTAAATATTATTAAAGCGAATCGCAATATCGCGAGCCAGCTCAAGATGCTGTTTCTGGTCATTTCCGACAGGTACCTGATGGGTGCCATATAAAAGAATATCGGCAGCCATCAAGACTGGATAATCAAACAGTCCGACATTGACGTCATTGGCATAGCGTGCGGATTTGTCCTTGAACTGAGTCATCCGACTCAACTCACCCATCTGGGTATAACAATTGAGAAGCCAACTGAGTTGTGCATGAGCAGGGACGTGGGACTGAACAAATAATGTGCTTTTACTTGGGTCAATGCCAACCGCGAGACAAATCGCCAGTGCGTCGAGTGTTGCTTCATGCAACGTTTTTGGATCCTGACGCACGGTGATAGCATGAAGATCAACAATACAGTACTGACAGTTGTATTCATCTTGCATCTGATGCCATTGACGAAGCGCACCCAAGTAGTTACCAATACTGAGTTCACCGGAAGGTTGAACACCACTAAAGACGATCGGCTTGTCCGAGACAAGGGAGTTGCTCATGAAAAATTCCTTTGACTTCATCAAAATTAGAGAGAAACCGTGTGATTGTTCTGCAAACAGTCACACGGTTCACTCAGTGTACTCATCAGGAAGTATTTTTCTAGATATTTATCGCATTCATGCCGAGACAAGAACAATATCGAGTAATTGACTGATTTGATCCGCAACATAATCGGGATTTGAATCGGCAATCGGCTCACCATGATTGTAGCCGTATGTCAGACCGAATGAACGGCATCCGGCACGCTGTGCCGCCAGAATATCGTTCTTTGAGTCTCCGACCATCAGCATCTGTTGAGGCTGGCAGCCATAGGTTGAGAGCAGCCATTCAAGCACCATTGGATCAGGTTTCTTTTTCTCAAAGCGGTCACCACCAATGACTTCCTTAAAATAGTGAGCGATCTGATGTTGTTGCAGAATATCCGGTACAAACTGCGATGGCTTATTGGTTGCAATCGCCATTGTAAATCCTGCCTGATGCAGCAGCTCAAGCGTTTCTTTAACCCCGGGATACAAATGACTGAGGCGATGACCTGTCGCAGCATAATATCCATCAAACCGTTTTCTGGCATCTTGCATCAGTTCCGGACTCAACGATGGATCCACCGTTAGACTCTGACTTAAAGCGCGACCAATCAACACATCAGCGCCATTGCCGACATAATCACGAACTTGTGCTTCAGACACCCCCGGATAACCCAACGCACGAACCGTTTGATCCGCTGCAACAGCGAGATCGGGAACACTGTCTAACAACGTGCCATCCAGATCAAAGACGATCAATTGAATCTGCTCAATAGACATCACATATACTCTCTATTTAATTTTTTATATTGGTGGCTCAGCATGATTGATCACACCAGCGTGAATCCGAACGGATTCAATCACAATAACGGCAAATCACCGCTTAACCTGTACCAGCTCTGCACGCATTGCATCAATCACTTGCTGGTAGTCAGGCTGACCAAAAATCGCGGAGCCCGCCACAAACATATCAGCACCGGCTTCAGCAATTTCACGGATGTTATCAACTTTGACGCCACCGTCGATTTCCAGACGAATCTGACGCCCGGAAGCATTGATACGTTCACGAACGGCATTGAGTTTATCCAATGTATGTGGAATAAAAGACTGACCACCGAAGCCGGGGTTCACCGACATCAGCAGAATCAGATCAACTTTATCCATCAGATAATCCAGATAAGTCAGTGGCGTCGCCGGATTCAGAACAACGCCGGCTTGGCAACCATGAGATTTGATCAGTTGCAACGTTCGATCTACATGCTCTGAGGCTTCGACATGGAAAGTAATCATCGATGCACCGGCTTCGGCGAAATCAGGAATGAGACGATCAACCGGTTTGACCATCAGATGGACATCAATCGGTGCCGTTACACCATAGTCACGTAATGCTTTGCAAACCGGTGCGCCAAACGTTAAATTCGGCACATAATGGTTGTCCATGACATCAAAATGAATCACATCCGCGCCGGCGTTGAGGACATCAACAACATCCTCTCCTAAACGGGCTAAATCAGCAGAAAGGATCGAAGGGGCAATCAAAAAGTCTTTCATAAAGCAGGCCTCTGTGAGCATGAAGATTAGGGATAGTTGCCAAGATAAACCATTCTACAGAAGCCATTGCTCGGATCCTAGCGTGTGTTGCGCTTTGATACTATTTTTGCGGTGTATCGAGGTAATCGTGAACTCAGTCGGTCTGCCTCAAAGGGGAACTATTTAGCGCGTGAGGTTGAATTCGCGTCAAATAATGCCAGCAGTTCATCCACTTTATTCCGCCCTGCGCCATTCCGGCTGATGGTTCGTTTAACCTTCACGACGTTGAGTTTTGCACCATTGTACAACCGTCGGGTCAGAATCGTATCATGATTAGAGATGAGTACCGATATCCCCCGCTCATTCGCGGTTTTCTCGGCAATATCAGCCAGCGCAGCCTGATCATCGAGTGAAAAGCCACCACCGGTATAAGAGGTAAAATTCGCGGTATGAGACAACGGCGCATACGGTGGATCGCAATAAATCACGCTGACATGATCCGCTTGTTCAAAACTCTCCCGATAATTGGTACAGACAAATGTGGCTTTCTGAGCTTTCTCGGAGAAGAACTCTAGTTCCGCTTCAGGGAAGTACGGCTTTTTGTAGGAACCAAAAGGGACATTGAATCCGCCTTTTTTGTTATAACGACACAAGCCGTTAAAACCAAAACGGTTCATATACAAGAATGCCAACGAACGATACATGACTTCATCGGTCTGATTAAACTGCTGCCGGACCGCCAGATAGACTTCCTTTCGGTTATTCTCGGCAATGAACCACCGTTTGGCTTCTGTAATATAATGTCCGGGTCGCTCTTTCAGCAGATTATATAAATTGATCAGATCTGGATTGATATCAGCCAGAACATAATGCTCATAATCGGTATTGAGAAAAATAGAACCAGCACCGACAAAGGGCTCAACTAAAGTTTGAGCGGCCGGTAAATGGCGTCGGATATCATCAACCAATCCATATTTTCCACCAGCCCACTTCAGAAAGGCGCGATTCTTCTTCATCTACTGCTCTATCTATCCACCACAATCAACAAGGCTGCGAAATCTAACATATTTTCACTTCATCCCCAAGTGAAGCTGTACTATTTCACCCGTTCAATCTCTCGGTGTACCTGCCTGAGAGATTTTGCCCAAGGTCCTAGCGCCTGAATCGGGCGAGGGAGTGCCGAAACAGCATCACGGGCCATCTGAATCGTTGGATAGTTTTGGTATGTCACAATATACCAGTTAACCTGGCCCCGTATCGTCGGATAGACATAAACCTGATTCTGTAAGCGATGACGTTGAATAAAATCTTCAACTTCTTGAAGCGAATTAAATGCGGCAAGCTGCAAGGTATAGCTGCGATCAGACATCGCTTTTAATGCTGCTTTGGTATAGGAGAATGAGTAACCAGGTAAGGATTGCGAACGGTTTGATTTGGATTGTTCTGAGGTTGAAGACGGCACGTTCTGATCAGCACCAGCCGTCGCAGCGGACTCATCTGACTCCGGAGCAACTTGACGGGCAACATCCGCGAGCTGTTTGGTATCAGCCGATTCGGCTTTGCCATCCATCAATGCATCAACAACTTCTGAAGAAATCACAACCCGTTGTCCCTGATCATCCTCGCCAACCCGATCAGAATCAGAAGTCACCGCAGGAGGGAGAGCATTGGAATCATCATTCACGCCAGGTGGTTTGATGGTATTGTCACCGGACGCATTGGATGTATCGGAGATATCAGATGCTGTTGTGCTCTCTTTAGTATGACCCGTCAAAGCCGGAATCACCGTCTGTTCTTTTGTCGCGGTATCATTTGCAACCATATCGTCCAGCACGCGCTCAGGTGCCTGCTCTTCAGATAACATCCACCAATAGCCGCCACCAAGAATGACAGCAATGAACAGTATCAGTGCCGCGATCTTAACCGGAGACCCGACTATTGAGCGAATCACGATCCGCTTTTCCATCTTCTTCTCTCCTAATGCGATGATATCACCCGGTGTTTTACTCACTTTACTATACGCATGGCGAACCCTTTTCTCCATTTTATCGTCGATAAAACGGATCACCAGATATTCGAACAGACGATCAGCGTCATCCTGAGAAAGCCGCTCAATCTCCAGATCAACCGGTTTATGCTCCTGACCATAGCCAATCCGAGTCAGCAAAGGGTCAAGGACCCGAGGAAGCGCAAAGAAAATCACATTGATTGACCATTGCGGCTTATTCTGCGCCTCAAGCACAAGCATCCACAGTTCCGAAACCAGATTTTCAGACAGACGCTGCGCATTATCGACCACAATCACGATATTGCACGGTTCATCATCAAATACGGCCGTCAGATTATCGACCAAGGCGTCATCGGGACTAAAGCGTGCGTGAGAATCGATCTGTGTCAGAATCGTCATACGATGCTGACGATCATCCTGATTTGGATAACACAGCAAGAGCGACTGATTCTTATCCTCCGCCCATGCTTCCAGATAACGTTGTGCGAGCCACGTTTTACCGGCTCCGGGTTCACCGGAAACCGTCACCAGATTTGAACCGAAATGCGTCAGTAACCTCAGCCGTTCTAACAGATCGACCTGAGACTGTAATTCCAACACTCGCCCGTGTGCTGCACTCATGAAATCATCCTACCCAGAAACATGAAAGACTGTTGAATTAAACTGTACGACAGAACTCGATCGCCTGCTCAATCGTTGATTCAGGAATGTCCTTCAACACTTGTGCTGTCCCAATTCCGGTTGGGAGGACCAGCCTCAATGTTCCGGCCAGAACCTTTTTATCCCGCATCATATGGGTCATGAAATCAGAGAAAGACATGCCGTCCGGTGTTTGCACAGGCAGTTTTGCCGATTTGAGGAGCGCAACCATTCGTAAGAACTGCGCTTCAGAAATTAAGCCGTGTAATTGTGCAGTCTTCGCAGCCATCACGGTTCCGGATGAGACGGCTTCACCATGAAGCCATTGTCCATATCCCAGATGCGCTTCAATGGCATGACCAAACGTATGACCTAAATTCAGTAATGCCCGGATACCGGCTTCTTTTTCATCCTGTGCGACAACTTCCGCTTTAATCTCACAACAACGCGCGATTGCATAAGTTAGCGCAGACTGATCCAGTGCGTACAGCTTATCAAGATTGGTTTCAAGCCAGTCGAAAAACTCAGCATCATAAATAATGCCGTATTTGATGACTTCTGCCATTCCGGCAGCAAATTCCCGCTCGGGCAACGTTGCCAGACAGTCGGTGTCAATAATCACTGAACGTGGTTGATAGAATGCACCGATCATATTCTTACCCAGCGGATGATTCACCGCTGTTTTTCCACCCACCGAAGAATCAACCTGAGACAAGAGTGTTGTGGGGATTTGAATAAAATCAACACCGCGTTGATAACACGACGCAGCAAAACCAACCAGATCACCAATCACACCACCACCGAGCGCAACGATCACAATATCCCGCCCAAGATTATGCTCGAGCAAAAACGTCATGACCGTATCAAAAGTATTCAGATTTTTGTATTGCTCTCCATCGGGTAGTGTCAGCAGATAGGTCTGACAACCGATATCGTTCAATAACTGTGTGATTTTATCAGCATAAAGAGGGGCAACCGTGACGTTGCTAATCAAGACCACCTTTTGCTGAGGGGAAAGAAAAGAAAGAAGCGCCGGATTTTGAAATAATCCGGCTCCGATTGAAATGGGGTAACTACGCTCATCTAAACTGACCGTAATCTGCGTCATGGTTGCACTCCGCAAAAATAAAAAAAACCTATTGTTCTTCTAACATTTTTACGATCTGATTGGCTACCACTTTTGCACTTTGATCATCAGTTTTCACAGTAATATCCGCAATTTCTTCATAAAGCGGATTACGTTCCTCAGCCAAAGCTTCTAAAACTTCGCGTGGCTGTTCCGTTTGCAGAAGCGGACGCTTTTTATCACGACTGGTACGAGCTAACTGTTTCTCAATTGTCGTTTCAAGATAAACGACAACGCCCCGGGCAGAAAGACGATTGCGATTTTCTTTGCTTGTGACTGATCCACCGCCTGTTGCCAGAACGATGCCCTGTTGTTCAGTCAGATCATGGATGACAGTTTCTTCACGCTTCCGGAAACCATCTTCTCCTTCAACATCAAATACCCAGGCAATATCTGCCCCCGTCCGTTCTTCAATAACGGAGTCAGAATCTACAAATTCCATATGGAGTTGCAGTGCTAGATATCTACCTATAGTACTTTTGCCGGCCCCCATAGGACCAACAAGGATAATATTACGTTTTTCAGCCATGTTTAGCAGTAATTAACAACATTAATTCAATGACATCGCCACAAGTGAATTCAAGGTATAGCAAGGGATGAATCAGCTTTGTGGCACCAATTCCTCACAGACATTTCGTGATAAGACCCGAAATTATCTAGATCTGAGTGCCTGAATGCAACCTTATTTTTGGGTGATCTGAAAAAAGCGGACTAACTCATTGAATCACAACCCGAGGTGTGACGAAAATAAGCAGCTCGTTCTTATCCGTCTTTTGATAATTACGCTGAAACAGTTTGCCTAATAACGGTAATTCCCCTAACACTGGCACTTTATCAACGCGATGTATTTGGGTTTTCTGATAAATTCCCCCAAGAACAACTGTTTCCCCGTCATTCACTAACACTTGAGTACCAATTCTTTGCGTCGTGATAGCAACGGCTTCTCCAGAACCGGTTTTAACCACTTCTCCGGGACGATCTTGTGTCACGCGTAAATCCAGCAACATATGATGATCCGGTGTAATCGTCGGTGTCACTTCCAGACTTAACACTGCTTTTTTAAAAGCAATGGTTGTCTCATCATCCGAATTCGACTCCTGATATGGGATTTCAGTCCCTTGTTCAATAAACGCAGACTGATGGTTTGTGGTTAACAGACTCGGACTGGAAATAATTTCAGCACGGGATTCACTCTGTAATGCCGATAATTCCAAATCCAGTAATGTGCCGGATCCCAACTTAGCCAACTGAAAAGCGATTGATGAGGCATTACTGGATGTGCTCGGTAAATTAATATTCATAAAATCGGTCACTGATGGTGATTCGGTTGCCCCATCGCCTGTTACATTGGGGGGGGCAATATGACTCCCGACAGCCAAATGTCCTTGTTTCAGCCCGACGCCCCAACGTACACCAAGCTCATCGAGTGCCCCTTCACTGACAATCACAATTCTTGCTTCGATTCTGACTTGTTTCACAGGAATATCGAGCGCCTGAATCATACTGCGGATCGATGCCAGATGATGCGGTGTATCGCGAATAATCAGCGCATTGGTTCGAGGGTCAACGCGTACCAGTCCATATTCGGAAAGCAGTCCCGGCTTTTCGCCACCTTCAAGGAGTGGCAGTAAGTCCGCGGTTTTTGCATACTGAATCGGAATGAATGCCGTCTCCAGTATCGGTTGCGATGCATTGGGAGCATCTCCGGTACCGGATTGCACCATCGTCGGCACATCAAACGGATCAATCATCGGTTGTGCAGAGACTTGAGCACTCATTCCCCATAAAATGCCCCCTATCATCCTGATAGCAGAGAGCACCCCCTGATAGCTATTTTGACGCATGTTATTCATATCCTTCTGTGTGATGACCTTTACTGTGGTCTGCTTTCAGTCGATAAAGAAAACCTGTTGCGACAACTTCGATACGACGTTGCAACGGTGACTCTCTTTTCCAACGGATCGGTTGCAACACCACACCAACCGACTGCTGCCCAATTGCCCGCATGAATTTCAGGATGTCCGGAAACAGACCGCTCAGCCTGATCTCGAAAACATCCGCATCATGACCATCGCGTTGTTGCGGCGTTTTCCATACGATGTGTCGCAGGCGAATATGCTGTTGCGCTGCAACCTGCTCGATTTGTTTGACCCACGCTGAAGAATCAGGCACTTTCGTCATCCGGGCCATGGTTTGCTCCAGTTTGTACTGAATCGCATCCCACCCCGCTTGCTGTTGGCGAAAGTCATACAATTGTTGCTTGTTCATCTCCTGCTGCTGAGACAGTACATTCAGACGGGTCGGATATTGCAGTAACACTTGATATCGGCTTTGCCAGAACAGTAGATAACTGGCACCGGTGAGTATCACAAACAGGACCGCCATGATTCCCACTTGTTGCGGCATCGCAGCGTTCAACAGCCAGCGTCGGAGAGAATCAGTGAACATCAGCGCTATCCTTTTCCTTTATTGTATGCATGACGGCTGTATGCATGACGGCAACCGGTGTTATCGCCGTGTCTGACGCCATCGCTGAGACCGAATCACCCATGCTGGTTGTCATCACCAAACGCAACTGAAACGTGTTGAATTGGCTCCCCCAACCGGGTGTCTGATCCGTGACGGACAAAATGTCCAACTGCCCAATCGATGAGGCTTGCCTGAGCCGCTGAATAAAACGGTTCATCGCTGCCGGATGACGACTTAATCCTCGGATGACAACCTGTTGTTCTGTCAGGCGGATTTCTTCCAGATAGATGCCGCGAGGAACAGCCGAAACCAATACGGACATGAGCGTCTGCGGTAACTGACTGTGTGCAATCCACTGTTCTGCATGAGCCAGTTTTCGCAGCTCCTGCTGCGCATGTTGCCGTCGCAATTCCCACTCACGCAGATGCTGCTGCTGTTCGTTGAGCTGTGCATTGATCTGTTGCTCCGACTGTTGCCAGTCCGTTTGCTGTTTGTGCCATTCAAAATAGAACACACTCTGTACCATCAGCCACAGACACCCACCGCAGAGCCACACGCCATACAACAACCGTTTACGCCGATATAATTGACTTTGCCGCCAATCCATCAAATTCAGTTCATGCAGCATAGCCGGACTCCAATGCCATCAGTCCACGCAACGCACTGCCGGCAGCCAAAGGAATGAAAGGCGAGAGATGTACTGGTATCAACGCTGATGTCTCGAAAACCGATACGGCCACCAAGTGTTCTATCGGCTCTCGGAATTGCTGACGTAACCCCTGTAAAAATGTCTGATACATGCTCGGTGTACCATTGATCCATATCCCGTTCAGCAAGGCGGCTGGATGTAATGAAATAAACCGCTGCACCTCTTGTAACACCAAA
Source organism: Vibrio spartinae (assembly GCF_024347135.1). NCBI lineage: Bacteria > Pseudomonadati > Pseudomonadota > Gammaproteobacteria > Vibrionales > Vibrionaceae > Vibrio > Vibrio spartinae. Next base: position 363,791 of record NZ_AP024907.1, on the reverse strand, counting down.
GTGAGCGCGGCATCGAACGCCTGTGCCGAAAAAGGAAACTGACGATAAAAATTCAGTTCATCGGTGACAAACCCAAGCGCGATCGTATCTTCACCGATATCAATCAGTAGCCACCCCTGACGCTGAGCACGACACATTGCTTCCAGCAAGAACTGCAGAAAAGCCTGTTTCTCCGTATCAATCAACACGGGTTTTAATCCGGCGCGACAGAGCGCTTGCAGACGGCTTTCTACCACCTCTTTTTTCGCAGCATAAACCTGATACCCGGTTTCAAGCGGAACATAATCTAAATAGACGGACGAACCGGAAAGGCCGGTTTTTTCTGAAAAAGCCTGAGCAATTAACCACGGTGCCAAACTTTGGTCATAACTATCGATTGAGGTATCGATTGAGGTATTGATTGAGGGCTCGACGGTTCTGGTCATCACCGCCAGATCAGGTATCGAAATCGCAACACGATTTTGCCAAAAAGGTAATCTCTTTCTGATTTCGGCAAGTTTATTGACAATGCTCTGATAATCGATGACCTCATTCTCAGAGAGAATGTCATCGGGTACAGGCAGCGTTTCACAGGCAAGTAATGACACGATGTTATGTTGGCGCTTCAAAGTAACGGTAGTAATACGGTGACGGCGGATATCAATTCCCGTTACGATACGTTTTCTCATACAGACTCCAGTCGTTCAGCACTGTTCAAAGCGCCGATTGGTAGTACAATAAGCGTTCATTTTGAGATAGCACCACAACGACAGGATGATAAAAGATAAAACGACAGGTTTGCTGCGTTATATTTTTTAACAACCAAATATTTTGAGTCGTGTAGACTCTTCTCAACAGGTCTATCTTGAAATGAAACGTTAAGCGATCAGTTTCTTAGAGAAAATAGCGAAAATTAGATCGGATGACATGCGTTCAATCCGACCAAACAGGGATTATCCGGTGAAGTTCATAAAGCGATTATTTTTATTTTCATTGATTTGCATGGTTTTAGGGGTGAGTACAATTTTTGGGTTTTACTACTATGTCAAACCGGAATTGCCTGATGTCGCCACCTTAAAAGATGTTCAGCTTCAAACACCGATGCAAGTTTTCAGTCAAGATGGGAAATTGATTGCCCAGTTTGGCGAAAAACGCCGGATTCCACTCAAACTAAGCGACATTCCGCCGGATTTGATCCATGCATTTCTGGCAACGGAAGATAACCGCTTTTATGAGCATTATGGGTTTGACCCCATCGGTATCACCCGCGCGGCATTTGCCGTCATTCTATCCGGTAGTGCATCTCAAGGCGCGAGTACCATTACTCAGCAACTTGCCCGTAATTTCTTCCTGACCAATGAGAAGAAAATCATGCGCAAGATAAAAGAGATTTTTATCGCGGTTCACATTGAACAGTTGCTCACAAAAGACGAAATCCTTGAACTGTATCTGAACAAAATTTATCTGGGCTATCGCTCTTATGGGGTTGGTGCAGCAGCACAAGTCTATTTCGGTAAAAACGTCAAAGACCTCACGCTTGGTGAAATGGCCATGATTGCCGGATTACCGAAAGCCCCATCGACCATGAATCCCATCTACTCACTGCCCCGGGCAACCCACCGTCGTAATATTGTCCTGATGCGGATGCTCGACGAGCATTACATTACGCAAGAGCAGTATGACTCGGCAAAAGCTGAGCCAGTGATCGCGCGATATCATGTGGCTGAAATTGAAGTCAATGCGCCTTATGTGGCTGAGCTCGCACGTGCTTGGATGGTTGAACATTATGGTGAAGACGCCTATACGTCAGGGATGAGAGTGACCACCACGATCCAATCAGATCTGCAGGATGCCGCGCACAAATCAGCCATCAATAACTTGATCAACTACGATCAACGTCATGGTTATCGAGGTGCAGAAAAAGTGTTGTGGCAAAAGGACCAGCCGGCCTTTACCCAGGAACAGATGGACGAATACCTCACAGAACAACCTATCTATGATGATATGTACCCTGCCATTGTGACACATGTTGACCAACAATCGGCAACGGTCTGGGTTAAGAAGCACGGCACACAATCCATACCTTGGGATGGGATGAAATGGGCCCGGCGTTTTATTACCGATGATCGGCAAGGAGACGCGCCAACAAACGCCCATGAAATCATGGCAGCCGGTGAACAAATCTGGGTGAGAAAGCGCGATGATACTCAGGATGAAAACCAACCGATTTGGCACCTCAGTCAGGTTCCTAATGCGAACACGGCTTTTGTGGCCATGAATCCTGAAGATGGTGCCGTTCTTGCGCTGGTTGGCGGTTTTAATTTCATTCATAGTAAATTCAACCGTGTGACCCAATCTATCCGTCAGGTTGGCTCGGGGATTAAACCATTCATATACTCATCCGCTATTGATGATGGCCTGACGCTGGCAACACTGGTGAATGATGCACCGATTAACAAATGGGATCAGAGTCAGGGAACCGCATGGCGCCCTAAAAATTCGCCTCCGTCTTATCGCGGACCGACACGACTACGAATTGGCTTAGCCCAATCGAAAAACGTCATGGCAATCCGCGTGCTCAGAGCGGTGGGTCTGGAACATGTCCGACACTACCTGACCCGTTTTGGCTTCGATCTGAACGACCTGCCTCATTCAGAAACCATTGCGCTGGGTGCCGGTAGCCTGAGCCCGATGAAACTGGTTCAGGGATATTCGGTATTTGCCAACGGTGGTTATAGTGTTGATGCCTATTACATTGATCATGTTGAAGATCCTTTCGGGACACAGGTCTATCGATCAACACCGAAAATCGTCTGCCATGACCAATGTCCCGATCAAGACAATGACGAGACACAACATCAAGATCAACACTATCCCCCCCAGCAAGCAGACGATGGTCAAGGGATCCGTACCCCTCTCCGTCAAGATAATGCTTATGGCGACATCGGTGCACCGCGCTTTAATGAACATTCGGCAGATATCCAATATGCCCCACGCGTTATCTCTGAACAGAATGCATTTTTGGTTCGGGAAATGATGTATAGCAATATTTGGGGCGGAGGAAACTGGCGTGAAGGAACCGGATGGAACGGCACCGGATGGCGCGCTCAAAAACTCAAACGCCGGGATATTGGTGGAAAAACCGGAACAACCAACGATTCGAAAGATGCTTGGTATAACGGCTTTGCACCGGGGATCGTTGCAAGTGCTTGGGTCGGCTTTGATCCCCATAACCGGAACTTAGGCCGCACGACCAAAAACCCGAATCTCGACAATGTCCCGATTAGCGGTGGCGAGTCAGGTGCCAAAACAGCGGAACCGGCTTGGATCGATTTCATGGCTCATGCACTCAATGATGTCCCGCCACACAAGAAGGTCATCCCGAAACATATTGTTCAGGTCAGAATCGATCGGGATACCGGACTGTTAACCACAAAAACAGATGGCAGTGCGATGTTCGAATACTTTATTCAGGGCACCGAGCCAAAAGAATATGTGCAGGATTCCGTGACAAATAGCCTGTACACCTCACCCAATGGTGGTGAAGAGCTGTTTTAGTGTGGCAGACGATTTTGACATGAAAGTGGGGGTCTCAAGAGAGCAACCACAAAAAAAGCGGAGGTCACTCCGCTTTTTTATCTTGAGTCGACGTCAGGTCAGTTCATGAAGCCGTTGATGAATCAAAGCAGCCAGTGTCTCAAACCGTTGCCTGAGCGGTGAGCCGGGTCGATAGACCAGCACTAATGTCCGGCTTGGTACGGGATTAAATGCTTTCAGATAGCAGACACCATCTTTTTCTCGGCACCCCGGCAGAGAGAGCTCCGGCAGTAATGTCATGCCGCCACCAGCTGCCACCATATTCCGTAATGTTTCTAAGCTGGTTGCCTTAAAACGTTCATCATCTTTTGCACCGGCGGCAAAACAGAATCCCAGAGCCTGATCACGTAAGCAATGCCCGTCGCCCAACATCAGTACGGTTTGTCCTTTGAGATTAGACATATCCAATTGCTCACTCTTTGCCCACGGATGGTCGGCTGGCACAGCAAGACTCATCGGTTCATTGTAGAGCTCAATTTCTTTAAATGGTTTCGTTTCTTCAACCGCTGCCAGTACAAGGCAGTCCAATTTACCATCTTCTAACTGTCGAACTAACTGGCTGGTCTGAGCTTCATGCAAATATAATTCTAAATCAGGAAAATTAGTTTTCAGAGACGGGACAATACGAGGCAATAAATAGGGGCCAACGGTCGGGATAAAGCCGATATGCATCGGACCACTCATCTCATCCCCTTGTCCGCTTGCCATATCTTTGAATGTTTTAATCTCTTTCAGAATATTTTTTGCCTGTCCGACTAACTGTAATCCGGCGTCAGTAAACAGCACCCGGCGGCTGCTCCGTTCTAACAATACTGTTCCCAGCTCATCTTCCAGTTTACGGATCTGACCACTGAGTGTCGGCTGACTGACAAAACACGCTTCAGCCGCTTTACGAAAATGACGGTGTTCAGCTAAAGAGACCAAGTATTCAAAATCTCGGATATTCATTTTATCCCCCAATAGGTTGTATCTATCAAAACCATAGCATCAAACGATTAGAGCTATCAAAGGTTTTTTTGAATAATAGCCCCATCAAAACAAAAACAAGTGCCAGACACTTGAATATAAATTCGAAAATACATTTGAACTTAAAAGGACACCCAGTATGTTGACATCTAAAAAAGGCCAACCCGTTCCACAAGTTACCTTTCCAACGCGCAAGGGGGATCAGTGGATCAATGTAACCACTGATGAATTATTCAAAGGAAAAACAGTCATCGTGTTTAGTCTTCCCGGTGCATTCACACCAACATGTTCTTCAAGTCATTTACCGCGATATAACGAGCTGTTTTCTATCTTTCAAGAGCATGGTGTTGATGAAATTTTGTGTGTCTCTGTGAACGATACATTCGTCATGAATGCATGGAAACACGATCAGGAAGCCGACAATATTACCTTCATCCCTGACGGTAACGGTGAATTTACCGCCGGCATGGGCATGTTAGTCAATAAACACGATCTCGGTTTTGGTCAACGCTCATGGCGTTACAGTATGCTGGTCAAAGATGGCATCGTCGACGAGATGTTTGTTGAACCGAACGAACCCGGTGACCCATTCAAAGTTTCCGATGCGGATACGATGTTGAAACATATTTCCCCGGGGCATCAGCTTCAGGAATCGATCACCATCTTTACCAAACCGGGCTGCCCATTCTGTGCCAAAGCGAAGCAGACCCTGATTGACCGAGAGCTGCAATATGAAGAGGTTGTGTTGGGCAAAGATGCAACAACTGTCAGCCTGCGCGCCATTACCGGTCGCTCAACGGTGCCTCAAGTTTACATCGGTGGTAAACATATCGGCGGAAGTGAAGAGCTGGATATCTACTTCCGTGAATCAGCCACAAACTAAATAATACAGACCTCTGGGTGACCCGGAGGTCTGACTCCAAACCAATCACAATAAGAATAGGTCTACCATTTACTTCGTATCCAAACTGCCTGTGTTTTGCTTGTTTTTACTCGCTTTATCTCGGGAGTTGAGTCAGGGTTACTGTCCATAACGCTGGCTCTGTTTCGGTGTGTTACTGCCTTTTGAATAAACAGTAATTCATTTCGACTCTGGTTCTCATCTTCCCCCAAGAAAGTGAACCAGAGTAATTTTTTTGCTTGATTCCCCTCATATCCTCACCTACGCTTGCTTTTTATTCGCTCAATAAACGCTTTCGATGACTTGTAACAACTGTGAATCAAGCTGGTTCTGGAAAAAAATAGGTCGCTGTCAGCGCTGTATGAATCAGTTAAGCGTGCTCTGTCTTTTATTCTGGGGCGGCTGGCTACTCTGGGGAATACACCACACCAAATCGGTTGAAGGGATTGCGCTGATCTGTTTTGGGTTGGCGGTGCATCTGTTGCTCAGTCTTCACTTATGGATGAAGTTTATCATTCTGCCATTGCGCAGAAGAAAACCGCATTAAGCCAAGCGTGAACGGACAAGCGCTCATCATCAATAACCTTTGCCCCCGCAACAGAATCTACCGGAAAGAAAATCTACCGGAAAGAAAAAGCCCCAAGACCAAAATCAGTCTCGGGGCCTCTTAGATTCATCTAAGAAAAAGCAGTGGTATAAATGTAGACCCTGCCTTTTTCTATTGGTTCAAAAAAAATCGATCTTTTTTGATCATTTGTTCGCGGCAACTTACCAAGGCTGATTTGATCGGCCGTTCGCATCCGATATCAGCCCAAATAAGTGACCATCAAGAACTGTGATTTTAATCGTTATCACTCAGACGTTGTTGTGCCTGTTCAACGGCATAAGCTACTTGATTTGGCGAAACACCACCTAAAGCACAGCGCTGTTTCAGGCACGAATCAATCGTCAACGTTCCGTATACATCCTCATCAATGACGGCGGAAAATTCACGGAGCTCATCCAGAGACAATTCTTCCAGCGCACAGCCTTTCGCAATCGCACCGACAACAGCGACGCCGACAATATGGTGTGCTTCACGGAATGGAATCCCTTTCGCAACGAGATAATCTGCCAGCTCGGTCGCGTTCGCATACCCTTGCTTTGCAGCTTCCAACGTCCGTTCACCATTGATTTGAATGCCTTCAAAACAAAGCGCGGTCATCTCGATACAGTCATACCATGTATCCAACGCATCAAACAGACCTTCTTTGTCTTCCTGCATGTCTTTATTGTACGCCAGCGGCAACGCCTTCACGGTCATCATCATGCCAGCCAGTGCGCCATAAACACGCCCTGTTTTACCACGAATTAATTCCAGTGCATCCGGGTTTTTCTTCTGTGGCATCAGTGAAGAGCCCGACGTCACGGTATCAGCGAGTTCAATAAATCCGGCTTCGCCCGAATTATAGAAAATCAGGTCTTCTGCCAGACGAGACAGATGCAGCATCGAGATCGATGCGACTGACATCAGCTCTATGACATGATCCCGATCAGAGACGGCATCTAAAGAATTACGGGTTGCACGTTGAAAATCCAGCGACTGCGCCAATTGCTCACGATCAATCGCATAAGCTGTCCCCGCTAAAGCACCCGAACCCAACGGGCAAGTATTCAGACGTTGTAGCGCATCTTGCAAACGCGAGCTATCCCGCTCAAGCATCTCCAGATATGCCAGACACCAATGTGCAAATGTAACCGGCTGAGCACGTTGTAAGTGGGTATACCCCGGCAAGACTGTTGCTTGATTGGCTTGGGCAACCTCAACCATTCTGTGCTGCAAGCGCTGTAGAGCGTCAACTAACACTTCTCCCTGAGCACGACACCACAGTTTTAAATCAGTCGCCACCTGATCGTTTCTTGAACGACCGGTATGGAGTTTTTTGCCCAGATCACCGACACGATCAATCAACTGCTGTTCAACCCATGAATGGATATCTTCAGCATCTGAACTCAGAATCTGTTCCGGCTCTGCAACCACAGCGGCTTTTAACTCATTGAGTGCCGCTTCTAACTTCTGTTGCTCTTCCTGTGTCAGCACATTGACGGATAGCAATGCTTTCGACCAAGCCACCGAACCCACAATATCTTGCTCGGCCAGACGGTAGTCAAAACGAAGAGAATCATTAAAGTCTTTAAATCTTGTATCTGCTGCCTGAGTAAACCGACCACCCCATAATGCCATTGTATCTCTCCTGCCATTTACATCTTTATTAAAGAGAAAAGGGATCCGGACCAAAGTCCGGATCCACCTTTTTTATTGCACGCCAACGTTGCTCATTATTTTTGTTTTGCTGCATTCAGCGTTCTGATGCGGCTTGACAGAGAGTATAGACGGATAAATCCACCGGCATGACTCTGGTCATAGACGTCATCGGCACCAAAGGTCGCAAACTCTTCTGAATAAAGGCTGTTTGGAGAGCGCTTCTGAATCGCAGTTGCATGACCTTTGTAAAGTTCAATCACGACGTCACCATTGACATCTTTTGCCAATGACTCGGCTGCGGCAAAAACCGACTCACGTAATGGCGTAAACCAACGACCATCATAAATCAGGTGGGATGCTTTAATCCCAATCTCTTCACGGAATTCGAACGCCGTTTTATCCAGCACCAGTTGCTCAACGGCACGCAGAGCTTCCATCATGATGGTGCCTCCGGGAGTTTCATAACAACCGCGCGATTTCATACCGACCAGACGGTTTTCGACGATATCGATCCGGCCGACACCATGCTTGACCCCTTTCTCGTTCAGGCAAACCAGCACTTCATAAGGCGACATCGCCTGACCGTCAACGGCAACCACTTCGCCATTCTCAATTTTCAATGTCACGTTTTCCGCAGCATCCGGAGCTTTCTTCGGATCAACGGTCCATGCCCAGCAATCATCATTCGGCGCATTCCAAGTGCTCTCCAACACCCCACCTTCAGTTGAGATATGCCATGAGTTTGCATCGCGCGAATAGATTTTAGTCAGTGATGCCGCACAAGGAATGTTACGCTCAGCCAAATAATCCAGACACTCTTCACGGCTTTCCAGATCCCATTCACGCCATGGCGCAATCACATGAAGATCCGGTGCTAATGCAGAAAAAGCACCTTCGAAACGAACCTGATCATTGCCTTTCCCGGTACAACCGTGCGCTAGTGCATCAGCCCCCACTTTACGCGCGACGTCAACCTGTGCTTTGGCAATGACCGGACGAGCCATTGAAGTACCGAGCAGATACTTCCCTTCGTAGTACGCACCGGTTTTCAGACTTGGGTAGATATATTCCGCGACAAATTCATCTTTCAGGTCAACGACATGACATTCAGATGCACCCGAAGCAATGGCTTTCTCTTCGATGCCGACCAGTTCATCTGCACCTTGACCGACATCGGCAACAAATGCGACCACTTCACAACCATAGTTTTCTTTTAACCATGGAATAATCACTGACGTATCCAGACCGCCAGAGTATGCAACAACAACTTTTTTTACTTGAACCTTACTCATTATCTTTTCTCCAATATCTCAGCTCTGCACATGGCGGTCAGCGCCAAGCGTTTCTAGTTTGTAAAAAATCTATTGAAACAAAACAGTCTGTTGAATGAAACTATTTTGTTGTGGGATAAAAACTTGTTCCGACACTGTGCTTGTCACCAGAAAACAGATGAGCCAGCAATTCTGGTGTTCTCCATCCGGCAACCGTAATCGCGCGACCTAAATCCTCAGCCGCTTCAAGTGCCGCTTTCACTTTAACAATCATGCCATCGGTGATCACACCATCCGCGATCAGCTGATTGGCCTGATATGCATCCAAATGAGTAATCAACTGTTTGTTTTCATCCAATACCCCGCTGACATCGGAAAGCAGCACCAATTCAGCATTCAGTGTTTTGGCAACGGCCACGGCTGCATCATCAGCGTTAACATTCATCATTTGTCCGCTGACTGTCAGACCGATTGAACTGATAATCGGGACACCACCCGCTTGCATGATCGCATTCACAATCGTTGGGTCACCGGCAGATGGACGGCCGACAGCGCCAAGCGCCGGATCGAGCTCTTCAACCTGACACAACCCCGCATCCCCCAAACATAAACCAACAGCTTTCAAACCACTTTTGATGGCTTCGCCTTGTAACATTTTATTGGCTGTACCGGCCAATGCACCGGTAATAAATGGGATCTGATCATAAGGCGTCACCCGAAGGCCATGCTTTTTGACAGTTGCGAATTGAAGCTTGGACATCAGTTCATCGACGAGGTATCCCCCGCCATGAACAATCACAATCGGCCGGCTCTGCTGATACTGTGCCACCGTCTCAAAAAGCTTTGCTAGTGTCTCGCTACTTCCCAGTACCGCGCCACCAAGCTTAATTACAACCGGATGAGATAATTGTTCCATGCGTTCCTCAAATTAATGCGGTCAGTTCAGGGTAACCGTAGTGAATATTCAGACACTGCATTGCCTGACTGGAAGCCCCTTTCAACAAGTTATCAATCGCTGAAATCACAATCACGTGCTCACCCTGCACTTTCCAGCCGATATCGCAAAATGGCGAGTTCACAACATGCTGTAACCGAGGCAGGGTCTCACCACTTAAACGAACCGCTGGCTTATCCGCATAAGCTTGTGTAAAGGCAGCGGTCACATCCGCTGCCATGACTCCCGGTTTCAGTTTCATGGTGATCGTTGCCAGAATGCCACGTTTGAAGTTCCCCAGATGGGGGGTAAAAATCACATCACATCCTAAATGAGCAACGATTTCAGGCTGATGACGATGCGTAAATACACCGTAAGCCTGTAAACTCACTTCACAAAAACTGTTGGTCATGGTCGCTTTGCGACCCGCACCAGACACACCACTCGTCGCATTAATCACCGGCCACTGTTGCGTATCCACCAGTTCCGAGACCAGCAAAGGCTTAATGCCAAGTTGTGCAGCAGTGGTATAACACCCGGCGACAGCGACAAGTTGACTGGACTGAATCGCAGCTTGATTCCATTCTGCCAGACCATACGCAGCCTGATCTAAATGGGCCTGATGCTGATGCTCAAAGCCGTAGAAATCAGTATAAAAATCGGGGTGATTGACACGGAATGCACCGGACAGGTCAAACACTTGGCACTGATGCGCCAGGAAAATTGGCGCAAGGTCGTGGCTGACTTCATGCGCGGTCGCTAAAAAGACCACATCTGATTCCTGAGCGACTTGTTCCGGATCGCTCAATGCCTGAACCGGCATATCAATGCGCCCGGCCAGTTGTCCGTGCAACTGAGCGATGGGTTTTCCGGCATCGACACTGTTGGCGGAAACATACAAACCTGATAGCGTTAGTTCAGGATGTTGATGGACCATCAGGGCAAGCTCTGCACCTGTGTATCCACTGGCTCCGATAATGGTTGTTTTTAACATATCCCTGCATCCGATTTTTTGACTGTATCTTTGAGTGAAACGCGTTATCTTTTAATGTAACGGTTGGGTGTTTGATTCAACACTTGAACATCAGTTCAAACACGCACGTTCTGGTTAAATACCAAACGAAAAATGATTATTAATATGCTGTTTTTCGCTTATTTATGGTTTTTTATTCAAAAAAAATGATTTAATATGCTTTTTACCCTCTCAGCCTAACTCTGTCAATAGCAGGAGCAAAGATTCTATGCAATTCCCTAAATTCAAAACGGTTTATCAAGACCTCATTTCAACCTCTTCCATTAGCTCGACAGATCCAAGCTGGGATGAAGGCAATGAAGCCGTGATTGCGAAGCTTTCAGACTGGCTGGGCAGCTTAGGTTTCTCCGTACAAATCGACACCGTCGCCCCCCATAAACACAATCTTATCGCCAAAAAAGGAGATGGTGAGGGAGGACTGCTATTATCCGGTCATAGTGATACCGTCCCCTTCGATGAAGGTCAGTGGAATTTCAATCCCCATGTGCTGACCGAGTCAAACCAACGTTTTTACGGTCTGGGTACCGCAGATATGAAAGGATTCTTTGCCTTTATTATAGAAGCGGTTCAAAAAATTGACTGGCAGAAGCAAACCAAGCCGCTTTACGTGCTGGCAACCTGTGATGAAGAAACCACCATGATGGGTGCGCGCCACTTTACCGAGAGTGCCCCCTTTAAACCGGACTACTGTATTATCGGTGAACCCACCAGCCTTGTCCCGGTCTATGCACATAAAGGCCATGTTGCCAATGCGATCCGGGTTACGGGTAAATCAGGGCATTCATCGAATCCGGCATTGGGTGTGAATGCGATTGAAATCATGCATGAGATCCTGTTTACCCTGATGCAAGTCCGAGAGCGACTGATCAAAACCTATCATCATCCGGGGTTTGAAGTACCGACACCAACGCTCAATTTGGGGCATATTCATGGTGGCGACAGTGCCAACCGGATCTGTGGCTGTTGTGAACTGCACTATGATGTCAGACCGCTCCCGGGGATGAGTCTCGAAGGGCTTGATCATCTGCTGCGCGAGTCGCTTCAGGAACTAGAAATCAAATGGCCCGGCCGTATCGAAATGAAACCGTTGCATGATTCAATTCCCGGGTATGAGTGTCAGAAAGATCATCCATTCGTCGAGCAAATTCATCAGCTCAGCGGACGAGAAGCTGAGACGGTCAACTACTGTACCGAAGCGCCTTATCTGCAACAGCTCTGTCCGACACTCGTGATGGGGCCGGGTTCGATCGATCAAGCCCACCAGCCAGATGAATTTCTTGCTTTTGAGTATATTGATCCGACGATTGATCGACTCACCAAATCGATTTACAAATATTGCTTTTGAGCTTGATGATAATGCTGACTGATCATCATGTATCGCACGCGTGATGCTATCGATATTATTTTGGTATAGATCTCATATTGAAGCACATAAATGGCCTGAAACAGAATTAACCATTCAGGCCATTCTGAAAGAAAGTTTCAACAAAAAACGCTTAAATTCTATTTATTATTTAATCTATTCGTATAGACAACAAACAGAATATTGTTACTCTATATGAAGTTTGACCGGAGAAAATCCACGATATAGCAAGATCAAACAAAAACATTGGATGTAGTTTTTTTTCAAGGCAGGATGACAATGAACGAAAAATATGCAGCGCTAAAAAGTAACGTAAGCATGCTCGGCAGATTGCTCGGTAAGACAATCCTCGATGCCGATGGCAGCGTTATTTTAGAAAAGGTAGAGACGATACGGAAACTCTCGAAATCCCTCAAAGACGGTCACCCATCCGATCGGGACACTTTGGTCGAAGAGATCAAAAGTCTATCTGATGATCAGATAACCCCGGTCGCCCGGGCATTTAACCAGTTTTTGAATTTAACGAATATTGCCGAACAATATCATACGATCTCTCGCCACTGCGACTCTCATATTTGTACGCCTGACGCGATCAACGAACTCTTTAACAAACTGACCGAGAAAAAGATCAGTCGGCTTGACACCGCACAAGCGATTCGTGATTTGAACATCGAGTTGGTGCTGACCGCTCACCCGACGGAAATTACCCGTCGCACGATGATCAACAAGCTGGTCAAAATTAACCAGTGTCTGTCGAGTCTGGAACTCAGTGAACTGGCTCCCAAAGAACGCAACAAAGCAGAACGCCGTCTCGAACAGTTGATCGCTCAGTTCTGGCACTCGGATGTGATTCGTAAACAACGTCCGACGCCAATGGATGAAGCCAAATGGGGATTCGCTGTCGTTGAGAACTCACTCTGGGAAGCGGTACCTGAATTTCTGCGTGAACTGGATGATCGGCTGGAAGACTATCTGGGAGAAGGGCTACCGATAGACGCCCGTCCCGTCCACTTCTCTTCTTGGATGGGGGGAGACCGGGACGGCAACCCATTCGTCACACACAAAATCACCCGTGAAGTGCTGTTACTCTCTCGTTGGAAAGCGGCTGATTTGTATCTGCGAGATGTCAATGAACTGATCAGCGAACTGTCGATGACCAAGTGTAACGGTAAGGTTCGCAGCCTTGCAGGTGAAGAAGAACACGAACCTTACCGTGCTATTCTGAAAGATATTCGTCAGTTGTTGACCGGAACCATCGATATTCTCGGTGAAAAGATTCAGGGGCAACAACTGCTGGTCAAAGCACCGCTGAAAAACGTCAGTCAACTGTGGGAACCGCTGTATGCCTGTTATCTGTCATTACATGAATGTGGTATGGGCTCAATTGCCGATGGTTCCCTGCTGGATACGCTGCGCCGTATCAAAGCATTTGGTGTCCACCTCGTACGTCTCGATATTCGTCAGGAAAGCACCCGCCATTCAGATGTATTGTCTGAACTGACTCGCTATTTGGGCTTAGGTGATTATGAACAGTGGAGCGAACAGGATAAAGTTGCTTTCCTCACCAATGAATTAAGTTCTAAACGTCCGCTGATCCCCCGAGACTGGGAGCCATCAGAACCCGTTCAGGAAGTGCTCGATACTTGCCGGATCATTGCAGCGAACCCGAAAGAAGCATTTGGTGCCTACGTGATTTCAATGGCCAGAACTGCATCTGATGTACTCGCGGTTCATTTGCTACTTCAGGAAGCCGGTTGCCCTTATCGTATGGATGTTTGTCCACTGTTCGAAACTTTAGACGACCTCAATCGTTCCGAGTCAGTCATCCGTCAGTTGATGGGGATCGATATCTATCGAGGCTTCATCCAGAACCATCAGATGGTGATGATCGGATATTCAGATTCCGCCAAAGATGCCGGTGTAATGTCCGCAGGCTGGGCACAGTATAGTGCCATGGAATCTTTAGTGAAGGTCAGCGAAGAAGAAGGTATCGAACTGACCTTGTTCCATGGTCGCGGAGGCACATTGGGACGAGGTGGTGCTCCGGCCCATGCAGCATTACTGTCACAACCACCGAAGAGTTTGAAAGGCGGTCTGCGCGTCACTGAGCAGGGCGAGATGATTCGCTTCAAATTAGGATTGCCGGACGTCGCAATCAACAGTTTCAATCTCTATGCCAGTGCGATTCTGGAAGCAAACTTATTGCCGCCTCCGGAGCCAAAACAAGAATGGCGCGATTTAATGGAAGTTTTATCTGAGGTCTCGTGTGAAGCTTACCGAAAAGTTGTCCGTGGCGAGCCTGACTTCGTGCCCTATTTCCGACAAGCTACGCCAGAGCTTGAATTGGGCAAACTGCCATTGGGCTCTCGTCCTGCCAAACGTAACCCAAATGGCGGTGTAGAAAGTCTCCGAGCCATTCCATGGATTTTCTCCTGGAGTCAGAATCGTCTGGTGTTACCGGCTTGGCTCGGTGCGGGGGAAGCGATTCAATATTCGATTGATAAAGGACATCAGGCGCTCTTGGAAGAGATGTGTCGTGAATGGCCATTTTTCTCAACCCGTTTAGGGATGCTAGAGATGGTGTATTCAAAATGTAATCTGGAGATTGCCCAGTATTACGATGAGCGCCTTGTCGATGAGCATCTGAGAAAATTGGGGCAACATCTGCGAACGCAACTCCAAGAAGATATTCAAACCGTACTGAATGTCGAAAACAATGAAAACCTGATGCAGAGCGATCCGTGGGGACAAGAATCCATTCGCCTCAGAAATATCTATGTGGAGCCATTGAATATGCTTCAGGCTGAATTGCTCTACAGAACCCGCCAATATGATGCACCACCGGCTGAACTCGAAGAAGCATTGATGGTCACCATTGCCGGTATTGCAGCAGGTATGCGTAATACTGGCTAAAGCGTCAACACATTATTCTATACAATACCCAAAAGGTCGCATCCATGCGGCCTTTTATTCTGACAAAACCATTAATTGAGCTTTTTATCAGTTTTTTTGCATTTTTCCACACGTTTATTCTACTCTTTGCTTATTATTAGATATAATATTCAACCGCTGCAACATTTCCATAAAATAACGACGTTGCAGTCAGTAAATTGCATTAATTTACTATACTAACAATTAGGTGATGAACGGCTTTTAAGGTGACATATCCGGCAACTAATTTTAGGCCGGTGATTGTTTGGATGAGTTTAAGATTGAGCCATAGAAAGCTCAGCTATATCCAAACCCATTGTGTTAATTAACCATTTGGATTGAAGACATGTCATTACCACACGTTATTCTTACTGTTTTAAGTACACGCGATGCGACGGGATACGATATTACCAAAGAGTTTTCTTCGAGTATCGGTTACTTTTGGAAAGCAAGTCACCAACAAGTTTATCGCGAGCTAAATAAAATGGGTCAGCAGGGACTTGTGACTTGCGTATTGGAACCTCAGGAAGGAAAACCGGACCGTAAAGTTTATTCGATTACGGATGCCGGACGACAAGCCCTGAGTCAATGGTTTGATCAACCGACAGCACATCCGACGGTTCGCGATGAGTTCAGTGCCAAGCTGATCGCTTGCTCGGTACAGGATGAGAAACCTTATCGTGATCAACTGGTTGAACTGATTGAGGAATCGAAAAAATTTGTTGCGCATTATCAGGAAGTTGAAGCCGCTTACTATGCGAACCCAGCTTCTCTGGATAAACAGCAAAAACTGGAGCGCTTAACGCTGCGCCGTAATCTTCTGGCTCGTCAGGCATGGCTTGAGTGGGCAGAAGAAACACTGGAAACATTAAGCAGTCTTGCTTAATTCGTTCACAGTGACAAGGGATGCCATCGGCATCCCTTGTTCGTTTGTATAATTTCGTTTGTACAATACGGCATTTTTGCTACATGGTGTTTTTGAAAAATGATGTGATGTATGAACATCAACGCTGATGGCTTTGGGGGTATGACATCCCTTTGATGCCGCGCCAAGTCTTCTCTTTTGCGATGACCGTTCTCTAGATACCATCCCCGCCAACAAACATCTGTGAATGACCATTGAACTGTTGATCCATATCCAGAGATGGCATGTCAGTTTGCGGCCGTCCGACAATTTTCGCAGGAACGCCGGCAACGGTGGTATGCGGAGGCACCGCTTGTAGAACCACTGAACCAGAACCAATCTTAGCGCCTTTGCCGATGTCGATGTTACCTAAAATTTTGGCACCGGCACCAATCATCACCCCTTCCCGAATTTTCGGATGTCGATCACCACACTCTTTCCCGGTTCCGCCAAGCGTCACATCCTGTAGGATCGAGACATCATTTTCAACGACGGCAGTCTCACCAATCACGATACCAGTCGCATGATCCAACATGATCGCCCGCCCAATCTGGGCGGCGGGATGGATATCAACCTGACAGGCGACTGAAATTTGGTGTTGCAGATAACCGGCCAGTGTTGTCCGGCCTTGTTTCCAGAGCCAGTTAGCCACCCGATACCCTTGCAAAGCATGGAAGCCTTTCAGATAGAGCAAAGGAATTGAATATTTATCGACGGCTGGGTCACGCGTAACGGTGGCACAAATATCACAAGCCGCCGATTCAGTAATACTCGGGTCTGACTGAAATGCCTCTTCCACAACTTCTCTGACAGCCATTGCCGGCATCGAAATCGTATGCAGTTTATTCGCCAGAATATAACTCAGAGCGGCAGACAAGCTCTCATGTTTAATGATCGTCGCATGATAGAAACTCGCCAGCATCGGTTCTTGTTCCGTCATCTCCCGGGCTTCTTGAACAATGGTTTGCCACACTACCTTATGTTTTGCACATTGCTTCATTATCTGAGTTCTCTGTTCTGTATTGATTTCAGCATCACAGCTTTAAGCTGGATCAATGCTCAGCCTTCTTATCTCTCGAGAGTAAATCTTTCGCTGCGATTCGGGCATCTTTTCCTTGATAAAGTACCTGATAAATCTGATCGACAATCGGCATTTCGACGCCCATACGCTGAGCCAGTAGCCAGACTTCTTTGGTGTTGCGATAACCTTCAACCACCTGACCGATATCACGTTGTGCCGTGTCAACCGATTGCCCTTGCCCAAGCGCTAAACCAAAACGTCGGTTTCTCGACTGATTATCGGTACAGGTTAACACTAAATCACCTAATCCAGCCATGCCCATAAATGTCTCCGGTGCCGCCCCCAGCGTTACTCCTAATCGACTCATTTCTGCCAGACCACGAGTAATCAATGCAGTTCGGGCATTCGCACCGAATCCCATCCCATCAGAAATACCGGCACCAATCGCAATCACATTCTTCACTGCGCCACCGAGCTGTAATCCAGTAAAATCCGAATTGGCATAGACTCGAAATGTCTTACTACAGTGAATCTGGTCTTGTAAATCAGCGACAAACTGACTGTCGGCAGAAGCAACTGATATCGCTGTCGGCATCCCCATCGCCAGCTCTTTGGCAAATGTCGGCCCCGAAATCACGGCTAAGGCGTGCTGATCACCGACAATATCATGCGCCACATCTTGTAACAGACGTCCGGTCTCAGGCTCTAACCCTTTGGTTGCCCAACAAATACGGCTATCTGCTCTGAGATATGGCTGTATCCGTTGCAGGACTTCACCAAAAACATGGCTGGGAACAACGATCAATAAGTCCCGCGATGCCTGAACGGCAGCTTTCAAATCTGAAGTCACGATTAATGTTTCAGGAAAAGGAATATCCGGTAAAAAGGCTCGGTTTTCCCGATCCGATTCCAATTGCTGCATATGCTTCGGATCGTGTCCCCAGATTAAAATATTCGCGCCATTCCGAGCCAGAGATATGGCAAGAGATGTTCCATAAGAACCCGCGCCAATGACAGTCATCGCGATTGAGTCTCGGGTAATCAAATCGGTATGTGAAGTCACAATATTCTGTCCATTCAGTTCAACATGCACGATTGATGTTGATGTTATACAAAAGATATACAAAAAATGCACATAACACCTTACTGATGTCGTGTGCATTTTTATTAGGCACTTACCAAAATACCGCTAACGGGTCAAACGACACCCTTAAGAAGCATTCTCTGGCTGAGGTTCCTCAGATGCTTGCTGTTGTAAATAGTTCATAAACAGTGCATCAAAATTAACCGGTGCCAGATTCAGTTGTGGGAATGTTCCTTTCACAACAAGGCTAGAAATGGTTTCACGCGCATAAGGGAAAAGAATGTTTGGGCAAAACGCACCTAAACAATGCGCCAATTGGCCCGGTTCCATTTCCTCGGCAGAGAAGATCCCAGCTTGCTGAACTTCACATAAAAATGCCGTTTCATCTTCATTTTTTACGGTCACGGTCAGACGCAAAATGACTTCATAGATGCCATCACCCAGCTCTCTGTTTTGAGTATCGAGATCCAGATTGACGTTCGGATTCCAGTCTTTCTGAAAAATAACCGGGGAGTTAGGAGCTTCAAAAGAGACATCTTTTAGATAGATGCGCTGGATTGCAAAATTCTGCTGAGGTTCTTGCTGTTGCGCTGCTTCAGACATGATATTTTCCTTATTGATTCATAATCACCAAAGAATTTCGTTCCTTGAGGATTGTACTATTTTTTACCACGAACAAGAGGAAGATTGGCTTCATTCCAGGCAACAAGACCATTTTTCAATAGACTAACCTTTTCAAAACCAGCTTTGGCCAACAACGTGGCACTCTCCTGTGCAGTTTGTCCTGTTTTACATACGACAATGATGGGGGTGGATTTACGGTTTTCAAGGGAACCATAAGATCCGGACTTAATTTCTGAAGGTAACAAGTTCACCGCCTCGGTGATATGTCCTTGCCTGAACTCGTCGTTAGAACGAGTATCAACCACGATACCATCTTCTTTATTGATCAGATGCGTTAACTCGTTCACCGAAATCGTCTGATATTTAGCTGTGGATGATTTAAAAATATTCAGGATAAGGGCAACCAAGATACCTACCCAAGCCAGCGAAAGAATCATATTCTGCTGGAAAAACTCAATATACTCCTGCATGTCCTGTCTCTTATATTGCAGTTCAAAAACAGATTGGGAGTATAACGATGTTATTCCGAAGACGCGAGTGATTCACATCATAAACCGAAAGAGCGGCAAACTTTGCATACAGAGAATGACTCACGCGAATCAGCTTTAACGACATCGTCAGCACCTTGATGCTGACGATGTCGCTATACGTTTGCAGTCGCTATTCATTTTCAGTCATTACCCGTTTTAAGCATTCGAAAAAGGAAACGCGATCACGTCCTGTATATGGGACTGTCCGAGAGCCAGCATCACTAACCGGTCAATACCCAGCGCAACACCGGCACAATGAGGCAGGCCAGCCTCAAGTGCCTGAATCAGATGATAATCAATCGGCTGTTGCGCCAACCCCATTTGTAACCTTTTCTCATTATCAGCTTCAAAACGGCGCAGTTGTTCTTGCGGATTATCAAGTTCATGAAAACCATTCGCCAGTTCAATGCCTTTAAAATAGACTTCAAACCGCTCAGCGACCCGATGATCATCCGCACTCACTCGCGCAAGCGCTGCTTGAGAGGCCGGGAAATCATAAACACACACCGGAGCCGTCTGACCAATCGCCGGTTCCACCACCATACTGAACAGGAGTTGCAAAAGTGTATCCCGATCCTGTTCATGCTCAGCAATGTCAGCAAATCCAAAATGCTGAGCTTTCATTCGCAATTCATCCATCTCACAAGATAAAGGGCAGACACCAACATGCTCAGAAAATGCTTGCTGATAAGTGATGCGTTGTGCAGGCGGACACACCAAGATATCTTGCAGTAAATCATCCATCTCATCCATTAACTGATGGTGGTCAAAGCCGACTCGATACCATTCCAGTAAAGTAAATTCAGGATTGTGATAGCGACCGCTCTCTTCATTTCTGAATGCTTTACAAAGCTGGAAGATCGAACCAGAACCGGCGGCAAGCAGACGTTTCATATGAAACTCAGGACTTGTCATGAAATATACGGTTTGACCAGAGGCAAAATCAGGTCCGAAAAACTGACTTTTGAAGGTTTGTAAGTGAACATCCGTCACGGTCGCAAGACTCATTGAGGGGGTTTCCACTTCCAAAACGCCCCTTTCGGTCAAAAAATGCCGGATAGCATTCATTAATCGAAAACGCTCGCGCAGGTGAAACATTGAAATCGTTGGTTTCCAGGATAGGTGACTCGGCATGAAAAGTTGGGTTCCTACACAATAAAATCTAAAACGTGAAAGCAATCACACATGGGATAATTATATCGACAGCAAAGCATGATATTCGATTAAAAACCTAACGAAATCAATTTTTTCAGTATATGACTTCAATTAGACTAGAAAGACCCTAAAAACACTATGTTTTTAGATTATAAGCGGGATTCCCGCAAATCACTCACTGGAGGATAACTGTGCAAACACTTACCACAGATATCGCGGTCATCGGCGCTGGTGGCGCTGGTCTTCGTACTGCGATTGCTGCCGCAGAAGCCAACCCTGATTTACAGGTGGCTCTGATTTCAAAAGTATATCCTATGCGCTCACATACTGTTGCCGCAGAAGGAGGCTCCGCAGCAGTTATCAAGGATGAGGATAGCTTAGATAACCATTTCAACGACACTGTCGGTGGTGGAGACTGGCTTTGTGAACAGGATGTCGTGGAGTATTTTGTCGAAAATTCAACCCGGGAAATGATCCAGATGGAGCAATGGGGCTGCCCCTGGAGCCGGAAAGAAAATGGTGAAGTCAACGTCCGCCGTTTCGGTGGAATGAAAGTTGAGAGAACTTGGTTTGCCGCAGATAAAACCGGTTTTCATATGCTGCATACCCTGTTCCAAACATCCATGAAATATCCACAAATCAAACGCTTTGATGAATACTTCGTGGTTGACCTGTTGGTCGACGACGGTCAAGTGCAAGGTTTAATTGCCATTCATATGGCGGAAGGTGAACTGGTAACGATTAAAGCAAAATCTGTCGTTCTGGCTACCGGTGGTGCAGGTCGTGTCTATCAATGTAATACCAATGGCGGCATTGTAACCGGCGATGGTATGGGAATGGCCTATCGTCACGGTGTACCACTTCGCGATATGGAATTTGTCCAGTACCATCCGACCGGTCTGCCCGGTACAGGGATCCTGATGACCGAAGGGTGTCGGGGTGAAGGCGGTATTATCGTCAATAAAAACGGCTACCGTTACCTACAAGATTACGGCATGGGTCCTGAAACACCAGTCGGCCAGCCGAAAAACAAATATATGGAACTCGGTCCGCGTGACAAAGTTTCGCAGGCTTTCTGGCACGAACAACAAAAAGGCAACACCATCGAACACCCACTCGGTGATGTCGTCCATTTGGATCTGCGTCATCTGGGCGAGGAATATCTGCATGAGCGTCTGCCATTTATTTGTGAGCTGGCCAAAGCTTACGTGAATGTCGATCCGGTCAAAGAGCCAATCCCAATCCGTCCGACGGTGCACTACACCATGGGTGGGATTGAAACGAACGGTCAATGTGAAACACGGATCCAAGGCTTGTTTGCTGTCGGAGAATGCTCTTCTGTCGGTCTGCACGGGGCGAACCGTCTCGGCTCGAACTCACTGGCTGAACTGGTTGTATTTGGTCGTGTTGCCGGTGAACACGCCGTCAAACGAGTTGAAGCATTCAAAGGCTGGAATGATCAAGCCATTGAAGCGCAGGTCAAAGCTGTTGAACAACGCCTGCAATCTCTGATGAATCAGGAAGGCGATGAAAACTGGGCCGATATCCGTACTGAAATGGGCAATGCCATGGAAGCCGGATGTGGGATCTATCGTCAGGAAGATCTGATGCAACAGACCGTTGATAAACTGGCTGAACTGAAAGCCCGTTATAAAAAAATCAGCATCAAAGACAAAGGTAAAGTCTTTAACACTGACCTACTGTACGCGATTGAAATCGGTCATAGTCTGGAAGTTGCCGAAGCAATGGCTCACTCGGCGATTCTCCGTAAAGAGTCCCGTGGGGCACACCAACGTCTCGATGAAGACTGTACCGAGCGTGATGATATAAACTTCCTCAAACACTCACTGGCATTCTATCAAGAAGATGCAGCGCCTCGAATCGACTACAGTGATGTCACCATCACCAAGTCACAACCGAAAGTTCGTCTTTACGGTGAAGCAGCGGAGCAAGCCGCAGCCGAAGAAGCCAAACAGAGCGCAGAGGAGAAATAATCATGGTCACCCAACGTATTCAAAAAGTGGACATTCTGCGTTATGACCCGGAAAAAGATGCGGAGCCTTACTTCCAGTCCTTTGAAGTCCCTTTCAATGAAACCATGTCGATCCTCGACACGATTTCATATGTGAAAGATCATCTGGACAAGGACCTTTCCTATCGTTGGTCTTGTCGGATGGCGATTTGTGGCTCTTGTGGCATGATGGTCAACGGGGTACCGAAACTCGCCTGTAAAAGTTTTCTGCGCGACTACCCGAATGGCGTGAAAATCGAGCCACTGGCAAACTTCCCGATTGAAAAAGATCTGATTGTCGATATGACACCGTTCATCGAGCGTCTGGAAGCCATTAAACCTTATATCATCGGTAATGATCGTAAACCGGAAGACGGCACCAACCTGCAAACCCCGGAGCAAATGGCAAAATATAAACAGTTTGCCGGCTGTATCAACTGTGGTTTGTGTTATGCCGCCTGTCCGCAGTTCGGCCTGAATCCGGAATTTATCGGCCCGGCCGCCCTGACATTGGCGCATCGTTATAACCTCGACAGCCGAGACCATGGTCAGGCCGAGCGGATGAAACTGATCAATGGCGAAAACGGGGCTTGGGGTTGTACCTTTGTGGGTTACTGCTCTGAAGTGTGTCCGAAGAGTGTCGATCCGGCAGCGGCGGTCAACCAAGGTAAAGTGGCGTCGTCCATGGACTTTGTCATCGCGATGTTGAAACCTCAGGAGGCATAAAAGAGATGAGTAATCGTAAGCCCTATGTAAGAGAAGTGAAACGGACGTGGTGGAAAAGCAATCCGTTCTATCGCTTCTATATGATCCGTGAGGCAACGGTTCTGCCGTTAATCGTGTTTACCCTCTTCCTCACTGTCGGTCTGGGATGTCTGGTGAAGGGGCCGGAAGCATGGCAATCATGGCTGGACTTTATGGCAAACCCGCTAGTGATTGTGATTAACATCATTGCGCTGATCGCCAGTTTGTTTCATGCCTATACGTTCTTTGGCATGATGCCGCAAGTGGTACCGATGCGACTGAAAGGCAAGTTAATCGATAAGAAAATTATCGTGCTGAGCCAATGGGTTGTCGTTGCTGTGATTTCTGTTTTTGTGCTCATCATCGTTTAAGGAGACTCACGTGATTAACCAAAATCCAAAACGTTCAGACGAACCAATCTGGTGGAGCCTGTTCGGTGCCGGTGGCACATGGTTTGCCATGATTACCCCAATCACCATTTTTGTATTGGGGGTCATGGGGCCGCTGGGAATGCTTGATGCGGATGCCTTGAGCTATGACCGTGTTGCAGGCTTTGCGACCAATATCATTGGTGCACTCTTTGTGATTGCAACAATTGCACTCCCGATATGGCACGCAATGCACCGTGTTCATCACGGGATGCATGACCTGAAAATCCATACCGGTGTGGTGGGTAAAATCGCCTGTTATGGTATTGCAGCGATCATTTCCGCGCTCTCTATCGTGTTCATTTTCATGATCTAAACGATATTCACGTGCAATCAAAAAGGGCTGCCGATTCGGCAGCCCTTTTTATTTAACCCCACATGAAGCAGATACTCATCGCGACCCCATGCTAACGCCCGTTTATTTTACGCGGCTCACATACTCAGCGGTACGCGTGTCAACTTTGATCACTTCTCCGATCTGAATAAACAGAGGCACACGAACAACCGCACCGGTCGATAGTGTCGCTGGTTTACCGCCAGTTCCTTGAGTATCACCTTTCAGGCCCGGATCCGTTTCAATCACTTCCAACTCAACAAAGTTAGGTGGTGCCACAGCGATAGGGTTGCCATTCCACAAGGTCAGCATACATGCATTATTTTCAACTAACCATTTCGCATTGTCACCGATAGCTTTTGCATCAGCAGCAACTTGTTCGAATGTCTCGCTATTCATAAAATGATAGAATTCGCCATCGGAATAAAGATAATCCAGGTCGATATCCATGACATCTGCGACTTCTGCAGAGTCTCCGGACTTAAAGGTTTTTTCCAACACTTTGCCGGAAAGCAATTTACGGATTTTAACGCGATTGAACGCCTGACCTTTACCCGGTTTTACATACTCGTTTTCGAGAATGACACAGGGCTCGTTATCGATCATAATCTTCAGACCGCCTTTAAATTCATTCGTGCTAACAGTAGCCATTATTTCCTCTTACTTATACTTCGAGTTAAATTCAATGCCGCACATAATAACCCGAAAAATTGAATCTGTTGAGCAAAACTGGCTCAAACAACTTGCGAATGCGATCTCAGATCCAGAGCAACTACTCAGATATCTGGAAATTGATCCAACACCTTGGATGCCAGGATTTAAAGCCAGAAAACTTTTCACACAACGGGTACCGCTTAGCTTTGTCGAGCGTATGGAAAAAGGTAATCCGTTTGATCCGCTATTGCGCCAAGTGCTACCGCTCAGTCAGGAATTCGACGTTCTGCCGGGATTCTCAACGGATCCGCTGGCAGAACAGAACAATCAACACCCGGGGCTATTACACAAATATCAGAATCGGGTATTACTGATTTTAAAAGGTGCATGTGCCATCAACTGTCGCTACTGTTTTCGCCGACATTTTCCCTATCAGGACAACAAGGGCAATAAAACAGTCTGGCAAGAAAACTTAGATTACATCGCACAACACGCTGAATTGAATGAAGTGATTCTGTCCGGTGGCGACCCACTCATGGCGAAAGACCATGAACTCCGTTGGTTGATCGAGCAGATTGCTTTGATGCCACACATTCAGACACTGCGATTTCATTCGCGTTTGCCTGTCGTGATTCCTGAACGAATCACCCCGATACTGACGGAGTTACTCGCTCAAACCCGTTTGAATGTGGTTTTTGTCTCTCATATCAATCATGCTCATGAAATCAATGCATCACTTCGTCAGGCCATGACCTCTCTGCGTCAGGCGGGCGTCACTCTGCTTAATCAGGCGGTTCTGCTCAAGGGAATCAATGACTCGGTTGCAGCTCAGGTCAAACTGAGTGAAGCGCTGTTTCAGGCTGGCGTTCTGCCCTACTATCTACATGTTCTGGATAAAGTTCAGGGGGCCGCGCATTTCTTTGTTTCTGATCAGGAAGCAAAAACAATTATGGCAGGTGTGATTGAACAACTCTCCGGTTACCTCGTCCCCAGACTGACCCGGGAAATTGGTGGCCGCAGCAGCAAAACCCCACTGGACCTCCATTTAGAATAACCTGAATCATTGAAGAAAAATGTCATCCGGAGGATGTGACGCATCCTCTGAGATACAGACTCGGTAGCCGCCCTCTGGCGCCGCAACAAAATCCACATAATTACGGATTGCAGAGAGTCGATCTTCCTCGTAATGAGAAACATACAATAACTGCGTCATCTTCAATTCCGCCAGACGATTGAGCACAGTCATCACCAAACGGCGGTTTAAGTAGTCCAGACCCTGATAGGGTTCATCGAGAATCAGTAACACCGGCTGTTTAATTAACGCACGAACGATGAGCAATAATCGCTGTTGTCCATAATCCAGTTGCTTGAATGTGTGCTTTTCATAATGACTCATTTCCAACACATCTAACCAATGTCGGGCAATCTGCACTTGCTTTGCCGACGGCTTTTCATAAAGACCGATCGAGTCAAAAAAACCTGATAACAACACATCCAAAACCGGACAATTCACTCGGTATTGCAGATGAAGCGCAGAAGAAACCACACCAATATGGCGCTTAATATCCCAGATACTCTCACCACTGCCGCGCCGCATTCCCAACACGGTAATATCGTTACAGTAACACTGAGGATGATCACCCAAAATCAGACCGAGTAAGGTACTTTTACCACATCCGTTCGGGCCGCGAATCTGCCAATGCTGGTTCGCTTGAATCTGCCACGACAAGTCCTGAAAAATCAGACCATCCGTATACTCGACCTTGACTTGATTCATCACCACTCTCGGATTCACCATTGTGGTGTCTGGCGCATATTGCTGACTCAGCGCCAGCCATGCTTCCTGCTTGTTCTCTGTCAGGGCCGCCAGTTGCTCTAAAATCGGATGCTGGCGCCATTGTTCAATCGTCATGGTCTGGGTCAACTGTTCGTCATCAAACAAGGCGATATGGGTGAGGCATTCGGGGAGTTCATCTTCTCTTGAAGTGATCACAACCAATTGCATTTCACCAGCCAGTTGATTCAAGCAGTCGGTTAGCTGACGACGATGCGCTACATCTAATCCCGAATAAGGTTCATGCAAGATAAGTAGTTCCGGTTTTCCCGCTAACGCCCGAGCCAGCATTAAGCGTCGTGTCTCACCGGTTGATAACTGGCGAAATCCCCGGGTCCTCAAATGGTTCAAATCGGTCAGATCAAGCAAATATGCAAATTCATCTTCAGTGCATCCGGTATCCCGTAACAGCGTCTCGACCGTAGAACCATAATCGATATGGTCCTGAAAATCGGTTTCATCTTTGGCGATTTCATCATCCAGTAACCGCTGCTGCTCAGACAGAGACACTAAGCCAACACTTGCTGGTTTGCCTACAATGGCCTGTTCATTTTCTGCCAACGTACCGGAAAAAAGGCGAACTAGAAGTTCACTACTCTGCGCATGAGCAATAAACACCCCCCAATGCTGTGAAGGCTGAAGCTCCCAGTGGGAAATATTCAGCTGTTCTGCTGCATACGTATAACTTAACCCTTGAATTAACATAGCCACACCATCGTCAGAAAGAAGATCAACATCCTATACCAGCCACCGCTAAAATGAAAAAAGGGTGAGGAAAACCTCACCCTTTTCAAATCATGCTCAGATGATGAATGAATTACATCATGCCTGGCATACCGCCCATGCCGCCGCCCATATCAGGCATTGCCGGGCCATCGCTCTTCGGTACTTCAGTGACCATCGCTTCAGTCGTAATCATCAGACCAGCAATCGATGCTGCAAACTGAAGTGCACTACGGGTTACTTTCGTTGGGTCAAGAATACCCATTTCAATCATATCGCCGTATTCACCTGTAGCAGCGTTATAA
The DNA here is from genome assembly GCF_024347135.1 of Vibrio spartinae. Lineage (NCBI taxonomy): Bacteria > Pseudomonadati > Pseudomonadota > Gammaproteobacteria > Vibrionales > Vibrionaceae > Vibrio > Vibrio spartinae. Next base: position 336,220 of record NZ_AP024907.1, on the reverse strand, counting down.
CCATAGTTACCTTCACCGGCTTTGATGTTATTCGCCACAACAGACTCTTCATCACCCGCATTTGATACGATCTGACGAATTGGCGACTCCATCGCACGCAGTGCAACACGGATACCAACGCTCTGTTCTTCGTTGTCACCGGTCAGTTCAGTCAATTGAGAAGCTGCACGAATCAGTGCCACACCACCACCGGCAACGACACCTTCTTCAACAGCAGCACGAGTCGCATGCAAAGCATCTTCGACACGGTCTTTCTTCTCTTTCATTTCAACTTCAGTTGCGGCGCCCACTTTAATCACAGCAACACCACCGGCAAGTTTAGCAACACGCTCTTGAAGCTTCTCTTTGTCGTAGTCAGATGTTGCTTCTTCAATCTGTTGACGAATCTGAACAACACGACCATCAATTGCAGCAGCTTCACCAGCGCCATCAATGACTGTGGTATTTTCTTTCGTGATAGTGACACGTTTTGCCTGACCCAAATCTTCCAGTGCTGTTTTATCCAACTCCAGACCGATTTCTTCAGAGATAACCGTACCGCCAGTCAAAACCGCAATATCCTGAAGCATCGCTTTACGACGGTCTCCAAAACCAGGGGCCTTCACAGCAGCAACTTTCACGATACCGCGCATGTTATTCACAACGAGTGTCGCCAATGCTTCGCCTTCAACATCTTCTGCAACAATCAGCAGAGGACGAGACGCTTTTGCAACAGATTCAAGCACTGGTAGTAATTCACGAATATTAGATATTTTCTTATCAACCAACAAGATAAATGGATTGTCCAGCTCAACAGAACCAGATTCTTGGTTGTTGATGAAGTAAGGTGACAGGTAGCCACGATCAAACTGCATCCCTTCGACGACATCCAGCTCATCTTGTAGCGCTTGACCTTCTTCAACGGTGATAACCCCGTCGCGACCGACTTTTTCCATTGCTTCGGCAATGATGTTACCCACGCTGACATCAGAGTTCGCAGAGATTGTACCAACCTGTGCGATCGCTTTGTTATCTTCACATGGTACAGACAGGCCTTTCAGCGCTTCAACCGCAGCAATCACTGCTTTATCGATACCACGTTTTAAATCCATCGGGTTCATGCCGGCAGCAACCGCTTTGAGACCTTCATTGACGATAGACTGAGCCAGAACTGTTGCAGTCGTTGTCCCGTCACCAGCTGCATCATTTGCCTGAGATGCAACTTCTTTCACCATTTGTGCGCCCATATTCTGGAATTTATCTTCCAGTTCGATCTCACGTGCAACAGTAACACCATCTTTAGTAATGGTTGGCGCACCAAATGATTTATCCAGAACAACGTTACGGCCTTTGGGGCCCAATGTTACTTTTACTGCGTCAGCCAGAACGTTTACACCTTCCAGCATTTTTACTCGTGCATCATTTCCAAACTTAACGTCTTTAGCAGCCATCTTTTATTCCCTATTTCTTAATTCGGTTTTCGTCAATTGTTTTGAATAAGAGCAACAATTACTCAACGCCTACTTTTATTCGACAATCGCCAGAATGTCATTTTCAGCAAGGATCAATACTTCTTTGCCATCGATCTTTTCCGACTTGGTGCCGTAACCTTCAGCAAAAATAACAGTATCACCAACTTTGACGTCCAGCGGCTGAACAGTCCCATTCTCAAGTACTCGGCCGTTGCCGACAGCAAGCACTTTCCCACGTGTTGATTTTTCCGCCGCAGAACCAGTTAAAACGATCCCACCAGCAGACTTGGATTCAACTTCTTGGCGTTCAACGATAACTCGGTCATGTAATGGACGAATATTCATCGGTCGTCTCTCCTGATTTAATTATTTGTGTTGTTTATGAAAATGCTGTTTATCAGCTTGTGTTTTCTATGTGGGGGAGGAAAGTAAATATCCCAAGGGTAAACAGGCAAAAAAACGTGATCTACATAACAAAATAATAATCATTCCCGCGTTTTTCGCTCCGACAGCTTCTCATCGCCAGCCAATAGTCAATTGTTTACTTTATTAACTGAAGTCTGAATAATAGGCGGAGCAAAGAGGACACCGATGAAAACAGCCGACAAGATATTGCATACGCTTAAGCGAGAAGGCGCAGTCACTGCGAAACAGCTTGCCGATCGCTTCGCAATCACAACGATGGGAGCCCGTCAACATCTTCAGTCACTTGAAGAGGATGGGTTGATCCATTTTTATGATGTCAAAGTCAAGGTGGGGCGCCCGACTCGCCACTGGACACTGACAGAGAATGGACATGCGTACTTTGCCGACCGTCATGGTGAACTCACACTTCAGGTGATTGATGCAATAGAGCAGGTATACGGCTCAGAAGGTATCGCTAAAATCGTCGCGACCAGAGAAGCGCAGACATTGTCACAATACAGTGCCGAGATTCAGGCTTGTGCGACACTGGAAGAAAAACTGGAGATGCTAGTCACCTTACGAGAGAGAGAAGGCTATATGGTCCAGCTGGAAACTTTATCGGACGGCTACCGTCTCATCGAGAACCATTGCCCGATATGCAAAGCAGCGATGCGCTGCCAAAGCTTTTGCCAATCTGAGTTACACATCTTTCAGTCGCTGCTTGAAGGCTTGTGTACTATCGAACGCCAAGAACATATCGTCTCCGGACATCGCCGTTGCAGCTATATTATCAAAAAACTCAATTAGCCCCCATTTGTTAGAAGTTCTCACATTAAGTTCACAATTTGTTCAATTTTGGTTTATCATTGAGTAGTATTTAAATTAAACGAACTTAATTTGAGTCATAGGTTGGCATACAAAGAAACTGAGGTGATATATGGCCGCACCAAGTTTTTATACCGAGCTCCCTCCATTTGATGAGCTGGTAGCACTGGCTAAACACAATCCGCAAGCATTCGCGATGCTCAAACGTGACATCTGTGAAGAGATGATTCTCTCATCATCGCGAAAAATGCAAGACCGGCTCTGGGCTCAACAAAGCCACATCGATAGAGTCGTGCATTCCTGCAAAAATGCGGATCATGCCAATGTAAAACTGATGAGAGAGTTGAGTGCTCAGATGGTAAAATTCCAGAATGCGTTAACCAGTAACTCAACGGACGACACCCCCAGCCCTGCTGATGTGATTCCGTTTCATCGATACAGGCCGCATGTTTAAATCAGAGATAGTGAAACCATAGATATAAGGATGCGTCTGAAATCTGAAAAGAGATATGCCTTTACGAGGCAGCCTACACACCAATATGGCTTGACACGATCTCTAGGCGTTTGAAATCTTAAGCTTGTTATTACCCTGCCCTCTCTTGAGGGTATTTTTAACTGCGGTGCCGAATATAGTGCTGTTCAATCACTCTCAAAAAAACTGAAAGATTTTCAATTTTAGCCGCGTCTTTTTGAAAGCGTTCGCTCAGTTTTTCTATAACAGAGTGACTGATATCCGTGACATATTCCTGACTCACTTCCACAATCAACTGTATAAAATCAGCAGAATCTAATTGTTCACCGACAAACCACTGGTGGCTCCGGATGGCATTGCTTTTGACTGATAAACCGAATCGCTGAATGATTTCATCGTGGAGTAACACTTGATGAAGGTCTTCCAGCAACCGAGAAATATTCACGCGTTCATCAACTGGCGCTGAATACTCCATCCGAAGATTGATCATATGATGTATCCCTATCATGACATACTGCCGAAGATTTCGGAGCTTCCCGCCCCCACTGTAATCGCTCTGGTAAAATAGAACCAAATAGAAACTATCTCAATGCTCTAACCAAGAAAGTCATGATTCGTATCATGATCTACTGGGTTTTATCTGTTATATTCTGTCAAAGTCACGTTTTTATACTCACTGAATTTGGAGATATTCCTATGCGTCGTCCTGTTGTTATGGGTAACTGGAAATTAAACGGAAGTAAAACGATGGTCACAGACCTGCTCTCTGGCCTGAATGCTGAACTTGAAGGCGTTGCCGGTGTTGACGTCGCGGTTGCACCACCAGCGTTGTATCTTGACCTTGCCGAACGGTTAATTAAAGAAGGCGGAAATAAGATTATCCTGGGTGCACAAAATACTGATGTCAACAACAGTGGTGCCTTCACTGGTGATATGTCTCCTCAAATGTTGAAAGACTTTGGTGCAACACACATCATTATCGGTCACTCTGAGCGTCGCGAATATCATCATGAATCTGATGAGTTCGTTGCACAAAAATTTGCTTTCCTGAAAGAAAATGACCTGACACCTGTATTGTGTATCGGTGAGTCAGAAGCGCAAAACGAAGCGGGTGAAACACTTGCCGTTTGTGCACGCCAACTTGACGCAGTTATCAAAACACAAGGTGTTGAAGCACTCAATGGTGCGATTATCGCTTACGAACCGATCTGGGCTATCGGTACCGGTAAAGCAGCAACAGCAGAACAAGCGCAAGCAATTCATGCTTCTATCCGTGCTCATATTGCGAAAGAAAGTGAAGAAGTTGCTAAAAATGTCATCATCCAGTATGGCGGTTCCGTTAAAGCAGAAAATGCAGCAGAACTGTTTTCTCAACCAGACATCGATGGCGCATTGGTGGGTGGTGCAGCGTTAGATGCGAAAGGATTTGCAGCGATTGCGAAAGCAGCAGCGGCAGCCAAAGCATAACGAGCAAGTATTGATGTATTTTCAAGGCCGGCATTTGCCGGCCTTTTTATCACTCAGGGACTAAACTGGCTGTTTTAACCAGAATCAAGTATGCTGTCATCCCGGTTCCTCCGATAGACATCCTTCTTCTCTATGCATGATAAACACGGGCTGCTTTCGGCACCAATTCCTATCGTACTCCGCCGGATGACAATCCCAATGACCTTCGGCATGATATCGGTGCTGATGTTCAACTTAGTCGATACCTATTTTATTTCTCTGCTCGGGACCCAAGCTCTGGCAGCCATCAGCTATACATTCCCTGTGACTTTTGCTGTGAACTGCATCACCATGGGTATCGGGATTGGTTTATCGACCAGTATTGCACATTTGTTGGGCCAGAAATCGATACATAATGCTGCTCGCCTGACAATTCATGGGTTACTGCTGGCTGTGGTTTTAGTCAGTATTGCTTCTGCCGTTGGCTTGTTAACCATCTCGCCTCTTTTTACCTTACTCGGTGCTCAGCCAGCATTACTGCCTTTAATACAGCAATATATGTCCGTTTGGTATATTGCTATACCATTACTGGTCATTCCCATGGCCGGGAACAGTGCCATCCGGGCAACCGGAGATACCAGAACCCCGGCATTACTCATGATCCTCTCTGGCGCCATTAACGGTATTTTAGATCCATTACTCATCTTCGGTTACGGGCCTTTCCCCGAGCTTGGAATTCAAGGTGCTGCAATAGCCAGTGCGATTAGCTGGTGCACAGCCTTGGTTGGAACATTATATATTTTATTCTATCGGAAACGGCTCGTCACCCGGCCGGATTGGCGTTCATTATGGCAAGACTGGAAGCAGGTTTTACGGATTGGAACACCCGCGGCACTGTCCAACGCGATGAACCCGATTTCCGGTGCATTGTTAATGATACTGCTCTCCCAACATGGCACGGTAGCGGTCGCCGCATATGGTGCAGCACAACGTGTTGAATCAATTCTGATTCTGGTGCTGATGTCGTTAACATCAACACTCACACCTTTTTTAGCGCAGAATTTTGGTGCCGATAACCCACAACGAGGCTTTGCCGGGCTTTTCTTAAGCATCCGGTTTTCTGTCGTGTTCCAGGGCATTATTTTCTTAATGATGGTCCCGCTAAGTATCCCTATTTCGGCGCTATTCTCACAGGAAATACAGGTTCGAGAAATACTCTGGCATTATCTGCTGATTGTGCCATTGAGCTATGGATTTCAGGGGATTGTGATGATGATTGTTTCAGCGCTGAACGCACTCAACCGACCGCTGAGAGCCTTCAGTTGGAACTTTATGCGTCTGTTTCTTTTTACGCTGCCTTCGGCTTGGATCGGCTCACAACTCTGGCAGATCAATGGGTTATTTGCAGGGATTGCTATCGGCAACATTCTTGGTGGGATATTTGGATATTTTCAGGCTTTATCTTTACGACGACAAAGCCTGAGCGCCAATGACAAGGAAGCCAGTGACAAGAAAGTCAGTCACGAGAAGGAAGACGACGAGCCGTAAGCAATAAACGGCTCTGACATCAGACAAAAATCCAGATTAAATCCGTTCTTCATCTTCTTCGACAATAACATCATCATCGTCAATGACATCATCGTCATCGAGTTCTTCCTCATCCAACTCAGCCTCTTCAAGGTCAGTATTCAAAGGTTCCTGAGAAAGAATGATACCGGTACTGTCTGCATAAAGGTAATCTTCTGGCAAGAAGGTGACACCGCCAAAATTAACGGGAATATCAATTTCACCCATACTTTGTACAGCGGCACCAACAGGAATTGATGTCATGGCCTGAATACCAATATTCATTTCTTCCAATTCGTCCACTTCACGAACACACCCGTAAACAACCAGGCCTTCCCACTCATTTTCTTCGGCGAGCGCAGCTAATTCAGAATCAATCAGGGCACGACGCAAAGAACCACCGCCATCAACCAATAGCACTCGTCCCAAACCGTCTTGCTCAAGCACTTCACGGATCAAACCATTATCTTCAAAACATTTGACCGTTGTTATCTGGCCGGCAAAAGAGGCTCGTCCACCAAAATTACTGAACATCGGTTCTACAACATCAACCTGATCGAAATAAATATCACAAAGTGCAGATGTATTGTATTCCATGGCAACCATTCTCACAGCGAAAGTATCTTAAACGAGTATATCGACTATGTAAGTCATTGCAATGACAAAGCTCAATTAACTGATCAGTGTTTGAGCAATGACAACCCCGACAAACAATAAGTTTGTCACAATAGAACATCGAACCACCGCAGGTAACATCGGTGCGATGTGCACCGGTTGTTCTGCTTCCCAGATGGCAACTGCATGTTTGACCATCGCCACCAAACTGAGCAGAAAAGGAAGAGCAAGCCAGAGCGGATCGGTCTGTAACCACAGATATAAACTAAACGTGAAGACAGCTCCGGCTAACAGAATAAAGTGATATTTTTTTGCCAGAATCGGTCCTAAACGAACTGCGATTGTTCGCTTGCCGCAGATTTCATCATTTTCGATATCCCGCATATTATTGACATTCAATACCGCGACAGCCAATAAACCACAAGCGATCGATGGCAGTAGTAGCGTCGTATTCAAATGACCGGTATAGAGAAAATAAGTCCCGGACACGCCCAACAAGCCAAAGAAGACAAATACCGAGACATCACCAAGCCCGACATAGCCATAAGGCTTATTCCCCATGGTATAAGCAACCGCAGCAATCATCGCCATGACGCCAAGGCCAATAAAAACCAGAATATTGTCAAGCGAGTCCAAGGCATACAGGATCAACGCCATGCCAGAAACAACAGTGAGCAGCACATTGATCATCATGGCATATTTCATGTCTTTCAATGTCACGGCCCCCGACTGAATTGCTCGCATGGGACCTAATCGGGCGTCATTATCGGTTCCTTTCACCGCATCGCCATAATCATTGGCAAGGTTGGACAAGATTTGCAGTAAAATAGCAGTGACCAAAGCTAACATTGCTATCGGCCAAGAAAAATGCTTTTCAGAAAAAGCTAAGGCACTTCCTGTGAGGATCGAAATCAATGCCAAAGGCAAGGTTTTCGGTCGAGCCGCATCCATCCAAATCGAAATAGAGTTCATCATGATTACAGCCTAGTGGACGTCAAGGGCTCTAGTATACGACGAAATCATTGATAATAAAAAGCCCGCATAAAAATGCGAGCTTTTACATCCAGATGACATCAAAGCACCCAATGAACTAACCATACCAACAGGTACCGGAGAACACTGGCATCACTGCCTCTGTCACATATCGATTTAACACTTACAGAATAAAGCGGCTGAGGTCTTCATCACCAATCAACTCACCGAGACGCTCTTTCACATAATCAGCATTGATGGTGAATGACGAGCCCGCTTTATCGGTCGCATCGAAAGAAATTTCATCCATCAATCGTTCCATCACAGTATGCAAACGACGCGCTCCGATGTTCTCAGTGGTTTCATTCACCTGCCAAGCGGCATCCGCAATCTTTTCAATTCCATCTTCTGAGAACTCAATCGAAACATTTTCTGTGGCCATCAACGCCTGATATTGCTCCGTCAGCGATGCTTTCGGTTCGGTCAGGATGCGTTTGAAATCATCACTGCTCAGTGCTTCCAACTCCACTCGAATCGGTAAACGCCCTTGCAATTCAGGAATCAAATCCGACGGTTTAGCAACCTGAAAAGCCCCGGAAGCAATGAATAGAATATGATCCGTTCTGACCATGCCATGCTTAGTCGATACGGTGCTGCCTTCGATCAGTGGCAACAGATCGCGCTGTACCCCTTCTCGCGAAACATCAGGGCCGGAGACTTCACCACGCTTACAGATCTTGTCAATCTCATCGACAAACACAATACCGTGATTCTCAACATTGAAGATGGCTTGTTCTTTCAGTTCATCCTGATTGACCAGTTTCGCAGCCTCTTCTTCCGTCAACGCCTTAAACGCATCTTTAATCTTCAGCTTGCGTTTCTTTTGGGTGTTTCCGGCCAGATTTTGGAACATGCCCTGTAACTGGTTGGTCATTTCTTCCATACCCGGAGGCGCCATAATTTCAACGCCCATTTGCGGTGCAGCAACATCGATTTCAATCTCTTTATCATCGAGCTGACCTTCACGTAATTTCTTACGGAATACCTGTCTGGTATGGGAAGTATCTTCGGCTCGCTCTTCTTCGCCCCAAGAGTCACGCGCTGGCGGCAGCAATACATCGAGAATGCGCTCTTCAGCTAATTCTTCGGCTCGAAACTGCACTTTTTCCATCGCTTGCTGGTGGGTCATTTTCACCGCAACATCCGTCAGATCACGGATAATCGATTCAACTTCTTTACCGACATAACCGACTTCAGTAAATTTTGTGGCTTCAATCTTCATAAATGGCGCATTCGCCAACTTAGCCAAACGCCGGGCAATTTCAGTTTTACCCACCCCAGTTGGACCAATCATCAAAATATTTTTGGGCGTCACTTCGACACGCAGACTTTCTTCCAACTGCATGCGACGCCAGCGATTACGTAAAGCAATCGCGACCGCTCTTTTCGCGTTGTCCTGACCGATAATATGACGATTGAGTTCATGAACAATTTCACGAGGAGTCATTTCAGACATGCTTATTTCCTTTGTTCTGTATTGCAGACGCTATCGAATAGTTTCTATGATTCACTTTGAGGAATATCAAGCACTTCGATAGTCTGGAAATGGTTAGTGAACACACAGATATCGCCTGCAATTTGCAGCGCTTTTTCAGCGATTTCCTGCGCGCTCAGATCGGTGTTTTCGAGTAAAGCCGTCGCAGCAGCCTGAGCATAATTGCCACCAGAGCCAATTGCGATCAAATCATGTTCTGGCTGAACAACATCACCATTACCGGTAATAATAAGTGAAGCGGTCTCATCAGCAACGGCTAAAATCGCTTCCAAACGGCGCAAGGCGCGATCACTTCGCCAATCTTTGGCAAGTTCAACCGCCGCCTTGACCAGATGTCCTTGATGCATTTGCAACTTGCTTTCAAACCGCTCAAACAATGTAAATGCATCCGCTGTACCGCCAGCAAATCCAGCCAGTATCTTATCGTTATACAGACGGCGCACCTTGCGGGCATTTCCTTTCATCACGGTATTACCCAGAGAAACTTGACCATCTCCGGCAATAACGACTTGATTATCACGACGGACGGATACGATTGTAGTCACGAGAGGACCTCTTCCATTTTATAAAGTGTGTTAGAAAACTATATAAGGACAAGCTTGTTTGAATTCAAGTCAAAAGGCGGGATATCGTTGTTATTTCCTCCGGAATTCTGTGACCAGCTCCGGAGGATAGGGAGAAACGTGTCTATTGCTTTTCTTTCCAAATCGCGCAGGGTTCAATCTTCGCGCGCTGAAGTTTGTGCCGATCACGTTCAGCATCACGTTTAAATTTGTAAGGACCGATCACCACGCGATACCAGCTACTATCTTCTCTCTTGCGGATTTTACTTTTAATTCCCTGAAAAGCGATATCCAGTTTCCGTTTATCAGCCTGGGCCATCGTCTTATATGCACCACACTGCATTATGTACGGAATTTTCGATACTTTCAGCGCTTTCGGGGTGACCTCTATCTCACGCTGAGGCAAGGTATCCACATAATCCCATTTTTCAGCCGGTGGGGGAGGAAGTCTCTTGTGCTTGTCATGCGTTGATGGCTTCACTTCGGGTTTATGAACCACAGGCGCATGCTTTGCTGGCGGAGACGGCTGTATACCCAGTGTATACAAGCCATATCCAAACACAGCCACCACAATTACAGCAAGCGTACCACTCAACCAAGGGCGCTTCTTCGGGGTTTTACGCGCAGTTTTCTTTGCTGCACTGCCCCGTTTCACATAGTCTTTATTAGCCACTAAATTATGCTTACCTTACAAACAATGACTGTATGTTAAAGAAGACCATGCGGAAGCACAACTCTGAGCACAAGACACATCAGCATTCTTGAGGTTGCCAATGTCACCCACGCAGCGTTATCCGCGAGGAGAAGCAACACTTTCTCGTATCACCAGTTTTGTTTCCAGCAAACGAGAGCCCGCCCGAACATCGTGCCCCCGGAGCACCTCTAACATCATCAGCATCGCCTGACGGCCAATCTCATACCGAGGCTGAGAGACAGTCGTTAATGGTGGATCACAATACTGAGCAAAGTTGATATCATCGAAACCAACCACCGACAGGTCCTGAGGCACTCTGACACCCAGGCGTTTTGCTTCCTGAATGGCACCGATAGCCATCATGTCATTGTGGCAGAAAACAGCCCCCGGAGGCTCAGACAACCCTAAAAGGAGCCGAATCGCTTTCACACCCGCTTCAAAACTGAAATCACCTTTGTAATGATACGCAGGATTTATCGTAATACCGGCACGTCTTAAAGCCTGCATATATCCCTGATGACGGAAATGACACAAAGCCGCTGAATCGGGGCCGGCAATCTCACCAATCTTTTTATGGCCCATCTGAGTGAGATAATTGACCACTTCAAACGCAGAAGTCAGATTATCTATATGGACGGTCGGCAATTCCAGCTCCGGTGCATACTCACAGGCCATCACCATCGGAGGTAAATTTTTCTGTTCTGACTTACTGGCATCAAATGGTAAATCGGTACCAAGGAGTAACATGCCATCGGCTTGTTTGGTAAAGACCAGATTAACAAAAGAACTTTCGCGTTTCTTCTGTTGTCCGCTATCACCAAGTAGCACTAAATAACCATGCTCGACAGCAGCATCCTCAATACCCCGGATTATTTCAGTAAAATACGGATCACAGATATCAGGAACAATCGCAACAATCGTCTTTGATTCGTTACGTCTTAAATTTCGTGCCAGTGAATTCGGAGAATATCCGGCTTCAAGGACTGCATCTTCAACCCGTTTTCTTGTCGTAGGCGACACTTTTTCGGGATTCATCAATGCCCTAGATACGGTCGCGGTCGACACTCCCGCTAGTTGAGCAACATCCTTCATTGTCGCCATACATTAAAACCCTCTTTCAAAATAGTATTTGCTATAAAACTGATTGATTGCACATATTTTTGATATATCTATCAAGAGCTTGATGTATGTGCTTTCACAGTTTAAGCATTTCTACGGATAAAGTTACGGTCTATTTAACACTTCTTACATCATAAACGAGAAATAGATCACGATACATAGGTTTTATATCGCGACAAAAATCTCAATCCACGCCAATGAACTTCCGACTTACCGGATAGAGAGTGGGGGATTACGACAAATCATGTGGTTCAACATCGAGCGACCAACGCACTTTCCCCGCGAGTGGTAAGCGTTGAATGACAGGTTTAGCACTCATCAACAGTTTTTGCATCATCGGGCGACTCATCGTTTGGAGCAATAGCTGCCAGCGATATTTCCCGGCTCGTTTCGCCATCGGTGCCGGAGATGGTCCTAAAACCGTGCAGGTTGCATGATCAAACAAGGGGTGAACTTCCAAAGTCTGCCTCACCTGTCTGAGAAAATCTTCACCAAGCTCGGCTTGATTTGATTCGGCTTTAAATAAAGTCAAGTAACTGAAAGGAGGTAATAATGCCAGTTTCCGCTCATGTAACGCGCTCATGGCAAAGTGACGGTAATCCTTGTTGAGCAATGCCTGCAATAAACTGTGCTCTGGGTGATGCGTCTGAAGAATAACTTCACCGGGCTGGCTGGCGCGTCCGGCACGACCGGCAACCTGAATAAACAGCTGTGCCAATCGTTCCGATGCCCGAAAATCATGACTGTACAACGCACTGTCAACATCCAGCAAGCCAACCAGTGTCACTCGCGGAAAATGATGACCTTTTGCCAGCATCTGCGTCCCGATTAAAATATGATATTCCCCCCGATGAACGGCATTGAGAGCCGATTCCAGCGTGCCTTTTCTCCGAGTACTGTCCCGATCAATCCGGATAGTTCGATATTGGGGGAAGATCTCCGCCAGTTGTGTTTCCAATTGCTCAGTCCCGACACCAACCGTCGCCATCTGTGTCGAGCCACAATCCTGGCATTGATGCAACACCGGACGCTGGGAACCGCAGTGGTGACAACGCAGCTCCTGTGTCACCTGATGATAGGTATAACGTGCATCACAGCGCTGACAATGGGCGACCCAGCCACACTCATGACACATCAGCACGGGGGCGTACCCCCGTCGGTTGAGAAATAACAAAACCTGATTCCCAACCTGTAAATGCTTTCTCATTTCAGCAATCAACGGGGCTGACAGTCCGCCTTCAAGGTAGAGCCCTTTGACATCCAGAACCCGATTGGTCGCCGGAACAGCATCCCCAGCCCGTTGTGTCAAAGTCAAATGATGGTATTTGCCACTGAGTGCATTTTGTAAGGTCTCCAGTGCAGGCGTCGCTGAACCCAAAACAATGGGAATCTGTTCAAGGCTGGCGCGCATAACGGCCACATCCCGAGCATGATAACGTAAGCTATCCTGCTGTTTGTATGAAGCATCATGTTCTTCATCAACAATAATGATTCCCAAATCGGCAAACGGTGTAAACAGCGCAGAACGCGTTCCGATGATCACACCGGCATGACCATCCCGGGCAGACAACCATGCATTCAGTCTTTCGGTCTCATTGAGCCCGGAATGCATGACGACCACCGGCACCATAAAACGTGAACGAAAACGCTGGATAGTCTGTGGGGTTAAACCAATTTCAGGCACGAGAACCAGGGCTTGTTTTCCTTGCTTCAAGACCGGTGCAATCAAGTTCAGGTAGACTTCTGTTTTCCCCGAGCCAGTGACACCTTCCAATAAGTAGCAACCAAATTCGTGCTGGCTGTTGATCGTCGCAATCGCAACGGACTGTTCCATATTCAGTTGCGGTTTTTCATCTTCGTCTTCCAGTAATTCAGGCCACTTTTGACGGTCTGGTTTTCTGTCAATCGCGTCAATCCACCCTTTGTCCTGAAGCGTGTTCAAGACCTGACGACTGATCTCTTCATCGAGTAATGCTTGATGACTTTGTGTGCCGTTTTCCAGCAAACGCAACACCTTCGCCTGCTGGACTGCTCGGCCGAGCCCCTGCATCAACTTGTCCCGTCCGGCTGATGTCAGGCACCACTCTCGCAAGGTCGCAAAATCAGCGGCTTTTCCTTTTCTCAATGCCGCGGGTAACACATTTGACAAGGTATCACCGAGTGGATATTGATAATATTGGCTGCACCAAGTAAATAGTCGAAACAGACTGGCTGACCAAACTGGCTGCTCATCCAGCACTGCGCGAATCGGTTTCAGCACATCATGACTCACATCAGAGTCATGTCCGAGCGCAACCACAATGCCAATCAAAGTCTGTCGCCCAAACGGCACTGAAACCCGTCCACCGATCACAGGCTGACAATGCGCCGGTATCAGATAGTCGAACTGTTTATCTAAAGGGACAGGTAATGCCACTCGGGCAATGGATGGATGCATATCACTGAACATCAGATGTAAAAATCATGGACCACAGTCTAATCGAAGCTATCGTGAAATTCGAGACAGCAATAACAATGGTGAAAATAACAGCAAAACTAGTTGATCACCGCTCATGGATTCTTTAATATAGCGCGCCTTGATGATACGGATGCCCGTATCACAACCGATGTAAGACGATATAATTAACTGACATGTGGTGTCCGGCAACGATCCGGATAGCGACATGGCCCGATTTTGAGGTTCTCCCATGAAAACTGGTATCCACCCAGAATACAAAGTTGTAAGCGCAACATGTTCTTGCGGCAACGCTTTCGAATTCAAAACTACATTGAACAAAGATTCCCTGCACTTGGATGTTTGTGACAAATGTCACCCATTCTATACTGGTAAACAACGTGTCGTTGATACCGGTGGTCGTGTAGATCGCTTCAACAAGCGTTTCGGTGCGCTGAGCAGCGGCAAAAAATAATCTCTCTTCGCTGAGAATTTCAAAAAGGACACCAAATGGTGTCCTTTTTATTTTCCAAAGTACCTCTGGTTCCCCTGACGCAAGTCATCCCAAGCGAGGCTCACTGTCTATTGGTGTGTCATCATCTCTATGACATCAACGTAATTCTTGCATAAAACAGAATATATCAGCATAAACTCCTCCAACCTCTACATATTTATGCAACGTTTAAACACATAATGTCATGATCGCCTAGGCAGCTCCCCAGACATCCATTAGAATGCAGTTTCTTTCCCTATAAAAACGAGACACGATCCTATGTCTGAAGACAACCATCAAGATTCAACTCCCGAAAAAGCATTTCGCCAGAAAGCTTTGGATTATCACGCCATTCCAACCGCAGGAAAAATCGCAATCTCGCTCACCAAACCTGCCGACACCGCTGCGGATCTGGCTTTAGCCTACAGTCCCGGTGTTGCCGAGCCGGTCCGTGAGATTGCGCAGGATGTCGATAATATTTACAAGTATACGGCGAAAGGCAATACCGTCGCAGTTATCTCTAACGGGACAGCCATCCTTGGATTAGGCAATCTGGGGCCGATGGCATCCAAACCTGTGATGGAAGGAAAAGCGTTGCTTTTCAAACGATTCGCCGGTCTGGACTCATTCGACATTCAAGTGAAGCACCGGACGATTGATGAGTTCGTCGAGACTGTCGCAAATATTGCTGATACTTTTGGTGGTATAAATCTGGAAGATATCAAAGCACCGGATTGTTTTGAAATCGAACGACGTCTCATCGAACGTTGTGATGTCCCCGTATTTCATGATGATCAACACGGTACAGCAATCGTCACTGCTGCAGGCATGCTCAATGCAATTGAGCTACAGGGAAAGGACCTGAAGGAGTGTACGATCGTTTGTCTGGGCGCTGGTGCAGCAGCCATTGCCTGTATGGAACTGTTGATCAAATGCGGTGCAATGCGTGAGAAGATCTATATGCTTGACCGCAAAGGTGTGATTCACACCCGCCGTAGTGATCTCAATGAACACAAACAATTATTTGCAAATAATACGGATAAGAGAACCTTGGAAGACGTCATTCAAGATGCCGATCTATTCCTTGGCGTTTCAGGTCCAAACCTCCTGCCGCCGGAAGCATTAGCACTGATGGCTGAAAAGCCGGTCGTGTTCGCTTGCTCAAACCCAGATCCAGAAATCAAACCGGAACTGGCTTACCAAGTCCGCAAGGATTTGATCATGGGAACGGGGCGTTCTGACTACTCAAATCAGGTCAACAATGTTCTCTGCTTCCCGTTCATCTTCCGTGGTGCGCTGGATATCCGAGCCAGCGAAATTAACGATGAAATGAAAATTGCAGCGGTTGAAGCCATTCGCCAGCTTGCCAAAGAAGATGTACCGGCAGAGGTTCTGACTGCGGCCGATATCGATAGCCTCTCATTCGGTCCCGAGTACATTATTCCCAAACCGATGGATCCACGGCTGTTGCCACGAGTCGCCAGAGCTGTTGCGCAAGCCGCTGTTGATTCAGGCGTTGCTCGGATTTCAATGCCTGAAGGCTACATGCAAGATTAAT
Source organism: Vibrio spartinae (assembly GCF_024347135.1). Taxonomy (NCBI): domain Bacteria; kingdom Pseudomonadati; phylum Pseudomonadota; class Gammaproteobacteria; order Vibrionales; family Vibrionaceae; genus Vibrio; species Vibrio spartinae. The sequence continues at coordinate 320,052 of NZ_AP024907.1, read as the reverse complement.
CCAACACACTGGCAGAACATCACGGATACAAAAAGAGGATACACATCGTGTATCCTCTTTTTATTACTTGCATTTAAACATTTGATTCAACTAGGTATTTTTTGCAATGCTTGCTGATAGCTTGCCAGTTGGGCAACCTGTTGATTATAGCGTTGAATATTAGGATAGACAGACAAATCCGCCCGCATATCGGCAAGTTGTAATACCAAATGCATCTGAAAGTCGGCACCACTGAGTTTCTCTCCGGCAAACCATGAACGTTGCGCAAGCGTATCATCGATATAACGCAAGAAAGTAGACACACGAGGCTCAATCACTATCTGATCCATTTTGTTGAGAAAAGAACCAATCAGCGGACGCAGCAAGAATGGGAGTTTTTCTCTCGACTTAATAAAGATCAGCCGCATCACCAGCCACATCATGAAAGAACCTTCAGCGGCATGTAACCAGTAGCGGTAATCCAGTAATGCCTGCCCTGATTCAGGCCGGAAACGATGTTGATGATCATAGGTATCGATCAGATACTCGATAATGGCACCTGACTCGGCAATGGTTTGTTCGCCATCAACAATCATCGGAGATTTACCTAACGGATGAACCGCCTTCAAAGACTCCGGTGCTCCCCAAGTCTTTGGGTCTCGACTATAATGAACAATCTCATATTCGAGTTCGAGCGCTTCCAACAACCAGACCACACGTAATGCCCGAGACTGTTCAAGGTAGTGAACATAGATCATATCAGACGTTCCTTATCTGCAAAGGAAACAACCCCTCTTGTGCATTGTTCCCTTTCTAAAAAGAAATTGATTTCATATTCGCTTGCGGTTAAATCAATTCGTTCAAATCAGCCAGCATGACAAAAAATACTTTATCTGTCTGCGAAGTCAGGCACCTGCGAATTAATCATCATAAGATTCAAATTCAATGCCCATCTCAGTCATGATTGCTTTTGCTTCAGTTGGAATATCATCCGGGCGATCTTTACGCAGATCTTCATCCGTCGGCAAAGGCTGACCCGTATACGCATGCAAAAATGCCTCACATAACAGCTCACTATTTGTGGCATGACGTAAATTATTGATCTGGCGTCTTGTCCGTTCATCAGTCAATACTTTGAGAACTTTCAATGGGATAGAAACCGTAATTTTCTTGACCTGCTCGTTTTTCTTACCATGCTCAGCATAAGGACTTATGTATTCACCATTCCAATCAGCCATTGCTTCCCCTCATTGCCGGAATTCGTCATTATTATCAAAAAAAGTAGGTGTTAATTTTAGCTTTATTTACTGCTACAAGCAAAGACATATAGACGTCTAGAAGTATTGACGTCCCATTAAAAAATCAGTAAAGTGAACCATCATGTCCAATCCGTGTCGATTGAGATTTTCAGTCATGAACGACATCTGTCATCAAGTAGGAAGGAATCACATATGAGCACTCGTAAACAGGCAACCATCGCCGTTCGAACGGGTATTGAGTCAGACACGCAGTACCATGCTGTCGTTCCACCGATTTATCTCTCAACGAATTATGGATTTCCGGCGTTCGGTGAAGTCCCTCAGTACGATTATACCCGTTCCGGTAATCCGAACCGTGGACTGCTGGAACAAGCACTTTACGAACTGGAAGGTGGTCAGGGAGCCGTAATCACCAACTGCGGTACATCAGCGCTTAATCTATGGGTTTCTGCCTTTATCGGCCCCGATGATCTCATCGTCGCACCGAATGATTGTTATGGCGGCACATACCGTTTATTCAATACCCGCGCCAATAAAGGTGACTTCCGGGTGTTATTCGTTGATCAATGCGACGATGCTGCGCTCACTGAAGCCTTAGCCCAGAAACCTAAACTCATTTTGCTGGAAACACCATCCAACCCGCTTGTCCGGGTCGTTGATATCGAAAAAATCTGTCAGCAGGCAAAGCAGGTCGGTGCTTTAGTCGCTGTTGATAATACCTTCCTGACCCCAGTCTACCAACAACCTTTATCGCTGGGCGCTGACTTTGTGATCCATTCGACGACAAAGTATATCAATGGCCACTCTGATGTGATTGGCGGCGTAATTATCAGCAAAACCAAAGCGCACGCTGAACAGCTTTCTTGGTGGGCCAACTGTATCGGAGCCTCCGGTACCCCATTCGATAGTTATATGACACTCAGAGGGCTACGCACCTTGAGCGCAAGAATGCGTTGCCATGAAGAAAGCTCACTGAAAATTCTCGCTTACTTGCAGTCTCAGACGCTGATCGGAACCATTTATCATCCGAGTTTACCGACTCATCCCGGTCATGACATTGCGCAAAAGCAGCAAAGCGGATTTGGTTCGATGCTCAGCTTTGAATTTGTGGGGAGCTATGAAGAGCTGCAACAATTTGTGAGCCGGCTCAATCTGTTTTCATTAGCGGAGTCACTCGGTGGTGTCGAAAGTTTAATTTGTCACCCGGCAACGATGACCCATCGTGCGATGGGTGAGGAAGCACTCCACAAAGCCGGTATTACTCTACAATTATTACGGCTCTCGGTCGGCTTAGAAGATGTCGATGACTTGATTGCCGATCTGGATCAATCCCTAAATTGGGTAAAGGAGAATCGTTGATGACCACCGTACGCCACCTCCATAAATTCGGAGGAAGTAGTCTGGCTGATCCGGCATGTTATCGCCGCGTTGCTCAAATTCTCAAAGAGTATTCGCAAAGTCACGACCTAGTTGTGGTTTCTGCAGCGGGCAAAACAACCAATCAACTCATTGCTTTTATTGAGAATCTAACCGTCAAACCGCAACAGGCCCAAGCAATTTTGGGTCAGATTCAACAGTTTCAACACCAGTTAATTGCAGACTTGCTCGAAGGAGAAGCCGCTCAAGCACTGACGAACCGAGTGAGTGATGAGTGCATGATCCTCGCTGAACTCAGTGCCCCACTAAGTGCCGCCCAACAGGCATTCGTATTAGCTCATGGTGAGATGTGGTCATCCCGTTTAATGGCAGCGTTACTCAACCAGCAAGGATTAATGGCGATTGCACAAGACGCCAGAGCATTTTTACGCGCTCACCGAGAGACCCAACCGGAAATCGACCGTGCCCAGTCTTATCCGCTATTGAAGGAAATTCTGGCTCAACATGGTCATCAACGGATCGTGATCACTGGATTCATCGCTCAAGACGAAGCCGGAGAAACCGTGCTGCTGGGGCGGAATGGTTCCGATTACTCAGCGACCATTATTGGTGCACTGGCAGAAGTCGAGCGGGTAACAATTTGGAGTGATGTCGCCGGTGTCTACAGTGCAGACCCGAGAGTCGTCACTGATGCCTGCCTGCTGCCGCTCCTTCGTCTGGATGAAGCCAGCGAACTGGCTCGCCTCGCTGCACCCGTCTTACACAGCCGGACATTACAGCCGGTAGCGCAAAGTGCGATTGATCTGCATCTCCGGTGTAGCTATGACCCTGAAGCCGGATCAACCCATATCGAACGGGTACTTGCTTCAGGACGGGGTGCCAAAATCATCACGTCTTTGGATGAAGTCTTACTGATTGAACTGAGTTTCTCACGCGGACACGATTTTCAGCGTCTGTACAAACAGGTGATCGAGCAACTCAAGCGAGCCCAGCTCATACCGCTTGCTTATGATAAGCAAGAAGACCAGTATCGCATCCAGCTTGCTTACACGGCTGAAATTGCTTCTGGTGCTTTATCCTATTTGCAAGATGCCGCTATTGAAGCGGAAATTCGCCTCAAAGAAGGCTATTCACTGGTCGCCGCCGTCGGTGCCGGGGTGACCAAAAATGCCAACCACTGTTTCGGTTTTTATCAGCAGCTCAAACAGGCTCCGATTGAATTCCTCTGTGAATCTGAATCAGAATTGAGTCTGGTCGCGATACTTCGTCAGACATCCATGGATACTTTGGTCAATCAGCTACATACTTACCTTTTTCAGGCTCAGAAACGCGTGGCACTCGCACTCTGCGGCAAAGGCAATATTGGCTCAAGTTGGCTCAAGCTCTTTGCGGAACAGAAAGCCGAGCTGGAAAAGCGCCGGGGGATGAGTTTTGAACTGGTTGCGATCATCGATAGTCAGACCTACTGGTTTGATGAACATGGCATTGACCCGACAAAGGTCGCACAACATTTTCTTGAAGAATCCATTCCCAATGATGGTCAAGGATGGCTACTCAAACTCGGACAGATCCGCGGCTATGATGATGTCATCGTGCTGGATGTGACCGCCAGTGCTGAACTCGCCGGACAATATATTCAGATCGCAGAACAAGGAATGCACCTTATTTCTGCCAACAAGGTCGCGGGCTCTTCAAGTAGTGAATACTACTATCAAGTTAAAGACTCTTTTACAAAGATCAGCCGTCACTGGTTTTACAATGCGACAGTCGGTGCTGGTCTGCCGATTAACCATACGGTGAGAGATCTGCGGGAAAGCGGAGATGAGATCGTCGCTCTGTCCGGGATTTTCTCAGGAACACTGTCTTGGCTCTTCCAACAATACGACGGGACTGTCCCATTTAGTGAATTGGTTGATCTGGCTTGGCAACAAGGCTTAACCGAACCCGATCCGAGAAATGATTTAGATGGCTCCGACGTCATGAGAAAATTGGTCATTCTGGCGCGTGAGTCCGGTCTGGATATTGAACCCGGTCAGGTCACTGTCGAATCACTGGTGCCGGAAGAATTACAGTGCCTCTCTCTGGATGACTTTCTTGACCAAAGCGCTCAACTCGACATTCAGCTTGCTGAACGTCTGGCAAAAGCACAGAGAGAAGATAAAGTGCTGCGTTATGTCGCTCGCTTGGAGAAATCAGGCAAAGCCTCCGTCGGTGTGGAAGCATTACACCGAGAGCATCCATTAGCCAATCTACTACCGTGCGATAATATCTTTGCCATCGAAAGTAAATGGTATAAAGACAATCCATTAGTGATTCGCGGCCCCGGTGCCGGACGAGATGTCACTGCGGGTGCAATCCAGTCAGATATTAATCTACTTTCCAGCCTGTTATAACAAATCCATTCTCGATCACATATTTAATTGTTCAGGAGCCGAAAGGCTCCTGATTTGTTTCTAAACTCAATTGGGTTAGACACGAAGAAATGTGAAAAGCCTTCATATAAACATGAATAATATTCATGCTTATATTATTGACATCAAAAACAATTCAATAGAATATCTAGACATATAGACGTCCAAATGTCGATTAAAATCCGATTAGCCATCATTCACGGGAGAGAGAAGATGGGATACTCATATGCTGGACATATTGATGCACTGAATCAGAACATTAGTGAATTATCCGGGGACCTTAACGTCTCTTTTGAGTTTTTCCCGCCCAGTTCACCGAAGATGGAAGAAACGCTCTGGAACTCCGTGCAGCGCTTAAAAACCTTACAGCCCAAATTCGTCTCTGTTACCTACGGAGCGAACTCCGGAGAACGAGAGAGAACCCATGCCATTATTAAAGAAATCAAATCCCGGACCGGTTTAGTCGCAGCCCCTCACCTAACTTGTATTGATGCCAGTCGTGAGGCGTTGAGTCAGATTGCCGATGACTACTGGAACAACGGTATCAAGAATATTGTTGCGCTCCGGGGGGATATTCCTCCGGGCGGTGGTAAACCGGAGATGTATGCTGCTGATCTGGTGACCTTACTCAAATCCCGTCACGACTTTGATATTTCTGTCGCAGCCTTTCCTGAAGTCCACCCTGAAGCCAAAAGTGCTCAGGCCGACTTACTGAATCTCAAACGTAAAGTGGATGCGGGTGCGAACCGTGCCATCTCTCAGTTTTTCTTTGATGTTGAATGTTATCTGCGATTTCGGGACCGCTGTGTCAGCGCCGGTATCGATGTCGAAATCGTACCGGGCATTCTCCCGGTATCCAACTTTAAACAGGCATCTCGCTTTGCCGCGCAGAACCATGTCAAAGTACCGGGCTGGATGAATCAACAATTCGACGGATTAGACGATGATCCGGTGACACGTCAGCTTGTCGGTGCAAGTCAAGCCATTGACATGGTCCGGATACTCTGTCGTGAAGGCGTGAAAGACTTCCACTTCTATACACTGAATCGGGCAGAAATGACCTATGCGTTATGCCATACACTCGGCATCCGCCCGTAAGCATAAATCGTCTTTCAACTCTCTCATGAACAATGCCGACAGGACTCATGAAAAATGCCGACAGGAATGTCGGCATTTTTTTAATATCGCGTGTGTAAGACAGAAAGCTTGAACCAGATCGCTTTGATATAGAAAGCCTCGCTTCTTACTCCATATCTTCCATCTTACCCAGCAAATTGCGGATACGTTCCTGCCACGCGGTCTGCTCTTGCTGAATGTCTTGTACGTGCTGTTCCAGTTCATCACGACTGGTTTTCAGCTGAGTCGCTTCTTCAATCAATTTCTGTTTTTCTTCTTTTAATTCTTCAACTTCCATTTGAAGGAGTGTGATTGTATCAACGGCAGTTTGAATTTTGGCTTCTAATTTCTCTAACACTTCAAAAGACATGCTTATATCCTTTACGATTCTGCGCTTGCAATGATGATTGTACCTAGTTGTTCATTCTACTCAGCCACGGCTGGAGAAACACGCTCTATATTGAATATTTTCATCATTCGATTAAAAAACCGACGTGAATTGACACAATTCTTACTTTTGTTGTTCTTCGTGACGGGTTCAATCCTGCTTGAGCGCAGAAATGTGGTTAAAGATCTGAGGCCGATTTGATCAAGTGCAATAATCCACAAGCATTTCAGCAAACGTTTTCGTCGGGATATGCTAAAATTCGACGCAAATTTCTCAGTTTTCCGTCAAGATGGAGTTCACATGAAACGTGATTTAGCAATGGCCTTTTCCCGAGTGACCGAAGGTGCAGCTTTAGCCGGGTATAAATGGCTTGGGCGCGGTGATAAAAATGCAGCCGATGGCGCTGCTGTCGAAGTCATGCGGAGCCTGTTGAATAAAACAGAAATCACGGGAGAGATTGTAATTGGAGAAGGGGAAATCGATGATGCCCCGATGCTCTATATCGGCGAGAAGGTTGGTTTGGGCGGTGATGAAGTTGATATCGCGGTTGATCCGATAGAAGGTACTCGCATGACAGCCATGGGGCAGTCAAATGCGCTCTCTGTATTGGCCGCCGCGGAAAAAGGTAGCTTTTTGAAAGCACCCGATATGTACATGGAAAAACTGGTTGTCGGTCCGGGTGCCAAAGGATGTATCGATCTCAATCAACCCCTCAAACAGAATCTCGAACATGTCGCGCAGGCATTAGGTAAATCTCTGGATACGCTGGTCGTGATTACATTGGCAAAACCTCGTCACGATCAAATCATTGCCGAGATGCAACAGTGGGGAGTCCGCGTCTTTGCCGTCCCCGATGGCGATGTGGCGGCTTCAATTTTAACCTGTATGCCCAATAGTGAAGTGGATGTAATGTATTGTATCGGTGGCGCACCGGAAGGCGTGGTCTCCGCTGCCGTGATTCGTGCCTTAGACGGTGATATGCACGGTCGCCTTCTGCCTCGTCACGAAGTAAAAGGTGACACCGATGAAAACCGCCAGCTCGGTCAGCAAGAGATCGAACGCTGTCAGAAAATGGGCGTAGAAGCCGGTAAAGTGCTGAAGATGGAAGACATGGTCCGCAGTGATAATGTGATTTTCTCAGCCACGGGAATCACGAAAGGTGACTTACTGGATGGCGTCACTCGTCAAGGTAATATTGCCGTCACCGAAACCCTGCTCATTCGCGGTAAGTGCCGGACGATCCGTCGGATTCAATCCACGCATTACCTGAACAGAAAAGATCCGGAAGAACGGATGTGGATTGTCTGATATAAACGATTGCCCTCTCGATATGACGCATTGAGAGGCACTTGTCAGCAGAGATATCCGTACTCCGAAGAATCCAACTTAATATCCGATACAAAAAAAGACCGCTCACCGCGGTCTTTATTAATATGTGCTACGAAAAAACCTTAAAACAGTTCTTCAGCAACTTTGTATAAATCCTGGCGAACAGGACGCTTCAAGTTCTCGATCGCATCGATGATGTCGTGGTGAACCAGATCTTCTTTCTGAATACCGACACAACGACCACCATAGCCTTCCAACAGAAGGTGAACGGCGTAGTTCCCCATCCGAGAGGCTAAAACCCGGTCAAACGCTGTCGGACGACCGCCACGCTGAATGTGACCAAGCACAGTCGCTCGTGTTTCACGTTTCGTCGCGTCTTCAATCTTCTTCGCCAGAACGTTGGCATCCATCATCAGCTCAGTTAAAGCAATAATGGCATGTTTCTTCCCTTTCGCGATGCCATCTTTCAGATTGGAAATCAGCTCATCCATATTCAATCCCGTTTCCGGGGTAATAATATATTCACATCCACCGGCAATGGCTGACATCAGTGTTAAATCACCACAATGACGTCCCATAATTTCAACAATAGAAATCCGTTGGTGAGATGATGATGTATCGCGCAAGCGGTCGATCGCATCAATCACGGTATTCAAAGCCGTCAGATAACCGATGGTATAATCAGTGCCGGCGATATCATTATCAATGGTGCCCGGCAGACCGATACATGGATATCCCATTTCTGTCAGCTTCTTCGCGCCCATATAAGAACCATCACCACCGATCACGACCAGCGCTTCGATACCATGCTTCTGCAAGTTCTCAATCGCTTTTTCACGAACGTGAACCTCTTTAAATTCAGGGAAACGTGCCGACCCCAGAAATGTGCCACCCCGGTTAATCACGTCAGAAACACTCGAGCGATCTAACTGGGCAATCCGGTCTTCATAGAGTCCCAGATAGCCATCATAGATGCCGAAAACTTCTAAACCAGCGCCTAATGCAGTGCGTACAACGCCACGAATCGCAGCGTTCATCCCTGGAGCATCACCGCCACTTGTTAATATCCCGATCTTTTTAATCATGCTCACCCTCTAAAATATTGGGAATGTCATTCTAATAGATAGTTGTATTCGGTTGTTGCTGTCAAAACAAACCGATCTTCTCAGCACATCATGTCACTTTTTTTACAATGTTACCCGAACTTTTTTTGCACTGAAGATTAAGTGTTCATATTGTGAATGAGTATTGCAACTTTGTCATTACTCTTTGTTGATTCACATCAGGGTATAGTTTTTTCCTTATGCGAATCAACCATAGTAAAGGGCAATATTGAATACAAAATAGTCTAAAAAATAACGGTCTGCTCTTGCAGCGAGCTCGCTTATAACAGCATATACAACAAGCCATTACGCATTCACACACTTAATTATTTACATAAATATAACCAATATAAATATTTATTAACATTCTTGTGCTCACTGTTGTTTACATTCTGATTATGAATTAATTTGCATTAACTCATCCCTAATCTTGCTTTGTTTTGTTAGTTTAGTCACGCTGGCCTTTAACATCCATAACGACTTTTATTAATTATATCAATCACCTATGATAGGGAGATCAGAAAAATGAAATACACGAAAACCAGTCTGGCCGTCATCCTGACACTGTTCAGTACATCGCTTATCGCGGCAGAAAATTCGCAAGCTGACGCCAACGAAGTCTGGATATCGATTGGTGCTGATGCAAAAGGCACACTGCTGGAATCTGTCACTCAACCCATTCAGCCTCAGTCAGTGGTCGATAATCCTCTTGTCTGGGTGGGAAAGGTTGCTTCACAAGATCTGGCCGAGCTATCGCACAACATGCATGAAGAACATCACCGCTGCGGTGGTTATATTGTTCATGATTCGAAACAAAGTGCGATTGAAGCGAGCCGAGTGCCATTAACCAGCAGTTCCTTTGCTGCGGTTGGCATTGGTCAGCAAGATATCGTCAAACCATTAATTCCATTGATCAGTGCTGATCAAATTACCGATACAATCACCAGCTTGTCGGACTTCACAAATCGCTTCTATACGACCCTCTCCGGAACACAGGCCTCGAACTGGATTGCCAATGAATGGCGAGGTTTGTCTGCTTCATGGGGGAATGCTTCCGTTCAGCAGGTCAGCCACTCAGGCTATCAACAGAAGTCCGTCATTCTCACCATTAGAGGCACAGAAAAACCCGATGAAATTGTCGTCATTGGCGGTCACTTGGATTCCACCATTGGTTCAAGAACCAATGCTCAAAGTGTTGCCCCCGGGGCAGATGATGATGCCTCAGGCATCGCGAGTGTGACAGAAATTATCAGAGTTCTGGCAGAAAACAACTTCAAACCGAAACGGACAGTTGCTTTCATGGCTTATGCGGCAGAAGAAGTCGGGTTACGCGGCTCTCAAGATATCGCCAGTCAATATAAGAATGAGGGCAAAAACGTGCTTTCCGCCCTTCAGTTGGATATGACAAACTATCCCGGTTCTGCTGAAGATATTGTCTTCATGACCGATTATACCGACAGCAACCTGAATTCATTCTTGGCAAAATTGCTGGATGAGTACCTACCCAATCTGAAATACGGCTTCGACCGATGTGGTTATGGTTGCTCGGATCATGCTTCGTGGCATGGTGCCGGATACCCTGCATCAATGCCTTTCGAAGCAAAATTCTCTGAATACAATCCGCATATTCATACCTCACGGGATACGCTCTCCAATTCTGACCGAGAAGGAAAGCACGCGCAAAAATTCGCCCGGCTCGGCCTCTCCTATGTCGTCGAAATGGCAAACTCAGCGGTCGAAGCGCAACAGGATCCGGTGTTGAAGGTCGGCAAACCACTGACTGGATTAAGTGGCAACGCATCGGCTCAAAGCTGGTATACATTTGAACTGCCTGAATCTCGTTCCTTTAAAATCTCAATATCGGGCGGACGAGGGGATGCCGATCTTTATGTGAAGTATGGCGCGAAAGCGGGAACTCGTTCTTATGATTGTCGTCCTTACAAAACGGGGAATAACGAGTCATGCTCGTTTGATCGCGCAGCTGCGGGGACTTACTCAATCATGCTACGCGGTTATTCTGATTACTCAGGCATCACGCTAGAAGCAACGTTCTAATCGTCAGAAAGGACGTCATGCGGATAACCTGAAAACCATTCTCAGGTTATCCGTTCTATCCACATCTCGGCTGAGACCTCATGTGAATCGCGCTCCGAATCAAAACACGATCATCAGTTAAGCATTTATCGTTATCACGACCATTCTGCTACTTTCTGCTCATATTCTGACTCCAGGATCACAGAATAAGGGTCTTGGTGAACAAGCACATCGGAGCCGGGGAACTCCGCCAGCAATAACGCTTCAACCTGATCAGAAATCTCATGGGCCTGAATCAGCGGTAAATGATCATCTAATTCCAGATGAAGCTGAATAAAACGCACCGGTCCGGACATTCGCGTCCGTAAACCATGAATGCCTAAAACACCCTCAACCGATAAACTCAGCTGACGAATGTGACTGATTTCTTCATCCGGCAGTTTGCGATCCAATAACGTCTGAATCGCTTCATGAATAATCTGGTATGCACTATATAAAATATAAACACCGATACCGACGGCAAAAATCGCATCGGCTTGGGTCACCCCTTTCCAACTCATCGCTAGTGCGATCATAATTGCAATGTTCATCCATAAATCAGACTGATAGTGCAAAGAGTCCGCCGCAATCGCCTGACTCCCGGTTTTTTTCACCACATACTTCTGATACCGAACCAACAGGAAGGTCACCACGATTGCCAGCGCACTGACGTAAATCCCCAGCTCCGGTGTTTGGAGCGGCTGAGGACGAAAGAAGCGGTCAACCCCGTTCAGAAATAAAAAGCAGGCAGACCCTGAAATAAACATCGCTTGTGCCAGTGCCGCCAAAGATTCTGCTTTCCCATGGCCAAATGTATGTTCCCGATCTGCCGGCTGAAGAGCATAGCGAACCACCCACAGGTTAACCACCGATGCGGCAATATCCAGCAAAGAGTCAATCACCGACGCGAGTAAACTGACTGAGCCGGTATGCCACCAAGCAAACATTTTAATGATCAACAACGTAATCGCGACAATGGTCGCACTCCATGCTGCTGATTTCACTAAGCGAATATAATTTGAGTGCATCAAAAACTCTGAATGATTGTCATCAATAATGATTAACTATATAACGAAATCAGCTTCATTGCAGGTAATTTATTCATCGCCATATAATATAATTAGCTGATTTTAAACATGAAAATGATAATAATTATTGGTCATAATGACAAAAAAGAGGCGCATCCCTGTCACCTCTTTCTTCACTGACGTCATGTTGCTTCACAGACATCATTTTACTTCACAGACATCATCGCTTTCATCAAAGCGCTCTCCCACCACATGCTGTTTTCACCATGCGCAACACTCCCCCAAAAATCGCGGATGTGTTCCTACCATTGGTTCATCATGACACGAGGACCACCGCCTTGACCCGGTCCGGTCATACTGCCGAATGGTCTTTCTTGAAACATTTTCCGCCATTGTTCTTGTTGTTCTGGTGTCAAAACACGCAACATGTCATGCCGTTGGCGCATCATCTCTACACGCTGGTCAACTTGCCCATTTCCCATTTTACCAGCCAGTTTCTGAGCGGCTTTCTCATCAAAACTTTTTGCCAGTAAAATAGGGGCCATTTCTTGATGAAAATTTTGCATCCGTGTCTGTCTTTGCTCCCAATGCTTTTGCCGGAGTGCTGTCAGTTGATTTTGCTGTTCCGATGTCAGGTTGAATGTTCGAAACATCCCACGGTGATCATAACGCTGGCATTCGGAACATTGATTCCCCCAGCGACCACCGCCATGATGGTTCTGATATCCGGCAAAAACATTCATACTGCCGAGCGCGAGCGGGAGAACAGCAGCTGCCAATATTACTTTTGTTAAAGTATTCATCTCTGTTACCTCTTGGTGGACAGACTGATCAACATCAGCCTTTCGTGTATCTGTAAATTAAGCTTACATTCTGTAAGGTCAACTGGTGTATAGCGCAGGTAAAAGAGTGTAAATGAGGAACCAAACGATCTTTATCCGTGAATTTTAAAGGTAAACTAGTGGTAAAGGTCACCGACTGACAAAGATAAAACGTTCACAGAATTCTGCGGAGAACCACTGATGCCCCATATCCTAATCATTGATGACGATACTGAGTTAACCGCACTACTCAAGGAAGTGCTCAGCTTTGAAGGGTTCAGTGTTGCAGAAGCCCATGATGGGGAAGCCGGTCTGAACATGCTTGATGAACGGACAGACATCATTTTATTGGATGTGATGATGCCCAAACTGAATGGGATGGAAACGCTGAAAAGAATCCGTTCCGCTTCTCAATATGCGCAAACGCCGGTGCTGATGTTGACCGCTAAAGGCGAAGAGATCGATCGGGTCATTGGTCTTGAGCTTGGTGCTGATGACTATCTGCCAAAACCGTTCAGTGACCGGGAACTTCTGGCCCGAATCCGCGCGATTCTCCGTCGTACCCAACCCGTACCGACGCATCAATCAAGTGAAGTCATCGAGAGTGAGGACTTACGCCTCTACCCGAAAAGACAAGAAGCATACTGCCACGATCAACTGCTTGAGTTAACCACAACAGAATTTGCGCTGCTCACTCACTTTGTCCAGCACCCGGGAGAGACACTCACGAAAGAAACCCTGAGTCTGGATGTACTCGGTAAACGACTGGCAGCGTTTGACCGAGCCATTGACATGCATGTCTCCAACTTGAGGAAAAAACTCCCGTCCCGCAATGATGGTCGAGAGAGAATCAAAACACTGCGCGGACGCGGCTACCTGATGATTGCGGAGGACTGATGCATCTTCCTAAGTTAAACAGCCTCTATGGTCGAATCTTTGCCATGTTCTGGTTCACCATGTTACTGATCTTGATCGTGGTACTTTTGCTGCCGAATCTTGACCCGAGAAAAACCAGAGACTTACCGAGTTCGGAACGCCAACGTCTGACGGCAATCAAAGAGAACCTTGAAACCCGATTTGCCGGAGAACAAGATCTCACTCTCATTCTCAGAACATTATCCGCCCAGTTCATCCGACAACCCCGACGCAATATGCACCATCGACCACTTAGGGAAAATCAGGACAAACCGCATCTGTTTCTAACCGATATGGCAGGCCACATTCTGATGGTCAATGGCAATCAGATGATCAGCAACCGGATTCTCCAAAACTTTATCACCGGCATTGATTCAGTCGAGCAACCGCAGCAACGGCTGTACGGCCATTTTCTGATGACGGGCCCGATGCCGATTCATCTTGCCCGACAACCGTTACGACTCTACGTCGCTTTCCCCGACAATCAACTGCCCCCACTTTTTATTCGCTTACTCGATCACCCGGTGTCTCTGTTACTGGTAGTCATGTTGATTAGTACACCGTTGCTGCTTTGGCTAGCATGGGCATTAAGTCAACCGGCTCAAAAACTGGCGCAGGCAGCACAACGTGTTGCGCAAGGCGAGTTTCAGGTTGATCGCTCTCTGGAACAGGGGACCAACGAATTTCGTCAGGCCGGGCAGAGCTTTAACCACATGGTCGGCGCCGTCAATGAGATGATTTCAGGGCAACAACGGCTTTTATCCGATATTTCTCATGAACTGCGCTCACCGCTCACCCGTTTAAGGATGGCGACAGCTCTTGCGACCCGTAAACAAGGAGCCGGCCCTGAACTGGAAAGAATCGATACGGAAGCCCAACGTCTAGAACAGATGATTGGCGAGCTGTTGATCCTGTCCAGAATGCAGCTCAATAGCCACACCGATCAAGAAACGCAGCCGCTGTCCAGTTTATGGGAAACCTTGCTTGAAGATGCCGTCTTCGAAGCTGAACAAATGGCGAAGACACTCACCTATACAACGATTCCGGAGCGATATATCTCAGGCAATCCCCAACAACTGATGAGTGCGGTCGAGAATATAGTGCGTAACGCAATCTACTACGGCAAAGATCAAATTCGGGTCACATTCAGTGACACACCACAACAGTTGACGCTCTGTGTCGAAGATAATGGTGAAGGTGTTCCGGATGATGAATTGGCGAATATATTTCGCCCATTTTATCGCGTATCAACCACCAGAGAGCGCCACAGCGGTGGCACAGGACTAGGGCTTGCAATTACCGAGAATGCCATCCGCCAGCATCGTGGCACGATTCAAGCCAGCCGAAGCACAATGGGCGGGCTAATGATTACCATCATCCTACCGCTGGATATGACAGCTTGATCCCCCGATTCACCCAGTGGTCTGATTTACCATCACGCTCAAAAGGATAAAACAGAAAAAGCCAGCCGAGAGGGCTGGCTTGAAAGAAATATATGAGTGGTCAGCTTAAGGCATTGTATCCGTCACTGTTTTAGCTTTACGGCACAGAGAGAATCTAAACTCATGAATCAAAATGGCAGCTAAAATGCAAACGCCACCAAGCATCTGCATCGGAGTTACCAATTGCTCAAGAAATATAAAACCAAGAATTAAAGCAAAGATTGGCTCAGACAACTCAACCAATTGTACAGTCTGGCTTTTCATAATTGTTAAAGATTTAGTGGTACACCAAAATCCACCAATGGTTGGAAGCAACGCTAAAAGCACCAACGTGAACCATGCACTGCCATCAATACCTACAGGACCAGATAGCGAAAATGGAATCAGTAGATATATCAATCCAAAAAACAGTAATCCACATACGGGAATCAATCCACCACCAATATTCAATTTCTTATTCAGCACCAAAAATAGACCGTAACCGACACCAGCCAATACAGCATAAATAAAGCCGATGTCCACTGAAGCTTCAATGTGCTCATTTTCTATAAAAATCAAATACAAACCTAAAATGGCGAACAAAACTGACATCCATTCCTTTCCTGTCAGGATTCGACGTTCAAGTATTGCATTGGTAATGAATGTTACCAGCGTCGAAACACCGAACAACAAGAACACAACCACAGCAACATTTAGATTCCCGTAAGCAGCGGTCTCGAAGAAATACAGCATGAAAAATCCAAAGAAGCTACAGACAATGAGTGCTTGCCATTTCTCTCTCAAATAGTGCAACATTGTACCGAGTTTATTCGTTGCCACTAAAACGATAACAATTATAAAAAATGCGACCGCACACTTATAAAAAGCAACCGCCTCGGGAGTCATTCCTGAATTGAATAAGTTGACACTAAAAATACCAACCATGCCATTAAAAAATGCAGCCAATAGCGCCAGAAGTACCCCAAACCAATGTTTTTTATCCATGAGAGCCTACTTCATATGTTAGTGGGATTATTGCAGAGCTTACCAAAGACATACACTGAACAATTGCATCTCGAACTTCAATAGAATTCTCACCTTCAAAGTGGACGATTGCAGGTATATCATCATATGAGAACCCTATATTTTCACCATTTAAATTCAATTTCTGATATGTAATATTAGGGTGTTCTAACTGAAATCCATCAGCGAACTGATAACCAGATTCAAATGGATTTGGAACCATTAAAAAACCTGTTACTTTCGTTTTGACCGTATCCACATTTTTTCCCAGTGAGACCTTCGTCCATAGTTCAAAAAGGTCAACACCTTCATTATTATAAGCAACAAAAGGGATCTCGCCACCACCAACTCTTGCCCCTATTTCTAAGAAGTAGAATTCATCATCATGTTCAATAATTTCTAAGTGCATTGCCTGATTGTTTATTCTCAGTAAATCTGCAACATTAAATGCAAGTTTTTTCAAACGTTCATTCACGGAAAGGTCATCAATAGTAAACGATCCCAATGGAACTTTATATCTAAAATCAAGGCAAGTATTAATATATTTAGACACTTTAAAATATGGCATGTCATCACACGATATTATCGCATCGACATGGTAAATATCACCATCGATAAATTGTTCAATTTGAAGACCTTCGACACTTTCCATAGAAGGTATATCATCATGTGAAAAAATTTTATAGACACCTTCTGATGCTGCACCGACTTCTGGTTTAATGATACAAGGGTACTTATACTCAGATATAAATTTATAAATATCATCTTTACTCTGTAACTTCTTGAACATCGGAAAAGGAACATTAGATTTCATGAGCGTAGACTTCATTAATACTTTGTTTCGATGAAGTTCATTATCCTCGATTTTAGCACCCGAGATTCCTAAAGCATCTCGAATCATTGCAGCACTATCCAAATCATATTCAGAGTGTGCAATAACCAAATCAACATGATCACGTTCGTTGATTTCAATTGCAGCATCTAGCACATCTTTACTTTTTAATTCATCAAGTTTTTTTACATTCAAGCAATATTTGGGATTAATATGTTTTTCTTTACCCTTCAATGTAATAAATGACATATAAAATTCATCAGAATTTATATATAGATTATAATTAGAAAATATATCATCATAACGATTAATGATTAAAACATGCTTCATATTAGCCCCACTTCACGATTTAACTCATACACTACATCTTTAATTTCATGATAATTATCACCAAAGAAAATAAAGTGTCCAATACGAGAAGTCCAGTCTTGATGACTACCCAATATATCACCATGATTAAAGTATATTTCACAATTCTTGAAATATTTATGATTCTTATATTTATCAATTGAATTTAATTCTGTAAAACGCTCTTTTATTCCTCTGGATATAAATGAAATAGCAGAAATACCATTGGAACAAGGTTCCTTGGACATTTTTTTATTTACATACGCAGCAATAGTCATTTGAGCTAAATCTATACCACTAGACTGTTTAATTAATTCCACAATCTTATCGCCAGGCATTCTTGCAGCGATTTCAATAGCAACAGGCTGACCATCTGGACGAACTCTCAACTCCAAATGAAAAGGACCTATGTTTATTCCTATCGCTTGAACAATAAATTTCGCATATTGACTTACACGATTTGATATTGTTTCACATACTTGATTCCCAACAATATGTCCAAGTTCGACAAAATAAGGCTCTTCACCCAATATTTTCTCTGTAATTGATAAGATTTCTATCTTATCATCAATAACAACGCCCTCTACACTAAATTCATCGCCTGGAATGTACTCCTCAACAATAAATTTACCTGATGATACGTAGTCCAAATCACTAATTTCACGCTGCGATAAATTCTGCATAAACGAAACCAACTCATCAAAGCTATCAATTCGTTTAACTTCAGTACTACCAGACATATCGACTGGTTTTATAACTGCTGGAAAATCAAATTCCACCGGCACATTCAATGCTTGTAAATTAGTGTTAATATCAATCAAGAAATACCGAATATGACTCAATTTTTGTTCTTTTATCTTATGTCTAAACGCATATTTATCACGTACAAATGCTACAGTATCACGATTTAAACCGGGCAAGCCAAAATGCTTCGCCAGTTGAGCGCAAACTGAAACCGTATACTCAGAACCAGGAAGAATGGCTTGAACATCTCCAATTTTTTCAATCGCACTTATCAGTGATTCAATATCTCTTGAATCAACCTTGACAACTGATTTCACTAAATGCCTCAACTTAGGAGATAGCTTCCTTTCTCCTTCATCAAGACAAAGAACATGTAAATCAACTTCCATTTCTACAGCTGCATGTATATAAGCGATTCCAGATGAAACCGGATCAATTACGACAATGCTCATATTTTCATCCTACTAGCCAAAAGACTCAATTTCTTTTTCATCAAGCTGTACAACCTTTTTTGTAATAATTGTCGAACCTACAGACACTGTGAAAAACTTCTTCTCTATAAATTTCTCGATATCATGATGAATCCAATCAGTAAAATGAACGTTCCTAATATGAACGCCACAATTAACGTGATGCTTTAAGTCGTTAATACAATTTTCATGATAAGTGCTCAAATTATTTCTATTTATTGCAACTATATTTATCCCATCTAACTCATGCTTTTCTGAAAGTTCAATCCCTCTTGAGAGCGCTGCTCCCATGCCACTCCCAGCAGAAATAATATTAATATATCTACTCATTTCCTGATATCTTGGTACAGGTATATTGATAATTTGATATTTGATCTGGTCATCAGGTTTCAAGGTCATAAACCAGTTAGAAAAAATGCCATTTTCTTTAAGCTTTACATGTATACGGAGGAGGTTAAATCCATCTTTATACATTGTTACTAATGAATAACTTCGAGAGATAGAGTAGTCATTATGAAAAATATTCACTATCGACTTTGAAGTGAAAAACTGTTTTTTCACGTTTATCTTTATCTCTATAATGGAGTTATCAATATATTCAACACTCTTAATTGAACCAATAGAAAAATTACCAACATGAGACTCGATGGAGATATCTGTCAATGGTTTGCTAATACAAGGTAAAAATATATTCGGGGTGTTTATTATCTTACCATTCTCTATAACTTGACCAGAGACAAGCTTACATCGACAGACTCGGCATACACCATTAAGACACCCCTTTGTAATGTAATTACTTGGGATATGTTCGATTAAATTATCTTCTATACTAGCTGTTATATTTAAATCAGCTATTTTAATTTTAACCTCAGGCATATTACATCACTATTATCAATAATTATAAAGTGTTTTCTTTTAACTCACTAAAGTATTCACCAATCATAGGTATAAATGTTTCAATATATTGAATTGCATTCTTTAGATCATGTTCACTTTTAATAACCGTTGATAGCATTTCCGTCATCATACCACTATGATCTTCAGCTTCATCAAATGCAACGTGTGATGCAGCTCCACTAACTTCCTCTCCACCTAAATAAGTCCCTGCTTTCTGAGTGATAAAAGGATTATAATTATCGCCATAATATTCTAGGAACCAATCCCAAATAATTGCACTCAATGGACCAAACCGTTCAACACTATAAGTCAGATACCCCATTAATTTAAGTGTAGAAGGAAATGCATTCTCGTCTTTTATATCAGATATGGAATAACCATACTTAGTTAAGTCCTGAGCAAACATCTCATCATGACCTAATTCATCATATAGATAATATGATAGTTTTTTTGCTGCTGGAATATTTCCCTTACATGCAACAGCAACGGCTCTTGCATCCAATTCATTATTCATATTAATACGAATAACGCACTCAAGAATGTGACGCTTGTAATATTCTTTATTAAACCAATCCGTTTGATGAAAGTCACTCATTACAGAGTCTTTTTCAAACTCTTTATCTAATAAATTTTGAACCTTACTTTCTAATAATTTTATAACGTCTTTATTGATAAACATAACCAACTCCTCTATTATTAAATACAATTAAACTATATTTTAAAGCGAACATCACATCTTATAACAATAAAAAATTACCATGAAATTAATAAACGGTATTTATTATATTTTCTATCAATAATCAAAGATTATTTTTACCAGAAATAACCAGCCATCAATAATTATTTGATTCAGATAACACATCAAGCTTCTTATTGATTTCATCAGTAATATTTAAAATTTAAAATTATTTCACACTCATATTTCTATTTTCCATTTCTATGAAATCATAAATTCTGGAAATCAGACTCCGTCATGCTTAACTCTCCGAGTTATCAATCAGTAATTACAACTGAGCACTTTTTGCATTTTTTGCATTCACTAGTAGATTACTCATTGTTTCAACAGTAACGTATTTAGCATAATAAAATACAACACAAAAGCAACAATTTGCATAATGTACTACAACATCAGTAACAATTCAACAAAATGATCAACAATTGATTGTATATAATAAGAAATGGTCGGATTGCTTGATACAAAGGTTAAAGAGAGGAATTAGATAACGATAAACGACCAATTGGAGGGAAGTAATCCCTGAACTATACAACATCAGGGACACCTACTCTGAATATGATTATTTATCTATATTGGAGCCGAAATCACTTCCCGCCGGGGAAACCGAGCTGACGCCACGCTTCGTAACTCACAACCGCCACAGAATTCGAGAGGTTCATGCTACGCGCATTGGGCAGCATCGGGATCCGGATTCTGCGCTCTTCAGGGAAACCATTACGGATGTCATCTGGTAAACCAGCCGTTTCAGATCCAAATAGCAATACATCACCAGCTTGATAGGTTGGCTCATCATGAGGTCTGGCGCCTTTGGTCGTCAGTGCGAAGATCCGTCGCTCACCAATCGCAGCTAAGAATGCTTCGTAGTTCGGATGGACACTGACCTTCGCCATATCTCTGTAATCGAGGGCAGCCCGGCGCAGATTTTTTTCTTCAAGATCAAAACCCAATGGCTCGATCAGGTGGAGATGACAGCCATTGTTGGTTGATAACCGAATGATATTACCGGTATTTTGGGCAATATTCGGACAATATAATGCAATGTGAAACATAGAATTGACGCCTATTTTTATTTTTAGTGGTTATTTTCTAAATGCAGTTTTACGTTAATTCAATTTATCATGATCATCATCATCGTCTTTGCGATCATATTCACCTTCGTAAGTGTTACCGCGATCAGATTCCCGATCATAGGGCCCTCTGGCTCTGGGACCGAATGGCTGTTGGACATTCCCTTGAATGACAACTTTGTCCATCAGCTTACGTGCCAGTATCGCGCGTGGTCTCGGAAGCAAAACAAACATCCCCATCAAATCCGTCATAAAACCCGGTGTCAATAACAGTACCCCGGCAACTGCCAGCAGTACCCCTTCCAGAATCTGTTGAGCCGGTAGTTCGCCATCTTGGAGTCGCTGTTGCATCGTCAACAAGGTCTGTAACCCCTGACTTCGAACCAAAGATGCCCCGGCAAACGCAGTGATCAAAACCAAACCGATGGTCGGCCACAACCCTAAATATCCACCGACCTGAATAAATAAACCAATTTCAATGATTGGAACAGCAATAAACAAACATAAGATAATGGGAAACACAGCGCCTCCTGCTATAGGTCCGCAAACCTGTCGAGTGTAACGAAATCTATTCATAAAACCGACCCCTGTGTTTCACTTCTTTACTCTTTTGATAACAGTCCTTGCTCAAAATCAGTCCACAGACAGAATTTCCAAGAAAAATAAAAAATATCGCCTCGTTGTGCTGCTTTTCCACTGGACTGTTTTACAAACGAAATTAATCAAAGTGGTCAAATAATCAGCCGAAATAGTCCATTCTCTCTGGTATCTTCGCGGATCCTGATCTACGTTATTAAGAAATAAATAGTCAGTTAGTCGCATAATGAAAAGAGCAAAAAGAACCATCATAAAGATGACATTGATATGGCTGTGTCTATCCGTGATCCCTTGCGGATACTATTTCCACCTCAGCAATGAAGCCCATCAGTTCTTTATTCAACAGCTCGAAACACAGAGTAAACAATATGTTGGACATATCGAAGCCAAAGCGACCCAGTTGAGTAAGCTCATCCAACAGAATTTTACACAACTGAGCCACTCTCCCTTGCTCCTCGAATTCGCAAAAACTGGTAATCAGACCTACCGGAATTATCTAAAAAATCAATGGTATCTGACAGCAGCAAATGTCGAGTTTTTCTATCAGTTACGCTACCTCGATAATCAAGGGAAAGAAATCATTCGTGTCGATTATACGCCGCAGATGACTCAACCCTATATCGTGCCGGACAATGCGTTACAGGATAAAGGTAAACGAGACTATTTTTATTATGCTCAACGACTTGCTTCAGGTGAGCAAGGATATTTCGGTATCGATCTGGAACGAGAATTCGGCCAAATTGTGACACCATACAAACCGGGATTTCGCATAATCTATCCAATCGTTCATAACCAACAACGCTTGGGATACTTCATTGCGAATCTTGAAGTATTAGGCATTATCAACAATATCACATCGAATCAGCTAGGCTACTCAGTTGATTTTATTGATAAGAGTGGCTATTACATTCTCAGTAGTAATAAAAATAAACTCTTTGGCCAACTGATCAAAGCGCGGGAAAACATCAACCTTGCTTATGAAGCCCCCAAACTATGGGAGTATATTCATCAAACGCCCTATCAATCCGGTAGCCTGCTAACGACTGAAGGCTTATATGTGTTTCAACCATTTCAGGCCCCGCTATTCAGTAATCGCCATGACATCACACTGATGACAACGTATCCAGCTCACCTCATCAAGCAAGGGTTTGCTCAGCGAGATAAAGAAATTCAGATGACCGTCATCATTCTGTTGCTCTTCTTCGGCATTATTGCCGGTTTTTTTGCCCTATTATGGGAAAGTTATCTCATCAATCGACTGGAACAAACATTCAATCAAGTCGTGCTCGACAACAGTGTTGCTGTCGCTCTCACCAACGCAAACCATATCATTCTTCGGGCCAATCTCCGTTTCTGTAAACTTTTCGGCACCGAGCAGTTTGAAATTCAAGGGAAAAACATCCTCGATTTACAACCTGCCACAGCAAAATACAAAAACATTCTCAAACAACTGCAAACGAGCGGAGAATGGCAAGGCCAAGTACAGATTGGTGATGTGGACCCACCACATGTCTGTAAAGTGGAAGTTCGGGCGCTTGAAGGTTCCATCAAACAGATTAGTCACTATGTTTATTCATTCAGTGATATCTCTGAGCACTACAACGCGATTTTAGAGCTCAAAGAGAAGAATGAACGGGACATCATGACCGGACTCTGGAATAAGAAAAAATTTAACCAAACATTATTGCACTATTCAAGATTGCAGGAACGGTATAGCAATCAACCCAAAAGTTGTCTGGCAATCATTGATGTCGATGACTTCAAACGGATCAATGATACTTACGGCCATTCAGTCGGTGATCAGGTCCTGCTACGTTTAGCAAATCAAATGTTGTCGATCCTGCGCGATACTGATTTTGTCTCGCGCATCGGTGGCGATGAATTTGCGGTTATCATTCAACATGCCGATGTCACAACATCACAGAAATTGATGGAACGGATCAGTCTTGCTATCGAGTCATGGCAAGAATACGACACCACAATCAGTATCGGAATTGCTGAAATCACATCCAGTCATCATCAATCCTTCGTCAATGCAGATAAAGCCCTCTATCGTTCTAAGAAAAAAGGAAAAAATTGCGTTTCCGCTCATGGAATCGAACAGTTGAGCGTTGTGCAAAATAGCTAAAAACAATAAAGTTATTGTCGGTAGTGAAAAAGGTGATCAAGCTACTTTTTTTATCCAGTAGACTCAGTATGATGTTCTACGCGTTTCGGTCGGATTTCCAAACGTTAACACTACCAGAATGGATTCTTTGAAGAATTAATCCCTATAAATTGATAACTACGAAGTTGAGTTACCTAAGGATCCTATACTATGACTACCCTCTCTGAAGCAGTTGCTGAAACCGCTACCCGCCTGGAAGAAGATTTACTCGGTCAACGTCATGTCCCTGCTGATGCATATTACGGCATCCACACTTTACGAGCTGTAGAAAACTTCAATATTTCCAATGCCACGATTTCAGATGTTCCTGAATTTGTTCGTGGTATGGTCATGACCAAAAAAGCGGCAACCCTTGCTAACAAAGAACTAGGCGTGATTCCAAAAGAGATTGCATCTTATATTATCCAAGCATGTGATGTAATACTCGAAACAGGGAAGTGTATGGATCAATTCCCGTCAGATGTATTTCAGGGCGGCGCAGGGACTTCGGTCAATATGAACACCAACGAAGTCATTGCCAATCTTGCTCTGGAACTGATGGGGAAAGAAAAAGGACAATACGATGTGATCAATCCCAATGATCATGTCAACAAGAGTCAATCAACCAACTGTGCTTACCCAACCGGGTTCCGCATTGCAGTGTTTAACAGCGTACAAAAACTTGTTAGTTCAGTCGCTTACCTCAAAGAAGCATTCGAAATTAAGAGCCATGAGTTTAGTGATATCCTCAAAATGGGCCGGACTCAGCTCCAAGATGCTGTACCGATGACCGTCGGTCAGGAGTTCCACGCTTGGGCGGTGACATTGAATGAAGAGATCCGTGCGCTGGAATATACTTCCAAGCTTCTGCTTGAAATCAACTTGGGTGCAACCGCTATCGGTACAGGCCTGAATGCCGCTGAAGGCTATCAGGCGCTGGCAGTCAAACATCTGGCAGCCGTCACCGGTGTAGACGTTGTTGCGGCAGAAGACTTAATTGAAGCGACTTCTGACTGTGGTGCTTATGTGATGACGCATGGTGCACTCAAACGTCTGGCAGTGAAGCTTTCTAAAATCTGTAACGATTTACGTCTGCTTTCTTCCGGGCCAAGAGCGGGACTGAATGAACTGAATCTGCCAGAACTGCAAGCTGGTTCATCCATTATGCCGGCGAAAGTGAACCCAGTGGTTCCTGAAGTCGTCAATCAGGTATGTTTTAAAGTGCTGGGTAACGACAATACCATCTCTTTTGCCGCTGAAGGCGGACAACTCCAGCTGAACGTCATGGAACCCGTTATCGGTCAGGCCATGTTTGAGTCAATCTCGATTCTGTCCAATGCATGTATCAATCTACGCGATAAGTGTATTGACGGTATTACAGTTAACAAAGAAGTTTGTGAGAATTATGTGTTCAACTCAATCGGAATTGTGACCTACCTGAACCCATATATCGGTCACCATGAAGGTGATATTGTTGGTAAAATCTGTGCTCAAACTGGTAAGAGTGTCCGTGAAGTCATTCTGGAACGCGGTCTGCTCACCGAAACTGAAGTAGACGAAATTCTATCCGTCGAAAATCTGAGACATCCTCAATATAAAGCAAAACGCTACGAATAAGTGATTCTTCTGCGTTAAACATACTGCGATATGCCTACACGGATATCGCAGTATGTATTTCTACGCCTGTAAACTCAAACCTCTGCCTTTCTACACAAATTCCCCCCCCCCTGCATTCTGAGCATATCATCAAAGAGTCATCGGCTTTTCTGGCTTTTGGTCGAATACTTGGATCGATCTGTCCAAGACTGACTTCTATCTCTCGCATTTGTCGGAAAACTTGCGTTATGATGAGTTCATTCGAGTCAAACATATCCTTTAATACGTCCAATTATGCGTTCAATTTTTCTCATTTTGACAGTGCTGGTATCGGCCTTATTACCCCTTCAGGCGCAACAATTTGCTGCGCCGTTGTCCTCTGCTTTTACGCCGAATCAATCGCGATTCGTGACAGTCGATCAAGCGTTTCCCTTTCTCGCTTATCAACAAGGAAATCAATTAACGCTGAGTTGGGAGATTCAACCCGGTTACTATCTGTATCAGCATAAATTGAATTTCGCCCCGCAACAGGTACGTATCGTCTCAACTCACATGCGTCAGGGTGAATCGCACCATGACGAATTTTTCGGTGATGTAAATATCTATACCACCCCCCTTCAAATCACTTTGGAACTGGCTGATGCGGGGAAAAATGCCGAGATTCAAGTCAGCTACCAAGGCTGTGCCGCACAGGGGTTTTGTTATCCGCCAGAAGTACGCTCTGTACCGATTGCCCCCCTTCCGACGGTGACTCTGGATACCGAGAATTCAGCATCAAACGGGATCGCATCTCCGTCAAATCAGCCGTTACCGAAACAAAGCGTCCAACCGCCTCAGGCTGAACAAAATCGGTTAGCTGATGCACTGGGAGAAAATCTATGGACGGTCATGCTATTCTTGTTTCTCGGTATTGGATTAGCTTTCACACCTTGTGTTTTCCCGATGTATCCGATTGTCACCAGTATTGTGCTGGGTCAGAACAACCTCAATAAGAAACAAGCTTTCGGACTGGCCGTGATTTATGTTCAAGGCATGGCTCTCACCTATACATTACTCGGACTTGTCGTCGCCTCAGCGGGATTACAATTTCAAGCAGCCCTGCAAAGCCCGACCATCCTCATTGCTTTCAGCCTGCTTTTCATATTGCTGTCACTTTCCATGTTTGGTCTCTATACCATTCAAATGCCGGCGACTTTGCAGACCGTCCTGAATAACCTCAGTCAACAACAGTCCGGTGGTCGGCAGTTTGGTGTTTTCATCATGGGCGCAATCTCAGGGCTGATCTGTTCTCCCTGCACCACCGCACCACTCTCTGGTGCTTTACTATACGTGGCACAGACCGGGGATTTGATGCTCGGTGGTATCGCGCTTTATCTGTTAGGGCTCGGTATGGGGGTACCTTTGATCATCATCGCGGTCTTCGGTCAGCGTTTTCTACCGAAATCGGGGCCATGGATGGAAAAAATCAAAACGCTGTTTGGCTTCATCCTGCTTGCGGCCCCAATCTTCCTTCTGGAACGTATCATTCCCGAATTATGGTCTGTCAGTTTATGGGCTTTGCTTGGTGTGAGTCTTTTCCTATGGATATTGCTGACCAGCCTCCGTTCCGCGGCCAGTCAGTTCAGAAAAACATTACTCCTCGTCTTGTCTCTGGCTGGCGTCGGGCTTTCACTGACACCCGTAGCTTTGTATTCCGGTATCTTCACGTCACCAGCACATGCTGAGTCGTTGTCTTTTGTTCAGGTTCAGAATGTCGATGAACTGGCACAACAACTGGCTTTAGCAAAAGCGAATCAACAACCCGTGATGATCGATTTTTATGCTGACTGGTGTGTCGCCTGTAAAGAGTTCGAAAAATATACGTTCTCAGATCATACCGTACAGCAAAAACTCGCCAATTATCGTCTCATTCAGGCCGATGTCACGGCAAACAATGCGCAAAATAAAGCACTGCTGAACCACTTAGGCGTGCTCGGATTACCCACGCTCAGCTTTTGGAATTCGACAGGAACGCGCGTTCCTCAAGCCCGAATCACTGGTTTTATGGATGCAGATGAGTTCTTGGAACATCTTCACCAGTATGATTTATAACGCACTCTATCCGGTTGGTAAAAACGACACCAGTCAGCGATGCTGAGAACGCTGTATCCTTCCAGCCCATAAAGGAAACCGAGATCACACGATTGATGTATCAGCATACAATCGGGGAACAATGCGCACAGATGTATACAAAAAAGGGGATAGAGTTCAGAGTTTTCGTGCTCCGATATTGTTCAAAACTATAAACGGAACAATAATTTGGTTAATAACTTGTAAACATATGAATTGTAATGGACGCGACCTACACCATTATCATTGCAGATGATCACCCTCTCTTCCGTAATGCACTATTTCAATCAGTGCATATGGCGGTAAGCGGTGCCAATCTACAAGAAGCCGATACACTCGATGCACTGCTTACCCTTCTGGCAAAAGAAGCAGAACCCGATCTGGTTTTACTCGATCTAAAAATGCCGGGCAGTAATGGGATCTCGGGTTTAATTCAGCTCAAAAACACCTATCCGGATTTACCGATTGTTGTGGTATCGGCCAGCGAAGAACCCGCTGTTGTTGCACAGGTGAAAAAGCATGGTGCTTTCGGCTTCATTCCCAAATCCAGTGATATGCGAACGCTCGTCAATGCACTCAATAAAGTGCTCAATGGTGACCCATACTTCCCTGAAGATCTGGTTATTACCAATCAGCCCGGCAATGATTTGGCTGAAAAAATTGCGGCATTGACACCACAACAATATAAAGTATTAGGGATGCTATCGGATGGTTTACTCAATAAACAGATTGCTTATGAGTTGAATGTTTCCGAAGCAACCATCAAAGCCCATATGACCGCTATTTTTCGCAAACTCGGCGTCAAAAATCGCACTCAAGCCGTGATTCTGCTCAACGAAATTAACGACTGATCCCCCCTATAGTTCATCGTTCTGACCTGTGCATCTGTGACATTTCAGTCCAATCCCCCTTTCTATCGAACCTGATTTGCAGTGAGTTTCCCATTCAATTCAATCTCAACTCACCTCCGTTGAAGTGCGCTGTATATACTTTTGGCTAACAACTCCATCATTTAACATATATTTTACATTTACCCACCTCAATAAAAATCTACCCATGCATTAATACCAATAAAAGTCAGAACGCGACTAAAGTTGCAAAGATCAAACCATGACAAGCTGCTACTTTATAAACGTAACATTGTATTAACAAATATACCGATAACAGGAAGGAGACAGCTATGGCGTTTGAATCATCAGAACACGCACAAGCTTACTGGAAAGAGAATTTGGGAATCATGGGAACCCTGCTAGCAATTTGGTTTCTGGTTTCTTACGGTGCCGGGGTTTTATTTGTAGACACGCTGAATACCATTCAATTCGGTGGTTTCAAGCTCGGTTTTTGGTTTTCCCAACAAGGGTCGATCTATGTCTTTGTTGCCCTCATTTTCATCTATGTCTGGCGAATGAACGCACTCGACAAAAAATATAACGTCCACGAAGACTAGTGAAGGAGTGACATATGGATATTCAAACTTGGACATTTATCCTCGTGGGTGTGACCTTTGCCTTGTATATCGGAATTGCGATCTGGGCAAGAGCGGCTTCAACCAGTGAATTTTATGTCGCTGGCGGAGGTGTACATCCGGTGGCGAACGGGATGGCAACTGCGGCTGACTGGATGTCTGCGGCATCATTTATTTCTATGGCGGGGATCATTTCTTTTATTGGCTATGACGGCGGTGTCTACCTGATGGGTTGGACCGGTGGTTATGTCTTACTTGCACTTTGCCTCGCACCCTATCTTAGAAAGTTCGGTAAATTTACAGTTCCGGATTTTATCGGTGACCGCTATTATTCCCGAACGGCGCGAATGGTTGCTGTATTCTGTGCCATTTTCGTTTCTTTCACCTATGTTGCCGGCCAAATGCGTGGCGTTGGCGTCGTTTTCGCGCGCTTTCTTGAAGTCGATATCAACATGGGAATTATTATCGGGATGGCAATCGTGTTCTTCTATGCGGTTATGGGCGGCATGAAGGGCATCACTTATACGCAGGTCGCCCAATATTGTGTGCTGATTTTTGCATTCTTGGTTCCAGCTATTTTCACCTCACTCATGATGACAGGAACACCGGTTCCACAACTGGGATTCGGTTCAACCATTTCAGGCACCGATACTTACCTCTTGGATCGATTAGATGGTTTAACCCAAGAACTGGGCTTTACCGCATATACTGACGGTTCGAAAAGTACGGTGGATGTCTTCTTTATCTGTGCGGCCTTGATGGTTGGAACGGCTGGTCTCCCTCACGTCATTATCCGCTTCTTTACCGTACCGAAAGTCTCTGATGCACGAATTTCTGCCGGATGGGCACTGGTATTTATTGCCTTGCTCTATACAACAGCACCTGCGGTTGCAGCATTTGCCCGGGTAAACATGATCGATACGCTCAATGGTCCGGACATGAAGGGCGTTCAGTCTACGGATGCACCAAGTTGGTTTAAAAACTGGGAAAATACCGGATTGGTCTCATGGGACGATAAAAATGGTGATGGCCGTATGTTCTATGCGGGTGATGCGCGTAATGAAGTGAAGATCAACCGAGATATCATCGTCCTGGCGTCTCCGGAGTTAGCCAAGCTGCCAAACTGGGTCGTTGCCTTACTGGCAGCCGGTGGTCTGGCTGCTGCACTTTCGACGGCCGCAGGTCTACTGCTGGTTATCTCGACCTCCATCTCACATGACTTGCTCAAAAAGGGCTTCAAGCCAGACATGACCGACAGGCAAGAGTTACTCGCAGCGAGGATCGGTGCCGCACTGGCCGTCATCGGGGCCGGCTATCTGGGAATCAACCCACCGGGATTCGTGGCGCAGGTGGTCGCCTTTGCCTTCGGCCTTGCGGCTGCATCCTTCTTCCCGGCGATTATCATGGGGATTTTCTATAAGAAGATGAATAAAGAAGGGGCGATTGCAGGAATGCTCTGCGGGATTCTTTTCACGGCTGCATACATCATCTACTTTAAGTTCGTCAATCCGGCAGATAATACACCGGACAACTGGTGGTTCGGTATCAGTCCGGAAGGTATCGGAACATTGGGAATGTGTCTGAATTTTGTGGTCGCGATTGTAGTCAATAAATTTACGGCGGAAGTCCCCGATGATGTGCAGGAAATGGTAGAGTCGATTCGCTATCCGAAAGGTGCGGGGACAGCACATAACCATTAATCATCATAAAACAGAATAACAGCGATAAAACAGAAGTGACTCGAAGCATATCGGGTCACTTCTCTCTTCGTCCCCTATCATCACAGCGACTTTAAGCTTTCGCAGTTGTCAGTGAAAAATTCGGGTTAGTTGCAGTAATCCGACTCGCCAGATAGTTCAGTAATACGCCATACATCGGCACGAACAGTCCTAAACTGATCACCAATTTAAAGCCATAATCAACCATTGCGATTTCCTGCCAGTGTTGTGCCATAAATGGATCAGGGCTTTGGTAGAAAGCAATGCCAAAAAAGGCCACTGTATCCAGCGCATTGCCAAACAGTGTTGAACATGTGGGCGCAACCCACCACTGTTTGAGTTGGCGTAAACGGTTAAAGACCTGAACATCCATCACTTGCCCTAACAGGTAAGCCATAAAACTGGCAATCGCAATCCGAGCCACAAACCAGTTGATCTGACCTAATGGTGCAACGCCTTGAAAATGGCCTTGAAAGAACAAGACTGACAAGAGATATGAGACGGCCAAAGCTGGGAACATGACTAAAAAGATAATTCGTCGGGCCAGTGAGGCGCCAAAGATCCTGACAGTCAAATCAGTCGCGAGAAAAATAAACGGGAATGTAAATGCTCCCCAAGTCGTGTGATACCCCATCACGGTAAAGGGGATCTGCACTAAATAATTACTGGAAGCAATAATCAGTAAGTGAAATAAAATCAGGAAACTCAGCGCTTTGCGCTGCTGTGCAATGGTGAAAATACTCATGTTCTACCTTTTTCTTTTGGTTTGGGGTGAGGGAACCCAAATATATTCATTTGAGGCAAATGGCCCCGATTCTGTGCTCTTTTTGATCCCATCGGCTCAAAAAGAGGGCGAATTATACAGCAACAACGCATGAGTGCAAGATGGATAAATGAAGTCAAAAAGAAAGAAAAGCATCGTGAGGTTTAAAAGGAATATTCCGGCTCATCCTAACGGACAAACCGGAACATTTTTTAGTGAAAGCAGACAAAGACGGGCGATGTCTTGACTGTAGCAATCAGCCCCTGCGCAGGTAGGTCTATGCAGGGGACAGAGATAAGATGATTATGAAAGTGAAGTTGCTGATCCCACTTCCTGTTCTCGTTCTCTTCCTTGTTTAGATGTTTGCTCTTGTCCTTGAGGATTCTGAATTTCTTTTTCTGAAGCACCGACCACAATCGATGCAGCCAGATCGCCAATCACGTTAATCGATGTTCTTGCCATATCCAGTATGCGATCGATTCCCGCGATAAGAGTTAAACCTTCTAACGGCAGTCCCACTGACGTTAAAACAATGGATAGCATGATTAAGCCACCACCGGGAACACCAGCGGTCCCAATCGCGCCTAACGTTGCCGTCAGAATGATAGTTCCCATTTGTGCGAAGGTTAAATCGATGCCATAAACCTGAGCAATAAAGAGTGCACACACCCCTTGATAAAGAGATGTTCCTCCCATATTGATGGTCGCCCCTAATGGCAGAACAAAACTTGCTATTTTGTCCGATACGCCGAAATTTTCCTTAATCGTCCGGATACTGACAGGCAACGTGCCGGAGCTGCTAGACGTACTAAACGCTGTGGCAGCCGCAGGTAGAATACCTTTCATGAACCGTAATGGCGAAATGCCCGCAAATCCTTTGACGGTCACGGCATAGACAAACACCATCTGTATAATGCAGCCGACATATACCGCTCCAATCACCTTAATCAAAGGAATCAGGACAGCGGCACCATTTGAGGCAACAACAGGGACAATCAGGCCAAATACACCATAAGGTGCTAGTGACATAATAAAGCCGGTAATTTTATACATAATTTCAGCCACACTTTCGAAAAACGAAATGAATGGCTGTGCTTTATTTTCCGGAAGAGACGTCGCTCCCATTCCAAGAAATAAAGCGAAAGCAATAATCTGTAGCATATTGCCTTCAACAAGTCCTTTTAGTGGGTTCTTAGGGATAATATTTAAAAATGTATCCACCAGACTGACACTTTCTACGGCTTTACTCGTACCACTGATCGGAATGCTCAATCCTGCACCCGGTGTCAAGACGGTTGCTAAACATAGACCAATCGTCACAGCAAAAGCGGTTGTTAACAGATAGTAACTAAGTGTTTTTCCTCCGATTCTTCCCAGTGTTTTAATATCACCAATACTGGCG
Source organism: Vibrio spartinae (assembly GCF_024347135.1). Taxonomy (NCBI): domain Bacteria; kingdom Pseudomonadati; phylum Pseudomonadota; class Gammaproteobacteria; order Vibrionales; family Vibrionaceae; genus Vibrio; species Vibrio spartinae. Next base: position 286,919 of record NZ_AP024907.1, on the reverse strand, counting down.
GCACCAACAATTAACGATGAAAATACTAAAGGGACGATTAGCATTTTGATCAGGTTGATGAATAGCGTTCCGATGGGTTTAATATAAGTATTCGCAATATCCGGTGTTCCTTGCAGAAGCAATCCAACTGCGACCCCGGCGGCAAGACCAATGAAGATTTTGGTGGTCAACTTCATTTTTTTCATGATGTTCCTCATTGTTTTCTATAGATGACATCGCCCGTATTATCGTCTATGACTGCTCTTTTATATGCCTATTCAAATGGAACGATAGACCTTGTGTATTCTATAGTTTGTGCTACACAAACTCGCGCGACATTATCACATTAATCAATGGCAAACTACGATAGACTGTGACGCAAAGAGCTGTTTTACACATTATTCTGCTTCTTATCACACCTGTATCCAGAATAATCAACCAAACGTCAGCAGCCAGACTTGAGCGATAAGAACGGTTTGTGATACGCTTCGCCTCCATTTTTCCGCCCATGTTTCTACTTAAAATAAACCTCGGTATTCTCCTCACGATCGGTTTAAACTGAGTCACATGGGTTCAAAAGATCCTGAGCATCCTGCTTGGCGATTACGTGTTAACTGATAGTGAGAGTAAAAGACATGATGGGTCAAGGTACGCTTTACATCGTCTCAGCCCCGAGTGGTGCAGGAAAATCAAGCCTGATCGCAGCCTTATTGGAAAAGAATCCGACCTATGCCATGAAAGTTTCCGTGTCGCACACAACCCGCCAGCCCAGAGCTGGTGAGCAGGATGGTATTCATTATCACTTTGTCGATAAAGCACATTTTGAAGCACTGATTGCTAAAGGTGAATTTCTCGAATATGCCGAAGTCTTCGGTAACTACTACGGCACCTCTCAAATCTGGATCGAAAATACACTCAAGAAAGGGATCGATATTTTCCTCGATATTGACTGGCAAGGTGCGCGGCAGATTCGGCAGAAAATGCCGGCAGCCCGGAGTATCTTTATTCTTCCGCCTTCAAAAGAAGAGCTGGAACGACGCCTGAACGCCCGTGGGCAAGACAATCAGGATGTCATTGAGAAAAGAATGAGTGAAGCTCAGTCAGAGACCTCGCACTATCCCGAATATGACTATCTCATCATCAATGACGAATTTGATGCTGCATTGATGGATTTTAAAGCAATCATTCGCGCAGAAAGATTGAAGCAAGACAAGCAAGCTGCTAAATATAGCAGTATGCTATTGGAATTGTTGTCCACAGGAACGACAGGGCAATAAATGCCGACGTGATACCTCATGAAGTTTACAATTCATTCCGTTCAGTTGTATAATTTCTGGTCATTTATAGATTTTTATTAACAAGTTGGAGTTCTCATGGCACGCGTAACTGTTCAAGACGCAGTTGAAAAAGTTGGTAACCGTTTCGATTTGGTCCTTATTGCGGCCCGCCGCGCTCGTCAAATGCAAACAGGTGGAAAAGATTCACTGGTGCCAGAAGAAAACGATAAAACGACCGTTATCGCACTACGCGAAATTGAAGACGGTTTGATCACAAAAGACGTGCTTGATGCTCGTGAGCGTCAAGAGCAACAAGAACAAGAAGCCGCAGAATTGGCAGCAGTGAGCAGTATCGCTCATAACCGTTAATTTTTGCAGGTAACACAACATACGGGCCTAAAATTTGTATCTATTCGATAGCCTCAAAGCCGTTGCCCAGGAATATCTGACAGAGCCTCAAATTGAGGCTCTACGTCACTCTTATGTCGTCGCGAGAGATGCTCACGAGGGTCAGACACGTTCCAGCGGAGAACCTTATATTATACATCCGGTCGCAGTGGCCCGAATTCTGGCAGAAATGCGTTTGGATTTGGAAACGTTGCAAGCGGCACTCCTCCACGATGTCATCGAAGATACAGAGGTCGCGAAAGAAGAATTAGAGACCAAATTCGGTACCGCTGTTGCCGAACTTGTTGACGGGGTTTCAAAGCTCGACAAATTAAAATTTCGTGATCGCAAAGAAGCACAAGCGGAAAACTTCCGCAAAATGGTGCTGGCCATGGTTCAGGATATCCGCGTCATCCTGATCAAACTGTCCGACCGGACCCATAACATGCGAACTCTCGGTGCGCTTCGTCCAGACAAGAAACGCCGCATCGCCAGAGAAACGCTAGAAATCTATGCGCCACTCGCCCACCGCCTCGGGATTCACAATATCAAAGTAGAGCTCGAAGAGCTTGGCTTTGAGGCACTTTACCCCAATCGCTACCGCGTGCTGAAAAATGTTGTCAAATCGGCACGAGGGAATCGTAAAGAGATGATCCAGCGTATCCATACCGAGATTGAAGGCCGCCTGAAAGACGTTGGCCTGACCGCCAAAGTGGTGGGACGCGAAAAGAATCTGTTTTCTATCTATAACAAGATGAAAACTAAAGAGCAGCGCTTCCATAGTATTATGGATATCTACGCCTTCCGGATTATTGTCGATACCGCGGACACATGTTATCGGGTACTTGGTCAGGTCCACAGCCTGTATAAACCTCGTCCGGGACGCATTAAAGATTATATCGCCGTACCGAAAGCTAACGGCTATCAGTCAATTCATACCTCAATGGTCGGCCCGCATGGTGTACCGGTGGAAGTTCAAATCCGAACCGACGACATGGATCAAATGGCGGACAAAGGTGTGGCAGCACACTGGTCTTACAAAGGCAACGGGGAACGCACCGGAACCACCGCTCAAGTCAAAGCACAACGGTGGATGCAAAGCCTGTTGGAACTGCAGCAAAGCGCTGGGAACTCATTTGAATTCATTGAAAACGTCAAATCTGATTTATTCCCGGATGAGATTTACGTATTTACACCGAAAGGACGGATTGTCGAACTCCCGGCAGACGCAACCGCAGTTGATTTTGCCTATGCGGTGCACACCGATGTCGGCAATACCTGTGTCGGCGCCCGGGTAGACCGGAATCCATACCCACTGAGTAAATCCTTAAAGAACGGACAAACCGTCGAAATCATCAGTGCTCCGGGCGCTCGTCCGAACGCGGCATGGCTCAATTATGTCGTCACCTCCCGAGCTCGGACAAAGATTCGTCAGGTGCTAAAAACCATGCGCAAGGAAGAATCTATCACCTTGGGACGACGCTTGCTTAACCATGCTTTGGGTGAACAAACTATCAATAGTATTGCTCCAGAGATTATCCAGAAAGTTCTCACGGAACTAAAAATGGAACAACTGGACGATATGCTGGCAGCGATTGGTTTAGGTGAACTGATGAGTATTGTGATTGCCCGGCGTTTACTGGGCAATACCGATGGCATGGCCGTCAATGAGAACAACAGACCGAAACGAAAACTGCCAATCCGCGGAGCCGACGGGATTCTGCTGAATTTTGCCAAATGCTGTCACCCGATTCCCGATGATCATATTGTGGCGCATATTTCTCCGGGAAGAGGTCTTGTCGTTCACCGTGAAACCTGTGCCAATGTTCGTGGTTACCAACGTGAGCCTGAAAGATATATGGCCGTCGAATGGTCAAATGACTATGAGCAGGAATTCATTACTGAACTGAAAATCGACATGCAGAATCATCAGGGTGCGTTGGCAGAACTGACTAATGTCATTTCCCATACGGGCTCCAATATTCATGGCATCTCGACCGAAGAAAGAGACGGACGTCTGTACACCATCACGGTACTCCTGACCACCAAAGATCGGGTTCATCTTGCAGGGATCATGCGAAAAATCCGCGTGATGCCTCATGCACTGAAAGTCCGACGCAAACGCAGCTAATTCATTCCCACAAAAACATGACCAGATATCGATAATGATATCTGGTCTTTATTTTTCCGCTCCACTCTGATTATCAACAGCGAATCCGATTGATGATCGCACCACAATGCGACTCATCTTAAAATAAAAGCACAAAAAACCTGTACAAAAAAACAGTTCGATGGTTGAATATTTGATAACTCAATGCATTATAAATAACCGACCATGTCGCAATTACTTTCAGCTATTCCGTTAACATCACTTTCAGGCGTCGGGGCCAAAGTCGCTGAAAAACTCAGTCGGATCGGTTTGAATACCGTACAGGATCTGCTGTTTCATCTCCCCCTCCGCTATGAGGACAGAACCCGGGTTTACCCCATCGCGCAGCTCCATCCCGGATTGTGGTGTGCGACTCAGGGTGAAGTCATGCAAACGAGTACCGTTTTCGGGCGCAAGAAAATGCTGACCGTCAAAATTAGCGACGGGCATGGTTCACTGACGCTGCGATTCTTCAATTTCACGGCAGCGATGAAAAATAACTTCTCCGAGGGTAAATTTGTTCATGCATACGGAGAAATTAAACGTGGCAGTATCGGCCTTGAGATCATTCATCCCGAATATAAGTTTTACACACCACAGCAACCGATTGATACGGAAGCAAATCTGACACCTGTTTACCCAACAACGGATGGCCTCAGGCAACTCACACTCCGTCAATTAACCGATCAGGCGCTTGCGCTTCTTGATAAAGCTGCCGTGGAAGAACTCTTACCCGAAGGGTTGTATCACCACCAAATCTCTTTATCGCAAGCACTACATACGATTCATCGGCCTGCGGCAGATATCGAGCTTGAACAATTTGATCAGGGCCGTCACCCGGCCCAACTGCGTCTCATTATGGAAGAGCTACTCGCGCAAAATCTCTCCATGCTGGCAGTTCGACACCGAGGTCAGCAAGACTTGGCGTTACCGCTGCCTCATGTCGAACAATATAAGCAACAGTTTCTGTCTCAACTACCGTTCCGGCCGACGGGCGCACAAGAACGAGTGGTACGCGAAATCGAATCAGATCTGGCAAAGCAATATCCGATGATGCGCTTAGTGCAAGGCGATGTCGGGTCAGGAAAAACGCTGGTCGCAGCGATGGCTGCGCTTCGGGCCATTGAACATGGCTATCAGGTTGCCCTCATGGCACCGACAGAATTGCTGGCGGAACAACATACACTCAATTTCAATAACTGGTTTGCGAGTATGGGATTGCGCGTGGGCTGGCTGGCAGGAAAAATGAAAGGCAAGGCCAAAGAGCAAACTTTGGCTGATATTGCTTCCGGTACCATTCACATGGTCGTCGGTACTCATGCCTTGTTTCAGGAGCAAGTCACGTTTCATCACCTCGCATTGATCATCATTGACGAACAGCATCGGTTTGGGGTTCATCAGCGTCTGGAGTTGCGAGAAAAAGGGGCAAAACACGGTTGCTTTCCACATCAATTGATTATGACCGCCACCCCGATTCCACGCACATTGGCAATGACAGCCTATGCCGATCTGGAAACCTCCATCATCGATGAGCTACCGCCGGGACGCACGCCGATTCAAACGGTCGTCATCCCGGATACCAAACGAGATGATGTCATTGAACGGGTTCGGCATGCATGTCTGACCGAAGGCAAACAAGCTTACTGGGTTTGTACCCTCATTGATGAATCTGAGATTCTTGAGGCTCAGGCTGCTGAAGAAGTCTGTCAGTTACTTCAGCAACAATTGCCTGGTGTTCGGATCGGTCTGGTACACGGGCGCATGAAGTCGGCAGAGAAACAACAAGTCATGCAAGATTTTAAAGAGCATCAGATCCATCTCCTGGTTGCAACAACCGTGATTGAAGTTGGCGTTGATGTGCCCAACGCAAGCCTGATGATCATCGAAAACCCAGAACGGCTCGGGCTGGCCCAGCTCCACCAGCTGAGAGGCCGCGTCGGTCGAGGCTCAGTCGCAAGCCACTGCGTGCTTCTCTATCACCCGCCACTCTCGAAAACAGCTCAAAAACGCTTGGGCGTGATGCGCGAGAGTCATGATGGTTTTATTATTGCTCAGCGCGATCTGGAAATCCGCGGCCCCGGGGAACTCCTCGGCACCAAACAGACCGGACTCGCTGACTTTAAGATTGCCGATCTGGTGCGGGACCAACAACTGATTCCGGAAGTACAACGTATCGCACGACATATTCACCAACGTTACCCAGACAATGCAACAGCGATCATTGATCGCTGGCTTGGTGAACGAGATGTTTATGCAAAAGCCTAACGTCTATTGAACCGACATCGTTCAACACCCGCTATCCACCCATCTTAGAAATCATTCATTCAACATCAATAATCTTGTCACTCTGGATGACAGACAAAGCCATATTAGGTGTTGACTCCTGCCCATAACCTGTTCAATAATAGATGCCTAGTCAATTAATGCCACGACAATAAATGACACGACAATAAATTATATGTCAGTGAGCAATATAATCACCAACCCATATAAAACAAGGTACACAGTTACATTTGGGCAGATATTGAGGTAGCGGGCGTCATGATAGAACGAAAACCAGAATATATTTTTGAGAACCTCGGATTTCTATTAACCAAGGCTGGGCAAATAAAAGATCGAATTCTTGATGCCCACCTAATGCCGGAAGACATCACATCAACCCAATGTAAGGTTTTGTTTAAAATTTCCCTCTTTGACTGTGATCGACCTTCTCTCATCGGCAAATCGTTAAATGTTGATAACAGTGCTATTACCCGAACACTGGATCGGTTGGAGAAAAAAGAACTGATTCAGCGTTTGCCGGATCCCAATGATCGACGCTCGATACGCGTCGCCTTGACGCCCAAAGGGGAAGAAATTGTTCAACGTGCCCTGCCACTGGCGATGAATTCTCTCGATGAGCTCACTCAATCGCTCACCAAAGAAGAACTTGCCCAACTGCATCACTGTCTGAAGAAAATAGTCCTGTCAGGTTACAAAGATAAACAGCTCAAGGAAGAAGCATGAAGCATTTACTGAAGCATTCAGCCATTGCCATCACCTTGATTTTGTGTGGTTGTGCTGCGCCAAATAACATTCAGCCGAAAAATCACCTCGTAGATCAAGCGATTTTAGCCCACAGTCACCAACTGAATCATCCCAAACTGTCACCGGCCAATTGGCCAACTCAAATATGGTGGCAATCATTGGGTGATACTCAGTTGGATCATTTGGTCCAGACAGCCTTAAACCATAGCCCGACGATGCAGTTGGCAGATGCGAATCTGGTCAATGCATCAGCAATGGTCATGGCAGCCAACGCCCAATTTGATCCGACATTGTCTGCAACCGCAGGAGCAACACGCTCCAGACTTTCCCGTTCTGAAGATTCCACACGACAAGGAAACCGTTATGGCACACTTTACACCCTTGGCCTGACGGGAAATTATGCTCTCGATCTGTGGGGCGGAAATCGTGATGCTTGGGAGGCCTCTGTTAATTATCAACGTGCCGCTGAAATTGATCATCAAGCAGCGAGCATGACGCTTTCCAGTGCCATTGTTCAAACCTATATTCAGTTGTCTAATGCTTACGCACTACAAGATTTAGCCCGGCAAGATCTGCAACGAACCCAACGCATTGTCGATATCACCCAGCGTCTGCTGAAAAATGGGTTAACCTCAGAAGATCGCTTATATACCGCTCAAAGCAGCACGGCAGCGGCGAAACAAATCCTGAAAAAACGTTCTCTGGCGATTAGCCAACTGAAAAACGCATTGGCGACATTGGTCGGACAAGGACCCGATATTGCGACCACGATTCAACGCCCTTCAATACTGATGGAAACAGCACTCGCACTGCCCCCCCATCTCCCTGCGAGCCTGCTCTCTCATCGCCCTGATATTGTCGCAGCCAAATGGCGAGTTGAAGCAATGAGTAAAGAAATCGATGCAGCGAAAACACGTTTTTATCCAAATGTGAATTTAAGCTTCTGGGCTGGATTCAAAGCCATGCTTGGCGATGCAGTATTTGAGGATGTCAGTCGTTCATGGCGCGTGGGACCGGCGATTTCCCTGCCCTTATTTACCCGAGATTTAAAAGCCAACCTGATTGAGAAGACCGCAGGCTATGATCGTGCTGTCGCACAATACAATGACGCATTGATAAAGGCTCTGGGCGAAGTGAGTGATAACATTCTGATCATCAAATCAATCGCGTTACAACTCAATGATGCCCAGCAAAGTATGCGTCTGGCTGACAAAAGTTACCATATTACAGAAAAGCGCTATGAAGCCGGGATGGGCAGTCATCTTGAAGTCCTCATGGCGGAACAACAACTGATTCAAGCAGAATCATCATTCACACAGTTGAAAAACCAGCAACAGGAACAACAAGTTCACTTAATACGTTCATTGGGAGGCGGTTTCGATAATACGTCTCCAAGCGATCATCTTACGACCATAGCAAATTAATCATGATGAAGGTTTATGAATATGCAAGATCATACAAATGAAACGGTTGATTCACCCCGTAAAGGGCAACGCAAAAAAAGCTTAACGATTTTGCTGGTCGTCATTCTGATTGCAGCCATCGGCGGAGGATTTTATTACACGCACTATGTGGTTGGTCATCAGGAGACCGAAGATGCTTATGTGAAAGGTAACTTGGTCCAAATCACACCGGAGATTAGCGGCACCGTCACACAGATAGTCGCTGAAGATGGCGACTATGTGAAACAAGGGCAGGTATTAGTTCGTCTCGATAATGCTGATGCGAAGTTAGCATTCGAAAATGCAACGGCAAATCTCGCTCAGACGGTGCGTAAAGTTCGTGGCTTATTCAATAATGTTCAACAAGCCGAAGCAGTTGTCGCAGAAAGAAAAATTGCCTTGAATAAGGCAAAAACAGACTTTGACCGACGTAAAAATATGGTAGCAGTCGGTGGCCTGTCTCAGGAAGAACTCAGTCATGCGCAAGATATGATGAACTCGGCGGAGAAGGCCTTAGCCGTCGCAGACCAGCAACTCAAGTCTCAGCAAGCCATGATCCACAATACCACCGTCGAGACCCACCCTTTGGTCAAAACGGCCATTGCGAAAGTCAAACAAACCTATCTCGAGAAACAACGGACTCAGTTAGTCGCCCCGGTGTCGGGTTACATTGCCCGGCGCAATGTACAAGTCGGGCAACGGATCAATCAAAGCTCGATCCTGATGGCTGTCGTCCCCTTAGAGAGCGTGTGGGTTGATGCCAATTTCAAAGAAACTCAGTTGACGGACATGCGTATCGGTCAGCCAGTTATCCTCACATCCGATCTATACGGTGATGATGTGGTATTTCACGGCACTATCGAAAGTCTGGGCATCGGAACAGGCAGCGCTTTTTCTATTCTGCCGGCCCAGAATGCAACCGGTAACTGGATCAAAGTGGTACAACGCCTCCCTGTTCGTATCCAATTTGATAAACAAGATGTGCAAAAACACCCACTCAGAATTGGTTTATCAATGATGGTTAATGTCGATGTTTCAGATACAAGTGGGCAGTTACTCTCACAGAGCTCACCTAAAACGCCACGTTATCAGACCAACGTTTATAACCAAACGCTCAAAGGTGTCGAACCGTTGATCGATCAGATCATTACCGAAAATGATATTGCGACCAAACAATTCATAGCGAAATCAGTAAGCAGGTGACGAGATGAGTCAATCGCAAGAATTTCAGCCCGCCAATATGGCGCTGTGTGTCTTAGCAATCTCGCTGGGTGTATTCATGCAAGTTCTGGATACGACCATTGCTAACGTCTCACTGCCAACCATTGCCGGCAATATGGGCGTCAGTCTCAATCAGGGAACATGGGTCATCACGTCATTCACGGTCAGTAATGCGATCGGTTTGCCGATTACGGCTTGGTTGAGCCGTCGTATCGGTGAAGTTCATCTTTATGTCGGTGCTCTCATTGCTTTCAGCATCACATCATTTCTTTGTGGTATCTCCCAGAGCATGGGAGAACTGGTTGTATTCCGCACGCTACAAGGACTTGCTGCTGCCCCATTATTTCCGATGAGTCAGGTTTTGCTGATGTCGATTTTCCCGAAAGACAAGCGAAGTATGGCGCTGGCTCTCATCGGTATGGTGGCAGTGGTCGGGCCGATTGTCGGGCCGATTCTCGGTGGCTGGCTCACCTATGACTATAGCTGGCCTTGGATTTTCTTCATTAACATTCCCATTGGGATATTCTCGGTCATGGTGATCCTCAGTCAGTTGAAAGAGCGTCCTCATCAACCGATGAAAACAAAACTGGATGTTGTCGGCTTAATGACCATGGCTCTAGGGATTGGCGCCTTGCAAATTGTGCTCGATAAAGGCAATGATTTAGACTGGTTCGCCAATAACTGGATTATCGGCGGGACGATTTTCTCAGTCATCATGTTGGTGTTTATGGTGATTTGGGAATTAACCGATGAAAATCCGATCATTAATTTGCGTCTATTCGCGAATCGCAATTTCTGTATAGGGACGATCATCCTGACGTTGGGATTCGCCGGCTTTTTCAGTATCAACCTGATCTTGCCGCAGTGGTTACAAAGTCAAATGAATTACACCGCGCTCTGGGCAGGGCTAGCAGCGGCACCGATGGGCATTATCCCACTATTTATGACCCCGCTCCTTGGCCGTTTTGGGAGCCATCTCGATATGCGAAAACTCGCGTCGTTATCATTTGTCGTGATTGGCCTGAGTTGTTATGCACGTGCCAAATTTAACAGCGATGTGGACTTTACCACCATTGCATCGGTACAGTTATTTATGGGTATTGGTATTGCACTGTTCTTTATGCCAATGACGACGATTTTGCTCTCTGACCTCAATGGTCCTGAAATTGCGGATGCGACATCACTCTCGACATTTATCCGCACGATCGGTGCCAGTTTTGCATCATCACTTACCAGTTGGATTTGGTCGAGAAATGCCGGTGTGCACCATTCAATCATGGCTGAGCAAATCTCACCATATAACCCACAAGTTGCCCCTGCTTTGCAACATGGGGATACATTGAGCTCCCTGACGCAGTGGAACGGCATCATCACGTCTCAGTCATTTATGATGTCCACCATCAATCTCTTTTCCATTCTGACGATTCTCTTTGCCGTCTTAGTCCCACTGATATTCTTGACCCGTAAAGCCGTGAGAACGGCATAATGCGTGATCAGCGGTCACGAGTGTCAGACAGGTTTCAGCTTCCCTTGACCGGGAAGCTGATCTGCACCTTGAGCCCGCCATCTGAACGGTTATGCATGGAAACACGCCCTTGATGCTGACTGACAATTCGTTTGACGATCGCTAACCCGAGCCCGGACCCTTCGCTACCTCGTGCTGAATCACCGCGGGTAAACGGTTCAAACACTTTCCCCATCTGCTCTTCCATGATGCCGGGACCATTATCTTCCACACAGATCCATACTAATCGGTTGTCCGCTGTCATGCCGGAGCTCACTTTGATCCAACCTTGCCCATAACGGCGGGCATTCACAATCAAGTTCGTCAGTGCTCGCTTTATTGCAATGGCATGACCCAATGCGGGTTTCAGTCCTGTCGCTAATTCTGTTTCAACCGCGACCGACCGCTCTCCGGATCGGACAACCTCCAGAATTAAGTCGTTGATCGCAACGGGCTGGAAAGTCTGAGCATTCACGGGTTTGAGATAGTCCATGAACTGGCTAATAATTTCATTACACTCTTCTGTATCACTGATAATCCCTTCAGCCAGATAGCTATCATCGGCAGACATCATCTCAGTCGCCAAGCGAATGCGCGTCAGAGGGGTGCGTAAATCATGACTAATCCCGGCCATCAGTAATGCCCGGTCCTCTCCCAGTGCCTGAATGCCTTGCGCCATCTGATTGAAAGCATAGGTCACCGAACGAATTTCAGAAGAACCTTTCTCATCAAGCGGTGGGGGGATCTCCCCTTTCCCCACAGCCTTTGCAGCTTTTTCCAGCCGGATCAGCGGGCGGTTTTGCCAACGGATAAATAACCAGCCCCCAAATAGAATGAAGCAAGCCATCATGAGGCTATTCCAAAACAGCGGTAAAAAATCTTCTTCTTGTAATTCCGAGAGTGGTATTCGCAGCAGTACATCCGGTAATGCATCGATTTTCATCCACAGCACGTAACTCTTTTTCCCGAGACTCATCCGAACATCGGTCGGAGAACCGAGTTCCTCGCTCATCTGTTCACTCATCAGATCAATCGATGTGGCTTGCTGATATGCGGCACTTGCCTGACTATGTAGCGGATGAATCGTCACGCCCAACTTCTCCAGCACCTGTCGGCGCATCGGGGCATCCAATGGGATATCATGATGCTCATCCATCGTGTCATCCAGCATCAGATGAATTTCATGACTTAAAATCTTGTTAAACTGCTGCAAACTGGGCAGTAACGCGTAGTGAAAAACGGCGTAATAAGAGTAGAGCTGATTGGCAACCAGTAAGACGAGAAAAAGTAAAATGGTTTGGCTAAAAGCGCTGCGGGCACGCATCATGGAACTCCTGAATCATTGGGTCGCCTAAATCAATGACTCCCCAATGTAAACGATCGCGTTGGGTGGGTTAATTGAGCTGACCATCTGGCACAAAAACATAGCCTAATCCCCAAACGGTCTGAATATAACGGGGTTTCGCCGGATCGACTTCCAGCATTCGACGCAAACGAGAAATTTGCACATCGATAGAACGCTCCATCGCGGAATATTCCCGTCCTCTTGCCATATTCATCAGCTTATCTCGTGACATCGGTTCACGCGGATTCGATACCAAGACTTTCAGAACCGCAAATTCACCAGAAGTCAGTGGCATCACCTCATTCCCGCGGAACATCTCCCGGGTTCCGAGATTGAGCCGGAACTCACCAAATTCAATGAGGGTTTCTTCGGCACTCGGAGCTCCGGGCAGTTCATTCACCTGACGGCGTAACACAGCTTTGATCCGCGCCAGTAATTCCCGGGGATTGAAAGGTTTGGGCAGGTAATCATCTGCACCTTGTTCAAGGCCGGTGATCCGATCCTCTTCATCCCCTTTTGCCGTCAACATCAAAATAGGTAATTGATTCTTTGACTGGCGTAAGCGGTGACAGATAGATAAACCGTCTTCCCCGGGTAACATCAGATCCAGAACCATGAGATGAAAATTCTCACGAGCCAACAACCGATCCATTTGCTCACTATTGGCAACACTTCGGACATGGTAGCCTTGATCGGTCAGATAACGCTCCAGCAACGAACGGAGCCGGGCATCATCATCAACCACTAAAATCTTTTCACTTTCCTGCACGCATCACCTCTGTTCATCTGATACGAATTCTCTGATTTTAATGTATCACCATTTCCCGACAAAGAACGAAAAGAATTGTTAACGTTTATGTCTTATCGACACACCAAACCACACAACCGATACGCATCATATTTCCATCCCCCGAAGAGTCCAGTACACTAAACCACAAAGACTAAGCACGAAAAATAGGTATGTTGTGAGTGAGGCCAAGTTTAAACAGATAGCCCAGACGATCATCTCCAGAATCACAGAAGGCTATTATCCACCCAATTCGAAACTGCCCCCTCACCGGGTGCTGGCCGATGAGCTCAATACAACACCGGTGACGGTTGCGAAGGCTTACAAGCTACTGGTTGAACAAAATCGTGTCGAATCTTTTGTCGGCCGGGGGACCTTCGTCTGTGGTGAATCACAGTTATCTCGGGTCATTCATGCCTCGGAGGATGAAACTGAATTCAACTTTTCGATTCTTCAGCCCTGTCTGAGCCATAACATCATTGCCCTGCAAGATGGGTTTCAAAAAGCAGCAACCCGAATCACACCTCAATTAATCGGCTATGCCGAATATTCGGGCCACCAGCAGCACAGACAAGTTGGTGTTGAATGGGCAGCCCGCTACGGCCTCAGCGGAGGAACCCTCGAAAATACGCTGTTGACCGATGGCGCTCAGAATGCACTGGCCCTGTTAATTGAGGCCCTGACCAAACCGGGAGATACCATTGCAATTGAGTCTCTGACTTATCCGGGGATCCTCGCCATCGCCAGTCTGATGAGACGTGAAGTGATCGGGATCGAGATGGATGCTCACGGTATCACGCCCGATGGCTTACAACACGTACTACAAACCGCAAAGCCGAAAGTGGTTATCGTGGTACCTTCACACCAGAACCCCACCGGTGTCAGCATGCCTGCGGCACGACGAGAAATCATTGCACAACTGATTCGCGATTCGCACACTTGGCTGATTGAAGATGATATCTATGGGTTTCTCAACCCTGCGCCGATTCCTGCCATTTGTAACTGGCTTCCAGAGCAAGGATTCCACGTAACAAGTTTATCCAAAGCAATTAGTCCGGCATTACGGTGCGGGTTTATCAAAGTACCGGATGCGCAAATCAGCACAATAAATGCCCATATCCGCGCGAATATTTGGCTTTCTTCGCCCTTTAATTATCAAGTTGCTGCCGAGTTAGTATCGTCCGGAATGGCTTTTGAACTGGCTCAACGACAACAACAACTCGCCCAACAACGCCAGCAGATCGCTCAGGAAATTCTCACCCCAGAGACACCACACCAACATGGCTATCATATCTGGCTGAAACTACCGCCGCACTGGCAGCCAGAACGCTTTGTCTTAGAAGCCGCAAAGCGGCATCTTTTAGTCAGTAGCGGCAGCTATTTTGCCGTCTACCAGCCAACCAACCATATCCGCTTGTCGCTGATGTCGATTAACTCAGAAGCGCGTTTTCGAGAGGGGCTACACCAATTAAAGGACCTAATAGATACGTGTACGACAAGCACGCTCCCCTTTCAGGTCTGAAATCGGTGAATTGATACTCTATATACCATTATCCACAACCTTCTTTTGTTTCATAAAAAATAAAACATCATGTTATAAAAATAATTCTATAAAATATAAAGCCACTATTTTATATGTTAATTCACACCTTGAATCATTCGACTGTTTTTCAAGCACTTATGACTACTTTTTAATCATAATGTCGATTACTTTTTAAACACAACACGTTCCATTGACCAACAACACATCACCGTGCCACATCGGTGATGATTCTGTTGGCTTCCAACCAGAAGTCTTCATCTAAATTTGTTGTTGATGGCGTGCCCCAATCGATATAAACAGAGAAGGATTTTCGAACGATGCGACATACTAAAACCATCGGTTCTCATTTTGTAGGACTACTTTTTACAACCATATTGCCTCTCGGATTACCTCAGTCAGCAATCGCAGCACCTGTCCCGAACGGCACCATTTCACCGATTATTGATGTGAATTCAGGCTTATGCTTGGGAGTCAGAGGTTCATCGAACAGTGCCGGTGCTCAGTTACAGATTCAGAACTGTAGCGGGTCTGACTACCAAAAATGGCAGGTCAGCCTTGATGCATCAAACTGGGCCACGCTCAAAAACATGGGCAGTGGTCAGTGTATTGATGTCACCAATAATTCAGCCGAACCAGCAACCAACTTGCAACAGTGGGGCTGTAGTGGTGCCGAAAATCAGTCTTGGAATATCAGTGCTCAAGGCAATGGCCAGTATGCGATTATTTCTAAATACAGCGGATTGGCAGTCGATGTTTATGGCGCGCGAAAAGCGAATGGCTCACGGGTCGTCCAATACACATGGACCGGCGCGGATAATCAGCGCTGGACATTTCCTTCATCCTCATCGTCTTCCGGCTCAACCAATACCACCAATACACCATTTGGTTTCGCCACTGGCACAACCGGTGGTGCCGGCGGTCAGGTGGTGACAGTCTCAACACCAAGCCAGCTTGAAAATGCGATTCGTGGCAATACTCCCAGAATTATCCGAGTCAATGGGATCATTGATTTTCGCGGGAACAGAACGACATCAGCCGGCTGTACCTATTCTGAAAACAACTGTCGCTATAATGGCAAACAAGAAAAAATTCTCGCCCGTTTAGGCTACTGTGATGGCCGTAGCACCTATAACATTACCTACGATGCAGCCGGAACAGAACCAATGCGCGTGGGTTCAAACAAAACGATTATCGGCATCGGCTCTCGCTCCGGAATTAAAGGCAAAGGCTTTTATCTCCGCGATGGTGTCTCTAACATTATCATCCGTAACCTATCGATCACGGATATCAATGATGGACTGGTGTGGGGCGGTGATGCCATATCACTCGATAATGCCAGCCGAATCTGGGTTGACCACAATTATATCGCTCGTATCGGACGTCAGATGATTGTAACCGGCTGGGGAACCGCCAAACAGGTCACGATCTCAAACAACTACTTAGATGGCACGACCGATTATGGACACTATTGCAATGCCAAACATTACTGGACCATGCTGCTGATTGCCGAAAATCAGACGATTACGATGGCAAACAACCGCATCCGAAATTCATCCGGAAGAGCGCCCAAAGTGGACGGTGGCATTGTGCATATGGTAAACAATTACTTTGATGGTAACTATGCCGGCGGATTACATGGCGACAGTGCCTATATGGTTATGGAAGGAAACTACTACACACGCGGCAATAACTTTTCTCCCATTAGTTCTGTCAAATCCGGCACACTCTTCGCGCCGCTCAGTTCGACACTCGGACAAGCAAACTCAAGTTGTTTCAATGTACTTGGTCGTGCCTGTGTTGAAAACTATGATGAGAACGGGCAACGCAACTTTGCCATCAGTGGTAACGTCATGAATGCTGTCAGTTCGAATGGTCGCTGGCGCTCTGGCCTTCAGGCGACAAAACCCGTCAGTACATCAACGGTCCGTAGCTTTAACTTCGGTCCGCAGGGCAATATCAATTAAGTGAATGTGTATTGCAGCAGGCGGAGTACATCCGCCTGTTTGCTCACATGAATGAGAAGATGAAAATAAAGAACTGCCGCTGACGTATAGGATTAAACTCTCTGCACGAACAGCCCAGAGACTCTGTTTTTTTAAAGACGCTGTTTTTTAAAGACTCAAGCTTTAAAGACTCAAGCTTTAAAGGCTAAGATTTCAAAGACTAAGGTTTTTCAATCAGGTTCGGCCGGGAAATGCACTCATGTTCATCATCATCAAGCATGAGTAACTCTTGAATATAGACTCGGCCATTGCGGATTTTCCCCAGAAAAGCCAGATAATTATCCAGACTGGAAAGCCGTTGAATCACAAAGCTAGGGAGCGTCTTATTAAACTCGACTTTTTCGTATTCCCGCCCGCTACAAGTTTCAAACGTCTCACCGTTCCAAACGCCCTGAATAAGCATTTGATCTTGTTTGTCCTGCTTTTTGACCGTCTCAACAATTGCTTCAGCTTGAGATTTATAATGTTCCAGTGTTTCTGAAGTTAACGGAAAGACTTTATGATTAACCCGATATTGTTGATACACCGCATCCCCGTTTTTATCAAAACGGACATGGACCTGAAAAGGCACCATTTCTTGTTCCCCTGCGGTACCAGAGACTTGTTCACCTTCACGGACAAGTTCTTTTAAGACACTATTTTCCCAGCGATAGCTGGTTCGATACCAACCATCATGACGGGACTGAATATAGTCATCGGCGGCATAAGGGTGGTTAGATTCTTCGGTATACCAATACAGACTCGTCGCATCGCCCATCCGCTCACCACCGGAATAGGTTTCTAATGGTACAGACATCGATTGCTGAGAGGAGGAACAGCCGAGCATGAGCCCGGAAAGGAGACAGGAAATAACTAATTTTTTCATAAAAAACTACGCCAAGAACACAAAACTGCCTTGGCGTAGAGTATAAATTAATTTACTGATTCTTTCAGCGCTTTTCCGGAAACAAATGCAGGAACGTTTGCTGCTGCGATTTGGATTTCATCACCAGTTTTTGGATTACGGCCAGTGCGTGCAGCACGATGATTGACTTTAAATGTACCAAAACCAATTAGTTGAACTTGGTCACCTGATTTCAGTGCCTCTTCAACTGCACCTAGAGTCGCTTCTAGAGCAGACTTTGCTTGCGCCTTAGAGAGATCTGCTTTTTCTGCAATAAAGTCGATTAATTGGGTCTTGTTCATTCGGTTTCCCTTCTAATATGTTATCGAACCTGACCAACTCTAAAGCATAAAGCCCCCGTCTGGCAAAGGTTTGTCGATGTTCTTTTGCTTATTTGATGAAAATTTAGCTATAAACTGAGCAACAACTCACAATTTTCATTGTCTGGTGATGACATTTTACTGTTGAAATCGGCATAACAAGCCCGCCCAATCAGGTCTGACAACTGT
This sequence comes from Vibrio spartinae, assembly GCF_024347135.1. Taxonomy (NCBI): domain Bacteria; kingdom Pseudomonadati; phylum Pseudomonadota; class Gammaproteobacteria; order Vibrionales; family Vibrionaceae; genus Vibrio; species Vibrio spartinae. The sequence goes on along the minus strand of NZ_AP024907.1, from coordinate 268,863 downwards.
TCTGCCTGATATTTCAGCCGGAAAATTTACTTACATTGCCAACAATTGATGAACCCGGTTTCTTATACAAGGAACCGCATCACTTTCAAACCATGGATGTTTTTTCAACCATAATGTGTTCCTTGGCGAAGGGTGCGGTAACGGGACAGCATCAGGAAGCCAGTGAGACCAGTTTCGAACCGTGTCAGTCAGCGTTTTGGGTTTATTCGGCAAATAGTAGTTTTGGGCGTACTGACCAATAAGCAATGTCAACGCAATATTGGGTAACTCATCCAAAACACGCTGATGCCACTGTGGCGCACATTCCTTGCGTGGTGGCAGATCACCGGAACGCCCCTTACCCGGATAGCACAGTCCCATCGGCATAATGGCGATTTGCCGCTCATCATAGAATGTATCCCGATCAATGTTCAGCCAAGCTCTGAGTCGATCACCGCTCGGATCATTCCACGGAATAGACGTCTGATGAACCCGAATGCCGGGTGCTTGCCCGACAATGAGAACCCGGGCATCACGATGGGCACGAATGACCGGGTTCGCACCGAATGGCAAATCAGGTTCACAAAGCCGACACTGGCTGATTTGTTGTAACACGATATCTAACATTCGTCACCTACACTCACATCAGTAACCTTTATTAAAATCAACAATATATTTTAAATCTTTTCCTTGCATCCAGCGCACCAAATTGTCGATAAAAACATCGACAATTTGTTCAGGGAAACTGATTGCCGCAATATGGGGGGTCAGGGTAATTTGTGGATGTGACCAAAAAGAATGAGACGAATGAAGAGGTTCGGTAACGAAAACATCCAAAAATGCATGTTGTATTGCACCGGATTCCAGCGCTGCAAACAAGTCCGCCTCTTTCAAGGTATTCCCCCGCCCGACATTAAATAATAGCGCCTGACGACAATTTTTCAGCATCTCCAGATTCAGCAATGATTCCGTCGCCTGAGTATTCGGTAAAGTGCTGACCACCGCATCAGCCAACGCCAACGCCTTCTCAAGATCATCGATCGCATAGACGTCATGAAACAGACTTTGTTCAGGTTGCCTGCCCGTTCGGTTAACACCAATCACGATCAGCCCCATATGACGAGCAGCCTGAGCAAGAAAAGTCGCAATATTACCAGTCCCGAGAATCACCATCGTCTTCCCGGTCAGGCGTTCATACGGATGTGGTAGCCAAGACTGCTGCTGTTGCTGCTGGCGATAGCAGTTAAAATGTCGATAGTGTGCAATCATATAGCCGAGTACATATTCAGCAATTGCCTGACCAAAAATCCCTTTCACATTCGTCAGTCGGTAGTCCTGCCGTCCGCCCGATTGAACGAGCGAATCAACGCCGGCAAATGTTGACTGTAACCAGCGAAGCGCAGGAAAGTCATCGATCACTGTGGCAGCCAACGGTGGTGCTGCCAGTAAAATCGTTGCTTCCTGTGGCTGTTGCGTTAACCGTAGTTCTGGTATTTGTTTTGCCTCAATCAGAGGACGGTATGTCTCATCCTGCCCGGTCAGCAGATAAAGATGGTGTGTCATACGCTCGTTCACTGCCTTGTGATCATTTCAAGTGATTCATCATACATAATATTCAACCACGAATCATTGCGATGTATCGCTCGATAGAAGGGAAAGCAGGAATGGAGAGACGTATGTCAGGCTAGCCTGTACATGCATTATCAAGTACACTGCCGAAGTCTTATTTCGGAGCACCAGTCACATGCTACAAAACCCAGTTCAGCTGCGTCTGCAGAAGCTTACCCCTTGGCAACAAATCACTTTTATGGTCAGCCTGTGTGAACGTATGTATCCCAATTACGCCATGTTTTGCGAGCATACAGTGTTTGCCGCTCATCCGACATATCGACAGATTTTGGATACAGTATGGGAGTCACTCACGGTCAAAAGTGCCAAGATAGACTTCGAGCGTCAACTCGAAAAATTAGAAGAACTGATTCCATCACAGGATGCATTCGATGTTTATGCAGTTTATCCTGCAATCGATGCCTGCGAAGCACTGGCAACACTCTTACATAGCCTGTTAGACAGAGATCAACTCACAGAAGCACTCGAACAAGTCAGCACCATTTCAGTGAACACGGTCGTACAACTGGAAGAAGCGCAAACAGATTTAGCAATCACCAATGAGAATCAAAAGCAAAATGAAGCGGTTTGTGCAGAGTGGGATATGCAATGGGCTATTTTCAGAGCCTTGAAAGAAGCAGAAGAGCGGGATATTGATCTGATAAAATCCCTCAGAGATGAGCTGAGGGAAGAGCGGGTGTCAAATATTGGGGTGAGTCTGTAGCAACACATCCCCCATATTTGATTGTCTGTACGCTATTTTCGGTATGAAAAGCTTGCGGTATGAAAAACGTTAATAGGCACCATCGCGGCGAAGAACCACGTTAACGGTTTTAAATAAGATCACAATATCGTTCCAAAGCGACCAGTTTTTGACATACCAACAATCTAGGTAAACGCGGGTATTGTAATCGATGTCGCTCCGCCCGCTGACTTGCCAAAGCCCGGAGATACCCGGTTTGGCACATAGGTAATAGTCTACATCATCCCCATAGCGCAGCAGCTCTTCATCGATGACAGGTCTTGGTCCAACAAGGCTCATGTCGCCTTTTAAAACATTCCACAACTGTGGCAGTTCATCCAGACTCGTTTCACGCAAGAAACGACCAATCGAGGTGATCCGCGGATCTTGTTTTAATTTAAACCATTGCTCCCACTCGGCCTTCGCTGCCGGATCGGTTGCCAACAGTTCATCCAGTAACGCTTGAGAATTCATCACCATCGAGCGGAATTTCAGACAGTTGAACTTTTTACCGTTCAATCCGACACGCTCATGCCCGTAAGTCACTGAACCACCGTCACGTGAGACCCTCCAGGCAATAAATAAGAAAAATGGAGCAAGTAAAACCAGTAGTGTTGCAGACCCCACAATATCGAACAAACGTTTAACAAAGCGTGAAGATTTACGCGGCAGATTATTCTTCAACCGTAACATCATGACTTCATGGCTAAAGAAATGTGAGATATCTGTCCCATAGAGGGGAATACCGCGCAAAGCCGGCACGATGGAAATATCTAAGAGTTGCCTTTTCATTGACTCTCTGATCCAAAACTCTCGTAATTCTGCTTGCTCTTTTTGCAGCGCAATAAACACTTTGTGGAATTCATCGACCCGATTAAAAAATTCAGTCCGGCTAATACAAGGAATATCAAAACGAGAGTTTACATGTCCCTCAGAAGGCACAACAATGGCAAGTACATCAAACCCAGTGGAAGGCTCACTTTGGAGAGCACAGTAGACACTCTCTGCATCTTCAATTTCACCGATGATCACGCAAGGCACTTTCCAAAAATCCAATTTATTCAATAATGCTTTTGCAAAGCTACGCAGTAATGGGAAGAGAACGATAACAATAGTCCATGTCAGCCACCAAATATCAGTAGAATAATTATATTCAAATGCAGCATGAACAGAAATCGAGACTAGCGCCATAAATAACAAAATGAACAATATATCTTTCAATTCATCCCAAAAAGGCTTGCGATAACTATAATGACGTTTACTCCCCCAAAACCATACAATCGAAGCAACACCGGACACTAAAAGTGTCAATACTTGTCCCCTGATGTCTTCATACATATATGCAAAAGATTCATACCCTTTCACATAAGTAACTGAAGCAAAAATAGAAAATAGAAAAGACAGACAATCAAAAAAAATAAGCGTCATCTTATTTATAATCGGTGAATAATGGACTACCCTGTCTATTTGATCACTATTTCCGTATGTCATCTGGGTCATGATTACACCTAATCGTATATAATTCACATTAATTGGTATAGAAACAAAACATGATAAAATCAAATTTCATCTTGATTTATTATCGTCATTCTCACTTTGAAGACAAAAAATTAAACTTGAAAATAGAAATCATTATTAACTTTCTCTGACTAACTTATACATGGACTTCCTCAATTTAACTGGTGACAAACGAAGAAAAGAATACAAAACACAGGAAAGAATGAACTGGTATAATTTAATATATCGTTTTCTATAACAGAACGTTCTGAATTTATATTCATTAATAAGATATTTAAACCCACCTCGGCGTCCATACTGTTCATGAGATATCCTAACTTTAATTAATGGCTTCTGTATACAGTAATATTTAACGCCAGAATTCATAAGCCTTAAATGAAGCTCATAATCTTCTAACAGTCCAACTGTTTCATTATACCCACCATAGTCATCAGTAATTTTTTTATAAAACATAATACTCGGATGGACAATAACATTTCTATAAGGTATAGCTTTTTTAATCTGGCTATCATTTTCAGGCGTTTTTTTTACACTCGATAGATCATAATGATCATCTGAAAAATCTGATGCCCAAGAACAAACAACATAATTCTTATCTTCCAAGGAAATTAGCTTATTATATTGTTCTTCAAGGCGTGTCCTATTAGATAAATCATCAGCATCCATTCTGGCTAGTATATTATTAGAGCTATACTGAATTGCCAAATTCATACAATATGCTAAGCCATGATTTTCTCTAAGATAGTAAACTTTAAAGTTACCTTTATACTTAAATTTGGATATGACTGATTGCTGTTGTTCATCAATTTCACCATCAACAACAAGAATAATTTCATCTGCAATATAAGACTGTTCAGCAAGGCTTTTTAGTGACTCATCAAGATACTTTGCTTCACTCCCCTTATATGTCGATATTATTATACTAACAGGGATTACAATCATACTTATTCTCTCCTAAAACTGTCTCAGCATGTTGAATTTTTTGTTGATGATAGAGACCATCACCAATACCCAAAAAAAACCAGAATATAATGTCATACCCTGTAAATTGAAATAAAGAAACAACAAAGAATAAAGTTATAAAATTTCTAAATTCAATAATATAATGCCTAAATACCCTATTAAATAAAATATATAAATATAGTAACAAAGGGATTACTCCCATGTCCAATAAGTATTGTAAGTATACATTATGAAAGTTATTTTCAATAAAGTTTATCCCGATTAAATCTCTAGCAAAAGCAACAGAGTTTCCAATGCCATATCCGGTTAAATTTGTCTTAAGTAATTGTAACCCTGCAAGCCACAACATTCCTCTTCCACTCGTTGTTACCTGTAGTTCATCTAAGGCATGTAACATACGGTGAATAATAGTTATATTATTGAAAAAATAAATAATCATTAAAGAAATAAATATCAAAAAAACAGATATGACGATTTTTTTCTTTTTACTAAAGAAAAGTGAAAGTCGTGCATATGTAAGAAAAGCGACTTCAATAATACCGACACGAGAAAGATAGATTATAGATAAAACAAATATAAAACCTACAGAAAAGTAAAATAATTTACGTTCATAAATAAAAAATATGGTAAGCAATGAGAGATAGGTAACTTCTATATTATGCCCTCCACCCATAAAAAAATACACACCAATCAGTGAGTGTTGATTTGTTGCATAGACTCGGGAAAGTTCATCAATATAAATGAGGTCTTTAATCAATATCGACAATATAAAAATGAATAATATTCTTTTCAGAAGTACATAAAGTTTCTTTGCATCGATTCTAATTCCAATATCTGATGCTATATAATAAACAAGCAAACAGTACAATGCTTGAAATATGATAAAATTCCCACCCAACAGATAAAATTTATATGTATTCACTAACAAGGCCAACAATATAAAAAGAGTCACATCATTTTTTAAAACAAAGAAATGACTTCTGATAAAAATAAATATGGCTATAATAGGAATAAGTATATGGTAAAACTTTACAGTTGAACCATTCGGCAATGTATAAAAGTTAAACTGAAAAAATATAGAAAACAGTAGTAACGAGACGAATAGACTACTTTCCTTTATTGGCGAAATTGACATAACAAACCTGCAGTGGATTAAAATCAAGATACCATAAGAAATATAACAAAGCGAATAGCTCAACACAGACGTAAGATAAAATCAAACCAGACAAATTAAACAATGCAGCACATATGACAATAAAGGGAAGACCTAAAATTAATAATGCCATAGAGTATCGGTAAATAATTAAATCATTGTTCATATTTAGATAATACTGCATTGCACATAGTGAACTTAAAGATATCGATGGTATAATCACGAGCATTAACAAAAACAATGGTATTATTTGCTCAAAAGATAGATATTGTTTATCAATTAAGAATGGTAAAATAATTTTACTTGACAAAACTAAGAACACACATACAGATAATGACAGAATCAATACCTTAAAAAATACTTTCGAAAAAATATTTTGTAGCATGTACTGATTATTTTGAGATATAGCTTGAACAAGCTTCGGCGTATAGAGTGTACTCAGTCGATTAATAAATATCAGTGGTGCTCTACATATTTGGTCTAATACTGAGTATATAGCCACTTCCCTGACACCTAATGCACTTCCTATGAACAAATAAATACCTTTTGTTACCAAAGCACTGGTTATGTTAGTAAACATCAATCTATAATTATTTTTAACCTTTCGTACAAAAGCTCTCATGTTTATGTCTATGCAAAAATTCAATACATGAAGGTTGTACAACAGAAAAATTAAATTTAAACAAATAAATGGTAACGTCACAATGAAAGATACGTAGTATATGTCTTTGTCATTATGAACAAAATAAAACAACAACAGTATACTCATTGAGAAAGAAAATATCATGATGAATACATAATAATGCATCTTGTTGATAATTTGATAAAAAATAAAAAAATCCAAACAAAAATAAACAAGATAAATCAACAAGCAATAAAAAAGTGGCTCATGAAACACATGAACAAAAGATAGTAAAAAGCATAGTAGAAATGAGATTGCTAAATAGAACAGTTTAATACTTATATACTCACTCATTTTCCTATTGAATTCTTCACATTCAAATTTATCCATGTATCGATTAAATGCATTGGATAAATCTCTCAGAGAATCATTCGCCAATCCAGAATTGGTTAGAATCGACAAAAAGTTAAACAATGAAAGGAAGAATATAAACTTACCGTATAATTCAAAAGAGACAGTTTTTAGTAAATATACATTCACTGACATCGGTAGCAGTATCAAAAAAAATTGCACTGCTGACATTGATATGATTTTCGAATTCATATGAGAACATATCTCTTAATCATTCTTTTGATGCATCGGGCTATAAAATAAAAATTAGTCATAAATATTGAACCAGCATATCGAAGTGAAGACTCTCTGACTTCAGATAATCCTTTGTAATAATACTTATCTGAATTACCATCTAAGGCAAAGTACGTAACCAGTTTGTCTGTATACTTCCCGGTAATATTTTTCACATATCCTCTGACAAGCCAGTCATAATCTGGTGCAACTTTTTTTGCTGTATCATAAAGACCAACAGTGTCTAAACACTGCTTTTTAAATACAATTGTCGGCTGGTTTACTCTAGGCATGGTGTATGCAATTTTTTTGATATAATTTTTGTCGCCTTTTAATAGCCTGTTGTAATCACCACCAAAATTCCCAATTAAACAATCTCCGAAAACAAAGTCACAATCCTCATCAAAACTTTCAACCGCATTCGATATAAAATCAGATGTAACATAGTCATCAGCATTCAGTAAGAATATTAACTCTCCGTTACAAATTGTAAATCCTTTATTGATTGCATCGGTTGCTCCTCCATCAGGTTCAGAGATCCAAAAGTCAATATGATTTTCATGGCTTTTAATCATATCTAGAGTCCCGTCGGTAGAGTCACCATCTATAATGATATATTCTATATTCGGATATGTTTGTTCAATAACGGACTGGATGGTTTTCTCTAGTGTTAAACTCGCATTTCGACAAATAGTTATGATTGAAACTAGTGGAATATCTTTATCTTTACTCTTTCCCTTTAAATACTGACCGCCTTTCTTTATATTTTCTGAACTTAAATATTCATCGTATGTTTTATAATTTCTGTTTTCGTTCATATGCCACCAGATTTATAATAAAAATAGGCTTAATTGTGTATAAACAATAAAATACTGCAACAAGCATTAGTCTCATAAATCTATATGACTAATGCTTTCCATAAAATTAAAATAGATATATGTTGATGTAATTAAACATTACCATATTTACTATTGCGAAGCATGGTATACCCTTTGATCAATTCTTGAATACCGAAATCAAGAGAAAATTGAGGCTTGTACCCTGTAGCTTCAATTTTCTCATTCGACACAATATAGTTTCTTTGGTCCGGATCTTTCCCTAGTTCAGCTTCAATAAAATTAAATCCATCGACATGTCGCTGGATAGTTTGACACAGTTCTTTTTTGGAAACATTGGCTTCACTCAGACCAACATTAAAGATTTCGCCACGCATTTCCTCAAAATTATTGATACCATGTTGGAATACACGAGAAATATCCCGGACATGAATATAGTTTCGCTTGAAATGGCTTTCGAACAAAACAACCGCCTTATCATGAACCGCTCTATAGGTAAAATCATTCACCAGTAAGTCAATGCGCATTCTTGGTGACATGCCAAAAACAGTGGCCAGCCGGAAACTAATCGCATTTTCATGCGCCATCAGTTCCTGCTCAACTGCGACTTTGTCAATCGCATATTTTGAAATGGGGCGCAACTCTGACTCTTCAGTACAATAATTGTTTTCATCTCCCGAGCCATACGCACTATTGGTTGTCGGCATCAAAATACGCTGATCTTTAGAAACGAGATCCAACATCAGTGAAATCGCATCATGATTTGTGGTTTCAGCACCAATCGGATCTCTGGCACACAGAGGCGCACCAACGTATGCGGCAAGCGGTATAATGACATCCGCTTTACGTATTAATGGCGCAATTGTATCTTTCACACGGGCATCACCGCGTACAACCTCAAAATTTTCATGATGACAAACATGATTCAGACTGGATTGCTGGAACATAAAGTTATCGACCACAGTGACTTTATGACCCAAACTCAGCAAATCAGGTACCAGCGTGGATCCTAGATATCCGGCTCCACCGGTCACTAAAATATTAAAAGACATGCATTACTCCTATCTTATTGAAGATTATTCTTTAAAAAGTTCGATTTCTACACATTCACATAAACTATGAGCCAAAACGATATGAAGCTCCTGAATCGCTGCAGTCGTAACACCTGGAGCAATAATGCAATAGTCAGCGAGTTCTTTAGCCTTGCCGCCATCATGACCGGTAAATAAGAGAGATGGTATATTGCACGATTTACATGCGTTCAGCGCATTGAGGATATTTTCAGAATTTCCGGATGTTGTAATCCCGAGAAAAATATCGTTCTTCGTCGCTTTGCCCAACAACTGGCGAGAAAATATCTGTTCATAACCGTAATCGTTACCGATAGCCGTTAAGATCGAACTATCGACCGTTAAAGCTTCAGCCGGAAGAGGCGCCCGGTCACATGCGAGCTTACTGACAAATTCAGCAGCCAAGTGTTGTGCATCTGCAGCAGACCCACCATTGCCAGCGATATACAACCGCCCCCCATTTTTGTAGCGTTTTATCACTTGATTCACTGCAGTTGAAAAAATCTCATTTTGAACATGGTCCTTGAGCATTTCTTGCTTTGCAGCGATTGATCGTTCTAAATTCCGAGTTAATACATTGGTGACTTGCATGATTAAACCTTTTCTAAGCCAATGATTGTTGGTGCTCTTGCATAGTCATAAGGCAAACCGATATCAATGAAACAAGAATCAAATTCAAGACCATAGATAGGCTCACCATGCGCCAGAAGCTGATAGAAGATATCCGATTCGAGAGAGAGCACTTGCCCTTTACTGTCATCAGCATAATGCCGCTTAATAACGGCCGGATTGATTAAATAGACACCGCCATTCGCCAGCTCTCCAGCTTTCCCTTTCTCTGCATTCAATGCTGTTATTTTGCCGGATGAGGTGATATCAATCCCCATATACCGTTGTGCTTCATCGGCCCGGAAAAGCGAAAATGTACAGTCGGATTGTGTTTGTTGATGGAATTGAGTGAGTTTGTCGAGCTCAATCGCAAAAAATGTGTCGCCATTCAATAATAAAAATGGTTCATCCTTATTGTTTAATTTTGCAATAGCAAGCAGAACGCCACCACCAGTTCCCAGAGGAGAAGGCTCTATCGCATATGATATGTCACATCCTCGATAGCTGGTGCCAAAATAGTCTTGGATAACCGAATATTGATAACCGACAGATAAAATAAAGTGGCTCACACCTTGATTCATCCAATAATCTAGTAAATATTCTAAAAATGGTTTTCCAGAAATTAAAGCCATTGGCTTGGGACGGTCAGAGACGACCTCTCGGAGACGTGTTCCCAGTCCGCCCGCCAGAATAATTGCCGTTGTCATCAGATCAATTCCTTGTCATGAGTGCGTATCAAGCACGCAAGATAATCTGTCTAGGCTTCGTTCAGCACTTTACAAATATAATCGATTTCACTATTTTTCAGATCAGGAAAATTACCGATATAAAAGCCATAGAAATGGATATGCTCGGTTTGAGGATATTGCTTATATAAATCCTCAGCAACGACACCTTTCAGATAAGGTTGACGTAACTGGTTACCACCACCGGCACTACCACGTCGATACTCAATGCCTTCCGCTCGCAATCTTTCTTCGACTCTTGCGACCAGCGCATCATCTTTCTCTTTCAGTACAACATTAAACGCGTAGTTGCTTGACCCTTCGAAGTGGAAATCATTTCTGTATTTAGAACTATCTAAATTTTCAAAAAAACGAGTTTGATTCTCAGTTCGAATCCTGACATTGTCATCGAGTCGCTTGAGTTGACTTAGTCCAAGAATTCCGCCAATTTCATTGTTTCTGACGTTATACGCTGGGTATGCAAAGATGAAATCTTTATTCAGTTCCGGATAGTTGCGGATATATTCATCCTTCAGGTCCTGTTCTGTTGACTCTCTCACCATGCCATGACCACGTAAAATTCGTAACTGCTGGTATGTTTCATAGTCATTGGTACAGATCATGCCACCTTCTATCGTGCTCATGTGGTGAGCATAATAAAATGAGAAGTTCGACATATCACCGAAACTCCCGACTTTCTGACCATGATGGGTTGCACCATGAGATTCACAAACATCTTCAATCAAAGCAATATTACGACGCTTGAGCTCATGTAACAGCTCATCGGTCAACCCATTAAATCCCTGAATATGCGATAAAAATACCGCCCGGGTTTTATCGGTGATCTTATCGATAATCTGATGTGTATCCATGCCCAACGTGTGAGGGTTAATTTCTGCAAAAACGGGGGTGAAACCACAATGAATCACAGAAGAGATGTCAGAAACCCACGTTAAAGGCGGTACAATCACTTCACCACCTTCAGGATAACGAATCTTCAGAACAGACATAGATAATAAGTTGGCCGATGAACCAGAGCTGACAAATACCGAGTATTGAACACCTAACCATTCGGACCAGGCAGCTTCAAACTCACGGCAACGCGGCCCATTGGTTAAAATCGGATTATCTTCCTGTAACAGTCGAATCACCGGCTCTAAGTCTTCTCGAAGAATATTATTTCTCATCAGAGGAAATTTAATCATTAGCTCTATCTCTATGTTCCAAATGAATTTGAAGGAAATCTTGTATCTGACCCACGACAGATTCGGTTCCTATCCCAACCTGTTCATGTAATTCGTCACGCTTACCTAATTCAAAGCGATAATCCGCTTCAACACCAATGCCGAGGAAAGGTTGAGTCATACGATGAGTTCGTAGCAGTTCTCCGATGCGGGCATCCACACCGCCACGGCCTCGGAATCCTTCTTCCATAGAGACAATCACTTTACTCTGATGAAGCTGTTGTATGAGAGATGACTCATCGCAATCTTGTATATCAAACAGATCAATCACAGCAATCGAGACCCCGATTTGTTCAAACCGTTGTGCAACTTTCAGTGCTGTGTGAACCATATACCCCGTCGCAATCAGTGCGACATCCCCTTGAGAGGTCAAACAATTGAACCCTTTATTCAGCTCAATAGATCGATTTTCATAGAGCGGAGGCAAGACTTGGGCATCAAGACGAATATATTTCGGTTGATCGACATTGATACATTTTGAAAATATTTCTGAAGATAAAAGATGATCACTTGGAGAAAATAGCTGGAAATTAGCAAGTGAACGAATCAGAGTCAGATCTTCATAACACTGGTGGGTAGGTCCCGAGACCACATAGCTATACCCGGCACCGACACCAATAAGATTGACATTAATTTTGCGAACTTTTGATAACAGAGCCAAACATACCCGTAACTGCTCATAACAACGCATGGTAATAAATGGTGCAATCGCATAAGCAAAGACTTTGAATCCTTCCAGTGCAAGTCCAGATGCAACATTAATTAAATTTTGCTCGGCAATACCAACATTTTTAAACCGCTCAGGGAAGTCAGCTCTGATTTTATCTAATACCGGAGAACCAAAATCGGCAGTCACGAAAAATATTGAGGGATCATCTTTCATCGAGTGCCATATTTTTTCCAGCAATGCATCTCGCATTGCAATAGGTTTATTATTCATATGATGACTCTATCAAGTTGTCGATAACGTCTGGCTTAACACCAAGAATATGAGACAGTTCCTTATTTTCTAAATCAGGAACGCCTCTTCCTTTGATCGTGTTACATATCAGCGCTTTGGGTTGCTGTTGATGGGTCGATTTCAGTTCGACCAACTGTTCTCTCAGCAGATTCACATTGTGGCCATCCACGACGCGCGCATCCCAGCCAAATGATTGTAATTTTTCACAAAGATTACGATGAGAAACAATATCATCGGTATAACCCAACATACTGATCGCATTGTTATCGACAATTAGATTCAGATTATCCAACTGATGTTGTGCCGCAAACATAATCGCTTCCCAACATGCGCCTTCATGAAGCTCGCCGTCTCCGGTCACCACAAACACCTGCTGTGATTTTTGTTTAGTTTTGAGACCAACCGCCATACCGGAAGCAACACCAAGACCATGGCCAAGAGAACCATTGACGGTTTCATATCCCGGAATCACAGGGTCGGGAATGCCCCCTAAAAATCCGCCCTGACAACAGACCCGCAGCAACTCTTCTTGCTCAAAAAAGCCGAGATCGGCCAGTATCGGATACATGCAGATGGAACCATGACCTTTACTGATAATGCAGCGATCACGTTCATCATCAAGAGGCTCTGCCGAGTTGAAATTAAGAACATTGCCGTAATACAAAGCAACAAAGATTTCTACGGGAGATAAAGAAGAAGCAATTCTAGTTTCGGGCGCGCGGCGATTAATGGCTAATGTTTCACGCCATACCCAACGGGCTTTCTCCTCTAAATCCACATCGATATTAATCGGAAGCATCTGAATAACTCTCCTTATACCAACGGTATGTTTCTTTCAGACCATCGAGAAATGAGGTCTCAGGTTGCCAGCCCAGCTTTCTTAATCTTGTGCTGTCGAGTAATTTTCTGGGCGCACCATCAGGCTTCGAGGTATCCCATCGAATCTCACCATCATAACCAACAGTCGCCTGAATCATTTCGGAGAGCTCTTTGATCGAGTACTCATCACCACTACTAATGTTGAGTGGTACTTCAAGTTGTTCGGTATCCGACGCCATGATCGTCAGGACTGCCTTTGCCACATCAGATGAAAATACAAACTCTCTACGGGGAGACCCTGTTCCCCATAACTCAACATAAGGTAACTGCTGCTGCTTTGCTTCATGAATGCGGCGAATCAAAGCAGACAGAACATGCCCCGATTTCGGATCAAAGTTATCAAAAGGTCCGAAGACACTGTTTGGAATGACCGAAATAAACTGCGTGCCGTATTGCCGATTAAATGCATCACATAGCTGTAAGCCTGCTAACTTTGCCGTCGCATAAGGCAAACTGGTTGGCTCGGGTTTCGCGGTTAATAGCATGTCTTCTGACATTGCCTGAAGACACTCTCGAGGATACATACAAGAAGAACCAAACAAGATCAGTTTTTTGACTGAAAATTTTTGTGCACTTTCAATGACATTGAGTTGTATTTTTAAATTTTCAGTTAAAAAGTCAGCAGGTGTTTCCTGATTTTGAATAATGCCACCAACTTTCCCTGCGGCAAGAAAGACATAATCAGGTCTGTTGTTCTCGAAAAACGTCTCTACAGCATGACTGTCTGTTAAATCAAGTTCTCGATGATCTTTTACAATAAGATTGCGATAACCACGAGAATGACACTCTGAATAGATAGCAGACCCAATTAACCCACGATGCCCAGCGATATATATTTTTATATCTTTATTCATATTTACTCACTTTTATAATAAGCAATACTAGCGCCATTATCTTCAAAATTAAAAGGAACACAGATAAGATGAGACAACCTTTCTAATATTTTGGGTTGGATTTCAGGTTTCGCAAAGATAAGGACAAATCCACCGCCACCAGCGCCAAGAACCTTACCCCCTTCAGCCCCGAGATCTCTCGCTACTTGATAAATCTCATCGATGGTACTGTTTGATATTTTCTCAGACAATTGCTTCTTATAGCGCCAACTTTCATGCAGTAACTTACCGAATTCAAGTATTGATATGTTAGGGTTTGAAAGTATATTGATCGCTTCAGGTACCATCTCCTGCATGGTTTTCAGTTCTGATTCTCTTTTATTAATATTCTTTATCTGGCTACCAGTAATATCAGAAGAAAAGCGAGTCACACCTGTGAAAAATAACATCAGATGATCATTGAGCTCTTTTTTTCTTTCTTCAGGGATAATGATTGGAGAAACAGAAAAGTCGTCATTGGTCATAAAATCGATCCGATTCAGCCCACCGTAAACGGTAGCAATCTGATCCTGAGAACCAACCACGTCATGAATAACATTTTGTTCGATATGGATCACTTCTTTGGCGAGATGATATTTATCAATCATTTCACCGGATAGACTTTTCACAGCGAGATACAAACCAGCCGTAAACGAGGAACTCGAACCAAGCCCAGAGCGGGCTGGTAAATCACCATCATGATGAATCTCTAAACCATCTTGAATATCTAAGTAATCGAAGATCCCTTTTACCGCCGGATGTTTGATTTCTGACGTATCCTTTATATTCTCAATATGTGAATAAACGATTCTGTGTTTATGCTCGAAGAAGGGAGGTAGATGACGGCAAGTGATATAACAATATTTATCTATCGATGTTGAGAGTACATTGCCACCATGTTGTCTGTACCAGTCTGGGAAATCGGTACCGCCGCCGAAAAAAGAAATTCTGAACGGTGTTTTCGTAATAATCATTTCAATCCCTCTATTGAAGTCTGTTATCCATAGATGAAGAGAGTTAACTTTAAAAGATAAACTCTTATCAAAAGCAATAATTAATCTCCCAAAATTCGGCGTTTTAATTTTATTTTTGCCATATTTTCGATGTTATTACGCTCTTTTATTCCCAGCTTTCCCTCAATCATATTTAAATAATCAGGATTAGTGAAAAATTGCTGCCAAGCATAATCTCTGAATTTAAGGACTTCAGCGGCGCTTACATGACGGGTCGGTAATGGCGTACTATGATATGAAAGAAAAGCGTAACCATCATAGCTCTCTGGTAACTTCCAATTATTTCGTTTTGCTTCAAAATAAATAGGACTTCCCGGTAACGCCTGACATGGATACATATTGGCCATTTCAGTGTTCAATTCGATGGCTAAATCTAGAGTATCCTGCATGGTTTCTAGCGTATCTTCAGGGAAACCAAAAATAAAATTGCTGATAATTTTAATGTCATAAGATTGAATCATTTTACATATTTTACGGATGTTGACATCTCGAAAAGTGCCTTTCGATACTTGCTGGCGAACAACCTGATTGCCAGACTCAACCCCAAGAGCCAGCCAATTGACACCCGCCTGTTTAAAGAGTTCGAGTTCTCTTTCCCGAATCGTATCAACACGTGCATACGCCCACATGTTGAAATCAAACTTCTCTTCAATACAACGCTCCAGAATCGGATGATAATGTTTCCGATTGAGAAAAAACATCTCATCACTGATACGCAGGGTTTTCACCCCCATATCTGACAGTTTTCTCATTTCCCGAATCACCCAGTCGGTACTCCAAAAACGCATACCTCGAGAATCGGCCGCACTGACTTCATCCCCGTTATCCATTCGATTGACAATATTGATCATGCAAAAATTGCACGCAAAATTGCAGCCAAGCGCTGTATATATTGCAGCGAAAGGCGTTCTTTTTTCATGATCGAAGTCGGCATGCCAGAAATGCGCACGATACAGGTCAAGCGGATATTCCCGATAGGGGAGTAAGTCCCATGCATAACCCGGCATGTCTTGATCCATACACTCTTGCGGAACCACTTTTTCCGGTGGATTTAATACGGGCTGACCTGATATATTCGGTTTATATCCAATGCCACGAACATCCATCAGATCTGAATCCAAATTACCGGCTAACAAATTGTGCAGTGCGTATACACCTTCATTCAGTAAAGCAATATCAACACAATCATAAGATAAGACATCTTTGGGTAGCGCACTGGTATGAGAGCCCACAAAGGCTATTTTTGCTTGCAGTCCGGATTCTTTTAAAGCTTCAGCTAAAGCTAAAGCACCAATCATATTGGTCGTTCCGGAGTTAGGATTTTGCCCGTAGACGACAAAAACAACCAGTCTTGGTTCTGACTCAATGACTCGTTTTACCGAAGACTGAATATCAAGTCGTTCAGCATCACTGTCAAGAATACCGACATCGAAATCTTTGGCACGACACGACTCAGCTAATAAGAGAGCCCATGTCGGTGGTTCAATCGCAGAATATGTTTTTGCCAGATCTTGATATACATGAGCTGATGAGCTGGGGTTTATAAATAAAGCATCTACCATACTGACTCCAAATCAATGTCATTCTATTATATAAAAACTTAACTTGGTTAATAATGGATAATTATATAAAAATTACTCATACTAACCTAACAATACTAAATGTAGTACAGCTTCTTAATTACTTCCTTATTTGATGCCTTATAAATATAAATGACATACCTAAAACAAGACCTAATATTATTGATAAAATTATAACAATTATTTTCTTAGGCTTAATTTCGTCAACGTCTACAACTGCCGGATCAACCGTTTTAAATACATATTCTTTACTCACCTTTGTCAGCATTAATGTTTTAGTTTGTTGTTCAATCAATTGGTAAAGCATATTGCGGCTATCAGCAAGACTTGTCTGATTCAGCTGATTATTTAAATACGCAATCCGACTCTGTGCTTCGAGCATATCTTGCTGACGAATTTCATCATTTAAATCAGCGATTAACCATGTCGCCCAACGTTGGGTGACATACGGAGAATAAAAACGAACCGTCACTGTCACCATACCGGTGTTGGAATCTAGTTTTACATCCATGATGTTCTTCAGAAAATACTGCGTCGCTTCTAAAATTGTGGGTTCAAGAGTCTCACCATCCTCGGCCAACCATCGTTCTTGTTCTGGGTCATAAATATCCGTATTAAAATAAAATTCGTCAGAATCTTTATTCCATCCATCCATTGCCATCACCGGTACCATCAAGTGATGACGCTGAATAAAACCACCAATAAACTTTCGTGATTGAAGCACCTGAAGGGCTAAAATAGTCTTATCTGTATTTCCTTTCCCAAGATTGATTCCGGCTAAAGAAGCTAATCCACCGAATTGACTGTTTAATACCGATGCCATCCCCATTTGTTGTTCATCAGATATTGGTGCAACCAGCACCTGAGACTCATATATCTTATGTGAAAATAAAATATAGCTCCCTCCGATAAGAACAGAGAAAAGCATCCATAAAACTATCCACCATTTACCTTTCCAGAGTACAGAGAATATCGCGCGCAAATCAATTTCATTATCGGTAATCCGAGGAACAGGATAATAAAATGGTGCAGATTTGGTATTGAATGCTTTATCTTCCATTTCACTCATTATCAAGTCATTCCTAAGTTATTGTGAGCTAGAAAAATCGTTATTTAATTGCATTCCATGCAACACCTATCTGATACATCATTTGTGTAGCAGTGCTAAATGTACTCAGATCGTCCAAGTAATCTGTATCAATCGGAACAACAATAGTGTCTCCGGGCTCTAAAGATTTCTCGGAACGAACAAACCAATGAGATTGATTGGGTAACATCACCGCACCATTGGCCCGAATCACATAAACACGATCAGTATCCGCCTGTTTTTTCTCCCCGCCGGCTAAGTTAATGTATCTCTCAACAGACAGACCGGGTTTAAAGGTGAAATTACTTGCAATTTGTACCTGACCAAGTACCGAAATCGTATTTCTTCGCGGAGGAATATACAGCTTATCACCATCTTCAAGCATGACATCGTCTTGAGACTGACCTAATAAAATATTCGGTAAATCAATAACTAACCGACCAACAGCTGGAATATCTAACAGATCATCGACAACTTTCATCGCTTCTGTCGGAGATGAAGTATACGTCGCAGCACTGCTTTGACGCCGGAGTGTCAGTGAAGCGATCTCTTGCCGAAGATTATTGGTCACCATTTTCATCCGCTGCTGTTCTTGCAGACGTAATACCTCACGACTGAATACAGCGCCTTGTGGATAGGCAAACTGAGAAAGCCCCCCGGCACGTCTCACTAAGTCTTGAATCGTCTCACCTTGGCTAATTGTATAGCTTCCGGGATGCATGACTTCTCCCTGAATCTCAACAATATTGTTGGTCTTCCAGTTGGTTTTACGTTGTACAACAACCCGATCTTTCGATTCGAGCAGAAAATTATCATTGGGATTGGTCAGCGCTTTGAGCAAATCAAACGTTTGATGATGAATCGCAATGGTGCCAGGCATCGGAATCACGCGAGACAATTCTGCCTCATCTTTGGCGGCAGACTCCAGTAATCCACCGGCAGCCACAATCGCATCTTTTAGGCTTCCGCCTTCGACAAGTGGATAGACGCCCGGATAACGGACAGCACCGCTGATTTCATAAATTTTCGCTCTTTCACCATTGACCGCTTGTAGTTGTAAACGACTAATTAAGGGCTCTAATAACCGTGAGCGGGACGCAGGATCACTGTTTTGCATTTCCTGCAATTCTCTATCGCTGCCTTGTACCCCTAATTGGGGTTTTCCACTCTCGACCAGTTCAACTCCGGTTAATGCATCCCGCTTTTTGGGATGCTTCAGCATCTTCTGTTTTTCAGCATGAGAAAATAAATCATCGGATGTTGCCGGTGTTTGTTGTACTGATTCAGTCTTCCATTCATTCAAGGAGATATTCGTGGCAAAAACAAATAATTGATCATTGGGCTGCAATACAAGATCATCCGCTGAACTGGCAATATTGATGGCATTATTCAAACTAAATTGTAAGACTTTGATGTTATGTTTACGCCCGGTTTCGCGCACAATGATTGCGTAATCCAGATCAGCATTCGGTGCCAGATCATCCGATGAAGATAATAAATCCGAAATTCTCATACCCTGAGAATATGCATACGCACCTTGTCGAATGGTCGCTCCTCTCACAATGACTGCATTTTTCAACACATCACTAATTGGGTTAATCGTAATATCGTCACCGTCTTGCAGGATAAATTGCTTGTCTTTACCTTTGGTTAAATCAAGCGTATGGATATGAACCCCGTCGTTCTGATAGCGTTTAACCTGAAGCTGAGGCAAATAAGCATTCGCTTTACTCCCTCCGGCAAGCTTCATCAATTGCTTAATCGTCGTTCCCGATTTAATTTCATAAACGGCAGGGCGACGAATTTCTCCCCGAATACTGACTGAGGGCCCTTTGGCTGCAACAAATACGGTGTCACCTGACTGTAGACGAATATCACTCAGCTTATTTCCTTGCAAAAGCAAATGATATAAATCCAACCGGGCGATCACTTTATGCTCTCGACGAACTGTAATATTTCGCAAAGAACCACTTTTGCTAAACCCACCCGCAGCAATCAGCGCCTGAGTCACGGTTGCCAAACTCGGAATGTTATAGGCACCCGGCTGATATACATCCCCTGCAACATAAATTTGCATCATGCGCAAAGAACCAAGAGAGATGGAGACTTCAGCACCGAGTATCTGCTGATTAATACGCTTTGTCAGATTCGCTTTTAGTTCACTAAAAGTCTGACCTGCCACATAAATCGGCCCCAGTTCAGGGAACTGGATAGAACCATCTCGTGAAACACTGAGGTTATAACTATTATTCTGACTCCCGAACAGTTGGACATTAATTTCGTCACCGGCAGCAATCAGATAATTATTCGGAACGGGTAAGTCGTCAACAGGGGTATAACTTGAAGGCTGCCCCGAGAATAAATCATAACCAAAGTCAACTAACTGTTCAGCGTTATCGCCCTGTCCTTCTTTCGCTGATTTTTGCTTGCTACTCTCTGCTTTTTGTTGTTTATCAACGTCTCTCGGCTGTATCGTCTGCACAGGCTGAGATGCGCCCTCCGCTTTACCCGAGCCCATTAAACTTGATAAATCAACACCATATTGCCGAGCCAATGCCTGCTGCTGCGCTGGTGGTAGCTGCTTAAACTGGGCGAGTTGTGAGGCGGTAAAATTGGCAGACCAAGAAGAAAAACTACTAAAGGAAACAAAAAAAACTATGATTAATCTGAATAGAATATATCTCATCAAGTTCATCCAATGTCCAAACAATTGCTAGTGAATCGATTAAAAACGAAAGTCCCAGTTAACCCAGTAATTCCATTTATCAGTTTGATTATTTTTTGTATCAGCCATGAAATCGGAGCCCAATGTCAGGCGGCTATTTGCCAACGGCAAACGCACATAGGCTGTTAGTTTTTTCAGGGTTTCATCATCACCAGTCTGATGATAACTCTGCCCTTGCAATGTAATTTCCCAGCTATCGGGCGTAATCCAAAGTAATTTCAATGATTTTGCTTCCCCGACATCCATACCACTGACAGACTGATAGTCATGTTGCCCCACCATAGTCGAGCGATCAGACAACATGTCTCGCCATTGTTGCTTTGCATCATCAGTTAACTGCTTCACCTCGGCAACCCAACGCAGCGACTGCCCACCGAGATCAAACTGGCTTTGCCAGCCGATGACCAGAGATCCCAGAGATCGATCATTCACTAAACTGGCTCCCTGCGCATAAAGACTTTGAGTCACAACGGTTCCCACATTTAATACTGGCAGACTCAAGCGAATATCAGCACTATATTGCTCTTGTTCACCGTCCTGCGGTTGAAGTGAACCCGTCAAATATCCATCCCAGTCGGGTTTATCAAACCACTTTTGATAAACCAAACCAATATTCAATCGGTTGAATGGACTAAACTCAAATCGATTTGACCACTGCTTATCATTCCGGTTTGGGGTCTCATTCAACCCCCAGAAAGTTTCAACATGCCAGTTACCGAATATCGGCCAGTCATAGCCATCATAAGCCAAGCTAAAACCGGGCACGGTGCGACGAGTATGCCCCCAAGCCAGATTATAAATCGACGTCGGCCCCCACCAATGCTGCAAACTGCCGAAAGTCGCACTCAAATTTCCCCAATTCAGTGCGAGATAACTATCATCCAGCCCATAGTCGGTGTCTTCACGGCCAAATTGATCCGGGGAACGCTGATAGTTTGCAGCGACACGAAAAGCATAGTCGTGCTCCACAAGTTCATAGCTCGATTTTACCTGCCAGTGTGCGGTCAACGGGGCGGCAAAACTCCTGTCGTCCCGAGACGCATGAGCATACCCCAAGGCAACATGCTTGCGGCCATTCCCTATAGTATCTTGGCTTAATGCGTAACTGAGATGTTGATAGGCTTGCTCCAGCGACGGGGGGAGCTGAACCATATCCATCAGTTGTAGATCGGTATCAAGGCGAGACCAACGTATTGGATAAGAATTGATAGGTACAGAGATAAGACCGGCATCCGCCAGCATCTGTAGATCAGACTTAAGGTAGGCATCGTCCATAGATACCCAAGGTGCCGCTTCACTTTTCAAAGAAAAAAGCAGCGGAAAAACAATAAGATAAGATAAAAAAAATCTTAGAATTATATTTTTAGCCAAGAGAATACTCACACCACAATAAACTGACGATTATCAGAAGAAAGAGGACTTGTTCAAGCACGCTACCGCCCTTGGGTCGGCTTCCCAGAAAGCATGCTAAGAGCCCATCCTTGTACTCAAAACAAATACTCACACTCATGAGTAAACAGAATCAAAACAAAACGTTGTATATCAGTTTTTCAACAAATAAAAGCCACACCCGACTTGTATTTATTTCAACTCAGTAAAAATCAGAATTTTTCAAAAAAATATAGTTCAAACATCTCGAGATACAATACACATCCGTATTATTCACTACTCTGAAGCTATAGAAATAAGCAGCCGTATCATGGACGAACACGGGAGAGCATCCATATATTTATATCTATCTTTCATAGTTTTAGTAGAGAAAATCAAATTTAGCAAGTGACGAACGAAACAATGAGCATATAAAATCTACGCTTCACTCCCCACCATAACACTTCGCATAAAAATCATTGTTTTCAATAGCTTTAATTTACAATAATACAATTAAACGTGTAAGTCTAGATCCTCCCATATTGGTTTGACAATAAATTTCAAGACGAAATATCTCTGTTGAAATCACTAAATATGCATATAAAACTTGTTAGCATACATGTCAAAATCAAGCGAAAAAACAAAGAAATGATGTCCTGAATCAGGTTGATTTTAAAAATATGAATACAATCATGTATTCATTTAGCTGACAAAATAAATGATGAATTTTTTATAACAACGCAATATAAGCCGATAATTTCACACATGTAGTTTACATAACCTCTAAAAATGTATTATGTTTAATAAGCTCTTGTGTATTTTGTGAGCAACATCGATGTTAATGTTATTTCCTAGGAGATAAGTATGAAGAAAACTGCAATTACGTTGCTGGCAATGTTTGCTTTCAGTGGTATTGCAAGTGCTGCCCCAGCTGCGGGAGTTGTTTCCGGTAGTGCCGGTTCTGGCGGTGCTGGTGCTGGTGCTGGAGCCGTTGGTGCTGGTGCTGGTGCAGGCGGCGCTGCTGGTAGTGTTGCTGCAGCAACGGGTACTGCAATTGGTAGTATCAGTGCAACGATCGCAGCGACAACTGCGGCTATCGTTGCAGCAACAGCTGTCGCGGTCAGTGCTTCGAATGACACGACTGCAACATCAACAGTGACAACACCTCAGTAACAGTAGTTATTGACTGTTCATTTAATAAAAACAACAGCCGTCTTTGGCGGTTGTTGTTTATTTTGTTTAATTATGCCTTTATGACAAATTTTTCCCGTTTTTCTCATTACTGTTACTTATTTTTCACACCATTACTCTTACTTGTCGGATGCTCTCAAAATGCTCAAGACTTGTCTGAGACCATCCAGTCCGCTTTATGGGGACCGGATAATCATTCAATTTCACCAGACAAAGTTGAGGAACTGCCTTACGCAAGTTTGTATATAAAAATGGGAGAGAACCCATTAGCCCTGATGATTCTCACTTGGGCCGAGTCAACAAATTCACCAGACCATTCGACTCATTTAAAGTGGCTGTCAGCTAATCGAGAAATGTTGGTGACACAATCAGGCAGGGTGATAAAAACCGTTAATCTGAAAGAGGGGAACCTCATTCAGGTTGACTCGAACAATATCGACCCTCTGGTATTAGGGCTGCAAAAGGACACAACCCCCCACACTTGGCAATATAAAATGACTTGGTCTCCGGGATATCACGCAAGTTATCAAGTGTTATCTACATTTACGCTTGGCGAGATAGAAAACAAACATTTGCCAAATGGGGCTCAAGCCCTGCTTCATGTCGTTGAACAGGTCGACATTCCTCAAATAAAGCAACAATATCAAAATAACTATTGGATCAGTCCCCACTCGGGTGAGGTGATTGCAAGTGAGCAGTACATTTTCCCGGGTTCAGAAAAACTGACCCTTTCTCTCGGCAAGCGTTACGTGGGAGACAATCGCGGATGAAGCCATGGACAATCATCTTTTATTTAATCCTGTGCATCAGCACCGGACTGGCATCCGTTTCCTTTGCCGCGTCAACTGATATAGGCATTCACTTTGAATCGTCACCACCAAACCACCTCACCTACGATTATTTTCCCCGTCTTGATGAAGTGGTTTTACAAGCGCTTGATAAAACGGGGGCAAATTGGCGCATGATCGACTGGTTCACATCCGGTATCTATGACACCAACATCGAATTAAAGTTGAAACAACAAGTCTTCGGTGTCATCGCAAAACAGAAAGCCATCGCCAGCAAACGCTATCATGAGTCTTGGTTCTACTGGTCACAACTCAGACATTCTCTCGAATCTTTACACTACGCTAAGCGAATTTTTCAAACGATTGATCCGGATGCAATTCGCCTCCGTCTGTCACTGAATCCCAAATTAAGCGGAAACTGGCTCATTACCCTAAAATACGCGCCTAAAAATGTACTGGTTTTAGGTGGTATCACGAAGCCGGGAAACCAAACGTGGCAGCCTCGTCTGGATGCGAGAAGCTATGTACAAACTGCCGGGCTATTTGACGGGACGATATCAAAGGTCATCGTGATCCAACCCGACGGCAAAGTAGAAGAGCATCCGATAGGGTACTGGAACCAAACCTTTTCAGAAATAGCCCCCGGAGCGATTATTTATGTCCCTCTTCCGGTTGAAACACTCCCTATCATTTATCCAAATGATCGCCTTCAAAATCCCAACGACCTTGTTGTTGAGCTACTAAGAAACAGATTGCCATGATGAAACACTTATCCGGTTCTTTAAACTGGCCACCCTATGCATCCATGACGATTGCGACGATAGTCTTTGGCCTGACATCGCTAAACACCTATTCAGACGAGTTTAGCCCGCCATCACTGACCCACTCCCAATCCGATTTCGGTGGTGTCGGATTAATCCAGATGCCAAGTGGGAGAGTGATGCCGGAAGGGGCGCTTGAACTCAACGTCACCAATAATGATGACTATATTTACTATTCATTGTCTCTACAGTTATTCCCTTGGTTGGAAACGACCATTCGTTATACCCAGATCCATGATTTACTTTATAGCAACGACGCGTCTTTTAGCGGCGACACAAAATATACCGACAAGTCAGCCGATGTAAAACTCAGCCTTGTAGATGAAAGTTTTTGGCTTCCCCAAATTGCTGTCGGATTCCGAGATATTGGCGGTACGGGACTATTTGATGGCGAATATATTGCAGCCAATAAACAGTTCGGCCCTCTCGATTTTACGCTCGGTGTTGGTTGGGGATATCTCGGTAACCGGGGCAATTTATCCGGTGATAACCAAACCTCTGCTGACTGCGGCAGAAGTACAGGCTATCAAGGCACAACCGGCAGTATTTCTCTGGATAGCATGTTCACTGGATGTGCTTCACTTTATGGTGGGATCGAATATCAGACACCGTTTGATCCCTTGGTGTTCAAACTAGAATATGATGGCAATAACTACCAAAGTGATTTTCCTGTCACTCAGGGGAAGAAAGCAATGCCGGTATCCACACCGTGGAACATCGGTCTGGTATATTCATTCACAGATTGGGCTCGTTTGAGACTGAGCTATGAACGCGGTAATACATTCACCGCGGGGATTTCACTCAATACCAATCTTGCGACCCTGAGACCAGTCTGGATTGACGAACCTCGTCCGGATTACCATCCACAAACCAAAAAAAGCACGTTGTCAAAAGAAGAGTGGCAACAACTCGTGGCTGATATTCAAAAAATTGCCGGCTATCAGCAAGCATCTCTCCGGCAAGATCAAGCCAACAAAACCGTGACGCTCACCGGGACTCAGCAAAAATATCGTCATAAAAAAGAAGCTGAAGAACGCGCTGCATTGTTGATCGCGAACAGTGGTGTGGATGCCGATACCTATAAGATTGTTGAAACCGCAAATGGACAACCCCTGACAGAAACTCAAATCAATGCTTATGCATTTGAGCGAGTCGCTAGGAATGATTACCCGGGAGCGGATTTTGATGATGCCAAAACAACCAATCAACCCTCTGTTATCTCTGGAGAGGTAACAGCACAAGGTTCTAAAAACTGGCAGTTTGGTTTCACCCCGGCGTTACAACAATCTTTCGGGGGGTCTGAGAATTTCTACCTCTATGCCATCGGGGTAAAAGCCAATGGTAGCTATCGGATGGGACAGCATTTCATCCTCTCCAGCAGCTTATATGGCAACATCACGGATAATTATGATGAATATAAGTATACCGTGCCGCCCGATGGGACTGATTTAAAAAGGGTCAGAACGCTGGCACGTCAATATTATGATCACACCTTCCGTATGGACAGTCTTCAACTTACGTACCTTGATCATTACGGAGACAACTTCTACGGGCAAGCATATGGCGGCTATCTGGAATCCATGTTTGCCGGAGCCGGCGGCGAAGTTATCTATCGTCCGCTCAATCAGAACTGGGCTTTCGGTATCGATGGGAATTATGTCAAACAGCGCGATCCCGATAGTGTATTGGGCTTATATAAAGAAGAGCAACACTTTGATGCACAAACCGCCCGTTACTACCGTGTTCAGACGGGAACATTTACCGGTCACGCGACACTTTACTGGCAGCCGCAATTCTGGTCGCTCTTCAACAACACTTTACTGAAGATCAGCGCAGGTCAATACCTTACCGAAGATAAAGGGGTGACAGTTGATTTTTCCAAACAGTTTGATAGTGGTGTGATTGCCGGTGTATTCGCAGCGAAAACAAATCTATCCGCGTCAGAGTATGGGGAAGGGAGCTTTACCAAAGGCATCTATATTTCGATTCCTCTCGACCTAATGACCATCAAGCCAAGTGTCAATCGTGCCAATATTTCTTGGTTACCACTGATGCGAGACGGGGGACAAAAACTCAATCGACAATATGAGCTTTACAACATGACCGACGCTCGCTCACCTTGGTTTACAAAATCAATTACAGAATAAACACAATGCATTATGATACTTATCTCGTTATAAACGGGATAAGTATCATGTAGTTAATATACTGTAGCAGAGGGGAAAAACGGGATGCACTATGACGTATTCAATGGTGATGCTGATGGTATTATTGCGTTACTGCAATTGCGTCTGAGTACCCCCAAAACACACCGATTGATTACTGGTGTCAAGAGAGATATCCAACTATTGGATCAAGTCGTCAAACTGGGTGATGCAACATCGGTCACCGTGCTTGATATCTCAATGATGAAAAACATTGAGCCATTACAACGCCTCCTCACGCAACGCATTCCTGTTTTCTACTGTGACCATCACCAGAGCGGAGAGATTCCAAATTCGGAACATCTGGAAACGCTAATCAATTTAGATGCAGAAACTTGTACCAGCCTGCTGATTAATCAAAAACTCAAAGGCGAATTTATTCACTGGGCAATTGCCGGCGCTTTTGGCGACAATCTTCATCAACGGGCTCAATCGCTCGCAAACCATGCAGGGTTATCGCAGGAAGATAGCGAATTTCTTTGTGAACTCGGCACCTTGATCAACTACAATGGCTATGGTGCAACCCTTGATGATCTTCATATTCCACCGGCAGAGCTCTTTCAACAACTACTCAACTATCCCAGTCCATTCACGCTAAGAGAAGAGCCTGACTCTCCTTATTATCTCTTACAGCAAGGCTATGCGGATGACTATGCGCAAATCATGAGTCTCACCCCGCTGACTGAAAATCCGTCATGTCGAATATTTGAACTCCCCAGTACAGCTTGGGCGAGACGAATCAGTGGCGTGTTCGGTAATAAACTCGCCAACCAATCCTCCCGGCAGGCTCACGCAGTGTTAACCCTCAATGAAAATCAGCAGGATTATACTGTCAGTGTCCGGGCACCTTTAAACAATCGTACCGGAGCCGATGAAGTGTGTAGCCTGTTTGCGACAGGTGGCGGGCGAAAAGCCGCTGCCGGTATCAATACCCTGCCTTGTGAGCAGAAAGCTCACTTTATCGATGTACTGACCCAGTATTATCAGTCATTGTAATGGCAGGACATTGTTGTTGAAGCGTGTTATCACGGGAAGCGGCTCCCCCACTCCAACGGATAGATCCTCAGACCCTATCCCCGCTTCCTTTACCAGAAACTGTCTGGATAATGTATAAGAAGTAGTTCCTGATGCTCATGGTCTGAATCATTTTCTGATCTAATTCAGCGGCCAATTCGGGCGTAGACATGTCAACTTCATTTACCTGAGCTAATCCGGTAATACCGGGGAGGACGCTAAAAACACCGCGTTGTTCTCTTGCTTCTATCAACTGTGTCTGATTAAACAAACACGGTCTCGGACCGACTAAACTCATTTCACCTTTCAGTACATTGATAAGTTGCGGTAACTCGTCAATTTTGGTTTTTCTTAAAAATGCCCCCAATTTTGTCACAGAAGTCGCACCGACCAGATGTGTCGCAACAGACTGAGTATTGGGTGGCATCGTCCTGAACTTAATCAAGGTAAATGGCTTTTGATAACGGCCAACCCGAGTCTGGGTAAAAATAGGGCTCTTTGTATCAAAATATCCCAAAATACAAACGCATAACATCACCGGCCACAAAATCATAAGTCCCAGTAATGCAAAAACAAAATCCAGTAATCTAATCATTGTTGCTCTTTCTGCTGTTGATATGCCCGAACCGTTTGTCTGAGCCCCGCCTCCAGAGAGACTGGCGGAGTCCACCCCAACTTCTCTTTTGTTGCACGAATATCAAGCTGCAGAGGATAACATAACC
Source organism: Vibrio spartinae (assembly GCF_024347135.1). NCBI lineage: Bacteria > Pseudomonadati > Pseudomonadota > Gammaproteobacteria > Vibrionales > Vibrionaceae > Vibrio > Vibrio spartinae. The sequence goes on along the minus strand of NZ_AP024907.1, from coordinate 239,945 downwards.
TCTGGCCAATCGCCCGTTTCCCCAATAGCGACAGTCCCCATAATAGCAACCGGGGGGGGACTGGTATCAAACGAGACGGCACATTCATCACTTTCGCTAAAAGGCGTAAGAGCTGGGAAATTGAGATATCATGATCATCGGAAACAAGAAAGGTGTTCCCTGCAGCAACCGGATGGGTACAACACGTGATAATGAGATCAGCCAGATTATCCAGATAGACCAGACTCCTTTTGGCCGGAATCACGCCGAATGGCAGAGGTAGGGACCGAGAAACCCAGTTCATCATCGACAAGAAATTCGCTTTGACTCCCGGACCGTAAACCAGTGGCGGACGAATCACAACAACTTCCAGCCTTGTATCATCGGCTAATTGCCATAATCCGACTTCAGCCTGATATTTGCTCATACCATAAGGATCTTCTGGTTGCGCATCGAATGTCGGCAAAAAAGGTTGCCCTGCTTTCGTCCATTCACCGTTGACCTTAATTGAACTGACAAAAATAAATCGCTTCACACCTGCTTTTGCAGCTTGGCGCGCTAAATTTAGCGTACCAAGCACATTCACATCTTGATAAGCATGTTGCGCTTCAGCCAATGATTCATTCATTTGATGCACTCTGGCAGCACAGTGCACGACACAATCAACACCATTAAGAACCGGAGTCCAATCGGTATCCGGTTCTAATGCACAAACAATCGATGGTTGCCGGGCATGATCTGCAGCACTTCTGCCATGCGTCAAAACATCCCAACCTTGATCGCGGGCCATCTGTGTGACTCGTCCTCCGACAAAGCCGGAACTCCCCGTAACTAAAATTTTCACTCTTTTCCCACAAAATTCGGATGCTCAAAAAACAACCGAAGCATCAATTACTTTCAATAATCCGAAGTTTACAATTGATCCTGATGAAGTGTAAGCCTTAAACTAAGCCGTCGGTGCTCAAGAACAAAAATATATAACCGACAAATAAGACATCAACCTTTCATATTTCTGTGACATCAATTGGGCATAAAGCAATGTTTACTCCGATTCAATTACTTCTCCGCACCAGACGTCGCAATAAGCGCCTGATTAGCATCTGTTATGATATCTTTGCAGTCCTGACATCACTACTCTTTGCAATGGTCCTTCGCCTTGATGGCTTTCATTTCATCTTGGGGTACAGAGAGAGCCTATGTGTTTTCGCAACACTTGTCGTGACGCTGATAACTTTTATTCGGTTTGGCATGTATCGCGCAGTGCTTCGTTATATGATGCTCCCCGCGATCGGACATATATTCTTAGCGGTTTTTCTATCCTCTTTAACACTTGCACTCAGTGGCTTTTTCTTTCAGGCATTTATTCCCAGAAGCGTCCCATTTATCTACGCCGGTTTGGCCATTCTGACTCTGGGTGGGCCTCGAATCCTCATTCGAACAATTTATTACTACGATTACAAACGCCATAAACCCAATGTGTTCATATACGGCGCTGGCGCAACTGGCAGAGATCTGACCTATGCGCTGATACAGGGTGATGAATATCATCCGGTTATTCTGCTCGATGATGCCCCGACCAAAACCGGACAAATTATGTTTGGTATCCGCGTCCATCATAGTGATGAATTCGAACGGTTAAAATCTCTCTATCAACCGGTAAAACTGCTGCTTGCTATCAATAACATTAGCAAAGGTGAGCGACTACGGTTGCTGGAAAAACTCTCCCATTGGCCAATAGAAGTACAATCAGTGCCCAGTGTAGAAGATATAGCTACCGGTAAAGCAAGAGCAACCGATGTCAGGGATCTGGACCTGTTCGATCTGCTCGGACGTGCACCGGTTGATCCCGACATCACTTTATTATCAAAAAACATCACAGATAAAAGTGTAATGGTCACCGGTGCTGGCGGATCAATCGGTTCAGAGCTTTGCCGACAAATACTGGCACAAAATCCAACAACACTCGTCTTATTTGAGCTTAATGAGTATAACTTATATAAAATTGATCAAGAGCTTCAATCGATAAAGTTCAGAAATAACTTACAAACCACAATCATCACTGCTCTTGGTTCCGTGCAAAAAGAAAACCGAGTTCTCAAACTGATGAAGGCACATAATGTAGAAACAGTTTATCATGCAGCAGCCTATAAACATGTTCCGATCGTTGAAGATAATATTGTCGAAGGCATTGGTAACAATGTCTTCGGGACATTATCCTGTGCCAATGCAGCCATTCAGGCTGGTGTAAAAAACTTCACGCTGATATCGACCGACAAAGCGGTTCGACCGACCAATATTATGGGAGCAAGTAAACGGATGGCAGAGCTTGTGTTACAAGCACTTGCCGATAAAGAGACAGACACAACATTTACCATGGTCCGGTTTGGTAATGTATTAGGCTCTTCAGGCTCTGTCGTCCCTCTGTTTAAAAAACAAATTCGTCAAGGCGGACCTGTTACGGTGACACACCCAGACATCATTCGCTATTTCATGCTCATTCCTGAAGCTGCACAACTTGTTATTCAGGCAAGTGCAATGGGACACAATGGACAAGTATTCGTATTAGATATGGGAGATCCGGTAAAAATATTGGATCTCGCAAAACGTATGATTCACTTAATGGGAATGAAAGAATATTATGACGGAAAAGTGGATGAAGGGGATATCGAAATCCGTTTTACAGGACTACGTCCCGGAGAGAAATTATATGAAGAGCTATTGATTGGGGAAAATGTCGAAGGGACGAGCCATCAAAAAATTATGACGGCGTCTGAAGACAAACTTTCTTGGACGGAAATGGAAGATCTTCTATCTCAGTTAGATGTATGCTGTCATAATTTTGATGTCGGTTGTATCAGAAGAATTTTACTTGATGCGCCTACTGGTTACCAACAGTTACCAGTAGAAAAATAAGCTCTAGACTATCACCCAAACACCATGGAAAGTTACTAAAAATTACGGTAAAAAATCAGAGTAAATATATTTACTCTGACACGATAACATCTAACAAGAGATCTGAGTCAGCCCATAATACTTTTCTTTATCCTTTTGTAGTTGATTGGAAACTTATTGTTTGATATAAGTATTTCTCGCTAAATGATCTAATATATTTATTTTAATAGACACTGGTAGAAATAGTTTAAAAAATTTTAACATTTAAAAAACCTTAATTTTATAATCACAAAAAAACTTGATCATTGAAGATAAAAAACACTTAATATGCTTTACTCCTTTACGACCTGTATTTCCACCAAAGTGTTTTATTTTAAAATTTGGAACATAATATAAATCTCCAATTTTAGATGCTCTCAAACTCAAATCAAAATCTTCAAAATATAGGAAATATTTATCTGAGAAACCACCGATTTGGAGTAAAGAAGAATTTTTAAATAGCATACAACAACCGGATACAATATCAACTTTTGATGGTTTTGCATTATCTATAATATCTTGACATGTATATTCATCTAGTTTTCTCTTAAACAAAAAATTTAATAATTTAATATCAACAAACCTAACAAATAATACTAAGAGCGAAGGATATCTTTTTATACCAGAAACAACAGCATTATATTCATTTCTGATTTCTGGAGAAGTCAATATACAAGATTCACATTTTTCCATATAGGATAATGCTTCATTTAAGGAATTTTCTTGAAAAATAACATCGGGGTTAAGAATTAAATAATATAATTCTTTTGACTCATGTATAGCCAAATTATTTGATACACCGTATCCTGGATTATCACTTCTTATTACATATGATAGTTTATACTTCTCACTAAAATCCATCTCCTCTATGATCGACATTAACTCCTCATATAGAAAATCACCTTTATTATCAATGAGAGTGAGATAAAGCTTGGATACATTTGCAAATCTAGCGGATAAGAATAAAGAATGAATAACAGTATAAATATCCTTAACTTGATGGCCGTAGACAACAATAGATACGTTTAGTGTTCGCTTAGGCATAAAAATTATTCCTTAAATAATTTTTTAAAATATCCCCAAAATTTTTCAGTAACTCTTTCTACTAGATAAAATAAAAACTCCACTTTTTGTCCAAATCGAAACATAATATTATTTTTAATTCTTTTAATATGATAATTCAAAGTAACTGACGCTTCTTTCAATGGTTCAATTTCTTTAATTTTACTTTCTAACCGTTGAATTCTTAAATCCAAACGCTTCTGTTTTATATCTGAAAGGTAATCACTATTATTAATATACATTTCAAAATATGAAAGGATGTCACTTAAATCACAACGTTTCTTAGTAATAGGGTTTACATAGATAGTATTGTAAATGTATGCTGAATAAAATAAATCTTTTATACCTCTTTCTTTATTTCGTCTTTGAATATTTTTTCTATCTATTGTTCTCCCCCAACCAGAGTAAAAAGGACAACCAAAAACATGAACTTCTTTCCCACAAAGTAGAGCTTCAAACCCCATCTGAGTTGTTGCACAATATACTTTATCGACTTGCTTTAACAATGATATAGAGTTAACGTTATCATAAATGACTGTAATACCTCTCTTTACTAAATCTTCAACAGAAAAATGTCCTTTCCTAATACCTAAAACGGATTCAGGATGTAATTTAACTATAATTTCATATCCCTCATTCTCTGTAATAGCCTTTTCTAATATCATGTCAAATTCATCATCATTTATTCCACCGAGTTTAATTGACATATCACCATAAACTTGATCTATAACTAAAACTGATCCTTTAACATCTCTTTTTTTATCTAATTTATATATATTCCCTGATGAATATTTCGTGATATTATTATTTACGATTCTACTTATAGACTTATCGATATAACTTTCCATTTTCTGATCTAATATAAAATCGCTATTTAATAGATTTTCTATTGCTGATGGAAAATTTGAATCATAATAACAACCTTCTGGATCAAACCGCATCGATGAAGATAACTCACCAAAGCTCATAGGATAAAATGAGCGGATAAAGCCATCTTCTATTATGAGAATTGGCTTGCTATATCGCTGAGCATAACTAAATAGTTTATTACTATTCACATCAATACTAGACACTCCCCAAAGTACAACAAAATCTACATTTGATGGATTTGGTTCATCACTACGATAAGATATAAATTTATCTACATTCAAATAGCACTCTGCAATATTAGGTGCTTCATCAATAAACTCTGATTCGATGAATAAATCCATACCATATGCAGTTTTATTACCTTCAAATAACAAATGCATAGAGAAGGGGAATTTTTCCATATGTTGTTTGAGATCTTCTCTAAGCATTGTATTTTACCTGAACAATAGCATCTAGCATTGCTACCGTTGCCGTTTCTATATCTACACCGGGCAATGAAAAGTCAGCAGATTCATATCTTGTTTTCTTATCATCAATACGCTCAATCGCTAATTGTAAACTTTCAAAAATACTTTGGGCTGAGTTTTCACAGGAAATAATGTTTCGGGAATATCTCTCTAGATCTCGGTTAGCAAATCTATTTACAACTGTTACAATTCCAGCTCGTGGAAATTCAATACATGGATAAGCAAATGCTGGAGAAATAATACACGATAGTCCAACATTAAACTTTTGAAGAAAAACTGGATAATCTTTATAGTCAACCTTGCCAATATTCTTGATCAGAAAACCATTATGCTCTACATCTGGTGCCTCTTCTCCTATACCAATAATTTCCATCTCATTGAATTTTTTCTCATCTTTCTCTTTTATGGTATCAATCAGAAGTTTAAGAGCTTCAATTTTTATAGAATAAATATTTTTATCTACTGTGGGTCTTGAATAAAAAACTATTTTAATAGGACCAGAGCTCATATTTTCTGGAGACAACGGATTTGTTTCACAAGGTTCACCTCTCAATATTTGATTAGGAAGCCATCCCTTGATAATTCCTAATTCTTTCAAATATCCACTAACAAATTCCGAGTTATTAAAAATAGGATAATAATTAGAGTCTTCTAATGTGTTACGTGCCCTTATATATTCACTCCCCCACCGAAATAACATTGATGGTTCATAGTCTTGAATTATATATACAAAAGTATCACTATTAAAATGTTTCAACTGTCTGAATTTAATAAAGTCTTCTGCTGACTCCCAAAAACCCGAGATAAAGATATCATCTGGATTAAACTCTAAACATCGGTGTCTATATGTTGCAGCACTGACTATATTAATTTTATCTCTAAATGATTCTGAAAAACCATCAAGGCTCAATAACAAGTCAATAAATTCTGATTTCAATTCATCTGAATGAATACCATAATTAATAATTCTAACATCATGTCCATTATCAATCAAAACTGGTATTATTTTTAATATGGTATTGAGACCTCCCATCATCCATTTTTTTTCTATTGTCCAAATTCCAATATTAAACACTTTATGTTTAAAAATAGGTTCTTTAATTTGAGGATTAACATCATCATTATTATTTAAAACTTGCAATGTAAGTGAAACAACTCGATTCAAAATGGGTATTCTTTTAAGATAATTATTAGATTTATTCAAAATATGATAAAGTTTTATTAACTGAGCATTAGAAAGAGACTTATATACTTTCTTCATCACTGTAAATACTGATTTTTTTATTAAAGATTTCATAATTCCTAAAACTCTACTAGTATATGTATATAAAGAACGTCTGACAAAATGGTACCATATAAATTTAATCATTATGCTATACGATTTTGTTTTGACACAATCCTTCAATATACCTTCATTTAACTTTTTAATTTTCTTTTTTATTTCAGGGTATGGTAAGCTATTAAATTCACCACACATTCCCGAATTAACAATTCTGTATTTTATAAGCACTTCTGGAACTTTTGTTATTTTAAAACCTCGATTTAGTGCTCTATTATATAAATCCCAATCTTCTGCAAAAACATCTTCTGTATATAATAATTCTCTAAAAGCTTGAGTCCGACCAAATAATGAACTGTGACATAATCTAGTTGTTTTATATGTACCTTTTCTTATTTTATATTCTGTTTCAGCCAAATTACCAGAGTCACTAATATAATTAAAGTGTACCTTCTCCATATACTCTTTTTCAGCATATGCATCATCTATAATTCCGTCATAGAAACAATCGACTAATGAACCGATAAAATCATATTCATGATGGTTCTCTAACAACTCTGACTGTATCTTAAACCTTTCGGGTAAGGCAATATCATCAGCATCCATCCTAGCTATATATTTGCCCTTCGCTCTTAAAATACCTTTATTTAAACTTGCTGGTAGTTTTAAGTTAGTATCGTTATTTAATATAACAATACGATCATCAATGTTTTCATATTCCTCTAATATTTCCAATGTATTATCTGTAGAACAATCATTTATTATGATAAATTCAAAGTCGGATAATGACTGAGTTAATATTGAGTCAATGGTTTCCCTTAAAAATTTTTCTCCATTATAAACTGACATAATAACAGAGATTAATGGATTCTGTTCAATCATTTATTATTCCTAAAAAATACAAATACAGTTAACTATTAATTAAAGCTTTGATAATTCAACAAGTTGTTTAAATCCCTCATTCTTAACAATAAGCTCATCAAAACTTGCAATATCTTCTATTTCGCCCCAATTAACTAAAATAACTTTATCCGAATTACGAATCGTTGATAGCCTGTGAGCAATTGCGATTACCGTTGTTCTTCCTTTTAATTTAGAAATTGCATTAGATATACTATTCTCACTTCTAACGTCTAAAGCAGAGGTCGCCTCATCTAATACTAATATATCAGGATCATGATAAAGAGCTCTGGCAATAGCTATACGCTGTTTCTGCCCCCCAGATAGAGATTTACCAGATTCACCAAGCTTGAAATTTAACCCTTCAGGCTTTTCTCGGAAAAAATTCCATAAATCGACAATTTCTAATACATTTTTTATCCGTTCATCAGAAATTTTATCGGAAGGCAAACCGTAAGCAATATTCTGCCTAACGGACATATCTCCAATGAAAGGAGTCTGAGGTACATAACCGATCTTCGCTCTCAAAGAGCGTATATCTTCCTCATTCGCAACTTTACCATCAATTAATAATTCTCCTCGCTTCGGTCTCAATAAGCCCATCAATATATCAACTATAGTTGTTTTACCAGAACCAGAGTGTCCAACAACACCGACAAACTCTCCTTTATTAATTTTTACATTAATATTCAATAGAACATCAACGTCATTATAACTAAAGCAAACATTTCGAAGTTCAATGCTATCATTCAAGGATATATGGTTATGATCATGGTTAAACAAAAAATCTTGATTTCTATATAAATATTTATATTCTTCAATCAACACATTAACTGATTCTAGAGAGGATCTTATTTGTGAATATGCAACCATAATTCTATTGATTACTGGTGTAAGCCTAAATGCAATTCCCACTAATATCGCCAATCCTTCGAATGAAGCACCATCACCATTATCATTGAAATATATAGTTGTACACACCATAATAATTATACATAGTATAATTATTATCTCGGTCAAATATAATGGTATATATTGGACAAGATTCATCTTCCTTTCATTGTTTGTTACTTTTCTATTCGAAAGACTGAATAAATGAGAAAAATAACTTTCTCTCAAAAACATTTTTGTTTCTTTTATTGCCTCAATACCTTGCTTTAAATTAACTAGATTTTCTTCACGGACTTTTACACTATCGGTATTTATTTTGTAATTCGCTCTTTTTAATATGATAACTTGTATATAAATTAGTAATACAAGAGTAATAGAAGTAATAATAGTAGCTTCAAAAAAATTCAAAAGCATATAGACAAGTAAACAAATAGCGACTATAGAGTAAGAAATCAGGAATAGAAACTGTAATAAGAAACCATTAATTGTTGCACTGACTGTTGATGTAAGTGTGTTAATCATTGCTGTAGATGCTGTTCTCAAATGAAATCTATAATTCAACCCTAAATATAGATCCATAAACTTTTCTGATAACTCATTTCTCCACTTAGTCACTAGTCCAAATTGATAATATTGAAACCCTAGCATAAATATATCTTTTAATATAAAAGATAACCCACACATCGCCCCGATTATATATATCATTGATGTTGTAGACTCAACACCTGAAAATTTATAAATAAAAGATAAAATCCCATCACTCTTATAAATAACATCAGGATTAATAACAACCTGGACAAAAGGTAATATTAACATTATACCAAACAACTCTAGTATTCCTGAAAAAAAAGAGCCGAAAATAACAAATAAAAAATCTTTTGTTAGTTTTCTACTAAATAAATTCAAAAACTTTAGCACTAAATTAAACAACATTTTTTACTCTTTTTAAATGATTTTCAATTAAGTTCACATCAAAATCTGACTTTGACTTAATAATATTTTCATAATCAGATAAATCAGGAATATCTGTTGGATTATCTCTCAAAAGCATAACTTTTATAAATGGGTCTTTCTTATCCAAAAGTATTTTCCACCCAATAAATTTTATATTCGTATTTTTTCTTAAAGAGAAATCCTTTAATCTTTTTAAGTACTTAATAATCAATTTATAGAAAATACCAATATTACATATTATGTTACCACTAGATTTATATTCTTTCTTGATTATATGTAATATCCTAAAAAACTTATCCTTATAGACATGAGTAGCAGAAATATCATTAATAACATCCATATAACTTATATATGATGATATATTAAAACCTAAGTTTAGTAACAATCTACTTAATCCAACCTCATAATTAAGAACAATATCTTCTTTAGATGATTCAACTTTAATAGATTTTATGAATTTATTAAAGTCATCAGATAAAAAGACAGAACGATTAAAGACTAAAAAATAGCTTTGTAAATGATACTCTATTTGATTATTATCAGTAATACTCCATGCGTCTAAATTTCTATGACTCATTGTTGAAAAAACTTCTTCTAGAGGAAATACTGGGCCATAGCAACTATCATTACAAAAAATAATTTGATCATAATCATCTATATTTTCAACAAGTTCGAGCCCTTTTTGCCAACTCATAAAATCATAACCAATATTATTTCGCTTAAGACATTTCATAGTCAAATGCTCAATACAGCTAAAGTCTTGGACATTACTCACTGTAATAAAAATAATATCACATTCAATTTTAACTAATTGTTCAAGATAAAAGACAACATAGTCATCAATTAAGTTATCTTTATCATAATGCGCAAATAAACATAACCTTTTCATATTAAAAAACCATATTATTCTTATATTCTTGAAATGAATTTTGATTTTTATCCTTCTCTGATAGACAAGCTTTGTCTAAATCAATCTGCCAATCTATACATAAGCTAGGATCATTATATATGATTCCACCTTCACCATTTCTGTCATAATAATTATCACAACAATAAAAAACTTCAGCATAATCAGATAATACAGAAAACCCATGAGCAAATCCTACTGGGATGTATAAGCCTTTTTTATTCTCTGAATTTAAAACAATAGAGAAATACTTACCAAATGTTGGGGAATTAGCTCGGATATCAACTGCAACATCCAGAATTTCACCTCTTATAATACGAACAAACTTTGCTTGTGGAAAATTTCCTGCTTGATAATGCAATCCTCGTATTGTTCCATAACCAGACTTGGACTGATTCTGTTGTAGTACTTTGAAATCAATACCATTTTTCATGAAATCTTTATTATTATAGGATTCAAAGAAATAGCCTCGATTATCTGAAAATATATTGGGTTCAAATATAAACAATCCTTTAATTTCTTCAACGGGTAATAACATCATTTATTCCTAATATATTGTGAAATATCATATAAACACTTATCCCAACTAAATTCATTTAATTTATTTAATGAATTATCAATAGTGTTATATATAATATCTTTATTTTCTAAAACCTCAGATAGTTTATAGATTAAATCTGATACTGTCGCATCACAAAAAACAACTTCATCATTATTAAATAGATTTTCAATTTCTCCATTTTTATTACAAATGAGACATATTTTAGATTTCAATAGATCTAATTGATGATATGAGACTGTAGGTGTGGAAATGAAACTTATACCAATATCACATAACGAATAAATTTCTTTTACTTTACTTTGGCTAGAAATATTTCCATGTACAATGCAGTTACTAGGTAAATTATAGTCCCTACTATTAAATGACTCACCGACATAATGAAAAACGACCGAATCCTTATATATTTCAGCAATTTTCCTCGATGCTAAAAGAACAATTTCAAAACAATTTCTTACATGACTTGGCCGACTATAAACAACAATATGAGTAGTTCCATCTTTACGAATTTTATTTTCAGTAATCAAACTGTCATCAATTCCTGGCAAAAACCTCATACATTTTTGAAATTTATTATAAGTCTCGAATATATTATTTGAATTAACCAAGCCATAAAAACCAAACCTATAGGTACTTTCAACAAGCTCTCTTACACTTCCATGTGGATAAAAACATCGTTCATCGTCTTGTACTAAATAAAACTTCTTTTTACAATTATTAAACTTCAATAAATTAAAAGCTGTTGTCCAAAACGTACAGATAGCAACATCGCCAAAAATTTTATTCGAATCTTTTAATAAAATAAAATCATACAATATACCAGCATATTTCTCTGATATTATTTTTTTATTTGACTCAGAGAAAAGGCCATCTGTAACAAAAATATTTTTTGTACCATAATTTATAGAAAAATATTGGGAAATTTTTAAAATAGTTACAATACCGCCTGCATAAACATTAGTTATTTCAGGTATAAACCAAATAATTGAATTAACCTTACTTAATTGCACGTCTCTATCTGTAACTAATTTACTCCTATCATAATCTTCTTTACATAGATGATATTTCTCAAATATCTTCAACTGTCGTCTGGGGAAAAAATGATTAGCTATACTTGATAAGAGAGACTTAAGTAACATATATTATTTCATTTCACCTTTAATATTTTTCAAGCATTCAGATAACGCCTCTTGGTAATGGCGAATTTTAAATCCAAACCTATCTTTAACTTTTTTCTTATCTAATACTGAATAATGAGGTCTGGGTGCCTTAGTAGGGTATTCATTACTTCGGATGGGGTTAACTTCACAATCGATATTAAGCTCCCTCATGATACAGCATGCAATATCATACCATGAACATATACCTTCATTAGTTAGGTGAAAAATTTCTTTTTCATCATTATTTAATTGTTTTCCTATCTCGACTATATATTTGGCTAAATCGGGTACATATGTAGGACTACCAACTTGATCAAATACAACATTAACTGATTTGCGGTTGGATGATGCATTAATCATTGCACCAATAAAATCTTTACATTGTTCTGAAAATAGCCATGATGTTCTAATAATAGCGCAAGTTTTAGAATATTTTAGAACCTCTTTCTCACCTTCGCTTTTAAATTTTCCATAAAGAGATAGTCCATTAGTTAAATCATTTTCTGTATATGGGGTATTTTTTTCTCCATCAAATACATAATCAGTGGATATATGTATCAGTTTAATATTACGTTTTGCAGATTCTAACGCTAAAAATTTAGGTCCATCAACAGTAATTAATCTTCCCCAATCTTCATTATCTTGTATATATTCAGCATTAGCGCCTGCTGCACAATTTATAATCAAACTAATTTCTTCATTAGCATTAAGATAATCAGCTATGGAACTTTTTGACGTTATATCCAAATCATTTTTATCTGAAAATAATGTATTATCCTTGCATAATATTTTTTTTAACTCACTACCTAAGAGGCCATTGGTACCCGTAACTAAAATCATATAAACCTCTATTTATATATTGTATGGCTATTCTCAATTAATAGATTTAAATACTTACCATATTCATTTTTTAACATCTTCGATGCTATTTTTAATACTGATTCTTTCGATAACCAGCCATTTCGCCAAGCGATCTCTTCTAGGCAAGCAACTTTCAAACCTTGAACATTTTCAATTGTTTGGACAAATGAAGAAGCTTCATGCAAACTTTCGTGAGTTCCAGTATCCAACCATGCAAAGCCTCGTCCTAATAGCTCTACATTGAGAGAAGCATCATCAAGATACATCTGATTAATACTTGTTATCTCTAACTCTCCTCGAGAAGATGGCTCTACTTGCTTAGCAAATTCAATTACTCGATTATCATAAAAATAAAGACCAGTAACTGCATAGTGAGACTTAGGTATGGCTGGTTTTTCTTCAATAGAAATAGCCTTCATATCATTATCAAATTCAACGACCCCAAAACGCTCGGGATCTTTCACTTGATATCCAAATACCGTGGCGCCATATTCTCTAGAGGCTGCACTCGATAGAGTTTTACTAAAAGACTGACCATAGAAAATATTATCTCCTAACACTAAGCATACTCTATCATCACCAATAAATTCTTCTCCTATAAGAAAAGCTTGAGCTAATCCATCTGGACTTGACTGAATTGCATATTGTAGATGAATGCCAAAATCACTGCCGTCCCCTAAAAGTCGCTTAAAACTATCATTATCCTCAGGCGTTGTGATAATTAGAATATCGCGAATACCAGCCAACATTAATGTAGATAGTGGGTAGTAAATCATAGGCTTATCATAAATAGGTAGGAGCTGCTTTGATACACCTCGAGTAATAGGGTATAAACGAGTACCTGACCCTCCAGCGAGAATAATACCTTTCATCCTATTCACCTTCTCCCAAACGTTCCCGGCTATATGAACCATCAAGAACACGGCTCCACCAACATTGATTGTTCAAATACCACTCAACTGTTTTACGGATACCTGATTCAAAAGTTTCCTCGGGTTTCCAACCAAGCTCTTGCGCAATTTTTGCAGCATCAATAGCATATCGGATATCATGCCCTGGACGATCTTTTACGTAAGCAATCAAATCTTCGTATTTAGTGACACCTTCAGGCTTATTTGGAACAAGCTCTTCCAACAGACCACATATTGTTTTCACAACCTCAATATTGGCTTTTTCATTATGTCCACCAATATTATAGGTTTCACCGACTGTACCTTCCGTCACAACTTTATAAAGAGCTCTTGCATGATCTTCTACAAACAACCAGTCACGGATCTGCATACCATCACCGTAAACTGGAAGCGATTTGCCTTCCATAGCATTTAAGATCATGAGTGGAATGAGTTTTTCCGGGAAGTGATAAGGGCCATAATTGTTAGAACAGTTGGTTACAATGGTGGGAAGGCCATAAGTTCTCAACCATGACCGAACTAAATGATCACTTGATGCCTTAGACGCTGAATAAGGACTGGACGGTGCATAGGGGGTTGCTTCCGTGAATAAATCATCCGTTCCTTCTAAATCACCATAGACTTCATCCGTTGAGATATGGTGAAAACGGAATAATTCTTTTCTTTCTTCGCTAAGCTGATTCCAATAATGACGGGCAGCTTCAAGAAGTGTATATGTACCAACGATATTCGTCTCAATAAATGCAGCCGGCCCATCGATTGAACGATCTACGTGGCTCTCTGCTGCTAGGTGCATCACCGCATCTGGCTGATGGCTATGAAAGACGCGATCAAGCGCCAAGCGATCACAAATATCAACCTGCTCGAATGCGTAACGTGAGTTTGTTGATACTTCATCAGGTAACGATTCCAAGTTTCCTGCATAAGTTAATTTATCAACATTAACGACTTCGTCTGTTGTGTTTTGAATAATATGACGAACAACTGCAGAGCCTATGAATCCTGCACCACCAGTGACCAAAACTTTCATTGAATAACTTCCTAATTCACTTTCTACAATTAGCATTTATTTCACAGTATTTTAGGTACGCTACCGCCCTTGGGTAAAGCTCCCAAATGCTGATCGACCGAGGAATAAAACTCGGGAGATAATACATGAATCTTTGACCTGAGGCGAGGTTAACCCATGCTTAACCCAGATTTTGTGATTACATCATCATGTCAACTCGCTATAATAGGCGGCAATTATACCTCTTCACAGGAATACCTATGATCATCGTAACCGGCGGTGCTGGCATGATTGGCAGCAATATTGTAAAAGCCCTGAATGACAAAGGATTTGACGATATCCTTGTCGTTGACCATCTCAAAAACGGCAAAAAGTTCAAAAACCTCGTTGACCTGAGCATAGCAGACTACATGGATCGTGATGACTTTTTAGCACAGATCATGGCTGGTGATGATTTCGGTCCGATTGAAGCGGTCTTCCACGAAGGTGCTTGTTCAGCAACAACCGAATGGGATGGTAAGTACATGATGCTCAATAACTATGAGTATTCAAAAGAACTGCTCCATTACTGTTTAGACAGAGAAATTCCATTTCTTTATGCATCGTCTGCAGCGACTTACGGTGAAACAGAGACATTCATTGAGTCACCTGAGTACGAAGGTGCATTGAATGTATATGGTTATTCCAAGCAGCAGTTTGATCACTACGTTCGTCGTCTCTGGGAAGATGCGAAAGCAAATGGTGAAAAGCTTTCACAAATCACTGGGTTCCGCTACTTCAATGTTTATGGCCCTCGAGAAGATCATAAAGGCTCAATGGCATCTGTCGCTTTTCACCTTAACAATCAAATGAAAGCCGGGGAAAACCCCAAGCTATTTGAAGGTAGTCACCATTTTATCCGTGATTTTGTGTATGTCGGTGACGTATGTCAGGTGAATTTATGGTTCTGGGAACAGGGTATTTCCGGTATTTTTAACTGTGGAACAGGAAAAGCAGAGTCATTTGAAGAAGTGGCAAAAGCCGTGATTAAACACCATGGTCGTGGTGTTGTTGAAACAATTCCATTCCCTGACCACCTAAAAGGTGCCTATCAGGAGTTTACGCAAGCCGATCTGACCAAGCTACGGGCGGCAGGATGTGACATTGTGTTCAAAACCGTTGCTGAAGGTGTCTCAGAATATTTACACATCATTAATCAGTAACGTTTAGCCATTCCCAATCAGGGAGAGGCTTGTATGATAATCAAGTGTCTCATTTTTAATACGTTAGGTTGGGAGTCGTTATGAAAATTGCTGTTGCTGGAACTGGGTATGTCGGGTTGTCGAATGCAATCCTGCTTGCCCAGAATCATACTGTTGTAGCGTTAGATGTCATTGAGGAAAAAGTCGCCTTACTCAATGATCGAAAATCGCCCATTATCGATCAAGAAATTGAAGCTTTCTTATCATCACGGGAATTAGATTTTAAAGCGACACTGAACAAAGAAGAAGCATATCGCGATGCCAGTTTTGTCATCATCGCCACGCCTACCGATTACGACCCACAGACTAACTATTTTAATACCACAACGGTTGAAGCGGTTATTCAGGATGTGATTGCGATTAACCCTAAAGCAACGATGATTATCAAATCAACTGTGCCTGTTGGTTATACCGAATGGGTTAAACAGCGCTTCAGCTACCCAAACATCATTTTCTCCCCCGAATTCCTTCGTGAAGGGAAAGCACTTCATGATAACCTTTACCCATCGCGGATCATTGTCGGTGAGCAAAGTGATCGAGCGACCACTTTTGCTAACCTGCTTGTGGAAGGCGCCCAAAAAGAAGATATTCAGGTACTTTTTACCAATGCCACTGAAGCTGAAGCAGTCAAACTCTTCTCCAATACTTATCTGGCCATGCGGGTCGCTTATTTTAACGAACTCGATTCTTATGCTGAAGCGCATGGCCTGAACACTCGTCAGATTATTGAAGGTGTCTGCCTCGATCCGCGCATTGGCAATCATTATAATAACCCATCTTTCGGTTATGGAGGTTACTGTCTGCCAAAAGATACCAAGCAACTTCTGGCAAACTACAACACTGTCCCCAATAATATTATTGCTGCAATTGTCGATGCGAACCGCACCCGTAAAGACTTCATTGCAGAAAGTATTCTGCGGAAGAACCCACAAACCGTCGGCATCTATCGACTGATTATGAAGTCCGGTTCGGATAACTTCCGGGCTTCATCCGTTCAGGGCATCATGAAGCGCCTGAAAGCCAAAGGATTAGAAATCGTCATTTATGAGCCCGCAATGAAAGAAGATCAGTTCTTTAACTCCCGGGTGATACGTGATCTGGAGGCGTTTAAACAAATGGCCGATGTCATTATTTCAAATCGAATGTCAGATGAACTGTCAGAAGTGGCAGACAAAGTTTATACCCGAGATCTCTTCGGTTCCGACTAACCATACCTTATAAAAAGAGTTTTGATAGAACATTCAGAACTCTTTTTTTCCTCAATCAATTAACCTGTTTTCTCCGAATGTTGTAGAATGTATATATCACTTTTATCAATAGGAGAGAATGGTGAGACAACCCGTAATATTACATATATGCCTGTCAAAAGGATGGGGAGGTCTGGAAATGTACCCGATCAGAATGGGTAAACAGTTCCTCTCCGCAGGCTATCAAATATTCGGTTTATGCCTTGCCAGCACACAAGTTGAGTCAGGGATGAAAGAAAACCAATTTCCCTTATATACTGCGCAAAGCAAATCTCAATTACTCAGTGTCAAACTGTTCTCTCTCATTCAGTGGGTCAAACATCATCAAATCAATGTTATTCACTGCCATAAGTCCGGTGATCTATTGGTTGCGGCCTTGATTAAACAATTTGTTCCCGTGAAAATTATATTCACTGAACATATGGGTGTCACCAGAAGTAAGAAAGATCTCTTCCACGGTTGGGTTTACCAACAGGTTGATCAGGTATTGTCTATCAGTGATGAAACATACCGGAGAAATCTCAATGCGCTTCCGATTTCACCAGAAAAAATAACACGCCTGTGGTTAGGGACCGATATTCCTGACAAAACGGAATTGCTGCCCGACGAAATCGCGACCATCAAACAATCACTCTCGCTCTCAGAGGAGGATTTTGTGATCGGGACACTCGGCCGCATTAGTCCGGGGAAAGGACAAATAGAACTCGTCAAAGCTTTTGCGCGCGTTCAGCAACATCTTCCTCAGAGTAAACTGGTTATCGTGGGCGGGTTGGAAGCTGCACAAGGATGCGATTTAGCTTATCTTGCTCAAGTCAGAGAAATCATTCAGTCTTTAGATTTAAGCGACCATGTTATCTTCACCGGATTTCGTCGAGACACCCACAAACTGTTATCCATCATGGATATCGTCTGTCTGCCTTATGCCAATGAAGCATTTGGCTTAACTGCAATCGAAACCATGGCCGCTCAGCGTCCTATTGTCGCAGCCAACACCGGTGCTCTTCCAGAACTGCTGGAAAATTACGCTCAGTATTGTACCCCAACCAGCGATACATCCATCGCAGAGGCCATTCTGAACAGCTATGAGCACTATGATGAGGCAAAAAATAACGCAATATCAGCCAGAATGAGAGCATGTAAAGAGTTTTCAATACAGACACATACTCAAAATCTGCTACATTACTATCAGGAATAATCGAGTGCAGCTTAACTATACCATCATGCTGATGGTACTATGCCTTCTAATTTAGATGAGTCGTTCTAAAATCATGCCAATGAAAATCCTGATAATCGGCCCCTCATGGGTTGGAGATATGGTGATGTCACAGAGTTTATATCGCGAACTCAAAAGCCGTCATCCAAACGCAACAATTGATGTTTTAGCTCCAGCTTGGTGTGGCCCGATTCTGGAACGAATGCCTGAAGTTGATCAGGCCATCGAAATGCCGGTTGGCCATGGTGATTTCAATTTCACCAAACGATGGAAAATCGGCCGCCAATTAGCTGCGAATCGTTACACGCATGCTTTCGTTCTCCCCAATTCAGCCAAGTCGGCATTGATTCCCTTATTTGCAGGCATACCGGTCCGAACCGGATGGAAAGGCGAGCTGCGCTATGGTCTGTTGAACGATCTGAGGGCTGACAGAAAAGTATTCCAATATATGGTGGAACGCTATGTTGCCTTAGCCGTCCCCGAAAGCACAATGATTGATGAAGTGTCACTGGATAAATGTCTCAGACCGCAATTGAGCATTAATTCAACCCAGCAAGAGCGCTTACGACAACGTTTTTGTTTAACATCTGGCCGAGAAGTCGTTGGTTTATGTCCCGGCGCGGAGTTTGGTCCGGCCAAAAGATGGCCAGCCCATTATTATGCAGAATTAGCATCAGCCCTTATCCAAGATGGGAAACAGATTTGGCTATTTGGCTCACAAAAAGATCAGGAAGTCACGCAACACATTCGCAGCCGACTCCCTCTGGAACACCAGTCACACTGTTTTGATTTGGCAGGGAAAACAACACTCGTCGAGGTAGTCGATTTACTCGCCTGTTGCCATACTGTTGTCAGTAATGATTCAGGTTTGATGCATGTTGCCGCAGCGGTCCATTGCCATATTGTTGCTATTTACGGCTCCAGCTCACCGCAATACACGCCACCATTATCAGAAAATGTGATTACATTAAGTACTGATATAGAATGTAGACCTTGTTTTCAAAGAGAGTGCCCATACGGACACCTCAACTGCCTTAAACAGCTGACGCCAGATCAAGTCATCCGTCAGATTAGACATCAATAACTCATATAAGAATTATCATGAAATATCAATGGTTTGAGCGTGGAGCTTTCGCAACAAAAAAAGCCAAAAAATATTTGAGCGACACATTTTCGCCACAAAATATCAAAAAAATCGCTGTCATCAGACATGCGGCTCTCGGTGATCAGGTGATCGCTCGTCCTTTTCTGCTCGAGGCGAGAAAGTTTTTTCCCAATGCACAAATCACGCTTGTTGCCGTATCAAACTATCAATATGGTATGCCGGACGATCTGGTTGATCGTGTTCATATCATGCCGGGTAAAGATAGAAAGCAAGCAACATCGGTGTCCGATAAAATCAAGAATATCAGGGCACTCGGAGAACAAGATATCATTTTTGACCTGGCCAGTACCAATCGCTCACACTGGATGATGGCGTTGGGTCAGGCCAAATTGAAAATCGGTTTTCCATACAAGAGCTATCTTCGCGGTGTGTTGTACAATGTTTGTGTACCGCGTTCAGATTTCCAACCGGAAGTCGAGTGTATGTTAGATATGTTAAAAATATTGGGTCATCATCCAAGTTACCCGCTCGATTTTAACTATCCGGATCATCGTGTCGAACAAGATAAGACCCATCCATTTATCTTATTCTTTAATGGCGCCTCTCAAACGTCAAAGATTCTGAGCCAGCAACAAATGAAAGAACTCATCGAGCTGTCTTTAGCCAATCATCCCGATATTAAGCATATTTTTCTCGAAGGTAAAAACCCGTTTGAGAAAGGAGATTTCCTTGAAGCTCTCAAACAATACCCAAATTTTGCGATTCAAGCTTGTCTCCCACTAGAACAACTCATTGAACTGACCGCGAAAGCCTCTCTCATGGTGAGTCCTGATACAGGGGTCAGAAACGTAGCGATTGCCACCCATACACCGACGGTTGGTATTTTCTACTCAACGGTTCCTTTTCGGTATACACCACTGTATGAGAAACATCATATCGTCATGAACGCTGATGGCAGCATACCGAGTCCACCAAAAATATATCAAGCAATCAAAAGTGAAGTCTCATCATGGTCGTAGAGATGGAAAACACATATTACAAAAAAATATTGAATAGTTGTCTATTCTTAGTCCCAGCATTGCTGCTATGTACTAAAAATTTCAGTATTGGTGCTATCTTAATTTTACTGTTAACTTCAGTATGGTATTTCATTAAAGAGAAGAAATACCATACTTTAGACAAGTTAGACTGGATGGTGATAACGATTCTCTCTGCTTACTTTATCGCCAATATTCCTATTTATCTATCGGATATGGAAACAACCAGATACTTTAAAGGTGCTTCTCGTTATTTACTCATCATCCCGATCTATTTTTTCATTCGTCATATCCTCAATGAGACATCAACACCAAGAAAATATCTCGATTGGGGAATTGTTTTTGGTTCAGTCGGCACAATTATTATTGCATTCTATCAGTTTTATATCAAGGGAATGCCCAGAGTAGATGGTTATTTATATAGTATTAACTTTGGCTATTTATCCTGCTCCCTTGCATTTTTAGCTTTCACATTAGCTTACAGTAGCCATATAAAAAAGATATTATGGCTATCTTCCTTAATTTGCGGCTTTGCAACGATCCTGACATTAACTCGGGGGGCAATTTTCGCAATACCTCTACTGGTTATTTTTAGTGTTTTATTTCAATCCCAGCAGAATAGACTGAAAAACACTCTAAGAATAGTGATCATCATGTCGGTATTTTTTATCTTTTTCTATTCCTATTCACCTAAATTTCAAGAAAGAATCAATTACACTGCCACTGAATTCCACGGAATTTTATCAGGCGATGTCGCTGACGCTGAATCTTCTGGGGGACGTATTCAACTATGGTATTCTGCAACGCAATCCTTTATGAAAAGTCCGCTAATCGGTCAAACATATTCTCAAAGAGAAGAAACCATTCGGCAATTATATCAAGAAGGAAAAGTGAGCAGTTGGCCAACAGGTGTTACAAGAGCTCATGCCCATAATCAATATTTTGAAATGTTAGCGAGCAACGGCATACTTGGTATTTTGGCGTTTATCGCACTGATTTTCGTGCCTCTATTTTTCTTTTTTAAACATCTAAAGCAATCCACACATGCATGCTGTGGGTTTATTTTTGTCTTAGGCTTTTCAATCTTTTGTTTAACCGAAGTACCTCTGGAACAAAACTTAATCAGTAGCTTCTACGGCTTCATGCTTGCTGTATTGATCAATTTCACCCGAAATGATCTTAATCATATCCAAAATAGTGAAACATAGTGGGATAAGATAATGAATTTAATCATCATCACCAATCGCTTAATTCGACTGATAGGAAATCTATTTAAGTTATTCTCTTATCTCTTTCATGCGGTTTTACCTAAAACTCGTTTTACCATACCAATCTACTCCAAGCATAAGTTGCCTTGGAAAAATACCAGTGCGATTCCAAGAGTCATCTGGCAAACCAATTATTCTAATCGCAGCACCTTGCCTGTTTATCTCAATTACTTATTTAATCGTCTAATGTCTCTGGATTATGATTATCGATATGTCAGTACAGAAGAACGAGAACAGTTCATGAGGGAGCAAGCCCCTGACCACGTGTATCAAGCTTATCAAAAACTGACTGATGGTGCGGCTCAAGCCGATTTATGGCGGATTACTGTTTTGTATCAGCAAGGGGGTATCTATATGGATATTGATGCAACTTTGGTATGGCCGCTCCGCAGAATCTTAAAAAATGAACAAGAAGCGCTATATATCAAGTTTAAAAAAGGGAATACGGATTATACAAATTTCTTTCTGGCAACAGTTCCCCATAACCCTCACTATCAAACGATTATGGATACCATTGTTAATAATATTGAGAACTACGACGTCGAAAAAGGCGTTTATGGGACAACAGGACCAGAAGCATTAAATCGTGTTCTACAGGGGAAAAGTGTTCATGCCCGAGGTCGAAACTATGTCTGTATTCAAGGAACATTCACCAATGAGCACTTCCAATATCTAGATAAACCCCGTGGTAAATGGACCCACCAGGATCCAAAAGACTTAATCAAAAAATAATATGAATGACTTTATCCGACTAATTTATACGCTGGTGCTAACCATGATTGCACCTTTTTATCTCTTGAAGCTATTCAAGAAAAAAGCAGGTAAACCTTGTGTCGGTTCTCGCTGGACTGAACACTTCGGTTTCACACCTGCTTTATCCACATCAGAAAATCAAGAAGTCATCTGGATTCACGCTGTATCTGTCGGCGAAACTCTCAGCGTAATCCCATTTATCAAACAACTACATCTCGATTTCCCTGAGAAAAAAATCATCATTACAACTACAACGCCGACGGGTGCAGAGCAAGCACAAAAAATCAGCGCTATTGCAGAGCATCGATATATGCCTCTTGACTTCCCTTTTGCGATTCGTGGTTTTCTTCAATCAATAAAACCAAGTCATTTAATTATGATGGAGACTGAACTCTGGCCTAACCTTCTGCATATCGCAAAAGAGTACGGTGTCAATGTATCTGTTATTAATGCGCGCCTATCTGAAAAATCATATCGCGGATACAATAGAATCAAACCATTAATCAACATGTGTCTCCCTAACATTGACCACCTTTACTGTCAGTATGATGAAGACAGAAATCGCTTTTTACGCTTGGGCGCTCAAGCATCACAACTGTTTGTCACCGGATCAATGAAATACGATATCCACATCGCAGAAACTATCGTGCATTCAGCCAAAGAGTTGCGCGATTCTTTAGGCAAAACAAGACCTGTCTGGATTGCTGCGAGTACGCATCATGGCGAAGACCAACTCATCCTCCAGAGCCATCAAACCATTCTGAAATATCATCCAGAGGCATTACTCATTTTGGTACCCAGACATCCGGAAAGGTTTAACACAGTCTATACGTTATGCACTGAATATGGATTGACCACGCAAAGACGAACGGCAAACTTCAACGCCGAGAAACCATTTCAAATCTATTTAGGCGATACAATGGGAGAAATGCTGACGCTCATTGGCGCATCAGATGTCTGCTTTATGGGTGGAAGCTTGTTTGGCGATGTCGGTGGTCACAATGTTTTGGAGCCGGCTGCGCTAGGAATACCAACACTCATCGGTCCCCACTACTATAATTTTCATGAGATTACCGTCACACTAAACAGTGCAGGTGCGCTTCAAGTACTTAATCATGCTCAAGACATCAGTCAGGCGGTTCTGAACTTATTTGACAATCATCAACAAAGATTACACATGTCACTGCAAGCGCAGGAGGTTATACAACAAAATACCGGTGCAATCTCTAAAACAATCAACCATATCTTTACTGAAGATGGATTGAGACTAAAACGTCACTCGCTTTATCGATAACTTCTTAAATATCGGATATTCCACAGCCATAGATAAGTCCCTCGATAGACTCGATTCAACTCCCTGAATATTTTATTTATTACATTAATTTTGGGTCGAGTGACAACATTCTGTACGTGGCTCTCCATATCCGACGGATTGAAGACAGCGTAAGGAACCACACCCATAGCCGGGACATTATGCCGATATGACTCACCAATAAAATTATCGACAGCACATAGCCATTCATCACTATGTTCAACAAACTGTTTCGCAGCTGATGGGGTAAGACTATAGCCTCTCGCTCCCCCTTGATTATCATTCCACATCACCACCTGAAAACCATCGTGAGTACTTTCAATCATTGTCCCCTGGACGTGACTATCTTGTGACTCTATACGCAAATAATCATATTTTTTATGTAACGAAGGAAGACGCTCAATCACTTGGTTAAAAAATTGAGTTGGTAAAAAGTCATCTTCAAAGATGGCAATGGGCTCATCTAGTGCAATACATTTTTGCCATAATAAAAAATGGCTGGCATAAACACCTTTTTCTCCCGGTGTTAGCACTCTGCCCCGGTAGCGGATTCGATAGGCATCATTGGGCTTAGATGCTAACGCTGGTGGTAACCCCTCCCCCCCGTCAACGGCATCAAAAAACTCAAAATCAACATTCAGTTGCGATAAACATTGCTCAGCTCTTACCCGTCGTTCCTGTGCTCTTGCCAAATTAATTACATAAATTTTCATGACTCTGTCATCTGCTGTAAGTAACCACTCATCAACGCTTGCCATGAATGCTCACTGAAAAAAATGTTGTGCTTGAGCTGCTCTTTCTTAAAAGAGCGCGAAAGTCGTTGTATATTGTCAGATTGCCAACCCTGACCGACACAAATAACACACTTATCAAAGTCAATAATCCAAACTCGTTCCCGATCATCGATCAAAATATTGTGAATATTTAAATCGGTATGATTGACTTGAGCATAGTGCATTTTACGAATCTCTCGCCCGATTTTTACATACATTCCATCATGTAATGCATTTTCTTGAAGAAGCGTCACCAAATCACGAGCATTGGGAATCTTTTCCGTGATTAAATCGGCTTGATAGCATACATGCTTTTTCACCGCTCTGGCCGCAATAGGACGCGGTACATTCACGCCTGCATTTCTCAGATGGTTTAACATCTGAAATTCTTGGTAACTTCTGGTTTTATCCCATTGATAAAAAAGGTAATGATCACGAACGAGCCGGCCAAACAACCCGCCCCGTCGATAATGCCGTAATGCCCCTTGAATGTTATCGAGTTGGATAAACCATGTCGTCCCTCTGCCAAAGGCCTGGCCGACAATCTTATCCTGCTGCTGCCAGAAACCAGCATCAAAACATTGCTCCGGAGACACTGATAACAATGCCTCGTCATACCACACCCGTAGCTTATCTTTTTCAAACGTTTTCACGGCCTATCCAATGATTAAAACTTCACTCAATCGGCATTTTACATTTTCTTCCCATCTCTGCATAATTCCGAACAACTCTCATTGCTTTATAGTGTTCATTATGGCGTTATTTGATTCCGCCCCTCGATCGATATGTATCCTGCGTCTGTCTGCCATTGGTGATGTGTGCAATGCCGTTGCAGCGGTTCAAGCCATTCAACACCAGTGGCCTGAAACCAAAATCACTTGGATTACCGGTCGATTAGAAGCTCAATTACTGGCTGGTCTCGACAATATCAACCTCATTGTGTTTGATAAAAAGCAAGGCTGGCAAGCCTACCGACAGCTCTGGGCAGCCCTGAAAGGGGAACGATTTGATGCGCTCCTTCATATGCAGTATGCATTTAGAGCCAGTGTGGCAACGCTGGGAATCAAAGCAACCTATAAGCTAGGCTTCGATGCTACACGCAGTCAAGACTGCCAAACTTGGTTTACCAATCAGCACGTCCCTTCCCCGGACAAACCCCATGTACTGGATGGCCTGCTTGCTTTTGCGCAATATATTGGTATTCGGGATATCACACCAAAGTGGACACTCACTTACAGCCACCATGACCAGCAATGGGCAACGCAACAACTCAGTCAAGACAAACGGAATCTGGTGATCGTTCCCGGAGCCAGTAAGGCCTACAAAAACTGGACAGCCGCCGGCTACGCTGAAGTCATGCGATATATCCATGAGCATGAGCATGAGCATGAGCAGGGCTGGCATATCATCCTTGCCGGTTCCCCCGCGCAAGTTGAGCTTGATTTAGCTAACCAGATACTTGGTCTGGTCGATTTTCCGGTGACCAATCTAGTCGGTCACAGCACCTTGAAACAGATGCTGGCTTTGTTAGATCACAGCGATCTGGTGATTGCACCGGACACCGGCCCTACTCATATGGCCAATGCCATGGGGACGCCGGTTATCGGCTTGTATGCCCACCATAACCCACAACGAACCGGGCCTTATTGTTATCAGAATTATGTGGTGTCTGCCTATGAAGAAGCGATTCAAGCGGAAACCGGTAAAACCATCGCTGCGTTAAACTGGCGTGCCCGTGTCAAAGATAAATCAGCCATGTGTCGGATTCAGGCAACGCAAGTCATTCAAATGTTTGAGAAGGCGGTGAAAGATTTTCACCTGTGAGTAAAATCTCGCCCGAATCGACGGACAAACCACTTAAAGACAAATATCAGTATCCTGCTATCATCGGACAACAACCGACTCGAACAATAACATCATCTCAACGGAGACATATCATCGTGACACAACCAACCTTAGCCGTGGCCCTTATTGTGAAAAATGAAGCCAAGCATCTGGAAGCCTGTCTAAAAACGGTTCAGGACTGGGTCGATGAGATTGTCATTCTCGATTCAGGGAGTACCGATGAAACCGCACAGGTTGCCCGGCAGTTTACCGATAAATTCTTTTCGAATACCGACTGGCCGGGATTCGGGCCTCAGCGTCGTCTCGCACAATCGTATGTCGAATCAGATTATGTCTTATGGTTAGATGCCGATGAACGAATCACACCAGAACTTCGCCGCAGCATTCAAGACGCGGTGAAAACAAATCAACCCAATACCATCTATCAAATATCGCGGTTAAGTTGGGTGTTTGGTCGGTTCATCCGTCACTGTGGTTGGTATCCGGATAAAGTCTTGCGTCTCTATCCAACCCGGCTGACCCAGTACAACGATGCATTGGTGCATGAAAAAGTCGAAGTGACATCATCCATGCATGTCAAAACCCTTTCCGGTGACGCAATTCACTACACTTACGACGATATGCATCACTATCTGGTCAAATCAGCCGGATATGCGAAAGCGTGGGCAGAACAGCGCCAACAACGCGGTAAAAAAAGCAGTCTCAGCCAAGGTCTCATGCATGCACTCGGATGTTTTGTAAAAATGTATGTGATCAAAGCCGGTTTTTTAGATGGAAAGCAGGGATTGCTTCTGTCCCTACTTTCGGCACATTCTACATTTGTGAAATACGCTGATCTGTGGATAAGGACAAATACGGCGCCCCCCAAGCATTGATATCACTCAAAAGCGACTCAATTTGAATTTGGCTCATATCTTCCTGTTGCGATTGACCACCGCTCATCGGCGGGGCAACGGATAAATGACGCCCTTGTGAATTCAACGGATACCAACGTAATGGTGTTGCCGAACGCTTGGCAGGAAAGAAACCAATCGTCGCAACATCAATCGCAGCAGCGATGTGCAAAGGCCCCGTAGATCCTGCAATAAAAAGGCTCGCGCAAGCAATTGATCTGGCGAAATCGACCAACCCATCATTCTTATGATAGACAACGGCTTTTTCACCTTGATGATTAATCAATAATTGGAGTTGATAGGCTTTCTCTTCCTCTCCCGGCCCTGCAGTCAACACCACCTCAAAATCACCGTTCATCCCATCGATCAACTGACTATACTGCCGGAGAGACAGGTTATTGGCTGAGCCGCCACTTCCCGCATGAACAAACAGCCATGGTTTGGCAGAACAAATTCCCAGCTGTGCAGCAAGTTTGTCTTTTTGTTTGGCAAGCTCTGATGGCGTAAAAGTCAGATAAGGTGGCTGCGGCTCAACCACAGATATCTGATGATCCTGTAAAAAAGCGCGAATCAAATCCAGATTATATTCAAATTCAGGTTTCGCGGACTGAGAACGTTTCTGCTTTACCCGGTGGTTGTAAAACACCTGTGCCAATTTCGTCG
Organism: Vibrio spartinae; assembly: GCF_024347135.1. Taxonomy (NCBI): domain Bacteria; kingdom Pseudomonadati; phylum Pseudomonadota; class Gammaproteobacteria; order Vibrionales; family Vibrionaceae; genus Vibrio; species Vibrio spartinae. The sequence goes on along the minus strand of NZ_AP024907.1, from coordinate 211,855 downwards.
CCGGGGCCATTCGGTATGGAATCTTCGCCTTCCAGACCAACAACGCATTGTACGTTGTCGAAAATAAGTTAATCGACGCATCAAAGTGACGCTGGCGGATTTCTTCAATCAGCGCTTGTTGAGATGATGCGGCCCCCTTTTTAGTCGGGTCTTCAAGTACAGCATCAATCCACGGGCATAATTCGGCAAGCGCGATGGTATAACGAGGCACCAACGCAGTAATGTGACAATCGGGAATCGATGCTTTGAGCATTGCAAAACTCGGCCATGCCAGCATAAAATCGCCGATTTTATCATTACGAATGACAAGTATTTTTTTCATTTCAAACTCTTATTCCGTCACATCGCATCGATCAGACGGACATCAATAGGTTATTTTGAGCCTTTTTGTTACTATAGCGTGAGTGTCAGATACTCTGACAAACGTTGCATTTTGAGCCGCCTTCGGTATATACCTAAGGCATGCTGTTTAACTGTTGAGATAACGGACTGTGAGCAAAAAAAAATTATCGCGCGTCATCTATCCGGGAACATTCGATCCACTCACTAACGGACACCTTGATATTGTCAACCGCGCTGCAGATATGTTTGACGAAGTCATTATTGCTGTTGCCGCCAGCCCCAGTAAAAATACCATGTTTACACTGGCGGAAAGAGTCTTTTTTGCCGAACAAGCAACCCAACACCTGGCGAATGTCAGTGTACAGGGATTTTCCGGGTTGTTGGTCGATTTTGCCAAACAAGTCAACGCAAACGTCTTAATCCGCGGTCTGCGGACAACCATGGATTTTGAGTATGAATTCGGCTTGACCAACATGTATCGCAGACTGATGCCAGAGCTTGAAAGTGTTTTTCTCACCCCGGCAGATGAATTCGCGTTTATCTCTTCAACGATTGTCCGGGAAGTTGCCATCCACGGGGGAGAGGTCGACACGTTTGTGCCATCAGTCGTTGCTGAATCACTGCGTAAAAAACGTAATATCTGACGGCAGATCCCTATTTTTGACAGAGAGGACAATAAAAGGTATTCCGTTGTCCGATCTTCTGTGCCACGATCGCTTGACCACATTCGGGACACGGCTCCCCTTCTTTCCCGTAAACACGGAGTTCCTGAGCAAAGTAACCGGGTTTCCCATCCGTTTGCGCAAAGTCTTTCAAGGTCGTGCCACCTTGTTGAATCGAATGGGCCAGGACAGCTTTAATCTCTGTCACCAGCGTTTCCCATTCATGCATCGTCAGTGAACCGGCCTCACGGGTTGGTCGAACCCCAGTGGTAAACAAAGACTCATTGGCATAAATATTCCCGACACCAACCACCACTTTATTGTCCATAATAAACTGTTTGACTGTTACTCGTCTTCCTTTCGCTCTCGCGGCCATATACTCAGCAGTCAGTTCATCAGAAAGCGGCTCCGGGCCAAGATTATCGAACACCGAATGAGTCATGCCCTTCTCTGCCCATAACCACGCACCAAAGCGTCTCGGATCGTTATAGCGCAGCACTTTCCCGTTCATCATAAACAGATCGACATGGTCGTGTTTGCCGGGCGGAAGCGAAACGTCCAACACTCGCAAAGAGCCTGACATTCCCAAATGGATAATCGCAGTTCCGACATCGGTTTCCAACAAGAGGTATTTGGCTCTGCGATGAACCCGCCGAATCACTTGCCCCGTAATCTGCTGCAATTCAAAGGGAATTTCCCAGCGGAGTTTCGGTGTTCGCACACTCACAGATTTCACTTGCTCGCCCACCAAAAAAGGACTAATCCCCAGTCGGCTTACCTCAACTTCCGGTAACTCCGGCATTTCAATTCTCCTGCTGCACTGATGATTCGGTGATAATCGATGGAAACAGATAATGGTCTTCCACGCTGATAGCAATCCAGTGTTCTTGCCAGTTTTTCAATAACCAAAACTGCGGGAAACGATAATAGGTAATCCGCTGCGGCTCTTCTTGTTCTTCATACCAGACTTCAACCGTTCCGGGATCATTCAGCTTATCGGACAATGAGTGGTAAGTCTTATCATCAACCGGCGTACCAACCAGATTCCGCCACCGTTGTACCAGTTCCAGCGCTGAAATATTAAATGGCACCGTAGATGTCCAGTCGCCATTCGGATCACGCACCAGCGACCAAGGCTGAGTGTGTATCGAAGTTATCGTCAATTGGGGATTGAGAAGCGATGGATTGCTCTGCACTTCGTGGGGTAAAAGATAATCTTTAATCATGGATGGTAGATTCAAAATGACGATAAATAAAATCACCGCCAGAATCAGATAATTATTCCAACGCCGTTTTCGATCCTTCATCAGGTCACTCTCAACAGATATTGTCGCTTATCGATATATCCGTCCATCCTATGATCTTTCGCAGAAAAAAGGTAGATAGGAGGTAATAAAAAACCCAGCCGAAGCTGGGTTTTATAACACTTACAAAAAGCAGTTCAATTACTTGATTTTAGCTTCTTTGTAAACAACGTGCTGGCGAACCACTGGATCAAACTTTTTGATCTCAAATTTACCTGGCATGTTGCGCTTGTTCTTGTCAGTAGTGTAAAAATGACCAGTACCAGCAGATGATACCAGACGAATTTTTTCACGAATGCCTTTAGCCATTGCTCAATTCCTCTTAAACGTTTTCGCCGCGGGTACGAATATCAGCAAGAACAGCATCAATGCCTTTCTTGTCAATGATACGCATACCTTTCGCAGTCAGGCGCAGTTTAACAAAACGTTTTTCGCTCTCTACCCAGAAACGATGAGTTTGTAGGTTCGGCAGAAAACGACGCTTAGTAGCATTACGTGCGTGCGAACGGTTGTTCCCCGCTACAGGACGCTTACCAGTTACTTGGCATACTCGGGACATGAATGTCTTCTCCAAATCGTTTCAGCTCGATATCAACCTTGGTGGCCGAACCTCTCTCCATGTTGAAGGGTGAGGTTTAAAACCATTATGGAAAATCCATACAAGGCTATCAAAGGTCGCGCATTATACTAACTTGATGTGCATTGCTCAAGACCCGAACAGATCCTTTTTTGCAGATCATGGGATCTTTTTCATCGCCGAGCTGATAATAGGTTGAAAATTTAGTGGCCGAATGATAACAGAATCTCCTGTTCTCACAACTAAAAACTTGCGCGAAAACCATCAAATCAACCGAAAGCGGCAACTTCCTCGCAAAATCACCATAAACCGTTCACCATCTGCCGAAACCAAGCCTCAATCAATACTAAATCCAGCCTCGCTCAGCAAAAGACACAATCTCGCCATCACCGATGACAAAATGATCCAATACGCGGATATCCACCAGCGCCAAAGCATCGATAATCCGTCGCGTAATATGTCGATCAGCTTGGCTGGGTTCCGCAACGCCAGACGGATGATTATGTGCCACAATCACTGATGCAGCATGATACTGCAGTGCTCGCGTCACGATCTCTCGCGGATAGACACTCGCAGCATTGATGGTTCCTTCAAACATAATTTCACCGCAAATAACCCGATTCTGGTTATCCAGAAACAGTACATAGAATGCTTCACGGCGCCGGTCCCGAAGTATTCCCGATAAGTAATGACGGGTATATTGCGGACTCGTCAGCGCATCCCCTCTTTGGATCGTTTCCGAAAAATAACGCTGGGCCATTTCTAACACTGCCTGAATTTGCACAAACTTCGCTTCTCCCAAACCTTTATGTCGGCAAAATACACTCTTCTGGGCTGAAAATAATTCACGGAGTGAACCAAATTCCTGTAAAAGGAAATCAGCTAATTCGAGGACATTCATCCCGACAACACCGGTTCGTAAGAAAATAGCCAATAGCTCAGCATCAGACAGGGCATGTGGGCCACGGGACAGTAGCTTTTCCCGTGGCATTGACTCTTTAGGAAGGAATTTTAGGCTCATTGTATGGCTCCTCTCGGTTTGCCATACAAATACTGAAGATAAAGCCGAATTCAACTTTGCTGATAAGAAATCCGAGAGATATCAACATCAGTTGCAATTGTGATGTCGGTTAAATCTTAAAGTGCCCGACCAAATCTCCCATTTTCTTGCCAGATAGCGCCAGACGGCTACTGATTGATTCCGACTGTTGCAGATTATCGCTCAACTCATTCACAATCTGCTGAATCGCGACTAGATTCTGGTTGATATCTTCAGAAACCACACTTTGCTGCTCTGCGGCCGATGCGGTCTGAATCCCCATATCCTGAATGGTTCGAATCGCTTGAGAAATACCGGACAAACTTTCTCTGATACGAACCGATTCTTGTTCAGTTTTTTCGCCCCGCTCACGGCTTGTTTGCATACGACTGACCGCTTTAGTCACGCCTTGATTCAACGAACTCAGCATATTACCGATCTCTTGCGTACTATTCTGAGTCCGACTCGCAAGCGAGCGAACTTCATCGGCAACCACAGCAAATCCTCGTCCTTGTTCCCCGGCTCGTGCCGCTTCTATTGCAGCATTTAATGCCAGTAAATTAGTCTGTTCAGCAATTTCCCCGATCACATCCAGAACCTGTGTGATGTCTCCGGCTTGTTGGCTCAATTCCGAGATAGCATCAGAAGTCAGATTCACCTCTTTCACCAAACTGCTAATGCCCTCAATCGCGAAATTCACCTCATCCTGTGCTTCATGAATCTGCTGATTCGCTGACTCTATCGCCTGGGCGGTTGAATTGGTGTTCAGTGCAACTTCGCGAGCTGTGGCACTCATTTCTGTGACCGCAGTAACGACTTTATCGGTTTCCTGACAGTGACTATTCATCTTCTGATTTGAATGAGACGTCTGCTGATCCAGATCATTCACAGCCGAGACCACATCACGCTCTGTGCGGCTGATATCTGAAATCAGCGGGTGTAATTTATCCATGAAGGCGTTAAATGCTTCGGCCACCATACCGACTTCATCATGGCTTTCTACATGCAAACGAGTAGTCAAATCACCGCCGCCTGCTGCCACATCCTGCAACGATTTCAGAATATGATGCAGTGGCTCGACGCCTTTAGCGACTAACCAGCTCACAATAATAATTGTTAATATCAGGCCAGCCACCGATAATCCAATCGCAGACCACATCTGCTGATGTAACAGTTTTTCCCGATTATTTTGAAACGCCGCCACTTGACGATCAATATCATCAATGTAAACCCCGGTGCCTAACACCCAATCCCATTTCGGCAGATATTCGGCATAACCTAACTTCGGTGCTTGCGCATCTAGGGAGGGCTTATGCCATGAAAAATAGAGGAACCCATCCCCCGATTTCGCGGCTTTAATTAAACCGGCAATCACGGGAACACCATTACTATCTTTCATGTTGTAAAGGTTCTTTCCTTCCAGTTGTGGCTTAATCGCATGAAGTGTATTGACGCCTTGGGAGTTATAAGCAAAGAAATAACCATCATCATCAAAACGCATCGACTTTAATATTTCTTTTGCCCGAGCCTTATTTTCACCATGTTGGTCACTCTCATAGAGAGACTTGATAGCCGTTGTGCCCATCATGATGTAAGCCTTCAGCTTATTTTTATGGCCAGTTACCAATTCTTGTCGATATTGTGCCAGCTCCTGCTTCAGTGAAGCCATCCCACTCCAGTAATACACCATTGTAATCATCGCTGTAATAACTATCAGAGGAATGACAGTAACTAAGAGGAGCTTGGTCCGGCTCCGAAGAGAACTAAACATAAGATTCCTTATCTACTTATATCGATTGACGATTTATCAATACCTTTCTTATTGCACATATCGGCATGAATATCTGTGATTCATACTCAAGTATTTGAATATGAAAAGCTGAGCGGATGAGTTCCTCTGACACAGTTCTGACATCTTTTCAGGAGTTGTGCTAGCATAGCGCGCAGGGTGATTAAGGAATCAAAACATGCAAACATTGGCAGGAAAAAAAATACTGCTGGGCATCAGTGGCGGCATAGCTGCATACAAGTGTGCAGAACTGACACGCCGTCTGATTGAACACGGTGCAGAAATCAGAGTCGTCATGACCGATGCAGCAAAAGCTTTCATTACACCGCTCACCATGCAGGCTGTTTCCGGCCACCCCGTCTCAGACAGTTTACTGGATCCGGCAGCTGAACGCTCAATGGGTCATATCGAGCTGGCCAAATGGGCGGACCTCATCGTGTTGGCACCGGCCAGTGCTGACCTCATCGCCCGTATCGCGGCAGGTATGGGGAATGATTTACTCTCCACTCTTATTTTAGCAACGCAAGCCCCCGTCGCCCTTGCACCGGCCATGAATCAGCAAATGTATCGTCATGTTGCCACCCAGAGAAATCTGGATACTCTCGCATCGTTTGGCATGCATATTTGGGGGCCGGATGCCGGTGAGCAAGCCTGTGGTGATGTCGGACCGGGACGTATGCTAGAGCCCATGCAACTGCTTCATTTGTGTGAACAATTTTTCCAACCTAAGTTACTCGCAGGAAAATCGGTGCTCATTACTGCCGGCCCGACCAGAGAAGCACTCGATCCAGTCCGTTATATGACCAATCACAGTTCCGGCAAAATGGGATTTGAGATAGCCAGAGCGGCAGTCCAGCTCGGTGCTGATGTCACGCTAATCGCTGGCCCAACCCATTTATCGACACCGATTGGTGCCCAAAGAATCGATGTCAGCAGTGCCGCCACAATGTATGACGCGGTGATGATGCAAGCCCCACATCATGATGTCTTTATCAGTTGTGCTGCGGTTGCCGACTATCGGCCTGCGGATATTGCCGACCAAAAAATCAAGAAAACTGACGATTCCGATACCATGACCATCACGCTGATCAAAAATCCAGATATTGTCGCTGCTGTGGCAGCGATGACGACTCACCGACCATTTACGGTCGGTTTTGCAGCAGAAACCCAGCAGGTTGAACAGTATGCCCGCTCGAAGATGACGCGTAAAAATCTGGACATGATTTGTGCAAACGATGTGTCCGTCAGCGGGCAGGGATTCAATAGCGATCAAAATGCACTTCATCTGTTCTGGCCCGCTGGGGAGCAAAAACTACCATTGGCTCCCAAATCTCAGCTGGCGCTGGCACTCATGACACTTATCAGTGAAAAAATAGGATAAAATAACAATCGTAACCGACTGAATTCATTCACCCGGTTACTGATAGCATGTGGTAACGGAAAGGGTATGGAAATGACCGGAACAAAAAAAAGTAATCGCCGTGACGAAATTCTTCAGGCACTGGCTGAGATGCTAGAGTCTCATGATGGCGCCTCTCGCATTACTACCGCCAAGCTTGCGAAGCGGGTCGGAGTTTCAGAAGCAGCGCTCTATCGCCATTTTCCCAGTAAAGCCCGCATGTTCGAAGGGCTAATCGAGTTTATCGAAGAAACGTTGATGTCGCGGATTAATATGATCCTCAATGAAGAGAAAGATACTCTTAACCGCCTGAAGATGGTGATGCAGTTGATTTTAACATTCTCTGAACGCAACCCCGGTCTGACTCGGATATTATCCGGTCATGCCCTGATGTTTGAAAATGAGCGGCTCCGTGAAAGAATCAACCAACTTTTTGAACGCATTGAAACGTCTTTACGTCAGATTTTACGTGAGCGCCAACTTCGTGAAGGCAAGTCATTCCCTGTCGGAGAAAATATTCTGGCAGCGCAACTATTAGGACAGGTTGAAGGAAGTTTAAACCGTTTTGTCCGTTCAGACTTCAAATATCAGCCAACTGAAAATTTTGAACAATACTGGTCACTGCTCAGCGCACAATTGAAATAACACTTTATGAATGATTACAAAATCGGCAAACCTGCCTTTTCCGTCTCATTATTACACCCCAAATACTGGGGTGTTTGGTTTGGATTCGGCCTTCTCGCTGCAATCGTAAATCTATTGCCATATTCCATTTCGCTTTCACTCGGACGCTCACTGGGAAAATTAGGCATGAAGGTCGGCAAAAAACGCGTCCATATTGCCAGAACAAACCTGAAACTCGCCTTTCCGGAAATGTCACCTGATGATGTTGAAGCGATGGTGGTCGAAAATTTCAAAAATACCGGTGCTGCTATAGTCGAATCGGGGATCACATGGTTCTGGCCGACTTGGCGTTTTCGCCGCATTCTGGTCGAAAGAGATATCAGTGCCCTACGCAAACATGCAGAAAACAATAAGGGAGTGCTGTTGTGTGCCGTGCATGCCTTAAATCTGGAGATCTGTGCCCGTGGCTTTGCGGTACTCGGCTTACCCGGCTATGGCGTTTATCGCCCCCATAGCAACCCTGCTTATGAGTTTATCCAGTATCGCGGGCGAACCCGCAACGGCAACAAACTGGTATACCGCCGCGATCTGAAGCAGATGATTCGCGTGTTACGCAAAGGCGAACGGCTGTTTTATCTGCCGGATCAAGACTATGGTCATCATAAATCCGTCTTTGTGCCATTTTTTGGTGTTGATGAGGCGTGTACCACAACCGGTACCAGCCTGATTGCCTACCCCAGTAAGTGTGCTATTGTCCCCGTTTCCGGATTCCGGACGACTCAGGGAACCTATGAAATCATGGCCGATATCTCGATTGAAGAGCAATACCCCCAAAAGGATATGACGGCAGCGGCAGCTTATCTCAATCAATATATTGAGAGGGTTATCATGCGCGCTCCGGAACAATGGATGTGGCTTCACAAACGATTTAAATCGTTGCCTGACGGAACCAGTCACACTCGATATCAATAAACATCAGGATTATGCATTCATGAGTTCAACGCCAGACAATCCTCGTCAAAACAGCATTGACAATTACCTTTACAATCCGACTTTCCAGTGGTCCTTTTTACATCCTCGCCACTGGGGAACTTGGTTAGGTATCTTGGTTGCAGCACTCTTTGCTTTTATCCCCCCGAAATGGCGTGATGCCCTTGCACGTAAAATAGCCAAGCCGATCGTCAATAAAAATGGCCGTGTCGTTCGTCGGGCCCGCATCAACCTCGCATACTGTTTCCCGGAAAAGAGCGAAGCAGAGCGCGAACAAATTCTGTACGAAACGTTTGTCAAAGCCGCCCAATACATGCTGGGCTATTCTGAGTTTTTAGTGCGCTCGACCCGGCATAATCAACAACGGGGGGAACTGATTGGTGAGGAAAATCTGCTACCGTTACTGGATGCCGGCGAGAAAGTCATCATTCTCGCCCCCCATGCCTGGGCAGTGGATTACCCTGCGGTCATGCTGGCTGCGCGCGGTTATAAAGTCACAACCATTATGAAACCACAGCGTAACCCGATTGGTGACTGGCTGATGCATGTCCAACGCATGCAGTATGGCGGACGTATTTTTGCACGAGATGCCGGCGTGAAACCGTTCGTTCGTTCCATTAAAGATGGTTACATCGGTTATTGGCTCCCCGATGAAGATCATGGCCCGCAAAATTCTGTTTTTGTGCCCTTCTTTGCCACCGAAAAAGCTACACTGAAAGGCTTCGGCAAAATGGCTCGCTTATCGAAAGCGAAAGTGGTGCCAGTGCTCCCCGCTTATAACGATAAAACATCCAAATATGAAGTGTATATTTTGCCAGCGATTGAAAATTTCCCGACCGGAGATGAAGAGCAGGACGCCCGGGCAATGAATCAAGCCATTGAAGATTTGCTCACACCACATCCGGAACAATACATGTGGAACTTATTTTTGCTACAAACGCAGCGCGATGGAAAGAAAATATATCAGTAACATCAAAAAACTCAGCCAGAGGCTGAGTTTTTTATCCAAGCAGGTATCTCAATCCGTCACGGATTTAAACGACACCGTATTGGTCACGGTAAGCGTTCACCGCAGCCAGATGTTCAGCACTATTACCTTGCTCTTCAAGGTAAGTAATTAAGTCGGTCAGGCCGACAATCGAAATCACGGCACAGCCGAAGTCTCTTTCCACTTCCTGAATCGCGGATAACTCTCCGGTACCTTTTTCCTGACGATCGATCGCCACCAAAACACCCGCCAGTGCTGCACCGTTGGCTTGGATAATTGCCATCGATTCCCGAATCGCCGTACCAGCAGTAATCACATCATCTACCAACATAATCTTACCTTGGAGAGCACTGCCGACCAGATGGCCGCCCTCACCATGATCTTTGGCTTCTTTGCGATTGAAACAGTAAGGCGTATCAACATCATGATGATCCGCCAAAGCGACTGCCGTTGTGGTTGCAATCGGAATCCCTTTATAAGCCGGGCCAAACAACACATCGTAATCAATCCCTGAATCAGCCAACGCCGCTGCATAAAAACGCCCCAGACGCGCCAAATCCCGTCCGGTGTTAAACAGACCGGCATTGAAAAAATAGGGGCTTTTCCGGCCGGACTTCAAAGTAAACTCACCAAATTTCAGGACTTCTTTTTCAAGGGCAAATTCAATAAATTCACGCTGGTACGCTTTCATGACTTTCTCTCTTTTCGTTGCTCTTTTTTCTGATAACGACGGTCGATGTTCCCATCCACAAATGTTCCCATCCACAAACAACCGCTAAAAAAATAGCGCCGACAGGCGCCATTCTCGACAATTAATCTTCCAAGGCCGCTTTCTGCACAGCCACAATATCCGTGATACCTTTTTTCGCGACAGCCAGCAGATCCAGCAGCTGTTCATGGCTGAACGGTTCACCTTCTGCCGTCCCCTGAATCTCAATCATTTTCCCGGCTTCAGTCATCACAACATTCATATCGGTGTCGGCTGCCGAGTCTTCGACATATTCCAAATCACACAACACATCATCACCGAGAATCCCAACAGAGACAGCAGCCACATGACCTTTCATCGGGTTCTTCTTCAGTTTTCCGGACTGAACCAAAGACTGAAACGCATCCGCCATCGCCACACTTGCACCGGTAATCGACGCCGTCCGGGTACCGCCATCAGCCTGAATCACATCACAATCAACGGTGATCATGATTTCACCCATCGCTTCCAGATCAACCACGGCACGTAAACTACGGGCGATCAATCGCTGGATTTCCATCGTCCGGCCACCTTGCTTACCACTGGCAGCTTCCCGGCGAGTTCGCGAATGAGTTGCTCGCGGTAGCATCCCGTATTCAGCGGTCACCCAACCTTTGCCCTGACCTTTCAACCACCGGGGGACATTCGCCTCCACACTGGCATTACACAACACTTTGGTATTCCCGAACTCAACCAACACGGAGCCTTCAGCATAGGCAGTATAATGGCGAGTAATTTGAATCGGACGAACTTGATCCGCAGCACGGTTGTTTGGACGCATAAAGTATCTACCTGTTGTTGTCTTGGATGAGTGATGAAATTGGCCGCAGATTATAGCGGAAATCCGCTCAGCAAACCACCATCAAGAATCCCCTGCACGACGCAAACGACAGCAACCGAAATGACCATAAAACAATCAACAGGATTCACTCCCAATGCACGTCTTACACGATAGAATTGTGTTAAGATAAAACCAATATCAAGTCCAAATCTTCAAGACTTAAGGAAAATTTGATGATTTATAGTATGACCGCATACGCACGCAAAGAGGTCAAAGCTGACTGGGGTACCGCCGTCTGGGAAATTCGCTCCGTCAACCAACGCTATCTCGAAACCTATTTCCGTCTTCCCGAGCAATGCCGTAGTCTAGAACCAATTCTGCGTGAACGTTTCCGCAAACGTCTGGCCCGGGGCAAAGTAGAGTGCCACCTACGCTTTGAGGTAAATCCTTCCGCAGCGGGTGAACTGACAATTAACGAAACGCTCGCCAAACAGGTGATCGATGCAGCCAGTCAAGTCATGCATATGACCGGAGAACTCAGCCGCATCAATCCATTTCAGGTCATGCAATGGCCGGGAGTTATGGAAACGCCAGAACACGATATGGATACAATCAACACATCGCTGCTTGATGAGTTTGACGGAGCTTTAACGGAGTTCATCGAATCCCGCGGACGGGAAGGTGAAAATATGAAAGCGCTGATCGAACAGCGTCTTGATGCCATTTCTCAAGAAGTCACCAAAGTCCGCGCGCACATGCCTGAAGTCATCGAATGGCAACGCGAACGTCTGCTGAATAAGTTTGAAGAAGCCAACGTCGAACTCGATCCCGGCCGAATCGAGCAAGAACTGGTTCTCATGGCACAAAAATCCGACGTCGCTGAAGAACTCGACCGCCTTGATTCTCACGTCAAAGAGACCAAAAACATCCTCAAAAAAGGTGGATCCTGTGGCCGCCGTCTGGATTTCATGATGCAAGAATTCAACCGAGAGTCGAACACGCTGGCCTCAAAATCAATCAATACCGGAGTCACCGCCTCCGGCGTCGAACTGAAGGTGCTGATTGAACAGATGAGGGAACAGATCCAGAATATTGAATAGGTTCCTAGGTAGAAAGTTACCCGTCCAAGAATGTCTTAAATGCCCTGTATTTCCTGGTAAAAAGCCTTGTAAATACAGGGCTTTTTTATTTTTTCCGTCCAAATCGGTTTGCAGATGTCCGTTACCAATCGCCTGTTAAGTAGTGGTCAGAATGGTGGGCTGTCCCCTCATTTTGGATCAATAAGCGTTTTGCGGTGAGCAAATTGGTGGTCAGTAAGTTACCCAATTTTCGCATTTAACTCGCCATCATAGTTACCCCACAGCCAACTTCGCGGCTTGTTGCCACATGAAATGCGGCATGGGTTCTTTTAACTGCCAAGTAATGCTCATCGGCTGTGAGCCTGTATGCGATACATAGTCCACTTCACCATAATTAACAAAACCCATAGTGCGGCCGTATTCATCTTTGGTTTGTTCACGCACAAATAAAAACAGATGCTTACCCATTTTTTGATGCTGGATGTACTCCAAACCACGCCCTTTATCGGGTCTTGCGCTATTTTGCGACTGCCAGTGAAATAGATGCTCGTTTATTGCGTAGTCGTGGTACATAGTGGTGGGCGAAAATTGCTTTTCATTTTTGTCTAAGGTGACGAACATCAGTTCAATATTCTGCTCTTTAAGCACAAACACACCTTCGCGAGCCTGTGGTTGGCGCTCAAACGTAGTCGCGCCAAATGCCACCAATATTTGTTCACGCGCATAACGTGCATGCAGCCTTAGTGAAACCTCAGGCAAAACCTGCATTGTTGGTTGCTCATGCTTGGTTTGTGCTAGTTGCCAGTTAACCACGTCCAATAGTTCTGCTTTTAACTCGTAAGCATTCAGTTTCGCTAAGCTCTGATCAATGGAGTCGAATCCACATTCAGGCCCCGTTTTCTGCCAGAAGTCGTAATGACACATCAAAGCATGACGATGACTCGAATCTTTTATTGCAAAGTCGGTATGGCAAAGCTGCTTTAAGAAACTTAAATAGGCATGATCGTCACAGGTCAAAATTCGGTTATGGATGGCCTTTTTAAGCATGTTCAGCAGTTTTTCATCTAGTGTGTTTTCATTGATTTCATCTTTGGCTTGCTGAACGAGCTGCGACCAACCCCCTCGCTTATAAAGTTCATTCAAGTCGATATGCGGATTTAGAGTTAAGAAGTTGGAAAGTGTTAGTGGCAGTGACGAATACTGTGGATACTGGCGGATCATCGCGACTAGGCGCTTCAAAGTTAATGAAGCTTGGCGAATATTGCTGAGTACCATTTCTTGCGTGCGCTTACTCAACTCAATGCGACAACCGAGAGGCGCGTGAGGAAATCCTTGCTTTATCTCTTCACTGAGCGCTCGATGACTTTTTCCCACTAAAGCTCTAAATTTATTGACAAAGTCATATTCAGGACGTGAGTTGCCAACAAAATCCAACACAGTGCAACACTCCTTACCGTCAGCTAAACGCAAACCGCGCCCAAGCTGTTGCAAGAAAATAGTTAAGCTTTCTGTCGGTCTTAAAAACAGCAAGGTATCCACCTCGGGAATATCGACACCTTCGTTGAAGATATCGACCACACAAAGCACGTTAATGCTGCCAGAGCGAATGGCTTGCTGCTTTTGTTGCCTCTCGTGAGAGTTATCGCTCGTCAACACATCCACTTTAATGCCTTTCAATAGAAGCTGTTGTGTCATGTACTGCGCATGTTCTTTACTCACACAGAAGGCCAAGGCTTTCATTTTGCCTGTATCGGTGATGATCTCCTGCATACTCAGCAAAATTTTGTCAAAGCGGACTTGGTTGTGGGTGTAAAGATTGGTCAACTGAGCTATATCGTAACGTCCACGACTCCATGCAATGTTGCGAAGGTCGGTATCATCATCGATACCAAAATACTGAAATGGGCAAAGGTGACGACGATTGATGGCTTCCGGCAAACGGATCTCAGCGGCAATCACGCCACCAAAATCCGCCAGAATATCGCCACCATCATGGCGCTCTGGTGTGGCAGTAAGACCGAGTAATATAGTGGGGGAAAAATGTTCCAGCAGTGCGCGATAACTTGTCGCAACAATATGATGTACTTCATCAATCACAATGTAGTCATAATAGTCAGCAGTTAGGTTAAGCTGATCCAACTGATTGTTGAGCGTTTGGATAGAAACAAATAATTGTCGATAGTGCTCTGGCGTATGCCCACCAACCCAAAGTTCACCAAAAGCGCCATTTCGCAATACGCCACGATACGCAGCCCTAGCTTGCTTTAAAATCTCTTCTTTGTGTGCGACAAACAGAAATTTAGCTTGCGGTTTTATTTTAATAAAACGCGCAAAATCAAAGGCCGAAATCAAGGTCTTACCCGTTCCTGTTGCAGCAACCACTAAATTGCGAAAGCGTTGATGGATACTGCGCTCAACGGCCAGTTGTTCTAATATTTCACTTTGATGAGGAAACGGCGAGATATCAAAGAAATGCGATAAATTTTCTTCATAGTTTCCACGCTGTTGATTTAATGCCTTTTTGAGCTTTTCACTGCATTTCGCATCGCCACTAAAAGGCTCAAAATCATGCGAGGCCCAATAGGTTTCAAAGGTACTCAACGATTTATTAATAATGTGCGGAATTTCCTGCGAAGTAATTTTTAAATTCCACTCTAAACCGTTAGTTAACGCTGAATGGGAAAGATTGGAGGAGCCGATATAACCCGTGTGGTAGCCCGTATTGCGCAAAAATAGATAGCTTTTGGCATGTAACCGTTCACGTTCAGTGTTGTAACTCAGCTTGACTTCGGTATTGGGCAAACTCGCCAAATACTCCACCGCTTTCGCGTCTGTCGCCCCCATGTATGACGTGGTAATGATTTTTAGCTCGCGACCACTAGCTGTAAATTCTTCTAGCTCTTTGCGAAAAATGCGGATCCCTGCCCACTTAATAAACGACACTAACCAGTAGATTTTATCCGCCGACAAAATCTCTCGCTTTAACTCAGATTCAAGCGATAAACCGGCATTACTACCACAAAACAGCTCGCTTTGACTTAGTCCGGTTAAAGGAAAAATGTCGTTAATATAATTTTTTAAATCGGCTGAGACAGGGTTTTCTAATTCGTATAGCGCGGTCAGAATTTTGCCTTGACTCGCAAGTAAGTTGTTTTCAATAAAATCGTTATCTTGAATTTGTGTTTTTAGCCAGAGTAACAATTGGTTGGATAAAGCGATTTGCTGTTGAAGACGATCATCCCCCGTAGGGACATTCAAGCATGTGTGATAAGAAACGGGATAACCAGACTGATGCTTCACCGCTATTAAGCTCACGTTCGCCCACATAGAATCGCTTTCGGTCAATGCGGCTCTCTATAAGTTGCGTTATAAGCTGCTCATAAATTCCGACTTGTTGCATGATATTCCTTTTACTCTAACGGCTGGATCAATAACAACATCGATTGATATCGCAGTTTTACCGCCAATCCATTTTGTGATTTTGTCATTTCAACTAAGTTGTACTTGCCCAATGTTTTCAGTGTTCTCGACACATTACTAACAGCTCGACCTGTAAGCGCAGCCAGCTCTGTCACCGATTGCGGCTGTTGCTCGGCGATCACTTTTAACAATTGCTGGTTTTCTTTCGACAGCACATTGGCCACCGATTTAAGCGAGTCGAACCAGATATCGACGGGGTAATCGGGGTCGAGCGTCTGCCCTTTAATGCCTATTACGCAGCGCGATTGTTTTACGTTTTTCATTGCTTTACTCGCATTTCTTTACTCGCATAGCTTACTCAAATCGTTTGCTCGCACTCTCTGCTCTCCCCTCTCGACTCTCAAAAAGACCAGCGCCAGAGAATGCGTAAAACAGTGTTTGAAAAATCAAAAGGTTGTACGCTTATACATAAGCCGATTATCTTATCAACTGCTGATAATAGCGCAAGAATATTTTCCGTTTAGGACAATGGCAATCACCATGTGCGTGAAGTACACAAACAGTACACTAGTGGTCTTGTCTGTGTAGGACTTCAAACCTCGCCAAGCCCTTAGGTTGACTGGAGGTACACTGCAAGGCGACAAGCCTACACAGGATTCATCGCCTTTTTAGTCATCTAAGATACAGCCTTTCACGCAGTACATGCGTGGGCGGGTGTTGTCGGGCAGGCTGACTTTTCGCTGTGGTCGGTTGCCATCGGGGATTAGATAGCCTGCGGCCATCAGTGCTTTGGCGGCGCGATCTGGGCTTAGTCCTTCGGTGGCTTCACCAGCCGGTAATGTTGGCGCGGTGTTATTCATCTCACTGGAAGGTAACGGGTTTAATGCTGATGGTTTATCCACGGCACGCGCACCAATACGAATGGACCTCGGAAATTCTCCGCTGGCCATCAGGGCATAAATGGTGCTGCGGTCAAAGCCTGTTTTGGCCTTTACCTCGGGCAAGCGCAAAATCCGCTGCTGACGATCTGAATATGTTGATGTGATGGGCGATTGGATAGTTGGGTTCATCGTTTCTATTTTTTCAAAATAAGCCTCACTGTTCTGTTAAGTTCTCTTAGGAGTTTGCCCCACTAGTATTAAAGAGTTAAACGGACGCAGTAGCCAGATAAATGCCCAGATCATGCAGCTTTCTGAGGCTATTGCTAACAACCTGCCCCAGAATTCACATAATGCCCCAAGTAATAAATGCCCTGTGGGCAGGGTTGGTATGTGGCTAAATGGCGTAAATTAAGGCTTTGCCCAAACTGCCCCAGATGCCCAAGGGGTAAGTGGTGTGTTACAACACATGGAGTGTGAGGCAAAGCATGAAAGTGAAACTATAACTTCTTTATCCAACCAAAAATGAAAATATAATTTCACTGACTCATTAAACGTTAAACGCCGATGGGTTCTACCCCGTTTTCACGGACGATTAACCTCAACCGATAAAAGCACTCATCTGAACACCTCGGAAAAAGATGAATACGACAATTTACGGCAGAATCGACACGACCGTCTCAAGAAGTGAGCGGTGATAAATCGATTAAATCAAAAGAAAAGGTTACTCCCGCTTCACTTTATGAAACGCAGCTAACCGAATACTCCTGTCACCAGAAAAAGGTTCCCGTCCATGACTGGTCAGAATGTTATCTAATAAAAGTACATCTCCCTGCTGCCAGTCGAACATGCGCTTTTCCTCCAGTAAAATATCCCGGATATGATGTGCCACCGAATCCGGAATATCACTACCATCCCCGAAAAACGTCTGAAAGGGCAATTTTTCTTGACCAACCGCATCGATCATCGCATCAGCAATGTCGGGATGTAAGTTGGCCACATGCCAGAAAGCAATATGATTAAACCAGCACTTTTCACCGGTTTCTGGATGACGAATCACCGCGGTCCGTGTTTGTGTTGTCCTTAATTCATCGCCATCCCAATGGGTTGTCACATCATGTTGCTGGCAATGTTTCTCTACGGCTTGGCGGGAATCCGTTAAAAAGGTGTCCTGCCAATCCAATCCCAGCCCTGTGCCGTAATAGCGGACCAATAGCCAACCCAATGCTTCAAACTGCTGACGATATGCGTGCACCAATCTTTGATAAATCCGGCGATTATCCGCTAACGGGGTTTGCCCACCAGCCTCTGGAGGAGTCAGGCAGAAAAAACAAAGATATTGACAAATATCCAGCGACGATGAGTAGTCACTGTGCAGTGAAATCATCTCGCTAGCCGGAAAAGCTGTTGTCGTATACAGGTTCGTCGCAACTTTCTCTCTTTCCGTAGCCTCTTCAAACTGGCTGAGATCAACCGATTCAAAAGGCAACGTCCTCACCAGATTCAGAAATGAAGAATCATCCGGCATGTCAAAACCCCTGAACAAGATGCCTCCCAACTCATTCAGTTGCCTCTTTACCAATACTTCATTGTGGCGTATCCAGGTGGCAAGGTTTGTCTCATGGCTGGACGCCTCAACACATGCTATAAAATTAGTATCCGGGAATACCGTGGTTATCCTGACACTTCCTAGCTCGTTCATGCGCTCATCCCTCACTTACACTGGATCGCAATCGGCAAAGCGATATCCAACCGCCTTTAAGTGAGAGATCACTTGATGTCGCTGCATATTCGGTACCAGAACATAATCTCGGTCATGCGTACAGACAGCAAACTGACTGATACCTATCGAGGCGATGTGACCAGTTAATGTCGCAATCACACCGACAATATCAAAAGGCAGATCGCCATTAACTCTCAGGCAAAACCAGTCTTTACTGACGGATGTCGCTTTTCGGTCCAGCCATCTCTGGTATTCAGGCGATAACCGTTGGACATCACACATTAACGAGATTTCATCACCCGTTACGGATAAATTAAAAAATCCGCAATCCTCCGGGAATGACAGGCCCGAGAGGTCAGGCAGGCGGTAGACTGCAATGTCATTGCTATAAATTTTTAAAGTAAATTCCATCATTCTGTTCAATTAGTAAAGCGGTTTCATCAAAAGAAGCTTCATCTGTACTCACTCTCAGAAGCCACCCGATAAACCTAAAGTAGACAGTTGCGGGAATGGTTAAAATTCTTTGTAGCGTCCCAGAACTTTCTCTTTTTCTTTTCGATTCTTGGTCACCTGACGCCACTGTCTGTGTCGCTCGCGCTGAAATGCTTCAGGATTATCCGCATAGCGTGATTCCGTCATCAACTTGAGATACGACTTATAACGTCTGGGGGACAGACTACCGTCAGCCAATGCAGCCTGAATAGCACAGCCTTCTTCCTTCTCATGGGTGCAATTGCGGTAACGGCAGTCATCTGCCAGCGCCTCAACATCGGAGAAGGTTTCCTCAACATTTTTCGTCGATGCCCCGATGCCAACTTGGCGTAATCCCGGAGAATCGATAATCAGCCCGCCAGTCGGGAGCATGAACAGAAATCTATTCGACGTTGTATGACTCCCCCGAGCGCCTTCATCACTAATGTCCAGAGTCTCCAGTACCTCCTCCCCAAGCAAGAAGTTGATCAGCGAGCTTTTTCCGACGCCTGATGAACCAATCAGCACACAGGTGTCTGTTTTTTGAATTAAGGACAACAACTCATCGAGTCCCTCACCCGTTTGGGTACTGACCGGTAGTGCCAACAGACTTGGATCAAGCTGGGCAATTTGATTGACATACTCGGACGGATCATCCACCAAATCGCGCTTTGTGAGCACAACTGTCGGCTGAACTCCCGAAGCTTTGGCTAGGACCAGATATCGCTCCAGACGGTTCAAATTGAATTCAGCATTCATGGAGGTCGTAATGAAAATGTGAGAAATATTGGCCGCGATTGCCTGCTGCGTTCCGCTGGAGCGGGTCCGAGCAAGCTGAGTTTCACGAGGTAAAAGCTCAGTAATTACATCGTCCCCCTGCAATTCCTGACAAATAACCCAGTCACCAATCACTGGCCGCTCATCTGTTTCAAGCTGAAGACGGGAAACCTCTCGCTCTATCAGCTCTCCTTTTTCAACACCGATCACACCGTACTTTTTTCCATAGTCTTTAGAGACTCGGAACAGCGCTTCAATGCTGTATTCCCCAATATGCTGAAATATCGAATGTTTCAGTCCTAAGTCACGATGGTCCATTGACCCCCCCTTTTCAATCCGGTATCAGAAATGAGATAAGTAACAAGCCATATCCCACCGAAAAACAGAATGTTGTTTTGAATTTTCGGCTCCATTTGCCGAGTCATATATTCAGACAATTGCTTCCTCATTTTGGACGGATTCATCCTTTTTAACCTTGAAAAATTGCCGGTAATTACGACTCAACATGAATGAAACAGCAATCAGTGTCAGTGCTATCCCCGAGCCAGTAATATATGCCGCCAAGTGCTCCTGCGCTAAGTCAACCAGTACACCGCCCAGCGCCATACCGATAGGTGTAAAGATTCCCATAACCATGCCCAGCAACCCAAAGACCCGACCATGGTATTTTGACTCGACATTACTCTGAATAATCACTTCTGCACGAATGGAGAAAATAACAGCTGTCGCGGTTTCCATCAGGATGCAGATAAAGACCAGCCAAGGACTTCCGGAAAGCCCCATGAATAATCGGGATAAACCAGTTCCGACCAGAAATGCAGGGATCAATACCGGAGCAATACGTTCCGGGATTTTGATTAGGCCACTGAGAGAACTTCCCAAAACAGCGCCAACAGACAGCGCAGCGAACATTATCCCGAACCAATAAGTGCTCAAACCCAGAGAGTTTTCAACAAAAAACGGTAAGAAGGTCATTAATGGCGCAAGAAATAAATCCATCAGACCCAGTGCGATAATCACAGCTAACAGACCCGGTACTTTAGCGGCAATCGAAAAACCTTCTTTTATTTGTGCCCCAAGCCTCTGCTTACCTTGCGATTCGTCTGCAGCGTGTTCCGGTGATGCAACTTTAATCCTTGATTCAGAAGCAGCTGAAGACAAATAGGTGATCCCGTTGATAAAAAACAGCATTGCCGGACCCAGCAAAGTATAAAGAAATCCAGCACAAGACTGACCCAGAACTTCACTAATATTCTTTAACGTTCTAAACAACGAATTGGCTTTCAATAACTGACTTTTATCCACCAACATTGGCATCATAGCCCGACTCGCTGGGTTAAAAAAACACATCACAATATTCAGTGTAATTCCTGCGAGGATGACTGAAGGGACAACCAAAAAATCTATTTCGAGAAAAAGCGCAAAAGCCAGACTCAACACAGCCAGTGCTGAAATGACATCACACCATACAATGATGTTTTTTCTATTATAGCGATCAGCAAAGGCGCCACCGAGCGTCCCAAAGATTAGATAAGGAATGGCTGAAAGTGCCAGCGTAACACCGACCATCACACCTGATTCCGTATGATGTTTTACAACCAGAGATTCGGCAATAAAGTAACATTGTGCACCAAATACACTGATAAACATTCCTTGTATCAGCAACAGAAAGTTTTTATTCTTGCTGATTGCATTTTCGTTATTCATTTATTTCCTTAGATTTATCTTTTATTAAGTTCTCAATGTAGGATATTTGTTCCTGAAGCGTTAACTTTTCCAGCAGTTGTGAAAGGTCAATACTGATATCAAAAGCTTTGGTTATATCCATGATTAAATCGATAAACAGGAGAGAATTCCCACCAATATCAAAAAAGTTGTCAGTTAACCTGCAAGATGGAATATTTAATACTGCTTTCCAGTGCTGCATTACGACATTTTCGACCCGTAAATCAGCTATATCCATTTGCTTGACCTGCTGTGAGAATATATCCGTTATCTGATGGTAATCTTTCTTGCCATTTTGGCTGATCGGCAAAATGTCCGACAATTGAATGACCGAAGGTATCATATAGTCCGGAATATGCTCGGACAGTGCGAGGCGAATAGATGCCACAGTTCGGTCTGCCACACAAAGTGCTTTTAACCGCTCTTCATGGAAAATAACGGCTGATTGCAAAATGCCTTGTACTTGATTCATGGCCGTTTCAACTTCAATAAGATTGACACGGTTTCCAGCAACCTTGACTGTACGCTCTTTCCGGCCGGCAAATACCAGCTCGCCTGCTGCATTCACATACCCCAGATCTCCCGTGCAGTAATATGGTTCATCTGTGTCCGGATGGTGCAGAAACTTTAGACGTGTTTCCGACTCTCTGCCTAAATAACCGTTTCCCACACTGATACCAGCAATACAAATTTCTCCGATATATCGCTCGGCTTCATCCGGCTCTGCATCACGGATAAACACCTCGGTATTGGCAATGGCTCGGCCAATAGGTGGTGCTTCCGAACCTGCGTGATGCGTGACATCCGATGCAGCAACCCCAATCGTACACTCACATGGACCATACTCATTCACGACTCTGACATCTGGAAATTGACGCTGGTGCTCCGCCAATATCTCTGCCGTGACCTCTTCCCCGGCGAGTGTGATCGTATCCAGCGAATGCACCACATCATCGGAAAAGCACAACAGGCGCTTATACAGGCTTGGGACAATGGCAAACGACGTGATGGGATACCGACCGATCAGCTCCATGATATAGTCGCAGTTCGCACGCTTGTCTGCCGAAACCAAATACAAAGCACCGCCACAACACAACATCGAGAAAATATCTGAGATTGCGCTATCAAACGACAAGGGAGCAAACTGTAATTTCATACTCCCGGCATGAAACTGGTAATACGCCAGCTTCCAGGTAATATAATTTTCAATCGATTCATGACGGATCAAAACTGAATTCGGATGCCCTGTTGAACCCGACGTCGAGACAACATAAGCCACATCTCTGGGATGAATGAGCGCATCTCGATTCGAATGCTCATTTGGAAGATCGACTGAAAGAGTGATCACCGGATAGTCTCTGGTATAACAGCATGTACTATCGGTATGGACGATGATCTTTGGTTGCACATCGGCCATAATCCGATGATTTCGCTCAGACGGTGCATCGAAATTAAGGGGGTGATATACCGCTCCAGCCTTCATAACACCAAGCATGACCGCTACTGCATCTGCAGATTTGGGCAAACAAACACTAACAATATCTCCCTGACAAACCCCATGTCGGAATAAAAGTTCCCGAACAGCATTCGCCCGATACTCTAATTCACGATATGACATCACCCCGCTATCCGTATAAATTGCAGGATGTTCACTGAGAAAACTTGGCGAGCAACAATATAGCTCTAGCACACTTTTAAAAACTGACATTCGCAAATCCTAAAAAGTTTGGTGAAATCACTCATGTGCAGACTCATTCCGGACAGAGAACATGAAGTTTGCAGACAATGCTGAAAAACTGGTTTCAGGTTCCTCCAGAAAGCATGTAGTGATCTGTTCGAACCGATCTAATATTTCTGAAACTTTGTCTTCTGAGTACAAATTTCTGGCAAACACTAAATTCAAATAAATATCGTTATTTGCAGATTCAAAAATAAAACTCAAATCAAACAGGTTTGTTTCAACCTGAAGAGGCAACTTTTTCCATTGGATTGAAGCCTCTCCATGAAACGGTTCAAATTCGGGGTCAACAACCGTGACCCAGTACTGGATTGCAGCGGACGGAAATTCAGAAACCAACTCAATATATGGAATACAATCATGCCTTGCTGATTCAATCAGGCTTCGCTCACACGCACTGACCACATGACGCAGAGAACTCTGTTCAGTGATCACGTTGTTTAGCAAGAATGTCTCAGCGTATAAGCCAATTTGATGAAGATGTGCCTTCTGTTCACGGTTTGCCCGGACCGTCCCTAATCGCACCTGCTCACTGATGCTGTAACTCCGGATCACGAGTTGCACCAGAGATGTCAGCACCACAAAAAGGGTCTGTTTATTGTCAAATGCAAACTGTTGTATTGAGGCAACTAATCTATCATCCAGCTTTCGGGAGATCTGACCGCCATACCCGCTTGGGACCGATGTCTGCCCAGTACAGGCAGGCACGGTTGCCACTGCGCCATGGCTTAAAATCTGACGCCAATAGAGCCAAGCGTCCTCTCTTTCTGCATCCGTAACCATTTTAGGCTGATAGATACTCGCAACAGGTAATGCGCCCTCAACCGCTGCAGACTCGTCTCCATGACAATAACCCAAGTAAACTGACTCCAGCTCCTTCAGGAAAACATCATGTGACCAGCCGTCGTAGATGGTGTGATGCACTTTCATCACCAGGAAAATCTCGTCACCGGTATCAAAAATATCAACCGCAGAGAAAGAGTCATGTTCAATATCTAGCGGTTGTCTCAAGGCTTCTTCAACCCGCTGATGTACAATTTCAGCACACTCACCGGACAGATCGTACTGCCGGATCATGTTTGCTTCTCCGACCCTGAGGAGGACGTTTTCCCCCTCAAGCCTTAAGGATGTTCTCAATGATTCATGTTTGTTTAACAGCGTTGTCAGGGTTTTCAGCAAGAGTGCACAATCGATATTGCCTTGAAGCTGATAGGCGTAGCTGAGATCATAAATATCAGTCCGTTCGCTGCTCAAGCAGGCAAACCAAATGCTTGCCTGTGTATGGGTCGCTTTTGTCTTTTCGGTTTGCATATTCACTGCTGTTGCAGCCTCAGTCACGGGAACAAAGGAAACCATTTTCTCCGCCATTTTGGCTAAGGTTCGCAGCTCTAAAATATCTGAAAACTTCAGCGCATAACCGGAAAGTTCCGCGACCAGCCGAATGGCCAGAACGCTGGTGCCCCCCAACAGAAAGAAATCATCCTCCTGACTGACGGTTTCAACCTTCAACAGCTTCTTCCAATATGCCGCCAATATGGCTTCATGTTCTGTCAGCACCTTCGAACTACGTGTAGAATGATTCCGCAGTGTTTCAGTCGCCTGCGCTTTGAGCTGGTTCCTATCTATCTTGCCGTTCTGATTTTTAGGCAAACGGTCCATAAGCTCGATCTGAGCGGGGATCATATATCCGGGCAATGCTTCTTTTAATGCGTCTAACAGACTGGCTTCAGTCACGCCTGAATCCGCGACTAATACAATATAGGCATACAGTAGTTTAGACTGTGCTAACGCCACGACGACCACACAACACGATTCAACCCCCGGCTGCCGAAGAACAGTTTTTTCGATCTCTCCGATTTCGACCCGATACCCCTGTATCTTGATCTGCCGATCCTTGCGCCCATAGAAATCAAACTCACCGTCTGGGCGCCTTTTGATAAGATCCCCCGTCAGATAAATCACGCCAGCCTGATGATCCTGAACAAATTTCTCTTTCGTCAGTTTTTCCCGGTTCAAATAGCCGAGTCCGACGCCAATCCCCGAGATCCCCAATTCAAAGACATCCCGCTCGTTCTCGGCAACGTCGTAAAGATGAAAACGCATGTTGGCAATCGGGTGTCCGACCGTGGGCACCGATGAACCATTTTTCTCACATGGCACAATGGACTGGAAAATGGCACATTCGGTGGGACCATACACGTAGAACAACGCCTTATCATCGGCCCACTGCTCCACAATCTTTTCACCAAACATCTCTCCGCCGGTTACCACCGTTTTAATGGTTGGAAATTGCTCAGGCTGCAAATGAGTTAAGAAAGTCGACATAAAAAAGGTCGTATCCACCGCCTTGTCATGAATCAGTGTTTGAAGGCCGTCCAAATCATAACGCTGCTCATTGGTCGCGATCACAAGGGTGCTGCCACTCAACAGTGATGTAAAAATTTCCCACACCGAAACATCAAATCCAATCGAGGAGAACTGCAGAATTTTACTGTCACTCTCTATCGTCATATCAGCAATCGACTGCTCAATCACATTCAACAATGCCTGATGAGAAATAATGGCGCCTTTGGGACGGCCGGTACTGCCCGATGTATAAATGGCATAACAACTTGAACGGTCTGTTGTGGCTTTTTTACGCGACAGAGATGTGTCCTTTCCCTCTATTGCTTGGTCAAGACAGTCAAAAGGAATCCGGCTATCAATATTGGCTGCCAGACGTTTTTCTGTCAGTACAAACGCATCCGCCACATCATCCAGAATCTGATTCAGCCGGAGCAACGGCGTATTGGCATCCACCGGGATAAATGCCCGGCCCGATTGAATCACAGCCAGAATTGCAGCGATTAGTTCAATGCCTTTATCCAGATACAGATAGACATAATCACTACCGGGGGAACAGCGATGGAGCCGATGTCGATACAGATCTGCCAAGGTATACAATTCGGAGTAAGTCACCGCCTGATTCTGGTAGATGACCGCTATTTTCTGACAAGACCTAGCCGCAATACTTTCCAGAGACTGAAGTAAGCAACTTTGGCTAACTGAGTTCATAATAACGACACCGCGACCTGATTAGGGCTGACAATTTCATAAAGCTTTCGGGAAAACACTGCAATGAAATGTGCAATGCTTTCCTCGCGATACAGTGAAGAATCAAACAAAACATCCAGCACGATATCGTCCTGTTCAAAATTGATATAGAACCAAAAGTCATTTTGAGAAAACACGCGATCAGGAGTAAATGATTGTTTGATAAAATATTTTGAGCTCGGTATTTCTGGTCGATCCAACGACTCTAGCGTCAGGCCGACATCAAACAGCGGAAAACGCCCTTTAGACCACTTGATACCTTTGCCCGAGATAATCCGTTCGAACGGATACGCG
Source organism: Vibrio spartinae (assembly GCF_024347135.1). Lineage (NCBI taxonomy): Bacteria > Pseudomonadati > Pseudomonadota > Gammaproteobacteria > Vibrionales > Vibrionaceae > Vibrio > Vibrio spartinae. The sequence continues at coordinate 185,414 of NZ_AP024907.1, read as the reverse complement.
CCATAGGCCATGCTGTCGGCAATGGTCTCAGATACAGCGTGAATGACCTGATCGGTTGTTGTATGCACCTCGATATCCATTGCGACTGGGATCGGATTTAAAAAGCAGCCGACTTCCTCGCTATTGAGCAAGCGGCGGATGTTATATGGAAAGCCAAACGACACCCGTGAAGACTGGGTTATGTCACTTAACATCAAAGCCAGAGCCGATGACAGCACGTTAAATTCGGTGGTTCGGTAACGCAAGGAAGCAGAAGCGACTACACGTCTTAAGCCGGTCAGGACATGATGACAAACACTGCCCGCCCCACTTTTTTGTTCTCTGGGAAAGTCTACAGGCAAGTTCAGCAGGTAAGATTCCTCCCCTGCAGGATTCTGCTCCCAGTACTGCTCGGCCTCACGGAGATACGTTGCATCGATTGCATGATGTTCACCGTGTGCCGCTAAATCACGGTGTTCCACTGCGCTGGCAGCAAAAACATGCCTTTCGATATCCGCGATGATTCTGTCAATGCTGAAAACATCCGCAATGGCATGATGAATTAACATAACGAAATATCGTTCTGTACCGTAGTGCAATAAATAAAACTGAAAGAGTTGGGTTGACAGAGATAAGCTGCTCTTGAATATTCGGTTGAGCGCGTCTTCCAGCGAACCTTCCTGAATCTCTAGTTCCTGATAAATCTGGTCGATATCAACGGTGACAGGCTTACTTGTGATCCTTCCTTTTTCAAACAGAAATGCAGAAGACAGAATGTCATGCTGACGGATAACCGCTTGACAAGCCAAACTCAGACAAGCTACCGGACATTCGCTATCAAGCTTCCAGTAATCCAGAATATTGAAGATTGATTTGTCCTGCTGGAGTAAGCTCGTTACCAGATAACGACAAGCCGAAGCGGAAGCGCTCCAGACATCACAGGCTGTTGAATGAGTCTGACGATTCTTTGTTGCCGCTTCATAAAGTGATAACCATTCCTTGAAGGTTGAATGCGTCATCAATTCTCTCAGTGGAATAGGATGAGCCAGTGATTCATTCAGATCCTTTGACAACTGGATGAAATCCAAACTCGATGCCCCCAAGTCATAAAGACTGGTAGTCTCACAGATTTCCACGTTGCCCAGCGTCTTGTGCCAGATTTGCTGAAGCTGATCCGCTGCCGAGAATGCAGCTGTTTGAACCAGCGAGTCCAGATAATCCTGTGCAATACGCTTTAAGGCTTTCCTATCTACTTTTCCATTTACCGACAACGGAATCTCAGCAATGTCAATGTAATGTGTAGGGACCATTCGGGCAGGGAGAAATGTCTTTAACCGCCCACGATTCAATAATTCGGTGTTCGTCCCCGACTCATACAGGCACAGCAACGTTCCAATATTGTCGTCTCCTTCAACATGAACCAGATAAAAACGATTCACTGCAAGTGTTTCGCCAACAACCCGCTCGACCTCTTCTAATTCAACGCCAGCTCCGGCTATTTTCACGAAATTATCAACCCGTCCGACAAAGCGCAATTCACCAGCCATATTACGGTACGCCAGGTCACCAGTCCGATACATTCTTTGTCCGTGGATCGGATGGGTGACAAATTTCTCTTCCGTTACCACCGGATTTCTCAAATATCCTTGCGCAAGCCCCGGACCACTAACACAAATTTCACCGACTTCATTGTCAAAACAAAGCCCCCACTTTGGATGAATAATATCAACCAAATGATGCGCAATACCTTTGCCAATCAGCACCTCATCATCTTCAGGACCAAACTGATAAACAGTACTCCAAACTGACGTTTCAGCCGGGCCATATTCGTTATAAACCTCGGTTTCCGGCAGACTCTTCTGATGATGGTGAATTAAAGATATGCTGAGATTATCTCCGCATAAAACAACCTGTCTGACTCCTTTCAGGCTACCGGAGTGGCTTTCTAACAAGGCTAAATAAATTGCAGGGACCATCATGAAATGGGTAACCTGATGATTTTTGATCAACCGGGCTAATGCGGCCACATCATTTCTGTCATTGTCAGGAAACAACACCAGCGACGCGCCAGACAGTAAGGTAGAAAAATAGTCGTTGACTGCAGAGTCATAAAACACGGATGGATACTGAAGAATGACATCACTGCTATCCAGACTATAGTAATGCTGACGGTAGAGCACTGTATAGGTTATGCCCTGATGAGGAACGACCACACCTTTCGGCATCCCCGTTGAGCCCGACGTAAAAATTGTATATGCAATGTCCTCTGGAGAATATGCCAGCGCCAGATTCTCAGAACTTTCATCAGACTCAAATAACGCCCGATCCGTGACAATGACTTCAGAGCAGGAGCCATTCAGCATTCCTTCAAATACCTGGCTAGTAATTACCAGATCCGGTTGAATAAGCTCAAGCTGTCTACGTAACCGCGCCTCTCCATCATACGGAGACAGCGGTACATACTGGGCTCGGGTTTTGAGAATACTGATGATAATCGGCAGTAACAGGGCACTACGTTCTACCAGAATACATATCGTTGCATGTGGCCGAATCTCAAAAGCATTAATTAATGTTCTCGCAATCTGATTCGCTTTCTGATTCAGCCAGTCAAACGTATAAATTTCCTGCTCAAACCGGATTGCCGGACACTGGTTATATTCTTGTACGACCTTTTCAAATTCACGGATGAGATGACTGGGCTGACGGTGAAATGACAACTGCTCTTTCGTCTTTTGATAAACGTCGTTATTTATTTTACTGATTGCAACATTGGTATCTGGGTGTAACAATGATTTCTCAATCAGCTGTTGAAAAGCCAGACACATTCCATGAAATCTTGATTCATTCTGGTAATGGTCAGCTCGCCCCTCCACTTTAATATTCAATGAAGAAGCCGTTCGGTTAGCTGAAATCACCAACGGAAAATCAGTTTTCTCATTGAAAGAACTTAGATATTCCAAAGCGCCGTATACCCCGGCACTTTCCGTAAATTCCAGCAGTGCAGAAGCCCGTGTTACATCGACTTCAGACTCAATAATCAGATCGAAAAGTGAGACTTTCCCGTTACTCAGTCCTTCATAGAAATCATCCTGGACCTGAGCAAGAAGAGCATCAAAATGCTGCTCAGGTTTCACATAACAACATGCGGGCAGATAACTTGAATATAATCCGACATCTGTGGACGCGTTCCAATAATTACGCTGGTCCAGACTTACATTCAGAATAAATTTCTCTTGATCAAAATGTCTGGCAAGAAAAATCTCAGTAAGCGCCAGCATCAGAATAAAAGGCGTAACTTCAGCAGATTCAACCACATGATTAAACCGATGCACTGCCGGCTCCCCAAGTTGAAACGCAAAAGAAAAAGCGGCATCGTCAGCCCGATCGATCTGTTTTTCTAGATTGACCAAGGTTAAGTCCGATTTATAGTTCGTTAGCTGCTCCCGCCAGTAACTGAGCTGTACCACTTTCTCCTCACTGTCATGCCAGGCAATAACTTCATTGGTGTAGGCCTGATAACGCGCGAGATCCGCCGATGCTGTGGACAGCCCTAGTTTACCTGACAGCTCTTTTTCAAGCTGAGCCTCAATATACGCAACAGAGCGTGCATCGCAAACAATGTGATGAATGGACAGAATAAACTGACAGCAGTCTTCTCCGGGCCAGACCGATACTTTGACCAGCTCACCCTGTTCTATATCTGCTCGGGTAAACGAATGCGACGACAATATTTCACTAACTTGTCTCTGCTCAACCGAAGGTGTATACCGATTGGCAAAACACACTTCCACAACATCATTTGTGCATCTGAATCGTGCACCCAGCATCGGCAAATCAGAAATGACTTTCTGAATAGATTTACTTAGCCGTTCCACAGTACAATCATGTACCTGATAAAGCTGACTGATTTTATATAAATCACACTTCTCAGCATTTTCAAGAAACATGTTGTACAGCACAGCCTGCTGAGGATGTGCCTTCTGCCATGGTGTGTAAGAGCCATAAACGTCATGCATCTGATACAGCTCCAATCAACTCTTTTAACGACTGCTTCGATGTAAGGAGGTCTCTGATCTTGATCTCAATGCCGAATTGCTTCTTCATCTCAGCTCTCAACTTCAGTGCCACTAAACTGGCACCGCCTAACTCCCTGAAGGATTTTGAATGGTCAAAATGATCGATACCCAGAATGGTTTTAACCAATTGTTCCCGGGGATCATCATGAGATATAGGAACAGCTGATTTTTGCTCACTCAGAAAATGGGCATAAGTCGCGATCATTTCTTTAATTGCCACTTTTCCATTTTCATTGTAAGTAAAATTATCCAGACGAATGGCCCGATATCTGACAGAAGGAGGGATGACATTTGTAAACACAGGAACTTGCCTTGCTTTTGCAGAGTCAGCAAGAATATAAAATACGAGTAAGTCAGTATTTAAGACCGCCTTTATATCACCGGAAAGCTTAGCAATACGGACACGACCTACAAGGTGATTGTCCTTTAAGATATGATTCTCGATTTCCGAAAGACTTAACCTGACACCGGATATTTTGACCTGATCGTCCCGTCGCCCTTCGAAAACAACGTCACCATTGGAATCAATATATCCGAAATCGCCAGACTGATAAGCCACAGTCCCAGAGTCACAAGTGATAAAGCTGCTGTTATCATGATTCAGATACCGGCACATACCGATCCCGCGAATATAAATTTCACCGACCTCACCGTATGACATGGGCTGCATGTCCTCATCAAGAATTTCAATGACTGTACCGCTGAAAGGTTTGCCAATCGGCAAGCTGTTCAGATTGTGATAATTTTCCTGATCGATAACATAGTGAGTCGCAAGCATGGTTGTTTCAGTCGGACCATAGATATTCGCAACCACATCAGCATCAAAGCAGGACAGTGTTTGCATCAGCACATCTTTCGTTAAAACATCTCCGCCCAGAAACAGATATTTTAGTTTTACCTTTTCTTCAAAGTCAGAAAATTCACAAAGCGCCTGAATGAAGGAAGGCACTTGATTAATAAAGTTGACGTTGTATTGCTTGATGGTATTCAGATAACCGGAGATTTCATTCAGATATACGTGTCGTGGAGTGATGATAGTACCACCACAATATAGTGTGGAAAGTGTCACGAAAAGAGAGATGTCGAATGAAACACTGCAGCACCAGAGTGTCTTCAGGTAACAGTCGAACCCCAAATCTCTGGTTGTATTGGCAATACGCTGGCTGATGTTTTCAGCACTGACAAACACAGGTTTTTTCTTACCTGTACTGCCGGATGTGAAATAAAGAAATCCCCCCGATTCAATACCCGTTTCAGGTAAATCGTTCGTCTCTGCTCCCAAAACGAGTTGCTCGAGTGTTATACCCAGATCAGATGCAAATAATGTGTCTGAAAAAGAAAGTTCAGAGTCATTCATCAAGGCTTTCTGAGTATCCGCGTTGAAATTTGTTACCTCAATCGGATAAACAACGGCTCGTACCTTTAACAGCGCCAGCATACAGATCAAGCTATTATTTGTTCGTCCAGCGACGAGGGGCACAATATTCCCCGCTCGGATCCCTTTATCTCTAATCAGTTGAGACGCCAGCTGTTCAGACTGCGCTTCCAGTAAGGTATAAGATACAGACCCTAAATCACCATTCAAAGCTAGCTTATCTGGTGTTCTCTCCGCATTGTCTTTGAGCTTTTCAAGCACAGTACTGAACTGTGACAGTGAATTACATTCCATTGTGCCACCTTCAAAATCCAATTTAAGGTCGATTTTTCCGCGTATTAACTAATACATGGACAGCCTGCTGATTTCACACGTCTCAGGGACTTTTTCTCTTTAATTTCACCGGCAATTATGACTTCGTCTGACGTATAGACGACAGTGTCCGGACAAATAATATCGATGTGATATTGGGTCCACGGCGTTAAGCCCAGCCCCCAGTGGACAGTACCATTGCTACCGCCATAACATTCATTGGGTGAACGGTTTCCTTTCTGAAAATAGATATCCTGATTGGTCCCAAAGCCAATCTCCCAAATAATTCTGTAGCGCGAGTCAATATCAAATAACTTCTCTAACATCACAATCGCGGGATGGTTTACGATATCACTACGTAATGAAGTAATTATGCCGTTCTCGACGGTCGCAATAATCGGTATTTCATAAAGCGATTCTAATGCATCAAAAATTCTATTCTGGTCTTCTCTTAAAAAAGACACGGAGCCATTGTTAACAATGGGATACCCACGAAAAGCAATTTCGCCCTGTATATTTAACCGTTTTTCCGCATTGTAGTTTCCATGGAACAGTGGCAATACGCTGATTTCACCAGACGGCACAAATTGCTGCTCTCCCCAGCTGAGACGGCCCAATTGTTCAAACCAGCAATATTCATCACTGTCATGAAGAAAGACGGCTTCGCAACCATTCTTTTTATCAACAAACTGGATGTGGTCAGATTCTTCGACATGATCAAAGAAGTGATCCGCCCAAGCTTTTTGAGCATCAGGATCTGTCAATTCCATTTTTTCTAAGAAATAATTTATATCTTCTAAAAATATTTCTGTTGAGTTACAAGGCATTGAAATAATTTTACACTTCTCTGCAATTTTCTCTGCCGGTGGAGAAGAGAATAAAGCATGAGGAGAAATGACAAGGAAATGGGTTTGACGCGCTAATTTTTGATGATCCAAAATGTCATGAAAGCTTTCTGGAGTATCGCAAGCTATTATTTTTTTCGATAGATAGTCATTCTCCGTTGATATTTCAAATTTGTCGGAGAATTCACTATTCGTCAGTAGCACAAAATCACAGTTTTCAGACTCACCCAACTGCTTATATTTTTCTGGTCTTATTACAATCATAAATCCTCCATATGGTCCCCAGCAATGTGGGGACCATAACGGCTTTAACCGATCAGATTGCCCAAATATTGGCCATTCTTGTTACGGCTAATTTTCGCTTTTTTCTGTACGTTTGATTTTTTCATGATATTTTCCTTATGAACAATAGTTACCTAACGTTTCATGTCTCTTACCTTGAGACATATTTTTCCTTTCCAATGGCAAAACCATTTTCAAGAAATTTTTAAAAGGCGTTGTATACATTTCCTTATTCCATTCATTCTGCAAGTCTTCAGGAATATGGTATTCATCTACAATGGCACCATCCTTATAGACACGAAAAACCGGATGGATAAATGTACTGCTATCGCCATCATCCGGCATCCGGATAACATTAAATGGATCGGGATGCTCTTTCTTCCCATATTCAAAAGTTAATCGGATATGGTTTGATTTCTGATATGTATTTTCAATGAGATCTACCGGCATATCGACAACGTATTCAACACCTTTATCACTAATAAGCAGTACATCACTGATAAATCCTGGCTGCTGATATAGCGATGAATTACTATGAATTCGGTACATTATTTTTTCATAGGCAGATTCAAACGAGTTCATATTCTCACGATGAAATGCATTTTTTCCTTGCTTCATTTTTAATATTTCAGCTAATGCTTTCACGTTGTATCTGAATCCATGAATAAATCCAGAGAATGATTTATTATAATCACGCATATGCATTATTGTTCCAGCAAAAAACATACCATCAATATTTGATGACTCCCAATACTCTGTCATATTAGGATACTTTTTATTTTCAGTAAGTTGAGGAACTGCATCACCTTTAAATATACTATTATCAAAATAAAAACCGATACATGAAATAATTTCGTCAACAACCACCTGCCAATTCTGTCCATTCGCATGAGTATAGGAAAAATCAACAATATACTTGTCTTTATCTTTAGTAATGCTTGTCACTTCAGCATCAAGAATAGTGTTCTGTGACTTTAACTGATATGTATCCAATATATTGTTATTGACTGCTCTCAAATGCCCAACATAATGTGTTTTCCATGCCATCTTTACTGGCGCCGGGCTTAATAGATGTATAACAGACGCTGTTTCAATTAAATTATCAGCCGTTTCAAAAGCAGAGTTACCTTTCCCTAAAATTAAAACAGACTTATTTTTATAATCATCAGGGTTAATTGAGGCTTCAGTATAAGACTTCACATATTCACTACCTCGAAAGCAAGGTTTTTTTTCTTTTGACAGTCCAGTTGCGATAATTAGATTTTCACATGTATAAACATTACCATCAGCATCACTTAACGAAAAGCATTCACTTTTTTCAATGGATACAATTTCGGTATGGTAAGCGACATTAATCCCAAACTTTTCTTTAAAATCATTTAAATAATGAACCAAATCCTTTGCATCAGGGAAGTATTTTTCAGAATAATTTTTAAAAAGAAAACCTTCATCATTTAATAATGAATTCCAGTCCCAACGAAGATTAACCCCATCATCATGATAACCTGTATAAACCTTGTTAATAGAGATCAACTTACCATGTTTTGGTAAAGTTTTAAATGTATTCCCTGAACAATTACCTCTTTCCAGAATCAAATAGTCTTCATTTGATTTTTCGAAATAATAAGCGAGCTGCAATCCAGCGGGTCCAGCGCCAATAATGATATATTTATGATGCATAATAACATTCCTTATACAATGCGTCTGTCACACAGCTGGTTAAATTCTGAGGCTAAAGCACGTAGATCTCTGATAATATTAATTCTCTTTAACCATCGGCCATAATTATCATATTTTGCTGAAAACTGACGTCTACCGTGTACAGCCCTTCTGTTATCTATCAACATTATCTGTCCTTCAGTAAGACAAACGTCAATGAGAGATTGGTTCACGACCAACTTGAATTGTTCCAGAGCCATTGCAGCATCTTCATTTCCATCAAACACTGCCATATAAGGCAGATCTGCACGCATGAAAGGCCATTCCCGATTTCCGTATAAAACTGATATCGGGGTATCTGCATACTTAGCTTCAGCACTCATACAGTACTTTTTAATATCAATATCCCAGTGGTTACTCTTATTTTCTTTGACGTGATGTGATGTATCTGGCGCAATGCAAAAAGACCTGCTAAACAGAATATCAAGTATTTTCTCATCTAACTGACGGACAATTTCATCGACATGACATAATGATGTCGCCGCTTGTTCCGAATTGCGATAACACATTAACGAAACATAATCAGCCGGTGTTGGATGGAAGGCTTCTTCCGTATGCCAATCCAATTCAACAGAACTACTTGACCCCAGCTGTTCATAAGCATCTCCTTGGATGGGTACCACATAACGCATGAAGCGGCCATTCTCTTGTGTTGACCACCCAAAAATTTCACCAAACAGACAGGAGATTAATGAATGGATCACTTCATAAGTAAACGTCTCAGAATGATGCCAATTACAGTCCCAAGTACTGGGTGTCTGAATATTTTCAATATCAAACGGAAGACCATGAATTAAGAATGCAGCATAACTGTGAGTCGTATTTTTAAAATCTAATACGGCCTCTCTCAAATTTCGGCTGAGTTCCATGGCATATACCGCACAGTCTCTGGCGAAAATATCAGTTTCAACTGAATCATGTTTTTCTATCAACTGATGACAAGCACGGTAGATGAACTCAAGGTCTTCAGTCGTTAACTGATATATCTTATACTTTTCCATACGCGTCACTAAATTAAAATCAAATTGAAATTTCTTCAGACCAATATAGCAGCTTGATCGACCTATCTTCCTGAAACATTTTTTCCTCTAAATGTTTATACTCCCTAACGATATAGTCATCGAAAGTTGCAGGCTTACCCGTTAAATATTCAAGCCATGGCTCAAGTCCCATCGCATAAACAAATACTGAATCAGGGTTAATCAATTGAATTAATTGTTCGGTCTCATTACCGTTACAGCCAATTAGTCGTCTATTTTTTGCGTATTCTGGTTGATAACCTTGATTTAAAATAGGTTCATATAGCCAAGTATATGGCGCACCTTCACACTCCATCCCAACAAACATCTTGCTAACTTTAAGCGAGTGCTTGAACAGATACTGATAAATTTCTTCTTGTATAAATTTCGAGTCCGATAATATAAGCAGTTGCTCAGAATCAGTTTCAATATAATAAGATGACTTTGCATCCACTCGAAGATCGCCATGCTCCCCCAAAAAAGGAATAGTATGCAGTTGAAAAGTACTTCCATGAATCTTCTCAAACGGGTCTACTTCGACCACATTTCCAAAACCGATTTGTTTAAGTATTTTTGCCAGTGATGGGTCTTCAATCATGTCGCCAGAACTTTTAGGAACAATTATCTGCCCGACTTTATGTCTGATTTGTAGCAAGGTTTCTATATTAAAGTGATCAGCATGCCCATGAGTGATCACAACATAATCGATATGAGTAGGTAAATCAGATAGCGAGTATGAATTCTTCCCATCTTTTTCAAAAGACTCATTCTGAATCCAAGGATCAATCAGTAATGATTCAGACGAAGTTTCAATCAATAACGTTGCATGACCAAAATAACGAATCTTTCCACCATCAGGCTCTGATAATGCTTTTTCTCTATACTCTGACGTAAAAAACTTTCTGAACTTCTGTTTCTCTTCATCAGTCAGATTCATTTCCTGGCACAGCTTGTTGAAATCGATCGGAGCTTGTCTTGACTCAAAAATTTTATCAAGTATTTTATCTTTAAAATCAATATCAATCAGAAACTGACTTTCATAACAGGTCAAGCGTGGTGTATTAAACACTGGTGGACGTTTGGTGTACTCCGTTTTTAATGTGAATAATACACTTTCACACCTATCAAATATTCCCTCAAATGCATTTTCAAAAAGACGGTATGAGCCACTCTGATTCCGAGCATAGAAAAGCTCTGTCCTACCTTTCAATTCGAAAGGAATTTCCTGATACAGAGGTTCTAAACTATCACCTCTGAATTGGAAAACTAAATCATCAAGCTTTTCTACAGCAGCAACTAATTGCTCTTGTTGCGACTCGAGTTGTTGGGTGCTATCTAGATACTGCTTCACACTGAGTACGTCATCAACAGATAACCTGACCGTACCTACTTTTCCACTGGAAATACCGCTATGAAATTCAGGGTATTTTAAAAATGATCTTAACTGCTTCCGATTCTTCCTCATAAAAAAAGAACGGGCGACCGGAGAAAGTAAATAGTGCCATGCATACCAATGCTCGACTAATGGCTCAATAACGACGTTATCTCTCAGATAAAAAAATACCTCACCTTCCGTCTCAAGGAAATTTTCTCGCCTCATCATCCCAACTAACTCGTTAATTTTATGGTTTCCTCAAGCTAAGCAAGAAAGTGACAAGACTGAAAAAGACAATCAACATTTCATGAAAACACTCAGAACAATAAGAAACCACAATAATTGAAATTAATTGCAATAAAACAAACATCAATGCAACAGATTGACAACAATACTCTCACAAAAAATCCCAAATTGTAATACAAGCAATGAAAAAAATAACAAAAATCACACTCCAGTTAACATTTGAGCATATTTTAACCAGATTATCTGTATTTCAAATAATCCATCGCTATCAAGTCTATTGATTGCGACGACATGGATGATGGATTTCCCGTTTGTCCAACATCCTTTCGTTTTTAAAGTATTGGGTAGCAAGATAGGGGGGAGTAGAACAAAGTATTAGTTCTTCACCAAATAGCATCAGACTACTAACTATATAAGCCAATAATATCTCTGCTTGGTGTTAAAATAGTTATCAAAAGATATGACGATGGCATGGTCGGCTTCATGATGGTTACAAAACCATCAATAAAGCCTACGCCATACTGAAGATTCTTAGGCGATTTTTCGTTCAGTTACAACGGCCGATTTAAAGTAAGAAAGTCAAAATATAGAATCAATTCCAGATTAATTTATCTGCATCGATAAAGCACTGTGTCGACTCTTCCGACAATATTATTGATTGGTGAACTTGTGTGTCCAAATATAGTTCGAATTCAAAAGTTTTATCACGCAACAATACCTGCACAGTGAGTCATCACACCATATAACTAAACAAAATTTTAGCTATTCAACGCAGATTAAATACTCTGCTCAAGTCTTCGTGATTCATGGCTGTCTTTCATTTCCACTTGCTCCAGCATTCTCTTCACGTATCGCTCTTTTCGTTTAGCTTTAACACCTATCCAAATAAAGAAGCCAGAAAACAGTAATACGACAGCAAGAGGAAGCGTGGTCAAAATGTCAGAAAACGCGATCATTCCTTCTCCGGAGAAGATAAACGCAATGATGCCCAATGTGATGATGCTCAGCAGTGCGCCGAAGAGGAAAAAAGGCCCCCCGTGACTCCGCCCGATTGATTTTACATGTTGTGACAGATTGATATAGCCATAACCTATCAACACGTTACTTTGGTGATCCTGAAACCCGGCAATGGCGACCAAGTCACCTTGATTCAATATCCATGGCTCCGACAGTCTCAGAAGCACTGTTTGGGAATTATCCAGCTCGATACGAACGGTTGTGGGGGTTACGGCTTGGTAAGATTGAACCTTACTCTCTGTTAAAGTCACATTCATCAGTTTTTATATTCAAGTTTGCCCATCAAAGAATAACGCGGACAGCGGCAATGAGATTGATTCATGAGTCATATCAAAAGTGATAAAAATAGAAGTGCATATGTCATATGAAACTAAGCTGTTATAATCGTTCAAATTATCTATTGAAGTCAATAAGATAATTATCATTTATATAGATACGTCCAGAAATGGTTCATTGTTATTGATAACAAAAACAAAATTAACTCTTTGATGATGCACGATTTGAAAAGACGATGAATTTAACTGGCTACTTGAGGATATAAATGAATTTGATGGTTAGCATTTTTAATATCAAAGAATTGTCATAATTCAATCCCCATGTACCACAGCCCGATTCAGTCTGTGGTACAGAGGATGAGTCAACCGGTTGTCTCTCAAAACCGATATCAGTTGCGATTCACCACTGAATCTCGTACAACCAGATTACCCTGAATACTTGATTTGTTCTCTGACGGATGACGGTCGAGGAAATTATCGAGCTCTTTCATCAGCACAGCGATCAATCGTTCAGACGGATAACTGATACACGTCAGCGCCGGGGTCAGTTGCTTGGCCAGTGACGAATCTTCCAGAGAAAGAATAGAGATATCTTGTGGGGTAGACAGGTTAAAATCCTGTAGCAGTTTCATTGCGACGGCGGCATGACTGTCTTTCATCACGATCAGTGAAGTAAATGATGAATAACTGTTCACAAGGTTCATCATCGCCAACTCTGCACTTTCATCAGCACTGACAATGAGTTGCCGGTTGATCGGAATCGACATGTTTTGCATGGCGATTTTATATCCCTCAAGCACTTGTTGAGACGCGTAATTCTGACCATCGAGCAAAATCGCGACTGATGCGTGTCCCTGACTGGAAAGATAACGACAGGCACTCTCACAAGCAAAACGATAGTCATAACTAATAGAACGACAGTTGTCATGCATATAACTATCAACCGCAATCGTTTTGTCGAGAGCTAAAGTCGGTATATCACCGCCAAAGGAGATAATGGCATCACACTGTCCATGCCCCCACGATTCCATCACTCGGTGATATTCCTCCGGTGTGTCAGCAAAACTGACCAACATCCGCTTGTCTCTTTGCTTAAGTGCATCGCACAGCAATGGCAGAAAAGTAGACACCTGACCGGTATCTGAGCTGGTCAAAACGACACCAATATAATCAGACTTCTGGGTCGCAAGGCTTTGCGCCATGATATTCGGGCGATAATTGAGCTCTTCCGCCGCTCTGAGCACCGCTTCGCGGCTTTCTTGTTTCACTCCCCGGCTGCCACTCATCACGCGAGAAACCGTCGCTTTTGAGACATTTGCCAACCGTGAGACATCAGTGATAGTAACCATGACAATCCTATTTAACCAAGGTCAATCAAAGGGAACATTCAGGATGGAAAACGGTTCCCGTCTGTTTTCATTTTACCTTTGAAGACATATTTAACAAGAGGACTGCACAATATTTACGCGAACAATCCAGTGATTGACTCACCGGATTGAACGTATCACCCGAATCAAGGCCAGTCATTCACTGTGCAATCCGCCGATGTACGTCGATCAATTCAACGACCAATTCCTTGGCAAGCATCGATGTCATCAAATGATCCTGAGCATGAACCATAATGAGCGTCATCGGTGTTTTTCCTTCCCCTTCATCCGCTTCGATCAATTGCGTCTGCACACGATGTGCGAGACTTGCAAATTCACTCGCCTGATGTAACAACATATCTGCCTGTTCAAAATCTCCGTTTTTAGCACTGCGTAGCGCTTCATAACAGAGACTCCGGGATTGCCCGGCATTGACAATAATTCCCATGACTTGTTCTTCTAGATCCATACTAAACTCCTATTCACCGTGCTCCTTGCATACGGCACTTTAATCATCAAATCCATTGCCTTCAGACACCTGAGCGAACCATTCACCGCTTTTTTTCAGGCTGCGTTGCTGTGTTGCCAAATCCAGTCGGTAAAAACCATAACGATTCTTATAAGCGTTGCACCAAGACCAGTTATCGATAAAGGTCCAGAGGTGATAGCCGAAACACGCAGAGCCTTCTTCAATGGCCCGGTGTATCCATTTCAGATGTTCACGAATGAAGTCAATGCGATAGTCATCCTGAATCTGTCCGTCTTTGAGGAATTTTTCTTCCCCTTCGACACCCATGCCATTTTCTGAGATATAGCAAGGAATATTGTCGTAGTGTTCCCGTAGATTGGTCAGAATGTCATAAATGCCTTTCTCATAAATTTCCCAACCCCGATGCGGATTCATCTTGCGGCCGGGCATTTCATAAGGCTCAAAGAACCATTCCGGTACAAAAGGTGCGTTAGGGTTCACCGCACTCAACCGCGCTTTCACTCGTCTTGGCTGATAGTAGTTAATCCCCAGTAGGTCGATTTTACTTTTAGCAATCAGCTCACAATCACCATCATGGATATTCGGTAGTTGCCCGTATTGCTTGAGTAAAGTCACGAGTTGCTGTGGATATTCCCCCCGAATCACCGGATCAAGGAAGCTTCGGTTAAACATCAAATCACAAATATTGGCAGCTTCCAGATCTGCCTGATGTTGTGAACGAGGATAGGACGGTGTCAGATTGAGCACGATGCCAATCCGTCCGCTCAGTTTCAGATCGCGATACTTGCTCACTGCCATCGCATGAGCCAATACGGTGTGATAGGCCACAGTTGCAGCACGACGAAAATCCAACACATTCGGATAATGGAAATCGTACAAGTAACCACCTTCAACCGGCACAATCGGTTCATTAAATGTAAACCAGTGCTTCACCCGATCACCGAACAGACGAAAACAAGTTTCGGCATAATCGGCATAGGCTTGTAATACGCGACGATTCTCAAAACCGCCAAGTGCCTGCATCTTCATCGGCATATCGAAATGGAACAGACAGATAAATGGTTCGATCCCTTGTTCAATCAGGGTGTCGATCACTTGATTGTAAAAATCAACCGCTTCAGGATTAACGTCGCCAGTCCCGTCAGGGATCAAACGAGCCCACGAAATCGAAGTCCGGAAACTGTTATGCTTGATGTCTTTCATCAATTGAATATCTGAACGGAAATGCTCATAAAACGTTGACGCATCTGTCGCAGAAACTCCTTGATGAAAGCGATTCGGTTCAGATTTGTACCAGTGATCCCAGATATTTTCCCCTTTTCCGCCAGAAAAGGCCGCACCTTCAGTTTGTGTCGCTGAGGCTGCACTTCCCCAATAGAAACGCTGCGGAAATTGATACTTCATATTTGTTCTCCATCAGCGGGCAGTTGCTCTGCCCGCACTATATATCTCTTATCTTGTTGGTTGATGTTGCACCGCACGATTAAACGGTAACGCCTTGTGGATGCTCAGCTTCTTTCTTCTTCGCTTCGGTTGCTTCTTTATCTAATAGCTGTTTCTCATAAGCTTTCAGGAAGGGCAGATACATCAGCGCAGCAGAACACATACACAATAGAGACAGAATCACCGGACTAATGGCCCAGTTAGCGGCCCATGATGCCCCGATTGGACCCGGAGTTGTCCATGGCGTCAGTGATACCACTTTTGCAACAAGACCCAAGTCCACTGCAAACCACGCAAACACCGCATTAATCATCGGAATAAATATGAATGGCAGGAAAAAGATCGGGTTCATGATGATTGGCGCCCCGAACAAAATCGGTTCATTGATATTAAAGAAGCCGGGGACAATGCCCATTTTCCCGATCGTTCTCAAGTGAACCGCTTTTGATCTCAGCAGTAGAAATGCCAGTGGTAAGGTTGACCCCACGCCACCAATCAATAAGTAGTGATCCCAGAAACCTTGTAGGAAAATATGAGGCAGTGCTTCACCTGCGGCCATCGCTGTTTGGTTTTCAGACAGATTGGTCATCCAAAATGGGTTCATGATCCCTGTAACGATTAACGCCCCATGAATCCCAGCAAACCAAAGGAGCTGACAAATAAAGACGGCAAGTAATACTGCGGCTAATGAGTCAGAAGCAGAAACTAATGGCTCAAGTAATGTCATAATCGCTTGAGGTAAAATCATACCGGTTTGTGATTCAATCAATAAATTGAGTGGATACAACGTCATAATGATGAACAAAACCGGGATAAGAATTTCAAACGAGCGGGAAACACCAGTCGGAACTTCCGGAGGGAGTTTAATCGTCACATGATGACGCTTCAGGAAGGCATACACTTCTGTCGCATAAATCGCGGTCAGGATTGAAGTGAATATCCCCTGTCCTGACAAGAATTGCATCGATATCGAACCATCTTTTAATGGCGCAGCAACCAGCAGAAATGCCATTAATGCCAGCAGGCCGGTCGTCATCGGATCAAGCTCATGGTGCTTAGCCAGACTGGAGCCAATCCCGACCGATATGAACACGGTCATAACCCCCATGCTCAGGTTGAAAGGTAACATGAGTTGGTCACGGTACTCGGACGAAAAGTCCAGCCACGCTCGGGCAAAGCCCCATGTTGTATCCGCGGGAAAGGGTGGAAAGATAAACACTAGCATAAATGATCCGACAATCATGAACGGCAGTGCCGCAATAAAACCATCCCTGATCGAGGTGAGATATTTCTGTTGACCAACTTTGACTGCTAGTGGTGTTAGTTTTTGTTCAATTGCATTGACCACATGGTCGTATAGAGTACTCATTTTGATGTCCTGTTCCTGATTTTTCTCAAACGCACTCGCCTATCAGTTCTATTGCAAAATCAAGCACTTTATCTCCATTTTGCATCCCATAATCCATCATATTGATAGGCTCGACTCTGATACCGTATTTGTCGGCTTTCTTTTGTAAGTCCTGTTGCATGTACTTAACCTGAGGGCCCAGCAAAACCACTTGATAGTTGCCTACCTGATCACTGAACTCCGAGGTACCATAGGCCTTTATATCTACATCAATGCCACGCTCTTTTGCTGCGGCTTCCATTTTCTTCACCAGCAACGAGGTTGACATTCCAGCTGAGCAACACAGCATGATTTTTTTCATAATCGAGACTCCTTACTTCGTTTCGATACGTTTGCTTCAACGATGATTTCGCTTAAGCATTAATTTGTTTAGATACGGATTGATTTGTTTAGGCGATTATCTGTTTAGACACCGAAAGTATGCGCCCATGGATTACGCTTGGAAACCGGTTTCCAAGCGTAATCCATGGGAATGTGAATTTGATCATTAAAACGGTCACAAGCAAGTATGATTCTATGATCCATCAAACAGATTCATCGATTCACAGTCATGCTGATTGAAAGAAAGGCACTGATTTTGCCAACGGTTTTACTAAAGTAAAAGGCAATATCACCATATGAAGGTGTGATCTAATCTTTATTTATAAATCGTTGTTTATGAAAGAATAGCAGGTTGGACAATCGGTTTCCAAAACCACTCATCAAGGACAAGGATCGCCATGAATCATTCCGTTACCAGACTGTTCGCGGACACACTTGATCATTATTTTTCACCGTATGCAAGGAAGTTAAGCCAAAGTCCCCACCTGATCGCGTTACGCGATGGTTTTCAGATCTCAATGCCTTTTGTCTTTATCGGTTGCATTTTGGTACCACTGATTTTTCCACTCACCTCAACCCTACCAATGGGCGAATCCTCATCGACTATCGCACTGTGGTGGGAATCATTCAGTCTCAGTCTACAACCCGTTATTCTGCCCATGTACCAAATCACACTGGGACTGGTTGCTTTGATCGTCTCATTTGGTGTCTCCGCCAGTCTGGCAAAACAATACCGTCTTCCGGAACGCTTATCCGGATTAACTGGTTGCCTCTCTTTTCTGATGCTGTCGGGATTTTCAACACTCAATACCCAAGAACTTTACTATCTGGGTGGCGGTGGCATTTTTACGGCACTCGTTGCAGGTATCTATGCCATTGAAGTCATTAACCTGTTTATCAAGAAAGGTTGGTACATCCATATGCCTGATGACGTACCGCTGATTACCGCACAAGGGTTTAAATTACTCATTCCGATCTTTGTCGTCTTCCTGACATTATCGTTATTTGATCTCATCCTAAAGCATGATGCTGGTGTGCATTTCCCCCACCTGATTGAAGCACTGTTCAAGCCACTCATTCTTGCCTCCGACAGTCTGGCTGCGGTGATTATTTCGATTCTGGTTTGTCAGCTCTTGTGGTTTGTCGGGATCCACGGTTCGATCATTATCACCAGCATCATGAATCCTTTTTGGATGACCAACCTGCTCGCCAATCAGGCAGCCATTGAAACCGGAGTCCAAATTCCACCACATATTTATACCGCATCATTCTGGGATTTTTTCCTCCTGATCGGTGGCGTTGGCTCAACACTACCGCTGGTATATCTTGCATTGAAGAGCCGCTCCAACCACATGAAGTCGGTCGGTAAAGTTGCTCTATTGCCTGCAATTTTTAATATTAATGAACCGATTTTGTTCGGCTTTCCGATTATCATGAATCCGGTATTTATTCTCCCTTTCATTTTTGTCCCGATATTGAATGCCACCATTGCTTGGTATCTGACTTCGATTGGCGTACTGGATCGAATCGTCATGATGCTGCCTTGGACTGTTCCCGCCCCGCTCGGCGCCACATGGGCCGCAAATGGCAGTATCGCCAACGTATTAATGGTGCTGTTTGCGCTCGTTAATGCCTATTGTCTTTATCTCCCCTTTTTCCGTGCCCACGAGAAAATCATTCTCGCGCAGCAAGAGCAAATCGCGCCCCAAAAGCATTAATATCCAATGGCCCGAAATCACCGCAGGCAGCCACCTGAATGAGAAAGACCGACAGTTCTCCCCCTGAACCGTCGGTTTTCCCTTTTCTAATAACCTGCTTTTCTTATTAACTTCTATCTATGACGCTGTTTGGTGAAACAGCTTTATATATTGAACAAAAACAAAACAACGCTGTTGTGCCCTCCTTAGAAATGGAAATCAATCTGAGTACGGAATAGATGTCGATAGGCACCTGCGTCACTACCGCCAGAACGGAACCGTTCCTGAACTGAGTAGAAGGTTTCCCAGACAACATTTTTAAATAACACATATTTCACCCCAAGAATGCCGCCTTTGGCATCACTGGGTAATGAACCCCATTCATCATCATGGGAGTAGTCCCCATATCTTCTGAAATCGATATAACGGAAATAAATTCCATATGACCCAACTTCTGCTAAGTCAGTATCTTTATAATCGATTCGGTACTCTTGGCTGGTGTTATGATGTTCAGCATTTGTCATCGCAAATGCACCACGGAGTAGAATGTCATCCGTCAGGCGGTATTGCAGTTCAAATGCGCCCATCCGATCCATTTTCTGTGCATCACTTTTGTTTTCGTTAGTCGCAAAGGTCAGACTGGTCTGCAAATCATCGGTCAAGCTACCAGTCAAGTTCGCACCGGCAATCGAAACATCAGAACTGTTTGGCATGGTCACCAAATCACCCTGTCTTGGTCTCAGCCAAAATGCTTTAGCATTCCATCCGGGCAAAACATCATAATCAAGCTGAACCCCGTCGGCCGCATGACCAAACGGAACCGCCTGAAATCCGTAGCCCCACCATTTCGTCCCTAATGTCACACCAACACCACCAGGACGTCCTTCAACCCAAATCCGCTGTAATGTCCCATCTTGGTCACTACTGCCGTTATCCCCGTTACGCCATGACTGCGTGACGGTATAGCCTTTACGTGTCTCGATCTGGAAGTTCGCACTCCAGTCTTCCGAGACTTTCATCTTGCCTTCTAAATCCATATAGAAATGCTTGTTATTGGCACCGGAACCAATTGACTCACGATCATCGTGATCGTATTTTGCTCTGAAAAAACCAAAGATATGTACCCGATCCATCATCGCTTTCAGCGAGGCAATCGAATCAGTGTCCATCGACTCTTCATAATCCATTCTTTCTTTTTTCAGCTTTTGTAGTTCACTCTGATATTGCTGATGTAACTGTTCGAGTTGTTGGATTTGAGTGTCCAGCGCTGCTTTATCCACTGCGGCAGCAACTGAACTGAATGACCAGCAGGCTGCCAGCATCACTGGGAGTACCTTCAGTCCCATCTGTTTTTTCCTGTCCATAGTTTTCTCGTCTTTATTTTATCTATCGTTTCAGACCATCCTCCCGAAATTGACCCCATGTTCCCTTGAAACCAAAGGTCCATCACGCTCAGTTCTCACAACCGTCGACAGATTTGGCAACGCTTCAAAATACGGAAACAACCATCAGCAACGATCATATTTAAAGAATCACAGCACTTTTTCGAGAGCTCAGTTATTGTTCAAAGCCAGTCTAATTCTATAAACAACAATAGATTGTGGTGATCAGCACGATTTTTCAGATTCAGGGCAAATATTGGAAACCGGTTTCCAATATTGTTACGAATATCACCTTTTTATCTCGAAAAAGTTCTGGCGCCATGATGAATGATGGAATTCGAATGAATGAGCAGAAGGAATAACAAGTCATCCAAGGGTTGTTATCGTTATAACTATATGCAATAGAGCCAACAAATGTGAGCCGGTATAGAAAACAGAGAGTCATATAGAAAATAGATACGTTTGTTATAGACACTTGAACATAAAGCCGTTTTTATCCATTTGAGCATTTGCTCAAGTGACTTACTTCTTAGACCTATTTTCTTTCTTAGACCTATGGATAAATTATGATAAAAAAATATTTCATCTACTTCGCGAGTGTATGTCTGTCTTTCAGCGCGATTGCTAAAACGGGTGTCTTTCCGAAACAAGATTTTGATCAACTGAGTTATGGGTTGTACTGGTTTGGCGCCAATGACCAATATCAGAAAGGCGGGCAAAATACACGCAATGGCAGCACCTATTATGATCCATCCAGACCGACACTGATTCTGATTCATGGCTGGCAATCCAATCATACGATCGAACAAAACAGAACCGTCTACTGGGAAAACGGTGGGGGAACACCTGATATCGACTTTGCCAACCTCTGGCGTGCCGAAGGCTATAATGTAGCCATGTTATATTGGGATCAATTTGCTGATGAATCTGAGCTAAAAGATGCTGAAGCGAAAATCTGGTCAGCCAACGGGCCGAGAAAAATGCGCTGGCGCGACAGTCGCGGAAACTACCATGCTGGCCCGACGGAGAATGTCACCGAATTATTACTGCAACAGTATCTCAATGCCATGCAAGGATATCGGGGCAATGATATTCGCCTTGCCGGACACAGTTTGGGTAATCAGGTCGCGATCCGTCTGGCGGATCAACTGGCAACACTGGCAGAACGGGGGCAGATTGCCAACAACATCGTGCCACAACGCGTATCATTGCTGGATGCATTCTACTCCAATCACAGTAAAGATTATTTGCATGGCCGCTGGGTGGGTGAAGCTGCCCGGGAAGCGGTCAGTCGTCTCAAACCCAAAGGGATCGCGATCGACTCCTATCGAACTTCAGCGGTCGCATCAACACCATTTATCGGTGACGAGAACCGCGCCCTGCATAATGCGGTCGCTTTTGTGGAACAACAAACTCACTTCTTTAATCAGACACAGCAGGGAGAAAAGCATAACGCGGCTATCTGGCTGTACCTCTGGTCCATTATTTATCCGGCCCCAGTCGTCATAGATAGTAGTCTGCCGGGTATTTCTGCCTCCGCGAGCAACGCACAAGTCAGACGCTGGATGGCGACCACGGATCATTTACAACAAGTTTCGGGTGGCGACACCAAAGAGCCGCTGGATAATCTCTACGAAACCGATAATGCGCTGTGAATGGCGTTGAGATAAATTGAATTGGGATAAATTGAGTTAGGAGAAATAGAGTCCGAACGGATAGCGGATCGTGGATCGATGGCGTTCACAGCCCTTTAGTCAACATATGGGCAAGAAAATCGGTGATTTCTCGATCCGCTGTTGGATTCAGTGCTTCAAACCATAAGACCCCGGCATAGTGTTCCGCTTTGAGAAACAGGTGTGTCCCTTCAAAATCAATCAGCCAAGTGTGAATATCGGCATCACACTGTTTCTCGATAATCGCCGCGGGCAGCAATTCCATCAGTCGAGCCCCTAAACGAGGAAATGAATCGAAATCAAAGTGTCGGGTCTCCAGAATAATCACACCGGAATCCACCAAATACTCACGCAGAGAAAATTCAGCCATGATAAGTCAAATGCTCCTGAATCAAATCCAAAAACGGATCGGCATATTTTTCCAGTTTTCTTTGTCCGACCCCGCTGACCGCCAGCATCTCGCCATACGATGTCGGTAAAATATCGGCCATGTCGATCAACGTTGCATCACTGAATACGACATAAGGCGGAATCCCGTCTTCATCTGCAATTGATTTTCTGAGTTTGCGCAGTTTGGCAAACAACTGTCGATCATAGGTCTTGCTGCTCAGCTTCTCCGCTTTAGATGCTTTCACCGCAGTATCCAAACGCGGGACCGCCAATTCCAGCGCCACTTCTCCCCGCAGTAACGGCCGGGCTTCTTCCGTCAACTGCAATGTCGAATTCCGCGTAATATTCTGTTGGAGCAGCCCTTTATGAATCAACTGACGGAAGATACTGACCCAATAATCATGGCTGTGTTCCCGGCCAATACCGTAGGTGCTTAGCTGATCATGACCATTTTCACGAATCCGTATATTCTGCATTCCACGCAACACTTCAACGACATAACCAATCCCGAAATTTTGCTTCACCCGATAAACGCAAGACAAGGCTTTCTGAGCTTCTTTGGTTGCATCGAACATCTTGGGGGGATCCAGACAAATATCACAGTTGCCACAAGGCTGTTCACGATATTCACCGAAATAATTGAGTAAAACCTGACGACGGCAGGTTTGCGCTTCGGCAAAAGCACTCATCGCATTGAGCTTATGACTCTCAACTTGCTTTTGCGGACCATCCACTTTTTCATCCAGAATGCGACGCAACCAACCCATGTCCGCCGGGTCATAGAGCATCACGGCTTCAGCCGGTAAGCCATCTCGCCCTGCCCGACCCGTTTCCTGATAATAAGATTCGATATTACGAGGGATATCAAAGTGCATGACAAAACGGACATTCGACTTGTTGATCCCCATGCCGAACGCGACGGTCGCGACGACGATCTGAACATCATCGCGCTGAAATGCTTCCTGAACATAATTCCGTTCATCGACATCCATACCGGCATGATACCCTGCCGCCCGAAAATGGTTCTGACATAATTTTTCAGTCAGCATTTCTACCTTTTTCCGGCTGCCACAATAAATAATGCCGCATTGCCCTTGCTGAGTGCCTAAAAAGCGGATGACTTGAGAGACCGGTTTATGTTTTTCCAGCAGCGCGTAACGAATATTCGGTCGATCAAAACTCCCCAGATAAATATGCGGGGCATTTAAATGCAGTCGGCTTTGGATATCCTGCCGCGTCGATTCATCGGCAGTTGCTGTCAGGGCGATAACCGGCACTTGGGGGAAAGCCTGTTTCAATTGTCCTAAAGCCGCATATTCCGGACGAAAATCGTGCCCCCACTGGGAAATACAGTGTGCTTCATCCACGGCAATCATCGCAATCTGCATCTGGTGTAACCGTTCGATAAAGTCGGCCATTAACACCCGTTCCGGTGAAACATACACCAACTGCAAAGTCCCGGCATTCATCCGCTGATACGTCTTGATCAGCGCTTCTTTACTCATACTCGAATTAATACAGGCCGCAGCGACACCGTTGGCAACCAATTGATCCACCTGATCTTTCATCAGAGAGATCAATGGCGATATCACCAGCGTAATACCATCAAGCATAATCGCCGGAATTTGGTAACACAGTGATTTTCCGCCGCCGGTCGGCATGATGACCAGACTATCTCGTCCGGCAAGTACCGTATCAATCACATCCTTTTGACCCAGACGAAACGTCTGATAACCGAAGACGGTATTCAGTACAGATTCTGAGCTGGTTGAAGCGTGGTCGTCTTGTTCGGCAATCAATGATGCAGCGGTCATGAAATACTCAATATGATGGGTTTCGCAGAAGAATGGTTATGCACAGCGGCTATTGTAGTGGGGTTAGATGCGGAATAAAACCATAAATTCTTCGACCCTTCTCGCGAAAACACGCGGAACAAATCAATGCCGGAGATCCACTGGCGTAGTGTATAATGCATCTCTTATCACAATATCATCCTATTTTATTAAGCATAAAATAACTTCAGCGGTACAACTATGAACGATGAACAGCAAGCGCGACAAGGAGTGCTCTTTGCTCTGGCCGCCTACCTAATGTGGGGCATTGCACCCGTTTATTTCAAAATGCTCGAACATATCAATCCGGTAGAAATTATCTGTCACCGGATTCTCTGGTCTTTCCTGCTGCTGGCTGTGCTGCTGCATTTCGGGAAGCAATGGCCGATGATTCGCAATCTGCTGTCAGATCGACGCAAAATTTATTATTTAATCGCAACATCGGTGCTGATTGGTGGCAACTGGTTGATTTTTATCTGGGCGATTAATAATCATCATCTGCTGGATGCCAGTCTTGGCTATTATATCAATCCATTACTCAATGTGATTTTGGGGATGGTGTTTCTCAATGAGCGACTACGCATCCTACAGTGGGTAGCGGTTGCTCTCGCCACGATTGGCGTGGTAATTCAGCTCATCCTGTTCGGTTCGATCCCTATCATTGCCATTGCACTTGCCAGTACCTTCGGGATTTACGGGCTCCTACGTAAAAAAGTCATGGTCAGTGCGTTAAATGGTTTGTTTATTGAAACCTTGATTTTAGTGCCGGTAGCCCTGATATATTTGCTTGGTTTTGCCAACTCCGCAACCAGTAACCTGACCGAGAATTCATTCCATCTCAATGGATTACTTGCGATGGCAGGTGTGGTTACGACACTTCCCCTGCTCTGTTTTGCCGGTGCCGCGACTCGCATGAAACTTTCAACTCTCGGTTTCTTTCAATATATCGGCCCGAGTATGATGTTTATTTTGGCAACGGTTTTTTATGGCGAACCCTTTAGCCCCGATAAAGCGACCACGTTTTTATTCATTTGGGGGGCATTGATACTTTTCAGCTATGACGGTATTCGTAGTCATCATCGCAAACGCCCTGTCGTTGTGATAGAAGAATAATCCCTTGAGACTGAAGCAAAAACGACACAAACAACGGTGAGGAACGCCAACAAATATGACCAACGAATACCAGATTCTCCTGACGCTCGCGAGCATTCACTGGATTGCATTAATGAGCCCGGGGCCAGACTTCGCACTCGTGATTCAGAATGCCACCCGCTATGGCAGAACAACCGGTATTTATATTGCGCTCGGCCTATCGTTCGGGATTCTGATCCATTCGATTCTCAGTCTGACCGGCATCAGTCTGATCGTTCATACCCATCCGGTTTGGTTTGCGCTGATTCAAATCGCAGGGGGCAGCTATCTGGCCTGGCTGGGTCTGTCCACCTTGAACAGCCTGTATCAACGCAGGAAGGTCCGTCATCAGCCTGAAACACAACCGCCTGCCTCTTTGTGTCTGGACAATCACAAGCAGGCTTTCTCTAAAGGTTTTCTGACCAATCTCCTCAATCCGAAAGCGCTGGTGTTTTTCATCAGCCTGATGTCGAGTCTGATCCCGGCTGACTTTTCCGCTTCAGGAAAAATACTCGCTCTGGTAATACTGTGGGGGCTATCCTTTTTCTGGTTTGCGCTCCTCGCGTGGCTACTTTCCGGTCAGCGATTACAAAATAAATTACAGGCTGCAGCCGTATATATTGATGGACTCTGCGGTGTCATTTTCTCCGTTCTCGGTCTGATGATCGGTTATCATGCAGTCACCTCACTGACATGATTGTCATACGATTGTTGACTCGGGTGACTCAACAACGCGTCACCCGCGACAAATCACGTTAAGCCGCTGGATTTATAAGACATGAGATGTCATTCTTGGTGTTGCATAAATGTTAATGCAACATGGAGGTTTCCCGGTGAAAATAAAAACATTACTGATACTCTCAGGGTTGTTCACGACCCTAAATATCCACGCTGCACAAGTTGCTGATTCTGTCGCACCAGAAATCAACACCGGTCATGATGTCAAAACACTGACTCATGCCAAGCAGTGGATGGTCACAGCAGCAAACCCGCTCGCGGCCAAAGCAGGTGCAGATATCCTTCGTCAGGGCGGCAACGCCATTGATGCAATGGTTGCGGTACAATTGATGCTCGGTTTAGTTGAGCCCCAATCGTCAGGGATTGGCGGGGGCGCATTCATGGTATACTGGGATCAGAAAAAACAGCATCTCACCACTTTTGATGCCAGAGAAACAGCTCCCGTGCAGGCCACACCTGAACTT
This sequence comes from Vibrio spartinae, assembly GCF_024347135.1. Classification (NCBI taxonomy): domain Bacteria; kingdom Pseudomonadati; phylum Pseudomonadota; class Gammaproteobacteria; order Vibrionales; family Vibrionaceae; genus Vibrio; species Vibrio spartinae. The sequence continues at coordinate 158,558 of NZ_AP024907.1, read as the reverse complement.
TTTCTGGATGAACAAGGACAACCGCTCCAGTTTTACGATGCCGTTGTCGGTGGCCGTTCTGTCGGTACTCCCGGCACCGTGAAGCTGCTCTGGGAGACCCATCAGAAATATGGCAAGCTGCCTTGGAAAAAACTCTTTGCTCCCGCGATTGAACAGGCAAAGCAAGGGTTCCGCATCAGCCCGCGTCTCGCCAAGCAAATTGCTGATGATACTCAGCGCCTGAGCCGATACCCCGGGACACGCAATTACTTTTTTGACCCTCAAGGAAATCCGAAACCAGCCGGTACGCTGCTCAAAAACCCGGAATACGCCCAAACATTAGCGACGATTGCCAACGGTGGGGCGAATGCATTCTATCGGGGCGATATCGCCAAAGATATTGTGGCAACGGTCCGCCACGCTCCCGGTAATCCCGGGGTTCTGTCACAAACAGACTTTGACAACTATACCATCAAAGAACGCCAGCCCGTTTGTGCGGACTATCAGGGCTATGATGTCTGCGGGATGGGGCCGCCAAGTTCAGGCGCACTCACCGTCGGACAGATTCTCTCAATGGCTCAACATTTTGACTTAAAAAAATGGGGCGCGACGAGTGAGAAGTCATGGCAGGTGCTTGCAGATGCTTCACGGTTAGCATTTGCAGATCGAGGCAAATTCATGGCAGATGAAGACTTTGTGCCGATGCCAACATCAGGGTTGGTCAATCAAGACTATCTTGCCCAACGCGCCCAACTCATTCAGCCCGGTCAAGCCCTCACCAAGGTTTCAGCGGGAAACCCGCCATGGCAGCACGCCATGCAACTCGGTACGGATCAGGCCATCGAGCTGCCTTGTACCAGTCATTTTAATATTGTTGACCGAGACGGTAATGTCGTATCGATAACGACGACGATTGAAAACGGGTTTGGCTCTCGCCTGATGGTCCGGGGATTTTTACTCAACAACGAGCTGACAGATTTCTCGTTCAAGTCACATGACGGAGATAACCCCGTCGCGAACCGCGTCGAACCGGGCAAACGTCCTCGCTCTTCGATGTCACCGACAATTGTTCTGAAAGATGGTCAGCCTTATCTGGCAATCGGTTCTCCGGGAGGCAGTCGCATTATCGGCTACGTGGCTCAGGCTCTGATCGCGCATCTGACTTGGGGACAAGATATCCAGCAAGCTTTAAACATGCCGCATATTGTCGATCGCTTTGGTCCCGTCGATCTTGAACAAGGTACCACCGCAGAACAACTAAAACCTGCATTGGAAAAGATGGGCTATCACGTCAATGTTCGCGCTCTGAACTCCGGACTTCATGCGATTCGTCTCACCAAAGATGGTCTTGAAGGCGCGGCCGACCCACGGCGAGAAGGCGTGGCGATCGGTGAATAAGATGTAACCAGTAGCATAGTTGTTTGGCTCACTCGATTGTAAGAGATCTCTCACAAATGAGTGAGCCAATAGAGATTCAGACTAAAGATATTTTCACAAATTTACATTTAAGTTATTGAATAGTATTAAAAAGTACATTTATCCATCAGTTATTTGTCAAAATTCTGTTATCTCACACGATTGCCGAATCCACGCAAAACCGTAATATATAACTTGTCAGCAGGGAGTTGGCACAAGGACATCGAAAGGAATTGATTCGTTGACAGGATGGTCACGAACAGGGATGACGATGGACACACCCGGGAAGGGTAATCACATCAGGATGATGTCAGGGATGGAAGTGCTAACAGGATGGTTAGCAGACGAGGACGTCAAGGACACCGCTAGGAAGGCGATGGAAGGATCGGCTGAAGGATTCAGCAGACTGATCAAGGATTAGATGCAGGACGCACTTATCGTAGCAGGATGGCTGCAAGCAAAGAATAGAACCCCGGTGGGCATTGCTCCCGGGGTTTTCCTTATTTGTCTCCGCCTCTTTTGACAGACAGAAGCTTTTACAGACAGAAACAGATAGCGCTGCGCTCATGTAAAACCCACGCTTTCAAGAATTGAGACCGATCGATAGTCAATATCACCCACCGCTGTCTCACGCACTCTGCGTGGCTGACGCTGAGGGATAAATGAATATTATCTGAGATTACAATCGCTTAAATGTGATCACAAACAGCTCATCCGTTTCGGGGTAGACTTCCCGGATCAGCGCTTTCAGTGCCGGTAATTCCAGATATTCCTGCCGGGCATGGTCTTGATTAATCTCATCAAACCGGAGCGGCTCAACCGCAACAATTTCAATGTCGCACACCTTTTGATGGGTCTCCAGAGTAAACACCTCAACCTGCGAACCGACGACATAATGGCTCTCAGACCGATCTCGGATCGTGATCGTTTTTAACCCCTCAGCCACAAAAGGAGTCAGAAACTCAAAAAATGTTATTTGGGTTGGAATCGGATGCATCACTCATCATTCACGTTTTTAAAATACCGCCCCGAAGGGGCAAATTGCTGGATCACAAGTTCACAGCCCGCGTATTGTCATGACAGAGTCAGTCATGATGGTAACGACAAGGCCGATGACTAAAGCGCTTCCAGCTTCGCATAGGCCGTTACCAGCCATTTGATGCCTTCACCGTTAAACGCGACCTGAACCCGGCTTTGTGCCCCAGCCCCTTCAAAATTAATAATGGTACCTTCACCGAATTTCGGGTGTTTTACCCGACTGCCCAGACTAAATCCGGTTTCATTGAAGCTCTCTTTGACCACTTTCTGGCTGAATCGGCCGGTGCTGGTCGGGCGGCTGACCTGAGCTTTCATCCGTACTTCATCGAGGCACCCTTCCGGCAATTCGCGAATAAAACGTGATGGTTTGTGATATTTATCCTGCCCGTATAAACGCCGCATTTCCGCATAAGTAATGTAGAGCTTCTTCATCGCCCGGGTCATCCCGACGTAGCAAAGACGACGCTCCTCTTCCAGCCTCCCGGCTTCTTCTACCGACATCTGGCTAGGGAACATCCCCTCTTCGACACCAACCATAAACACCAGCGGAAACTCCAAGCCTTTGGCACTGTGCAATGTCATCAGTTGCACGGCATCATCGAATTCATCGGCCTGCCCTTCTCCGGATTCCAGTGCCGCATGAGTCAGGAATGCTGTCAGCATACTCATCTCTTCGGCTTCTTCAGGCTTTTCAAATTGACGCGTTGCGGTGACCAGCTCTTCCAAGTTTTCCAGACGGGCTTTTGACTTCTCACCTTTTTCTTGCTCATACATCGTATACAAACCAGAAGCTTTAATCACATGGTCAGTCTGACGGTGCAACTGCATCTCAAACGTGTCATCTTCCAGTGCATTGATTAATTCGACGAAGCGGCTCATTGCACCACCGGCTCGGCCCACCAGCACTTTTTCTTCCAGAAGCTGAACACTCGCCTGCCACATCGTACAACCACGCTCACGCGCCGCGAAACGCACTGTTTCCAGCGTTTTATCGCCCAGCCCGCGTGTCGGTGTATTGACGACGCGTTCAAACGCAGCATCATCATTACGGTTTGAAATCAGACGCAAATAGCACAGTGCATCTTTAATTTCTTGTCGTTCAAAGAATCGCATCCCACCGTAGATCCGATAGGGCAGTCCGGCTTGAATCAAGGCTTCTTCCAGCACCCGAGACTGGGCATTATTCCGGTAGAGCAACGCGGTATCCTTCAATGCACCGCTTTCATCCTGCCAAATCTTAATTTTGCTGACCACAAAACGCGCTTCATCCAGCTCGTTATAAGCGGAGTACACCGAAATAGATTCGCCCTTCTGTCCTTCCGTCCATAGGTTTTTCCCCATCCGTTCGGTGTTATTGGCGATCAACGTATTCGCAGCTTCAAGAATGGTCTGGGTGGAACGATAGTTCTGTTCGAGACGGATCGTATTGACTGCCGGAAACTCCTGAGCAAATTTCTCGATATTTTCAACCTTGGCACCTCGCCAGCCATAAATAGACTGGTCATCATCACCGACAATCATCACATGACAATCGGGGCCAGCCATCAGCCGGAGCCAAGCGTACTGAATATTGTTGGTATCCTGAAACTCATCCACCAAAATGTGTTTAAAACGGGCCTGATAATGCTCGCGGATAAACTGATTCTCTCGCAGTAACTCCTGCGTTCTGAGCAGAATTTCTGCGAAATCCACCAAACCAGCACGGTCACAGGCTTCCTGATAGGTCTGATATAACCGCAGATAAGTCGTGGTCACCGGATCATGATAGGTATCGATATGCTGAGGCCGAATGCCCTCATCTTTCTTCCCGTTAATCCACCAGCAAACCTGACGGGCCTGCCATTGTTTCTCATCCAGATTCTGCGCTTTGATCAGCCTGCGGATTAAACGCAGCTGGTCTTCAGAATCGATAATCTGAAAATCTTCCGGTAATTTGGCGTCCAGATAATGAGCGCGCAAGATGCGATGGCAGATACCATGGAAAGTCCCGTTCCACATCCCCGAGGCACTGCCCATCATCAACGCTTCAATCCGGCCACGCATCTCGGCAGCAGCCTTATTGGTGAATGTCACTGACATGATTGAAAATGGTGAAGCTTCTTCAACAGTCATTAGCCAGGCAATTCGGTGGACCAATACCCGGGTTTTACCACTCCCAGCACCGGCCAGTACCAATAAATTCTGCAAAGGGGCTGCAACAGCTTCCCGCTGTTTATCGTTTAAACCGTCGATTAAGAGAGAGGGGTCCATCATGGTGACATCACTGGCTATTTATACATGGGTGTCGATTATAACCATAAATGGACATCAAATGCTCGCCTGTCTTTGTGATCTTTGTACTATCACACCGGTTTCTTACCACACCGACACCTGCATCAATACATCATACAAACGTCACAATTGATTCATATATCAATGCTAATTTACTGAATTCAAAATGAAAATTCTCAACATTCTATTTGTTCCAATATAACGCGCCCCTTTTTTCCTGACACAATTTCCAGGTTGTGGGGATCACGCTGCTTAAAATTAATAGTAAGGATACTTCTTATGATCAATCATAAATATCATACCCGATATCTGGCATTGTCAGCGATCACGCTGGCCTTAGCCGCATGTAATCACTCCGATAAAACTTATACCAACCCAGGGATTCCGACAGGAAAATCGGGGAGTTTGCTCATCAGCGAACCAGTATTAAGCGGCACCAATGTTGCGGTTGTTGATGGTGATATCCCAACCACCAACGACACCAAAAATACAGTGGCCCTTGACCCGGATTCAAACCCGATTATTCAGATTTTGAGTGGATTTGATAATATCTGGTATGCCGGTGATGATACTTGGGCCGGTAATGGTTCCAATACGCTGAACGCCGTCAATGGTAACAGCGGTGTTGCGGGAGGGGGCTCAACCAGTACGACACTGGCGATTCCGTTTAACTTCTCCAATGACGTCATTCGCGACATGGCCATCTGGAAAGAAAACTTTGATTATGTCACGACGTTAACTCGCCCCGGCCAGTCAAAGCCAGATGTGGATCGCAATGACAAAGCCGCTCTGGTCTTCGCCTATCTGGATGACCAACGGGATAAAGGTTTCAGTCTTAACGATGGTTTGGGGCCGCTCACCGAAGATTACCGCACCGGAGCCAACTCTCACTCATCCTACGGGACGGACAGCAACAACGATGTCACGCTGACAGATAATAGCAACAACGTGACCACCGTTGATGTCACCTCAGCAAATTATAATAAAGGCCTCAACAAAAAACTCGCCACTCATATCCAAACCGGATACGGCACCACGACAGACGGTGGCAGTCCAACGGCACTAAGCAATGTGGTCGATTTACTCAATGCGATAGCTTCTCACGGCGCATCCAGCCAAGCGCCAAAATATCATTTTGCATCCCCTCGTCCGTGGCGCATTAGCAAAGATAACTACGATGTGGCTGAGTTTAATGATCCATCTAAATCGGTTTACAGTACCATCACTGACTTCAGCAAGTTAGATCGTGTCACCTGTCTCAATCCGGACGGGACAACAGACACGGACAAATACTACGAACGTCCGGCGAATCCAATTGTTACCCCCATGTCCGGCCTGATTTGTGCCGCCCGGACCACTTACCGTGAAAAAAGCGGAGGCGGCTACAGTGAGGGCTATGATTTCAATGCTTCTCCGCTGGCAACCGAGACATTTTCCAGCCGGGCAAAAGACGGTGCGTTCCCGAGTGGTCATACGGCAGAAGCATTTGACCGCGGTCTAGGCTACGCTTACGCCATTCCGGAGCGTTTTGCTGAAATGGTGGCTCGTGCCGGAGATCTCGGGCAAAACCGGATTGTGGCTGGTATGCACTCTCCGTTAGATGTGATTGGCGGACGGATTATGGCAACGGCGATAACAGCGGCCACGCTGACCGATCCCAATAATGCAACCACGGCCAGCAATGCTTACAGTCAGGCCAACAGCTACTTTACGACCAAAGCAACTACGGCTGGTTATGATAGTATTTATGACTACGCACACTGTACAACCGATGCAGAAAAGCCATGTAGCAAAACGGACCGTTATGCCGATCATGCAGCAATGAAAGCCCGCTACAAAGCTTATATGACTTATGGTTTCAGCCCACTCAATGAACCGAAACTTGCGCCTGAAGTTCCGAAAGGTGCCGAAGCGTTACTGGAAACCCGCTTCCCTTATCTGGATAGCAATCAGCGTCGTGTCGTGCTGGCAACCACTGAAATCGATTCAAATTATCCGGTGATTAATAAATCACGCGGATGGGGACGCTTGAATCTGGTTGATGCGGCTGACGGTTACGGTGCTTTCAATGTCAATACGACTGTGTTTATGGATGAGGCAAAAGGCGGATTTAACGCAGAAGATCACTGGTGGAACGATATTTCAGGTGAGGGCCGTCTGACCAAAAGCGGAACCGGCTCTTTATACTTGGAAGGCAAGAACACCTATCGAGGCGGCACCATTTTAAATGCTGGCTTTTTGGTCGGAACATCTGCCACAGCATTTGGTTCGAATACCTTATATCAACAGGGTGGCACCGTTGGGGTGGCAATCAAAGCCGGTGCTTCAGATCGAACTCAGGGCGAGCTAACTGTCTCTGACTTCGTTCAGGCCGACGGAAAGCTAGAGCTAGATCTGACCAAAAACGCGCGTCTGAATGCATCCAATGGTATTTACCTGATCGGAACGGCAAACCAGCTCACGCTTGACATCCCGACACTAACAACAGCAACGACCTACACCGTGCTGTCATCCAACCATCTGGAAGGGACCTTCCAGAAAGTGACGGCAACGGACACCGATGGGAAGACTTATCAGGTGAGCATTGACTACTCAAGTACCGACGCAAGTGTCACGGTTTCACCGCAAGCTTAATAACGACACACCGTGCTAGTGTGATATCACGGTGTTTTTATCATTGCCCGATGTAGTTAGCCAATGATGTCGTTAACCCATGAGTCGTTAACCAATACGTATAAAGCCCTGTGATTGCTCACAGGGCTTTTTCATTTGCACATCAAGAAAAATCGTTAAGCGGCAATCCCACAATGACGCAGCAATGCATCAATCTGAGGCGCACGGCCACGGAAACGTTTGAACAGTTCCATGGGCTCTTCACTGCCACCCATTTCCAGGATGTTTTTCAGGAAACGCTGTCCGGTTTCCGGATTGAAAATCCCCTCTTCTTCAAAACGGGAGAACGCATCGGACGAGAGCAATTCCGCCCACAGATAGCTGTAATAACCCGCGCTGTAACCACCGGCAAAGATATGACCGAAGCTATGTGAGAAACGGTTCCACTCCAGACTTGGCAACACCGCAACTTTTGCTTTTACTTCGGCTAACGTCTCCAGAACCCGCGGGCCGATTTCCGGATCATAGTTGGTGTGCAGGGTGAAATCGAACAGCCCGAACTCAAGCTGACGCAGAATAAACATTGCAGACTGGAAGTTTTTCGCTGCCAGCATTTTCTCTAACATCGCTTTGGGTAACGGTTCACCGGTTTCATAGTGACCGGAAATGAACGCAAGCGCTTCTTCTTCCCAGCACCAGTTTTCCAGAAACTGACTCGGTAATTCGACTGCATCCCACGGAACACCGTTGATCCCAGAGACCGCACCGACATCAACCTGTGTCAGCATATGATGGATACCGTGACCAAACTCGTGGAACAGCGTCACGACCTCATCATGCGTAAACAGCGCGGGTTTGCCACCAACCGGTTTATTGAAATTACAAGTCAGGTAAGCCACCGGAGACTGTAACTCACCGGATAATGTCACCCGACGTCCCCGGCAATCATCCATCCATGCACCGCCACGTTTATGTTCACGGGCATACAGGTCCAGATAGAAGCTACCGCGCAGCTGCTGATTTTGATCGAAAATATCGAAGAAACGTACCGATTCATGCCAAGTATCAACGCCTTCTCGCGCCTGTACGCTCATCCCAAAGACACGGTGGATCACTTCAAATAATCCGCTGACGACTTTGGACTCAGGGAAATAAGGGCGCAGTTCTTCATCAGAAATCTGGAACAAATGCTGTTTCTGCTTTTCGCTGAAATAAGCAATATCCCATAATGCCAGTTCATCGACACCGCAGTTTTCTTTCGCAAAGCCACGCAGTTCTTGTACCTCTTTCTCACCCTGTGGTTTAGCACGTTTCGCCAAATCATTGAGAAAAGTCAGTACCTGTTCCGGAGACTCAGCCATTTTGGTCGCCAGTGACTTTTCACTGAAACAATTAAAACCGAGTATCTTAGCAATTTCATACCGTAGTTTGAGTTGCTCCGCGATAATATCGCTGTTGTCCCACTGACCGGCATTCGGCCCGCGATCAGACGCCCGGGTCACATAGGCTTCATACATTTCCTGACGTAGTGCCTGATTGTCACAATAGGTCATGACCGGTAAGTAAGACGGCATTTCCAGCGTGAGCAGATACCCCTCTTTCCCTTTGGCTTCAGCAGCCGCTTTTGCCGCAGCCAAGGCACTCTCCGGCAGACCGGACAATTCGCTCCCATCGGTGATATGTTTGGTCCAGCCCATGGTGGCATCAAGTACATTGTTAGAGAACTTTGAGCCTAATTCAGACATGCGTTTACTGATTTCGCCATAGCGTTTTTGTTCAGTCAGCGGCAGACCAATACCAGACAGTTCAAAATCTTTTAAGGCATCCCGAATCGTTTTTTGCTGGGCTTGAGACAGGGATTGATAGGCTTCGCTCTCACGAATTTTCTGATACGCTTCAAATAGCCCTTTATGCTGTCCGACCCAAGTCCCGTACTCAGATAAGAGTGGCAGACAATTTTCGTACGCTTCCCGCAATGCTTCACTGTTCATCACAGAATTCATGTGACTGATCGGTGACCAGATCCGGCTTAAATGATCATCAGCCTCTTCAATCGGAGCCACTAGGTTATCCCAGCTCGGCTGAGTATTGCCTTCAAGCACGGCTTCAATTTTGGTCCGACAGTTGGCAATTGCCTGTTCGATCGCCGGTTTAATATGCTCAGGTTGAATCTGAGAAAACGGTGGCAAGTCCGTAAAGGTGAGCAGTGGGTTCGACATAAACGATTCCTTTTATTTTAAAAGCATCAGGCACACAGACAGATGATTCTCCCTGAAACGGCATCTGAAAGCCAATAGACATTACAAATAATAAATATAGGTAGATTCGACGATTTTCAATAGCAACAGATCATCACAACGATTCTATCTTCACGTATAATCGCAACTATTCTGTATTTATCCATATCCGGTTCGGGGAGCACACTTTGTTAAGTTACCGCCACAGTTTTCATGCAGGCAATCATGCCGATGTCCTTAAACATACGGTACAGAGCCTGATTCTGACTGCGCTGCAAAAGAAAGATAAACCTTTCGTCTACCACGATACCCATTCGGGTGCCGGACGGTACGATCTCACCCACGAATGGTCAGAAAAAACCGGTGAATACAAACAGGGCATTGGCCGAATCTGGCAACAATCACAGATACCTCAAGCTTTGGAAAGCTATCTGGCAGCCATTCAAACCCTCAATTCATCAGAGGCACTGCGCTACTATCCCGGTTCACCCCGGGTCGCTAAAGTACATTTGAGAGCGCAGGATCGCATGGTGCTGACAGAACTTCATCCGAGTGATTACCCGCTGCTCGAGCAAGAATTTGCGCGCGATTCGCAAGTCAAAATCTATCAGGACGACGGTTTTCGCTGCCTCAAAGCCAGCCTGCCCCCCAAAGAACGTCGCGGACTGGTGCTGATCGATCCCCCTTATGAACTGGCGCATGAATATCAGGATGTCGTGAAAGCAATCGCTCAAAGCTATAAACGCTGGGCCACCGGCATCTATGCGATTTGGTATCCGGTGGTTTACCGGGCCAATATAGATGATATGCTGGCAGGATTAGAATCATTGGGAATTCGTAAAATACTGCAGATCGAGCTGGGGGTTGCCCCTGACAGCAACGAAAGAGGGATGACCGCATCCGGCATGATTGTCATCAATCCCCCTTGGACACTGGCAAGTCAGATGCAAGAGATTTTACCGTATCTGCAATCGGCTATCGCACCTGAAAACGGACATACAACCCTCCGGTGGGTTGTTCCTGAATAGATATGTGTCTCTCGGCAGACAAGCCAGACATAGCAAATAAAGAATAACGGAGAAGGTAATGGCAACACATTTTGATTATATCTGTATCGGTGGTGGTAGCGGCGGTATCGCATCAGCCAACCGTGCAGCAAGATATGGCGCGAAAGTCGCGCTGATTGAAGCCAAAGATTTAGGCGGTACTTGTGTCAATGTCGGCTGTGTGCCGAAAAAAGTCATGTGGCATGGCGCTCAGATTGCGGAAGCGATCCATCTGTACGCCAAAGACTACGGTTTTGATGCCCAGTTAAACGGTTTTGACTGGTCAAAACTGGTTGAGAACCGTCAGGCTTATATCGGCCGGATCCATCAATCTTATGATCGTGTTCTGGGGAATAACAAAGTCGAAGTAATTCGCGGATTCGCTAAATTTATCGATGCCAAGACCGTTGAAGTCAACGGTGAACATTACACCGCAGATCATATCCTGATTGCCGTTGGTGGTCGTCCGACAATTCCTGCGATTCCGGGCGCTGAGTACGGTATTGACTCCAATGGATTTTTTGATTTGCAGGCACAGCCAAAGCGTGTCGCAGTGATTGGGGCTGGCTACATTGCCGTTGAAATTGCCGGCGTACTCAATGCGTTAGGCACAGAAACACACCTGTTCTGCCGTAAAGAATCCCCGCTACGTAGCTTTGATCCGATGGTGATTGAAACCCTGATGGAAGTGATGAACGCAGAAGGTCCGACGCTGCATACGCATTCCGTCCCGAAATCGATCAGCAAAGAAGCGGACGGCAGCCTGACCCTGCATCTGGAAAACGGTACACAGCAGAATGTAGACCAAGTCATCTGGGCCATTGGTCGTCATCCGGCAACCGATGCGATCAATTTGGCAGCCACCGGTGTTGCAACCGATGAGAAAGGCTACATCAAAGTGGATGAGTATCAGCAGACCAATGTCACCGGTATTTATTGTGTCGGAGATATCATGGCTGGTGGCATCGAACTCACACCGGTTGCGGTCAAAGCCGGACGTCAGTTATCTGAACGCCTGTTCAACCATAAACCCGATGCGAAAATGGACTACGATCTGGTCGCGACCGTGGTCTTTAGTCACCCGCCAATCGGCACCATCGGCCTGACTGAACCGGAAGCCATTGCCAAGTTTGGCGAAGACAATGTCAAAGTCTACCAATCGAGTTTTACAGCGATGTACACCGCGGTGACGCAACACCGTCAGCCATGTCGGATGAAGCTGGTCTGCGTCGGCCCGGACGAGAAAGTGGTCGGCCTGCATGGGATTGGCTTCACGGTCGATGAAATGATTCAGGGCTTCGCTGTGGCAATGAAGATGGGCGCAACCAAAGCAGACTTCGATGCGGTTGTGGCAATTCACCCCACAGGCTCGGAAGAATTCGTTACGATGTAAAGCGGATTCAGAATCTCGATCTGAAATATCAATCAACCACTGACGGTTCGACATGAACAGTCAGTGGTTTTTTTATTGGTGGGTCTCTTGGTAACGATAAGACTCATTGAAATGCTTAAAGACTGATTTGAGTGCTTCGTGTTGCGCCTTCGATAAGCCGATGAATTTCAAGCCATAGTCATAGTTATCCGACAGTTGCTTGGTATGGACAATTTTTGCCTGGACAACCAGTTGATTCTGTTCGGAACGTTTTAATTGTTCGGGCAAGAGAAATTGGAGTGCGACGGTATCATGTTCATCCAATGGTGATGTGGTCCGTAATTTCATCCCATCCATACTAATATCACTGGTAATCCCTTCGACGGAGCGTTGACCTTGCGATAATCTTACCCGCAGTTTGTTATCTGCCCGCGGAGCGTTGCGCTGCTCGCCTTGTTGTTTGGCAACCGAGGCGCTGACATGGGTTTTGAAGCCGTTGATTTGTTGATCTAACAGTTCTGAGATGTGGTACAGGTCTCCCGCAACCATCGATGTCGTCCCAGCCTTGTCCGAGCTTTCCGTCAATACGATAAATAGGTCTTTGAGTTTGTCGTTCAGATAATTCAAGTTCTTCATTTGCTGCTGGTTATACTGCAAGATGGTCTCGGTACTTGCGGTTGTCTCACCGATACCATCAGACATTGAGGTAAATGCCTCTACCGTCTTTTCTGATGTTTGTTGCGATTGATACACGGCTGAAACCACAGATTGCATGGAACTCACTGAACTTTCGACCTTTTCGGTTAACTGACTAATCAGATCTGAAATATCCCGGCTGGAACTGGATGTCCTTCCGGCAAGATTTCTCACTTCATCCGCGACAACAGCAAATCCTCGTCCCTGCTCCCCTGCCCGGGCCGCTTCGATTGCCGCATTTAAGGCTAACAAATTGGTTTGTTCTGCAATGTTATGAATCGACTCGGTAATTTCATTAATCTGGGAAGTGAAGTTTTTCAGCACTTCCATCTGCTCAGATGCGTTATTGACCGACACCACCGCTTTCTTCAGTTCTTCAATACTTTCATTAACATAAACAATCCCTTCTTGTGCAATGGTCAATGTATCTTGTGAAATCTGGGATGTCCGTTCGATGGTATCACTCACCACCTGAGATGTACCCAGCAACGAGTCAATTGCGCTGTTTACTTCAGATGAATTCTCGCGCTGAACTTTACCACCATTGGATATCTCTGTAGACACATCAGCCACTTGTTGGGCGGAATGTGCCATCTGGCGACTGTTACGTTTCACCACATTAATCACATGATGCAAAGACTCCCTCATTTGCTCGATATTCTTTGCCAGTAAACCAAGTTCGTTTGTGCCGAAGACTTGCTTGCCATCACTGACTAGATTTCCAGACGATATCCGAGTCGTGGTCTCCACCGATTGATTGACCGCTCTCAGAATGCTGCGAGCCACCAGCGAGATCACGATAATTGACAACAGAATAGCCAATATTGCAGCAATGACTTGATTACGTTCCATAACAAAAATCTTTTGCTCTGATTCCTGAGCAAATAGCGTGACCGCAGCATTCATGTTTTTCAGGATGGCTAAACTTTGCTGATTAATTGTTTGCAGAACTTCAGGTTCAACATTGGCATCTGAGATATTGGCCATCATCTGTTGCTGCTGCCGCCACAAAGCCATGACTTTCTTGAGTTGCTGAGATATTTTTTCTGATGCCGGTGGGAGGTTCACTGGTTGTTGCATCGCCAAATCTGAGTAGGTCTGACCACCTTTATCCAATGCTGCTAACGAGACTTCAAACAATTCTTTGGTCGCGTTAATTTTTGATAAATCGGGGGCTTTATTGGTCAGCGTCGCGTGTTCCAACTCTAAAAAAAATTCCTTGGCAATTTTTTGCGAAAGCATTCGCTCACGGCCAGCGATATTAATGACTAAACTATCATCTTTTTGTAGCTTGAGCGCAATCACGGTATAAGAGACCAAGCCAGTAATCACAACCACGAAAAGCAACATTAACATTTGTAGTATTCGCTTTAATGAAACATTTTCCATCCAAGTTACAAGCAATGTTATCGGCTGCATCTGTCATCCTTAATCTCGTACGGGTTGAACGTCTCTATATCACCAAAGACCAATGAATAACATATAGGTTACTTACCACTGATAGGCAAGACGATGCTCAAAGCTCAGTATCATTCTCTAACAACTTCACATAAATATGAGATAGTTTGAACAACGGAAACCCGATAGAAGAATAAAATATATAGAACACTGTGGTGTATATTCGAGGTGGCCACAATTGGGAGTGAACGTTGCTCTCGCGCCCGTCCTGCCACAGCTTCAACGCCGACTTCGTCAAGACCATCATCCCGGCAACTACAGACAAAATATGAAACTAATACAATAATAAATTTCAGTCAATCCACCTATAACTGCCTGATTTGGCGTGTGCAATGTACGTAATATAGCCCATTACATGCTGTATACATGGACAATTATGCTACCGAAATCTATTTGTGATTAAGCTCTCGCACCGCTCAATTATTGCTCATTACTATAATTGTGGCACCTTGACTGGTCCCATAACTATTTTGATTACAACAACAAAAGTAACGTGAAACGAAAAAGGGAATCCTATGTTAAAACAAATAGCAATCGCGACAGCGATCGGTAGCATCTTGCTATCAGGAAGCTTATTGGCAAAAACACTCACTGTTGGCTTTTCACAAATCGGTTCTGAATCTGGTTGGCGTGCAGCCGAAACCAGTGTGGCAAAAACGGAAGCAGAAAAACGAGGGATTACTCTTAAGATTTCTGACGCCCAGCAGAAGCAAGAAAACCAAATCAAAGCCGTCCGCTCTTTTATTGCTCAAGGTGTGGATGCGATCTTTATTGCACCAGTCGTTCAGACGGGCTGGGAACCGGTGCTGGAAGAAGCGCGAGACTATGATATCCCCGTATTTTTGTTAGACCGTGGTATTACTGTCGATGATGACTCCCTGTATATGACATCCGTCGCTGCCGACAGTGTTCATGAGGGTGAAGTTGCCGGGAACTGGCTGATCCATAAAGTGGATGGCAAAAAATGTAATGTGGTCGAACTACAAGGGACCGTTGGTGCCAGTGTGGCTTTAGACCGTAAAAAAGGGTTTGCCAACGCGATTAGCAAAGTACCGAACGTGAAAATTATCCGTACTCAATCAGGAGACTTCA
Organism: Vibrio spartinae; assembly: GCF_024347135.1. Lineage (NCBI taxonomy): Bacteria > Pseudomonadati > Pseudomonadota > Gammaproteobacteria > Vibrionales > Vibrionaceae > Vibrio > Vibrio spartinae. The sequence goes on along the minus strand of NZ_AP024907.1, from coordinate 143,340 downwards.
CGCGCAGTAAAGGCAAGGAAGTCATGGAAAGCTTTATCAAAGCGGAAGACAACGGCAAGAATATCTGCGCGGTTTATGCACATAACGATGATATGGCAATCGGTGCGATTCAAGCGATCAAGGAAGCTGGGCTGAAACCGGGCAGTGATATTTTGATGGTGTCTGTCGATGGCGTTCCTGATATTTTCAAAGCAATGATAGCCGGTGAATCAAATGCTTCTGTTGAACTGACACCCAATATGGCCGGACCTGCATTTGACGCGCTCATCGCCTATAAAAAAGATGGGACCATCCCTCCTAAACATATTCAAACTGAATCTAAATTCTTTGAACCTGCCGATGCACCAGCACAACTGGAGCTGAAAAAAGACATGGGTTATTAACCAACGGTAATGCGACCGGATGGTCATTGATCCAAAATTATCCCGCTAAACCATCGGGTGAGGCGGGATGAAAGTCAGCCAGAATTGGAGTGATTATGTCATTGGAAAACAATAATGACATCGTTTTACATGCCAAAGGAATTTGCAAACATTTTCCCGGAGTACGAGCCCTGAATAACGTAGATTTTATTCTGAGAAAGGGTGAAATCATGGCATTGCTTGGCGAAAACGGTGCAGGAAAGTCCACATTAATTAAGTCGCTGACTGGGGTTTATCAGCGTGACAGCGGTGACATTTTGTTAGATGGCAACCCCATCAATCCGCAAAGTACAGCTGACGCGCAAGCGCTGGGAATCGGTACTGTATATCAAGAGGTTAATCTGCTACCGAATATGTCCATTATGGATAACCTGTTCATTGGTCACGAACCGAAAAAATTTGGTTTAGTGGATCGCAAAACGATGCAGACAAAGGCTAGAGACATTGTCAAACAGTACAACCTGAATATCGATGTCACTCAGCCGCTCAATAATTTTTCTGTCGCGATTCAGCAAGTTATTGCCATCGCGCGAGCCGTTTCACTGTCTGCAAAAATTCTGATCCTCGACGAGCCGACCGCTAGTCTGGATAGTAATGAAGTAGAAATGCTGTACGGCATCATGCGAGATTTGCGCGACCAAGGGATTAGTCTGGTCTTTATTACTCACTTTTTAGATCAGGTCTATGCGGTGAGTGATCGTATCACGATATTAAGAAACGGCGAGTTGGTTGGTTCCGAAGAAACCGCCAAACTACCCCGTATCGAGTTAATTAAAATGATGCTCGGCCGTGAACTCGAAGACAACGCCTTGGAAAGAGTCGGCAAAACCCGCCTTAGTGACAGTCCTATCGCGAAATTTGTTCAGTTTGGTAAAAAAGGCACCATTGAACCGTTTGATCTGGAAATCTATCCCGGTGAAATTGTCGGTTTAGCCGGACTGCTTGGCTCAGGCAGAACCGAAACCGCCCAAGTCATTTTCGGGATTGAACCCAATGATAGCGGTGAGAGTTATATCAAAAGCAAGCCGATCAAAATTCGTTCGGCCAGACAAGCCTCCTCTTTGGGATTCGGTTTTTGCCCCGAAGACCGAAAAACGGACGGTATCATTGCATCGGCCTCGGTGCGTGAAAATATCATTCTGGCACTTCAGGCTCAGCGAGGCTGGTTCCGCCCCTTGTCCCGCACGGAACAAGAAGAGGCTTCAAAACGTTTTATCAGCCAACTATCAATCAAAACCCCAAGCATGGAACAACCGATCGAATTTTTATCGGGAGGCAATCAGCAAAAAGTACTGCTGGCGCGATGGTTATTAACCAAGCCAAAATTCCTGATCCTCGATGAACCCACCCGGGGGATTGATGTGGGTGCACACGCGGAAATCATTCGTCTGATTGAGTCCTTATGTGCCAACGGATTAGGCTTGCTGGTCATCTCTTCAGAGCTGGAAGAGCTGGTCGGTTACGCGGATCGCGTGATTGTGCTGAGAGATCGAAAACAGGTGGCAGAAATTCCAGCGGAAAATCTGTCTGTCCCCAATATCATGCAAGCGATTGCTATGTGAGGCGCATTATGGATACATCAAGTTTACGGGCTCATTTCAGCTCGGGCTGGCAACAGAGATTACCCAAAGGCACGCCGCAGATCGCAGCACTCATCTGTGTGCTCTTGATCAATAGCCTCGCGGCAGATAACTTCTTTTCTATCAATATACAAGACGGTCGACTGTTCGGCAGCGTGATTGATATCCTCAATCGCTGCTCACCAGTGGCTTTATTAACCATTGGCATGACGTTGGTAATTGCCACCGGTGGCATCGATTTATCTGTCGGTGCCGTGATGGCGATCAGCGGCGCAACATTTGCCAGTCTGGCAACTCAGGGTTATCCGATCGCGGTGATTATTCTGGTCTCATTGCTGGCTGGTGCTTTATGTGGTTTGTGGAATGGCTTTCTGGTCGCGGTCTTCAAAATACAACCGATCGTTGCCACGCTGATCCTGATGGTTGCCGGACGAGGCATTGCCCAGCTCATCACCGAAGGACAAATCGTCACATTCAATAATGAAACATTAGCTTGGATCGGTAGTGGTTCCTTCCTTTATCTACCGGCACCGGTTGTGATCACGATTGTGGTTGCGGTGGCGATCTGGTTGCTGACTCAGAAAACGGCATTAGGCCTGTTTATTGAATCCGTCGGGATTAATATCCGGGCAGCTAAAAATGCCGGGATTAATGCGCCAACGGTGGTGATTTCAACTTACATGATCAGTGGGATTACTGCGGCTGTTGCCGGCATGATCGTCGCGGCCGATATCCGTGGCGCGGATGCCAACAATGCCGGATTATGGCTGGAAATGGATGCGATTCTCGCTGTGGTTATCGGGGGGACCTCCCTTGCCGGAGGGCGTTTCAATCTCTTTATTGCTCTTGTTGGCGCGCTGATCATTCAAGGCGTGAACACCGGAATTCTGCTTTCCGGCTATCAGCCTCAATGGAATCAAATCGTCAAAGCAATTGTGGTCTTGTTGGTTCTGGTCATGCAATCTCCGGCCGTGGTGCAACTGCTCAAAGGAGGACGCCGACATGATAAAGCGTAATTTACCGCTCGTAATTACCATTCTTGTATTCATCATTGGCTACCTGATCTGCTTGGTTGAGTTTCCGGCGTTTGCATCAACCCGGGTCATTTGTAATATTCTGACGGACAATGCCTTTTTGGGCATCGTCGCGGTCGGCATGACCTTTGTCATTCTTTCCGGCGGGATTGATTTGTCCGTTGGTGCCGTGATTGCGTTTACCGGTGTTTTTCTGGCGAAAATGATTGGTGACTGGCAGGTTGCACCACAATTGGCAATCGTGATTGTCCTTGTGACCGGTGGAGCATTTGGTGCCGGGATGGGATGGTTAATCCACACCTTAAAAATCCCCCCTTTCATCATTACGCTTGCCGGGATGTTCTTCTTACGGGGAACCAGCTTTCTGATTTCAGAACAATCGCTGCCGATTACCCATCCATTTTTCCGGGAGCTTTCTCGCAGTATGTGGAAAATTGCCGGTGGCGGACGCCTGAGTTTGTTGGCGGTGATTATGCTGGCGGTGGTGATTATCGGTATTTTCGTCGCCCATCGCACTCGCTTTGGTAACAATGTGTATGCCATTGGGGGAAATGAGGTTTCCGCAGGATTGATGGGAGTTGCCGTGAAGCAAACCACAATCGGGATTTATATGCTGTCCACCTTATTGGCGACAACTGCCGGGATTGTGTTTTCGATCTACACTTCTGCCGGTTATCCGCTGGCTGCTGTCGGGGTCGAACTGGATGCCATTGCTGCGGTGGTGATCGGGGGGACTTTACTTTCCGGTGGTGTCGGGACGGTGTTCGGTTCTCTGTTCGGTGTCCTGATTCAAGGGTTGATTCAGACCTATATTACCTTTGACGGCACACTGAGTTCATGGTGGACCAAAATCATCATCGGTATTCTGTTGTTTGCTTTCATCGGATTACAGCGATTACTGATAGTGATTTCAGAAAGGAATAAAGTAGTGAACACCATGAAGGCCGCAACGGTGGAAGGAACTTAGCGGATTGTGATGCCCACTCTGTATAAAAAACAAAGCCGCTGTAAACCAGCGGCTTTTTCTCAATCGGAGAGAGATACAGCAAAAGTACCTGTCGGGGTCACTGGCAAATACTTTTTATAGAAGTTGAGGTATGCCACTTCAGGATCCAGATCAGCAAACAAATCCGGATACAATGCTTTGGCAATATACTGGGTCATCGGGGCATCCATAATACTGCGTGAAGCGCCGTGATAGATGCCAATCATCCGGTTATTCTTGACCGCTGGCAGGCTCTCCCAACCTAAACGGTGCTTGTATCCTTGCAAACGAGCCAGTGCGGTTGCACGATCAATCCCCTGACCAATCAACATTGCATCATCGGCGCCACCAAATTCATAACCGGTGATCAACACGACATCTGGCTGGGCCGCTAAAACTTGCTCAGGATTCAAATGTCCCCACCATTCAACAAACGGCTTAGAGATGTTCTCACCTCCGGCAACATCGGCCATTGCACCCCACATATTTTTGCCGAAAGTGTAACCATATTCTTTCGTTCCCGGAAAACCAAACTCTGCATAGATGGTTGGTTTCGGCAAGTTGGCCTTCGCCAGACGGTCTTTCACCACCTGAATCATATTCTTGTATTCAGTTGCAATTTTCTTCGCGCGAGCTTCTTGGCCGGTAATTTGACCGATAATCAGGGTACTTTTGACATGACGCTCTACAGTCTGAGCGTTGTAATCAACCACAATCACAGGGATACCCGCCTGTTCCATACGGCCAACATCACTTCCCAGTCCTTTGTATTGCCACTCAGCCAATACCAGTAAGTCCGGGTGGAGGCTGATCACTTTTTCGACCGAGAATGTCTGGGTATCCACTTTACCGACATCAGGTAAGGTTTCCAGTGATGGCCGGTGCGCAACATACATCGCCCAGTTTGCTGGACGCCATTGCTCCCAAATCCCCTTTGACATTCCTACCACATGATCAAATGACTTTTCCGTACCGATGGCCATATAGTCTTCGCCATAAAAACCGAGCACGACGCGTTTAGCTGGTAGGTCAAGCGTGACCTGACGACCGAGTATATCAGTCACTGTCGTCACCTGAGCAACAACCTGAGGCACAAATAGAATCAAAAAAAGCGTCATAAACCTTTTAAGCATGAATGAATTCCTTTACACATAGGGACAGCAAAAACTGGATTTTACCCGATTAGTAAAAAAAATAAATAATATTCATTATCATTTGATAAGGAATATCATCTTCTTTGATGTTCGTCATCATTGAAGACGACAATCACTGGTGCTTAAAAATTGGTGACTAAAAGGTTCTGTGGGTCGCCGAAAACGATAATCTTATTGAACACACAGCACATTCAGCAGCGATGAACCTTTCAACTGACTGACTTTGCCGCTGGTGAACATCCCCTTCTTATCGATGCCCCAATAAGGTAGGTAGAGAGGCCACTGCTCCCGGTTCATGACCTGAGATGCCAACAGTCGTTTCCACTGACTCGCCGTCGCCATCTTCATGCCAATTTTTTGACAGGTTGCATTAGCTTGTCCATAACTCAACCGGTTCCAAGGAATTTCGTATTCCATATAGAACAGGGATGCTTTCACCCCCAGAAAAGGAATCACATATTTTACCCCGGCAATGACGGTTTGCTTACGGATGACGATACCTTCCCCAGCCGTTGAAACGGGAGAACTCGGGGATGTCGCAGCCTGATTTGACGTCTGTGCCGTTGGCGTTTTTGCCGCTTGAGATGGCTGGGGGGGTGTCGATGGTTGCCGTGGTGTGCGGGGCTGGCTCACTCGACGTTGAACCACAGATGCTTTCGATGATGTGGTTGTTTTCGCCGCCCCTTGTTGCGGTTTACGAACCTCCCGGATAAATGCTTCGTGATATGCTTGCAACCGACGAACTTTCTTGAGCTCCTGTCGTGCTTTGCGAATATCATGATACGGGCCGATCAAACAACGATATTGATTGGCACCGGGTTTCATCCAGACATCCGTAGAAATTTGTCGATAAAGTATCTTCGCATCAGCCAACGGCATTGGCTGACTAAAAATACCACACTGAATCCAGAACATTGAGTTCTGACTCCGAGGTCGGCTTTTCCCCCATAAGCCTTCACCAACCGGACAGTTGCTGTCTAATGTGGGAAGCTCTTGTGTGGATGCCTGTGTCGCATCACAAAGAAATTCTTCTTGTGCGTTTACCCAATGAGCCCCAAAAATACAAGAAAATAAGGCAGAACCCATCAGGATATTTCTGGTGACCTTTATCATCACGTTCACAACAAAATCCTTTCATTACTTTAAGTTGTCAAATAATCAATCGATCACAACCTTGCTCCAATACGATACCAAGAAAACATGCAAAAAAAGAGCCGTATCTCTTCGTTATACGGCTCAGTTTAGGAGAACTTTCATCGATAAATCAATCGACTTCATCATCCTTTATAAATTTTAGGATTAAAAACATCCCTGAGCCAGTCACCAAGCAGGTTAATCACCAGAACCAACAGGATCAACACTATCCCCGGGAATGCTGTAATCCACCATGAACCGGAGAAAATATAATTAAAACCGATACTAATCAGCGAGCCGAGCGACGGTTGGTCAACCGGCAATCCAAGGCCGAGGAAAGAAAGTGCCGCTTCAGACATAATCGCATTGGCAACCTGAACCGTTGAAATCACCAAAATGGGGGATAAGCAGTTGGGCAGGATGTGACGAAACATGATTCGCAGTGATTTAAATCCCATCACGCGGGCAGCTTCAACATACTCTTTTTTCTTCTCGGCAAGTACGGAAGCACGAATCGTTCTTGCGTATTGTGGCCATTCGGCAATACCGATAATAACAACCAGCGTGATCACCGCATATTCACTATAGAACTCACTCCCAAAACTTGCCTTAAAAATTGCCGAAACAATAATTGCAACCATCATGGTTGAAAAAGACAACTGCACATCGGCAAAACGCATCAAAAAGCTATCAATCCGGCCACCGAAATATCCGGATGAAAGGCCGATAATAATGCCGAGAAATAGTTGCAGCGCCACCGCCAAAAAACCGATGGTCAAAGAGAGTCTCGAACCATATAACATCGTCGAGAGGATATCCCGACCCTGATCATCGGTGCCAAGCAGAAAACGGCTATCCCCGTCGGGCATCCATGCCGGCGGGATTTCCGAATCCATAATATCCAGCGAGGTCAGATCATAAGGATTGGTCGGGGCAATCACTGGTGCCAATAAAGAAACCACAACAAAAGTGAGAAAGACAGCAAAGCTGAACATCGCGACTTTGTCATGTGAGAAATAGTAGAGAAAATCCGATTTTTTAAAGCGCTCCCAGAGAGACGGGGCGGATACGGCCTCTTTCATCATCACGCTCCTTTTCCGGTGAGGTTTACGGTTGGGTTAATCAATCCATATAGCAGATCGACAATGGTATTCGTCACCACGAAAATAAGCCCGACGAAAATAACATAAGCGGTAATCAGTGGGGTATCGACCCGATTGATGGCTTCCAGAAACAGAAAACCAGTGCCCGGCCATTGAAAAACAGTCTCGGTCAGGATGGTATAAGCGACCATGGTGCCGAGCTGTACCCCACCAACCGTCAATACGGGTAACATGGTATTTTTCAGGGCATGACGATAATAGATTTTACGCAATGCCAATCCTTTTGCTTTGGCAAACTTAATGTATTCCGAACTCAGCACTTCCAGCATTTCCGAACGGACCAGACGAATAAACAGTGGCAACATGATCGATGCCAGCGAGATACACGGTAAAATCAGGTGTGCTAAACCATCGAGCGTAAAGAACCCTGATTCCCATCCCAGGACATTGGCAGTGTCACCCCGGCCATAAGAAGGCAGCCATCCCAGTTCAATCGAGAAAATATACATCAACATGATTGCGGTCAGGAAAACAGGAATCGAGATACCAATACTACTGCCCGCCATAATCAGCTTGGAAAAAAAGCTTTTCGGATGGATCGCTGAATAAACGCCAAGAGGAATCGACAGGCAAATAATAATGGCAGCGGCACCAAATACCAGCTCCAGTGTTGCGACAAGTTTTTCCAGAATGACATCCAGTGCCGGACGCTTAAAGAAATACGACGTCCCAAGATCACCGTGAGATGCAGCTTTGATAAACCGGACATACTTCACCATAAATGGGTCATTGAGCCCCATTTCATCGCGAAGGACCTGTCGCTGTGCTTCTGACACGGACTGACCCACCAGCTCACGCAATGGATCACCTAAATTATCCTGAATGGCAAAAGCGACTAAGCTAATGACAAACATAACGACAAACGCCTGAATCAGGCGATTGATCAGGAAAGAGAACATATATTGCCCCTTGGCTATCTGTGACCTCGCTACAAGCCAAATGACTCTAACGAGAGTTCAGTCTGAAAAAGGTGCTTATCCGACTGAATGAAATAAGCACCGTAATAACAGAAAAATAAATACAAGCCAGCACGCAATAACCGTTTATTGATCAACAATATATCGGGCTGGCTAAGTAGGTATCGTTACTCTTTGACGATCAGATCACCCAAGTAAGGATAATTCATCGAGTTCACAACAGGTTTGATATCCACACTGGATTTAGCGCCCCAAGCAAGGTTCTGCCAGTGTAGCGGTACAAATGCAGCGTCCTGATACAACTTCGCTTCAACTTCTTTCAACATGGTTGAACGTTTAGCTGAATTGGTTTCAACGTTGGACGCTTCAACCAGACGATCAACTTCCGGGTTCGAATAATAGCCGCAGTTGTACTGGCCTTTACCTGTTTCAGAATTGCGTGTCATTGTCAGGTATTCAGAAAAGTTGCCTGAATCTTGTGTATCTGAAGCCCAACCAATCATCAGCATATCTGCGGCACATTTATCGAACTCTGGCCAGTATTGTGCTTTTGGCATGGTTTTCAGATCGACTTTGATACCGATTTTAGACAACATCGAAGCCACCGCTTGTGCAATTTTTGCATCATTCACATAACGGTTATTCGGGGCAATCATCGAGATACTGAAGCCTTTTTCATAGCCGGCTTCTTTCATCAGCGCTTTGGCTTTTTTCAGATCGTAACGGGGTTTCAGATCTGAGTTGTAGCCTGCATATCCCATCGGACTCTGTTGTGCTGCGGTGGTCGCAAAACCTTTCATGATTTTTTTCACGATACCGGTATTGTTGACGGCATAAGTCACTGCTTCACGCACACGCTTATCTTTAAAGGCTGGCTGACTTTTCTCATTCATCTGGAATGTGATAATCCGTTCACCGGGAATGGTGACCAAATCGATGCCTTTTGCTTCATCAATCCGATCCAGATCATTCGGTGCAACCGGTGCAATCATATCAACATCTCCCGATAGCAGGGCAGCGACACGCGTTGCATCTTCTTTGATGGGTACCCATGTGAGGTGATCAACATTGCCTTTTGAATCTTTATCCCAGTAGTCTTTGAACCGTTCAAACTCGACTTTTACGCCTTGCTCACGGTAAGTGACGGCAAATGGCCCGGTACCGGATTCATGGGTTGATGCGAAAGAATTACCGTGTTTGACGATTTCTGACTTATCTTTACCCTCTTTGGTTTTGCCTGAATAGAACTTGCTATCCATCGCAAAGATATAAGTCGCATTTTGCAGAATGAGTGGGTAAGGCCCTTTGGTCACCAGATCAACGGTATAATCATCGACTTTGACCGCTTTATCGATTGAAGCAAAGATCCCTTTATAATCTCCTGAAGATTTCAGACGATTGAACGTCCAGATCACATCATCGGCAGAAAAAGGGTTACCGGTGTGGAATTTCACACCATGACGCAAATGGAAGCGCATGGTGGTAGCATTGATACGTTCCCAACTTTTCGCCAAACGGGGTTCAAACTCTTTAGATTGGGTATAGCGAACAAGGGGATCGAACACCATGTGAGAAAGTTGTAAGGTCGCTTCAGACAACTGTTCCTGCGGGTCCATAGACACCGGATCAGCAGCATAAGCAATTGTAATATCCGCAGCAGCGGCTGAGAAACTCAGCCCAACAGCCATTAATGCCACAGCCAGTTTGGTTTTTATCATTTTCATTGCATAACTCCTTATGCGGGAAGTTCATCCCTTCGTGTGTTTGCTTTTGTCTTCTGGGGTTGAGATCAACGCATTGCCGCAATATCTTCTTTCAGCCCTGTAAATTCAGGCATCAGAGAGATTAACTGACGGCTATATTCATGTTGCGGTGCAGAAAACAGTGTTTCTGTCGGTGCAACTTCCAATAATGTGCCCATCTTCATCACGCCAACCCGATCGCACATTTGGCGAATCACCGGTAAATCATGACTGATAAAAAGCATGGTTAGATTCAATTCCGCTTGTAAGTCTTTTAACAAATTCAGGATTTGCGCCTGAACCGAAACATCCAACGCAGATGTGGGTTCATCACAAATCAATAATCGGGGGCGCGTCGCCAGAGCACGCGCAATTGAAATACGTTGGCGTTGTCCGCCGGAGAACTCATGCGGATACTTGATACCAGCCATTCGTCCCAGGCCAACATGATCCAGCAAATCATAGACAATTTGGCGCGTTTCAGATTCATTTTTGGTCAAATGATGAAACCGTATCGGTTCGGCAATGATATCAAAGACCTTCATGCGAGGGTTCATGGACGTATACGGATTTTGAAAAACCATCTGCATCTGACGACGTAGCGGACGACGCGCTTTTTCTGAAGTGAGTGCCGTAAGATCGATCCCCTCAAAGGTAATCTTCCCGGAATTTGGTACATACAAACCGGCAATAATGCGTGCAATAGTTGATTTGCCTGAACCGGACTCACCGACCAAACCGAAGGTTTCGCCTTCCATCACATCAAAACTCACATGATTGGAAGCCTGCACATACTCACGCCGACTTTCAAACAACGAATCTTTGGTCACAAAACGCAAGTTAACATCTTCGACTTTCAATAATGCACCGGAATAGTCACGCTGATCCTGACGTTGCCCAAGCCAGTGATTCTTAATATCCAGCGGTTCCATCTCACTGGCTTCTTCGATGTAACTGACCAGAGGAAAACGGTCAAGCTTGATATCCGAACGGGGGACGGCCGAAATCAGACTCTTGGTATAAGGGTGCTGCGGTGTTCCCAAAACTTGTGCTGTCGGTCCGAATTCAACAAGATCACCACGATACATTACCGCGACCTGATCGGTTACATTCGACACCACTCCCATATCATGGGTAACGAGCATACAGCCGACTTGATTCTGGACACATAATTCGCGAATCAGGCTCAATATTTGATCCTGAATCGAGACATCCAGTGCGGTGGTCGGCTCATCAGCGATAATCAAATCCGGTTCACCTGCCAGTGCAATGGCAATGACGACTCGCTGACGCATGCCACCGGAAAACTGATGTGGATATTGTTTCAAGCGGTTCTCTGGTTGAGGGATACCAACTTGCTGCATGAGTGCAAGAGCACGCTGATCGGCTTCTTCATCCGTCACTTTCATGTTGGCATGAATCGTTTCTTTCAGTTGTTGCTCAACTGTAAAGAGCGGATTCAATGATGTCATCGGATCCTGAAAAATAAATCCAATTTTCGATCCCCGCACACGTCTCATTTGCTCCGGTGACAAACCGGAAATCTTTTCACCATTTAAATAGACCTCACCACCGGCAATTACTCCCGGAGGGCTGAGCAGATCAATCACGGCATTACCGACGGTTGATTTTCCCGCCCCGGACTCACCGACGACACCGACGATTTCTCCGCGCTCAATCTGAAAAGAAAGAGATTTGACTGCGGCATGCACCCCGTGCCGTGACGGATATTCGATTTGAAGATTTTTAACTTCTAAAAGAGACATGACAAATTTGACCTCTGACCCGCAATAAATACCGAGCCTAAAGAGTTGAATCCTTTCATATCAGCATATTCTGCTGATCACTCACAAAGCTTATCATTGTGCAAAAATTTCAAAAAAAAGCAATCAACATAGTATATAAATTCAGTATAATCGGAAAAGCCGCGATAAAAATCGAATAAAAATGCTTTTTTTGTGAATTATTCTTATTTGAAAAAATAAAAAATATCATCTATTGGTGCTATCGTCATTAGTTTAAAATATCAATAAAAACATATAATCAGGATAAAAAACTAAATTAAATTATGATTACGTAAAAATTATTACATAGAAAAATGCTGATAAAACCTCAGATATAAATATAAATTACCCAGCATAAAGCATACATACAATATATTAGACCAAAATAATCACTCATGTTGGCTATTAACACTATCATTATATTAACTAAATATTTACATTCCATAACCTGACAACCTAGTCAATTATACTAAGCGCCCTATGGCTAGTATATGCAATGCTATGAAACTGAATCTATTCAAAAAACCGATATACGAAAAAACACACGATTTCCGAGGGTATACTGTAAAAACAGACATCCGGTGGTGACCGATACAAAAAAGCCCCGATATAAAACCGAGGCTTTGAAAGTGGTCGGTGAAGAGGGATTCGAACCCCCGAAAATCATCCTCTGGTTCGCTGATTCTTAAAAGAATGGATGCGCTACCAAACAACGTAATGCTGATATTCATACGATAAAGCAGATATCCGGTAGTGACCGATACAAAAAAGCCCCGGTATAAAACCGAGGCTTTGAAAGTGGTCGGTGAAGAGGGATTCGAACCCCCGAAAACCATCCTCTGGTCCGCTGATTCTTAAAAGAATGGATGCGCTGCCAAACAACGTAATGCTGATATTCATACGATAAAGCAGATATCCGGTAGTGACCGATACAAAAAAGCCCCGGTGTAAAACCGAGGCTTTGAAAGTGGTCGGTGAAGAGGGATTCGAACCCCCGAAAACCATCCTCTGGTCCGCTGATTCTTAAAAGAATGGATGCGCTACCAAACAACGTAATGCTGATATTCATACGATAAAGCAGATATCCGGTAGTGACCGATACAAAAAAGCCCCGGTGTAAAACCGAGGCTTTGAAAGTGGTCGGTGAAGAGGGATTCGAACCCCCGACCCTCTGGTCCCAAACCAGATGCGCTACCAAACTGCGCTATTCACCGAAATGGGGTGGCTAACGAGACTCGAACTCGCGACAACCGGAATCACAATCCGGGGCTCTACCAACTGAGCTATAGCCACCACTGAAAAGTGGTCGGTGAAGAGGGATTCGAACCCCCGACCCTCTGGTCCCAAACCAGATGCGCTACCAAACTGCGCTATTCACCGATACATTTTATTCTTTGATATTATCTATCACTGCCAACAGCATAGGATACATGCTCAAGGCAAACAGTCCGTTTGTCTCTCTGAAAAACAACCCAAATGGGGAAATGCTCTCAGGAAAATGGGGTGGCTAACGAGACTCGAACTCGCGACAACCGGAATCACAATCCGGGGCTCTACCAACTGAGCTATAGCCACCATACGTCTGTTGCCGATCATTCCTCCGCAAATGGCGCGCCCGAAAGGATTCGAACCTTCGACCTTTGGCTCCGGAGGCCAACGCTCTATCCAGCTGAGCTACGGGCGCATCATGCCCTATCGGCGGAGGGGAATGATACGGATATCACTCTTTGTCGTCTAGCTTTTTTTCAACTTTTTTTCTCGTTTGACGCCTTTTTCGTCAGTCATCATTAAAAAAGGCATCTCTTCGATAATCAGATAGTTGAGCGTTGCCAGAAAAGCAGCGCATCATGCCGTGCTCTATCGTTGCTTTTCCCACTCAATTCGTCAAGAATCCTTTTTAAACATCGCTCTCAAATTAGCAATATGCGCTTGTCCTTTTTCCATCCGTTCCTGAGGTGAAAGCTCTTTTTTCTTCTGTTCCCAAGTCACGTCATCATAAGGTAATTCATCTAAAAAACGACTGTGTGTCGGACGAATCAACTCACCGTACTGACGTCTTTCTTTACATACGATGAATGTCATCTCTTTCTGAGCCCGAGTAATGCCGACATACATGAGCCGCCGTTCTTCTTCGATATTATCTTCATCAATGCTGGTTTGATGGGGCAAAATGCCTTCTTCAGTCCCGATCAAATAGACATACGGAAATTCTAATCCTTTGGATGCGTGTAAGGTCATCAGTTGTACCGCATCACTGTCATCATTTTCTTCTCCCCGTTCCATCATGTCACGTAAAGTCAGGCGCTGAACAACCTCTTTGAGCGACTTCTTCTCCTGATCCGGGTTGTTGCCGTCCAAATCCGCGACGACCCATGAATAGAGATCAGACACATTTTTCATTCGCATCTCCGCCGCTTTCGGGCTTGATGAGGTTTCATACAGCCAGTCTTCATAATGAATATCGCGCACCAGCGATCGCGTGACCGCCACCGTATCACCTCTCTCTGTCTGATCCGATAACCGCACCAACCATTGCGTAAAACGCCTTAAATTTTCCAGCCCCTTTCCCGTCAGGTGCTGTTCCAGACCGATTTCAAAACTGGCTTCAAACAGACTTTTACCGCGCATGTTGGCATAGCTGCCCAGCTTCTCCAGCGTCACAGGGCCAATCTCACGGCGCGGCGTATTGACGATCCGCAGAAAAGCATTGTCATCATCAGGATTCACCAACACCCGTAGGTACGCCATGATGTCTTTGATCTCGGCTCGTGCAAAGAAAGACGTTCCCCCTGAAATTTTGTAAGGAACGCGGTTCTGCATCAAACTTTTCTCAATCAAACGGGACTGATGATTCCCCCGATACAGAATGGCATAGTCACGATACCCCGTATGATTGATAAACTTGTGAGCAATAATCTCACCCGTAATACGTTCTGCTTCATGCTCATCATTATTTGCCATGATGATTTTCAGTGTTTCGCCATCCGGCAGTTCAGAAAAGAGTCTTTTTTCATATACGTGGGTATTATTCGCAATCAAAATATTGGCTGAGTGCAAAATCCGATTGGTTGAACGATAATTCTGCTCCAGCTTAATGAGCCGTAAATTCGGATAATCTTCTCCCAATAACACCAGATTCTGAGGTTTGGCCCCCCGCCATGAATAAATCGATTGGTCATCATCACCCACAACCGTAAACCGACCTCGCTCTCCCACCAGCAACTTAACCAATTCATACTGACTGGTATTGGTATCCTGATACTCATCCACCAGCAGATAACGTATTCTCGACTGCCAGTGCTGTCGGACTTGTTCATTGTTTTTCAGTAACCCGACCGGCATCAGAATCAAATCATCAAAATCCAGTGCATTATAGGCTTTCATCTGGTTCTGATAGCATTCATAACAAAAAGCAAATAGTTGTTCCTGCTCGCCTCTGGCGCTCGCCTTGGCCTGAGCCGGAGAGAACATATCATTCTTCCAATTGGAGATGGTACTGAGCAACTGACGCAATAGATCCTTATCCCCATCGATCTGTTTTTCCGTCAATGCCTTGAGGAGAGCCAATTGGTCCTGATCATCAAATAAAGAAAAACCGGCCTTAAGACCGAGCGCTTTATATTCTCGGCGAATGATATTCAAACCAAGTGTATGGAAGGTCGAAATCATCAGGCCACGGGATTCTTTTTTCCCTAACGTTTGCGCGACCCGCTCTTTCATTTCTCTGGCAGCTTTATTGGTAAACGTCACCGCAGCAATATTGCGAGCTTTATAGCCACACTGTTGAACTAAATAGGCAATTTTATTGGTTATTACTCTGGTCTTACCTGATCCGGCACCGGCAAGCACCAAACAGGGACCCGATATATATTTGACGGCTTCATCTTGTCTTGGATTTAACTTCATCCGTTATCTCATCTGCTCTGAACTTGATGGCTGGTTTACGAGAATATTCACACGTCCTCATGATAATGCCCGACTGATAAATTTACCACTCGTGTAAATATGCGAGTTTTTACATAATTTACTGCACAAGTGTGTTGCATATATGGCTACTCTGTAAGCTATAATGGCAACCTAATTCATGCTTCAATACCAAAACGTTAGCAATCAAGCGAACCAATTATTCTGATAGTAGATTCAGTTTTATCAGAAGCATCTTGTTGCACATGCTGAGGAAACAAACTCGTTGAGGCTAGTTCATCATTAAACTTGGAGTTTAACATCGAATGAAAAAGCGGACATTACTATGGACACTCTCGATGCTACTGATTGTTGTTGTGCTGTTAGGTAGTGTAATCGGAGTCAATTTGTTCAAGCAAAAAGCGATGAATGACTATTTTGCGAACATGCCCGAACCCTCATTTCCGATTACAGTTTCTCAGATTAAAACACAAGATTGGACACCGATTATTGAAGCGATCGGTTTTATCGAACCGAAGCAGGGTGTAACACTCACCTCCGAAACCAGTGGTGTCATTAAAGATATCGCATTCGAGTCAGGCGCTTCCGTCGAAAAAGGACAGATGCTGATGGCGCTCGATTCGGCTGTTGAAAAAGCGAACTTAAAAAGTGCGCAAGCTCGTTTGCCTGCGGCAAAAGCAAAATATGAACGCTACAAAGGCTTGTATGCAAAAGGGTCTTTGTCTAAAGAATCTTTCGATGAAGCTGAAGCGGCTTATTTCTCTTTGTCTGCCGATATCGAAAGTTTGAAAGCGACTATCGCCAGACGTGAAATCACAGCACCTTTTTCCGGTTCGGTGGGTATCCGCAATATCTATGTCGGTCAATATATGAATATCGGCTCCAGTATCGTCCGTCTGGAAGATACTTCCGTGATGCGTCTACACTTCACAATACCGCAGACCGACCTGTCTAAAATTTCGGTCGGCCAGACAGTCAACATCGTTGTCGATGCTTATCCGGATGACTCGTTCAAAGGGACGATAAAAGCCATCGAGCCCGCAGTCAGTGCACAGAGTGGCTTGGTTCAGGTGGAAGCCAATATTCCAAATAGCGATGGCAAGCTACGCAGCGGGATGTTCGCCAAAGCAAATATCCTCCTACCGGTCCAAAAAGATCAGGTGATTATTCCTCAGGTGGCAATTGCCTATACGCTTTATGGTGACAGTGTTTACATTGTGACCGAAAAAGATGGTGAAAAGCGTGTCAAGCAACATGTCATTGAGGTCGGGGAGCGCAAAAAAGATGTAGCTCACATATTAAGTGGTGTGAAAGACGGAGATACGATTGTGACTTCCGGTCAAGTCCGCTTAAGTAATGGGGCAAAAGTTCATGTGGTGGAAAGTGATACGCTGACACCATCATCTGAAGTTCCCATGCTTTAACCGGAGGTTGCATGCGCTTTACTGATATTTTCATCAAACGTCCGGTTCTCGCCATATCACTGAGCCTCTTGATTGCCTTGCTTGGATTACAAGCCGTATTCAAACTGCAAATCCGAGAGTATCCAGAGATGACGAACACCGTGATCACTGTGACGACTGGCTACTATGGTGCCAGCTCGGATTTGATTCAGGGATTCATCACTCAACCCTTAGAGCAAGCGATTGCTCAAGCCGATAATATCGACTACATGACCTCTTCATCCTCAATGGGTGGTTCAACAATTACGGTCAAAATGAAGCTCAATACCGACCCGAATGCGGCATTGGCAGATATCTTGGCAAAAACCAATTCGGTACGCTCACAATTACCAAAAGAAGCGGAAGACCCGAGTGTAACGATGTCAACCGGCTCAACGACTGCGGTAGTCTATATTGGCTTCTCCAGTGATGAACTTAATGCCAGCCAAATCAACGACTATCTCGAGCGCGTGGTCAACCCACAGTTATTCTCGGTCAGTGGTGTGTCGAAGGTTGATCTCTATGGCGGGATCAAATATGGCCTGCGTATCTGGTTAGACCCGAATAAAATGGCCGCGCTGAAACTATCTGCTTCGCAAGTCATGAGTGTTCTGAGTGCCAATAACTATCAATCGGCGACAGGGCAATCGACAGGAGAGTTTGTTCTCTATAATGGGGATGCTGATACACAGGTTTCCACGACAACAGAGTTAAAACGGTTGGTCATCAAGTCGGATGAGGGGCAAATCATTCGTTTGGGAGACATTGCTAAAGTCTCGCTGGCAAAGAGTCATGATACCTATCGGGCAACCGCCAACGGAAAAGAAGCCATTGTTGCCGCGATCAATGCTGCACCCAGTGCTAACCCGATCGATATTGCACGAGATGTCAGAGCTATCATGCCGCGCATCGACAAGAATATGCCGAGCAATATCAAGATGACGATGCTCTATGACTCGACCGAAGCCATCAACGAGTCGATTGACGAGGTGATCAAAACCATCGGAGAAGCCGTTTTAATCGTATTGGTGGTGATTACCCTATTCCTTGGTTCTTTCCGCGCGGTCATGATTCCGATTATCACGATTCCACTGTCTCTGATCGGAGTTTCTCTGGTAATGCAGGTTTTCGGGTTTTCCTGGAACTTAATGACACTGCTTGCAATGGTGCTTGCCATCGGTTTGGTGGTTGATGACGCAATCGTTGTTCTTGAAAACGTTGACCGTCACATCAAGCTGGGTGAAACACCATTTAGGGCTGCTATCATCGGAACCCGAGAAATTGCACTGCCGGTTATAGCAATGACACTGACATTGGCAGCGGTATATGCACCGATTGCACTGACACAAGGGATAACGGGCTCACTATTTAAAGAGTTTGCCTTATCTCTGGCAGGATCGGTGATCGTTTCCGGGATTATCGCCCTGACACTCTCACCGATGATGTGTTCAAAGATGCTTGTCGCACACAGTTCTCCTAGCGGATTTGAAAGTAAGGTTCACTCTGTATTGGATCGAATCACTAACCGCTACGAGAAGATGCTGTCTGCGGTCATGCTCCACCGTACCGTTGTGATTGCTTTTGCATTAATCATTCTTGCCAGCCTCCCGGTTCTCTTTAAATTTATTCCGACCGAGCTGGCGCCGGCTGAAGATAAAGGGGTGGTGATGTTTATTGCCAATGGTCAGTCAAATGCCAACCTCGATTACATGCAAAAAACCATGGAGCACGTCAATGACATTCTGATGGCTCAACCCGAAGTTGACTTAAATTTGGAATTCACTGGTGTACCTACATCAAATCAGTCGCTCGGTTTCTCCGTCATGGTGCCTTGGAGTCAACGTGAAGCAAGTCAGGCTGAGATACAGAAACGACTCCAAGGGCTGCTGAAAGAAGTACCGAGTATGTCCGTGTCAGCCTTCGAGATGCCAGAACTCCCGGGTGCAGGTTCAGGTCTACCGATTCAGTTGGTGCTGAAAACCCCCAATAGCTTTGAAAACCTATTTACTTTGGCTTCAGACATTCTGGGCAAAGTTCAACATAGTCCCTTGTTTGTCTACTCAACACTGGATCTAAACTTCGATTCTGCAACCATGAAGATCAGCATTGATAAAGACAAAGCAGGTGCTTATGGCGTAACGATGCAGGATATTGGTATGACACTGGCAACGCTGATGGCTGACGGCTATGTCAATCGCGTTGACCTCTATGGACGCTCGTATGAAGTGATTCCGCAAGTCGAGCGTAAATACCGACTCAATCCAGAATCGATGAACAATTACTATGTACTGGCCGCCAATGGCGATGCAATTCCCTTACGCAGTCTGATTAAGATTGATGTGGTTTCAGAACCTCGGGCATTGCCTCACTTTAACCAGCTAAACTCAGCCACGATCAGTGCAGTCCCAACCCCCGGAGTCACGATGGGAAGTGCTCTCGAATGGTTGAATCATGAGGTCGATAAGACACTACCGATCGGATACACCCGCGACTACATGGGTGAATCTCGTCAGTTCATTACCGAAGGGAGCGCACTCTATACAACCTTTGCTCTCGCTTTGGCAATTATCTTCTTGGTTCTGGCAATTCAGTTTGAATCTATCCGAGATCCAATCGTCATCATGGTCTCTGTACCACTTGCAATCTGTGGGGCTTTGGTCGCGTTGGCATGGGGTGGATTCTTTGGTTTCACATCTCTCAATATCTATTCTCAGGTCGGGTTAATTACCTTGATTGGCTTGATAACCAAGCATGGTATTTTGATTTGTGAGGTTGCCAAAGAGGTACAGTTGAAATTTAATAAAGACCGGATTGAAGCGGTTATGGAGGCTGCTAAGATTCGTCTGCGCCCAATCCTGATGACAACAGCCGCAATGATTGCCGGCCTGATTCCGTTAATGTCTGCAACTGGTGCTGGCGCCAAACAACGTTTCAGTATTGGTATTGTAATTGTTGCCGGGCTTGCAATCGGAACATTGTTTACACTGTTTGTTCTCCCGGTTATCTACAGTTACTTGGCAGAGAAACATAAACCACTGCCGGTTTTTGTGGAAAACGATGAAGAAAAGCAATCAACCGATGAAACACCAACCCATACGGCTTCATAGGTACTTCACCGGGTGTGTTTGATATCCAGATAAGTAAAAGGCCACACGTTGTGGCCTTTTTTGTCCACTTTGATAACGACTTTCTTGCCTGAATTACATAGAATAACAGCAGTAGAAGAGGAGTTTTACCCTATATGTTTGATCCCAAAAAACTAGAGCAAGTCGCAAAACAGATTCATGATGCCATGCCTCAACCCGTCAAAGACCTTGGTGCTGATGTTGAACAAAAAGTTCGTCAGGTGATTCAGGGACAATTGAATAAGCTGGATGTAGTCAGTCGTGAAGAATTTGATGTTCAGACACAAGTATTACTTCGTACCCGTGAAAAGCTGACTCAGCTGGAAACAAAAGTCACTGAGTTGGAAGATAAGTTGTCCAAACAGGATCAGTAACCTCTGTGAACGGAGAACCACTTGTCATGTCCTGCGGGTTTTCATGACAAACCGTTTCATGGCACTCAAAAGCAAAAGGCCTGAATCATTCAATTCAGGCCTTTTTATTATCTCATCAATGTAGCGAGAATCACCGTCACCTCAGCAGGTGACGACTCGATCCGCTTAACCACCAACAGCAATACGCTTCATGTCTTTCATATAGCCACGCAACTCTTCACCGATATACTCGACCGGATGATTGCGAATCACGCTGTTCACATCGATCAGATAACCATTATCAACCTGATTAGATGTTTCACCTAAGCCTTTACCAATCACATCCGTGCTCACTGAAGGCATGAATTTTTCGCGTAGCAGCGGTGTCGCAACATTGGCAAACAGGTAGTTTCCATATTCTGCTGTATCAGAGATAACAACATTCATTTCATACAGGCGCTTACGAGCAATAGTATTGGCAATCAGTGGTAGCTCATGCAGAGATTCGTAATAAGCAGACTCATCAATGATTCCGGAAGCAGTCATCGCTTCAAATGCCAACTCAACACCGGCACGAACCATCGCGATCATCAGGATACCGTGGTCAAAATATTCTTGTTCAGTGATTGTCACATCTGATTCAGGGTAATTCTCAAATGCCGTTTCACCCGTTTCTTTACGCCAGTTCAACAGGTTTGCGTCATCATTTGCCCAGTCAGCCATCATTGTGCTAGAAAATTCACCAACAATGATATCGTCCATGTGTTTGTTATATAGAGGACGTAGCAAGTCTTTCAATTCTTCAGACAGTTCAAATGCTTTAATTTTCGCAGGGTTCGACAGACGATCCATCATATGCGTGATACCACCAAACTTAAGTGCTTCGGTGATCGTTTCCCAACCATATTGCAGCAGTTTTCCGGCATAACCGCCATCGATACCTTCAGCAATCATTTTTTCGTAGCATACGATAGAACCAGCTTGCAACATACCGCACAGAATAGTTTGCTCACCCATTAAGTCTGATTTAACTTCGGCAACAAAAGAAGACTCCAGACAACCCGCACGGTGTCCACCGGTTGCAGCGGCCCACGCTTTCGCGATTTCCAGACCATCATCTTGTGGATCATTTTCCGGGTGAACAGCAATCAGTGTCGGCACACCGAAACCACGCTTATACTCTTCACGAACTTCAGTTCCCGGACACTTCGGTGCAACCATCACAACGGTCAAATCTTTACGGATTTGCATCCCTTCTTCAACAATGTTGAAGCCATGTGAATAGCCCAGAGCAGCGCCTTCTTTCATCAGAGGCATGATGGTTTCAACAACATTGGTATGCTGTTTATCCGGGGTCAGGTTAACCACCAGATCGGCTTGAGGAATCAGTTGCTCATAGCTACCTACTTCAAAACCATTGTCTTTTGCATTCTTATAGGACTGACGTTGCTCATCGATAGCAGCCTGACGCAATGCATACGCAACATCCAGACCAGAATCACGCATGTTCAGGCCCTGGTTTAAACCTTGTGCACCACAACCAACGATCACAACTTTCTTACCTTTGAGGTAATCTGCTTCAGTGGCAAATTCTTCACGGTCCATAAAACGGCAACGGCCAAGTTGATCCAGTTGCTGACGTAAGTTCAGTGTATTGAAATAGTTAGCCATGTAGGGGCTCCTTCGTTATTGATTCATCATGTTGGTAGCAGGCACCGAATGTCCCATATTAAATCAGACATTCTATTGCCGAAAGTGATATATTCACAACCAAGTATTGCAAAAAATGCAACACATTAGACAACGATATGAATATCAGAATATTAGAACTTTTTGTCCATCTCTGTGACAGTAAAAATTTCAGTAAAACCGCAGCGGCAATGCACATCAGTCCGTCCGCGTTAAGTCGCCAGATTCAAAAGTTCGAGGATGAAATCGGCCAACATCTCTTTATCCGGGATAATCGCCGGGTAGAAGTCACGCCAACAGGGCTTCAACTCCTGCCGGTTGCCATAAAAATTATCAGTGAGTGGCAGCAGTTTCAAGCGCAGCTGCATGAGAACAATCAAACCCTGAAAGGTGAAATTCGTCTGTTTTGTTCGGTTACAGCCAGCTATAGCCATCTTCCCGAATTACTCGCTGATTTTCGCTCTCAACACCCGTTTATTGAATTTAAGCTATTAACGGGCGACCCCGCTCAGGCAATCGACAAAGTTCTGAACAATGAAGCTGATCTAGCCATCTCAGCGTTGCCGGAGCAACTTCCTAACCGTATTGTATTTGAACCGATCTGTGAGATACCGTTATCAGTCATCGCCCCCGTCGGCGTCAGCAGCTTCGAGCAGGCACTTTGTGCCGACCCGATTGACTGGTCAATGATTCCATTCATCATCCCTGAATCAGGGACGGCAAGAGAAAGAGCCAATACTTGGTTTAAGGAAATGAGAATTAAGCCAAACATCTATGCTCAAAGTGCCGGGCATGAAGCGATTGTAAGTATGGTTGCGCTCGGATATGGGATAGGCATTGCACCGGATGTCGTCATCAATAACAGTCCGGCCCGGGAAAAGGTGCAACGCTTACCAGAGAGTCAACGGATACAACCGTTTCAACTGGGTGTCTGTTGCCGTCAGTCCCAGTTAGAACAACCACTGGTAAAAGCCTTATGGCAGGTGGTCACCGCGAAAAGAAGTATTGTGACTTAATGCAGTCAACACCATCTTTGACAGAAAGCTTAAGAGCATTGTTGATTTCAAAAAAATGCCTGAGTACAGCGACTCAGGCATTTCTTATATTGTGTCAAAACAATTCAAATAGATTGATCACACTTTAAATTTACCAACCAAATCGAACATTTTCTCCGAGACAGCACGGAATGCTTCAGCACTATCAATCTGATCTTGTGCATCTTCTGTCAGTTGATTTGCAATACCATTAATCTGCTGTGTATTGAGCGTGATATCCTCACACACACAGGACTGTTCCTCAGTTGCTGTCGCAATCTGGATTGAAGCACCTTTTATCTGATCAATCGAACTGGCGAGTATAATCAAACTTTCGCTGGCAGTATTAGCCTGCTCGACAGCATTATCGGTCATCGACTTACTATTTTTCATGACATTTGCTGCTTGTTGCGTTGTTTGTTGCAACTCTTGGATCATTTGCTGAATTTCTTCCGTCGAACTGGTTGTTTTCTGTGACAGATTACGGACTTCGTCAGCAACCACAGCAAATCCCCGACCATGCTCTCCGGCTCTGGCGGCTTCAATGGCCGCGTTCAGCGCCAGTAAGTTGGTCTGTTCTGCGATTCCCTGAATGGTGGTAATAATCGTGGTAATATGCTGAGAATTGTCATTGAGCTTACTGATAATATCACTCGTCGTATGTACTTCACTGGCAAGCATCTCTATCGACTCTCTGGTATTTTCAACGACTAATTTTCCATCCGTACATGCCGTTGAGCTACTTTCTGCTATCCCCGCAGCCTGCTCGGAGCTAGATGCAATTTCGGCCGTCGCCTTTGACATCTCAGAGATAGCATCGGTTACCAATGTGACTTTCTCTAACTGTTCCCCTGAATCCGCCTGCCACTGATGTGCTTTCTCCGTCGCAATAGCCGCCATATGCTTGAGATCAGCACTGAGGCTGACAACTTCTCCAATCAGGCTCCCTAACTTATCCACAAATCCATTAAAGGCGCGCGAAAGTTCTCCAACCTCATCTTTTGCCGTCGTATCGAGCTTAGTCGTCAGGTCACCATGACCTTGAGAGATCTGTTGCAACACATTCGTCACACTGTTGATCTGTGAGGTTATGACTTTTGAAACATAGAACGCGATCAGAATGAAAATAATCACTAAAGGAATCACAATCGCCAACGTCACATAAGTCTGTTTCACCGCTGCTGCATACACTTCGGATTTAGGAACTAATGCAACAAAACGCCAACCCAGCTTAGAAATAACGATTTGTCCAAGAAAATCAGTGCCACCGCGATTCACTTCAAATAGATTTTTAGGGTGTTCACTCATCAATTTAAAAAATGGCGTATCAATATCACTCACCGATTTAAAACTATTCTCCGGCTTGAATGGATCGACCAGAATCGTGTCATTATCTTCCAGTAAAACAATATAACCATTCTCACCAATCGTAATATTCTTGACGATATCAGTCAGCTCATTGACCGAGATATCCAAGCTGACGGCTCCGAGGACTTTATTACTTTTATCTTTTACCGCTTTGGCAATCGCGATATAAGTAGCATCATCGCCCTTCCAATAATAAGCATGGGTCATGATTGCTTTGCCATTCGCGGCCATTGCTGCTTTATACCATGGGCGAACGCGGGGATCGAAAGGAGAAGAAAAGTGACTCCCCGGCCATTCAATATAACTGCCTGTTTCACGCCCGGTATAGACATAAGCCAGATTTTGTTTTGCTTTTCCAAACCGTTCGAAGATATCAAAGAGTTGCTTTGACTGTCCTTCAAGAGAAGACCATCCCTTAAAGTTGTCCACTTTCTGTTGATCAACAAAGCTTGGGGCATTCGATAAATGCTCGGTAACCTCAGGAATCGATGCAAGGTAATCAATACTTTTTTTCGCGTTATCAAAGAAAATATTAAATGCACGATCAACTTGTGAAATTTCTTTCATCGTTGCTTTTTGAAATTGCGTGATAGCCGCATCAGTCACTTCTCTTATTGAGAAAATCGCTAAAAAAGTAACAGGCACTGTTACTGCGACCACAAACGTTACAATCAGCTTTGTTCTAATCTTCATGAGCCCTCTCTCACCAAGTCTCGGCCATTATACTATGCCTAATTTGAAAATAGTGTCTGGTCGCGTTTTTGCAAGATTCATTGGACTTGTCCAATAAGTCCATCACATACTCTAATCCGTTCAGTTATCACACAAATAAAATCAAAAATCACTAGAGAGTGTCAATTATTTCGCAAAAGAGTCGTAAATAGAACTATTTAGCGGGTCTACGAATGAAGCACAATACATGAATAATGATAGAACCAATTGCAACTATACTTATCGTGCTACATTGACGAGATATTCCACACAGTGAATATTAGATTCCTATTTTTATATTGAACGAATGAGAATATTTTCGGTTGAATGAACTTTATTTCAGAGAGTGACTATTAATATGAATTCAATTTAATATTTTATGCATTAGACCCATAAAGAATAATCAACGGAGCTAACGCAACACAGTACTTCCGACAAGAAACCAACCGATGATTTTAGTATCAAGGCACTACAGTATATTTTCGGCACAATTCTCCGTAGCTTCACTCCAATTCGTTTAGATAACCGAACCTTACCGTCAGGATTAAAATCTCTGGTAACCTGCCATGCGTTCTCAACTTCCATTTCTTTTAACATGGAAGATGTCACATCTTGCGTAATCTCAGGAGAGTAAATAATTGTCATACTTTCAGTATTCAAATTAGCACTGCGGGGGATCAAAGTTATAAGTGCCAATCACCGTGATATTATCATCAATCGTCATTGTTTTGGTATGAAGGCCAAATATCGGTACAGAGGGTAACCGTTTATACATATGATCTGACATTACCCTCTGCCTAATTCTGACATCAGGCCTGAATTCATAAATTTCGATACCAATATCCAGTAGTGCGTCTCTATTTCTTTGGTAGCCGCTAAAAGCCTCTAAATTATCGTTGGATGCCAGACTATTGGTGAGAATTTTTATTTTGCCCCCTTTGTTAACTAATTTATGTAGAAACGCCCTGTCTCTTTTGGTCGTAATCAAATATGGTGTCTGAATAATGATACTGTCAGTTGCTTGTTCTGCAAGTTCAACCAACTTATCTTTGGTAATACTTCCGCCACCAAGAAAATGCTTCCGATCATTCTTACCTGGAATGTCAGAAATATATTCAACATGATTGATAAATAATACCAATCGCACTAATTTTATGATCTCATATCAGCTTCAATAGGAGCTGATATGACGACCTGATTTCCCAAAACTTATTTAGAGATTGGACTATATTGACCAGTTAATTAATGTAATTAGTATGAATATTCTGATACGCCAGAGGGATGGAATAGATGGATGAAAACATCGAGTTTTCAAATTGGATTGGAAAATAGGGCAAGTTTAACAGATATAGATAGGTGATTTTTTGACATAAAAAAAGCTGTTGATGATCAACAGCTTTTTAGAGGTGGCGGAGAGATAGGGATTTGAACCCTAGGTACGCTATTAACGTACGCCGGTTTTCAAGACCGGTGCTTTCAACCACTCAGCCATCTCTCCACAAATTGTTATCTAAATAAAGTCTGACAATTGACCGCTCTATTTAGAGTCCATCTTCAGATATCACTATCTCAAGATGATAATTAAAGCCTGGCGATGTCCTACTCTCACATGGGGAGACCCCACACTACCATCGGCGCTGTTTCGTTTCACGTCTGAGTTCGGCATGGATTCAGGTGGGTCCAAAACGCTATGGTCGCCAAGCAAATTTCTTCAATTCGAAAAGCTGATTCTCGTACACAATCAAGTCTCTAAGAGTCCTAAAACCCCTTCGGTGTTGTATGGTTAAGTCTCACGGGCAATTAGTACAGGTTAGCTCAACGCCTCACAGCGCTTACACACCCTGCCTATCAACGTTCTAGTCTCGAACAACCCTTCAGGACGCTTTAAGCGCCAGGGAGAACTCATCTCAAGGCTCGCTTCCCGCTTAGATGCTTTCAGCGGTTATCGATCCCGAACTTAGCTACCGGGCAATGCGATTGGCATCACAACCCGAACACCAGTGGTTCGTCCACTCCGGTCCTCTCGTACTAGGAGCAGCCCCTTTCAATTCTCCAACGCCCACGGCAGATAGGGACCGAACTGTCTCACGACGTTCTAAACCCAGCTCGCGTACCACTTTAAATGGCGAACAGCCATACCCTTGGGACCGACTTCAGCCCCAGGATGTGATGAGCCGACATCGAGGTGCCAAACACCGCCGTCGATATGAACTCTTGGGCGGTATCAGCCTGTTATCCCCGGAGTACCTTTTATCCGTTGAGCGATGGCCCTTCCATTCAGAACCACCGGATCACTATGACCTGCTTTCGCACCTGCTCGAATTGTCATTCTCGCAGTTAAGCGGGCTTATGCCATTGCACTAACCACACGATGTCCAACCGTGTTTAGCCCACCTTCGTGCTCCTCCGTTACTCTTTGGGAGGAGACCGCCCCAGTCAAACTACCCACCAGGCACTGTCCTCGACCCGGATAACGGGCCAAAGTTAGAACATCAAAACTACAAGGGTGGTATTTCAAGGATGGCTCCACACAATCTAGCGACTGCGCTTCAAAGCCTCCCACCTATCCTACACATGTAGGTTCAATGTTCAGTGCCAAGCTGTAGTAAAGGTTCACGGGGTCTTTCCGTCTAGCCGCGGGTACACTGCATCTTCACAGCGATTTCAATTTCACTGAGTCTCGGGTGGAGACAGCGTGGCCATCATTACGCCATTCGTGCAGGTCGGAACTTACCCGACAAGGAATTTCGCTACCTTAGGACCGTTATAGTTACGGCCG